>JAJCYV010000021.1 GCA_029262695.1 Chloroflexota bacterium | reverse complement strand
ACGGTGGGCAGTGGCTAGTGGACGGGGGCGGGTGACAGGGGATGCGAGTGGACGGTGGACAGTGGCTAGTGGACAGGGGCGGGTGACAGGGGATGCGAGTGGACGGTGGGCAGTGGCTAGTGGACGGGGGCGGGTGACAGGGGATGCGAGTGGACGGTGGACAGTGGCTAGTGGACAGGGCGGGGCTAGTTGGCGACGGGGACGCGGTCCTGGCCGGCGATTTCGTGCGGGCGCACGCGGTAGGTGCAGGCGGACTCGCCGCGGAGGAGGCTGCGTGTGAGGCGGGTGTCGGCGTCGGTGATCAGGCTCACGAACTCGACGTGGAGCGCGCAGACGGAGCGGTCTTGCTCGGCTGCTCTGGGGAAGGGGCAGCTGTACTCGTCGATGAGGTACTCGTCGTCCTCCTGGGAGACCTCTGCCACGCAGCCCTGTTGCTCGAGGACGTCGGCCGCCCTCTTGACGCGCTCTCCGAGGGGGCGGCCGTCGACAGCGTCCAGGTGTGGCTCGGCGAGGCGACGGGCGACGCGCTGCAGTATCTGATAGAGCTGGTCGTTGCCGGCGGTGGCGCGCATCTCCTCAAGCAGGACGCTGACGAGCTGGTCGTACGCTTTCGGGAAGAGGTCGTCCGCCGTCGATGTTATGGAGTAGACGAGCGTCGGGCGGCCGACGCGGCCGCGCTCTTCGCGCGCCTCGACCAGGTTGTCGCGTTCGAGCACGGTGAGGTGCTGGCGGATGCCTGTAGACGTGAGCCCGAGGAGGCTGCCGAGCTCTTTGACGGTTCCCCTGCCGTGCCGGCGGAGGTAGTCTAGTATCTGCTGGCGGGTGGTTTGCATGTGGAGATGTGCCGTTGGCATATACGGATTTTAGCACAATTGCGAAGTAGGCTCAGCATAAAGGGAGCTTTTAGGTACATGGCACCGGATTCACTGCAGTTCAAGAACGAAGCCGACGATGCGCTGGAACGCGCGGCGGACCGGCTGCGCCGCTTGCTGGGAGAGGCCTGCGCCCGTCTGGATCCGTTTCCGCCGTTTCCCGGCGCGTTCTTCTCTTACGGGATCGAGATCGACGCCCGGGCCGTGGAGTCGCCGGACCGTGGCTGCGTCGTGCTGGCCCCGGACGGCGAGCTGTACGAACTGGAGATGCGCCACGAGTTGCCTGACGCCGACATGGAAGTCGCGGACCCGGTGGCCCTGCGGGACGAGAAGATGAAGCCGCTTGACCTGCACCCGCTGGAGTACGTGGTCTACGCCTACGAGGCGCTGCGCGCCGTCACTGAGCTGCTCCTCGAGCGGGAGTCCGCCTCATGAGGCTGGCGAAGCTGATCGCGCAGCGCGGGGTGGCGTCGCGGCGAAAGGCGGAGGAGATGATCGTCGCCGGCGATGTCACCGTCAACGGCGAGGTGGCCGTCGTGACGACGCCTGTCGACCCGGAGTCTGACGTCGTCGAGATCAAGGGGCGGGCGTTGCCGGACGAGCCGGCGAGGGCGTACTACTTGCTGAACAAGCCGAAGGGCTACATCACCGGTCGCCTCGACACGCGCGACCGGGAGACGGTCCTCGATCTCGTCAAGCACCTGCCCGTGCGCGTTGAACCGGTGGGCAGGCTGGACTTCGACACGGAGGGGGCGCTCCTGCTCACGAACGACGGTGAGACTGCGTTCGGGCTGACGCACCCGTCGCGGGGGGTGGAGAAGGTGTACGTTGCGCGGGTGGAGGGCCGGCCGATGGCGGAGGACATGGCCGCGGTGGAGCGCGGGATACCGCTTGAGGATGGGATGACGGCGCCGGCGAAGGCGCGCATCATATCGCGCGGGGAGCGTAGCTCGGTGATCGAGGTCACGGTGAAGGAGGGCCGGAACCGGATGATCCGGCGGATGATGGCCTACCTGGGCCACCACGTGATGGACTTGCGCCGTCAGAGCTTCGCCGGGATCGGTCTTGGCCAGCTGCGGCTGGGCAAGACGCGGGAACTGACGGCAGAAGAGGTGGCGGGGCTGCGGAGGCTGGCGGAGAAGCCCGCGCCGAAGGCGAAGGCGTGATGCGGCCCGTCGCGGAGGCCTCCGCGGCAGGATTTCTCTAGCGCTCGCGATGCTGTCGTGCGGCCGGGTGGCCTTCTGTGGAGGCCTGAAGGCCTCCGCTACGCTACGCTTGTGGCGCGGGCGCTTCGTAGTCGCCGGACTTGCCGCCGGTCTTGCGGACGAGCCTGATGTCGCCGATGCGCATGTCTTTCTGTGCGGCCTTGAGCATGTCGTAGACCGTGAGCGCGGCGACGCTGACTGCCGTCAACGCTTCCATCTCAACGCCGGTCTGGGCGGTTGTCCTTACGGTCGCCGTGATCTCCACGGTACCGCGTGCGTCGTCCGGCTGGAGCGCGACGTTGACGTTGGAGAGCGGCAGGGGGTGGCAGAGCGGCACGAGGTCGTGGGTGCGCTTGGCGGCCATGATGCCGGCGATCTGCGCCGTCGTCAGCACGTCGCCCTTCTTGCTGCCGCCGATGGCGAGGCGCAGCGTCTCGGCGGACATGAAGACGCTGCCGCGGGCGGTCGCCTCGCGGGCCGACTCCGCCTTTCCGGAGACGTCGACCATGCGCGGACGGCCTTCGTCGTCGAGGTGTGAGAGCGCGCCTTCTTCTGTCATCCGCTGATCATCCGCCGATGTAGGACATCTCGACTTTGTCGTCGCCCGGCGTCTTCGATGTCCGCTCCTCCGAATAGCGGTCGGTGCGCTGCGACCAGACGCCTCGCAGGAACGTTTCGATCTCTTCGTTGGTGGCGCCGTCGCGCAGGAGCTGGCGCAGGTCGTGACCCCTGGGCGCGAAGAGGCAGGTGTAGAGCCGGCCGTCGGCGGAGAGGCGGGCGCGCGTGCAATCACCGCAGAATGGCTGCGTGACCGAGGCGATGACGCCGATCTCGCCACTGCCGTCGGCGTAGCGCCAGCGCCGGGCGACTTCGCCGCGGTAGTTGGGGTCGATCGCTTCCAGCGGCAGCTCGCGGCCGATCGTCTCGATGATCTCGGCGGCGGGCACGACGTCGTCCGTGCGCCAGCCGTTCGTGGTGCCGACGTCCATGTATTCGATGAAGCGCACGATGTAGTCCGGTCCTCGATAACGTTGCGCGATGGCGAGGGCGTCTTCTTCGTTCACGCCGCGTCTGACGACGACGTTGATCTTGACCGGCAGCCCCGCGCGGCGCGCCGCTTCGATTCCATCGAGCACGACGCCGACCGAGAACTCCGCGCCGCTCATCTTCCGGAAGCGCGCGTCATCGAGCGAGTCGAGGCTGACTGTGACGCGTCCCAGGCCGGCCTTCCGCAGTCCGGCGGCCATCTTTGCCAGGCGGGAGGCGTTCGTTGTCATCGCCAGGTCTTCGATGCCGTCGACCGCCGCCAGCATCTGCACGAGCTTCGGCAGGTCACGCCGGATCGTCGGCTCGCCGCCGGTAAGGCGCAGCTTGCGCACGCCGAGCGCGGAGAAGATGCCGGCGAGGCGGGTGATCTCCTCGAAGGAGAGCAGCTGGGTCTGCGGCAAGAACTTGTACTTGCGGCCGAAAACTTCCTTTGGCATGCAGTACGGGCAGCGGAAGTTGCAGCGGTCCGTCACGGAGATGCGCAGGTCGTGCAGCGGGCGGCCGAGTGTGTCGGCGGGCGCCGCGATCTTAGTGGCGGACGTGGGAGGGGTCGTCTTCTTTGTGGGCATGGAGTAGTTCTTTCAGGGTCTGGCGGGCGATGGCGGCGGCGCGCGCCCTGTGGCTGATTATATTCTTCTCGTGCTCCGGTAGCTCGGCCATCGTTGCTGAGTGGTGCGGCAGCCAGAAGATGGGGTCGTAGCCGAAGCCGCTTTCGCCGCGCGGGCGATCGGCGACGATGCCGCGTACTTCGCCTTCCGCCGTCTTCGTCTCACCGGAAGCGGGATCGGCGACCGCCATGACGCAGACGAAGCGGCAGCTGCGCTGATCCTTCGGCAGGTCCGCGAGCCGCCGGTCGATCTCGGCGAAGCGCTCGCCGTGCGTGGCTTCGTCACCGAGGAAGCGCGCCGAATGCACGCCGGGTTCGCCACCCATGGCTGCGATCTCGATGCCGGAGTCGTCGGCCAGCGCGACGAGGCCGCTGGCTTTCGCCCCGGCGAGCGCCTTCTTGCGGGCGTTTTCCTCGTACGTCTCGCCGTCTTCCTCGACGTTGAGTTCGATGCCGATGTCGGCGGGGGTGACGATGTCCCAGCCGCAGCCTTCGAGGAGGACGCGGAGCTCGGCGGCCTTGCCGGGGTTGTTCGTGGCGATGAGCAGCTTCGGCATGCGCCAAGGATAGCACCAGATGGGCAAGCACCAGACGGGCAAGCACCGGACGGCTGTGTGCTGCGGGTGGCTACTCGGCTGGTTGCGCCAGGACAGCGTGCCCGTTCGTGTCGGTGTGGAACTCGAACCCGAGGACACCGTTGTCGAGCAGGACGATGTAGCCGGGCGTGATGACCTGGGCGCAAGCGATGCCGGGGGTGTCGACGCCGAGGCAGGCGTTGGGCCAGTCGGTGGCGCGCACGTCGATGGCGCCGAATTCGCTTGCGGGCGGCCCGCCCATCGCTTCCACTTCCGCGAACGCCGCTTCGATTGCCAGCGCCTCGCCTTCGTCTGTTTCGCCAATGTCGTCGGAGAGCGGCAGCCCCGGACCGCCGTCGCCGGGCGTGTCGTTGCAGTCGGGCGTGCCGGCCGGGCAGGTGCCGGCAGCGCCGTCGCCGGGCGGAGGCGCGTCCGAGGCGTCTTCATCGCCATCGACCGGGATCGCGACGGTGTCGTCGCAGTCTTCGGTGCCCTCGACGCAGAGAGCGGCCGTATCGGCCTGCTCGCCGTTACCGGGGCCAGCGTCGGAGCCGCTGTCGAAGACGCCGGCCAGCGCCAGCGCCACGACGACGCCGATCACGGCTGTTGTGAGCGATCCGAGGGCGATAGGCCACCTGTTCATCATCTGATCCCTTTCCAGTGCTGCTATCTATCAGACGGTGGCAGCGCCGCGATGGTTCCCCGGGCGACGAAACGGGCGGAGGAGCTGCGCCCTCCGCCCGTTTGATTCGGCTTTTTCGGTTATTCGACTTCGGCGATGGGGGCGGCCATGACCTTCGGCTTTTCGCCGTCCTCCACGAGGTCCGTCCAGCGTGATTCGAGCTTGGCGGCCACGGCGGGCATGGTGGTGTACTCCATCTCGTCCAGCGGCAGGCGGTGCGGCTCGAACGGGCCGTGCTTGCGCAGGAAGTCGCCGATGTGGTTCGCCTCTTCGCGGACGTGGTCGTATCCGGGGTCGTCGAAGAGGTCGCGCGGGCCGATGAGCTTGCCGTCGGCGAGCTGGAAGCCGAGCGCGGCGAGGCGCGGCGGCCCGTCGAAGCGGCTGGGGTGGGCGTCCTTGAGCGATACGGGCATCAGGGGGCCGTTGTGCGAGCCGCGCATCCAGCCTTCGACGATCCAGGGTGTGGTGAACGGCTCGATCACCTCACCGACGGCGGGGAAGGTGCCCTGGCAGCGCACGACCATCGCCGGGTCGTCCTTGCCGACGTAGCGGCCAGCGATCAGCGAGAGCTTGTCGGTGCTGGAGACGGCGGCGATCTCGCCGCTCTGGCGGTTGTAGACGCGCTTGATGGCGTAGCGTGCGGGCGCGCCGATGAAGACGAGCAGGTCATAGATCTCGTCCGGGGCGTTGAGTTCGATCTGCTTGTGGTCCTGGACGTCCTGGACCTGGAAGCGGAAGCCCTGGTGGAGCGGCTCGGCGATGACGAGGCCGGGTGTGTTGAAGGCGTCGGCGAACATCTTGTAGAGCGGCAGGTTGAAGGCTCCCGCGGAGGTCTTGTCGGCCATGAAGACGATGATGGGCTCGCTGGGGCGCTCCTCGATCTCCATCTCAGCGGAGCCGGGGCCGGCGCCCTTGATGTTGCCGCTGAAGGCGTCGGTGAGGAGGTCCTGGCCGGCGCCGTAGAGCTTTAGCTTCTTGGCGATCTCGGTGCCGGCGGTGAAGGTGTCCCAGGCCAGCTTGTGGACCTCTTCGCTGTCCTCGCCGCGTTCGTGGGTCATGATCAGGAACATGTCGTCGCCGCAGAAGCTGACGTGGGAGTCGACGAGCAGGCCTTGCTGCTGGGCCTGTGTCAGCTGCTCCTGGCCGAAGGCGAGGATGTCGGGGTGGGAGGCCGAGTGGCCGACGAAACCTCCGATGTCTGCTTTGATTACGCTAATCGTTACCATGCGTGGGCAAACCTCCGCTGTGAATTGGGGATAGGGGAACTATAAGTCCGGAATAAACCGGGTGAATGGCCCTTCCTGGGCGACCGTGGGGACGTGTGGTGGGGGCATGGGGCTCTAACACCTGATTGTGCTTGTCCACACTTGCCGCTGTCAAGAATGAGCACGGTTCAAACGCATTTCAAACGAAACTACGATTCGGGGAGATTATCAAGCACGCGGCGGCCAAGCGCCCGTGCCAGATGGCCCCATTCGCCGTGGCCGTCGTTACCTGGCGCCGCCAGCATCGCCTCGAGTTCTCGCCGCAGCGCTGCCGTTTTCTCGGTGGCGATGGCGGCGTTCAGGGGCTTGAAGCCCTGCAGCTTTCGCGGGCCCTCGCGGCCGCCCTCCGAGATGTACCAGTCGCGGTAGGAGCGGACGCCGGCGGCGAAGAGCCGGTAGCCGAGCGGCGAGGCGGCGACGGGATAGCGCAGCGCGAGGGTGCGTTCGGTGGCGCGGTGGCTTGCCGAGTCGTACTCGACCATCAGGTGGCCGCCGGCGGGTACGAGGCCGCTCAGCGCGGCGAACAGCGGGCCGTGGAGGTCGGCGTCCCTCACCCCTTGCCCCTCTCCCGTGCGCGGGAGAGGGGAGCCCGATGCGGCAGTGAACGTGGGTTGCTCGTTGTACTGGGTCATCTCGATCCAGTTGAAGGCCGGGTAGGGGCCGGAGTTGTGCAGGCCGAGGGCGAGCGCGCCGTCCGCCAGCCGGCCGTCGGAATCGGCGAGGAAGAGCTGGAAGTAGCGCGAGCCGACACGGTTCTTCGGGCCCAGGATGGCGAGCGTGCGGCAGTCGCCGAGCGCCAGGGCGTCGAGCGCTGAGACGGGGTGCTCGGCGGGCAGGCTCCACCTGGTGGAGAGGAGATTCTCGACGCGGGCACGGTCCTGGGGCCGGATATCGGCGAGGACGGAGTCGGCCATCGGCCTATTATAGGCGAGGGCAACCATGAGGCCCTTTTTGCCGTATAACATAGCGGTTGCCTATAATTGATGCAGGCGCAGATGCGCCAACACACCCCACGTGAGAATGGTGAAAGTACTTTGCGCATTGCGCTCGGCAGCGACGAACGATCGCCCGTTACCGACTTCGTAGAGCAGGAGCTCCGGAGCCGCGGTTTCGGCGTTGAGTTGTTCGGTCCGCTCCGCGATGAGAGTGCTCCATCCGCCTGGCCGGTGGTGGCGGGTGAAGTGGCGCAAGCGGTCGCTTCGGGTAATGTGGAAGAGGCCGTGCTGTTCTGCTGGACAGGGACTGGTGTTTCGATTGCCGCCAACAAGGTGCCCGGCGTTCGCGCGGCGCTCTGTGGCGACGCCGAGACAGCCCGCGGCGCGAAGGCCTGGAACCAGGCCAACGTTCTCTGCATGAGTCTGCGCCTCACCACGGAGGCGCGCGCTCGGGAGATGCTGGACGCCTGGTTTTCCACGGCGGCCGATCCAGGCGAGGACGCCAACGTGCAGGCGGTGAACGAGATGGACGAGCGGCTCCGGGGCGCGCCCAGCGCCGGGCGGGCCGGGTAAGACAGGCGAAAGGAAAAGCTATTGGCGGACGAAGAGCAAGGCAAGAAGCGGAGGCGCGGCCGGCGACGTGGCCGGAAGGGCCCGGGTGGCGGGCCAGAGGAGAGCGCTGGCAAGGATGACCTGACCCGGGGCGACGTCTCCGGGGAGGACACCACATCCGAGAGCGAGGCTCCGGAGGTGGTGGACGACCAGCAGGAGGTGGCGGACGAGGAGCCGAAGGACTCCGGCAAGGCCAGCCGGCGAGAACGTGCGCCCGCGGTCTCTCATGGCGGCGGAGAAGTGTCGCCGATGGACTTCTGGCGCAGCGGGCGTGTGCGAACGGCGCGCGAACGGCGCGCGGGGACCGGGCCGACCGAGCCCCAGGGCTTCTTCCAGCGCATCACCAGCATTTACCTTCCGCCCTGGGTACCGGTGGTGGGGATCATCTTCCTCGTTTTCGGCGTCCTCGGCCTTCTGTTCGTCGCGCGCTCGGCGACGGGCGCGCCCAGGATCGGCGAAGACCACTGGCACGCGCCTTACACGTACTACGTCTGTGGCGAAAAGCAGCCGCCTGCCCCCACCTGGGAGGGCACCGGCGTTCACACGCACGGCGACGGCATCATCCATATCCACCCGTACCAGCAGTCGGAAGAGGGCGCGGGTGCGCGTCTCTCACGCTGGTTCGAGTATGGTGGCGGGAAGCTGGACGGCGACGAGGTGCGCATGCCGGGCAGCGCGACAACCCACAAGAACGGCGAAGAGTGCCCGGACGGGACCATCGGCGAGGTGCAGGTCTTCGTCAGCGGCGACAAGCTCCACGACTACAAGTCCTACCTCCCGAAGGACGGCGACCGCGTCCGGATCGTCTTCGGGCCACCGGAGGAGCAGGTTCAGCTCGACGACCGCATCGTGCTTCCGGCGGGATCCGCCACGCGTGAGATCGAGATGACGGTCGATCAGCCCAGCGCGGCGGAGTCGTCGACGGTCTTCGAGCCGTCAGAGATCACGGTGGACGCCGGCGAAGTGGTCAAGCTCGTCCTGCAGAATATCGACGAGGTCTCCCATGGCCTGCGCATTGCGGGCATCGACGGCAACTACAACACGAGCGACGACTTTGTTGTCGTGCCCGAGGGCAGCGACCCGGAGAAGGCTGATGAGGGTGAAATCATTGAACCCGGCGGCGCCGGATTTGTCACCATTCGCTTTGACAGCGCGGGTGAGTTCGCGTTCCAGGACCCGACAGTGACAACCTCCACCGGATCGATCGTTGTCGAAGAGAACACTCCCACGGAGACACCGGCGCCCGCCGATGACTTCGAGGACGAAATTGAAGTCACGATGCTCGACAACATATACGAGCCGGAGTTCGTGGTGATGGACGCCGGCACACGAACGAAGATCAACCTCCATAGCGGGGGCGAGTTCGCCCACAATCTGCGCATCGCCGGCCCGGACGGTGAGTACGAGACCGAGGACGACATCGTTTCTGAGGACTTGCTCCCCGGCGAGGACGGCAGCATGATCTTCGAGATCGAGGTGGAAGGGACGTACGAGTTCCGGTGTGACTTCCATCCCGCCCATACCGGCGCCCTGACCGTGAAGTAAGGAGGGGGTGGCCTCTGAACGAGGCTGAGTTCAGGCGGTTGCTGCGGGTCGTCTTGCCCGCCGGCCTGGCGGTGGCGTTCGTCGCTGTCCTCGTTGCGGCGCTGCTCGAAGACAGCCGCGCTACGGCGCCGGGGCCCAGCGGGCCTTTTCCCGAAGGCGACGCGCCCACTGGCGCAGACCACTGGCACGCCGCCTACGAGTACATCGTCTGCGGCGAGGTGCAGCCGCCTGCTCCAACGTGGGCGAACAGCGGCGTTCACACGCACGGCGACGGCATCATTCACATCCACCCCTTCCAGCAGTCGGAAGAGGGCGCGGGAGCGCGCCTGGTCAAGTGGTTTGAGTACGGTGGTGGCCTGCTGGACGGAGACGAGGTGAGGCTGCCCGGCTCCTCCCATACCTACGCGAACGGTGATGAGTGCCCGGACGGGACGATCGGCATGGTGCAGGTGTTCGTCAACGGCGAGCGCGAGATGGACTACGAGCGCTACATCCCGGCGGACGGCGATCGTATCGAGATCGTGTTTGGCCCGGAGCGCGACTTCGTGCGGCGGACGTTGACGAACGTTGCGGCGCGGCTATACTGATTGCACCCGAAGCACGGGACGGAAACAGGTGCAGAGATGCCAGTAATTACGCTCTCCGGCAGGACCGCCAGCGGCGCCCGTGAAGTGGGCCCGCGTGTCGCCTCGCTCCTGGATATCGACTTCGTCGATCAGCAGCTCATGGTGCAGGCGGCGCAGCGTTGCGGCGTGCCGCTGGGCGTCGTCGCCGAGCGCGACGAGCGCTACGGCAGCTTCCGTCAGCGCATTGCCGCTGTCATCAACACGATCCTCGAGCGGTCGGCCGCCTCAGGCGCTGATCCTCTCGCGGGCCCGGGCAGCCTGGAGGCCGTGCTGTCACGCTCTTACACGGAGGTGGGGCTGGGCGAGGAAGAGAAGGACTTCTCCGACCAGACGTACCTGGATACGGTCTCGGCGATCATTACCGAGCTGGCGGCGAGCGGCCGCATCGTTATCCTGGGCCGGGGGAGCCAGATGATCCTGGCGGACATGCCGCGTGCGCTGCACGTGCTGACCGTGGCGCCGAAGGAGTTGCGGTATGAGCGTTTCGCGGAGCGTGAGGGTGTCGGGGCGGATGAGGCGAAGCGGCGCGTGGACGAGAACGACCGGGCGCGCGAGGCGTTCTACAAGAAGTTCTGGAAGGTTGACGTCCAGGACCCGCGCCAGTACGACCTGACGATCGACACTTCACACTTCACGCTGGACCAGGCGGCCGAAGTGATCGCTACGGCTGTACGCGTGAAGGCTGGCGACTAACCCGCGGGCTGCGTCTCGCGAACGAGCGACTGCAGGTACGCTTCGGCGCGCTCCAGGCGGCGCTGCATGCCCCACTGGTTGGCGGGGGCCAGCGGCAGGCCCCAGCCGCGGGCTTCGGCGCCTTCGCCGACGATCTCCAGGAATCCGGCGGCCTCAGAGGATTCTGCGCCGTAGAGGAGCGCCAGTACGCCGTGCGTGGCGTCGACCCACTTGCCGTAGTCGTAAGAGACGGGGCCGCGGCCGCGTAGCCACGATAGCTTTTCCAGCTGTGCCTGGATCTTTTGTGGGGGGGTAGACATTGCGGGTTCAGCCTACGAAAGCGGCGACGCGAAGGCAACCATGACCATAGCGGTTAGGTAGGGGCGGAGCGGCACTCGACCGGAGGGGATAGGGAAGGGGCGCTTGTTTGGTGCGGGATGAGGGCGACCGCCGGTCGCCCCTACGGGGGCTGTTGGCACTCGCCGGGGGGCCTACGAAAGCGGCGACGCGAAGCGCAAGCGGTAGCCGAACGGGTCGCGCATGATGAAGTCGCGCAGGCCGTAGTCGCGGTCGCCGATGGGGTGCATCAGCTCGAGGCCGGCGGCACGGACGCGCTCGTAGACAGCGTCGACGTCCGGCACGATGAAGCGGACGTCGATACCGGCGCCGCGATAGTCGAGGTCGGCGCGGGTCCCGGAGTAGAACCGGTCCTGTATGAGCATAACGACGGCCTCTCCCAGGCAGGCGATGGCGAATACGGGCCCGTCGGGCGGCTCCGCTCGCATGACGGTAAAGCCCAGCGTTTCGGTGTAGAGGCGCGCCGCCTCCGCGACGTCCGGCACGAAGAGTTCGACGGCGAGCGGTGCCAGCTCCCTGGGGTCAGCCATGCCAGCCGGCGCCGAGGACGTCGAAATCGCCGTAGCGTGCGCGGTGTTCCTCGCGCAGGGTGGAAAGGCGCGCGGCGTAGTCGCCGGTGGTGACGCCGTTGGCGGTCAGGATGTAGGCGTCTTCCTTGTTGTCGGAGTAGTAGCGGGGCCGCAGCCCGACCTGCTCGAAGCCGTACTTCTCGTAGAGCCGGATGGCGGCGTCGTTGGAGACGCGCACTTCGAGTGTTACGAGCGGCTGCGTCTTCTCCCGGGCGAGGTCCAGCCCGGCGATGAGGAGCATCTCGCCGATGCCCTGGCGGCGGTGGCTGTCGCGGACGGCGATCGTGACGATGTGCGCTTCGTCTGGCAGCATCCAGACGCCGATGAAGCCGGTGATGAGTTCGGCGCGCTCGTCCGGCGGTGGCAGGCCCGCCGGGTCGTCGCCGGTGAGGATGTGCTTGATCTCGCCGAGGAAGCGGCTGATCGGGCCCAGCTCCGGCGGTCCTTCGTCGCCGCTTGCGTCCGCCACGGCGGGGTTGGCCTCGCCGATGACGATGTAGTGGGCGAGGCGGTTCTGCTGTAGCTCGCGCCGGAAGGCGGTGGGCGGCCACATGGAGGGGAACGACTGGCGTTCGACTTCGAGCACCTGGGGGATGTCCGAGAGGCGCATGCGCCGCACGAGAAAGCGGGTCGCAGTTTTCATGGCCCATACAGGATACCCGTCGCGAACACGCTTTTCTACACGCTGGCCAACATAAGGCGCTGCGGTTGTGGAAGGCGATCACTCGTGCCGTCCCGCTCGTGGTGAGGCCGGGCCCGGGTGCCCCGTTCGTCCTTCGATACCTCAGGACGAACGGGACGGGGCGCCCAGGGCCACAGGGACGTTCGGTGTGACCGCGGGCACTGACGGGAGGGCGTTCCAGCCTTTACGTTCACGGTAGGGTTTGGGTACAATCCAACCCTCAGAGTGGCGCGGTAACCCCCCTTTTTCGTATGTATTCCATCAGGCTTCTCGGTTTTCTCCTTCCCTATAAGGCGCGGGTGGCTCTTCTGGCGTTCTGCGTCCTTGCCTCCGCCGCTGCCGTCATCTCTATCCCGCAGCTCATTCGGTGGGCGATCAGCTACGGCATCGATGACCTGGGGGACGGGCCGACGGGCGAGACGAAGTACCTGGTGTTCGCCGGCGCGGCGCTGGTGGCGGCGGCGGCGGTGCGCGGTATGTTCGCCTTCGGGCAGACGTATCTCTCGGAGTGGATCGGCCAGAAGGTGGCATACGACATCCGCAACCGCATCTACGACCGCCTGCAGCGCCTCTCTTACGCTTACCACGACCAGCAGCAGACGGGGGCGACGATGTCGCGGGCGACGCAGGACGTGGAGGCTGTGCGCTGGTACATCGCGATGGGTGTGCTGCGTGGGTCGTACGTGTTTCTGCTGCTGATCGCCATTCTCATCCTGATGGTGGTGATGAGCTGGCAGCTGGCGCTTGTTGTCTGGGCGTTCATCCCGTTCATCATCTGGCGCTCCAGCGTGATGGCGTTCACGCTGCGCCCGCTCTGGATGCGGATCCAGGAGGGCCTGGGCAAGCTCGCCAACGTGCTGCAGGAAGCGCTGACCGGCGCGCGCGTGGTCAAGGCGTTCGCGCGGGAGGAGCACGAGGGCGAGAAGTTTGCGATTGAGGCGGACGAACTCTTCGAGCGTTCGTACAGGTCGAGCAGCGTGCAGGCGGTGAACGCGCCGATGATGACCGGCGCCTGGCTGGCGGCTACGGCGGCCACGCTGTGGGTCGGTGGGGTGCTGGTCACGAACGGAAGCATGGACATCGGCAAGCTGACGGCGTTCTTGCTCTATCTGACGATTCTGCAGCAGCCGGTGCGCGTGCTGGGCTGGATCATCATGGTGATCTCGCGCGCCAACGCCGCTGGCGAGCGCATCTACGAGATCATGGACGCTGAGTCGGCCGTGCAGGAGAAGCCGGGCGCCGCCGAGCTGGTGGACGCCACCGGACACGTCCGCTTCGAGGATGTTTCCTTCGGCTACGACGCGCTGAGCCCGGTCCTTTCGGACATAAACATCGATGCTAAGCCGGGGCAGGTCGTGGCGCTGATGGGCCCGACGGGCAGCGGCAAGTCGACCGTCGTCAACCTGATGCCGCGCTTCTACGACGTCACCGGCGGGCGCATCACGATCGACGGCACTGATATTCGCGACCTGAAGATCGCCTCGCTGCGGGCGGCGATCGGCGTTGTGCAGCAGGACGTGTTCCTGTTCTCCGCGACGATGCGCGACAACATCGCCTACGGCGCCGTCGACGCGACGGACGAGCAGGTGGAGGAGGCTGCGAAGGCTGCCTACATCCACGACTACATCATGGGCCTGCCCGAGGGCTATGACACCTGGGTCGGCGAGCGCGGCATCACGCTCTCCGGCGGGCAGAAGCAGCGCATCGCGATCGCCCGCACGCTGCTGCTTGACCCGCGGATCCTCATTCTGGACGATTCTACATCGAGCGTGGACACGGAGACCGAGTACCTGATCCAGGGCACGCTGCAGCAGCTGATGCACGGGCGTACGACGTTCGTGATCGCCCAGCGCCTGCGCACGGTCAAGATGGCGGACGAGATCATCGTCCTGCAGGAGGGCGGCATCATCGAGCGCGGACGCCACGATGAGCTGCTGGCCCGCGACGGCGTCTATCGCCAGATCTACGACCTTGAGCTGCGAGACCAGGAGGAGGCGCTGGCCGCGCAGCCTCCGGTTGGGCCGCGCCGCGCCGCGGAAGGCGTGGCGGGGAGCTAGCGATGGGTCTGTGGGGCGGCGCCGGAGCTGGCGGCTGGAGCAACCAGGGAATGCACGTGCGTCCCGGGCAGCATCTGCGCAAGGGCGCCGACGGCTGGGATGACGATGAGCTGGGGAAGGTCTACGACCACTCCGTAGTGCGGCGGTTGCTGCCGTACCTGAGGCCGTACCGCGGCCGCGCGTTCACGGCGATCTTCGCGATGATCGTCTTCGCGGCGGTTTCGCGAACGCAGCCGTTCCTGATCGGCCTGGCCGTCGACAGGTACATCGAGAACGAGAACCTGCAGGGCGTTGCGTTCATCGGCCTCGCCCTGCTGGGCCTGGCACTGGCCGGCTGGCTGGCGCAGTGGATACAGCAGGTGATGACGGCGTTCATGGGCCACCGTATCCTGCTGACGCTGCGCAAGCAGATGTTCAACCATATTCAGAAGCTTTCACTGAGTTTCCTGGACCGCAACGAGACGGGGCGCGTGATGTCCCGCGTGACGAGCGACGTGACGGTGATGCAAGAGCTGCTGACGACGGGGTTCCTGACCGTCTTCGCGGACTTTGTCGGTATTGGGATCGTCGTTGGCTTTCTGCTCTACCAGGACGTGCAGCTAACGTTCATCACGCTCAGCGTCGTTCCGCTGCTGGTGCTGCTGCTGGTGCTCTGGCAGATCCGGGCGCGCATCGCCTTCGTCCGCGTGCGGCAGGCGATCGCCCAGGTCAACGCCAACCTGCAGGAGAACGTCTCCGGCGTGCGGGTGATCCAGAGCATGTCGCGGGAGGACGAGAACGCCAGGCGCTTCGACCGGGTGAACGCGGGCAACTGGAGCGCCAACGTACAGGCCGGGCGCATCACGGCGATGATCATGCCCGTGGTGGAGCTGCTGACGGCGCTGGCGACGGCGCTCGTCATCATCTTCGGCGGCATGCGGGTGCTGGACGGCACGCTGACGGTGGGCGTACTGATCGCCTTTACGCTCTACGTTCAGCAGTTCTTCGACCCGATCCGCGACCTGGTGCTGCAGTACACGCAGTTGCAACGAGCGATGGCCGGCGGGCAGCGGATCTTCGAAGTGCTGGACACGCAACCGGAGATCGTTGACGCGGAGGACGCCGTCGAGCTGGCCGACGTCCGTGGCGAAGTCGTCTTCGACAACGTGAGCTTTGAGTACGTCGAGGGCCAGAAGGTGCTGGAGGAGATCAACCTGACCGTCGAGCCGGGGGAGACGATCGCTATCGTTGGGCCGACGGGCGCCGGCAAGAGCACGCTGACATCGCTCGTGACGCGCTTCTATGACGTGACCGAGGGCCGCGTGATGATCGACGGCCACGACATCCGCGAGATCAAGCGCGAATCGATCGCGCGGCGGTTGGGCATCGTGCTGCAGGACCCGTTTCTCTTCTCCGGCACGGTGCGCCAGAACATCCGGTACGGGCGCCTGAACGCCTCGCAGGAGGACGTCGAAGAGGCGGCGCGCACGGTCGGCGCGGCCGAGTTCATCGAGCGGCTGCCGGAGGGCTACGACACGGTGCTGAACGAGCGCGGCCAGAACCTTTCGGTGGGCCAGCGTCAGCTCATCGCTTTCGCCCGCGCCGTCATCGCTGAGCCGCGCATTCTGATCCTCGATGAGGCGACAGCCAACGTCGACACGCGCACGGAAGTCGTGATCCAGAACGCGCTTGACCGGCTGCTCAAGGGCCGCACGTCGTTCGTGATCGCTCACCGCCTATCGACGATCCGCAACGCCACGCGGGTAGTGGCGCTGCAGGACGGCCGCATCGCCGAGGTGGGAACGCACGCCGAGCTTCTTGCCCAGGACGGCCTCTACGCGCGCCTCTACCGCATGACGTACGAGCAGGCGGAGTCCGAGGGCGATGACGGCCGGCAGCCGGGCGCGCCGGCGCCGCAGCCCGCAAGCTAAGGCACGCAGGTGCTCCGTTCGCCCCCTTCGACACCTCAGGGCAGGCTTCGAGAGACTCAGGACGGACGGGAGGCGGCGATAAGGTCTTGCGCCACGCGATTGGCTGTTCTAAGATTGCGTCTGGTTAGCACTCGCGACTGTGGAGTGCTAACGCCCGCCGGCCTACGGCGGAACGCCCCTTGAACCTTATACTCGCGCCAAGGAGGAGAATCGGAACATGCCAGCTAAGACTGCCAAGAAGGCCAGCACCAAAGTCGTCCCGCTGGGCGACCGAATCGTCGTCAAGCAGAGCCGCCAGGAAGAAGTGCGCGCCAGCGGCCTCGTCATCCCCGACACGGCTCGCGAAAAGCCGCAGCTGGGCCAGGTGATCGCCGTCGGCCCCGGCCGCATCGACGACAATGGCAAGCGGGTGGTGATGGACGTCAAGAACGGCGACCGCGTGCTCTACGCCAAGTACAGCGGGCAGGACGTCCCCCGAGGCATCTTCGGCGACGAGGAAGACTACATGATCCTCAAGGAATCCGACATCCTCGCCAAGCTTGCGTAACAAGACGAGAGACAAACAGGGAACAAGGAACCTGGAACATGGGTCATGTTTCGGGTTCCAGGTCCCATAGCCCCCGGAGGTACCATGCCCGCCAAACAGCTACTCTTTGACGAAGAAGCCCGCCGCAGCCTCAAGGCTGGCGTTGACGCGCTGGCCGACGCCGTGCGCGTGACGCTTGGCCCTCGCGGCCGCAACGTGATCCTGGAAAAGAAGTTCGGTCCCCCGAGCATCGTCGACGACGGCGTCTCCGTCGCCAAGGAGGTCGAACTCAAGGACCCGTTCGAGAACCTCGGCGCTCAGCTCGCCCGTGAGGTCGCCAGCAAGACGAACGACGTCGCCGGCGATGGCACGACGACGGCGACCGTGCTCGCTCAGGCGATCGTCCGAGAGGGCCTGCGCATGGTCGCCGCGGGCGCCAACCCGATGGCGCTCAAGCGCGGCCTGGAGCAGGCAGTCGAGACGGTGAAGGGGCAGGTGCGCAAGATCGCGAGCCCCGTCTCCGGCAAGGAGCAGATCGCCCAGGTGGCGACGATCTCCGGCCACGACGAGGAGATCGGCGACATCATTGCCGACGTCATGGAGAAGGTCGGCAAGGACGGCGTGATCACCGTTGAGGAAGGCCGCGGCCTGCGCATGGAGACCGAGTTCGTGGAGGGCATGCAGCTGGACCGTGGCTACGTCTCCCCTTACTTCGTTTCGAACCCGGACCGCATGGAGAGCGTGCTCGACGACCCGTATATCCTGATCACCGACAAGAAGCTCTCCTCCGTGCAGGACTTCCTGCCCGCGCTGGAGCGCATTCTCCAGATCACCAAGAACATCGTGATCATCGCCGACGACGTCGACGGTGAGGCGCTGGCGACGCTAGTCGTCAACAAGCTGCGCGGCAATCTCAACGCGCTGGCGATCAAGGCGCCGAGCTTCGGCGACCGCCGCAAGGCGATCCTGGAAGACATCGCGATCCTGACGGGCGGCAAGTTCGTCACCGAGGACATGGGCTTCAAGCTGGAGAACGTGCAGCCGGAGGACCTCGGCCGCGCGCGCCGCGTCGTCTCGACGAAGGAAGACACGGTCATCATTGAAGGCCACGGCTCCGACGCCGACATCCAGACGCGCATCAAGCAGATCAAGGCGCAGTCAGAAGACGCCTCCTCTGAGTTCGACCGCGAGAAGCTGCAGGAGCGGCTGGCCAAGCTCGCCGGTGGTGTCGCGATCGTCAAGGTAGGCGCGGCGACCGAAGTGGAGTTGAAGGAGCGCAAGCTGCGTGTCGAGGACGCTCTGTCCGCCACGCGGGCGGCTGTCGAAGAGGGTATTGTGCCCGGCGGCGGCGTTGCGCTTCTGCGCGCGCGGAAGGCGCTCGACAAGCTGGGCGAGGGGATGACCGAAGACGAGAAGATGGGAGTTCAGATCATCGCGAAGGCGCTTGAAGAGCCGATGCGCCTGATCGCCGAGAACGGTGGCAAGGAAGGCCAGGTCATCATCGAGAACGTGCGTGCCAACAAGGACGTCAACTATGGCTACGACGCGGCCACCGACACCTACGGCGACATGCTGCAGAAGGGCATCATCGACCCGGCGAAGGTGACGCGCACGGCGATCGAGAACGCATCGTCGATCGCGGCGCTGTTGCTGACGACGGAGACTCTGGTGACGGAGATTCCGGGTGAGGCGCCGGCGATGGGGATGCCGGGTGGCGGTCCGCCGCCGATGCCTGAGTACTAGGCGCTCCCACGCAACGAGCGAAACGACCGCCCTGCCCTATTGGCAGGGCGGTTTCCTTTTGGGTGCGTGCTAGGAGGGCAGGAGCGAGGTGAAGCGCTTGTCGGAGCGGAACGGGCCGACGACGGCGAGGTGCAGGCGTCGCAAGTCCAGTATCTCGCGGGCGAGGCGCTGCAGGTCTTCGAGCGTGACGGCCTCCATCTCGGCGACGGCGTTGTCGACGGTGCGCACGTGGTCCAGCAGGAGTTCCTGCGCGCCGATCCAGCCGGCTACGGCGCGTGTGTCCTCAAGCCGTAGGAGCAGCCGCCCCTTGGACAGCTCGCGGGCTTTGATCAGCTCATCGCTATCGGGGCCGCCGTTCGCCAGCTGCTCCAGCTCAGCGAAGATCACCTTGAGCGCCTCGGTGGCGTTCTTCGGGTCGACGCCGGTGAAGACGTTGAACGTCCCGGTGTCCAGCAGGTGGGACGCGTAGGTCGAGACGTCGTAAGCCAGGCCGCGCCTTTCGCGCAGCTCCACGAAGAGGCGCGAGGACATGCCTTCGCCGAGGATGATGGAGAGAAACGAAAGCGCGTGGCGGTCCGGGTGGGTCAGCGATAGGCCGTGCACGGCCATGCTCATGTGCGCCTGCTCGGTCGTCTTGTACTTGACGGCGCAGCGCTGGCCGTTGGCCCCGGTGGCTGGTATCCACGTTGCGGGCTTGCCCGGTTGCCACTGGCCCAGGCCGTCCCGCGCCGCCGATACGACCTCGTCGTGGGTGACGTTGCCGGCGACGGCGAGGACGATGTTGTTTGGGACGTACTGATCGCGCATGTAGGTTGCCAGGGAGTCCCTGCTGAGCCGGCCAACGGACTCCACGGTACCGGCGATGTCGCGGCCGAGCGGATCGCCCGGCCAGATCAGCGAGTCCAGCAGCAGGTCAGCCGTCTGGGCCGGCGAGTCCGCGACCATCGCCAGCTCTTCGAGGACGACTCCGCGTTCCTTCTCGATCTCTGAGGCCTCGATGAGTGGATGGCGGATGAGCTGGAAGAGGACGTCCAGCGCCAGGTCCATGTGCGGCCGGGCGACCTTGATGTAGTAGAGGGTCAACTCGCGGTCGGTGGCGCCGTTCATGACGCCGCCGACGCCGTCGATCTTGCCGGCGATCTCGCGCGCTGTCGGCCACTTCTCGGTGCCCTTGAACAGCATGTGCTCCAGGAAGTGGGAGGCACCGGCCATATCGTCCGGTTCGTAGCGGGAACCGGCGCCGACGTAGACGGTCACCGCCACCGAGTGGGTGTGCGGCATCGAGGACGTGAGCACGCGGAGGCCGTTGTCGAGGACGGAGCGTTGGTAGAAGGGGATGGGGTCTGGCATGAGTTGGAGGCCTCGCAGGCATGAGGAAAGCCCCGATGACTCGGGGCCTCTTAGGACGGCTCGGCCGGTGCCAGTGTATCACGGTGGGGTGCGCACGCTCGTGTGCTGTGAGCCTCGCTCGGGGGCACTGCTGTCAACGGATCGAGACCGGAAAGACGGATGCGTTTGGGCAGTATCCCCCATCCGTTGACAGATGCGCGGGGGCCGTCAGGAATCCGCCCACGCGACGTCGCCGCAGAGGTCGGCGGGGTGCTCTTTGGCGGCGAAGACGGCGTACTCTTTCTTCGCCTCGCCGATGGTCGTAGGGTCGCCGTGGCCGGGTAGCACGTCGGTCTCGTCGGGCAGGGCGAAGAGCGTTGAGGTGATCGACTCGATGGACTGCTGCAGGTCCGCGGGCGAGTTTGTGCGGCCGGGCCCGCCGGGAAAGAGGGTGTCGCCGGAGAAGAGGAACTTGCCCGCGAGAAGGCAGGTGCTGCCGGGCGTGTGTCCCGGCGTGTGCAGCGCGCGCACGCGGACCTCGCCGGCGGCCAGTACGTCGTCGTCCATGAGCATCTCATCGATCTGTTCCGCGGGCAGGATCAGCTCCGCCGGGTGGCAGATGACGGGAGCGCCAAGAGCGCCTTTCACGAGGTCGTAGTCCATCCAGTGGTCGTGGTGCGTGTGCGTGAGGACGATCCCCTTGACGTCGAGTTCCTGCGCCGCCGCGATCACTTCTTCGCTGCCGGATGGCATGTCGATGACGAGCGCCTCGCCGGATGCCTCGTCGGCGATGATGTAAGCGTTGTTGGCGAACGAGCCCAGGGGCCCGAAGCGCATCACCGTCAGGTTGCCGTCGCCGTACACGTCCATCTCGTGAAACCTCCCTGCGCCGGATGGTAACATAGCGCACACTGTGATCTCGGAGTCGATTCTCACCGCCAAGACGTTGCGCCTGAGGCCCGCTGACGAGGGCGACCTGGTGCACTTCCAGCGCTGGCTCGCGGACGATGAGCTGCGCCGGTGGCTGGGAAGCGTCAACGAGCAGCCGTCGATCGCTGAGGAGTACGACTGGTACATGAGCAAGCGCCAGGACCCGGACACGATCCTGTGGTCGATCGAGGCCGCAGACGGCTCGCTCCTCGGCAACGTTGAGTTGCGCCTGAGCCCGCTGAACCGCCGGGCAGAGGTGGGCATTGGCATCTTCGACAGGGGACAGTGGGGTAAGGGATACGGCACGGAGGCGATGCGCCTGGTCCTCGACTTCGCCTTCGGCGAGCTTAAGCTCAACCGCGTCGAGCTGACGACGGACGAGGAGAACACGCGCGCCATCCACTCCTACGAGAAGTGCGGTTTCGTGCGCGAGGGCCTGCTGCGCGAGCACCGGTTGGTGGACGGACGGCCCAGCGACTGCGTGGCGATGGCCGTGTTGCGTTCGGACTGGGAGACGCGATGACCGTCGCCGGTGACGTTCGGCTTGAGGGCGAGCTGGTGATTCTGCGGACCCGGGTTGACGACGACTTGCCGCTGTTTGCGCGCTGGCACGGTGACCCGGACGTGCGGCACTGGCTGCACATGTCCGAGATGCCGAACCAGTCGCTGGAGGTTGAGCGGCAGCGCTGGCACATCGCGCGCAACGATCCGACGCGCGTTTCGTTCATTATCGAGACGCTGGAAGGCGTGCCGATAGGCAACATCGGCCTGATCGGCATCGACGCGGCGCACCGGCGGGCGGAGATGGGCATCGCGATCGGCGAGAAGGACCACTGGGGGCGCGGCTACGGCACGGACGCGATCCGCGTCGTCGTGCGCTTCGCTTTCGAGACGCTGAACCTGCGGCGCGTCGAGCTGATTACGGACGCCGACAATGAGCGCGGCATCCGCGCCTACGAGAAGTGCGGCTTCGTGCGCGAGGGTGTGTTACGAGCGAAGCGCATGCGCTACGGTGAGCCGCTGGACATGCTGGTGATGTCAGTCCTGCGGGAGGGTTGATGCAGGTAACCGATCGCATCTTCTCGATCCCGGCTGAGCAGGCTTTCTACACCGGCCCGCAGTCGCCTAACGTCTTCCTGGTGCGCGATGGCGACGAGGCGGCGCTGATTGACAGCGGTTTCGGCGATGAGCCTTCGGTCAAGGCGCGGCTGGACTTTCTGGCGGAGCAGGAGGGCGTGCGCGTGAGGTACATCGTGCTCACGCACCACCACTTCGACCACTCCAGCGGTGCGGCGCAGCTGCGCGACGCGACCGGTGGCGCCGTGGCGCTGCACCCGCGTGAGGAGGAGTTCCTGCGCGACTGGCAGAGCGATGTGCCGCAGGACATCGAGGTGCCCGAAGAGATGAAGGAGCTGGCGGAGAAGATCGAGGCGTTCCGCAAGCAGGCCGCCGAGGCCGATCCGACGATCAAGATGAACGACGGCGACGAGTTCGCCGTCGGCGGTCTGACGCTGCGGGTCGTGCACACGCCGGGGCACACGCTGGGATCCGTCTGCATACACGTCCCGCAGGAGCGCGCGCTCTTCACCGGCGACACGGCGCTGGGGCTGGGCACGGTCGCGATCTCGCCGCCGCCGCACGGCGATATGGCGCTCTACCTGGAGTCGCTGGCGCGGTTGAAGACGCTGAACTCGGAGCTGATGCTGCCCGGCCACGGCCAGGCGGTGCACGACGTACCGGCCAAGCTACAGGAGCTGATCGACCACCGCCGGGCGCGGGAGGAGCAGATCATCGGCCTTATCCGTAAGGGCAAGCGCACGCCGAAGGCGATGCTGAGCGCGATCTACCCGGAGCTGGACAAGCGCATGCTGCCGGCGGCGCGACGGCAGATCGAAGCGCACCTGGCGAAGCTTGAGTCTGAGTCCCGCGTCGCCCAGTCCGGCGACGAGTGGACGCTTGCGGGAGACAGGTGACAGGAGACAGGAGACAGGAGACAGGTGAAGGGTGCTAGGTGTTAGTGGTGGGCGCGCCTTCCTGCCTCTTCGCCGGCACGCGTAGCATCAGGGCATCGAGGGCGATCCGCGATTGCACGTTGGCGCGCAGGTGCTGGCGCGTCTCCCGCAGCGCTTCCAGGAACGCGGTCACCCGGGCGCGGTCGAGGCGTTCGGCGTCGGCTGCGATCTGCTCGCGCCGGTCGAGGTTGGCGATCGCATCGCCGGCGCCGGATTGTGTGAGCACGATGTCCCGCCACCAGCTGAGCCACTGAGCGAGCGTCTCATCGACGGCGACGCGGTCCCGCTTGAAGGCGTCCGACAGCTTTTCGGCGGCGTCGATGCGGTCGGCGAGGTCCATGCCGGCGAGCGAGCGCGCCGCGTCGAGTGCATCGTCACGCCGGGCGAGCAGGGCGGGCGTGACGGCCGCCTCCAGGGCCCAGCCGGGGCGTCCCGCGGCCAGGCGGGACAGGACGGACGCTTGCTCCGCGTCGGTGCCGCGTTCGATGAGGCCCGCTTCGATCTCTGCGGCGGCGACGAGGCCGAACTCGACGCGGCGGCAGCGTGAGCGGACGGTCTCAAGGAGGCGGTCGGCGTCGGCGCTGACGAGGATGAAGACGACGTGCGGTGGCGGCTCTTCCAGCGTCTTGAGGAGCGCGTTCTGCGCACCGGCGGACATCTCCTCGGCCGGGTCGATGATGACGACGCGCTTCCGCCCTTCGTAGGGCGCGAGGGCGACCGTCGCCTCGACGTCGCGCATCTGTTCGACGCTGATGGCTTTGTGGGCAGGCCCGTCGGTCGTCGCTTCGACGGTCACGGTCTGGAGGTCGGCGAACTTTGCTTCGCCGATGCGGCGGCAGGTCTCGCAGGAGAGGCACGGTGGGTCGTCCGCGGCGCAGTTGAGGGCCTGCGCCAGGCGCAGGGCGGCCGCCGCCTTGCCGACGCGCGCCGGCCCGGCGAAGATGTACGACCGCGCCGGCGATCCCGAGGAGACAGCCGAGGCGAGCGCGTTCACGGCGCGGGAGTTACCGATCAGCTGCCAGCCGCCCACGTGTCTCCTGTCGCCAGTCTCAGCTAAGGCTCTTCGGATAGCGCTTGACGAAGTCGAAGACGCGCCAGGTGCGCGGCGAGATGCGGATGCGGACCTGCTGCTTGACTCGCGGCAGGAGCTGTTTCAGGTAGGCCTCCGCGGCCACACCGAGGTAGCGCTCGACGATGGGGCGGTACTCCGGCGCCATTCCCTCGACGGGCTCGAGCGCGGCTTCGCCTTCGATGAGCAGGACTTTGTAGGGCGGCGTTGAGGAGTCGATCGTGACGGCGACGGCGGGGTTCTTCTCCAGCGCGCGCAGTTTGGCCGCCCGGGGGCCGGTGACCATGATGAGGTCGCCGCTGTGGTGGGCGAACCAGATTGGCACGACGCGCGGGCGCCCGCTGACGCCGATGTAGGCGAGGCGCGCCAGGTTGGGCCCGGCCAGCAAGGCGGCGACGGTCGGGTCGTCCGTGGGCAGAGTACCGGGGGCCATAGCGCCCGCAGTCTAGCACGGGACGTGTGATGAACGTCACCCTCATCTGCAGTGCTGCGGCGGATATAATCGGCTCCATGATATCTGCGATCGTCGCGCGTGGCCTGCGCCGGGTGTTTCCTCCTGACCTGGCAGCCGTCGACGGCATCGACCTGGACATTGAGCCGGGCCGCATCTTCGGCTTCCTGGGGGCCAACGGCTCCGGCAAGACGACGACTGTCCGCATGTTGACGACGCTTCTTCGCCCGACCGAAGGCAGCGCCACCGTGGACGGTCTCGACGTCGAGAAGGATGCCTCGAAGGTGCGAGCACGGGTGGGCGTCGCGCTCCAGGACGCCTCGCTGGACCTGATCATGACCGGTCGTGAGATGCTGGCGCTGCAGGCGCGCCTCTACCGCGTACCGCGCGGCGAAATCGCACAGCGTGTGATCGACCTCTTGCGAATCGTCGATCTGGAAGAGTCGGCAGATCGCCGCGTCGGCACGTATTCGGGCGGGATGCAGCGGCGCCTGGACCTAGCGGCGGCGCTGGTGCACCGGCCCGGGATCATCTTCCTCGATGAGCCGACGACGGGCCTGGACCCGATCAGCCGCGATGCCATCTGGCGCTACGTGGAGGACCTCAACCGCAGCGAAGGGGTCACCTTCTTCCTCACGACGCAGTACCTGGAGGAGGCCGACCGTCTGGCGCACGAAGTCGCGATCATGGACCGCGGGCGCATCGTCGCCCAGGGCGCGCCGGCCGATCTCAAGGCCAGCGTCGGCGCTGACGTCGTCACCGTGCGTCTGGAGGACCAGGACTTCCAGCCGGAGCGGGCGGTCGCTGCGCTCAAGGCGATCGACGGGTTGTCTGACATACGCGTAGTTGGCGACTCTGTGGTGGTCTACACGAAGGACGGGAGCGCGGCCATCTCGCCGATCGTGCTTGCGCTCGACGAGTCGTCAGTGGTGGTGGAGGAGGTGACGCTGGCGCGGCCGACGCTCGACGACGTCTTCCTGCGCAAGACCGGGCACCACATGGAGTCGCACGACGCGAACCTGGAGCCGGCAGGCGAAGGAGGAGCGGCGTCGTGATTGGCGTCGTCCTCGACACGTATCAGCTGACGCTGCGGTCTCTGCGGGAGGTCTGGCGACAGCCGGCGTTCGAGATACAGAACTACTTCATCCCGCTGTTCTTCTTCTTCGTTACGGTCGCCGCGCTCGGCAACGTGTTTGAGCTGTTGGAGCTACCTGGCGTCGATAACTACCGGGGTTTCCAGATGCCGGTCGCCATCCTGCAGGGCGTAGCCGGCGGCGCCAGCTTCTCGGCGCTGGCGATGGTAACGGATATCGAGAGGGGCTACTTCGACAAGCTGCTGCTGACTCCGACGCCTCGCATCTCGCTCGTGCTCGGCCGCCTTTTCGGCGACGGTGTGCGCGTAGTGCTGATCACGGCTGTGATTCTGCTCGTCGGATTCGTGTTCGGCGCGGGCATGGAGGCCGGAGTCTTCGGTTACGTCGCGATCCTCTTCCTGGCCGGGCTGTTCGGGCTCGCCTACGCGGGCTTCGGGCTGGCGATCGCGCTGCGGACCGGTAGCCCGCAGGCGGCGCAGGCGGGATTCCTCATCTTCTTCCCGCTTCTCTTCCTCTCGCCGGCCTTCGCGCCGAAGGGGCAATTCGACCCCTGGCTGGAGACCCTGGCGACGATCAACCCCGTCACCTACATTCTCGAGGGGATGCGCACGCTCGTCCTCGAGGGCTGGGACTGGGGGCAGATCGGCGAGGCGCTGCTCGCCATCGCCGTGCTGGCCGCGATCAACATGCCGCTGGCGCTGTGGGCGCTGCGGCATCGCACGGCGTAGAGGGGCTGGGCTGGCCCCGCCCCGTTGGGCAAGCCTGAAGGCATGCCCCTACGGTGTGGCGCGAGGTGATCCGGCACGGCGTAGGGGGGGCTGGCTGGCAACGGGTTGATTAACGGATAAACGGATTCGTCGTCGCGCTGCGCA
>JAJCYV010000020.1 GCA_029262695.1 Chloroflexota bacterium | reverse complement strand
CGGTGGAGCCGCCCTTGAAATACCACTCTTCCTAGGTTTACCTCCTAACTCCGCCATAGCGGAAGACAGCGTCTGGTGGGCAGTTTGACTGGGGCGGTCGCCTCCCAAAAGGTAACGGAGGCGCCCAAAGGTTCCCTCAGGCTGGATGGAAATCAGCCGTTGAGCACATTGGTATAAGGGAGCTTGACTGTGAGGCCTACAAGCCGAACAGGGACGAAAGTCGGGCAAAGTGACCCTACGGTTCCGAGTGGAAGGGCCGTGGATTATCGGATAAAAGCTACCCCGGGGATAACAGGCTGATCTCTCCCAAGCGTTCACAGCGACGGGGAGGTTTGGCACCTCGATGTCGGCTCGTCGCATCCTGGGGCTGAAGTAGGTCCCAAGGGTTGGGCTGTTCGCCCATTAAAGCGGCACGCGAGCTGGGTTCAGAACGTCGTGAGACAGTTCGGTCTCTATCCGCGGTGGGCGCAGGAGACTTGCGAGGAGCTGCCCCTAGTACGAGAGGACTGGGGTGGACGAACCGCTGGTGTGTGGGTTGTCTCGCCAGAGGCAAAAAGCCCAGTAGCTATGTTCGGAAGGGATAAGCGCTGAAAGCATCTAAGCACGAAGCCCCCCTCAAGATGAGGTCTCCCACCGGGTTAACCGGGTAAGGTCGCGGGAAGACTACCCGCTTGATAGGCGGCATGTGTAAGTCCGGCAACGGATTCAGCTAAGCCGTACTAATGACCGAGGGCTTGACCACCACTCCATTATCTGCACAACATGATTGTGTGAACTCAGGCATCAAACTCTATTCGCGCCCCCGCCGAGGGCGGGTACACGTCGCGGGGTGGAGCAGCGGCAGCTCGCCGGGCTCATAACCCGGAGGTCGTGGGTTCGAGTCCCACCCCCGCTACCACGCGACAACTGCCGGAGCCGCCCACAACGTGCGGCTCCGGCACTCACAACTTCATAAGTTAAGGCTCCTGGTGACTAGAGCGAGGTGGCCCCACCCGTTCCCATCCCGAACACGGAAGTGAAACGCCTCAGCGCTGACGATACTGCCCGGGCAACTGGGTGTGGAAAATAGGCCGTTGCCGGGGGCTTTTTCTTATCCCCGCCCACACGCATCTGCGCTCAGCGCCGGCTGAACCTATCACTAAGGGCAGCGTTTGCTATAATGACTACGAGGTGCCAGATAGCGGCGCCTCGCCCCATCTCGGAATATCGGAGGTTACCCCTTGACGTTAGAAGATTTAGACGGGAGCGGCGCGCCAGAAGAATCGATGGCCGCCCTTCTCGAGGCAGAGACTGCCGCCTACCCTGAGCTGCGGCGCGGGGAGATCATTGAAGGGGCGGTCGTCGGCACTGACCGGGATGGAGTACTCGTTGATATCGGCGCCAAGTCTGAGGGAGTCGTCCCGCCTGGCGAGATGCACTGCCTGCAGCCGGAGGGCGCATCCAAGCTGAACAACGGGGACAAGGTCCTCGTCTTCGTCCTGCAGCCGGAGTCGCCGGAGGGGCAGATCATCCTCTCCATGGACAGGGCCCGCGGCGAGCGCGGCTGGCGCGTGTTGCAGGATTACCTGGACGAAAACGAATCGTTTGAAGGCTATGTCACGGGCAGCAACAAGGGCGGCCTCCTCGTCAACGTTGAGGGGATCAACGCCTTCGTCCCGCTGTCGCAGATCGTCGCCGGGCCGGAGCGCGGCTCGCCGGAGAATACCCAGCGCGCCCTCGCCGAGTGGGTCGGCAGGTCCGTCACTCTGAAAGTCATCGAGCTGAACCGCCGCCGCAACCGGGCGATCCTATCGGAGCGCGCGGCCGTTCAGGAAAAGCGCGCCGCCGAAAAGGAGCGCCTGCTCAAGGAGCTGACCGAGGGCGACGTTAAAGAGGGACGGATCACCAGCATTCGCGACTTCGGCATCTTCGTGGACATCGGCGGAGCGGACGGCCTGGTGCACCTCTCCGAGCTGTCCTGGGAGCGCACGCCGCGTTCGCCGCACGAGATGTTCAAGGTTGGGGACGAGGTTCCCGTTTACGTGCTCAAGATTGACCAGGAGGCGAAGAAGATCGCGCTTAGCGTTCGGCGCGCCCAGCCCGAACGCTGGGAAGAGATCGTTTCCCAGTACCGCGAAGGCCAGGTTGTCCCTGGCCAGGTGACGAAGCTGGCGCCGTTCGGCGCGTTCGTCCGCCTGGAAGGGCCGATCGAAGGTCTGGTCCACATCTCAGAGCTGGTGGAGCGCCGCATCGCTCACCCGAACGAAGTCGTCCGCGAGGGCGACGTCCTTCCCGTGAAGATCGTGAGAATCGAATATGACCGCCACCGCCTGGGCCTCAGCCTGAAGCAGGCGCGCAGCAGCGCCGAAGAAGACGGCTGGACGTTCAGCGAGCGCGGCGGCGCGATTGAGGCGCCGAAGGACTCACTGGACCGCCTGGGCCTGGCCGCAATGCCCAATCAGGACGGCACCGCCATCGCAGATGAGCCGGAACCCGCGGCCGCGCCTGCGGCCGCACCGGCGGTTGCAGAGCCGCAAGCGGCCAAGGAGCCCGCCGCCGAGGCTGCAGAGCCGCAAGCGGCCAAGGAGCCCGCCGCCGAGGCTGCAGAGCCGGAAGCGGCTGAGGAGCCCGCCGCCGAGGCAGCAGAGCCGGAAGCGACCGAGGAGCCCGTCGCCGAGGCCGCAGAGCCGGAAGCGGCCGAGGAGCCCGGCGCCGCGGCGGCAGAGCCGGAAGCGACCGAGGAGCCCGTCGCCGAGGCGGCAGAGCCGGAAGCGGCTGAGGAGCCCGCCGCCGAGGCAGCAGAGCCGGAAGCGACTGAGGAGCCCGCCGCCGAGGCAGCAGAGCCGGAAGCGACCGACGAGCCTGCCGCCGAGGCCGCGGAGCCGGAAGCGACCGAGGAGCCCGCCGCCGAGGCCGCGGAGCCGGAAGCGACCGAGGAGCCCGCCGCCGAGGCCGCAGAGCCGGAAGCGACCGAGGAGCCCGCCGCCGAGGACGGCGATAACGTGTCAACGTTCGGTGAAGGTGCCGAGACTGCGGCGGAAGACGCCGCTGCGGATGTAACGGAACAGTCTTCAGATGCGTTCAATAAAGCAGAAGATAGGTAGAAGGTAGAAGGCGAGTCTGACTTATGGCGGACAGGTTCGACAAATTTACCGAGCGGGCGCGGCGTGTCCTGACCCTTGCCCAGGAAGAAGCCCTGCGCTTCAACCACAACTACATCGGCACCGAGCACCTCCTGCTCGGCCTGGTGCGGGAAGGTGAAGGCGTTGCCGCCAAAGTGCTCGGCAACCTCGGCGTCGAACTGAACAAAGTCCGCTCCGCAGTCGAGTTCATCATCGGCCGTGGAGACCGCGCGGTCATGGGAGAGATCGGCCTTACTCCGCGCGCCAAGAAGGTGATCGAGTTGGCCGTCGATGAAGCGCGCCGTCTCGGCCACCACTACATCGGTACAGAGCACCTGCTGCTTGGCCTCGTCCGCGAGGGCGAAGGCATCGCCGCCGGTGTGCTGGAGAGCCTGGGCGTAAGCCTCGACAAGGTGCGCGCCGAAGTCACGCGTATCCTGGCGCAGAGCATGCCGCAGGGCGCCGCCCAGGGCGGACGCGCTGCCACCCGCACGCCGACCGTCGACCAGCTCGGGATCGACCTGACGGCGGCCGCACGGGCGGACAAGCTCGACCCGGTGATCGGCCGCGAAAAGGAGATCGAGCGCGTCATCCAGATCCTCTCTCGCCGCACGAAGAACAACCCCGTGCTCATCGGTGAGCCGGGCGTCGGCAAGACGGCGATCGTCGAGGCGCTGGCGCAGCGGATCACGCGCGGTGAAGTGCCGGAGATGCTGCTCAACAAGCGGCTCGTCACGCTGGACATCGGCTCGCTGGTCGCGGGCACGAAGTACCGTGGAGAGTTCGAAGAGCGGCTGAAGAAGGTCATCGAAGAGTTGAAGAGCGCCGGCAACTGCGTCCTCTTCATCGATGAGATGCACATGCTCGTTGGTGCCGGCGCGGCCGAAGGCGCCGTCGATGCGGCCAACATCCTCAAGCCGTCGCTGGCCCGTGGCGAATTGCAGTGTGTCGGTGCGACAACGCTCGATGACTACCGGAAGCACATCGAGAAGGACTCCGCGCTTGAGCGGCGCTTGCAGCCCATCAACGTCGACGAACCGGGGACTGAAGACACGATCGAGATCCTCAAGGGCGTCCGCGCCCGCTACGAGGAACACCACGGCCTCACGATCACGGACGAGGCCCTGGAAGCGGCCGCTGAACTGGCGTCCCGCTACGTGCCGGACCGCTTCCTCCCCGACAAGGCGATCGACCTCGTCGACGAGGCCGCGTCCCGCGTCCGCATCAAGCGCTCTTACGCGCCGCCCCCGCTGCAGGAAGCGGCCAAGGGGCTGGACAGCCTGCGCCGCGAGAAGGAAGAAGCGATCACCGCACAACAGTACGAGTTCGCCGCCGAGCTGCGTGACCGCGAAATGAAGCTACAGGACAAGCTGGAAGGTATGCAGACCGGCTGGAAGGAAGAGACGAAAGAAGACTCTCCGGTCGTTAACGCTGAGGATATCTGCGAAGTGGTGGCGATGTGGACTGGCATTCCGGTCACGCGCATCGCTTCCGAGGAGTCGCAGAGGCTCCTGCACATGGAGGACGTGCTGCACGAGAAGATAGTGGGGCAGGACGAGGCGATCCTCAACATCGCCAAGGCCGTCCGCCGCGCCCGCGCCGGGTTGAAGGACCCGCGCCGGCCGATCGGCGTCTTCATGTTCCTGGGCCCCACCGGCGTCGGCAAGACCTACCTGGCGCGCGTGCTCGCCGAGTTCATGTTTGGCAGTGAAGAAGCGATGATCAAGCTGGATATGTCCGAGTTCATGGAGAAGCACAACGTGTCCCGTCTCATCGGGGCGCCGCCAGGTTACGTTGGCTACGAGGACGCCGGGCAGCTGACGGACACGGTCCGTCGCAAGTCGTACTGCCTGATCCTGCTCGACGAGATCGAGAAGGCGCACCCGGAGATCTTCAACATGCTGCTGCAGATCTTCGATGACGGCCACCTGACCGACGCCAAGGGGCGCCGCGTCGACTTCCGCAACACGATCATTATCATGACTTCGAACGTGGGCTCGGACCTGATCCGCAAGGAAGGCAACCTGGGCTTCGCGGTGACCAAGGACGGGGCCATAGACGCGGCCGCCCAGCACGACAAGATGAAGGACAAGGTGCTGTCGGCGATGAAGAACGTCTTCCGGCCGGAGTTCATCAACCGGCTCGACGCCACGATCGTGTTCCACGCGCTCACGAAGATACACATCCGCGAGATCGTCACGAACGAGATGAAGCAGGTCATCGAGCAGGTCAAGACCAAGGGTGTTTCGCTGGAGTTGACCGACGCTGCGCTCGACTGGATCGGCGAGAAGGGCTACGATCCGGTCTTCGGTGCGCGCCCGCTGCGCCGGGTGATCCAGAACGAGATCGAGGACCCGCTGTCCGAAGCGCTTCTCGAAGAGCGCTTCGACGAGGGCGACAAGGTCAAAGTCGACGTCCAGAACGACGAGATCGTGCTCGCCAACGTCTCTGAGCCGGCGCTGGCTTAGCAGAGCATCCGAAACGAAGAGAGCCGCCCAAACCGGGCGGCTCTCTTGCGTCGTAGGTAGCAGGGCAGTGCGCTTTCCCACATCCTAGTGCCATTAACCTATCGCCTCGGTGGCGGCCGTTCTGGAACAATCGGGGGCGTGACTTCTCTGGGAACGAGCGGCCGTCGAACCGCGAAGACTAGCTTCGCCTGCACCGAGTGCGGTCACGAGACCGTGCGCTGGGAAGGGCGCTGCGCGGGTTGCGGCGCCTGGGACAGCCTCCGTGAGTGGACCGAGCCCATCGAGAGCGCAATGCCGGCCGGCTACACGGCCGCCACGCCTATTGCGCTCGACGAGCTGGTGATCGGCGACGATACGCGGCTCTCGTTGGGCCTCGCGGAGTTCGACCGCGTTCTCGGAGGCGGACTCGTTCCGGGATCGCTCGTGCTGATCGGCGGCGACCCGGGCATCGGCAAGTCGACGCTGATCCTGCAGGCCGCCGGGAGCGCCGCTGCGCAGGCCCCGGTTCTGTACGTCTCAGCGGAGGAGTCGGCGGCGCAGGTGAAGATGCGCGCCGAGCGCCTGAGCCTCGGCGACGCGAAGCTGCTTGTGCTGGCGGAAACGAGCCTCGATGCCGCGCTGCGACAGGCGGACGAGATCACGCCCGGCCTGCTGGTGGTGGACTCCGTGCAGACGGTGTTCAGCGAGGCGGCGGGCAACTCAGCGGGCAGCATCGCCCAGTTGCGCGAATGCGCCGGAACGCTCATGCGCTGGGCAAAGGCGCGGGGTATTCCGGTCGTGCTCATCGGACACGTGACGAAGGACGGCGACATCGCCGGGCCACGCATGCTGGAGCACGTCGTCGACGTCGTGCTGTACCTGGAGGGCGAGCGGTTCAGCTCGTACCGCCTCCTGCGCGCCGTCAAGAACCGCTTCGGTTCCGTCGATGAGATCGGCGTTTTCGAGATGACCGGTGCCGGACTGCGTGGTGTCGAGAACCCCTCCGCGGCGTTCATCGCCGAGCGGGCCGCCGAGCCGGTGGGATCCGTCGTCGTACCGGTGATGGAGGGCACGCGGCCGGTCCTCGTGGAACTGCAGGCGCTGACGAGCCCGACGGCGACACCTTCGCCGCGCCGGACGGCCAACGGGCTCGATTCGAACCGCCTGACGCTGGTCACGGCCGTCCTGACGCGGCGGCTGGGCATGCCGCTGGCCGGTCTGGACGTGATCGCCAACGTCGTCGGCGGGCTGCGGGTGCATGAGCCCGCGGCGGACCTCGGACTGGCGCTGGCGGTGTGTTCTTCGCACCGTGACGAGGCGCTGCCGGCGAACCTCGTCGCCCTGGGCGAGGTCGGCCTTTCGGGCGAGCTGCGGTCCGTTTCGCACCTGGAGCGGCGCCTGATGGAAGCCGAGCGCCTGGGATTCGAGCGCTGTCTTCTACCCGAGACGACGCTCCACCGGCAGCGCCCGAAAACCAGCATTGAGCTGCTCGTGGCGCCTGATCTGCGGCGTGCCACGGCGATCGCCTTCAGATAGGCGCGCTGTCGCGGCTCGTATCTGGTGATTGCAGCCGTCTCGTGTCCTGTCAGGTGGCAGTCGCGAGCCGGCGCTTATACCACCAGCGATCGAGGGCGATGACCACCCCAGTGCCGACGGCGGTCAAGGCGACGGCGCCGACCGCCATCTGTATGAGCTCGCGGTCGTTCAGCGCTGACGGCGGAGGGAACGCGTTGAACCAGAGGTAGTAGGCGATCTGGCAGACGGGCAGGATCAGCAAGAAGGCGATGGCATGGCGGAAGAAGAACTCCTGGAACGCCGCCGAACCGACGCGGCGCCAGCGCAGCCACGCCGCCGCCGCCATCCACGTCATCACGGCCGGCCCGAGGAACCACTTTTCGCCCTCGATGATGCCGACGGCGCGCTCCACCCCGTGGGCCACCCCGAGGAACAACGCGAAGTAAGCCGAGCCCGTCCGCCCGGGGCGATCGTAGATGAGGAACCAGCCCATCACGAAGAAGAGGGGGAAGAACTGGATGTAGTGGGAGAGCCCTTCGTCGAGGAAGTAGATGAGGTCGTATACAGCACCGTCGGTGATCCCTTCACGCTCGCGGGAAAGGACCTCGAGCGTGTCGGTGACGTGGACGCCGATACCGTAGAGGATGATGGCGATCGCGACTGTCCCTATGAGCTGAAGCCGGCGGTGCTTCTTCAGGGCCTCAGCTTCGGTTGGCACGTCGCCGAACACGTCGGTGTTGACCTGGTGCAGCGAAAACCAAATCACGGGGCCGTAGAAGATGATCTCGATCCACAGATACGTGGGAATTCCGTTGATCCAGGTGTAACCGAGGAACTCCCACCCGACGATGCGTCCGAGGAAGTCGTTCAGGACCGCGGTGTAAAGGCGGGCGAACACGACGATGCTGAACCAGAAGACCGCGTTGGTCCGGATCCTGGTGACGCCCGCGTTGTCGCTCACGACGAAATCATAAGCTAACGCTCGCCCACACCGGAAGATGGTCCGATAAGCCTCCCCAGACCCCGCGCGGGCCAACGCCCGATCCCGTGAAGGAAACACCACGTCCGAATATCAAGTCGATGGCCACGCCGGAGTCGGTGGTGACCCGCCCGGCGCGAGGAAGCGCCGCGTGCGCGTCCTCGTAGCCAGCGTCGAGGAGGGCGCCGGTAGTCGGCTCCGGCGATTCGTCTTTGCCCCGTAGTCCGAGGTAGCGACTGACGTTCATGTCACCACCAATCACCACGCCCTGGTGCAGCCCGGAAGCGTCCTCAATCAGCTCCCTGGCCTGGGCCTCCCGATAAGCGTCCGGGCTACCGGGTCCGCGGCCACGATCGCCCGAGTCGAAGTGCACAGAGTACACGCGGAGCATGCGTTCGCCGATGCGGACGTCAGCGGCCAGCGCGACGCGGCCGCCAAGGCGCGGCTCGCCCACGCGCAGGATGCGCTGTACAGTGCTGTGCCAGCTCCGGGTGCGCCTGTGGCGGATCAGCCTGACGTTCCCAAGTGGGAATCGCGAGAGGATCGCGTTGCCGTGTTCGCAGCGGCGCCGAACGCTGCCGCCCGGCCCCCAGAATCGCGGCAACTCGATGAACTCGACGCCGTACGCATAGCACATACCGAGCGCCCGGGCGTACTCTCTCGAGACGTTCCGATCGCCGCTGCGCGTGCAGCCCCGGTCAGCCTCGTTGATGAGGAGAACGTCCGGGGACGGCATCCCGGCGTCGCCGGTGAAGGCACGCAGCTGATCGTCCAGCCGCAGGCCGCGCTCGACGTTGTATGTGCAGAGAACGATGCCTTCCTTCGGAGCTGCGGGCTGACGCATGAAATTCGCTCCCTCGATGCAGCAATCGAGGTGGGAGGGGTCACGGCTTCTCGTGCAGAGCCAGTCGCGGTTCGGATCGGGCTCTTCTTGTTGCCAGGGGAACTCTTGCCACGACATCACGATGAGTGCGAACTCTATATTACTCCGAGCGTGGTCGTGGCGCCTGATCTGCGGCAGGCCGCGGCGATCGCCTTCGTACAGGCGTGCGGCAACGGCTCGCATCTGGTGATTGCAGTTGGCGCTTGTGTTGGTAGACTGTGGGGCGAAGGAAGCCCACTTACCGCCCTTGAATGAGTAATATTCCGTCCCAGGATCGCTCGGTGCTGCCGATTCCCGCGACGCCGCGACTCTCGCGGGGGGAGATCCTCTTCCTCCTCGGGCTGTTCTTGCTGCCGATCCTCCTTTACCTGCCCTTCGCCGGTGCGCCGTTCGAGCGTGACGAGGGAGTCTACGCCACGATCGCGCAGGGTGTGCTGGACGGGCAGGTGCCCTACCGTGACCTCTTCGACAATAAGCCGCCACTGGTCTACATCTGGTACGCGCTCAGCTTCACGCTCATGGGAGAGAGCGTGTTCGCTCCCCGCATCTTGGCCGCTGTCTGCCTGTCGCTGACCACGCTTGTCCTCTTCAATCAGGCGCGGATGGTGCTGCCGCTGCCGGCGGCGCGCATTGCGGCGGCGCTCTTCGCGATCTCGACCGGACTGCCCTGGGTGGCGCTGCACGCCAACACGGAAGCGTACATGCTGCTGCCGCTGGTCTCGTCGCTCATGTTCTTTACGATTGGGATGAAGGACGGCAGGCTGCGCTGGTTCGTCGTCGCGGGGCTCCTGGCGGGTCTGGCGATCATGACGAAGCAGGTCGCGATGTGGAACCTGCTGGCGCTGGCGATGGTCTCGCTTATCTGGCACCGGCGTACGGCGGAGACGCAGCTGCGCGCGGTGGCGCCGACGCTGGCGCTCTTCGGCGGCTGTCTCGTGGGCCTCGCGGCGGTGGCGCTGCCGTTCACGCTTATGGGTGCACTGGACGACCTGATCTACGCCAACCTCTCGTATAACTGGCTTTACATAAACTTCCTGACGTATGCGGAGAGGCTGGCCAACTTCGGACACGGCATCCTCTTCTTCAGCGCGGTCGCGGCGCCGTTCGTTGCCGGTGCGGCCGCCGGGCTCATCGTCCTCTGGCGCAAACGCTCGTCCGCCACCGACTACGTCCTGATCCTGTGGGCGATCGCGTCGGCGATCGGCGTGGCCTCCGGCGGGCGCTTCTTCCCGCACTACTTCCTGCAGCTCATGCCGTCATTGGCGGTGCTAACCGGCGTCCTCGTCTACGACCGCTTCGTGAACGGCAGCGATCGCGTACTCAGCCGGCCGGCGTGGATGATCGCCACGTTCCTCATCGTCGTCTCCGTCGGCACGACGAGCGTTATCTACCTGGCACCTCGTCAGGCCGAAGAGCAGGTTGCGTCTTCGGTCTACCACCAGAAGGAGTGGGAGGGGAACAGCGAAGCGCTGGGCGCCTACATCAAGGAGCGGACTGAGCCCGGCGATGTCATCTTCAACTATGGCCGCGAGGCGCAGGTCTACTTCTACGCGGACCGGCAGCCGGCGATCCCATATTTCTACGACTGGGTGCTGGAGTACGACGAGGAGGCGCTGGCGGAAGTGATAGCCGGCCTCCGGGCAGCGCGGCCGGCGTACTTCATCGACTCCGCGCAGGCGCCGCTGTTCGAAGACTGGGGCGCGGCCCATCCGCCGGAGCTGCGCGCGTTCGTCTCTGAGTACTACGACTACGTCGGGCGGATCTACTTCGCGGACGTGTACCGGCTCAAGGGGCGCTCCGCGCAGGCGCCGACCGGTGTTGCGTCGGGCGGGTCGTCAGAACTCAATCCGTTTGTGACGGATCACTATACCCTCGAGTAATCCCAGCGCGATAAACATCATCACGAGCGAGCTGCCGCCCTGGCTGATGAACGGTAAGGGGATGCCGGTGACCGGCACCAGCCGGATGTTCACCGCCACGTTGATGAACACCTGGAAGAGGATCATGATCACGATGCCCGTCGCGATCAGCCTCCCGAACTGGTCCTGAGAAAGCGTTGCGGCGCGGATGCCGCGGAAGAGCAGCGCGGTGAAGAGTGCGAACAGGACCAGCGCACCGATCAGCCCCAGCTCCTCGCCCAGCACGCTGAAGATGTAGTCCGTCGTCGACGTCTGGAGGAAGTCGAGCTGCGTCTGCGTACCGTCGGTCAACCCCTTCCCGAAGAGGCCGCCGGAGCCGATGCCGATCTCCGCCTGGCGGATGTTGAAGCCGCCGCCAAGCGGGTCTGACGCCGGATCGATCCAGAGCCGAAAGCGGTCAATCTGGTAATCGCCGAGGGCGAGCAGCGCCATGAACGGGATCGTCGCCAGGGCAACGCCGAGCGCGATCACCAGGTAGCGCGGCGGGGCTCCGGCCATCGCCACCATTCCCAGCCAGATCGCGCCGAAGACGGCCGCCGTGCCCATGTCAGGCTCGACGAGCACGAGGCCGGCCGGAAGGGCCGCCATAACGAGCGAGATCACGAACACGCGGGGATCGGACATCTGGTGCTGGCGGTCGGCGAGGTAGCGGGCCAGTGTGATGATCACGAGCAGCTTTGCGATCTCCGACGCCTGTATCTGCTGGCCGGCGAAGCTGAACCAGCGCGTCGAGCCGTAGGCGGAGTCGCCCACGACCAGCACGGCGGCGAGCAGAAGCACTGCGAACGCGTAGAGGCCGGTGGCCATCTGTCCGTAGACGCGATAGTCCACCCAGGCCACGGCTATCATCCCGCCAACACCCAGGAAGGCGAAGATTATCTGCTTCGTCAGCGGGTGGCCCATGCTGATCGTCGGGTAGGCGCTGAGCGACGCGCTGTACAGCAGCAGCCCGCCGTACGCCACAAGCGTCACAGCCAGCAGCACGAGCACGAGGTCGAAGTTGCGCGCGGCGCGCGGTTCGATCACGGCACGCCTCCGCTCTGCCGGCGCTCGTTCGGCAACGTAGCTGCGGGTGTTGCGGTCTGCTGCGCTGGTTCGGTGGGGGTGCCTGGCGGTGGCTGCCCGGGCGTCTCGGTCGGTGGATCGGTCGGTTCGGGCACCGGCGATGCCGTCGGCTCCCCTGCGGGCGAAGCGGTCGGCTCCCCGGCGGGCGTGGCGGTCGGCTCCGGGATGTCCGTGGCGGGCGCGGCGGTGGCGTCCGGGGTTGCGGTGTCTTCAGGTACGTCTGCGGGGTCGGGGCCGGGGACGGGGATGACGTTGCCGGGGCCGTAGATCGGGCCGCCGCCGCTGAAGTAGTAGTCGAAGATGCGGGCGGCGGCCGGCGAGGCGTCGCTGCCGCCGCTGCCGCGTTGCACGAAGACGACGACCGCGATCTCGGGGTCCTCCGCGGGTGCGTATCCGGCGAACCAGCCGTGAGTCTCGTAGGTGCCGTCGTCGCGGATCGCTCCGAACTCTGCCGTGCCGGTCTTTCCCGCGACGGTGACGCCGGCCACGGCCGCGTTGCGAGCGACGCCGGAGGTTACCGACTGGCGCATGCCCTCACCCACGATCTGCAGGTTCGCCGCGTCGACGGGGACGGTGGTTGCGGCGGAGGTCAGCGTTTCGAGTGTGTTGCCCAGGCTGTCCAGGTACTTGGTGACGAGGTGCGGCGTGACGAGCGTTCCGCCGTTCGCTATCGCGGTGATCGCGCGCAGCATCTGTATGGGGGTCGCCGCCAGGTAGCCCTGGCCGATCCCGAAGTTGTATGTGTCGCCGATCGTCCAGGTCTCGCCGAGAGTCGATTGCTTCCAGTCTGGGTCCGGCACGAGCCCATCGGACTCGCCGGCGATGTCGATGCCCGTGGGCGAACCGAGGCCGAACGCCCGGGCGTACTCCGCCACCTTGTCGGCACCGAGGCCGCGGAAGCCTTCGTCGGAGAAGCCGCCGGCGAGGTAGTAGAAGTAGACGTTGGACGACATCGCGATGCCGTCGTAGAAGTCGAGGACGCCCAGCGGCGCCCAATCCCTGTAGACGTAGATGACGTTGGGGTCGAATTCGTTCTCGACGTTGATGTAGCCGCGGCTGACGATCGTCGTGCCCGTCGACGCGACGCCTTCCTGGAGCGCGGCAGAGCCGACGATCGTCTTGAACGTGCTGCCGGGTGGGTAGCGGTCCGAGATGACGTGGTTGACCAGTGGCTTGCCAGGCGACTCGATCAGCTCTGCGAGCGCGTCCTCAGAGACTTGTCGGGTAAAGAGGTTGTTGTCGAACGTCGGGAGGGAGACCATCGAGAGGAGCTCGCCTGTCTTGACGTCGATGACGGCGGCGGCCGCGTTGTCCGAGTCGGCCGAGTACTCCGCCAGGATGTCCTGCACGGCGGCCTGCAGCTCGATGTCGATCGTCAGCACCAGGTTCGTGCCGTCGATCGGACGCCTCTCTGAGATTACGCGCAGCTCGCGGCCGGCAGCGTCGACTTCGACGAGCTTCTTGCCGGACTTGCCCCGCAAGACGTCCTCATACGCCAGCTCGACGCCGCTCTTGCCCAGGTAGTCCTGGTAAAGGTAGCCATCGGCGCCCAGCACCGCGTACTCCTCGGCGGAGATCGGCCCGGTGTAGCCGAGGATGTGCGAGAGGAGGTCGCCCGTGAGGTAGTCGCGTGAGGGCTCGACCTGCACGTGCAGGCCCGGCACGTGCGGCTCGAGTTCAATCAGCGTCAATGCGACTTCGCGGTCGAGGTCGCCCTTGATCACGGCAGGGCTGAACTCGCCCTGATTCTCGATCCCCTCGGCGACCTTTGCCTCGATCTCGGAGACGGGCACGCCGACGACGTTGGAGATCATTCGGTAAGCAGTCGCCTCGCCGCGATCGGGCAGGTCTCCGGGAATGATGGTGGCGGAGAAGCGGGCTGCGTTCTGCACAAGCAGCGTGCCGTTGCGGTCGTAGACGAGGCCACGGTTGGCTGGAATCGGGATCTCGCGCAAGGCGTTGATCTCCGCCTGCTCGCGATACTCTTCGCCCTTGATCACCTGGAGGTTGATCAACTGGATGACGAGGATGCCGAACAAGAGGATGACAAGGCCGCGCATGACTGCCGTCATCGAGGCGCTGCGGCCCGATGACGTCCGCTCTTTCTTCGCTTCTCTGCTGCGCCAGCGCCGCCGCCCTTCGAAGTAGCTCATACGTCGTCGATCATATGGATGACCGCAGTCGTGTCGAGCCCTGGAGCCAGGCCGGCTGCCGCGGCGAGATCCAGTGCATCGGGAGGAAGATCAGCGGCGTGAACAGCGCGTTGATGACGATCGAAGGCAAGACGACCCGGAAGAGCGCATGCAAGACGGCGATCTCCTGCCCCGTCGCGCCCAGCACCATCATGCTGATGACGCCGTAGCAGAGGCTCGCGCCCATGACCGTGGCGACCGCCGGCAGGAAGTCGGACTCGATCTCTCGCAAGCGCACGGCGACGGTGAGCGGGACGATTGGCGCGAGCCCGAGCAGCGATGTGCCGACGGGGTCGCTCGTCGTCAGGTCCTGTACCACGGCGCATATCGGGATGACGATCATCGCCTCGTCGTGGCCGCGGACGATCGCCCAGCAGACCGCGAAGATGAGCACGAGGTCTGGGCTGACGCCCAGCGGGTGCAGGTAGGGCATCGCGGAGACGTCAAGCACGGCGAACGCCCAGGCGAGGACCGCGGCGACGGCATATCTCACGGCGGCGACAACCTGGCGGGCTCGAAGCTGATGAGCACGAGGACGGTGTCCAGGCTGCTGAGGCCGGCCGATGGCTCTACGAACGCCTTCTTGAACGGCGCCTGCGGCCGCAGCTCCACGACTGTGACGCTACCGATGAGGATGCCCGGCGGATAGTTCCCGCCGAGGCCGGACGTCACGACAAGCGATCCGCTATCGATCGGTGCTTCCGGTGGCAAGAGTTCCAGGACAAGCTCGTCACGCAGGTCGCCACTGGCGACGCCGTGGACCGGCACGGGCACCGGTGCGCCGGAGGGGGCCGGTGTGGCACCAGAGTTGGGCTCGTCGCCGGGCGCCGGCGTCCCGGGCGTCAGCACGTCGCTGCCGGCGGACGGCGTCGTCGTGTTCACCTGGGCGTTTACGGCGCTGTCCGGGTCGCTGATGAGGCGGATCCAGGCGAAGTCCTGGAGCGAGTGCGACACTGTGCCGATGAGGCTGCCCTCGCGGGAGAGGACGACCATGCCCTCGTCCACGCCGTCTCCCTGACCGCGGTTGATGAGGATCGAGCGCTTGAGGCCGGACGGGTCCTGCGAGACGACGCTGGCAACGAGAAGCTGGTCCTCCGGCCGGGTCGATTTCACCTGGAGGGCGTCTTCCAGCTCGGCGACGCGCAGGAGCACCTGTTGCTGGTCTGCGAGCTGTGCCTGCAGGATCTCGAGTTCCTCGCGCAGACGCTCGTTTTCGCGGACGAGGTCGCCGCGGTCGGCGATGCCGTCGTAGATGTCGCCCAGCGGACTGGCGGCATCGCGAACGGCGCTCTCTACGGGTGCGCTGACGGTGAGCGTGACGTTCTTGAAGGGATCGAACGCGTTCTCCTCAGACAGGATGATCGTGGCGAAGCTCACCACCGTCAGCGTCGCGAACCACCAGACTACTCGCATCGTTATCTACTATCAGAGTGCCGGTGGCGTTCACCAGCCGCCCCTTATCGGGGCACTTTTCTTGTGTTCAGCCGCGCCTGGAGCTTCTCGAGGATCGCCGCCTCTTCCAGCACCTCTGCGGCGCCGCGTACGACGCACGTGAGCGGCTCCTCAGCCACGTATACGGGGAATCGGGTGTCCTGGGCCAGCCGGCGGTCCAGGCCGCGCACAAGCGCCCCTCCGCCCGCCAGAATGATGCCGGTGCTCATGATGTCGGCGACCAGTTCCGGCGGCGTGATCTCGATCGTCTGCCGCACGGAGTCGACGATGGCGTTGATCGAGCCGGCCAGCGCGTCACGTATCTCGACGCTGCTGACCTCGACGGACTTGGGCAGACCGGTCGCCAGGTCGCGGCCTCTCAGCTCAATGTTCAGCTCGTGGTCTTGCGGATAGGCCGAGCCGGCCTCCATCTTCACTTCCTCGGCCGTTCGCTCACCGATCAGCATGTTATGTACCTGCCGGGCGTAGGAGATGATGTCCTGGTCCATCTCGTCTCCGGCCGTGCGGATCGACGTCGCGACGACGATGCCGCCCATCGAGATCACGGCGACCTCCGTGGTGCCGCCGCCGACGTCGACGATCATGCAGCCGCCGGGGTCCATTACGGGCAGGCCGGCGCCGATCGCTGCCGCCATCGGTTCCTCGATCAGGAACGCGCCGCGCGCACCGGCGTTGAGAGCCGCGTCGTGGACGGCGCGCTTCTCAACTTCCGTGACGCCGGAAGGGATGCCGATGCAAACCCGCGGCCGCGGCAGTCCGAAGCTGAATTGATCGTGAACGGAGCGGATGAAGTAGTGCAGCATCTTCTCTGTGACGCTGAAGTCGGAGATGACGCCGTCGCGCAGAGGCCGCACGGCGACGATGTCCGCAGGCGTGCGGCCCACCATGCGCTTGGCCTCCGAGCCGATGGCAAGGATCTTCTTGTTTACGCGGTCAATGGCAACGACGGAGGGCTCGTCGATGACGATCCCTCGTCCCTTCACCATCACCAGCGTATTAGCGGTCCCGAGGTCTATCGCAACGTCGTGTGAGAACAACCCCAGGAGGGCGTTGAACGGGTTTAAGGGCAACCTGGCCTCCCAAGTGCGAACCAGCCGCGGGGCGCGCGGCGGCGCGTGCTTGTGCGATTGTACCTAACGTAGCGTGCAGGCTGCAAAATATGGGGCGGGAAGGCCATCAGTAGGTACAACGAGCGGGAGCAGCCTTCCGGTTCTGGTCAGCGCAGCGATATGCGCCACCCGGCGTCGACGGCTTCAGAGTCGGTGCAGAACCAGCGCTCGCCGGCGGCTTCGTCGATCACCGTCTGCTCGTAGAAGTCGCCGCCGGGCACGTGGTAGATCTTTTCGCCGCTGTTGGTGCTGATGTTGCCCTTGATCAGCGGCTCCGACGTTCCGGAGTAGTCGCAGGCGCCCTCGGCAGGGCTGCCCGCCGGCGCCTCCGTCGGCGTTTCCTGGCAGACCGGCCCCCACAGACCGCGCCCCTCCGACCGAGCCGCCGATTCGAGGCTGTCGAACAGTTCCTGGTGGCGGACGTCCGGCGGGTAGGCGCTGGACTGGGCATAACCATCGCGGACGAGCATCGCGTTGACCATCTCCTCGCTGTCGAGCCAGACGTAGCGCAGCAGCCGGCCGAACACATCCGTATCGGAAACGTCCGCTTCCAGCCCGACGATGAGGCCTTCGACGAGCGCTCTGTTGGCGGCGCTCGCCTCTTCGCCGAAGCAGCCGACGGGCCGCCGCGGGTCGACCGTCTCCGGCGTATCGATGCCGATGTAGCGCACTTTGAACGCCTCGCCTTCGATCTCGACCTCGATCGTGTCGCCATCGACGACGCGCAGGACGGTGGCGGGGGTCGTGCCGTCGGGGAACGAGGGTTGTGGCAGCGTCGGTGTGGCGGTGTCCGTAGTGGCGTCCGTGGTGGCGGTGGCCGTCGGCGTCGGCGTGACCGTCCCGGTGCCCGGCGTCGTCTCCTCCTCGCAGGCGGCGAGGGCAAGCGTCGCCACAACGGCGATGGCGATCGTGGCAACGAACGCTGTAGGGGCGGTTCGCGAACCGCCCCTACGCATCGACGGTCACGTCGTGCTTCCGCAGGAGAGCCAGGAACGCCGCCTCGTCCAGCACCTCGATGCCGTAGCCCTCGGCCTTCGCCAGCTTCGAACCCGGGTCGGCGCCGGCGACGAGATGCGTTACCTTGCGCGTCACGCTGCTCACGGCCTCTGCGCCCAGGGACGCCACGAGGCTCTCGGCACGGCTGCGGGGAATCGCCGTCAGTGTGCCGGTGAAGACGAACCTCTCGCCGCTCAGCGGGCCTTCGACGCGCTTCGTGCGGCGTTGCTCCATGTTCACGCCGGCCCGCCGCAGCTTCTCGATGATCTTCTTCTTCTCCCTGTCGCGGAAGTAGGCCCTCACGCTCTCGGCGATGCGCGGGCCGACGCCTTCGACCTCTGCGATCTCCTCTTCGGAAGCGGTGGCCAGCGAGTCCAGCGAGCCGAACTGATCCGCGAGCAGGCTCGCGATCTCGCTTCCCACGTGGCGGATGCCCAGCGCGAACAGCAGCCGGTCGAGGTTGCGCTCCTTCGACGCCGCGATGTTGGCGAGGACCTTGTCGGCGAGCTTTTCGCCCATGCGCGGCAGCTCGATCAGCTTCCTCTTCGTGATGCGGTAGATGCCGGCCGGGTCCTTGATCAGGCCGTTTTCGAGAAGGGTCTCGATCCACTTCTCGCCGAGGCCTTCGATGTCCATGACGTAGACGAAGTGCGTGATCCAGCGGAACATCTGCGCCGGGCATGTCATGTTCGTGCAGTAGGCCATCGCCTCGCCCTCCGGGCGCTCGACGTCGCTCTTGCAGACGGGGCACTTCTTCGGCAGCCTGTACCTGCGCTCCTTGCCTGTACGGCGGCTGACGACGGGCCCGACCACCTGCGGTATGACGTCGCCGGCACGCTGGACGATCACGGTGTCGCCCTTGCGGATGTCCTTGCGGCGGATGTCGTCCTCGTTGTGCAGCGTGGCTTGCTTGACGATGACGCCGCCCACTTGTACGGGCTCGAGCTGCGCGAACGGGTTGAGGCTGCCCGTGCGGCCGACGTTGATCGCGATCTTGTTCAGCTTCGTCGTCGCCTGCATCGGCGGGAACTTGTAGGCGATCGCCCAGCGCGGTTCGCGGCCGACGTAACCCAGCTCGTCCCAGAGCGAGACGTCGTCGATCTTCACGACCATGCCGTCGATCTCGTAGTCGAGGTCGTGGCGGCGCTCCTCCCAACCGTTGTAGAACTGCTGGACGTCCTCCAGTGCCGAGAAGTTGTCGGCGTCAGGGTTTGGCCGGAAGCCCAGCTCGTGCAGCCAGCGCAGCGTCTCGTGGTGCGTCGCCGGTGCCGCACCGCCGTCCGCCCAGCCGAGCTGGTAGACGAAGATGTCGAGCCGCCGCGACGCCGTGACGCGCGAGTCGAGCTGGCGGACGGAGCCGGCTGCGGAGTTGCGCGGGTTGGCGTAGAGTGGCTCGCCGCGCCCGGCGCGGTCTTCGTTGAGCTGCTCAAAGACGGTCTTCGGCATGTAGACTTCGCCGCGCACCTCGAAGCGGGCGGGGTACTTCTTCCCCCGCAGCCGCATCGGGATGCTGCGGATCGTGCGCAGGTTTTCGGTGATGTTCTCGCCGTGGTAACCGTCGCCGCGCGTGGCGCCCTGGACGAAGCGGCCGTTTTCGTAGACGAGCGCCACGGCCAGGCCGTCGATCTTCGGCTCGCAGACCACCTGGAAGTCGTCGCGGCCGGCGAGGTTGGCGGCGCGCTTGTGCCAGGCCTCCAGCTGGTGGTAGTTCTGGGCGTTCGCCAGCGAGAGCATCGGCAGGCGGTGCTCGACGACGCCGAACGCGGCTGCGGCCCGCCCGCCGAGGCGCTGTGTGGGCGAATCGGGCGTGATCAGCTCCGGGTAGTGCTCTTCGATCGCCCGCAGGCGGCGCATCAGCTCGTCGTACTCGGCGTCGGGCACCTCGGGCGCGTCCTTCACGAAGTAGAGGTAGTCGTGGTAGTTGACCTGCGAACGCAGCTCTTCGGCCTTGACCTGGGCTTCGCGGACATCGTCGACGTTGCAGGACATCGTGGCGCTAGCGTATCGCGCGGCCCGCCGAATGGGAACGCTGCCGTGTCGTGTAATACGGACGTAACGCGCGTGCGCTATCCTTCTCCCCTATGGACGCGATAGTTCGCCCGGCGACAGAAGCCGACGTGCCGGCGATCCTCGAGATCTACAACGAGGCGATCCTGCACTCGACGGCGACCTTCGACATCGAGCCGCAGACTCTCGACGAGCGGCTGCGATGGTTTAGCGAGACGAAGCCGCCGCACTGCGTGATCGTCGCCGAGGATGGCGGTGAGATGGTCGGCTGGGGCTGCCTGCGTGGATTCCGGCCCAAGGTTGCCTATCGCTTTACGGCGGAGAATTCGGTCTATGTCCACAAGGATCAGCGGGGCCGAGGCGTCGGCGCGCTGCTCCTGGCCGAACTCATCGAGCGGGCGAAAGAGGGCGGCTTCCACTCGCTGATGGCCGGCGTCACTGAGGGCAACCCGGTCAGCGAGGCGCTGCACAAGCGTTTCGGCTTCGTCGAGGCCGGGCGCGACCGAGAGGTCGGGTACAAGTTCGAGCGCTGGCTGGACGTCGTCTGGATGCAGCTGATGCTGCCGCCCGGCGAGTGACCGGCGTCACAGCCGACGCATCGCCGCGTGCTACAATTTTGCCGTGAAACTGGTCATCGTTGACTACGGCGCGGGCAACCTGCACTCGGTAGCGAAAGCGGTGGCGAATCAGGGCGTGCGGCCGATGGTCACGGCCTCGGGGCGCTACCTGGAGGACGCCGACGCGGTGATCGTGCCGGGCGTCGGCGCGGCGGCCGATACGATGGCAAACCTGCGCAAGCACGGGCTCATCGAGCCGATCCGTGAGTATATCGACTCCGGGCGCCCGTTCCTGGGCGTGTGCATGGGGCAACAGGCGCTTTTCGACGTCAGCGAAGAGGGCGGCGAGCACGAATGCCTCGGCGTGTTTCCGGGGCGAGTCGTGCGGCTGCCGGACGGCCTCAAGGTGCCGCACATGGGCTGGAACCAGGTTCACATCACGCGGGAGCACCCGATCTTCGAGGGCATCGGCGACGGCTCCTACTTCTACTTCGTGCACTCCTACTTCCCGCGGCCGGACGATGCCGACGCCGTCATCGGCGAGACGGATTACGGGATCCGGTTCGCATCGGTGGTGGCGCGCGACAACGTCGTCGCCACGCAGTTCCACCCGGAGAAAAGCGGCGACAACGGGCTCAAGCTGTACGGGAACTTCCTGCGCGTGGCACAGGGCGCGGCGGTGGGGTGATGACGATTCACGATGACGAAGGGTTCGAGGGAGTGGAGTTCGATACGCCGGTCGGTTCGTTCCGGGCCGGGCGCTCCCAGCAGGACGACGAGTACCGTGCGGCGCGGCGCGCCGTGCGCAGGCGGATGGGGTTCTTCCGCCACCTCTCGACCTACGTGACAGTGATCGCCGGGTTACTGGTGATCGACATCGTGACGGGCGTGGAGGAGTTCTGGGTGCAGTGGGTGGCGCTGGTCTGGGGCGTCATCCTTGGCGTGCACCTTATCAACGTTTTCCTCTTCGACTCTCTCCTCGGGCGCGAAGCGGAGCGCCGCATGATTGAACGAGAGCTGCGAAAACGCGACGACGGCGGGTAGGAAATCGTACCTTCTCACATAAGTAACGACGTTTGAAGGCCCGTTTAGTTGCGGGTAGATCGTGACAAAATAGCTACCGTGGAGATAATTCCGGCGATCGATATTCGTGGCGGCCGTTGCGTGCGGTTCGAACAGGGTGACTACGAGCGAGAGACCGTGTTCGCCGATGATCCGGTGGAGATGGCGGAGCGTTGGGAAAAGGCCGGCGCGACGCGTCTTCACGTCGTCGACCTGGACGGCGCCCGTGACGGCAAACCACAGAACGAAGACGTCATCCGTCGCGTGATCGAGGCGGCCTCCGTCGCCGTGCAGGTCGGGGGCGGCGTGCGCGAGGTCTCGGCCATCGAGCGCTACGTGAAGGCCGGCGCGGACCGCGTGGCGATCGGCACGGCCGCGGTCAAAGACCAGACGACGCTTGTGAACGCCGTCTCGCTCTTTCGTGAACGCATCATCGTCGGCGTTGACGCGCGGGACGGGATGGTTGCCACCGAAGGCTGGCGGGAGACGTCGGAAGTGCGTGCGCTGGACTTCGTTGGGCAGCTTTCCGAATTCGGCGTGCGTCGCGTCTTCTACACGGACATCTCGCGCGACGGCATGCTGGGCGGGCCAAACTTCCCGGCGATACAGGAGGTCGTGGAGCACGCGGCCGGCCTCCCCTCGCCGATGGCCGTGATCGCCTCCGGCGGTGTTTCGGCGGTCGAGCACGTAGAGCGCCTGCGCCTGATCGGCGTCGAGGGCGTGATCATCGGCACGGCTCTCTATACGGGCGCGCTGGACATCGGCGACGCGCTGGCGGCAGCAAAGTCCTAACGGCACGTAGAAGCTGCGCCGCGCGCCGGATATACTGTGAGCGCTTTCACGATAGGAGGTCTGCCCCATGGTTACCGGATCGTCAGAGATTGGAATCCCCGAAGACATACGAGACGTCGTCAAAGGCGCCGTCACAGGTATCACGCAGTTCATCGACGCCGAGGTGCTGCCGCTTGAGAAGGACCTCGGCGATCTCCTGATCGACGAGCGCAAGTTCTTCGACGAGCGCGGCAAGGCCGTGCCTGAGGCCATGGAGGCGCGCAAGCAGGTAAGGATGAAGTCGGCCGCCGCCGGATACTACGGCATGTTTGCGCCGGAAGCCGTTGGTGGTGGCGGCCTGGGCGTGCGCATCATGCTGTTCGTCGAGGAGGCGATGTACCGCAAGTACGGGCCCGGCCGGCCGCTCATCACGTGGGCGAAGGGCTTCCTTAGCCAGCCGACGATCGCCTCCTTTGTGGATGGACCGTCGCACATGCTCGTCCCTGTGAGCGACACGGTCCGCAAGGAGTTCATACCGTCGATTTCCAGCGGTGAGAAGACCGTCTGCTTCGCCCTCACTGAGGCGAACGCCGGCTCCGACGTCTGGGGAGTGCAGACGAAGGCGAAGCGCGACGGCGACGATTGGGTGATCAACGGCAGCAAGACGTGGATTACCAACTCGCCGTACGCCGACTACGCCGTCGTTTTCGCCATCACGGACGAAGAGATGGCCGCACAGCACAAGGGCGGCATCAGCGCCTTCTTCGTTGAGACGGACGCGCAGGGCTACAGCTTCGACGGCGTGCTGCCCGTGATGGGCCACACCGGCGGCGACTGCGGCGCGATGACGTTCGAGGACGTGCGCGTTCCAGCAGACCGGCTCATCGGTGCCGAGAACCAGGGCTTCCAGGTCGCGATGTTCGGCATCTCCGAAGGGCGTACGTCGATCTCCGCCAACTGCGTGGGCATGTGCGGCTACGCACTCGATCGCTCGCTGGAGTACGCACAGGAACGCAAGACGTTCGGCAAGCCGATCTCGGAGTACCAGGCGATCCAGTTCATGCTGGCGGACATGGCGATCGACATCTACACGATGAAGTACATGGTGCTGCAGACATCGGCGCTGATCGAGGCTGCCATGACTACCGGCAAGCTCCCCGTGAAAGAGATCTCGATGTGCAAGGCCTACGCTGTCGAGAAGACGCAGGAGACCTATGACAAGGCGATCCAGGTGCACGGCGGGATGGGTCTGAGCAACGAGCTTTCACTGAACGAGGGCTTCCGCATCGCGCGTACGCTGCGCATTCCGGACGGCACGGGCGAGATCCAGCGCCGCACCATCGCGAGGCAGATGCTGCGCGGGGACACGGTCTTTTAGGCGCCTCCGCTTGCCACCAGCGACGGTGGGCAGCCAGACGGCTGCCCTCACGCTAGCGCCATGAGCGCGGAGATCATCGTCTTCGCGATCGTCGTTGCCTTCGCGGCGGCGACGGTGCAGTCCGTTACGGGCTTCGGCTTCTCGCTGACGCTGGTGCCGCTGCTGGCCGTCGCCTGGGAGCCGAAGGAGGCCGTGCCGGTGTCGCTTCTGCTCGGTCTCGCGACCAACATCGCTCTGCTGACACAGGTGCGAGGGCAGGTGACGGTCCGCAGGCTGCCCGGCCTCTATCTGGGCCTGCTCATCGGCGTCCCGCTGGGCGTTCTCTTCCTGGAGCGGGTCGATGCCGACACGCTGCAGATCACGGTGGGCGTCATCGTCTTCGCGGCGACGATCCTCCTCTACACGCAGCCGTCGATCGATGCCGGCCACGATGCCTTTGCGATGCGGCTCGGCGCGGGCACGATGGGCGGTGCGCTGAGCGCAGCGACGAGCATGGGTGGGCCGCCGGTCGTCCTCTACCTGCTGGGGCGTGAGAAGGAGATCGACCGCTATCGCGCGACGCTGCTGGCCTACTTTCTGCCTTCAGGCGTGCTAGCGGCGACGGCACTGCTGGTCGTTGGGCGGGTCAACGTTGACACCCTGACCGTCGCTGGCGCGGCGCTGCCCGCCGTTGTCGCCGGCATCCTGACCGGCGGCTGGTTGCGGACGCACCTGAACCCGGAGCGCTTCCGCCGCGCAGTCGTCGGCGTCCTCGTCGTCACGAGCATCAGCGTCACGGTGCTGGCGATCGTCGGCTAATCGACCGCCAAAGGCGTTTGCCGTACGATACTCGCATGTCAACAGATACGATGAAGAGCGGGCTGACCAAGCGCGTGATCCCCTGCTTCGATGTCGCCGAAGGGCGTGTCGTGAAGGGGATCCGCTTCGTCGACCTGCGCGACGCCGGCGACCCCGTCGAACTGGCGCAGGTGTACAACAGCGAGGGCGCGGACGAGCTGGTGTTCCTCGACATAAAGGCGTCGCCGCACCGCCGTGACACCGCGGTCGAGATGGTCACACGCATCGCCGATCAGATCTTCATCCCGTTCACCGTCGGCGGCGGCATCCGCACCACGGACGACGTGCGAGTGATGCTGGAGTCCGGCGCCGACAAGGTCTCGATCAACACGGCCGGCGTCGAGAATCCGGAGTTCATCGCCGAGGCGGCCGCGAAGTTTGGCTCGCAGTGCATCGTCGTGGCGATCGACGCCAAGGGTGTCGGGCCCGGCCGCTGGCAGGTGCACACTTACGGTGGTTCGGGCGGCGGCACACCCGTCGAGCTTGACGCCGTCGAGTGGGCTGTGCGCTGCGCGGAGCTGGGCGCCGGCGAGCTGCTTGTTACCGGGATGGACGCCGACGGCACGAAAGATGGCTACGACATCGCACTGACGCGCGCGATCTCGGAGGCCGTGCAGGTGCCAGTCATCGCTTCCGGCGGCGCCGGCGGGCCCGAGCATATGTTGGCGGCGATCAGCGAAGGCAAGGCCGACGCCGTGCTCGCCGCCAGCATCTTCCACTTCGGAACTCACCGCATCCGCGAGGTCAAGGATTACCTGGCGGAGCACGACATTCCGGTGCGGCCTTAGCGGCTGCCGCCGGCCACCCGAAAGGACTCTCACATGGCGCTCAAGTACGACAGCGCGGGCCTCATCCCCGCGATCATCCAGGACGACGGCTCCGGCGATGTCCTCACGCTCTTCTATATGGACGAGGAGGCGGTAAAGCGCACGCTCTCTGATGGGCGAGTCTGGCGCTACAGCCGCCAGCACCAGAAGCTGATGCTAAAGGGCGAGACGTCCGGGAACTTCCTCGATGTGCGCAAGGTGCTTTACGACTGCGACGCCGACGCCGTGGTGGTGCGAGTGGCGCCGACGGGACCGGCCTGCCACACGGGTGAGCGGACGTGCTTCTACCGGGAACTCGACGATTCGGTGGTCTGAGCGGCGGGCGAAAAAAAGCGCGGGCAGGATTCGCCTCTCTTGGCCCGAGGGGGTGAGTCCACAGCGCCTTTGACGGCCTGCCCGCAGGAAACAATGATGCCTAATGCTTGGTCCATAGTCAACGGGTATTCACGTAAAAGTCACACATTTGGTGAGACAAAATCTGCAGTGCTAGCCGGGCCTCCGCCACTGGGCCTTTCCCAGCGAGAGAGCGTCACCACCGTGGACGTCGTTGGAGACGACCACCGGAAAGCCGTCGAGCTGCATCCGCCGCATCGCCTCGGTGCCAAGGTCCTCGTACGCCACCACTTCCACGGCCTTGATGTGCCGTGACAGCAGGGCGCCGGCGCCGCCGACGGCCAGGAAGTACACCGCCCGGTGCTCGTGTAGCGCCCGCGCCACCTCGGGCCCGCGGCCGCCCTTGCCGATTGCACCCTTCAGTCCCGCTTTCAGCAGCGGCACCGTAAACGGGTCCATGCGTGCGGCGGTCGTCGGCCCGGCCGAGCCGACGATCTGGCCCGGCTTCGGCGGTGTCGGCCCGACGTAGTAGATCACCTCGCCGCGGATCTCGATCGGCAGCGAGTCGCCTTTCGCGAGCGTCTCCACCATGCGTTTGTGCGCGGCGTCTCGGGCCGTAAGGACGGGCCCTGTCAGGAACGCGTAGTCGCCGGCGCGCAGGCTCTCGATGACCCCGTCGCTGAGCGGGAGCGTGATCTGGTGTTCGGACATGCGTCGGCGGCTAAAGCACCGCCTCCTTGAGTCGCGCCGAGTGGCACTGCAGGTTCACGGCCACCGGTAGCGAAGCGATATGGGTCGGGTGCGTCATCACGTGCACGGCCAGCGCCGTCTGTGTGCCGCCGACCGCCTGCGGGCCGACGCCGAGCCCGTTCACGGCGTCGAGCAGCTCGGCTTCGAAGGCGGCCGACTCGTCGTCCGGGTTGACGTCGCCGATCTTGCGCGTGAGCGCCTTCTTCGCCATGTACATCGCGTGCTCGGCGCTGCCCCCGATGCCGACGCCGGCGATGATCGGCGGGCAAGGGTTGCCGGCGGCCTCGTCCACCGCCTGCAGGAGGAAGTCCGTGATCGCCTGCTTGCCGGCCGCGGGCAGCATGATCGTGAAGCGGCTCATGTTCTCGCAACCCCCGCCCTTCGGCATCACCTGGATGCGGACGCTGTCTCCGGGGACGATCTCCGTGTGGACTATCGGCGGCGTGTTGTCCTTCGTGTTCGTGCGCGCCGAGAAGGGCCTGTCGACGATCGAGGCGCGCAGGTAGCCCTCCGTGTAACCGGCGCCGACGCCCTCGGCGAGCGCCCGGCGCAGGTCGCCGCCGGTGATGTGCACGTCCTGGCCGATGTCCAGGAAGAGGACCGTCGTGCCGGTGTCCTGGCAGAGCGGCAGCATCTCCTCCCGCGCGAGGCTGGCGTTGTCGATGATCTGGTCCAGCACCTTGACGGCGACGGGCGATTTCTCGCGCCGGCGCGCCGTCTGGAGCGCTCCGGCGACGTCCTCCGGCAGCAGGCACGCCGCCTCCTGGCAGAGGCGGCTCACGGTGTTCCGGATCTGGTCGACGTGTACCTCGCGCATCAACCAGATGATACCGCAGGGGGTTCAGGTGACAGGTGACAGGTGACGCCGTCCGATCCACGGAAGGCCGGGCTCACGGTCCGCTGAGGGTCAGGCCCGCGGTCCGCTGAAGGCCAGGCCTACGCCTGGCCTTCGGTAGGTGGGCGCGACCGCCGGTCGCCCCTACTTCGACTCGATGAGCTTTATCAGCTCCTTCGTGGCGTCCGCGGCGCCGCGGATCGCCGCGACCTCGTCGTCGGCCAGCGGCGGCTCGTAGACTTGCTCGATGCCGCCGGCGCCGAGCTTGAGCGGCAGGCCGACGAAGGCGTCCTTGATCCCGAACTGGCCGTCGGCGTAGACGGCACAGGGGAGCACGCGCTTCTTGTCCAGCAGCACAGCCTCGACCATCTCGCAGGTGGCGGCGGCCGGTGCGTAGAACGCGGAGCCGGTCTTGAGCAGCCCGACGATCTCCGCGCCGCCGTTCTTGGCGCGTGTCACGCAGGCGTCGACCTTGTCCTTCGGCATCGCCGTCGTCAGTGGTACGCCGCCGATCGTCGAGGTGCTGACGATCGGCACCATCGTTGCTTCCGTGTGGCCGCCGAGGACGATCGCGTGCACGTCCTGCACGGACGAGCCGCTCTCCCAGGCGAGGAAGGTGCGGTAGCGGGCGCTGTCCAGCATGCCGCCCTGCCCGACGACGTGGCTCTTCGGCAGGCCAGTTGCTTGGAGCGTGACGTGGCACATCGCGTCCATCGGGTTCGCGAAGATGATGAACACGGCGTTTGGCGACTCCTTGACTGCGGCCGTGGCCACGTCGCGGACGATGCCAGCGTTGATGTTGAGCAGCTCCTCGCGGGCCATGCCCGGCTTGCGGGGCATACCGGACGTAATGACGACGACGTCGGAGCCCTTCGTGTTGGCCCAATCGTTGGAACCGGTGAGAGTGGCGTTGAAACCGACGTGCGGGCCGGACTCGGCCAGGTCGAGAGCCTTACCCTGAGGCATGCCCTCGATGATGTCCTGCAGGACGACGTCGATGTAGCCGGTCTCGGCCAATCGCTGGGCCATGGTGCCGCCGGTCATGCCGGCGCCGACGATTGTTACTTTCGCGCGCACTAGCTTCCTCCTCCAGGGGAGATCGCTCTCCCGTCTTCGTTAGCTTTTTGCGAGTTGCTCCTGGTATTCGCTCCAGCGGGATTCGAGGTCCGGGTCCGCCATCGTTTCGAGGATGTAGTCCGCGAACTCGGAGCCCTTCGCGCCTGTGTCGCGACCGGTGATCGTGAGGCGCTTCTCGAAGCGGCCGCAGATGTCCAGCGCCTGCTCAAGGCGGCGTGCCTCGTCACCGAAGCCGATATGACCGAGCAGCATCGAGGCAGCGCGGATCATGCTGCTGGGGTCGGCGTAGGCGGCGCGGCCCTCGTCCACCATGCGCGGCGCGCTGCCGTGGATCGCCTCAAACATGGCGTAGCGCTTGCCGATGTTGGCGCTGCCGGCGGTGCCGACGCCGCCCTGGAACTCGGCCGCTTCGTCGGTGAGGATATCGCCGTAAAGGTTCGGCAGCACCATCACGCGGAACTGGGTGCGGCGGTTGGGGTCGATCAGCTTGGCCGTCATGATGTCGATGTACCAGTCGTCCCACTTCACCTGCGGGTAGTCGGCGCCGATGCGCCGCGCGGCGTCGAGGAACATGCCGTCGCTCGTCTTGACCACGTTCGCCTTCGTGACGACGGTGAGGCGGTCGATGCCGTTCTTGGCGGCGTGCTCGAAGGCGAGGCGGATGATGCGGTCGGAGCCCGGCGCGCTGATCAGGCGGAAGTCGATCGCGATATCGTCTTCGACGATAATGCCGTCGCTGCCCAGGGCGTAGAGGTCCTCGGTGTTCTCGCGGAAGAAGATCCAGTCGATGCCATCTTCGGGCACGCGGACGGGCCGCACGTTGGCGAAGAGATCAAGCTCCTTGCGCATGGCGACGTTGGCGGACTCGATGTTGGGCCACGGGTCGCCGGCGCGGGGCGTCGTCGTCGGGCCCTTGAGGATGACGTGGCACTTCTTCAGCTCTTCGAGGACGTCTGCCGGGATCGCCGTGTTCTGGGCGGCGCGGTTTTCGATCGTCAGGCCTTCGATCGTGCGGAACTCGACCTTGCCGGCCGCCACCTGGTCCGCGAGCAGCGTTTCGAGCACTTGCTGCGCTTCGGCCGAGATGTAAGGGCCGATGCCGTCGCCGCCGCAGACGCCGATGATGATCGGATCGAGCGATGAGAAGTCGGCCCACTCGCCTGCGCTCTTCATCGCTTCGATGCGCGCGAGCTGCCCCTGGAGGAGCGTGCCGAAGTGCGTTTTCGCTTGTTCGACGGACTTTGAGGCGGGCAAGTGGCGGTCCTTCTGCCTTGGGAGTAGTTGTGGCGGGGTGTATAGCCCGTGCGGTGCCTATACTAGCAGAGCTTTGCGGTTGGCGCTTCCCTCGTCAGGGTCTGTCCTTCCGAACGCGCTCCCGTCAGGCTGAAGCCTGACCTTCGGAGATGTCGGGCGCTCAGGGCGCGATGACGGTGCCCGCGAGGTATCCGGTCTCCGTCAGCGTTGCGCCGGGCGCCTGGCGGGCCAGTTCGGCGTGGAAGGGTGCCACGTCCGTCTCGCGGGTGACGGGCGGCATCCAGTTGTCGTGGTGGCCAAGGAAGACCTGCTTTGCTCCCAGCGCCTTCGCTTCCATCGCGATGAACTGCGCCATCGAGCCCTGGATCGGCTCGCCGTTGACGTTCGGCCGGCCGGACACTCCCAGGATCGCCACGTCGGCTTCGATCCCGTCGAACGTCCCGGTCCAGCAGCCGGACGTGTCCTGCCAGAAGATCGCCTGTTGCGGTGTCTCGATCAGGAAGACGAGCGGGCCGCCGTCCGACATGCTTGCGGTCGCTCCGAGGATGTGCTCGCGCAGGACCTGCGCCGTCTCGCCACCGGCGGCGACGATCTCCGTGACGCGCTGGACGAGGCCGGGGCAGGCGGCCCGTTCCTCCTGTGTCAGGCCGGTGTGGCCGTGCTCCTCCTCGTCCGGCGCCGGGTCGGTGAGGATCCAGGTGCAGGAATGGAGGCTGGGGAAGACGCGCACGGTGACCTCGGGCGAGAGGCGGTGGCGCTCGCCGCCGGACGACGCCTTGAGCTGCCCGTCCGGCACGCCCGCCTCGCGCATCACGCGGCAGCTCTCGTGAGAGCCGATGACCGTCGCGCCGGTGTTCTTCGCGATCACGTCCGCGCCGGCGATGTGGTCGAAGTGAGAGTGGCCGACGAGCACGTAGTCCGCCTTCGTCACGTCCTTCGCGCTGAGGCCGACGGGCGGGGCGTCCGGGACGCGGTCCATGTAAGCGTCGAGGAAGATCACAAGCTCCCCGATCGTGAGGCGGAAGGTGGCGGTGCCGAGCCAGTCGAGGGTAGTTGTCACGAGCTGGCCAGGATCTTGCGCGTGATGTACGGGAGGATGCCGCCGTGGCGGTACTGCGCCAGCTCCAGCGCGCTGTCGATACGGACGGTTGCCTGGAACGTCGTCTCGGCGCCGTCTTCGGCCTTCGCGCGCACGGTGACCGTTGAGCCGATGTCGAGGCCGTCCGCCAGGCCCTCGATGTCGTAGGTCTCGCGGCCAGTGAGGCCAAGCGCGGTGCGGCCTTCGCCCTCGGCGAACTGCAGCGGCAGGACACCCATCCCGATCAGGTTCGTGCGGTGGATGCGCTCGTAGCTCTCGGCGATGGCGGCGCGCACGCCCTGCAGCGCGACGCCCTTCGCGGCCCAGTCGCGCGAGCTGCCGGTGCCGTACTCGGCACCGGCGATGACGATCGCAGGCACGCCTTCATCCGCGTAGCGCATCGCGGCGTCGTACACGGACATCTCTTCGCCGGAGGGTTGGTGGGTCGTCCAGCCGCCTTCTTTCTCGGAAAGCTCGTTGCGCAGGCGGACGTTGGCGAACGTGCCGCGCATCATCACCTCGTGGTTGCCCCGTCGCGAGCCGTAGCTGTTGAAGTCCCGCGGGTCCACTTCCTTCTGCTGGAGGTACTTGCCCGCCGGACTGTCCTTCTTGATCGCCCCGGCCGGCGAGATGTGGTCCGTCGTCACGGAGTCGCCGGCCATCACGAGGACGCGCGCGCCGGCGATGTCCCTGACCGGCGCCGGCTCCTTCGAGAGGTTCGCGACGAAGGGCGGCTCCCGCAGGTAAGTCGAGTCGGGGTCCCACTCCCAGAGCGCCGCTTCGGGCACCGCGAGCGACCACCAGCGCTCGTCACCGTCGAAGACGTGGTCGTACGTGTCGCGGAACTGCTCCGGAAGAACGGACGACTGCACCGTCTCCTGCACCTCGGCCGAAGTCGGCCAGATGTCGCGCAGGTAGACCGGGTTGCCGTCGTCCCCCGCGCCGAGCGGTTCGTTCTCGAGGTCGATGTCGACGGTTCCGGCCAGCGCGTAGGCTACGACCAGCGGCGGCGAAGCGAGATACGACGCGCGCACCTGCGGGTGGATGCGGCCCTCGAAGTTGCGGTTGCCGCTGAGCACGGCGGCGACGACGAGGTCGTGCTCGTCGACGGCGGCTGCGATCGGCGGGTCGAGCGGGCCGCTGTTGCCGATGCAGGTGGTGCAGCCGAACCCGACGAGGTTGAAGTGGAGCCGCTCCAGGTAGTCCATGAGTCCGGCCTTCTCCAGGTAATCGATCACGGTGCGCGATCCAGGGGCGAGGCTCGTCTTCACCGTGGGCGAGACGCTCAGTCCGCGCTCCACGGCGTTCTTCGCCAGGAGACCGGCGGCGAGCATCACCGATGGATTCGAGGTGTTGGTGCAGCTAGTGATCGCGGCGATGGCGACGCTGCCGTGTCGCAGCTCATGTGCGTCACCGTCCAGCTGCACGGCCACGGGCTGTGTGTCCGCTGCGAAGCGGTCGGCGAACCCATCGCGAAGGCTCTTGCCGACGCTGGCCACCGGCACGCGGGCCTGCGGTAGCCGCGGCCCGGCCAGGCTCGCTTCGACGCCGGCGAGGTCGAGTTCGACGACGTCGGTGTAGGCGGGCTCCGGCGTGGAGTCCTCGCGGAAGAGGCTCTGTGCACGGCAGTAGCGCTCGACCAGGTCTACGAGTTCGTCGGGGCGGCCGGTCATGCGCAGGTAGCGCAGCGTCTCGCCGTCGACGGGGAAATAGCCGCAGGTGGCGCCGTACTCCGGGCACATGTTGGCGATCGTCGCGCGGTCGGGCAGCGTGAGGTTGCTCAGCCCGTTGCCGAAGTACTCGACGAACTTGGCGACGACGCCGTAGTCGCGCAGCATCTCCGTCACTGTGAGCACGAGATCCGTCGCCGTCACGCCTTCGCGTAGTGCGCCGGTGAGGCGAACGCCGATGACCTCGGGCGCAAGCAGCGAGATCGGCTGGCCGACGATCGCGGCCTCGGCTTCGATGCCGCCGACGCCCCAGCCGAGAACGCCCAGCCCGTTGATCATCGTCGTGTGGGAGTCGGTGCCGACGAGCGTATCGGGGACGGCGATGCTGCCGTCGGGGTCGTTGATCGTGCGCACGACGCTGCCCAGGAACTCGAGGTTCACCTGGTGCACGATGCCGGCGCCCGGCGGCACGACGCGGAAGTTGCGAAACGCGTTCTGGGCCCAGCGCAGGAAGGCGTAGCGCGGCCCGTTGCGCTCGTACTCGCGGTCGACGTTGATGCGGAAGGCGTCTTCCCTGCCGAAGGCGTCGACCTGCACCGAGTGGTCGACGACGAGGTCGACGGCGAGGTCCGGGTTCACGAGCTGCGGGTCGGCGCCCTGTCGCGAGACCTCGGAGCGCACGGCCGCCAGGTCGGCGACGACGGGGACGCCGGTGAAGTCCTGAAGGAGGACGCGCGCCGGCATGAACGGCAGTTCGAGTCCGCCGGTGGCCGCGGGCGACCAGGCGGCGAGCGAGCGGACGTGGTCCTCCGTGACGACGTCGCCGTCGCAGCGCCGCAAGAGGTTCTCGAGGAGGATGCGAACGGTGAACGGGAGCCGCTCGACGTCGGCGAAATCGAGCGCGCCGAGGCGGTAGTAGCGCACGGCGCCGGCCGCAGTGTCGAGGCTGGCGAGGGCGCCAAAGGGATCGGGGCGGGTTGCCATCGGTATCTTCAGTCTATCAGGCGCGCGGCGCGCGAGATGGGGGTGCTCGTCCTGTATACTGAGCCACGCCCCGCATATTCCTACGAATCGACCGCAGACTTGGAAGGAGCGCACTTCGATGGCAATCAAGGCCTATGTGCTGATTGTGACTGACCCCGGCAACACCAAGCATGTGTTCGACCAGATACATGGCATGGAGGGGATCCAGGAGGTCCACGAAGTGATGGGCCCGTACGACATCGTCGTCGAGATATCCGCCGAAAACCTGCAGGACATCCCGCGTGTCCTGGGCGACCGCATCCGCCCGATCGAGGGCGTGCAGAGCACGACGTCGCTCGTCACCTTCCCCGACTAGCGGGAGTACAATAGCGGCGGAGGCTGTAGGGTGAGGAGACCACCGCTAGCAAGCGCGCTGGCAGGCGTCGTGCTTCTGGCTTCACCTCCACCGTCTTCGCGCTTGGCGGCGCCACCGTTTGCAGCGCGTCGGGCAATCCTGCTAGTTCGAGCAGTTGGGGTAACTGGACGGCTGACCGCGCCCACCCGACGAGATCGTCTACGCACGTTGGGGTCATGTCCTGGCCTATCTCGTCAAGTCTCTCTCTCATGCGAGTCGCGCCTTCGGCGGAGGGCTATCTATGTGATAAGTTTCCTTCAAACTTCGGCATAGCGATTGGGCGCTGGTTCCGAGTCCGGTCGACAAAGTGTAGGAAGCGCATGAAGGCAAAGAGTATCGAAGCGTACGAAGCTTCGGAGCGGGTCTCTTCGTATGACGCCGAGATGGAGATTATGCACCCCAACCGCGCGAAGATGGTGGAGGTGGCGCTCGAGATACTGCCCTTCGACGCTAATGAGCGACTAACGGCGGTGGATCTCGGCGTGGGCACCGGCTACTCCACGCAACGGTTTCTCGATTCGTTTCCGGCATCGACCGTGTATGCGATCGATGGGTCGGAAGAAATGATCGAGATAGCGCGCGAGCGGCTGAAGGCGTACGAGGGATCGGTTGAGTACCGGCTGGGCGACTTCAAGGCGCTGGACAGCCTAACGGCGGACCTGAGCGATGTCGACGTGGTGTTTTCATCGTACGCCCTGCACCACCTGGATCGTGGCGAGAAAGAAACTACGATGCGGGACGCGCTCACGCTTCTGAGGGACGGTGGCTGGTTCATCAACGCGGACATCATCGTCGCTGAGACGGACGAAGTTGAGGAGCGTATCCAGGTGCTCCGAGCGCAGGGGGTCGTCGCACGGGCGGCGGGCCTCGACGAGCGGTTTCGCGACGTAGCGTCGACACGGCAGTTCTTGACAGCGATGGAAGCGGTCGAGGGCGACATGCCACTGACGCTGCGAGAGGATCTGGCGGCGTTGGACGGGGCTGGATTCCGCGACGTGGCTACGTGGTGGCAGGAGTACCGCGAGGCGGTGACGGCCGGACGTAAGTAGACTCGGCTGGGCCGTGGACGCGTTCGACGCGATGTCATCAGACCGACCCTACCGGTAGAAGTTGCCGGCGGGCGCCGGGATTCAGTGGGACACGGGCGTCGTTGAGGCGCTCGTTGGCCTTGTTGAGTCTGGCAGACTGTCCGTCGCGACAGACTCGAGCCACCGAGAGGTGGCAGTCGCCGGGAGGTTGGGGCCGTGAAGAAAACGTGACGGGACGCCGGCGCATTCAAATGCGATGGAACTGCAACGGCCACGGGGCAAGGCGGAGCTTACGCTCATCAGCAGGTCACGCTAGAATCCCGCGTGCAAACTTGCGTGGCGGAGCAAACTCCGCATCCTCGGCTTCTGGAGGGAGAAGTAAGCCGAACGGCAGATGTTTGGCAGGAGGTGATGAAATGAGTCGTAGCCTGGGTTCTCTACTAACCATGCGCGACGTAGCCGACAAGTTCGGCGTCAGTGTGTACAACGTGCGTCAACAGACGCATCGCGGCGCAATTCCGGCGGTCAAGATCGGGAGCCAGTGGCGCTATCACCCGGACCACCTGCCATGCTCGTTAAGTCCGGCCCGTAACGGGGCCCACCGCTCCCGCTAACCGGGTCTCATGGCCCGCGGCTGACCAGGCCGGCGTTGTTACGCGACGCCCACCAACGCGTTGTAACAGAGCACAACGCCCAGCCATCTGTATACTCAAGAGCGGAGCAAGATGAGTGATCGGTGGAGTTGGCGGTGGTGTTCAAGGGTCATTCACTTTGCTCCGCCCCAGAGGCTCCGGCAATCGCCTGATCCAGTCGGTCAGGCCTCTGGCACCCAGGGCCGGCAAGCAGTGGCGCATGGCACCATGCCTCTCAATAGCGCTCGTCGGGCGAACTGATGCGGCCCCTTCCAAAGCCAACGCTGGCGGCAAGGCCTGCGTGTAAGCCACAATTGACACTGAACGAATTGCAGGGGCTAGTTTGCGCTTGTTTTGTCGCGCTTGAGCGCCCTTAGTGATATAAACTTGTAATGAGCAATTCTTTGAGGTGCATCCGTGGCGACGAAACGATCTGACATGAACGATGCCGCGCAGCTAATGACGATCGAGGAAGCCGCTGATTACTTGCGCTTCCACCCATCGACCGTCTACCGGTTGGCACGGCAAGGGGCTATTCCGGCCGTGAAGGTCGGTAAGCAATGGCGGATCCACCGCGGGACGCTGGACGACTGGGTTCAGCAGGAGATCCGCAAGAGCCAATAGGCGGCCCCAGCCCCTGAGCCGGTGGCGGCCCGGTTCGCCCGCGCGGCCATACGGTGGCCGGCAAGGCAGGTCGTGCAGTTCGTCACTTCGGGATACCGTCCATCGGTCCGACGGGCCCACAAGGCCGCCACAACTGTTAAGCCCCCTTTAGCACAATTCATGTGCCGCAGGGGGCTCAATCGTATCCCAGAGTTGGTGCCCCCGGCGGGATTCGAACCCGCGATCTCCGCCTTGAAAGGGCGGCGTCCTGGGCCGCTAGACGACGGGGGCAGCAGATTCAGTGTAGGGGAAGGTCCGTGTCTGCGCCAAGCTCTGGCGCTACGGCGCGGGCGCCGGCAGGACGGTGTCATCGAGCGCGCCGAGGATCGACCTGTGGTCGAGGACGCGCACGTAGCGCGCCACGAGGTTGCCGGCTTCGCCCCGCTCGCTCCAGATCAGCACTCGCTGTCCAACGCCGGGTTCGCCGCCGGCGATCTCTGCGCTCTCCTGAATGCTTACGTCGCCGAACTCAAGCGTCCAGCTGCTGCCGCCGATTCCGCTGATCGTGCCCTGCGTGCGGATCAGCTCCTCGTCGTCCGTGCCCTCGATCTCGAAGAATCCGGACGCTGTCAGGTCGCCGCCGTCGCCGCGCTCTGTCTCGACGCTGATCAGCGCTCCGACCTGCGGCTCAGCGCCGTTTTCGGGCGGGATGACGGGCAGGCCGCTGACGGCCCACTGGGCGCCCTGGAAGCCGTCGAAGATGCCGATGACCGTAACGAAGCCGGCTTCTGTCTCACTGGCGAGCACCGACACGCGTGACGCCTGCAACTCGCCGCGATCGTTGACCGCTTCGACTTGCACGCGCGCGCCGTCGCGGACATCGCCGGCGCTGGCGTCGACGACGGTGCTCTCCGTGATGCCGAACTGGAAGCCGCCGATCAGCCACTCACTCATTGAGCCGCTGACGTCGCCCTCGATCGTGCCCTCGAAGGTGAGTGCTCTTATCTCGGTCGAAGTCCGTGTTGAGGCTGCCGGCTTGATCTTGTCCGCGACGATGCCGTCTGCGGTGGTCCTGATGGTGATCTCCGCGAGCTCTCCGGGCTCGAAGTCGTACGTCTGTGACGTGGATTCGGAGAAGCGGAAGAAGGTGCCGCCGATCTTGACGCCGTCGCTGGTGATCGATTCGACCGGGCCGTTCACGAGCGCGCTGGTGTCCGGACCGTCGAGCAGGCCGCCGCCGATCAGGCTGAGGGCTTGCAGGCGGTGGTTCGCGCTGACTGCGACGACGACGCGCGCCGACAGGCCGGCGACGATCTCGCCGTTGCCGAGTGTGCGGTCGTCAACGTTGACGGCGAAGCCGCCGATGCTCCAGGTGCCGTCGTCCAGCAGCTGCACCTGGCCTGAGATGCTGAGGATGCCGCCGAGAAGGTCTTCCGGCTGCACGGCCACGAGCGCCGTTCCCGCGCCCCCGCCCAACCGCACGTTGTGCAGAGACGCGACGGCCTTGGTGTATTCGTCGCGCGCGTCGTCTGACACCTGTTCGAAGAGCGCGACGAGCAGGTCTTCTTGCTCCTGCGCCTGGGTGAGGACGAGTGCGCGCAGGCCCGTCTCTTCGGGCCTGTCGTGCAGGATCGAGACGGCACGCCGGTTGCGGTTTTCGAGCGCTCCGAGGACGTTCTCGGGAATCGGCTTGCCCTGACTGACCATGCTGCGGATCTCATCGACGCGCTGGTTGGACTGGTCGAGCAAGATCTCCGCTTCGTGCTTCTCGTCGAAGACGAACCAGAGGCGCATGTCCTCCGTCGCCAGCTTGATGCTGTAGAGCGGGCTGTCCGGCATCGCGTCCTGCGATGCGTACGCCAGGCCGCCGCCGAACGATGATACGAACAGAAGAACCGCGATGAGTGCTGCCGCCGGCTTGAGGACTGCGCCATAGCTCGCGCGCCGCGCCGTGACGCGCCGGCCGCCCGTTCGCAGCTGGTGTGCGCGCTCCCGGACGAGTCGCCAGCTGCGCTCCTGGGCCTCTGCTCGCGGTGTTACACGCGGGCTGGACTGCACGCGCGCCGCCAGCGAGAGCGCCGAGCGCAGCCGCGTGGCGTGGCGCGGATGCCGCGCGACGATACGCTCTATCGGCTCGCCGTGGTGAAGAGCGGCCAGGCATTCGTCGAGGACTGAGCTGTATCTGCGAAACATGGCTATACGTCCTCCGGGTGGAGGATGCGCCGCAGGGCGCCGAGGGCGCGGTGCTGGAGCGATTTGATGGCGCCTTCGCTCCGGCCCATGATCTTGCCGACAGAGCGGTTGTCGAAGCCTTCAATGAACTTGAGGATGATGACCTGTCGCTGTTCGGGGGTCAGGTGCTTCAGCGCCACCTGGATCTGGCCCCGCTCCAGCGCTCGCTCGGCAAGCACCTGCGGGTTGGCGACCGCCGTGGCGATCGTCTCGCTGAGGTCCACCTCGCCGCGACGCTTGCGGCGGCGGTGGAGATCGATCAGGCGGTTGCGGGCGATGCGGAAGACCCAGGCGCCGAAGGGCAACCCCTTGAACTTGTAGGTCTGGACCTTCTCGATCATCTTGAGCATGACGTCGGAGGCCAGGTCTTCGGCGGCCTGGACGTCGCCCATCTGCATGAAGGCGTAGTTGTAGATCTTCGGGTAGTACGTCTGGTAGATCGTGTGGATGGCGTCGTTGTCGTATTGCTGTGCGCGACGGACGAGTTCCCACTCCGCCGAGACCTCTTGTTGAGGCTGCGTAGACGGCTTCGCCTGAGCTTCCTCGCCCGGCGGACTGCCGGCGCGGGGCTCTTTCAGTGAGCGCGTCAATCGGGTATCCCAGGTAGCCACACGCATCTGTCTAAATACTGAAACGTGTGGTGATAGCGGTAGATACGGTCGGTACTCATGGGCAGTGGCGACTTCGGTCGGAGAGTCCAAGGAGCTTGCGGCGCGCGTCGTCGTAGCGTTCCTTGGCACGCGCCTCTCTGTTGAGCAGGCCTTTCAGCTTCGGCGGTTCCAGCCTCTGGCCGTCGAGCAGGACGCCGTGCAAGTCCCGGACATTCTTCGTCCAGGCCTCGTACGCTTGCCGGTACTCGTGTTTTTCGTCCTCCGGCATCTGTCTCCTGCGCTAATGCTAAAGGAGCATACGGGTATTTGGAAGCGCTGGATTGCTCCTCTATAGCCAGCGCGACTTGACGTCGCCGTCGATGACGATGTCGAGCAGCCGCGGCTCTCCCGATCCCTGCGCCTCGCGCAAGGCGTCGCCGATCTCGTCCGGGTGCTCAATGCGGACTCCCTTGACGCCGAACGAAGCGGCGATCTGTGCGAAGTCTATCGCCGGCTCGGTCATGTCCATCGCCACGAAGTCGCGGCCGGCCGCAGCTTCACCGAGGTAGTCGAGCATGTTCAGCTTAAGGATGCGATAGCTGCGGTTGTTGGCGATGACCCACGTGACCGGGATCTTGTGGTGCGCGGCCGTCCAGAGCGCCTGGATTGTGTACAGGGCAGAGCCGTCGCCGACGATCGACATTACGGGTGCCTCGGGCCGCGCCAGCTTGATGCCGATCGGGTTGGGCATGCCCGGACCCAGGCCGCCGCCGCTGGCGCGGTAGTGGCGTCCCGTGTCCGGGAAGCGCAGGTAGCGCATCAAGTATCCGCCGGCGGTGATCGATTCGTCGAAGAGCACGGTGTCCGGTGCCATCGCCTCGCCTAGCTCGAACATCATGCGGCCTGCCGTCATCGGGCTGTCGTCCCAGCGGGCCTTTGCAGCCGCTTCGAGCGCGCCCATCATCTGGTCGCCTGCCTGCTGCACCCTGTCTGCTCGCTCCCGGGCGGCTTTGCGCTGGTCGTCCGTCTGCAGCCGCTTGATCGCCTCGACTACGTCGATCATCGCAAGGCGCGGGTCCGCCATGACGCCGACGTCCACTCGCCAATTTTTGCCGATTTCGCGCGCGTTGAGGTCGACGTGCACCACCTTCGCGCCGTTGGCGAATGGTGGCTCGTCCAGCGGGAAGAGGAGCGTCAGGACGGGTGTGCCGATGGCGATGACGAGATCGGCATCGGCGAGCTGTCCCTTGAGCAGCGATGGCGAGACGACGTTCAGCAGGCCCTGGTAAAGCGGGTGCGCCGAAGGGAACGGCAGCTCCGCGGCGAAGCTGGAGTGCACACGCGCGCCGGTAAGCTCTGCCAGCTGCACGAGTGCGGCCTGGCCGCCGCTGACCGCAACGCCGTCGCCGGCGAGGAGCATCGGCGAACGGGCGTCGATGAGCAGGCGGGCGATTCGCTCGGCCGCTTCAGCGCTGGGACGAACGCTCGTGTCGACATGATTCGCCGGGGCGATCTCGGCCGCAGCTTCCTCGTCCATCACGTTCGTCGGTATTGAGATGAAAGCCGGGCCGCTCGGCGGCTCCAGCGCCACCTTGAAGGCGCGTCGCAGGAGGATGGGCACTTCGGACGCGTCGCCCGCCTCAACGGCCCATTTCGTAAGCGGCTCGGCCAGGCGCACGAGGTCGCCGGTGAGGATCGGGTCCTGGCTGGCGCCCCGCTGCGGGTGTTGCCCCGCGTAGACCACAAGCGGGGTGCCCGCGCGGTACGAGTTGTAGAGCATGCCCATTGCGTTGCCGACGCCGGGCGTGATGTGGAGCTGCAGGAACGCCGGCCGCCCGGAGGCGCGCGCGTACCCGTCGGCGACCCCCGTGGCGACGCCTTCATGCAGCGAGAGGATGTATTGGAGCTGCGGGTAGTCCTGCAGGGCGTCCAGGAAGCCCTGCTCCGTAGTGCCGGGGTTGCCGAAAACGTACTTCGTCCCGTCTGCCAGGAGCTGCTCGATCATGAGGTGCCGGCCGGCGAGGCGTGCCATCAGGGACTCCTTTCGGAGCGCAGGATAGCACGCGCTTAACCGTAACGCGCGCCAGATTTACCGGGCCTTTACTTTCGCGCTGCAACGTCGACGAGTACTCCGCGCATCTAACTATGCGGAGGATTAACGGCTTCTATGTGGACGTCAACCGCACTTCGGACGCACCAGACGCTCATCGCGCCGGCGCCGGACATGCCAATGCCGCCGCTCTGGGTCGAGGCTCTCTGGGCGATCGACTGGCTGGCGCTCCGGCTGTCGCCCATCTACTACGGACGTGGTGTGCCTCGTGGCGACGGCGAGGCCGTGATTACGGTGCCCGGCTTCATGTGTCCGGACGTCTTCATGCTGGAGATGAGCGGCTGGCTGCGGAGAGTCGGCTACACTCCATACCTTTCCGGCATCACGATCAACGCGGATTGCCCGGGCAAGCTTGCCGAGCGGTTGGACAAGACCGTGCGCCAGGCCGTTCGCGATACCGGACGCCCTGTCCGCATCGTTGGCCACAGCCTCGGTGGGATCATCGCCCGGCGCGTGGCCCTCGACCAGCCCGAGAACGTATCGCAACTGGTCTATCTTGGCACTCCCTTGCAGTCCGTTCAGGCGCATCCGCAAGTGTTGGCCGCCGGAGCGCTTCTCCTCACAGCAGGCATGTTCCTGATCGGCCGCGAGTGTCGCTGTTTCACGCTGGACTGCCGCTGTGGCTTCACTGCCGCCGCGGCGCAGGAGCTGCCCGCGTCCGTCCGGCACGCCGTCATCTTCACGAAGTCGGACGGCGTGGTGGACTGGCACAACGCGACGGATGACAGGGAGAGGCTGAACCACGAGGTCGGTGGGACACACGCGGGCCTGCCGTTCAACCCGCGGGCCTATCGAGCGCTCGGGCACATCCTGCAAGACCGGCGCGCAGCCAACTAGCCCCGCTAGCCGAAGCCGGGAGCAGCGCCGTGCTGCGCCACTGATCGACCCTTACCCCGTTCGCGGTATGCTGAGCGTACCGTGACGATTGAAGCAGGGGCTGCGCGCAGCCGGAGGACGGCGACGCTGGCGACGCTGTTCCTCGCCGTCTTCATAGCGCTCCTCGGCCTCGGAATCGTTATCCCGCTGCTGCCGGTCTACGCCGACAACCTCGGCGCCAGCGGCATCATGATCGGGCTGATGGTTGCCGGCTTTTCCATCAGCCGTGGCGTCCTGCAGCCGTTCGTCGGCGGGATGTCCGACCGCCACGGCCGCAAGCGCTTTCTCGTCACGGGCCTGCTGATCTACTCGGTCGTCGGTTTTTCGTTCACGCTGGCGACGTCCGTTGAGCACCTGATCTTCATCCGCACGGTTCACGGCGTTGGTTCGGCGATGATCGTGCCGATCGCGATGTCATACGTGGCGAGCTTCGCGCCGAAGGGCGAAGAGGGCCGCTACATGGGCAGTCTCAACATGGCGCTCTTTTCCGGCATCGGCTTCGGGCCGATCATCGGCGGCATATTCCGCGACACCCTGGGCTTCGATGCCGCGTTCTACGCGATGAGCGCGGCCGGTGCTCTTTCGATGACGCTCGTCGTGCTCCTTCTGCCCGGCGACGTGCAGCTGAAGGGGCGCGCGGCCCCTCCGCCAATGCTCGAAACGATGCGCCGGATGGCTGGGAACGTGCGGCTTATGGGCGTGCTGCTGTCCCGGATGTCGACGATGTTCATCATGGTGCCGCTGATGGCGTTCCTGCCGCTCCTCATGACGGAGTTCATGGACGCCTCGGGCACGCAGATCGGCATCGTCATCGCCGGGCGGACGCTGGTCAACGCCGCCCTCCAGATACCGTTCGGCGGCCTGGTGGACCGGCTGAACAAGGTCACGACGCTTGTCACCGGCTCGCTAATCGTCGTGGCGGCGACGTCGGTGATCCCGTTCGTAGAGAGCTTCCCGGGGCTGATTATCGTCTTCATGGCGATCGGTTCCGGCGAGGCGCTGGTCTGGCCGACGCTGGGCGCGCTGGCGACGGAGGAGGGCCGCGAGTACGGCCACGGCGCGATGATGGGCGTGTTCAACATGGCGATGAGTGTCGGGATCCTGTTCGGCTCGCTGGCCGGCGGCGTCGCCGTGGACACGCTCGGTCTGAAGTACGCTTTCCCGATCATCGCCGCCGTGTTGGGAGGCGCGACTTTCGTCTCCGCGGCGATGATCCGCAGCCCGTCGCGAGCGGTCCCACAGGCGGTGCCGGCCGACACGCTGGCCGGCTCCAAAGGCTGACGCCGGTGGGGGCATTGAAAAGAGCCCCCTCATCAGTGAGGGGGCTCAATTTGAAAGTTGGTGGCGCATACGGGATTCGAACCCGTGATCTCCGCCTTGAGAGGGCGGCGTCCTAGGCCGCTAGACGAATGCGCCACATTGGCTGCGGGGCTAGGATTCGAACCTAGACTAACTGATCCAGAATCAGCCGTGCTACCATTACACCATCCCGCAGCGCAAATTCAATGTTAGCAGAGCTGATTTCAGCGCGGCAACGGTGCTTCTGCCGGACTCCTGCCGACTGCGCGCCTTCCAGGGTGGTCCCGGTGCGTCGCGCGCCCACGCGCGGCCTCACTTCTTGAACTTCGCTGCTTCGTCGGAGCCGCCCGTAACGTTGCCTTCGCTGTAGGCGTGTGCGCCGGCGCCCGCCAGCTTGCCACCGTCGACGATCAGGTACTCCTCGCGCATGGGACGACCCGCGAAGAAGCATTCCAGGATCTCGCGCACACCGGCCGCGTAGCGCGCCTGCGCAGAGAGCGAAGTGCCGGACACGTGCGGCGTCATGCCGTGATGCGGCATCGTTCGCCAGGGGTGGTCTTGCGGCGCCGGTTGCGGGAACCAGACGTCGCCCGCGTAGCCGGCGAGCTGGCCGCTTTCGAGCGCGCGCGCCACGGCGTCTCGGTCGCAGATCTTGCCGCGCGCTGTGTTCACGAGGTAGGCTCCGCGCTTCATTCTGGCGATGAAGGCGTCGTTGACCATGTGCTCGGTCCCGGGGTGAAGCGGGGCGTTGACGGTGACCACATCACAGACTTGGATCAGCGAGTCGGCGTCGGGGTGATAGGTGACCCCCAGCTCGGCCGCCACGTCCTCCGGCAGGCGGTGTTGGTCAGTGTAGTGGAGCTTGACGTCGAAGGGCTTGAGGCGCTTGAGGACGGCGGTGCCGATGCGGCCGGCGCCGATCGTGCCCACGTCCATGCCTTCGAGGTCGTAGGAGCGCGCGACGCAGTCGGCGATGTTCCAGCCGCCATCGACGACCCACTTGTATGACGGGATGTAGTTGCGGACGAGCGAGAGGATCGCCATGACGACGTGCTCGCTGACGCTGATGCTGTTTGAGTACGTGACCTCGGCGACGGTCATGCCCCTGTCTATCGCTGCTTGCAGGTCGACGTGGTCGGAGCCGATGCCGGCGGTTATCGCCAGCTTCAGGTCCGGGGCTTTGGCGATCCGCTCGGCGGTCAGGTAGGCCGGCCAGAACGGCTGCGAGATCACGACATCGGTGTCCGGCAGCTCGCGCTCGAAGACGCTGTCCGGGCCGTCCTTGTCGGACGTGACGACCATCGTGTGCCCTTGCTTCTCGAGGAAGTCGCGCAGTCCGAGTTCTCCCGAGACCGACCCCAGGAGCTCGCCGGGCTTAAATCCGAGCGCGGCAGGTGTCGGGAGCATCTGCCCGTCCGGGTAGCGTTCTAGCGATGGTATGTCGTCGCGCGCGTACGACTTCGGGTAGCCGTCAACGGGATCATCGTAGAGCACGCACAGGATCTTCATGTCGTTCCTCCTCGGGCCTCTGGCGGGACGGTCGATGGCAGAGAGGTTACATCATACGAAACGTGCGGTGTTCTATGAGGGAGTACATACCAGAAGATTCCAGAATCCCGATGGCAATTGCCTTGACACTTTGTCCGGACTCCGATAGGTTCGGCTTGCGTACCGAGCGCTCGCTTTCTATAGCCGACCGGAGGCGGAATGCCAAAACTCAAGCCTGAAGAAGTCGAGGCGCGCCGACTGGAGATCATCGAAGCTGCACGAGCCTGCTTCCTGCGCTCCGGATTCCACGAGACGACGACGGACGAGATCTGCCATGAGGCCAGCATCACGCCGGGTGGCCTCTATCACTACTTCGACAGCAAAGAAGAGCTGATCGCCGCCGTTATCGAGCACTCTGCGAAGATCGCCACCGAGCGCATGCGCAGTTTGATCGAAGGGGCCGATGATGCAGAGTCGGCTTTCCGGCAGGTGGCTGACTTCTTCTCCGATACGATGCGGGATGCAGATATCGACAACGTGACGCGCCTGGAGATCGAGATCTGGGCCGAGGCGCTCAAGAACGACAAGCTGGCAACGACGGGCCGGTCCGCGTGGAAGCTGCGTCAGAACTGGCTGGAGACGCTCGTCCAGCGTGGCATCGACGACGGCGTCTACGACGCGAAGGTGGTGGAGGCGAGGGCGATGGCCAGCCTGCTGCTGGCGATCTATATCGGGCTGCGCGTCGGCCGTCTTCTCGGCGGCGAGGCGTTCGATACGCCGGGCGCCATGGGGTCGCTTTTCATGATGCACGCCGGGCGTCTGACGGCCGATAGACCAGAACTTCGCCAGCCGGCAGGCTAGGCAGACGCAGCAGGACCGCCAGCGTCCCCACCGGCGGCCCTGATCTATTCCGGGCCCGCCGTGGAGCCCATGTCACGGCGGACCTGCGCCCTTAAGAGGTGGCCAGCTAGCCTGCTAGATACGGCAGCTGACGCGCGGGGTGCGGCTTTCGCCTCGCGGGGCACCTTCGAAACTCCACCCTCCTAACGATGGGTGGCGAGAGCCATGGATGCTTTTCCCTCCCCAGGATTCCCTCTCGACCGCACTTGCCGAAAAGCATTGCCACATCCATACTCTCCTTTCACCACGTTAATTACGGCCTGCGGCGAGTGGAGTCAATAGTTTTGGGCGTATATGCGAGCATTGTATAGCGAGCGCTCAATATACAGAGCAGGCGCTCGGTGAAGCGAGCAGGCGCTCGGTGAATAGAGTAAGCGCTCGGTTTGGCCTCCAAGATGGCGGCTGAGGCGGATTGCGGCCAAGTCTAACAAACGGCGCCTCTGCCGCGTCTCCACAATCAGGCGAACCACCTCTATAATCGCGAGGAAGGCTAATCTACATGAACGCAGACGCTGGCTCCGACCGACCGACACTACGCCCTCGCCGGCGCTGGCTCCGGCGCCTGCCTTTACTTGCGGGAGGCCTCTTCTTGACGGCCGTTGTGCTGGCGGCGCTGGTCGGCTCGCTCGCCGCTGCGCTGTCCGGGACCGCGCCGCCCACGGATCAGGAGCCACGGAGTGCCGCGCGGCTTGTTGCCGAGCCTGACCACATCTTCGACCGCTACACCACCCCGTTGCCATCGCCGGCCGCGGAGCCGCCGATCGAGCTGCCGATCGAGCCGCCGCTGGGCTCAACGCCTTTCCAGCTTGTCATTCCGCGCATCGGCGTCGACGCGACGGTCAACGCATTCGGCCTGGACTCCGATTCTGTCCCGGAAGTGCCACGGAACGGCCAGGAAGTGGCCTGGTACAACTGGTCCTCGGAGCCGGGCATGGGCAGCAACGCCGTCCTTGCCGGCCATAGAACCTGGGGCGGCGCCGGCGTCTTCTTCGACCTCGAACAGCTCAGTGACGGCGATCAGATTCTCCTGCGCGCCGACGACGGGGCTGAGCTGAGCTACAAGGTCGAGGAGAACTTCCTGATCGACCCCAGCGACTCGTCCGCCCTCGCAATGATGGCCCCTACGAATGACGATACGATCACGGTCATCACCTGCGGCGGGGATTACTCGCCGACCGGTGGCCGCTTCGGCGGCTATTACTCCGACCGGCGCGTCGTTCGGGCCAGGCTCAGCCAGGCGACGCCGGCGCCGGTCCCCGCGGTCGCAGCTAACTAGTCGCCGTTCGGGCTGCGCGTCCGGTAGACTGGGGCCATGGCAGACCCTCAGGTCAGCGAGCTGATGGTGCGAGGCATGGTCGTCGGCGTCTTCCAGGAGAACTGCTGGGTCATCGGCAACCGGCGCACGGGCGAGGCGATCTGCATCGACCCCGGCGACCAGGCGGAGGACATCCTGGCAATGGCGCGCGACATGGGCGTCAAGATCAAAGCGATCGCCAACTCGCACGCCCACGTCGACCACATCCTCGGCGTTGGCGGCATAAAGAACGAAACCGGCGCCAGCTTCCTGATGCACGGCGACGAGGCCGCGATCGCGGCGCAGGCTGCGAAGAGCGCGCTCATGTTCACCGGCCGCGAAGTGCCGGACCCGCCTGCACCTGACTACAATCTCGCGGACGGCGATGTCGTCGAGGTGGCGGGCGTCAAGCTGACGGTGATCCACACACCGGGGCACACGCCCGGCAGCCTTTCCTACTACTCGGACGGCATGCTCTTCAGCGGCGACACCCTCTTCGCCGGATCGATTGGCCGCACGGACCTCCCCGGCGGCGACTACGATCAGGAGATGGCGAGCATCATCGACAAGCTCCTCGTCTTGCCGGACGAGACGATAGTGCTGCCCGGCCACATGCAGGAGACGCGCATCGACGCCGAAAAGCAGACGAACCCGTTCGTGCGGCAGGAGATGGAGCGCCGCCGCGGCGCTTGATGGCCGAGATCAGCGTTGAGTCCAGCGAGACGGCCGGCGGCTGGCGCTTCGACGTACGTGTGACCGACGGCGGGAGCGAGTCGCGGCACGAAGTGACGCTCTCGCGCATCGATCGCGACCGCCTCGCCCGCGGCGCGGAGCCGGATGAACTGGTCCGGGAGTCGTTCGCCTTCCTCCTGGAGCGTGAGCCGAAGGAGTCGATACTGGGCTCGTTCGATCTGACGGTGATCGCGCGCTACTTCCCGGAGTACGAGCGGGCGATGGCGGAGCGCTTCCCCGGCTAGTCGGTGGGCTCCGGCGGTGGCGCTTCCAGCCGGGCGCCGGCGAGGCCCAGCGTGGCGGCGACGATGCCTGCCACGGTCGTTATCACGAGCCCGGCCTGAGGGGAGACGGTGACGAAGGGCAGACCTTCCAGCTCCTGGCCGTCGACATCAACCGCGCCTTCGACGTCGATCCACGTCAGGAAGCCGATGAGCGCGATCAGCGAGCCGAAGACCGCGACGGCGGTGAACGCGTGGCGGCTCGAAAGCTGCGTGTAGACTGACGCCAGTATCGCCATGACGATCGCCGCGCCGAGAGCGGCGGTGTAGGGGCCGTCGCGGTCCATACCGTTGACGGAGAGCGTGAAGATGACCACGTCTGCCTTCACCCATGGCATGAACGCGGCCGCGATGACAGCAGCGGCGGCGACGATCGATCCGAGGCGGATGATGCTCCAGCGGGGGCGTCCGGGCGCGGCGGTCATTCTTCGGCCTGGCGGATCGGCGTCACTCTATTCCGTACCGCGCGAGGTCGTGGCCGACGCTGATCTTGCCCGTGAAGATGGCGTCGAGTCCTTCCGTGAACTGCGGGGTCTGCTCCTCGACGATCGCGGGCATGACGTGCGAGAGGACCAGGTGCTTAACGCCGGCCTTCTGCGCGATATCGGCGGCGTCTTTGACGTCGTTGTGGTAGCTGTGCGCATCGGCGAGCAGGCCGGCCTGCAGCTCGTTGCCGCTGCGGCGGATGTTCTCTTCCAGCATCGACATCATCGCCTTGTTCATCGAGTCCGCAACCATGATGTCCGCACCCTGGGCGCCGTTGAGGAGGCCGGGGCAGGCGTTCGTGTCGCCGGAGATCGTTATCGACCTTCCGCCGCGCTCCAGGCGGAAGCCGAACGCCGGCATCACCGGCCGATGGTCCACCTCGAACGCCTTGACCGTGATGTCGCCGACAGTGGCGACCTCGACGGGGTCGACGCCGGCGGAGATCTCCGTCACGTCGCACTCGGTCCCCACGGGCGCCAGCTGCTCACCGTGGTGGGCGAAGCGGAAGCGCGTGTCGGCCTCGAGCGCCTGCCGGTAGCCGGCGATCATGCTCGCCGTGCCCTCCGGGCCGTAGACGCGCAGGGGCTTCGTGACGCCACCGACCCAGCGCATGACCAGGAGGTCCGCGAAGTCGGTCGTGTGGTCGGAGTGGAGGTGCGTGACGAAGACGGCGTCGATGCCCTGCGGTGGCACGCCGCACTGGTACATGCGCACGGTGGCGCCCCAGCCGGCGTCGACAAGTATGCTCGCGTCGCCGCCGCGGATGATCTGCGAGTTGCCGAAGCGGTGCGGCTGGTGGATGGGGCTCCCCGTGCCGAGGAGTATCAGTTCGAGTGTTGTCATATGCCCTCCTTCAGTGGCTCTTTCTTACAACGTTGCGCGGCGGGAGCGCAAACGTGGCTGCGTCCGGTCAGAGCATCGGCGCGCCGAGCCGGCGCATCAGCTCTTCTTCGCTGAGGCCGTCGATCTCGAACAGCTTCTCGCGTGAGCTGCCGCCGCGGGCGAGGCGGACGCGAGAGGGCGGGACCGCCAGCTTCTCGGCGAGCAGGCTCGCGACGGCGGCGTTCGCGCGGCCTTTCTCGGCCCTTGCGCGGACCTTGAGTCGCAGGGTGCCGTCGTGCCAGCCGGTCAGGCCGGCGGCGCGTGCTCCAGCTGTGACGCGGACTCTCAGGTAAGCCAGCGGTGCCCCTCCATAGGTGTTAGGTGTGAGGTGCCAGGTGCTGGCGCGCACATCTCACACCTGACACCTAGCACCTGGCACCTGTATCATAGCGGGCGCTATGCCGGACATGCTCGCGCGCCTCTATGACCTGCCCGATGCGGCGCCGCACGAAAAGCGTGTGGCGGACGGCGGCTTCCGGGTGCGTCGCGCCGAGCCCTGGGACCGCACCCGGATGGGCGAGTTCGCGCGGGCCAACTTCGGCGGCCTCTGGGCGCTGGAGGCCGATCGCGCGTTCAACCACACGCCGATCACGGCTCACGTGGCCTTGCAGGCCGCCGAGATCGTCGGCTTCGCGGTGTTCGAGTGTACGCGGAAGGGCTACTTCGGCCCGACGGGCGTGCGCGAGGACCTGCGCGGTAGCGGCCTCGGCGCGCTGCTCCTGCTGCGCTGCCTGGAGTCGATGCGCGAGATGGGTTACGGCTACGCAGTCGTCGGCGGCGTCGGCCCGGCGGAGTTCTACGAGAAGCTGGTCGGCGCGTTCGTGATCCCGGGGAGCGACCCCGGCGTCTACGCGCCGCTATACGAGATCAGGAGCCAGGAGGGCGCATGACAGCGGACACGACGGAGCCGCGTTCCGAATCCTACGAGTCGCAGCGCGTGACGTTGCACTACGACGTCTGGGGCGACGGCGATAAGCCGCCGCTGATGCTGATCCACGGCGGGCAGGACCACTCCCGCAACTGGGACTTCGTCGCCGAGAGGCTCGTCGACCGCTACACGATCTACGCGCCGGACCTGCGCGGCCACGGCGACAGCGGCTGGGCGATCGGCGGCATGTACAGCATCCCGGAGTTCACGCTGGACGTAGCGACGCTGGCCAACCGCATCGAGGGGCCGCTGACCGTCGTCGGCCACTCGCTCGGTGGCGCGATCGCGTTGCAGTATGCGGGGACGTTCCCGGACAAGGTGTCGAAGCTGGTGTCGGTCGAGGGTTGGGGCCCGCCGCTGCAGGAGCACAAGCCGGCGCACAGGCGGATGCGGCAGTGGATCGACCACATGCACGACGTCGAACGCCGCCAGCCGCGCCGCTACGAGAACGTCGAGGCTGCGACGAAGCGCATGATGGAGGCGAACCCGCACCTGAGCCCGGAGATGGCCCGCCACCTGACCGCGTACGGCGCCAAGCGCAACGAGGACGGCACCTGCACCTGGAAGTTCGACAACTACGTGCGCATCCGCTCTCCGTATGAGTTCAACATGGAGGACGCGATGGTGATCTGGTCGCAGATCGCGGCGCCGACGCTGCTGATCAAGGGCGCGGAGAGCTGGGCGGTGGACCCCGACGCCACCGGCCGCGCGGACGTGATCGCCGGGCACGAGACGGTGATCATCAAGGACGCGGGCCACTGGGTCTACCACGACCAGCTAGACGTCTTCATGGAGCACGTCGAGCGCTTCCTGGCGGAGTGACGCGGGCCTTCGGGCCGAGGGGCAAGCCGATTTCTGGGCGGAGGTTTATGATTGTTGTGTATGCACCTGTCCACGTCGAACCATGGCTGACCAAAGGGGCAAGCGACCTCGCCGCCTGATCCAAAGCTCGCGGCCGGGCGACCGCGTGTTGCTGGTAGGAACGCGCAAGCCTCGCCTCGCCTCCATCAGGCGAGAAACGGTTGGGGCGGTCGCCGCCGCCTTTGCTCTCTTGAGGGATGTTTTCACGCAGACCCTTGTTCTGCCTGTCATCGCGTTCCTGGCACTCCTCGTGATCATTGTCCCCGTCCCGATCTTCCTGATCGAGCGGACGTCCAATGAGGCCGACGTAACCTCCTACTGGATCGGCCTCTGGTGGGCCGTTGCAGCGTTCACAACCGTCGGCCACAGCGACGTTGATTTGGTTACGGCGCCTGGCAGGGTCCTTGGATCTATCTTCACTATCGTAAGCGTGGCTCTCTTCTTCGGAAGCGTCATCGCGGCCTTCAGCTCGTACTTTCTGCTTACCTGGCGCAAGCCCAAGCGCCAGGTTATCGACACCATAACTTACTATCTGCAGCGGATAGAGCAGCTGAGCGTAGACGAGATCGACGAACTGGAGGAGGTAACCGCGGGTGTCTTGCATAGCGCCAAGGAACGGGCGGTGGCCCGGCACGAAGAGAGCCCGGACGAAGATAGCCCGGACGAAGACGCTCCGTGAATTCAGCGACTGTTGACTGCGCTTAGCGCGCCCTGGCCAACCTCGCCGGGCACGAGACGGTGATCATCAAGGACGCGGGCCACTGGGTCAACCACGACCAGCTAGACGTCTTCATGTCGGAGTACTTCACCGATGACGATGGTTCTCCCGATACGTGGCTCCTCATCACCGACCGCACTAAGGACCGCTATCCTGACCTGTGGAGAGAGAGGGAGCGCGCTTGTGACGACTACGCTTATTGCGAGATCATCAACAGTCCCGACCCTGGGGAAGAACAAGGAAGGTGAAGCTCGCCCGCTGGCTGTTGTTCTACCCGGCGATGATCGTGGCGGACGCGGCGGTGATCGTGGCGATGATTGATGGCCGAAAGGCCTCGATCAGTCACATTCGATGACCTCTGACGTGCCACCGAATCCCTCAGCAATCTTGTCGGCCGTCGTTTCTGTCATGTCAGTAATGGCCCAGAGGTTGCCTTCAATGAATGGAAAGCTTGATAGGCCGAAGCCGCTGGTGAACGCGCATCCGAAAGTGGCTCCGAGGCCTGTCCAGTTCTTCTGTGCACCACTGTCCTTGAAGGTATACAGAGTCACGTCCTCGCCTTCGATGGTGCATCTTCCCTCTGTGTCAATGTAATTACCAAAGCCTAGGTCTATCTCGGACTCTTCGGCCTCTGATGTGAAATCGATGCAGTCGATCCCAGCGTCGCCAAGAGCGTCGGCCAAAGCAGTTACATCCGGATAAGACGGGCCAGAGGGGCCGCCGCCACCACAGGCGATTGATAGACTTCCTATGGCGACGATCAGCATGCCAGCCGCTGGTGCAAGGAGACGATTGAGCATGACACCCTCCTTCGTGAGGGCTTGGGGTTACTGACCAACCCTCATTGCGACGACAGTATAACCAATCCACCGCCTTGATCAGACTGGCGCATAGACCCGATGGCTCCTATCCACGTTGAGATGCTGCTGGCCACCCTGTAGCGACAGTGACACGCGCCTCTTAGAGCAGCGCGGCGTGGCTGATACGTTCGGCGCATGCTGGCGAAGGTGAACAGCTGCGCGGTCATCGGGCTCGACGGCGACATCATCGAGGTCGAAGTCGACATCAGTAACCAGGGGCTGCCGGCGTTCAACATCGTCGGCCTGCCGGACACGGCGGTGCAGGAGGCGCGGGAGCGTGTGCGCTCGGCGATCCGCAACTCCGGGCACATGTTCCCCGCCCACCGCATTACCGTGAACCTCGCCCCGGCCGACCTGCGCAAGGAAGGCCCCTCCTACGACCTGCCGATCGCTATCGGCATCCTCATCGCCTCCCAGCAGGCGCCCGAACCGCGCCGCGACAGCGTCTTCCTCGGCGAGCTTTCTCTGGACGGGCGCGTGCGTCACACCGGGGGCATGCTGCCGATGGTCGGCGTCGCCCGCGAGCGCGGGTTGACCACGGCGTTCGTGCCGGAGGCGGACGCGACGGAGGCCAGCCTGGTGGACGGCGTCGAAGTCGTCCCCGTGGCGACGCTGGGAGCGCTGGCATCGCACCTGCGCGGCCTGGAGACGATCGAGTCGCACGTGCCGGAGCGAGCAGCCGACGTGCCGGACGCACCCCCGCCGGAGGGCGTCGACTTCCGGGACGTGAAGGGACAGGAGCACGTGAAGCGCGCGCTGGAGGTGGCGGCCGCAGGTGGACATAACGTACTGATGGTCGGCCCACCGGGCGCCGGCAAGACGCTGCTCGCCCGCGCCACGCCGACGATCCTCCCCTGTCTGTCGCCGGACGAGGCGCTGGAGGTGACGCGGGTCTACAGCGTGGCCGGTATGCTGCCGGCGGGTACGTCGCTCGTTCGGTCGCGGCCGTTCCGGGCGCCGCACCACACGGTATCGCACGCCGGTCTCGTGGGTGGGGGACGGGTGCCCCGGCCCGGCGAGATCACGCTCAGCCACCGCGGCGTGCTCTTCCTCGACGAGCTGCCGGAGTTCGCACATTCGGTGCTCGAGTCGATCCGCCAGCCGATCGAGGACCGCGTCGTCACCGTCAGCCGGGCGCAGGGCAACGTCACGTTCCCGGCGAACTTCATGCTCCTGGCGGCGATGAACCCGTGTCCGTGCTAGTCGAGACTACGAAGTTGTATTCGATGACGATTCGCATGTTCGCTTCGTCTCGCGGTGGGTGCACAGTTATCTGACGAACCAGAAGCGACACAATTTCCTGCCTCGCCGCGTCGTCCAAGCCGTCGCGCAGCTTAGCGCGGACCAGATCCAGCAGGTCAGCCGGCAGCAGGTTGTCGTCGTTCACCGCCGGTGTCGGATCTAGTGCCGCCAGCCTCCGCTCCAGTTCCGCGCGTTCGAGGGTTAAGTGATCCATGCGCTCGTCGAGTTCCTCAGCAGTTATGTGCTTCGTCGTGTAGAGGTCACAGGTCAGTTCGCGCTCGCTCAATAGCGAATCGAGGGCTGTTTGCAGAGTCAGACGTTCCGCTTCCGCTACGGCAGCAGGAGGGTCAGCGCTAATCTCGTCGCACAGCTCTTCCAACAGATCGCCAGGTTCTCTCAGGAAGCGCTCGATGTCGGTCCATACGATCGGTTCGAGGAACTCTCCCTTGACCATCTTGCTCGGGCAGCGCCCCTCGATCGGTCCTCTGTCAGTGAGTCGTCCGTTGCAGCGATACCAGACCGTCCGACTGTTCCATGATCCACAGAACTTGAGGCCGCATTCACTGCAAATGATCTTCGAGCGGAGCATGTAGATGCGGTTGGTGTTCTTCGCCATGATGCGGTTCTTGGCGAGTGTCTGTTGCGCGGCGTTCCACAGCTCCGGAGACACAATTGCTTCGCAGTCGGCGGCAATGATCTCCCGCTGTCTCTTGCTCCGGCGCCCATAACGAAGCTGGCCCATATAGACAGAGTTCACGACCAGGTTGCGAATGCGCCCCGCGCGCCACTTGCCTTGCGTATTCCGCTTGCGGGTGCCGCGAGGCTTACTCACGAGCCGGTGATCCTTCTGATACGCGGTCGGCACGCCAAGCCGGTTCAGTTCAGAGGCGATCCAGCGGCAACTCCTACCGTCGATAGCGAGCCACTCGTAAATCCGTCTCACGAGATCGGCTTCCGTCCAGTCGCTCCATATGCGTGTATCGCTAGGAACGATTCTCGCCTCAGGTGAAATTCCTCGAACGGTGTAACCGAGAGGGATGATCCCGCCGGTGTAGCGCCCTTGCCTTGCGGCGTTCTCAGTCCCATCGGCGAAGCGCGAAAGGATCTTGTCTCGCTCATCGTGGGCAAGTACGGAACGGATTGCGAACATCACATAGTCCCCGATACTCTCCTCGACCCCGACAAGCTTTACGCCTGCCTTTTTGAAGATTTCCCAGAGGCTCAGTGCATCGGACGCGTCTCGCCCAAGGCGGTCGGCGCGGATAACCCACACCTCATCGATCCTCCCAAGATCGATGTCCTTCATCAGGCGCCGCCCGCCTGATCGGTCTGCCAGTGGTATCGTGCCTGACACGCCGTCGTCCGCGTAGGTATCCGCTAGGTCAGCTTCAGGCGTCGCTTCGAGCTGACGCTTCAGAGACTCGATCTGGTTCAGGATCGTCTGTCGCTCTCGCTGCTCGTCGGTGCTAACTCGAACGTAGAAGGCCACTCGTCTCACTGATCCTGCCATGACTGTTGTTCCTTTCATTCTGCCGGCAGCACCGTAGGTAGTCCGAGGACGATCCTGAGAGCCGCCAGCATGGCGTTCCTGTCACGGACGTAGTACCGCTCGACTTCGATGCGCTTGGCAACCGGCGGTCGCCCGGGCCGTCGTCCCTCGGGACTCACTGGCCACGCTCCGCGTCAGATAGGAGACATGCAATGAACGCGGTGGCGGTGCGCTCCTGGAGTTGACGAATCTCTAGGTAGACGCGCTCGGCTTCACACTCAATCCCGCGAAGCCAGGGGCGAACATGCGCCGGCTGCGCGCGCACATCGCGCAGAATCGATTCGGCCTGATCCGTTACGTCTTTGAACCTTGAGTCTTCGGCTGACAAATTCATGGCCTCTACATCGAGAGGCCATCAAAGAGGTAGGATTCGCCGAAATGTTAACTCTGCTCAGCCAAATTTCGCTGCCCGGCGGCGGATGCGCTTGATTACAGCCTCTGTAGCCCCCCTGTCGAAGCCGTAGTCGCGAGCGATGTCGGAGATCGAAAGGCTGGGATCTGCGGCCCACGCGGCTCGGAGGATTCGAAGCAGCTTGAGTTCGTCGCCGTCCGACTCTTGCGAGAGCTTCTCGAGTAGTTCGGAAGCACCAGATACTTCCTGAGATGAAGCCCCAATTTCGCTGGCCTCATCAAGCGTGACCTTATGCCATCGGGAACGTGGACTATTGAAACCACTGCCAGAGTCGTCGTCTTGGAGCGCGCGAAGCACCCGCTGTTGAATTGACCGCCAGCGCCGCTCGGGGTCTTCGATCCAGAGTGATTCTGGGAGATGATGTAGATCGCTCTGAACTCCGTCCACCAGAAATCCAACCAGGGGAGGTCGCTCGTCGGGCCCTTCTTGGAGGAAATACTCAGTTGCAGCACTCGCTACGATTGTCGCGAGCCCCTGTTCATTCTGTGCGAAACTTCTCCGTGCCGTGTCCGCCACAGCGGCGCTTCGGGCGAATCGCCGCGGGACGGCTAACAGACGATCAACGAGCGTATCCTTGAAAGCTGGGTCCAGGGCGACGCTACCGGAATTACGAAGATCCCACATGTGGAGCGTCGCGACAAGGGGTGTTCGCTTGCTGGATTCTGTATCTGATGCCGGGTACCAAAGGAGACTGCCGAAGGCAATCCAGGCAACCGAATTAACCGGGAGGCGGGTCGGCTCAATGTGAATGAGTTCCGTGCTGCTGGATGCCTGCTGAGCCGCCGCGAGAGCAAGCGGGACGAGGAGTGCGACGGTGCGGTCATGCACATTTTGGGCATCTCTCCAGCGAACTGTGACCGGTGCTCGAAGAGCTGATTCGCTCTCTACTTCGGACCGCAGAATACGGACTGTGCCGTCCGCATCAGTTTCTGCCATGAAACCCCAGACACGGGCGGCCAGCCAGGGGCGCCCTCTGAGAAGTTGCTCATCAGATGGTCGGCATCGTGCCTGCTCTCGTTGAACCTGTCGTAAGAACTCTTCGTTGAACGTCGGGATTTCCCATAGCAAATTGTCCTTCGAAGGCTTGGCGGTTTTCCGTATTGCAGGCATCAGAGTCGATATCCTTAGTCCGGCGGCCTCGGGTCGCCGACTCAATTGTAACTAGGCCGTCCAGGAAAGACGAAGCAGGTCATGTCCCCATCAGACGCCTATCGCGCCGGCAACAATCTGCCAGCCGCCATCCTCTTGCCCCTCCAGTCGCCTGAGGTAGACCGTCGTCACTTGCAGCGAGCTGTGATCCAGGAATCGACTTACGTCTTCGATCGACTCGCCGGCGTCCCGTCGCAGTTTCGCGGCGGAGTGCCGTAGAATGTGGACCCCCGCCGGTGGCAGGCCCGCCGCCTTCATGTACCGCCGCAGATTGGTGTAGAAGCTGCCGTCCGTCACACCCAGCCCGCGGGCGGACCGGCCAGCGTCAGGCGTCGGCCAGATCGATTCGCCCTCATGGAGAAGGTCGAGCGACTTGCCCCAGGCTGCCAGCGCGACCTCGATGGCATCCAGCGCCGGCTTCGGCAGTTCGCGCTTTCCCTGCTTGCCGCCCTTGCCGCGGTAGGTGTAGGAGGCGGGGTCGCCGCGAATGATGTCCTTGGCGCAGAGACTGAGTACCTCCGTGCGGCGCCTGCCAGTGAGAGCGAGGAAGATGATGATCGCGCGATCGCGGAGGCCGGTCGGAGTTTCGGGGGTGACGGCGAGCAGGTGCTTGATGTCCTCGGACGTAAGACCGCGAGGTGGAGAGGGCGAGACGCGCGGTCGCTCGACCATGTCGCATGGGTTCGAGGACAGAATCTTCATCCGGATCAGGAACCGATAGAAGCTGGAGATCGCAGCCAAGCGTGAGCTGATCGTGACTGGCGCAGGCTTGCGTCCCGAGGGTCCGACGCCGTGGGCGAATGCGAAGACGTCTCGCTCTGTGATCTGTTCGGGCGTCTTGTTTTTCGTGCCGAAGAACCGCTGAAGTGTGCTGGAGTATGCGTCTACGGTGCGGCGCGACCCGCTCCGGCGCTCCTTCTCGGCCAGGAACGCGTAGAAGGCCTGCTCCCACGCTGGCAGCGATTCGTCGAACGGGACTAGTTCTGCTTCCATGCTGTCCTCCTTTTGTTGGACAGCAGTGACGCTCTAGTGCCGCACGAAGTCAAGCCACTAAGGCGCGTTAGTGCCAGCGTAGTCTTGGCGCAGTGAACTAGACTAGACGTCGGATGAGTCCAGACGAGCAGGGCAAACCGATCGCAGTCCTGGCTAGGGAGATGACCGATCGCGTGGCGGCGAGAATAGCTCGTGAGCTGACTGCGTCGGAATGCGCAGGCCTTAACCCCCTCATGGATCTGATGGGCAGCATGATTTTCATGGCAGGCCAGAAGCTCATCAATCTCAAGGGCAAGACGGGGAAGCAGTTGGTGCAACATGAAGCAACTATCTTCTCCTGTTCGAGACTCTTCAATGACTGCTTCGCTGGCTGTGAGCTAGCTAAACGCGGCCTCATCCTTCCATCTATCAGCATCCTGAGGTCAGCCTTCGAGGTGGTGACGCTCGGCATGCTGATGATGGAGAACGGAGAGGTGGCCGAGCGATGGTTCAAAGGTGATAGGATCACGCAGTCAGAGATTCGTAAGTCCCTGGTGTTCGCGCAAAAGGAACATGCGCGATACAAGTTCCTCTCCGATCGAATTCACCCCAATGTGCTCGGTATCCCAGCTCATTCTGTGGTACTGGAGGACAGGAAGGCCATTGGCCTAGCGTATGGCGGATGGCCAGCCACGAAGTCAGCTGGCTTGACGATGTGTCAATTCCTCTACGCGCAGATCGCGTTCCTCGAGGCTTTCTATCATAATTTCGCCGAAGTGCTTGCTGCCAACGATCTACTCTGGACTCCGGAAACGAAGGGACTCTATCCGTCAGATGTGCCGATGACCTGGGATCATCTGCTCTCAGATCTCAAGGAATCCGTTAACAAGATCAACGAGCGATTACTCGCGATGCCTGAGGAAGGAACCGGCGTCGCGAATGAGCTAAGACCTCCGGCCAAAGAGGACAGATCATAGGGGGGCAGTCCCTCGGTGTACGTGGAAGCCGCCCCTGATGCTTGCTGCATGGCCACCTCGGCTCCACTATGACCTGTTAGTGTGCACTGCACCGTTGCCTCTGATCTCAATCGCCTAAAGTGACCTGTACCCGCTTCACGCTTCGGCTAGCGGCAGCCTGAGCGGCGTCGGACTTGGCGTCGGTCACCGCCAAGGATTCAGCTGAAGATTGTACGCCCTCGGTCTTGTTCGAGGGGAATCAATCGTTACATCGGGTTTCGCGTTCGCTTGACGGCATAGGTCTGCCCACACTGTATGATTCAGTAGTGGTAACAGGTCTCAACTTAGATGCCCCATGGCACTCTGATAGATGTTAACCGCCGGTGAGATGGCCGAAGAGTCGCTATCATCGTACGGTGCACTGCTTGAGGACGCACTGGGACGACTCTATAGAGGTGACGGCGACCCTCAGTTGCGTCGCGAAGCTCGACTTGCCCTTGACGGCCAACCCTCGTCGGAACTGAAACGCACCTTCTCGACGCAGTCACGGCGCCGAATCGGGGCGTTCTTCACGCCTCGTCAGCTTGCCTCCCAACTGGCGAAACCATGGGCACGAGACCTACTCGATGGAGCGACCGTCATTGACCCCACGTGCGGCGTCGGTGACCTGCTCGTCGCCTGTGCGCGATATCTTCCAGTCGCTAATGCTCTGGATGAGACACTGGATTCGTGGGGAGAGCGGTTGCGGGGTGTCGATATTCGTCCGGATTTCGTGCATCTCACGAAGCTACGTCTAGCCCTAGTGGCGCTGGAAAGAAGCAAGGCAGCGCATCTCGAAGAGTTCAACGCGGACGGCCTCTTTCCTAACATCGTGGTCGGCGACGCCCTCGCCTCCATTCATCAAGCCGCTGGTGTGACCCATGCCGTCCTTAATCCGCCCTACTTCAAGATTAAGGCACCAGTTGACTGCGAATGGGGTTCTGGCCAAGTATCGTATGCGGCTTTGGTAGTAGATCGTTGCCTGTCAGAAATGAACGCCGAGGGAAGGGTGACTGCCGTACTGCCAGACGTACTTCGCACCGGTTCTAACTACGCCAAATGGCGGGCGAAGGTCGAGGACGGAGCATATGTGAGTTACGTTAAGTCTTGGGGGCGATTCGACAATACGACTGACGTGGACGTTTTCGTACTTCGCCTCCGCAAGTCACGGCCCAAGTCTGCGAGACCAGCTCCGTGGGTTCAAAAGTCTGAGGGGCCAGTGCTTGCTAGCGAGTTCTGCGTGAACGTGGGGCCTGTAGTGCCTCATCGCCAGAAGAAGGTCGGGCCGTGGAGGTCGTATGTCAGCGCTGGTACCGTGCGAGGCCAGAAAACGTTCGATGCTACTGATGCACCAAAGTTGAGGTTCGCCGGTCGAACATTCTCGCCGCCATTTGTTGTCCTCCGTCGGACTTCCGCTCCCGGCGATCCTCGACGCGCCGTTTCGACTTTAGTAACGGGCAAGGTGCCCGTCGCAGTAGAAAACCACCTTCTCGTGCTGACTCCAAAGGACAACAGATTGGCGACTTGCCAAAAGGCTATGGATATCCTAGACCAACAGAGTACCGATTCATGGCTGGACCAGAGAATCAGATGTCGCCATTTGACCGTGCAAGCAATCAGAGAAACTCCTTGGGGTGTGATAGATGTCGATGCGCGATCATCTTAAGTTCTCACCGGATATCCTCAGGAGGCTCGGTGAAGAGCTAAATCCGCATCCTGATCAGGGTGTCCTCGAACTTGCGCGGAACGCGTACGACGCTGATGCCCGAGAGTGCTCCGTTGAGCTTCTTGACACCGATCTTGCCGGTGGCACAGTCCGCGTGAGCGATGACGGTGTGGGTATGGCAATGAATGACATCAGGAGTGGCTGGCTAATGATTGGCAAGTCCTCCAAATCTTCTAGCCAACGCACCTCTCTCGGCCGCCTACCCGTCGGTGACAAGGGGCTCGGCAGGCTGGCCGCGTTGAGAATGGGCCGATCAGCTCGCCTAACCACCCGACCGCAAAGTGAGCCGGGCAAAGAGTACTCGCTTACGATTGACTGGACGGTGTTCGACGGTGCATCAGCGGTCGAGGATGTGTGGTTCGACATCGATGAAGGGAAGACCAACAAGGCACCCGGGTCTGAGATAGAAATCAACGCGCTTGGACCAAGACTCGCCCGGAGAGACATTCAGAGGCTCGCCAGGTCGTTGCTTCTCCTTGCAGATCCCTTTGGCAGTCCACTCGGATTCAAGCCGAGATTGATTGCACCGGCGTTCGAAGACTTGGAACGTCGCGTCCAAGACAGTTACTTTGATCAAGCGGAGTACCACCTTGTGGCTGAGCTCACCGACGGAAGGACTCGTGCACGTGTGCTGGACTGGAAGGATGAGGTGCTCTGGGCTGCGGAGGATGGAGACCTTTCCGACGAATCGTACAAGGCTCCCTCTCTAAAGTTCGACCTCTGGGCCTTCCTTCTGGATGGTAAATCGTTCTCCAGTCGTTCGACGACAGTCGGCGAGGTTCGGGACTGGCTTGGTGTAGTTGGCGGCGTCCATCTTTACGACCGAGGGTTGCGTGTTCAGCCTTACGGTGACCCCGGCCACGACTGGCTGGAGATGAACCTTCGGCGATCACAGAATCCTGAACTGCGTCCATCTACCAATAACTCGCTTGGTGTCGTCACTTTGGTTGACGGCAGCGGCATGCTGGTCCAGAAGACTGATCGATCAGGCTTCGTGGAGAACGAAGCGTTCGACCAACTACGCCGCTTCTGTATGGACGCGCTTGAGTGGATGGCCAAGAGCAGGATTCGAGCGCGTGAGCGGACGCGACAGCATGAACGAACAACCAGTGTAAGATCGGTTACTCGGGCCCAGGAAAATTTGCAGAAGGCTCTTAAAGAGGCACCGAAACGTACGAAGGAATCCGTCGGCAAAGCGGTAAGACGACTTGAACGAGCCCGAGAACGCGAGGCAAAGAGCCTGCGCGATGAGCTACAGCTATATCGGACACTGGCTACTGTGGGCACCAGTACCGCCGTGTTTGCTCATCAGTCTGCCAAGCCAAGCTCTCAAATCGCGAGACTAGCTCAAACCCTGCGCTCACGCTTACAGACGTCGCTAGGCGAAGACCTGTCGACTGATCTAGAACGGCCCTTAGAGCTGATTAGACAGTCGGCGCGCTCGCTCGAGACCTTTGCACAGCTCCCCTTATACCTACTTAATCGAGATAAGCGGCGCTCCGGTCTAGTCGATGTGAACAGCACCGTGCGCGAAGTATGCTCAGTGTTTGAACCTTTCCTGACCGCGCGAAGGATAGATATTGAACTCCAACTTACTGACGCGAATCCGAGGATGCGTGGCACTGTAGCTGCGTTAGAGGGAATTCTGACGAACCTAATGACGAACTCGGTGAGCGCCTTCGTGAGCCTAGACGGTACCGTGCGGAATCGGCACATCCTCATTTCAACTGAGATTTCGGGGGATCGTATACTGCTGCGAGTTCTTGACAACGGGCCGGGTGTAACCAACATCTCAGTCGATGACATCTGGCTGCCGGGACAGACAACAGTTCCCGGTGGAACCGGACTTGGTCTCACAATTGTTCGCGATTCAGCGCTCGACTTGGGTGGGAAGGCGAGTGTCATAGCTGCCGGAGAGCTGGGTGGCGCTGAGTTTATTGTTGAGTTACCTGGACTGGAGTGAGCTGATGGAGACTGGTCCGAAGGTTGCGATCGTAGACGACGACCCCAACGAAGCAGAAATAATCGGATTCGAGGTTCAGGACGCCGGATTCGAGCCTGTACTACTGGAAAAAGACGAGAGTTTCAGACAGCCATCAGACCTCGCCGAGTACATCATCTCAACGGCGCAAGCGGCCGTCTGCGATCATCGGCTGCAGGATATGGCGTTCGCGCCCTTTGATGGTGCAGCAGTAGTAGCAGAGTTGATCGTACGTAAGATTCCAGCGGTCTTGGTTACGCAATTCTTCAGTATGGATGCTGACGTCTCCATTCGCCGGTGGCGACATCAGGTACCGGTCTTGCTCAAGCGAGGCGATGCGGATAGCACCGCAATCAAAGAGGGCCTCGCTGCGTGTATGACGGAAATCACGGGACACCCGCTACCGGGCAGGATACCTCGACGAACCTTGGTGCGTGTCGCAAAGATCAATCAGGAGAGCGGCGAGGAAGTCGTTGATGCTGTAATACCAGCATGGGATCCGTACCAAGCTGTTCGGTTTCCTGCATCGATGTTGCCCGAGTCGTTTCGGTCTAGCATCGACCGGGATCATCGCCTATTCGCAAAAGTGAACATTGGAGCGCAATCGTATGAGGAGCTGTTCTTCTATGATTTTGAGGTCGCTCCCGAAGCCGATGAACATGACGGCCTCTCCTGAGATTGCCCTTCTCGATGTTGGTCACGGCAATGCTGCTGTAATCTACCACCCTCAAGGCGTCATCATCGTTGACGCGGGTCATGGGGACACCGTGTTGGAGTATCTATCGCTTCGAGACGTGGGGGCGATTAAAACGGTGCTCCTGTCACATGCTGACAGTGATCACATAGGCGGTCTGACTGCTCTTCTCGCTGAACCGAGGATAAAGGTTGAAAAGTTGTACGTGAATCCTGACGCCACAAAGGAGACTGCTACGTGGCAGGACTTGCGTGTTGCTGTTAAAGATGCTCGGCAGCGAGCGGCACTGGACGTGCACACGGAGCTGACCACATCGACGTCAGTAACACTGGAAGACCCACACCTAGCCATCGAAGTGCTAGCCCCGACGCCTGAGGTAGCTATGGGTGGAGTTGGTGGGAGCGATCTCGATGACAGGCGGCTGAGGACGAACACGATGTCGGCTGTAGTCAGGGTGAGCGACGCCAGAGGGCCTCTGTTATTGCTTCCCGGTGATCTTGATGGGACCGGCTTGGCCAACCTGCTCGACTCTGGCGCCAACCTCAAGACCAAGATATTGGTCTTCCCCCATCATGGAGGCTCGCCTCGCAGTACCAACGCCGAGGAGTTTGCTGGGCAGCTTATAGAGTTAGCTGAGCCGGATACGGTCGTGTTCTCGATTGGTCGAGGTCTTCACGATACTCCGCGACCAGATATCGTCCGGACAATCCTCAAACAGCGCCCGGGTATTCATGTGGCTTGCACCGAATTATCCGAGCATTGCGCCGCAATGATCCCTAAGGATGCACCGAAGCATCTGAGCGGATTGCCAGCGCGCGCCTTAGCAGCCGGAGCCTGTTGTGCTGGCACGTTAGCTATCAAGTTTGAAGATGCAGTCTACCTTCCTCTTGTTGGCGATCACCAAGCCTTCGTTACCAATGCTGCCCCATCTGCCCTCTGCATGGACAAGGCTTGACGTCTGGTTCCCCTCGCTCACAAGGGAGGACTGCCAAATGGACGCTGATGCCGTCGGTTGGCATCACGAACTCTAGATCAACACAAGTGTGTTGAGGCGATCAAGATCCCCAGCAACCGCTGACCTTGAGCGGTCCGACACCATCTACAGTTAGTGGCGATGGCTGACGACCATGACTGGCTGGACCTTCGGGCTGTAGTGATTCGCCACGAAGTGTATAGCCACTCAGTTAGGGCCTTATGATTATTGATCGGAAGCGTAACCACCGGTGGGAGTGGTTACGTTATTGATGGAGGAGGGCGTGAGCAAAAGACGGCTCCACATCCCGGAGGAATTATGGTTGCGCTAGGCGAGTCAATCGCTTTGGTAGATGGCTCAAATATTGCGCTCGGTGGTACGCGAGTGCCGAAGCTGGAGCGCTTGCTAGCCGTGAAGCGGGGTCTCTTATCGGCGGGAGTTGCTCGAGTTGAGGTCATATGTGACGCTTCGTTGAGGCATCGATTTCGAGAGAACAATCCGTCACAGTCGGAGCTGTTTCAGAGAGGGCTGGACGCCGGTCTCTGGTTTCAGACGCCAGCGAGGGTCACTGCCGATCGGGTGATCCTCGAACGAATGAAGGACGACCCCAATTGCGTGGCTGTAAGCTCGGATGCATTCGGAAAGCCGGAGGACGAGCCTCACAGACCCCCGGATCTATCGGACAGGCAGGTCAGGGTTCAGTTCTACCCTGACAGCGTCCAGCTCATATACCCAGACCTGTGGGCGAACGCCCCAGTCACAATTGAGCGATTTCTCCCAGTGGACGAGGAGCTGAGATCAGTCCTCGACAGTGCTTCGTCGGCGAGAGAGAAAGCCTCGCCCCAGACTCCGAGGACAAGACGGGGGGCGACAAGCTCCGGGTCGGATTCGCGACCTCAGGTCGGCGCGATTCCAGTTGGGCGCGAGGCCAACGTCACGCTCGCCGCCTCAGATCGACGACGATCAAGCGGCATGGCGAGGTTCCTGCTCATTGGTGTCGGGGGCGCAATACTCGTGACCCTGATTCTCGTCGTGCTGTCCTCAGCTGGCGAAGGTGGCACGCCAGAATCCCAGCTGGATCGAGCCGGTAACACGGAGAACAGGACTGGCATCGGCGGGAATGATGACGACGCCTTGTCGATCGATCAGTCGAACACTGGCCCCACACCAACGCCCAGCGCGGCTGTTCTATGTGTCGGTAACGACTGCAAGATTCTGAGCGACGCTGAAGCGGATCTCTCGACGATGTTCAAGGACCTGCGGCAACTGCGCTTGAGCGTCTACGGGGCTGGCGAGGTGTCAGTGTTCTCGGAACCGCAGTTCCAAGGTGACTGCTACACATTCGCCTCGGGCTCGTCTACGGGAGACTCAGCCCACGTTGGCAACTTCGTGAACCACCCCGGTTCCTTGAAGGTCGGGGCCGATTGCCCTCAGGGCGCCATCTTGTGTCAGACCAATGCGCCTGGCCAGTGCCACAGATTTGAAGGAGAAGAGGCTGAACTGAGCAGCAAGCTCCCCGAAGGTTATTTCGCACACAGTCTCGAACTCCACGGAATACAGAAAGTTTCGCTCTATTCGGAGGTTGGTTTCCAAGGAGACTGCTACACCTTCTCGGAGGATGCGCCCTCCGTTGGAGGGCTAATGGATAATCGAGGAGTGAACTCATTGAAGGTGGGTGTCGATTGCCCACAGGGTGCGGTGCTCTGCCAGACGAACTCGGCTGCGTATGCATGCCACAGATTCGAGGCAGATGAGGCCGACATTAGTAGCAGGCTCCCGGACAGCTACTTCTCGCCGAGCTTGGAGTTGCATGGGATCAATAAAGTGTCGCTATTTTCGGAGAACGACTTTCAAGGCGACTGCTTCACCTTCTCAGAGGACAGCGCTGCGGTCGGGAAGTCGCTCGATAATCGTGATGCAAGGTCATTGAAGGTGGGTGTCGATTGCCCTCAGGGCGCCATCCTGTGTCAGCCCAATGCGCCTGGCCAGTGCCACAGATTCGAGGCAGATGAGGCCGACATTAGTAGCAGGCTCCCGGACAGCTACTTCTCGCCGAGCTTGGAGTTGCATGGGATCGGCAGCGTATCATTGTTTTCTGGATCGAATTTTGCGGGCGAATGCCGAACTTTCCTGCGAGATACGGCTGCTGTGGGATTTCAGCCCCGATCGGCTCAAATAGAAGTCGAGTGCCCTTGATGGGCCATCCTCGTCGGCCGGGCATGATCGAATTGACTCCGCCACACTCCTGCTGAGTCGATCTTGACTGCTTTGCTGGGTGGGCTGCCGATTGACACGTCCTCCATTTGTTTCGCAGACTGCTTCGCTGACATGAGGCACTAACCACACTTAGTGTGGTATCAGAGGCCATAAGCTTCCCAAGCAGAGGGTCGCGGGTTCGATCCCCGTCTCCCGCTCGCAGGCTATGCCCTAACACTAAGCAGACTTATTGATACGCCTGCGGCAACCCGAGCTCGGGTGCTGAGTCCTAGGGCCCACCACGCAAGGCTCGCTTCCATTGGCATGCCGGCCTCAGCGCGGCATATTCCGTACGCACCGGTCGCGGACGTGAGGAGGCGGTTGAGCTATGCGTGGTGTCAGAGTGTTGAAACGCCGGTGTGTTCTGGCACTGCTTGGCCTTTCGACGATACGACGCATTCGCTTCACTCGTCGTTCGCGAGGCCCAACTGGCGCCACATATCGAGCATCTCCTTGATCTGATCCCGAGATTCCACCGGCCTGTCTAGTCGCTCCCTGAGATGGTAGCTGGCGATGAACCTCACGAACTCGTCGAGACTCATCCCCATCTTCCGACAGATAGCGATCAAGTCGTAGATCCCTGGCTCCTGAACAATCGGGAGTTCATCGTCAAGCAGGAACACAACGGTCGTTTCAAGGAAATGAGCGAGTTCGTCCAACACCACCGGGGAAAGATTGCTGAGACTGATAGGGTCGTCTTCTAGAGACTGGATTGTACTCTCACTTGTCATCAGTGCTGACGCGAGGTCCTGGCGGGTCCAGCCTTTCTGTGTGCGCAGGTGGACGACTTTAGCCCCGAGTTTTGATGAGCGGCTTCGCCAACGCTTGCGACGGGAAATCATCCGCTCTCGGTTCGCCATAATAAAGTCCTTCACGCGGGTCATCCACTCTCCGGACGAATCTGTCGCTACGTGTAAGGCAACGGTGGGCGCGCCTGTCATCATTGGGCTGAATTGATGGCCTGAGGACTCGAGCAATACCGTTGGCAGGAGCTGCGTTGCGGCGTAGATCGTTTTTTGGCCAACTCCCGAACTGGGAACTCCACTGAGGACAACTAAAAGGTCCGAGCCGCATACGGCTTCGCGTTCGCGCCAATGGGGCTCGTCGGATTCTAAGTCGGTGTGGAGACGACGATGGCTATCAGGATCTGGGCGCGTGCAGGCGAACCCGAGATCGCTAAGCAAACGTTCGACTTGGTCTGCCATGGCCGACCAGGTCGCTGCCTCGACGTCCGACGCATGCGTTATTCCGTGCGCCAAGTACGCCACGAGCTGAGTGCCACCATCTGTATCCCGAATCTCTGCGGTGACGCTGGTAGACTTGGTCGACCTCTCATATGTCGTGCAATCTCCCATCTGGCTACCCTACCTCCTCTGCAGAAGCTGCTTGTCGAGCTGAGCGTCAAACTTTGTGCGGACGAACCTCAACTGTCTTGCGACCAACCGTCTCGCGACTAGGACCTCGCTGCTTGGCTCGAATCGCCTGACCAATCGCCCTTTCAGTCAACTCGAACCTGCTCGACGCTGGCGCCTTTCGGATGGCTCTACTTATCTCGTTTCTCACTACCGACGGTGCGGCGTCGACAGAATCGGCGATGTCTTGGAACGCCTCAACACTCGCGATCACGCGGTCCTCGACCGTCGCCTTCCTCTGTCGCACTGTGCGAGATACTAGCTCGGCGGCGGCTTCACCAAGAGGAGAGAGACTGACTCTCCGTTCCCGGTCCTCTGTGTGACACCACACGAGACCCGCCTCCTCCAACTGGTCGAGTAGTCGGCTAGCATTCGGTTGCTTCATCCCGGTGGCTGATACGATTTCTTGTAGGCTGAGATCACGTGTGGTCCAAAGGCGACGTACGACCTGAGCCGCGCGGCTGGATCTCGACAACATCTCGTATACATGATGCGGCACTCTGCGAGCCGCGATCGCCGATGCAATCTCAACGATTAGCTTGAGCTGCCCAACATAGAACTCCGGCCGAAGCGACGGGTCTCTGCTGAACTGCGCCCGCGCAGACTTGTATGAAGATTGAGCCTCGAACAAGACCTCCTCGGCCTCTTCCCGGTAGCCCGACTGCGCCAAAGCGACAATACTATCTGCGACTGCGCGAATAGTGTCGGTCGGTTCCTCGGCCAGCCGGGGACGTCTGCCTATGCGAGCAATGATGGACAGTAAGGACGAGAACAGTTGATTCCAGACGTCTCGTAGCCCGCCTTCGGATGGCGGCAGTTTGATCGAGGTTCCAATCGGCATCATATCTCACACCTCCTAGCCTTATCGCTATATATATCTGCGTGATATTTCACCATATACAAGAGCGCCTTGTCAAGAGAGGCGTGTTGCGAGCCACAATTCAATAGGGCTCAGGGGATAGAGGCAAAAAGCACGGTTCCATTTCGGGTTCCGGGGTCATCGAGCGGCAAGGTGAATCGCTTTAGGTCTGGACGGAACAGATTGGTTCCGACGAGCGACAGGACCGGGCTGTCCGACGCCGCGCGAGCGATCCCGGCTGAATTGGCGATCACAACAGTGCAGTTGGCGGATTCGCACAAGCTTTCTGCCTTGGTCGCAAAAGCGCTTGCTGGGTGAAGCGATCCGGCCATTACCGGGACGAAGAGCCATGTCAAGCCGAAGTCGGCAACAAGATCTTCTGGACTCGATTGAACAAAATCCTCACAAATCAGGACCCCAATGCGACCAATCCTACTGTCGCGTATCACGAGACGAAGCTCTCGGCTAATGTTCTCTCGCCACGGCCTACGGTCCTCGGCTGGAAACCCAACGGCCCTAGCGACTTGCTCGTAGTCGTGAATGTCATAAGGGTGCATCTTGGATTGGACTAGAATCGGATTCGCCGCGGACTTGGTCAGAACAGAGGCGACGTTGAAATTGCGATGGGTGCGGGAAAGTCGTCCAGAAGCGGATCTGTCGTACGCGCCGGACCCAGCTACCACTAGTTGCACATGTTTGCAGGAATCCAGCTGGTTCTGCAGCGCGCTTCGGACAACGGACGGAACGATTGCCTCTGGGAAGACCACTATGTCTGAACGCAACTCCTGATCAGCGAACCGGAGGCACGCTGCACCCCTCCGTGCTAACAGCGTTTCGTCGGAGAGCGCTACGTCGAAGTAGTGGCGATTTCCATCGCTCCGGACAATGGTAGGGATTGCGTCTCCTGTCTCCTCGGCGAGGGGCACGACAGCAACGCGAATCTGCTGCTTGGAAGTCGACCATTGCACATCATCTTCGGTGTTGACGCGGGCGTAGTCGACCAGCCATTTGCTTTGGGGTGGGACCCGTTGAAGCGACTTCACTTGGTAACGCAGCCACTGACCTCGCTGACTAGATGCAGCGTATCGGGATCTCATCCGGAGAGCGGTAGCCTTCCAGCGTGCCGTTGGCGCCGCCTTAAAAAGCACCATGCCAGGGACCGCACGTGTGTTGAGCACCTCGGAGCTGCGCAGACGGTTGGCCCATCGCCGGAAGGCAGATTCCATCTCTCTGGTCGATCGAGCCATCGTGTAAGGGTTTACATATGCGCTCATCTGATCGATTGCACGGATGCAACTCCACGCAAGCTTGATCGCTGCTTCGTCGGCACCTGACTCGAGGTGCCTGCCAAAGGCGTCCACAAGGTCGGCAGGTGCCTGACCGGGATGTCTGACGAATCTGCCAATCACTGGTGTGGGCCGAGGCAAGTCATGTTCCTCGGCGAACCTTGGACCGAGATAGTCGTAGAGAAGAGCGAAGAAGTCGAATACGTTCTCGATCTCGGTCAGGCGCTCGAAGATGTGAGAGTCGTCGAAGTCTGGCAAAGATCCCCCCTCGTGTTGTCCCCATGATCGCGTAGAGGCAACTGCAGTTCTCAATCTAGGTTGGTAGACGCGGCATTGCAACCGTCGATTAACGCAACGCTTTTTGGAGTAGGTTGCGTAGGAGCGGCTTCTCACCGATGGGCATCTCGATTCATGCGTAGCGAAGATGGCCTTCGGGGCCGCAATCCGCGCTCTGGTCAAAAGGTAGGCGGCGAGCAGTCTATTGCTAAGGGTTCTTATTGTGCATCGTCGCTCCGCCGGCAGGGATGCGGTTTCGTCCCGAGTTTTCAGGCTGTCTTCGATTCGGATTCGGATCGGGGTTGACAGGCTGAGAGCGACCGGCGTAGAGTGCGGGCATTCGAGACCCTGATTGCCAGCGGAGGGGCCGCCCCCGTCTCGCGCGCCCCCGTTGCACCAGGACCAAATCAGGAGGGGTGAGATGCGCATCCTCGCAGTATTCGGTGCTCTACTAGTCGTTCTTACTATCTTGCTCGTCGGCTCTGGGCCCGGCGTTCGTGCGATCGACGACCTTGACGGCGATGGCTTCACGGACGAGCAGGAGGCGAACCTGGGGACGGAGCCGGACTACGCGTGTCCGCAGGTGCTGGGGGTACACGACGGCTGGCCGCCTGACCTGAACATGGACCGGACGGTGGACATGGCGGACATCTACCTCTTCTTTCCGGTCTTCAACCAGACTGCGGAGCCGGGGTCTGGGAACGAGCGCTTCGACCTCTACGAGGACGATTTCATCGACATAAGCGACGTGCTTTCCTTGAACCCCTACTACGAGACTTCCTGCACGGTTGACGACGCTGACGGGGACACGGTCGGCGACGACTTCGACCTATGCCCAGGCACCGGCACTGGCGAGCCCGTGGACGACAACGGCTGCGCGGACTACCAGGTGGACGAGGACGCAGACGGCGTGTGCGACCCGGGCGCTCCCAGCGGCGGTCCTTCGGGCTGCACGCTGGTGCCCGACGACGACTGCCCCGGTACCGGCGCTGAGCCCGTCGACGCCAACGGCTGCGCGGACTCCCAGGTGGACGAGGACGGTGACGGCGTGTGCGACCCGGGCGCTCCCAGCAGTGGGCCTTCGAGCTGCACGCTGGTCCCCGCCGACAACTGCCCGGCCGTAGCCAACCCCGGCCAGGAAGACTTCGACGGTGACGGTCTTGGTGACGTCTGTGACGACGATGACGACGGTGACGGCGTACCTGACGTCTCCGATCTCTGCCCAAACACGGGCAGTGGTGAGGCCGTAGACAGCAACGGCTGCGCGGACACTCAGGTAGACGGCGACGCTGACGGCGTTTGCGATCCAGGTGCTGAGAGCGGCGGGCCATCCGAGTGCACGCTGGTCCCCGCCGACAACTGCCCGGCCGTGGCCAACGCCGGCCAGGAGGACAAGGACGGCGACGGGTTGGGAGACGTCTGTGACGACGACCTTGACGGCGATGGCTACACGAACGAGCAGGAGGCGAACCTGGGGACGGAGCCGGACTACGCGTGTGCGCAGGTGCTGGGGGTGCACGACGCCTGGCCGCCTGACCTGAACATGGACCGGACGGTGGACATGGCGGACATCGACCTCTTCACGCCGGTCTTCAACCAGACTGCGGAGCCGGGGTCTGGGAACGAGCGCTTCGACCTCTACGAGGACGATTTCATCGACATAAGCGACGTGCTTTCCTTGAACCCCTACTACGAGACTTCCTGCACTCTGGACGAAATCGACGGCGATGGGATCGGCGACGAATTTGACAACTGCCCGACTGTCAGCAACCCGGGCCAGGAGGACCTCGATGGTGACGGGGAGGGAGACGTCTGCGATGACATTGACGAAGATGGTGTGATCGACGCCTCCGACAACTGTCCGCTGGTGGCGAACTCCGGCCAGGACGACACTGACGGCGATGGTCTAGGCAACGTTTGTGACGATGACCTTGACGGCGACGGCTACACGAACGACCAGGAGGCGAACCTGGGGACGGACCCGGACTACGCTTGTCCGCAGGTGCTGGGGGTGCACGATGCCTGGCCGGCGGATCTGAACATGGACCGAACAGTGGACCAGGCTGACATCGACCTCTTCACGCCGGTCTTCAACCAGCCCGTGGGGACGACACCTGGGGACGAGCGCTTCGACCTCTACGAGGACGGGTTCATCGACTCGGGCGACATCCTGCAGCTGAGCCCGTATCTTGGGCAGACGTGCACGGTCTGAGGACGGTGCCGCCGAGAAGGTGGGTGACGACTTCGGCAATTGCCCGGCGGTGACTAACGCAGGCGAGGAGGAGCTCGATCGTGCCGGAACCGGCGACGTCTGTGGCTCGGACGCAGACGTCGCCAGCGTGACGGACGAGACGGATCTCTGTGTCTGACGTCTCTTGAAGAGGCTGCAGACGTGAACCGCTGTTCCGCGTAGGCAAGGCGGACGGCGCTCCGGTGCATCGATAGCACTTACCCAGCGGAGTGCTTCCTGGTTGAGGTTCTCGTCATCGCTAACCGGTGTTAGTGTCATGCGTCTGGGGCAGAGAGATGGCAGCCAAGCATCTGCTTCATCGGAGACCAGGCTAGATAGGCAAAAGGGCGCATTCACCCCCAGCGACCTGTACGTTAGGTGCGGTAGTAGGCCGCGTAATCGGCTCCCGCTGATCTGTTAAGCCATCGATGTAATTCTACGACTCGTTGATGCTCGCTACCCCCAGGAGACGCCATTCTCCTTCCAAGCATTACGGCGTGAACACCCGAGAGCCGTATCGGTAGGGGCGATCACTCGAGCGGGGTGTAGCCGGGCCGTCACCGGCCTGGACCGCTCGCGAGCACTCCCCATTAGGCGATAGGCATTTTTCGGTAGGTATTTCGCCCCACAGACAAGCTCCAGAAGGTTGACCATAATGGCAGCCACATCGAATAGGGGGTGGGGGCAACGGGGCGCATTGGAAGGCTATCGTTCCTTCCGGCGTGTGTTCGCGAACGAGCCCCCAAGAAGGGCGTGCGGCATGACCAGTTCCGCGAAGTTCATTTCTATCCTCGGGGTCGCGCTGATCGCTGCTATTGCGGTCGGAGGCCTCGATCTTGGCGCGGTTGCGCTGACACTAGCGGGCCTAGCCTGCGCCATCGGCCTGGGCTGGGCCGTTCGGCGAAGGACGCGAAGCACGAACTGACTGATTAGAGCAGAGTATTGGGGAGGCTAGCGTGAGGTATGCCACAATCATGGTCGTTGCCCTCGTCGCTGGCGTCGTGGCGCTTGGCCCGCGGACGGGCGGCTCGGCTACCCATCAGCCCGTCCACGATCTGGCGATCAACGCGGCGGACGTGACGATTCTAGGAATCGGGACTGGAGATGTCGCCGGCGACGCAACGGCGGCGGGCGACTTCAACGGGGACGGCGTCGAGGATCTCCTGGTGGGCGCGCCGTTCGCTGACGGGCCCGGGACTGGGCCTATCGTCACTTGCACAACGAGCGGTGACATGGGGGATCGTTGCGCGACGGGGGAGGCATACGTAGTCCTCGGCCCACTGCCACCCGCCATCGACCTCGCGGTCACTAGCCCCGCCCTGACGGTCGTGGGAGCGGATCCCATGGACCGTCTTGGCTTCACTCTAACAGCCGGCGATCTTGACGGTGACGGGAAGGACGACCTCGTCTTGAGCGCATCTTCCGCCGACGGTCCGGGAGGGGGCACATGCCCGAACAACTTCTCTCCGGGTGATGGGGTGGGTAACCGGTGCAATGGGGGCCAGGTCTACGTCATCCGTGGCGTTGACATCCCGCCCGCGGGTGGGATCATCGACCTCAAAACTCAGGCGGGCATGGCGGTCACCATCCACGGCGCGGAGGCCGGCGACCGGCTGGGATATTCGGTTGCGGTTGGAGATCTGGACGGAGACGGGAAAGACGACCTCATCCTGGGGGCGATTGGAGCCGACGCTGCTGGTAACGCCAAGGCCGGCGCCGGCGAGGTCTACGTCATCCGTGGCGTTGACCTACCGCCTGCGGGCAGCACCATCGACCTGGCAACCGCGAGCCTGGCTGTCACTATCTACGGCGCCGACGCCAATGACCTGATGGGATCGTCGGTGGCGGCTGGAGACTTCGACGGCGACGGAAAGGACGACCTTCTCCTGAGCGCGCCCTGGGCCGACGCCGCCAGCGAAGCCAAGTCGAGAGCGGGTGAGGCGTACGTTATCCGGGGAGCTGACCTGCCGCCCCTGGGTAGCACCATTGACCTGGCAACCACGAGCCTGGCTGTCACTATCTACGGCGCCGACGCCAATGACCGGCTGGGTGAGCCACCGCCAGGCAGGTCGCTGGCGGTAGGTGACCTGGACGGCGACGGCAGGGATGATCTCATCCTCGGAGCGGATCGGGCGAACGGCCCCAGCAACGCCCGGTCCCTGGCTGGCGAGGCGTATGTCATCCTCGGAGTAAACCTACCGGCTGCAGGCACCATCATCGACCTGGAGACTACCAGCCTCACTGACCTGACCGTGTGGGGCGGCGCCGCTGGCGATCGCCTTGGTCTCATGCTGGCGGCCGGAGACCTCAACGGCGACGGATTTGATGATCTCGTCGTGGGGGTGCGGTTCGCAGACGGCCCCGGATCTGACTCCGGTGAAGCTTACGTAATCCTGGGTCCCCGTAGCGGCACCATTGATCTGGCGACCGACAGCCCTGATTTCACGATTTTGGCCGCCGAAACCGAAGATGACCTGGGCATCTCGGCGACTGTAGGCGACTTCGACGGCGATGGCGAGCAAGACCTCGTTCTGGCGGCCGCAGGCGCCGACGGCACGGGCGCGGGAGTATGCTCCGTGGGCGGGACCGGCGACCGCTGCTCTGGCGGCGAAGTGTACGTCTTCTTCGGCCCACCCCCGACCGACACGGATACAGACGGAGTGCTGGATGCGGTCGATAACTGCCCGCTAGTGCCTAACCCCGATCAGGCCAATAGCGATTCGCAGGACGGAGGAGACGCCTGCGATCCTTGCCCCAGCGACGCGTCGGACACATGCGACCCTGATCGCTCGGCCGGAGAGTCCTTCGGGAGTGGCGGCGGGACCCTGATCACCCCTGACGGAAGCACATCTGTCACGATCCCTCCCGGCTGTTTCGTTTCCGAGACATCCGTCTCAATCACCGGCACGCAAGGCACTGATTTCGAGATCACGACGAACCAGGGACAGGGTATGGCGCTCTTCTCAGTCAACGTTCAGCCCTCGGGTGTGACATGCGATAACGCGGAGCCATTCACCCTCGCGTTCGCTTGGGAGGACACGGCTCCAAATGATGACCGAGTCGACGGCACCCTCCCACCGATCATGGAAGACAGTCTGCGCATAACCAAGAACAATCAGGTTCTCTTCGGCCAGACCAGGTGTCATGATGTAGCGCATCCTCCCCCCGTTCCTACGATCTCGACTCCGTCGTGCGATCACATTGCCAATGTGTTCACATTCCAAGTCTCCGGCTTTAGTACGTTCGCTGCCGTCAGCCTCACGCCGTCTATTGGCGGCGTCGTCGAGCTATCCGTCGAGTCAGACGACGCGACGGCGGAGCGCCAGAATGGCCGAAGCCACGAGCGAGAGGTGGCCGCGCTGGCCGTCGCCCTGGCAGCAGTTGGCGTGGTCGGCGTGTCCTGGCACCGATACCGGCGGCGGGCTGGCTAGTAAGCCTCATCGTGACGAACAGCCGCCTCACGTGCTGCTGGTGAAGGGGCGATTGTACGCTAACGGGCGTTAGTGATGCCCCTATCCGGTACTTGACGCGTGTCGTGAAACGGGCCCCGTGAGAACCCCGTGAGTGGACTGGAACGACACTGAGGCTGCTAGACTAAGCGACCTGAGGGGCCACTGGAGTCTGGAGTGTTTGCGGGAAAGATAACGATCCCAAGGTTGCCGGGCGAAGCTATTTCGCGTAGGCGTCTGACCGCTCGTCTCGAGGAGACGCCCCCAGGTGGTGTGGGCGTGGTTGTCGCGCCGGCCGGCTACGGCAAGACGACTCTACTCGTTGACGCCATCACGTCGCTGGATGAGCGAGCATACTGGCTCTCTATCGATGAATGGGACAAGGACGCCACGACGCTCGTTGAGTACCTCTGTCTGGCGGTCGGTGCCTCATGCGAAGGGCTGGAATGTGATTCTCAGGAGGCGCGGATAAGATCCCTTGGGAGAGCGGTCACGGCACTCGCGGCCGCCGACGCGATCCTGGTGATCGATGACGTCCATCTCCTCCCGGCGGAATCCGATTTGGCCGGCATCGTTGACTACCTCGCTCGTCAGCTGCCGCAGCGGACTCGGCTCTTCCTCAGTGCGCGCACCCGCCCGGCTCTTCCCTCACTGCCTCGGCTTCGTATCCAAGGCCAGGTCGTCGAGATCGGTTCTGCGGACTTGGCATTCACGGAGGAAGAGGTACTGACCTACTCCGAGCGCGCCTCTGGCCGCGTGCTATCAGCAGCGGAAGCGAAGGCGATTCTTGAAAGCACCGGAGGTTGGCCTACTGCTGTCGCCTTGAAGGCAGCACAGGACCGTAGTTCCGCAGACGATCAACTTGATGAGTACCTATTTGCTGAGGTCATCAGCAAACTGCCGAGCGACGTTCAGGAGTTTATGAAGAAGACAAGCGTCCTTCCCGTTTTGACCGCCAGCCTGTGCAACGCTGTGACCAGACGCTCCGATGCTAGGCAGTTGCTGGACATCGTCGAGCGTGCCCAGCTGCCGCTGCTGAGACTTCGCCGCGGCGAGCTCAGGCTTCACGCTTTAGTGCGGGATCACTTGCTGGAGACGCTCCGGGAAGATGCTGGCAACTATAAGGAAAATCAGCGACGAGCGGGGCTGGCGCTCCGGGAAGCCGGGCGCCTTGACGAGGCGATTCAGCACTTCGCCGCCGCAGAGGACTGGCCCGCGGCGTGCCGTTTGATCGTCGATGAAGCACCAAGGGCTTACTTGGACGGTCGCTGGCACGCGATCATGACCTGGCTACAGGCAGTGCCCCGAGCGGATCGAGAGGCGGATGTAGAGGTGAGCCTGTGGGAAGCACGCGTTCTTGTGCGATTCGGCGGGTCCGACGAAGCATTGCGCGTCATCGAGCGGCTGGTTCGTCTCGGGACGCTGTCCGAAGCGATGATGGCGGAAGCGGAGAGCCTGAGGGCCGCCGCCCTCAGGGTCAAGGGTGACCCGGAAGCCGCGATCGTGTCTGGGCGCCTGGCTGTTGAACTGGCGTTTAAGTCGAACGCGTCTCTGAACATCATCGCGGAAGCGAAGAAGCAGTTCGGGATAGCGCTTTTCACGTCGGGGAAGTATGAGGCAGCAATACAAGAGATGCGATCCGCGCTTGAGATCTTCGAACGGCGGGGAGAAGATGAGGAAGCAGCGACACTGAATGGCTGTGTCGGATCTGCGATGGCCAGCCTGGGTCAGGTGGATGAGGCGATCTCGCATCTTGAGCATTCACGTGAGCAGTGGCGGAGGATCGGCAACACCAAAGAGCTGAGCTGGACGCTCAACAATCTCGCGATGGCCTACATCCTGGGTGGCCAATTGACGACCGCCCGGGAACTGCTGGTTGAAGCCGTAGCCATTACGCGGGAAGCGGAATTCATGCGAATGGAGGCGTATGCAGTCACCTCGATGGCTGACCTCGACCGGCTGAGCGGTGACGCGGCATCGGCCCGCCGTGGCTATCGCCGAGCACTGGCCTTGACGGCGGAGGTGGGTGAGCCGGCTCTCCGTGCCATCGCCTTGTCCGGTCTAGCACGTGTGGAGGCGTCATCCGGCGACCCGATCCAGGCGGAAGCGCTGGCACGGGAGGCACTCGCCGACGCTAGAGAGCGACGGTCAGGCTTTGAAGAGGCGCTTGCCCGGATCGCCCTCGGAGCAATCTTCAAGCAGCGCGGCGATGCCGATCGGGCATGTGACGAGTTGGCGTCCGCTGATGCTCTTCTTGGCACTCTGGGGCCATCGCGAGAGCACATAGAAGATCTTGTTCTGCTTGCGGAGAGCCTTCTCCCACTGAGACGTCGGCGGTCTCAGCTCGTGGCAGTGCTGGAGCGCTTGGCGACCGTGGTCGAGAGTGCGGGCGCCGAAAGCTATCTTGCGCTCCTGGCGCGAGAGCACCTGTCATCGCTGCAGTACGCGGCTTCTCGCCGCGTCGCGGGGCCATTCTATAAGACACTCTTGCGAAAGGCCCAGACTAAGCCAACGGGCCTTGAGGCCAGAGCCGAAGGGCTACCATTCGTGGACATCAAGTCGTTTGGAGGCTTCTCTGTCTCGGTCGACGGGAGGCCTGTCCTCGATGTCGAATGGGAGAGTGGGAAGGCCAAAGAACTTCTACTGCTTCTACTCACGACGGAGGCTCCGCTCAGCCGTGACGAGATTATTGCCCAGATCTGGCCTGAGTCAGGCGGAAGGAAGGCGAGTGCCGTATTTCACTCTTCTTTGTACCGACTGCGCCACGCCGTCTATCAAACTGCTGTCGTCCAGGATGGCGGGCGATACTCGCTCAGTCCGAGCGGAACGTTCCACTTTGACGTCCAGCGGTTCCGACGCCTTGTCGAGTCTAGGTCGCGGCCGGAAGAAAGGGTCGAAGAGCTGGGTGCGGCGGTCAATCTCTACCATGGGCAATTCGCTCCAGACTTCGACTCTGAATGGGTCGAGGAGGTTCGGGGTGAGCTCGACCGGTTGTTCGCCGAAGCGGCCGGTAGGCTGGTTGACGAGTTGCTCCTGCGCGGACAGCACTCCGAGGCCATCAGCGTGTGCCAGATTCTCCTTGAACGAGACGCTTACGACGAGGATGCCTGCAAGACGCTCCTCCAGGCAGCTCTTGAGAGTGGCGATGCGCGTGCAGGCCTGCGGGCGTACGAACGCCTGACCGATGCGCTCGTCGTAGACCTAGGAGAGCGTCCTGGGGATGACCTGGCTCGGCTGGCCGCGGACCTCCGCGCACAGTTGCCCAGTCCCCCGTGAGAAGTCTGTGAGAACCCCGGTGGTGAAATGACTTCGGCAATTCCGCCAGAGCCATTCGTTCACCAAGGAGGGTTTGGAAGATGTTCTCGCTCCGAAGCGCTATAACGTTTGCTCTCGCGTCGCTCGGCTTGATCGCTGTGGGCCTTGCTGCGGGCGCCCCGTTCGCGATGCCCTAATCAAAGTGTCAGCGCCACGCGCCCTTACCGGCCTGCTGGCTCCCGGCCCTTTCTTGGGCCGGGAGTCGCCGGTGCTTCGAGGCCTGTGGATCGCTCCGTTAGCGCTGATCGGGGAGATCGCGGCGATTCATCTGCTGCCTGCGTCCGCTCTGCGATTCGGGCTCCCTGCTATGCATCTGCTTCTCCTGCCGTTCTTGCTGCTCAATATCCGCCTCATCGGAGTTCGGCTCATCCTTGTCGGCCTCACGCTTAATCTCATCGTGATGGTCGCCAATGGAGGACTCATGCCGGTCGAGATGAGCGCGGTTGAGGCGGTCGGCAAGCACGATCAACAAGCGCTAGTCATCGGAGATCACATTGCCGGGAGCAAGAATGTGCTACTCGCGAGCGAGGACATCCATCTCAGGCCGCTTTCTGACGCTATCGTGTTGCCCGTGCCACGTCCCTTCACGCGAGCACTTAGCGTCGGAGACCTCGTGATTCTGGTGGGCATCAGCGCCGCGGCGGTCGGCCTCGTGACGGGAAGGCGCGAAGAAAAAGAGAGTGTAGCCGATGGTGGCCCCTGACATGGCGAAGCGCAGAACCCCGGACAGGCTGCTGACATTGGAGGAAGCAGCGGCGTACCTGCAGGTCGGTTCTACCACAGTAAGGCGCTTGATCCTGCAAGACGATCTGCCTGCCATCAAGATCGGTTCGCAATGGCGCTTTCATCCAAAGCTGCTGAATAACTGGCGCAAGACGCGAAAGAGAAAGGCGGTCGCAGACGGCTTTTGATCGGCGCGATTACAGATGTAGTTGCGCTTGCGTAGCGACACCAACTGGCATTAGTGTGGCCCCGCTGAGTCACTGAGTAGCGCTCGTCTATCGGGCTCTCTTCCAGGCGCCGGCCGAAACTCCTAGCCGTACTTCTTGCCCGCCGCCTCGATCGCGGGACCGGCCGTCGCGAGATCCTCCGCCACCATAGCCGGCACCGCATCGAACTCCGCATCAAAGGCCAGGAACCACGGCTCAGCGATTGCTGGAATCTGGGAGGCGTCCTCTATGTCAACGACAAAGACGGCTGTGCGCTGACCCTCGTCCGCAACGAAATAAGCTACTTCAGGCTTAAGGTCCTCCATGATCGACTGAATCGTCGAGCCTAGCTCGCCCTCCCTGGCGAGGTCGTTGGCCGTCTCGATGTCCAGTCGCGCCTTACACAAGAACCGCATCCGATTGCCCCCTTCTCGTTCCAAAGTCTCTCGTTCGTGAGTCCTGTAAGTCTATGAATTGGCCAGTGAGGCGTCAACGACCGCGATTTCTGGAGGCCGAGCCCGTTACTTGGGTGTTGTGACTTGGGGCGAGAAGTTGAGGTCTTTTCGTTTTCTGAAAGAAGACCCCTGCTATACTCTCGCCACGTCGGGGCGTTACTCAGCAAGGGCTCTGCTCTTTCTCGGGATGTACAAGCGCCCCGGCGAGCTAGGCGTATAATTGAATTGCGCCGGGACGTTACCCCCTCTGAGAGAGCCCGTCTTGGCCACGCACCAAGACAGCGCCCCGGCGCTCGCCTCTACCGAGCCCTTCAAACCGACCCACTACGCGCTCCTTTACCGTTTCCGGTGCGACCAGACACCGAGGCTGTCCGAGTAACTCACAAATGGCTCTACTTGGGTCGACGCGGATTCGTGGTATTTTGAGCGCATGAGAGCACCCCGGCTCATGCGGCGCGTGAACCGCGCGGTCACGAACCCGCTGATGCGGCCCCTCGCGGGACTGGCCCCGCCGCTAGCCGTCGTCCATCACGTCGGACACAGGAGCGGCGATGCCTACCGGACGCCGATCCTCGCTCTGTCCGTGAAGGGGGGCATCGTCACGCCGTTGCCCTACGGGACGGATATAGATTGGTGCCGAAACGTCGTGGCTGCCGGGCGCTACGAACTCCAGATCTTCGGGCGCCGTGTTGAGGTGGAGAACCCCCGAATCGTCGACGCCGAGACCGCCCTGCCACTCCTGCCCCTCTTATTGCGACCGGGCCTGAGGCTGCTCCACTTGCCTGGCTATCTGATCGCCGACCGGGTCGACGCTGACTGAGGGTAACGGCAGGACGCTGGCCGGTCCCCGCAAGCGGACACTCCGGAGTGAGTAACCTCCCCGCCCTTCGGGTCGTCTGATTCTGTCCTGGGCGTGGCCCCCCGGCTATTCTCTGGTCGCGTCAGGGACCCTACGGTGGCACAGCGTGAGCTCTCCCGAATGGCTCGGCTGCGAGTACGCGCGCCTACGCTAACAAGCGTTAGTGTTGCCCGTCAGCAAGTGATGTCGTAAGCGCCTGACGCCTCGACCGTCACGAAGACGTCTCCGTCACAGACTTGATCCCCGGGACCCGGCGAGACGCCGCTGCCGGCCCGCGTCCAGTAGACATCAACTCCATGCGCATGGAGGCGCCCGAGCGCCTCGGCCGTTGGGTGCCCGAACGAGTTGTTGCCGACTGAGAGAACGCAGACCTCGGGGCTGATGGCGTCCAGCCAGGCGTCAGTGTTCGAGAACTTGGAGCCGTGATGTGTGACCTTGCAGACGTCAACGTCTCCGACCTCGGGGCCGATAATGCTCTCGATGTCCGGGCTGGTTCCTTCCAGATCGCCCGGGAGGACATGACTGAAGGAACCATAGGTCACCAACAGAACGAGCCCCAGCGCGTTCTCGTCGTCAGTGCTGACGCCCGCACCGTTTAGATCCACGACCGTGATCGAGACGGAGCCAAGGCTTACGACCTGGCCCTTCTGCGCGGTCTGGCGGGATGCCCCGCATGCGGCCACGTAATCGTCGAACGTCTGCGTGTCGGCTGAACCGCCGCGGTCGTAGCAGGCGCCCACCGAGACGCCGGCATCCACGAGATCGTCCAGACAACCGATGTGGTCCGCGTCGTGGTGGGTGGCGAAGTGATAGTCGATGTGAGATACGCCGGCGTCGGTCACGTGGGTGACGAAACCGCTGCAGCTGGTCCAGCGCCCGCTGTCGATGAGGGCGGTATCACCGTTGGGAGCGGTTATCAGCGCAGCATCGCCTTGGCCGACGTCGATGTGATCGATGACCAGGGGATCGCTGTCTGGTGTAGGGGAGAGAGTCGCCGACGGATTGGGCGTGGCCGTTGCTGTCGGGGTAGGAGTGTTAGCGGCCGTCGCGGTCGGAGCCGGCGTGGAGGTGGGCGTCGCGGTCTGAGTCGGAGTGCCTCCGACATCCCTTCAGATCGGAGCGCCGATGGTCGGGCAGCCGGCGTTCTGGGAAACAGACAAGCCCGCGTCGGAGCGCAGGAGCTTCAGCGAATCGACAGGCGTGACGTCACCGCCGCAATCCACGTCTCCCCACGTAAAGACCGCAGCCACAAGGGCGGAGACGGGCTCTCCGAAGTTGGGGCAATCCCCCGTGTTCGTACTCAGCCCCGCGTCGTACCGCAACGTCAGAAGCGAATCCACTGGGTCAGCGGAACCGGAGCAGTTGTGGTCGCCCCAGATTAAGCCCGAACTCCCTGTTGGAATCGAGGTCGGTGTCGGCTCTGGCGTCGATGTTGTTGAAGCACCTGGCGTCACCGCGTCAGTCGCCTGCGGCGTGGGTGTTGGCGTCGGTGTCGCGGTGCCTGTCGGGCCCGCTGTCGGAGTGGCGGTAGGACTGGCGGTCAGGGTTGGAACGCCCGTGGGGCTCGGTGTTGGCACGGCGGTTGGGGTCGTGGGCGTGTCGCCGCAGTTGACCTGATGGGATGTCGTAGCTGGGCGCACGAGGCGGGCATAGTCTGTCGGGTCACTGTTCCGATAGATGTTGCTGCCAGTCAGCTTGTAGATGCCCGCGCCGGGATTGTCAGCGGAGCCGCTGCCGCTCTGGAATTCGAGCGTCTGGCCCGCTGCTATCGAGGCCACGTGGTCGGCGAGCAGGTAGTCCTGGCTCGGGTCGCTCTGGATTCGGAAGCTGGCCAGAGATTGCGTCGAGCCGCCGAAGTTTCTGATGCGCACGTACTCCGGGCTGGAATCGCAGCTTAGGGTGCTGATCAGGACATCGCTCGGGGCGGCTGATGCCTCCTCAAGGGTCCTGATGAACAGACCAGTGACAGCGGCGCCGAAAATGAGGACTAAGGCGACTCGTATCATTTTGCTCCCCCCCTCTCGTTTAGGGGGCGATACTTGCACAGTAGAGCCGAACGTGTCAATCAGAGCGGGATTGCCATCGTCCTAAGTAGCATTAGTGTCATGCCCCTCTGGATGGATTGGGCTGACTCGACATAACCTCAGTGCATGGTTTCGTGTGGCCTATGTCCGGGCGACGTGCTCAGCGTGTTCGCGGTGACGTCGGTCGCTCAGACAGACGATGGCGAAGACGCTTGGAAGAGGGGGCTGGCGCCGCTCTGCGCTCGGTGCCACGCGGCCCTGGGGGCCGCAGGGTCCGAAGGGCGAGTCCTGAAGGCCACCGGCGAGCGATGGTGGCTCGGGCATGGGGTCGGGTCGTCGCCCGCCGGCCATCGAGATGAGTGCTAGAATGGCGCGGCGATGAGAGGCAGACGCTTGGTGCAGTGGTTGTTGTTCTACACGGCGATGATCCTGATCGACGCCGCTGTCATCATCGCGGTCATCGATACGACTTAGACTTGGGCTAGAGCATCACACGGAGGTCGGTCAGCTCTCGCTCGACGAGCGACCTGACGCGATCGACGACTTCATCATCTGGCTCCGCCAACTCGATCTCTTCACCGAAGCTCGATCGCAGGTCTTCGAGCTGGGCGCGGACCCCGACGAGGAACGACCGAACCTCGGGGATCAAAGGGTCCTCGCCACCGAACTCCTCGGTGGTCTCAGCGACCACGGCCTCGACCGCCAGCAGCTCGCGCCATTTCCCGACGAGCCCGTCGCGAGTCGCCTCGCTGAGTGCCTCACGGACGTCCCGGGAGAAGCGCTCCATCCTCTCCGGCTCTCGTTCGGCTTCGAACGGCAGCTCGGCGCCCGCCGGCGAGTCCCGCACGGCGTCCTTGAGGCCATCGAAGCGTTCCTTAAGCGTCTCGAAATCTTCCCCGTTGGGTAGCACCTCGTGCTCAAGGCCCCAGTCCGGATACACCGGGACGGTCTCCCCGAGCCAGTCGTAGAACGATCCCGTGTTGACCAGGAGGCGACGTCCGCGCCTGTGTGTGGCGACAGTGCCGCTCTGGACGGCCTTCTCGATGTCCTTTGCCTTCTTTGCGACCGCCTGTTTCCAGTCGCGCTCTGTGGCGTCGTCGGGGATCGACCGCTCCGTCAGCATCTCCGCGAGCTCCCGAACCGGTACTTCGCGCTCGCGCTCCTTGTCGACGAGGCGACGGTAAGCGCTCTTAGTGATGGGCTCCCTGGCCGCCCGGAACGCCGCCATCGCCAGAGTCTCGCTGTTGATCGTCCAGAGCTGAATCGTCTTGAGCCATCCGAGCTTGAGCGAGAGCTGTTCGACGAGGGCGCTCAAGAGGAGAAGGTACGGTCCGAGGTGCTGGTTGCACCCGTTCATCAGGGCGATGTAGCGGTTGAACTCCTCCACCTGCGAGTTGGGCATCGTGTTGCGCACCTGCAGGTCTTCTTCGCCGCCCTCCTTCCACGCCTCCAGGACGAGGAGGGCGCGCTCCCTCGCCGTGAGTCCGGGGTACAGCCTGTCGAGGCGGCCCTTCCTGGTCATCGCCTTGCCGTCTTGAGCCGGGGCGCCAGAAGGCTCTCCAGGGACTTGAGCCTTTCGTCAAACTCGCGGAACTCAAAGACCCGAAGGGCGGTCTGTGAGAGATAGGCGATAGCGCGGGACCGGGCGACCGAGTTCTCAAGGCCGAGCGTGTCCATCACGGCGATCTCTAGCAGTCGCCGCACATCCTCGATGCTGTTCAGCCCCTCGAACTCGTAGGCGCCCTGGAGCGTCTTCTCGCGACGCCGGCGGAGCCCGCCGAGCCTGCGCGCTTCGGCTACCTCCGTCGCGTGCTCCGGGTCGTGCCAGAAGCAGTACTCCGCGTCGCGGAGAGGGGCCGCCTGGCAGTGCTGACCGCCGTCCTTGATGTAAGTGCAGGACCGCTTCATTCGCTACCAGCCGTTACCTCTGCACGTACGAGCGGCTGGTAGTCGGCCAAGAGAGCAGACCCCCGAAGGGGCCTGCGATCTCCGGGCCGCCGAGAGCGCCTAGGCTTCGTTCTTGTGCCCGTCCGGGCAGGCGAGAGGCTCGACGCCCTCCGGTGCGGCGAAGCCTTTCATGCACGCGGTGCAGAAGTAGCGGACCTGGCCCTCCGGCGCGCCGGTCTGGTCCTCCATTGGCTCGAACACGAGGTCCGCCTTGGCCTTCCTCGAAGCGGGCCTTGGCGTCTTCTTCGCCGCCTCGCTGGCCAGTGTCCAGAAGCGCCAGCCGTTGCAGGCGCTGCCGCCCATGACTGCGCTCCCAGCCGAGGACGGGCTCTTGAACTCGCGGCCGTCCGCCAGCCGGTAGCCCAGACCGTCCTTGGTCTTCACGACCTCGGCGGAGTAGTCCTTGCCCTTGTACTTCGCGACCAGCTTCGTGCCGGCCTTGAGGTTCCTGTTCTCGATGCTCATCGAGCACCTCCTTTCGTTTGGTGCCCGTACAACTCACTCCGCTGGGGAAGGAAGTCAAGCGGTCCATCGGACTACTCTGAGACTTTCTCTGGAGACAGGCCGGTGAAGGCCTCCCAGCGTGCCAACGCTAAGGAACAATAGTGTGGGTCGAGCTCCATCCCGAAGCAGCGACGGCCCGTCCGCTCGGCTGCGATCAGGGTCGTCCCCGAGCCGAGGAACGGGTCGATCACAACGTCGTTCGGTTGGCTGCTGTTCTCGATGGCGCGCTCGCAGAGGGGCAGCGGCTTGATCGTCGGGTGCTCGGGTGAATCCGCCGGGCGCGGCTCGTCCCACACCGAGTCCTCCTTGCGCGATCCGTTCCACGAAGTCTTGCCCCTCCAGCCGTAGAAGATGTGCTCGTGCCGGTAGTGGAAGTGCGAGCGGCCGAGGACGAGACGGTCCTTGACCCAGATCAGCCACTGGCGGTGCGTGATGCCGGCGGCCTCGATGGACGCGCAGAGGGTTCCGATCAACGGCCCGGAGGGGCTAAAGACGTAGGCGTCGCCGTTCAGGGGCCAGTGCCGGAACGCCTCCGTCCAGAACGCAGCCTGATCGACACCGAGGTCATCGTTGACGATCGAAGCCCGCCCCTTCTTGCGACCATTCCCACTACCGCTGTAGTCCACGCCGTACGGCGGGTCCGTAACCATAAGCCGTGCCGTCTCTCCGGTCACCAGGCGGGCGACGTCGCCCGTGTCTGCCGAGTCCCCGCACATTACCCGGTGATCGCCCAGCCGCCACACGTCGCCCCTAACAACGCCCGGATCGGCCTTCGCGGCTTCCCATGCGGCGTCGAGGTCGAACGTCTCCTCTCGGGCACGCTTCTCGCGAGCGCCGATTGCCCGGAGTGCCTTCGCGAGTTCGTCCTCGGAGAATCCGGTCAGGCTGATGTCGACGTCAGGCGTCGCCTCCAGATCGGCCAACAGGCGGGCCAGCAGCTCCTTGTCCCAGTCGCCGCTGATGCGATTGAGAGCGACGTTGAGGAGACGCGCTTTCTCCGGAGGCAGGTCGACGTAGATGACAGGCACCGACTTGAGGCCAAGACGCCGGGCAGCGAGGAGTCGCTGATGGCCGCCAATTACGGTGCTGTCCTCGCGGCGGGCGATGATCGGGTCGACAAGACCGAACTCCTGGATGCTTCGTGTCAACGCTTCAAGTTCGTCGTCGGAGATCTGTCGCGGGTTAGCCGGATCGGGGCTAAGGTCGTCGATCGAGACGTGTTCAATGCTGATCTGCTTCGTCTCGCTTTTCATCGAACTCTCTCGGTCACGCCGGGTTCAGCATCGTCAGTGGAGGTTATGGGCTCACTCCACCGGCAAGCTGGACAGACGAGTACATGGCCCTGCGGGACTCCTATGCCTCTGTGCACATCAGCCCGGATGAGGCCACCAGGGTTGGTTATCCATCGAAAGTCTTCGTCGTCCAGTTCATCGAGGTATCGGATCGCGTCTTCGATGGCGAAGACGAAAGCGTGGTGAACCCGGACAAAGGCTGCCGCTCCCCGGAAGTCGTATTGCTCCAGCCTGCTGATCAGTCCTGAGTACGGGTTTGATTGTCCCGATGATGGTCGTGCTGTTGGTGTTATTGAAGGACGGTGCTGGGGCATAGCGTCTGAAGGGACAGATTCAATGCTCGGTTGTTTGATTGTTTCGGCCGCTCTGGCCTTATAGCCACGTACGAGAGCGTCATAATCGTCCGGCGGGAGTGCCTGCTGAGCGTGACGGAACGCGCGCCGAATATCCGGGTCGCTGACGTGCCTCCCGGACCTGACCGCGTTGCGATTGCCCCTGGGAGCGCCGGCACCTGGACGCCGGCCACCACGCGTGCTCATAGATGAACCACTCGCCGAGCCATGGTGTAGTTCTGACCTTCAGGGGTGTCCGTGCGGATACTACGGCGACCCGACCCACGAATGCTCGTGCTCGCCGTCCGCTGTGACGCGCTACCGGCACCGCATTTCGGGGCCGCTGATCGACCGCATGGACATCTTCGTCGAGGTGCCGCGGGTGGACTACGAGAAGCTGACGGACGGGCCCTGCGCCGAAGGCTCGGCCGAGATCCGCGACCGGGTCGAGACTTGTCGCGGGTCGCAGCGGTTGCGCTTCTCAGAGTCACCGCTGTCGTCGAACACCGAGATGGGCCCGGTGGAGGTGCGCGAGTTCTGCCAGCGGTTCCTCGAGGACGCGGCGGGTTCGCTGCTCAAGATGGCGGTGGACCAGCTCTCGTTGTCGGCACGCTCGTTCCACCGCGTGCTCAAGGTCTCGCGGACAGTCGCGGACCTGGCCGGCGCGGAGACGATAACGGCGGCGCACCTTGCGGAGGCGCTACAATACCGGCAAAGGGGCACGAACTAGAGTCCGACCGTCACTTAATGGCCAAGCAGCTGCGCGACATCGAGCCGATCCGGCCCCTGCTCGCGCATCGCCCGCTCGCCGTCTTCAGCGACATCGACGGCACACTCGCACCGATCGTTCCCGACCCGCAGGACGCGCAGGTGTCCGATCGTGGCCGGGAGGCGCTGCGAGACCTCATGGCGCAGGGCGTCGGGGTCGGGCTGATCACGGGTCGTGACCTCGCGAAGGCGCACGAGATGACGGGGCTGCCCGACGCCTGGTACGCGGCGAACCACGGCCTTACGCTTTCGATCGGCGGCGTTGACGAAACCCCTGAGGCCGCACGGGAGTTCGTGCCGCGCGTCCGGGACGTGATCCGAGAGACGGCGGGCGTGGAGGACGCCGGCGTGTCCATCGAGGACAAGGGGCCGATCGTCGCCTTTCACTACCGGCGCGCACCGTCGCCAGGGGAGGCGCGTTCGGCGATCGAGGCGGCGCTCAACGCCTCTGCTGCCGCGGCATCGTTTCGGGTGCACGAAGGGCGAATGGTCGTGGAACTGCGCCCGCCTCTCGACGTCGACAAGGGGACGGCGCTGGAGGAGCTCGCGGGCCGGATGCGAGCCGGCGCCGTGATCGCCATCGGCGACGACCGGACAGACGTCGACATGTTCCGCCGCGTGACGGCGCTGCGCGAGGGTGGAACGCCGGGCGCGACCGTGGCGGTCGACAGCCCGGAGGCGCCGGATGAAGTGCTGGACGGCGCGGACTACAGCGTGGACGGCGTCGCGGGTGTGGAGTGGTTGCTTGGTGAGATCGCTAGAGCGCTTCGCGTGATAGCAACGTCAGGTCGCTGAGCTGGTGCTCCAGCCAACGGATGAGGTCTTCGTCGATGACGATCTGGCGTAGCGCCGCGGCGCAGCGGCGGCGCTCTTCTGGGGGCATGGTGAGCGCCCGGTGCAGCGCGCGGACCGTGCCCTCGAGGTCCGTCGGCGATACGGCGAGAACGTTGTCCTGCAGCTGCTCGTACGCCCCGGCCAGCTCCGACAGGATGAGCACGCCATCCTTCCCGTTGACCAACGGGCCTTCCTTCGAGACGAGGTTCATGCCATCGATCACGGGGTTGACGAGAAGGACGTCGTAGAGGGTCATCGCGGCGATCGCCTGTGGGTAGTCGTCTTCATAGAAGACGCGAATCGGCTGCCAGTCCATCTCGCCGAAGTGGTCGTTGATCGAGTCCACCAGCTCGAATATCTCGTCCGTGTACGTCTGGTAGACGCCGAGATCGCTGCGTGACGGCACCAGGAGCTGGAGGAAGTTGACGCTGCCGCGGAACTCCGGATACCGCTCGAGAAGAAGCTCGTGAGCGCGGAGGCCGCGGATGATGTTCTTGCTGGGCTCCGAACGGTCGACGCGGAGGACGGTCTTCTCGCCCAGCAGTGGCCGCAGCGTCTCGATCGATTGCTTCACCTCCTCTGACTTCGAGAACTCCAGAAGCCCTTCGGCGTCCACGGAGATCGGATACGCGCGGACGTGTGTGCGATGGCCCTCGAAGTCGACGGTGCAGGCGTGGTAGTCGACCTCGGAGTCGAGCATGGTGTCGCAGCTGAGGAGGAAGTTCTGCACGTCCGACATCGTCTGTAGGCCGATGATGTCGGAGGCCACCATGTGTTCGTGGATGCCGCGGCGCATGAACTCAGGCAGCAGCCCCCAGTAGCGCGGCCCCGGCCACGGGATGTGCGTGAAGTGCAGGATCGTCGCCTCCGGTATGCGCTCGCGGACCATCTTCGGCGCCAGGTAGAGGTGGTAGTCCTGCAGGAGGACGACCGGCGGCTCGTCTTCCTTCTCCGCCTCGGCAACGATGGCGTCGGCGATCGCCTGGTTCGTCGGCACGTAGCCGTTTTCCCAGGCCTCGTAGACGACGCGGCCGATGTTCGGGGTGCGCGGCGTGTTCCACATGTAGTGCTGTATGAACCAGAGCAGCGGGTTGCAGATGACGTAGTAATGGCGCTGATAGACCGGCTGCGGCACCGTCACGAAGCGGACGTAGATCTCGTAGTCCGGCACCTTGACCGTGCCGCCGTCCGCTTCTACTGCGGCGCGGCGGTCGCCGTCCGTCATCGCCGAGGCGACCCAGGTCATCGGCACGAAGCGCGCCGTGGCCAGCAGCGCGGTGACCATGCCGCCGGAGCCCCGGCCCGCGGTCAGCGATCCGTCCGGCTCGATCTTGTGCTCGAGCGGGCCGCGGTTGCTGGCGATAATCAGGCGCCGCTGGGCGAGCAACTCTTCAGTGAGCGCTGCGAGGCTGGCCAGTTTGGCGTCGGTCGAGGAATCAGACATGGGGCGCGGCCTCAGAATCGCGCGAAGGGAGCGGCCTGTCAAACCGCGTGCTTGCTGGGGCTCAGGCTGGAACCTAGAATCGAAGGTGGCCGCCCCCGTAGCTCAGTTGGATAGAGCGTCGGCCTCCGAAGCCGGAAGCACAGGTTCGAGTCCTGTCGGGGGCACCAGTTTGTTTCTGCCTAGAAGTCGCCTGCGCGTTCTCTACGCCGATGCCGGGTGCACGGGTTCGGGGGACGCCCGCCCGTCGGGGGCGCCAGTTCCGTTACTGATCCTGTGCGGCCGCACATTCATCGGAAGAGTGTTCGAAAATCGATGTCTAGAGATTAGCCGCTCACGGGCGCTGTGACGTGGACGTAGAGACGCGGCAGGAATGCGGCGAGATGGCTCATCTCAGTGGCGCAGTGATCGATCATCCAGCCGCCGAGGATCTCGGGGAGGACCGGTGGGAAGATGAAGCGGCTGCGCATCTCACATCCATAGGGTGTTGGGCGCACAGCGTGGATGAGGCGGCTCAGTGGTTGGCCATTGTCGCTGTTGCTTACTTCCGCGCACAGGGCCGTGCCGTGACCGCTCGCGGCCAACGCCGGTTCGTCGAGGCCGATGTCTGCGGGGTCATGGAAGGTGATGGCAAGCCGCGATAGCAACGGCCCGACGTACTCGTCTACCCAGGACGTGTTGCCGACGTACCGTTCGCGGTCGGTCAGACCGGGGACGTCGGACAGGTCGTACTTGGCTTGCGAGAACACGTGGGCCTGGGGATGCCAGAGCTTGTAGCGGTCGGTGCGCGACATGTGCCAGCCCATCCACCAGTCGATCATCGCGGGCGTGGCTCCGGGCCAGCGAGTGAGGATGGCCACAGACAGTTCACCGTTCGCGCATCTGGCGATGCCCGTCTCCATGGGCAGATACCCTGGGCGGAGCAGCGTGTCGAGGTTCTCGAGGTTGACACCGTTCTCCGCTGCCTGCATGCCCGACGCTATCGCGGCTCGCACATAGTCGGGAAGCTCTGGCACTTCCCAGTCGAAGAAGGACGTGTAGCTCTCCGCGCGCTCATCGCGCCAAAGGCCGAGATGCGTCTGCCGATCGGGATCAAGGTGCGTTTCGTACTGTGTGCGGTCGATTGTCATGCCTGGCTCCCTTCGGGAAGCTCAACGGTGAGCAAGTCGCGTCCAACCGTCACAGTACCCGTGTAGCCGCCGTCGCGGAGGTCCCTTTCGAACGCCGCCTCCGCCTCAGCGCCATCCGGCGGGGGTATCAGGTGGGTCAGCAAGACGTGCGGCACTCCCACGCGTTGGGCTGACTTCCCGAGCAGGATCGAGTCTGCACGGTAGGAGAAGACATGCTCGAATACGGTGCCGGCGATGCGATCCTTCATCGCCTGCGTCCGCGCGACCTCATGCACCAGCAGGCTGGCACCCTTACAGAGTTGCTCGACCTCTTCACACACACGTGTGTCGCCGGAGATCACTACAGAGCCATCGGGAGTATCGACGCGATACGCTACAGCATCAGGGACCGGTTCGTAGTGCACAGCGACCGCCGACACGGTTACAGCGTCGTCATCGCTCTTCCACACGATCGTGGCGCTGGAAGACGCCACGAAAGTCCGAAGATCGACGCGCGGCGGCTCCTTCTGCACATGAACCATGCGCGAGGCGATGTCGTCTTCATAGACGTCGAACATGCGCTCAACGAATTTCGCCGTAACCCCATCAGGCGCGACGACCGGCAGGGGTGCGGCCGGGCGAAGCTGTGTCTGGATCCAGTGTGTCATGGCGAGGTCCGGAAGACCGCTAACGTGATCGCTATGAACGTGGGTGATGAAGACAGCGCTGAGGTGGACCGGCTCGATTCCGGCTTCAACCAGGCGCATGGTCGTTGCACGGCCTGCATCGAACTGGAGCGCGAGGTCGCCGCAGCGAATGAGCACACCCGCTCCCGCTCGTCCTGCCGCCGGGTGCGGGACACCGGTGCCAGTCAATGTGATCGATGTTGTCACTTTGTTTCCGCCTTTCAGCAGGCGCGGAGGCCGTACTGTCCCTGTTGGAGCGGGCTCCGGCCAATCGTACGTCACTTCAGAGACCTGGTGCAGACAGTACTCGAACTCAGCCGAGTTGTTGATGCTACAGCCGGGTCGCTAAGCCGCATGGGTATACCTATCTCCGGAGCCGGATGCACGGGTTCCGGCGGACGCCCGCGCGTCGGGGCGAGTCCTGTCGGGGGCGCCAGTCTATCCCTGGCTCAGATACGAATCTGCCGCCCTCCGATCGGTCGGCCCGGCGCGGCTCGCCGGTCGACCGATCGGAGCCACAAGGAGTGTTCGAGCCGCGACCGCCGAAGATCGTGGTATGATGCTTTCCAGAACAGGACGTTTGGGCCCCGCAGGCTTTAGCCTTGCGATCTCTGGCTCGTGTGACCCCGGCCGATCCAAATCCTCAGATCGGAGTGAGTCACTATCACGTACTACGAGAAGACCCTCCCGTGCCCGGACTGTATCCATCCTTTTGAGTTCACCGTCGCAGAACAAGCGCTATGCCATGAGTTGGGATTCGACCAACCGGTCCGGTGTCGAACCTGCCGGAAAGCGCGAGATGTCGCACGAATCACCGGCCAGGCCGACTCCCGGCATTTGGGCGAACGCGTCGCACTGACCGTTGGGGACGCCATAGGCCGGAAGCGTGAATGAGCAACCGGCCTCCGTTCCATCAGGCAGTCTCCCTGCGGACGGAAGCCTTGGCGTCAGTCTTCACCCGCATCACTGGTTGATCGAAAAGCAGAATGGCCCCAGCAGTGAGGGCACCTGCCAGCATTGTGGCGACCGACGGGACTTCCTCAACGGGTTCAGGCGGGGACAGTCTCCTTGGGTTGGCCCGGCGGGGCCGAGATCCAGCCTCAAGGGCTAGTACGCGACACTCTTAACAGCAAAGAAAATGGAGGAACTTTGACACTGAACAAATGGACTACTGATGAGCTTTTCACCGAGGTGCTCAACCGCAGCGCCGGAGATAGGCCGACCCTCAATCAAATCCAGCAAATGCTAATGCGGGCTCTGCTGCACGACTGCGACCAGAAGGCCGACATCGGCGCTCGCGCACAGTCTCTCCACTCGTAGGCCGGCGAACAGCTCTGGGAGAGCACAAGAGCGCCGCTAGACATGCGTCTCGCCCAGCACCTCGCGCTCAAGAGTGGCCCTCTAGCCGACTGGAACTGCACGTCCGTCGGCGGAGTGTCGATCAGGGGGCGATGACGCCGGGCTCGATCCCGGCGTCTGCCGTGCCCACTGTGCCGACCGAGGCGCTCAGGCTGATGACGGCGGTGGCGTCCGCGGCCCCCTGGCCGTCATGATCGCCGGAATGGGCAAGCTGGACGCTACCCATCAGGATCATCTCGCCGGCGTCCGCGCGGACTGGGACGGTGATCGTCCTCTCATCTTGGCAACCCTCCGCCGGGTCCGGCCCTTCAGGCAGCAAGAGGAAGTCGCCTCCGTACATATAAAGAAGGCGCACGCTGCCGTCGTCGATGGTGAGATCGGGCGTGTCAGGCAGGAGCACTGCCGCCTCCGGCACATTGCCGCCCGGGCCCCATTCAGCATCGAAGATCTCTGTGTCTGCCGGCTGCACCCCGGAGAGGATATCGATGGCGGGCACACCGTCGACGCCACAGGCGTAGGTGATCTCCACGGTGTACTCTGCGCCCGGCTCAGCGGCCCAGGTGAGCAGGAACGGAGCGTCGTCGCCTTCACGGTATGTTGCAGCGCCGTCCGGCAGCTCACCGAACCACCAGGCGTTCAACTCGTTGGCCCAGATTCCGAGCGAGACATCGCCCTGCGGTGGAGGCGCCACGAGCGCGCCGCTGCAGGCAGGGTCTCCGGCCTGTCCGGTCGAGTAGTCGGCGTTGTAACGGTCAAGGATCGGACAGAGGCTACCATCGTCCAACGAGCCCCCGTTGGCAACGGCTTGCCTGATGTGGTTGGCCGCCCAACCAAGCTCATCTGCGTCGGTGGCCTGGGCCGTGTCCCAGAGGATGTCCGCCGCGGCTAGCGGATTGTCCTGTAGTAGTTGAGCATCGATCCATGGTCTGTCGGTCAGGCCGATAGGCGGCGTTGGGGTCGTCGTCCGCGTGGTCGGCGAGGGTGTCGGCGAGAGTGACGGCGAAGGTGAGGGCGAGTCGGACGCTGGGCCGGGCGCCTGAGAGTCGTCTCCGGAGAGCAGCACGGCGATGAGCACGACGCCAAGCATCGCCAGCGCCATGAGGGAGAAGCCGCCCAGGAGTACTCCGAAGCGGGTGTAGTCACGCCCGGTCCCGGTCGTGTCACTGCGGGCGGGGGCCCAGAAGTCGCGCGATGCAACGCGGTTGAAGAAGCGTCCGAGCGCCGGCCAGGGTGACGGGACGCCGATGGCCGGAAGGGTCGGCCGCAGCCGCCGTGGCCGTGGCAACGAGAGCGAAGGGGCGCCGGGTGCCTGCGGCACCTTGAGCTGAGGCCGCGAGAGGCCAGGCAGCCGCAGGCGCGGCAGTCTGAGCTGCGGCAGCCTGAGCGATGGCAGCCGGACGCGGGTTCGGCCAGGCAGGGGAGGCGGAGATTTCTGCGTCGGGGGGTGCACCATCGCCGGCTGCGGCCGCTGAGTGGGCCGGTTCGCTGGACGCGGCCGCCCTGTCTTCGGTCGAGGATGTAAGAGGTTGGGTAGCCTGAGACGCGGCAGCGAGACGGACGGCAGGCGCAATCGGGGCAGGGAAACGCTCGGCAGGCGCGGGCGAGGCAGCCTGAGGCGGCTCTGAGCGCTCGAAGAGGCGCTCCAGGAGCGGGCAGCAGCATCTTCCGCAGCGGAGGAGGGGCGCTCTTCCCACACCCACTCACCCTGAGGGCCGCGGCGCGCAATCAGCTTGTCAGGCATATCTCAGATACGGTAGAGGGCGGCCGGTACTGGCAAGACACCCTTTATACTCGTTAACGTTAGGCTTACCTGCAATGTTACAGGAGCCGGCCGGGGGTGTCGGGTGGAGGGTGGGCGCAGCGGAGGAGGAGGCGAGGGGGAGCGCGAGCCTGGCCACGCACAAATAGCGTGCTAAGGTTAGGAGCGCAACGAAGGCCGGGCACGGATTTGGGCCCCGGGGCAGCCTAACATTAGCACGGATTCGGGGCGCGCGACGGCGTTTTTGGGTGTGTGCGCGAGGCATTTTTGGAGAGACCACCGGCTTCAGGCCGACCGTTTTTGGTGGCCCGGCCCTCGGGCGGGGGTATTTTTGGGGCCGGGCCGTTTCGGAGGGTTGGGCGGGCCCGGCGGGAGGGGCTCCGGAGGCCGGCAAATCGGCGCCGGAACAGGGCTTCGCGGGGGCCGTCGGTGGCGTGGGAAGATGGCGTGGTCGGCGGCTCCCGTCGCGTGGTGGCGGCATATTTCTGCTGTCTATTGTGAAAAATGAGGCGAAGTCAGGTAACCTTTGCCGCTCCGGGCGCGTTTTCAAGCTTGATATGAACTATACCTTTCGCATGAGAAGGAGAGTCAGTGTATGCGTTGAGGGGGTTGACGTTGAGTCTTCTCCAATAGTAGATTCGCGAACTGTATGTACATTAATGAAGCAAAGTAAGAGAAACGGAAACGCAATCCAAATAAGGAGGCTGAAATGACGCTAGCAGCGCCAAAGTCTCGCCAGGGCAAGTTCGTACTTGTGCTGGCGTTCCTTGCTGCGGTGATAGCCGTGGCGGCCGTGTTCACCTGGAGCACAACCGCCCGGGCGGATATCACCACGGTAACCGCTTCTGCAAACGATAATGCAGGGGCGACCATCAACCAGGGCGACCCAATCTTGTACACAGTCACCGTTACGGTGACGGGCGCCGTGGGTGGCACTACGACCAACACTCAGCTCATCATCAACTTCGACGACGAGCTGCAAGGATTCTCGACGCCCAATGGCTCCAGTGGCACGTGGGGGAGCCCACAGGCTACTGAGTGCACTAACGGTGCCGGCAACGTGGTCACTTGCACAGACGCATTGGGTCCGATCGCGACCAGCACAGTGCTGATCGGGTTCCTGGCGGACGGCACGCTGATATCTCCGCCTGCCAGCTGCGTAGTGACAGACAACGGCGCCGGTTCGGCAACCTGCGACGTGTCCGCAATCGCGAACGTGACCGTCAACTCGGCCGTCACCGTCCCGAATGCGACGAACTTCCCCGGCCAGCCTCACACCTTCCAGTTCACGCTGGGGCATGGCGTGACCTGCGAGAGTGACACCGGCAATCCGATCAACAATAATGTCGACTGCGCCGCAGGAGACGTTGTGGTTGCCGGCGCCGCCGGTTGTCTGCTGACCGCGGGTCCGACCGTTACCGACGCTGACCTCGTCGACACGTCGTTCGTCAGCGTGACGATCGATGGCGGGACCGGCGTCTCGGGCACCTGCACGGTGACCCTGGATACCAAGCACGTGGGCAACTCTGATGACCCCGCGATTACGTTCAACAACTTCGACATCGCCCCTGTGGTGGCGACGAAGACGTTGACATCTCCCGCTGGCGAGATCCGCCACCTGGACGAGGCCGACGCGGCCACTGAGGACGCGGCCGGCACCGCCGACAGCGACAAGCTGGAAGACTGGTGCGCAACTGCGCCAGGCACCTGTGGCATTCTGGTGCCGCAGGACGACAGCGACGACGCCACCGGCTCTTTCCACCAGGCTTGCATCATTAACACGAGCCTGACCCACGCCGCCGATGCCGCCAACATCACCTGGAACATCGTGGCGGTTGCCGGCTCGCCGCTGCCGACGCCGGTCTCGATCACTGAGGTGCCAGGCCCGCAAACGGCCGCTGAGCCCTGCGTGCGCTGGAGCACCGGCTTCACCGGCGTGCAGAACATCACCGCCGTCTACGACAACGGCGTGGGCAATCCCGTCACCTTCTACTGGGACGGCTACTGCGAAGAGACGCAGCCGTGTCAGGTCGTAGAAGACGCCGACACGCCCGGCACCGACGTAGTCGTGCCGCTTCCGCTCGTCAAGGAGTGGAACACGATCGACGAGACGAAGATCGTTGCGGCGGCCGGTGTTGTCGGTGACACGCTGGCCACGAACACCAGCGGTCTCGCGAACTGGGCAAGCCGCGACTGCAGCACCGACCCGGTCGACGCAGGCTTCTGCACCAACCCGGACCTCGACGGTCTGACCCTGGGCGTGGAAGCGACCATATTCATCCAGACGCCGCAGCTGTTCATCAACGCGCCGGCGAAGTCCTTCATCGACTACACCCTCGGCGCCCACAACACCAACCCGGGTGGCTCGTACGCCGGTCCGGTTGATGGAGCCGAGCAGACCTACACGATCTCTGGCGACTGTGGTTCCGTCCGGTTGGAGGACCCGCAGAGCGCCACGACGATTGTGCTGTCGAACGGTGTCGCGAACCCGGCGAGCGCTACGGTGCTCTCGAGCGACAAGGGCGTAGGCTTCACCTTCGTTCCTAACAGCAACGGCGCGGTCGCGACGACATTTGCCAACGCCGACTGTGGCCCGAACGCCACGATCTGCATCGACATCACGACTGAGGAAGACAACCTCTTCCGCAGCCCGCCGATCGATGACGCGGCGGATGAGCGCGTCTGTGTCACGTACACCATCGGCCCGCCGACGTCGAAGACGCCGCAGCTGGCCTGGGCTGGTCAGCGCACGATCGTCGAGCACTTCTGGGGCTCGGTCGACGCGAGCGGCGACCTGGTTTGCTCCTACGCCCAGGGCGACCCCCAGGAGCCGGAGCCGTTCTACGTTCTCTACAGTGTGCAGGCAGGCCCTGGCTCGTTCACGGCCGCTCTGCAGAACAACTTCACCGACGTTAGCCAGTCCGGCCGGGACGCCATCGTTCAGGTCTACCCTGAGCCCATGGACGTCAACAACGACGGCGTGACTGACGCCAACAGTGGCTGCATCAGCCGCGTGATCTTTGAGAACCAGGACCAGGCGCAGAACGACATCATCGCTTACGTCGTGGAAGGTCCCCTCGTAAACGGGCTTGCCGGGAGCGCTGCTACCAATGGCTTGCTGGCACCCGACCTCTCAAACGCGACTCCTGTCAGCCAGCAGGTGGCGTTCGTTATCTACTACATGAAGTTTGAGGACGCTACGCTGACGCTGGTCCCGGGCACACGCGCCAGTCACAACAGCGGCGCGTTCTCACCGAACAGCCCGCTTGACTCGTCGACCGACGTCACCGAGATGACGGACGTTAACGTGTCCGCCGACGTTCTGGCCCGCCTGCGCGTACGCGGCTGGGTCGAGACGACCAACTGCCCGGCGCGCGATTCCGGCGTCGGTGCTAACGGCGAATTCCTGCCGGCGAACCGCTGCATCTTCCCGGATGACTGGCGCTTCAAGGCCGGTGGCGGCGTTGGCGACAGCCTGAACAACCCGGCAACGGTTGCCGGCTTCGCCGAAGAGTCACGGCCGAACTTCGACATCGCTGGTGTCGTTCCGGCCGCGCCGGCCAACCAGAGCGTCTGTAACGCCGCTCCGCGCGCGTCCGGTCCGTTCAGCTGGCTGGACACCAATGTGAATGGCGTCATCACGGCTGCGCCGTGTGGCGATAGCCTGGCTCCGAACGTTGTCGCTGGCAACGCCTGCCTGGTCGGAAGCGGCAGCTGCCGTGAGGTTATCTTCCCGAACGGCGTAATCAACGCCTTTGACGCTTACATGCCGCCTGCGCTGGCGCGCTTCGCGCTCAGTGGATCTGGCTTCCTCCGCCCGGCGGACAAGGACAGCATCTACAGCAGCGGCAACCTCTTCTACACTGCGCACATCCCGGCCGAGCCGTGGATTGCACCAATCAACAACGACCTGCAGGGCTACCAGTGGAACAGCTGGGGCGCCCCGGGCGCCAGGGCCGGTCAGTACCAGTTCTGGACCAGCCTGGCCGATAACAGCGCCGAAATCCTGTCCTGCGCCGGTCCGTCAACAGGTGCCCACGTGTTCCTGCCCGGCGGCACTGACCCGTGCCTCACGTCGCTCGGCTCCGGTGTACCGACCGGTGGCTACGACATGACCAAGGTCTACACCGACAACCACGGTGAGGCCATGACATGGATCAACGGTGACGCGAACCTCGCTTTCACCGACTGTGTAAGTTCGGCAGGCAGCGCCAACAGCCCGGTTGACCACGACATCGTTCTCCTCAGCGGTTACTACTGCGAAAAGGACGACCTGGTTGGCTCGAGCACCCTGGGTGCTTCTGTTGACTACCCCGACAAGCGCAAGCACTTCGCGATCGAGAGCAACGACGTCACGATCACGTGGGTCTGGGGCGGCATCAAGGAAGTGACGATTGAGGCGGGCGAAAGCGCCCAGTTCAACTACGTCGTCTTCCACGTGACCGACCGCGATGGCTTCTGCAACAGCACCACGAGCCTGCACCCGGTCCTGGGTGAGCGGGTGGTCTTCACCATCGACTCGTCGGACGGCATCATCTTCCCGAACGTCAACGGCGACCCGGCTGCCCTCCTGGGCACCTGGACGACGAAGACGGCCGACGTGACGACGTTCGCCACTGCTGCGAACACCACGATCGCCCTTGGTGGCCTGACGGCGCCTACGATCGTTACCGGTGAGTGCCAGGCCTGGATCCACATCACAGAGAGCCTGCTTAGCCCGGTCAACGTCATCGTCACGGCCTACGACCCCGAAGGCACAGTGACGTTCGACAAGATCGTTAACGCGCCCACGCCGACGCCGCCGCCTGCGACTCCGTCGCCGACGCCGGCCAACCAGCAGAACCTCTGGGCCGACCTCGACTGCGACAGCGACGTCAACCCCGTTGACTCTCTCAAGATGCTCCGTGCAGACGCTGGTCTGAGCGTGCCTCAGAACGCGAGCTGCCCGGCGCCGGGTACCTCTCTGGACGTGATCTGGGACACCCAGAGCACGAACGAGAAGTGGGGAGACGCTGACTGCAGTGGTTCGCTCGACCCCGTCGACTCCCTGAAGGTTCTCAGGTTCGACGCAGGCCTGTTCTACATCCAGCAGGAGCCTTGCCCGGACATCGGGGCTGAGGTTCTCATTCCACAGCAATAGTCATAAATACGGACTATCAAGGAGGTCACAACGGAATGACACTAAACACAGCGATGAGCAGGGGATGGACCGCGGCGGTAGTCGCGGCCATCCTCGCCACCGTAGCCGCGCTCGCGTTCCTGGGCATCGCCCGTGCGTCGAGCATTAGCGACCTGACCGTAGGCTCGGCGACAGTCGCGCCTGCCGGGACAGTGACGATCAGCGTCACCGGCACGACCGACGACCTCGGTTCGTACCGCGTCGACGTTGGGTACGACTCAACCCTGGTCACGGCGACGGAGTGCACGTCCAACCACGGCGTCTGCTCGATCGACGTCATCGCCACCGACACGGTCCGCCTGAATGGCACCAACCTGGCCGGGATCACGGGAGCTGACGTCGTGCTGGGCACGATCACCTTCCTGGCCGGTCCCAACGAAGGCGTCGCGGCTCTGACCGTCGATGCGACCACGCTGGTTCTGTCCGACGTGGCCACTGAGACTCTCACCGTCACGGCGACCAACGGCGCAATCACGATCGCCGCGCCCACGGCGGCCCCGACCGCCGCGCCGACCGCGACCCCGGGTTCAGTCCCGAACACCGGTGGCGCCCCCGGCACCAGCAGCACCAGCTCCATGGTGTGGCTGCTTGCCGCGACGGGTCTCGCTGTTGTCGCTGGTGGCGCCTGGGTTATGGCCCGCGCCGGCCGCGAGAACTAGCCCTATCCATCCGTAACTAGTGGGAGGGGCTCCTGAAAAGGAGCCCCTCCCTTTCCCTTTCCTCAACTGCGCGAACCGGTTTGATCGCTTCCCAAATCAAGAGTGAATTGCTACACTTGCGGCCAGTTAGGTACTCCTATCTCGTGGTGCGGGCCGGGTGTCCGTACCGGCCCCAATTTCGCACCCAGATCCGACAGGAGGAAGCACCATGACCCGCACCTCTGGACTGTCCTTTCGGCCGGTCGTCGCCGTTGTGATCGCGCTGGCCGCGGTTTCGCTGATGTTGCTGACGTCTCCGCGCGGGACGGAGGCCGGCGGAGTGAACAGCCTCGCCATCTCACCTGCGGATAAGGAGGTCGGTGTCGGCGCCACAGCCTCCGTGGCCCTCGTCTCAACGCCACCGGCGGAGAGCCTGGGCGTCTGGATCATAGACGTCGTCTTCGACCCTGCGGTTGTTAGTATGGACAGCTGTACTCCGGCCGCCAGCCAGCCGGGAAGCGTGTTCATCAGCCAGTGCGAGGACGACGACCAGGAAGGCGGGCCGGACAAAGAGACGGTTGTAGTCGTTGGCGGAATCTTGTTTACGGATACTGGACGCGGTCTGGACGCCGAGACCACGCTGGCGTCGATCACGTTCTCGGCCGTTGGCGCCATTGGTGAGTGCTCCGACCTGACAATCAACGTTGTCTCACACCTTGGCCCTGATACGGCGGGCCCGGAGACCAACCCGACGACGACGAACGGTGAGATATGCGTCGTCGAAGAGGTCGGCACGGACCGCCTCTGGGGCGACAGCGACTGCGGCGGTACGGTGGACCCGGTCGATTCGCTGAAGACGTTGCGTCACGATGCCGGCCTGTCGGTGCCGCAGGCGGCTGGCTGCCCCCTCATCGCGTCTAGCGTTACGGTGGACGGAACGGCGCGCCTCTGGAACGACATTGACTGCGGCGGCTCTGTGGACCCGGTCGACTCGCTGAAGACGTTGCGTCACGATGCCGGCCTGTCGGTGCCGCAGGCGGCCGGCTGTCCGCCCGTGGCGACGACGGTCACCGTCTCAGACTGACAGCCGTGATGGACTCCAGATGGCTCCGGCCGGTGCTGACCGGAGCCGTTCTCATGGCCGTCCTGGCGGCATCGTTCGTCGCGGTTCCCGGGCCGGCGCTGGCCGACGCGAACGAGGTCTCGATATCACCGGCCGCGATCGAGGTGGCGCCGGACGGTTCAGCCACCGTTCAGCTGATCGCCGACCCGCCGGCGGAGACACTGAACGTCTGGGCGATCGATGTGCTCTTCGACCCCGGCGTCGTGACGACGTCGAGCCGCAACTGCGACATGCTGGACTCGCCAGCGGACTCGACGCTGGTCGGCTTCTGCGGCGTCAATGACAAAGACGGCGACGGAGTCGTGGAAACGGTGACGCCGGTGGGCGCGATCATATTCAACGATGATGGCAGCGGGTTGAAAGAACGCACCGTCCTGGCAGACATAACGTTTGAGGTCGTTGGTGCCCCGGGCGAGTGCAGCGATTTGCGCGTCGGTGCCGCAATACATGTCGACTCGGCGGGAGTTCCCACGGAACCGCTGGTCTTCGACGGCCGCATCTGTGTCGAGCAGGACGCGCCGCCAAGCGGTACTGCCGTTCCGCATACGCCAGAGGCACGCACATCGGAGCCCACGCCGACGCCGCCGGAGAGCGAGGAGACGCCCACGAGCGGCGATGAGACGCCCGCTGACGGCGAAGAGACGCCCGCGAGCGGCGAGGAGACGCCCGCTGACGGCCCTCAGGGCGCCTCCCCGGGTCAGTCAGCGTCTCAGGCGCCGGCGGCCGGTGAGGGCGATGAGGACGGCGGAGGCGATGGCGTGCTGATCTGGGCCCTGGTCGCAGTAGCCGGGCTCATCGTGGCCGCTGGTGTGGCGTGGGCCGTCGTGAGGCGGCGTGGGGCCAACTCCGGGCCGGAAGGCGGCCCCTCAGCCGGATAGCCGGTTGAAGCCGCTGCAGCCGGTCGTGCCGGGCGCGGGCGCAATCTTCCACTCGCCGTTCTCCCGCACGTAGGCCGTCTCGATCGTGTACTCGTCATCGGAGAGCGCCCCGACGATGATGGCGCTGGCCGCATCGGCCGACAGGCTGACGTCGATGAGGTACTTGAACCGGATCTGCTGCAAGGAGGCGCCAAGGGTGGCGGCATTCGCCTCGCCTGCGGCGACGAACTCACCGAATGGGCAGCGGTCGCGGAATTCTTGCGTGAACGCGTCGTAGAGCCCCGGCCACTCGCCGTCTGGCAGCGCCTCCACGGACCGCCGGCCCAGGTCGATAATCGATTGCCCAGCGGCGTCTACGGGTTCGAACGGCGTACCTGTGACCGTGGCGTTCGCTGTCGCCTGGACGGCGTCTCCTTTGTCGTCATCGCCGCCCGCCAGCAGGAGAATGAGGCCCAGAGTCACGCCAGCTGTCGCCAGGATGAGGGCCGTGACGATCAGCTCTGTGCGTCCGATGATGGGGCGCATCTGATCCCGCCGCTGACGGCGCCGTTGCTGGCGGGAGGACATCAGGGGTTAGGGGCGATCAGTGTCAGATCGTCCACCAGCCGTCGCAGCTCTGTTCGCGTCGCGTAGTAGATGGTGCCGTCCGGGGCGACGCGCGTCTCGCCGAAGCAGGAGTTGACGATGACCTCGCTGGCGGTAACCTGGCCGTCCGTGATGGTGAGGGCGCGCAGGACGCCTTCGCTGAGACTCTGGTCGGCGGCGGCGCTCTTCTGGCTCTCGCAGACGATCAGAGAGTCGCCCAGAAGCTCGTAGGGGCTGTTGGAGAGGAAGGACAGGCCGGATACCTCGACGAACGAGACGAAGGCCTCAGGCTCGAGCCCAGCGCGAGAGAAGCGATGTATGGCCTGGTCGCCGGGCGCCGCTAGGCAGTTGTCGAAGGGAAATCCGCCCATCTCCGGCCAGCCGTAGTAGGCGCCGGCCTGGATGGAGTTCAACTCCTCGCAGCTGATCGTCGTGTTGTCGGTGCCGAGGACGGAGCCGGTGGGGGAGAAGGTGAAGGGGAACGGCTCACGGAAGCCGTAGGCGAAGATGCGCGGGTCAGCGGTCGCATCATCCTCGAATGGGTTGCCGGTCGCCGCTGCGCCGTCGCTGGTCATCCGCAGCAGCTTGCCGATTGGTGTCCCGAGGTTCGTGATCTCGCCGGTGTTCTTGTCGAACAGGTCGTAGTCGCCGACGCTGGCGTAGAGGAGGCCGTCCGGGCCGAAGTGCAGCTCGCCGTTGGCGTTGTAGCCGGGCGCGAGGTCGGAGGTCTCCGGGAAGTCCTCAGAGATGAGGGTGAGTTCCTGGCTGCGGCCGTCGACCTCCGTCAGCCGCACGATCTTCGGCTGGCCGATGTCGTGCTCCTTGGGGCTCCCGTCTTCGTCCGTGAACGAGACTGTGCGGATGTACTCGGTGTAGAAGGCGTAGACGTAGTGGTTGGTGCTGAAGTCCGGGTCGAGCGCGAGGCCCGTGAGGCCCCAGTCCAGCTGCAGCCAGTCGGCGACGAAGATCTGCGTGAACGGCTCCGGTTGCAGCGTGCCGTCGGCGTTGACGATGCGGATCGTGCCCTTAAGCTGCTCGGCGAAGAAGATGCGGCCGTCGGGCGCGAAGGCGACGGCGCTGACGTTGTCGGCAAATCCGTCGGCGACGACGGTTTCCGCGCGAAGGCCGAAGGCGAACTTCTCGCCGCCGCCGTCGTCGTCGCCACAGGCGAACGCTGCGAGGCCGCCGAGGAGCAGGACGATGATGCCGAGAAGATACCGACGCTTCATCAGGCAGATGTTACCAGAGCACCTCGCTACGATACACGCCGTTGCCCGACATAACCGACGCGCATCCGCGCTCGATTGCCCGCCGTATCTAGCTCAAGTAGACTGATAGGAAATCTCGTCCACTCGTCGTATGCACGGATTGACCGCTATCCTCAGACACTAGATGGCGAATCTCGAGGCTCACGCCGGCCCTCCACCCGTATCGACCGACCTCGTCAAGTTCTCTGTGCGCCTGCCGGGCATCGAGATCCTGCTCGCGGCCGGACTGGCGCTGCGGCTAAGCCTCGCCTTCCTCCCCGGGTTCGGGGTGGACATCGGCACGTTCCAGGCCTGGGCGAATCAGCTGGCCAACGATGGTCCCTGGAATTTCTACAACACCACTTCGTTCACGGACTATGCGCCGGGATACATGTACGTGCTGTGGTTCATCGGCGAGGCGAACCAGATCTTCAGCTTCACGCCGGACCAGTACGAGTACATCCTCAAGCTGCCATCCATCATCGCCGACATTGCGTCCGCGTACCTGATCTACCTCATGCTGGCGCAGCAGAGGCCCGGTGTGCGCCTGGGCGCGACGGCGCTGTACGTGCTCTTTCCGGCGGCGCTTCTGATCGGGCCGATCTGGGGCCAGGTGGACAGCATTCTCGCCTTCTTCCTCCTGCTCAGCGTCTACTACATCGGCCGCGACAGGCCGGTGCACGGCGCTGTCGCCTTCACGATCGGCTTCTTGATGAAGCCGCAGGCGATCGCCGCGCTGCCGTTCCTGGCGTTCTGGATCATCCGGGACAACTGGGGCAACTGGCGGCCGATCATTCTCTGCACCGTTGTTCCGCTGCTCGTCATGCTGGTGCTGATCACGCCGTTCTTCGAGTTTCAGCCGTGGCGGCTGGTTGAGGTGCTTTACGACGCGACGAACGTTGCGAGCTACCGCGTGAACTCGTTCTGGGCCTATAACTTCTGGAACTTCGGCGGCCTTTTCGAGCAGGGGTTCAAGTGTGACCTTCCGGGCTCTTGCGCGAACTCCGGTGACGAGGCGCGGGCGACGGAGTGGTACGGTATCGCGACGCGCTACTGGGGCCTCGCCTTCTTCGCGCTGGCAATCGGAGCCGTTGTCGGCAGCCTGCGCAAGGCCCGGGGAACCGGCTACCTGGCGCTGGGCGTCGCGCTCTCGGTGATGGCGTTCTACTTCTTCCTGACGCGGATGCACGAGCGCTATGTCTTCGCCGCCTTCCTGCCGCTGCTCGTTGCGGCGGTGCTTATCCACAGCCGGCTCCTCTGGGGGATGTTCGTGGTCCTGGCGGTGTCGCACTTCGTGAACCTCTATCACGTCTACGGCTACTACTATCCGAACGATCTGCGCGTGGAGGGGCTCTACGATTGGCTGGAGAAGAGCGACCTCTTCGGAGTCGACTTTCCGCTTCTCGGGCGGCTGGAGACGGTGCAGTTCTTCTCGATCCTGATGGTGGCCTCGTTCCTTGTGCTCCTCCTGGGCACGTTCATCCGGCTTGAGAGACGGCCGGCCGCGCCGGAGGCGACGTGACGGACTCTGCGCCGCGCTTGCGCCTGGGCAGCCGCACGGTGAACGTCTACCACATCGCCTTCATCGCGATCATCTTCTTCGCCGGCTTCACACGCTTCTGGCGCCTGGACCAGCCGGACCAGTGCTACTTCGACGAGGTCTACTTCCCCGCCGCCGGTCTCGCCGCCCTCTACGACTTCGACAACACGTACGTCTTCTACGCTGGCAGGGAGAACACGCACCCGCCGCTCTCCAAGTTGCTGATGGCCGGAGGCCAGGCTCTCTACGGCCACAAGGACTACAAGGGTGGCACGAACGGGTGCTTCAGCGAGGCGGACGATCCGGAGAAGAGGTTCGACCCAAAGTACCAGTTCGACCCGGTCGGTTGGCGGATGCCGGGTGCGTTGGCCGGTGTCGGCGCTGTCGTCTTCATGTACATGCTGGCGCGTACGCTCTTCCGTAGCGAGATTGCCGGCCTTGCCTCCAGCTTCTTCCTCGCGGCCGACGGGCTGGCGTTCACCCACGCGCGGATCGGGACACCGGACTCACTGGTGCTCTTCTTCATCGTCGGCACGTTGTACTTCCTCGTCAGTAACCGTTGGGCGTTAGCCGGGGTTTTCTTAGGTCTGGGCGCAGCCACGAAGTGGAACGTCGCCTTCATCGTCTTCCCTGTCCTGCTCTACTTCATATGGCGGTTCTATGTGCGCTGGCGGGAGTCCCAACCTGACCGCCAGCTGAGACCGGCGGAGCGCGTGCTGCTTGCCGGTGCGGCTCTGATCGGGCTTGGTGCGGCGACATCGGTGCCTTTGTACATCAACGAAGGTCACTTATCGTCGACGGTGCTGATTGGGGCCGGGGCGCCGGCGGCGCTCGGTTTGTTCGTCATTCTCGGCGGTCTCATGGCCATCGCGAGCGACTCCGTGCTGAGGTCGAAGCCGCGCGCGCAGGTGTATCTGCAGGCGGCAATCTCCTTGCCGGTCTTCTTCATCGCGCTGCCGTTCGCCGTTTACATGTCGACGTACATACCGATGTTCCTGCAAGGCGAAGGCCTGAGCCACTGGTGGTATCTGAGCGATGAGGCCTACAAGTTCCACTCCAATCTCACGGCCGGGCACGGCTGGCAGTCGGAGTTCTGGCAGTGGCCGATCAACGCACGGCCCGTGTTCTTCTGGGTGGAGGGCGGCACGCACAGTAAGATCTACAACCTCGGCAATCCGCTCGTCTTCTGGATGTCGTTGCCGGCGCTGGGGTTCGCCCTCTGGCAGGGCGCTAAGTTCGTCCGTCTGCGGGTCGAGGAAGGATCGCGCATCGCCGTCTGGGGCCGTCTGGGCGAGCGGCAGGCCGCGCTGCTCTTCGTCTTCATCAGCTGGCTGGTGCTCTGGCTCTTCTGGGCCACGAACCCGCGCACGCTGTTCTCCTACCATTACATACCGGCGTTCGTGTTCGCCGTGCTGGCGCTGGGATACGTCGTGCACTGGCTGTGGAACGAGAGCCACTTTGACCGCTCGCGGCAGATCGCGATCGTCTTCCTGGTGGCGGTGGGAGTGACGTTCGTCTACTTCTACCCGCACCTGGCGGCGGTCGACGTGCCAAAGTGGCTGGACGACCAATACTACTGGTTCGGCTCCTGGCAATAAGGGGTACCCGGGCGTGCTTGCCGCTGTCTACCTCCTGAGCCTTGCCCTCGCGGGAATCGCGGCGGTTACGGTGCTCCTGCCGAACGCCCCAGTGATGGTGCGGCTGGCCGGTGGCTTCATCGCCGGCATCGTCGTCGCTGCCTGGGTCACGTACGTCGTTGCGCTCGGGCTCTCACCGCTCACTGAGGAATCCCTCCTCGTCGGAATGGTCGTTTCGATAGGCGTCAGCGCCACGGTGCTGGCGTTCCTTGCGCCGCGCCTGCGGGTTGCCGAATTCCGCTTCCGCCCGCTCGAGATCGCGCTCATCGGGCTGGCGCTGATCTTCTCGTTCTGGCTGATGGACCAGCGTCTGTCGGTCGACGACGCTGCGACCGGCGACCAGGTGGTGGTCTCCGCCAACACGTGGGGCGACACGGCGCTTCACGTGTCGTTGGCGCGCTCGTTCTCGCAGGGCGACAACTACCCGACCGAGTACCCGTTCTACGCCAACGAGCCGATCCGCTACCATTTCGGGTACGACTTCTTCGCCGGCGCGCTGGAGAAGGGCGGCTTCAACGTGCCGATGGCGTTCAACCTGCCGGGCGCGCTGGGCTTCGCAGCGATGATGATGCTGCTCTTTGCGCTCACGCGCTTCCTCTTCGCTGGCTACGGAGGCGGCACGAAGGACCCGGGGAGCTTACGCAACTTCGGCGTCTGGACCGGCCTGGTCGCCGTCGTGCTCTTGCTCACGAACAGCTCCTTCGCCTTCGTTCGCTACTTCGAACAGTTCGATAGCATCCCCGAGGCGCTGAAGCCGGCGCACTGGTTCGAGGAGCACGGCAGCTACCTGGCGGTCGGGCCGTATACCGGCGACATCATCACCATCTTCAACACGCCCAACGTCTACCTGACGCAGACGCACCTGATCATCGGCATGGCGCTCGTGCTCTTCGTCGCCTTCGGGCTTGTGCAGCCCCTGCGCGAGGGCGTTTCGCTGACGCGGCAGCGTGGGGCGCTGCTGGGCGTGCTGTTCGGGATGAGTTTCTGGCTCAACGGCGTGCTCTACGTCTCCGCCGGCGTCTTCTTCGGAGTGTTGCTCGTGGTCTTCGCCGTGCTGGCGGCGGCGCGGCACGGAGACTTCGCGGGGCAGTTCTGGGAGAAGACGAAGGAGGCGGTCTGGTTTATCGTGCCGGCGCTCGGCCTGGCGATCCCACAGGCGATTTGGCTGAACGGTGGCATCGGCACGGAGGGCAACGTCCAGACACAGATCGGCTACCTCGTCTGCTCGTCGCCGGAGGCCTCGTGCCACGCCAGCCGCGGCATGGACCTGCTGAACGTTGAGCACTGGTGGGACTTTGCGGAGTACTGGTGGCTGAACGTCGGGCTGGCGATCCCGTTGATGGCCCTGGCTATGATCTGGGGCTCGAACTCAGACCGCAAGATATTCCTGGCGGCGATGGCCGTGTTCGTCTTCGGCAGCACGTTCCAGCTGAGCCGTGACCTGGGCGGGCATAACCACAAGATCTTCAACCTCTGGGAGAACCTGACGAACCCGTTCGTCGCCTTCGCGCTCGTCGGTCTCTGGAACGTCTCGACACAGCGTGTGCAGATGGGCGGCGTGACGATCGACGGACAGGTCATCCGCGCCGCTGCGAAGTTCGTCGTCGTGCCGCTCCTCCTGGTCTTCCTCGTGCTGTCTGGCCTGCTCGACTTCATGACGATCAAGAACGACGGCAAGCACGCCGTCTTCGGCGAAAAGCAGCCGGCGATCGAGTGGATCGACGAGAACCTGCCTCGAGATGCCGTTTTCCTGACGACCTGGGGCGAGCTGTACATCGCTCCTAACCTGGCGGGCCGCGGTGTGTACCTGGGCTACGATCCGTGGGTGGCCAGCGCCGGCTACGACGCGGAGATTCGCAGGCAGCGCACCGCCGAAATCTATGGCGCGCCCGACAGGGCGATCGCCTGCCGCCTTCTGCTTCAGGAGGAGATCGACTACGTGCAGATCGGTCCGCAGGAGCGGTCCTCGGGTCGTTTCACGCTGGACGCCGCGCTGTTCGAGCGAGACTTCGTGGCGGCCGGCAGCGTCGATCAGGGCGGCGGCGCGGTCACCTACTACGACGTGGCGGCCTCCTGCGGAGACTCCGCTTCAGTCGCCGCCCCGGGCTAGCTCAAGCGGTCCGGGACGGTCTGTCGCTCGTCGTCGGCCTTGCGTTGGTGCGGCCAGATGATGAGCGAGCCGAGCGTCCAGTTCCAGGCGAAACCCAGCAGCACGCCGATGGCGCTCGATGCGTAAGGTGCCAGCGTGCCGATGAAGCTCTCGTCGCCGGCAGTGTTGCGCAGGGCCGGCGTCAGGGCGTTGACCGTCACAACGACGATGATGGGGCTCATGATCGAGCTGACCTGAAACTGAATGAAGCGCTGGCCGATCCAGGCGGTGCGCGGGCGCCAGCGGAACGTCCAGCGGTCGTGCAGGTTGAACTGGCAGATGATCGCGATCTCAACAGCTGCGACGGAGGCGATGAACAGCCGGATGTCCGAGAGCGTGAAGAGGCCGAGGTCCATCGAGGTGTCCTGACTGGGCAGGAACCAGAAGACGGGCGCGTCGTAGATGAGGAAGAGGAAGAACTGGAAGATCAAGAAGCCGACGCCGCCGACGATGACGAACCTGCCGATCGTCCAGCGGCTGACCAGTCGCACTATCGGGCGTGCTGGGCCGGGTATGAGCAGGTAAGCGATCCGCCTGACGGCGCTCAGAGGCTCTGCTTCTTGGTCGTTGGCGTCTTCGGGGTACATGGCGGGTCTTTCAAGTATATCGGTCGGGGCCTACTAGCGTAGGACGGCGGCCGTGCGCACTCCGTTTCAGGTGCAGGGTCAGGCGTTGTCTCGCCAGGGGCGCTCGCGGCGCATGCGGATGAGGCCGCGCACGTCTTCCATGATCGTCCCGCCGATCTTGACGCGCGTGTCCGTGTCTTCGATCCAGCGCACGGGCACGTCCTTGACGCGGTAGCCCATCTTCTCAGCGAGGATGAGAAGCTCCGTGTCAAAGAACCAGTTGTTGTTCTTGATTCGCGGCAGGACGCGCTCCGCCACCTCGCGGCTGATCGCCTTGAAGCCGCACTGGGCGTCGCTGAAGCGCGTGAAGAAGATCCCCTTGATCATGGTGTTGTACCCGAACGTCAGCACCCGCCGTTTGAGCGAGCGCGTCACCTGCGACCCCTTCATCAGGCGTGAGCCGATCGCGACGCCGTAGCCGTCTTCCGCCACGGCCCTCGCCAGCGCCGGGAACGCCTCGATGCCGGTCGAGAGGTCGACGTCCATATACGTGCGGACATCGGCGTCGCCCTCGGCCCAGACCTGCTTCAGGGCGAAGCCCCGGCCCTTGCGCTCGATGCGGACGTACTCGACCTCGCCCGGGAACTGCTTCTCGAGTTCGCGGCTGACGCCGGGCGTGTCGTCGATCGAGGCGTTGTCGGCGATGCGGATACGCCAGTCGTAGGGAAAGTCGTCGCTCGAGAGGAACGCGCGCAACTCCGGGATCGACTGCGGTAGTGCGCGCTCTTCGTTGTATACGGGGATCACTACGTCGACGCGGGTCATCGCGCTCATCGTATCGGCTCGCTTTGCGCCGGTCGAGAGTGCGGATCAGAGGATGATGCGGCGTGGCTGACCGGTGGCGGTCCGGCGGAAGTTGTGGAACAAGAAGTGGCCGCCCTCGTGCTCGACATAACACCTGCGCCCGCCCTCGGCCGCCGCCGCTACGTCGCGTACAGCCGCCTCAGCGTCCGCCCGCAGAGTCGCCTTGAGCGAGACGACGTCCGTCTCGAGCACGGTCTGAACCTGCGCGGCCGCCAGTTCGTTGAGCCAGCCGGTCATCAGTTCTGCCCAGCCGAGGTGGAAGGCGTTGTCCGCGAAGCCGGCGGCCATCCGCTGCTGGTTGGTGTCGGGCGCGATGACGAGCGTGCTGGTGCCGAAGTGGGGCAGCGCCAGGTCCGACAGCAGCCGGTAGAGCATGCCGAGCCGGTCGTCGGCCGCCAGGACGGACGCGGCGCGAAAGCGGCCGACGTCGATCGCCAGCGCCTTACGCTCGTTGACCCGCGTGATGGCGGCGGCATACCAATCCTCATACTCGGCGAAACCGTCGGCGAGGAGGGAACGCTGGACGGCGATGCAGTCGAGCGTTGCCCGGAGGAGAGGCGTGGCGGAGGAGTATGACGCCTGCACGGTCAGTGCGCAGGCATCGGCGAGATAGGAGAAGGCGCGCGACCACATTGTGAAGAGGCCGGCCGCCTGCGGCGAGCGCGCCCTGGCGTTGGCAGCGACGGCCTGCAGCTGCACGTTCATCACGCGCTCGAAGAGGAAGAGGTCGTCAGGGAGGAGGAAGTTCGTCTGCCGGTGGGCGTCCTGTACTGCCGCTGCCGCCGACGTTGGGCGCGGCGGCAGCGAGTACCGCTCCGGGAACGCCTCCAGCCGGAAGCGGAGCTTCGGCCGCGGCTTGTCGTCGGTCACGCGGGGCTACTGCCAGCCTTTGGTGGCGCCCTCGATCATCGCCAGCGGGCCGACCGGCCAGTTGAAGCCGTAGACCATCGCCTTGTTGATGTCTTCCGGACTGGCGATGCCTTCCTCCAGCACCTTCTGCGCCTCGCGGACGGCGGCGAAGTAGATGCGGTTGGCGATGAAGCCGTAGCGCCCGGGTGCGTCCTTGACGCGCACGGACACCTTGCCCGCGCGGCTGCACAGGTCTTCGAGCGCCGCGATCGTCTCCTCCGCCGTTCCAGGCGCGTGTACGATCTCGACGAGCTTCATGACTGGCGCCGGGCTGAAGAAGTGCATGCCGATGAACTGCGGCCGCCTCGCCTCGGACACTCCTTGGCTAATGTCGGCGATCGCGAGGCCGGAGGTATTCGAGGCAAAGACCGCCTGCGGCTTGACGGCCCCGTCGAGCTCCCCGAAGACCTTCTTCTTGAGGTCGATGTCTTCGGGGACCGCCTCGATGATGAGATCGACGCCGGCGAGGTCCGCGACGTCCGTCGTCCAGGAGAGGCGCGACAGCGCGGCGTCGGCCTCCTCCTGCGTCGTCTTGCCACGCTCGACGCCGCGGTTGAGGCCGTAGCGCCCCTCGACGATCGTCGAGCGGGAGTTGGCGATCATTTCGTCGTTGACGTCGCGGATCGTGACCTGCGCGCCGCCGATGGCCAGCGCCTGGCCGATTCCGGAGCCCATCACGCCGCCGCCGACGATGCCAATCGTTTCGATCTTCACGGGATTCCTCCTTCACTGGCGGGCCTTTTCGCCTGCGAATCCAATACTACGCTCGCGACTGCACCAGCGCCGAGCCGCCGGCGTAGCGTGCGCGGTCGCCCAGCTCCGCTTCGATGGCAAGCAGGCGGTTGTACTTGGCCGTGCGTTCGCCCCGGGCCGGCGCGCCGGTCTTGATCAGGCCGGCGCCGGTGGCGACCACGAGGTCGGCGATCGTCGTGTCTTCGGTCTCGCCGCTGCGGTGGGAGATCACCGAAGTCCAGCCGGCGCGGCTCGCCTCGGCGATCGCGTCGAGCGTTTCGGTCAGAGTGCCGATCTGGTTGAGCTTGATGAGCACGCTGTTCGCCGCCTCCTGGCGGATGCCCTCGCGGATGCGCTCGACGTTCGTGACGAAGATGTCGTCGCCCACCAGCTGCATGCGGTCGCCGAGGCGCGCGTTGAGCGACCGCCAGCCGTCCCAGTCCTCCTCCGCCATCCCGTCCTCAAGGGAGGCGATGGGGTAGCGGCGGCACCAGTCGGCCCAGAGGTCGACCAGCTCGTCCGCTGTGAGGGTGCTCCCTTCGCGCGTCAGCTCGTACTTGCCGTTCGACTCTAGCTCCGAGGTCGCGGGATCGAGCGCGATGGCGATCTGGTCGCCCGGCGCGTAGCCGGCGGCTGTGATCGCTTGTACGACGAGGTCCATGGCGCCGTCGTTGGCGAGGCCCGGCGGGGCGAAGCCGCCCTCGTCGCCAAGCGTCGTCGGCCTGCCGCCCTCGTGCAGGATGCGCTCAAGGGCGTGATACACCTCGACGGACCAGCGCAGCCCCTCGGCGAAGGTCGGTGCGCCGACCGGTGCGATCATGAACTCCTGGAAGTCGGTCGAGCCTTCCGCGTGCTTACCGCCGTTGAGGATGTTCAGGAGCGGCAGCGGGAGCAGCGTCGGCTCACCGTCGGCGAGGTAGCGGTAGAGCGGCTTGCCTGCTTCGGCCGCGGCCGCACGTGCAACGGCGACAGAGACGCCGAGGATCGCGTTCGCGCCGAGCCTGCCCTTGTCCGGCGTGCCGTCGAGGTCGATCATCGCCTGATCGACCTTGCGCTGGGCATCGCCGGGCATGCCGACGACCTTCGGCGCGATCGTGTCGTGGACGTTGGCGATCGCCTTCAGGACTCCCTTGCCCCTGTAGCGCTTCGCGTCGCCGTCGCGCAACTCGACGGCCTCGAGGGCGCCGGTGGAGGCGCCCGATGGCACGGCGGTCGCGCCCCCCGCCCCGCTTTCGAGGGCGACTTCGACGGTGATCGTGGGGTTGGCGCGCGAGTCCAGGATCTCGCGGGCGCGGACCGATGCGATATTGCTGGTCATGTCTACTCCGCTCTGGTGGCGCGCCGCTCTTCAGCGAGCGCGATGGCTTGCTCGACAGCGACGACGGGGTCGCTGACGCGGACGATGCGGTCTCCGTCGTGGCCTCCGTAGTCGAAGTCCCACGTGTCGAGGCCGACTATCGGCACTTCGTGAATCAGCGCGAAGGCGATCTCGCTCAGCGTGCCGTAAGCGCCGTCGATAGCGATGACCGCTTCGCCGCTGAGGACGACGATGACGTTGCGTGTGAACCCAAGGCCGGTGAACACGGGGAACTCGACGTGTTGGTTGGGTGGCGCCTCGTCGCGGTTGCGGCCGGGCATGACGCCGATCGTGTGGCCGCCCTCGGCGCGCGCGCCCCGGCAGGCGGCCTCCATCACGCCTCCGCGGCCACCACAGACAAGCGTCGCGCCGCGGCGGGCGATCTCGCGGCCAACGGCTTCCGCGGCATCGAGGGCAGCATCGCCGGAGGCCTCCCCGCCGATCACGGAGATCATCATCACGGGCGTAATGATAGAGGACGCTGCGGTCTACGGCGACAGCGTCCAGGAGTACGCCGCCGGTTCGGCCGTTCCGCGCGTGAGGGCGGCGACGATGATGACGGTTTCGCCCGCGTCGTCGAAGAGCAGGCCGCCTGAACCGTCCTCCCCCACGTCAATCGTAAGCACCTCACCGTCTCTGTAGATCGCCTGCACCAGCCACTGCTGTTCCAGCGGGCCGGTGATGCGGCGGAACCCTTCCGCCTGCCAGCCGGTCGCGGTCTCCGCGCCGTCCTCCAGGCCGATTTCCGGCACGGCAATGTTGTCGACGGCGAACCCGGCCTGATTGGCGGAGTCGTCCGTTACGTACTCGAAGCGGAGGAGGACCCGCCGGCCGGCGAATTCGCTCAGGTTGATCTCTTCGGCGATCCAGCCGCCGCTAGTGCCGGTGTATCCGTGGCCGTACGATGCGCCGGTCGGGTCATCCGAGGTCGTGTGCTGACCCGGGAGTGTTTGCCAGGTCGCCCCGCCGTCCGTTGAGGCTGCGACATAAGCGTAGTCCCACCCATCCTCGGTCTCGTACCAGGCGTCGAAGCGCAATGAAGCTTCGTTGACGTTCCTGAGATCGAGTTCGCGCGTCAGCCGCGAGTCGATAGCGTCTCCACGCTGCGACCACCAGAACGCCCCGTCCCGTTCCGGTATGCCGATCGAGACCGTCTCCTCGCCCTGGAACCCGAAGACGGTGCCGGATCCGGCCGGAATCCGGAGGTAGTCCGCGGCGTACTGGCGGACCGTTCCGTTTCCATCGCCGGTCACGGTCGCAGCCACCGTCGTCGTTGCGTTCAAGGATGGGTGGCTGTACGGACCATCCTCAGCATCCAGCCAGTTAGCGATCACCCAGTCGCCGAAGACGTTGTCGGACTTCGTTCCGTACGCGGCGAGGTAGGCATCGATGCCGTCCCAGCCGTCGCCGGGCTCATTGAGCAGCGCGTGACCGTTCACGCGACCGCCGTGGTGGTCGAGCAGGTAGGCGAAGAAGAGCTCCGAGGCCGCGTAGTTTGGGATAGAGTCGCCACTCGACGGCCAGTGATCGAGCTGCAGGTCGGGTTGTGTGAGGAACTGCGGTATCCAGGCTTCACCGCCGCCGACGGACTGGCCGGCGACCTGCGAAAGGCCCTCGTTGACCCAGGACTCCTCGCCATCGTCTGCGAGGGCGTGGATCAGGTGCTGAAGCTCGTGCGCGACGAGGTCGTTGTACTCGACGCCGGGCGTCGACAGAACGCTACGTTCGATGTAGAGCATCTCTCGCTCGTTGCTGGTGGGAGCCACTTCTCTGGGGAAGGAGTCGGTGCCGCTGACGTAGCCGCCGGCACCCCGGAGGGCGGCATGGAGGACGGTGATGCGGGGATCGCCGTCGACGCCGGGCGTCCACGGCTCGCCGAACGCCGCGGTCACCTTCGGCCAGACCTCGTCTTCGAAGTCCGCGGCGATCCGCTGGAGCGAGGAGTTGATGTAGGGGGTGCCGTCCTGCAAGAAGAAGTAGGCGTGATCAGTGATCGCTCGCACTGTGGCGGTGACTTCGTAGGTGGACGGGGCGTCGAGATCGAGCAGGCTGAACGTCTCGCTGTCCCCCACTTCGTAGGCGAGCGGCTCGCTGCGCGCGACGCGTGGCGCATCCGGCGGCAGACCGAGGTAACGCCGCGCCAGGTCGAAGCGATCGCGCTCAGGCGGTTCGGCGCCTGGGGGCAGTGTGGGCATGGACGTTGCCGTTGAGGGCGGTTGGGCCGTGGAGGAGGGTGAGGCAGTGGCTGGCGCCGGCGTCGGTCCGGCTGCGTCGTCGCCGCAGGCGGCGAGGAGGATGACAAGAATGAGGGCGACCGTCACAGCGACGATCGCCCTCATCTTCGTCAGCACACGTGTGATACGAAGCTACTTGGAGCGCGGATGCGCCTTCTCGTAGACCTCGCGAACGTGCTCACTGGTCAGGTGCGTGTAGACCTGGGTCGTCGAGATGTTCGCGTGACCCAGCATCTCCTGCACGTTTCGCAGCGGCATGCCGCCCCTCAGCATGTGGGTGGCGAAGGAGTGGCGCAGCGTGTGCGGCGTGACGCTCTCGCCGAGGTTTGCCTCACGGGCATACCCCTTGAGGATCAGCCAGAAGCCCTGGCGTGTCAGCCGCTCGCCGCGACGGTTGAGGAAGAGCGCGGGCTCTTCCTTGCCCCGGACCAAGACTGGCCGGCCCTCGTCCAGGTAATCGGTCAGAGCCTCGAATGCCTGGTCGTGGATCGGGATCGTTCGCTCCTTGGCACCTTTGCCCATGCAGCGCACGAACGGGTTCTCGTTAGCCGTGATGCTACTGACGTCGAGCGAGACCAGTTCGGTCACGCGCATACCAGTGGCGTACAGCAGTTCGAGCATCGCTCGGTCGCGTTTCGCTTCGGGGGTGGCGCGCCGTGATGGCTGCTCCAGGAGCTCGTCGACCTCATTGGGGCTAATCGCCTTGGGGAGGGTCTTGCCGACGCGCGGCGAAGTAAGACCTTCCATGGGGTTGTCCGCGACTGTTCCCTCTGCGCTAAGGAAAGCGAAGAAGGAGCGCGTGGCGGCGACCTTGCGGGCGACTGATGATTCCGTGTAACCGCGCTGCTTCAGGTCCAGGATGAAGTCCTGGATGGCGGATCGGTCGACGGACACCCAGCCTTCGGAGCCGGGGATTGTGCCAATGAAATCGGCGAGCTGCCGGAGGTCGTTGCGGTAGGCGGCTACGGTGTTGCCAGATGAGCCCTTTTCCACGGATAAGAACGTGAGAAAGCCATCGAGGTGCTGGCTCATGCTGGACGAAAGATCGGGCTTCTGCAGCCGCTCGGGAGAAATGATGGCCATATTCTATTTTCACCTCCTCTAGCCTGTCCAGCAGGGCTCCAGTGGACCCCGCTGGACTTTGTGGATAAGGCACGGCCGGCGCTCTGATGCCGGTAATGCTCATCGGTGAGAACGCGAAAAACCCCAGCAAGTTAACAGAATTCCGTGTCAGTTTCTGACGGATTATGGGCTGACGTAACTGCGAAGCAGGCGTCGCTTATGTTCCGGGCGTCTGATCTACTCGACGTAACTCGACGAGCACGACCGGGCTGACCGAGGCGAGACTTCGCAGACCGAGCAGTCGCTCGAGTGCGGCGGTGGCGGGGACCCACGCGCTATCGGACTGGCGGTTCAACGGCGCCCAGAAGTATCCACGCATGCGTTCTGGCTGAAAGCCGGCCGCTCGCCAGAGTCGCAGATGCTCCGAAGAGCTTAGCTGATAGTAGAGGCCCTCCCAGGACGGCGCTCTGGTGCGCCGCAGCCGGCGCCTGAGGCGCGCTACCAGCCCCTTGTAGGAGCGCGCGTTGTATAGCGTGACGAGGACGGTGCCGCCCGGCCGCAGGACGCGCTGGCACTCTTCGCGGAACCAGGCCTCGTCCGAGGCCGCCGGCGCCTGGATCGCGACCACCGTGTCGACAGACTCGTCCCGAAACGGCAGCGCCGGCAGGTCGCCGACCACCGCCGGAGTGAGTTTCGGGTCGTCGGCCATCGCGTAGACTTCGTGGCGGTCGACGTCGGTGGCGATCACGTGATCGGCGTGGCGCGTCAGTACGTGCTCGAGACGCCCGCCGGCCGATCCGACGTCCACGACTGTGCCACCGGGCCGCGGCCTGAGAGCTTCGTCAAGGAACGGCTCTTCGACGCTCGTGGCGTAGGCGCCCATGCGGCTCAGCGCGACGCCCTGCCAGAAGCCCCACGTGCTCTTGAGTCGCGTTGTGCGCTCTTGCGTATCGGCCAGGAAGCGGTCGTTGCGGGCCCGCTCGACATCAACACTGCGGGCGGTCAGCAAGCCGGTTGCGCTGAGCGTGAATAGGAGGAGTGCCTCGAAGACGATCGTGGCGGACCCGCCGTTGGCGACGTCGTCGGCGATCGCGATGGCCGGAAGCGCTAGTGCGGGCGCGGCGGTCCGGACGCCGCTGAGGGCCGCGACGAGCACCGGCGCCGCCAGAAGGATGAGCACCGCCTCGTGCCACGCTGTGTCGCGTGAGACCGCGAAGTGCAGCGCCAGGACGACGGCTTCTGCAAGAAGCGGCAGTAGAGCTTGCAAGGCGGCGCGGGCTGGGCCCTCTCCGGGTTTCACCATTGTCCGCAATAGCGTTCGCTGGCGGCGTCCAACGCTTCTACGAAGGCGGAACGACCCATGCCTAGCGTGCCTCCGGCCAGGCGCCGCGGCCCACCAACGGCACGAAGCGGCAAGCACCCAGGTTGTGGCGCTGAGCGCCTTCGGGACTTCTGACTATCCGCACCAGTTCTTGCAGGTCGCGGCTGCCGACCGGCACGACGAGGCGGCCGTTCATCGCGAGCTGGTCGAGCAGCGGTCGGGGGACGTCGGGCGAGGCGGCCGTGACGACGATCGCGTCGTACGGCGCAACCTCCGGCCAGCCCAGCTTATCGGTAACGGCGTGCACCTCCACGTTACTGTAGCCGAGGCGGTCGAGCCGCGCGGCGGCGGCGGCGGCAAGCTCAGGCACGCGTTCGACCGACACGACGTGCGCGGCCAGCAGAGAGATCAGAGCCGCCTGGTAGCCAGAGCCAGTGCCGACCTCCAGCACCTTCTCGTTACCCGTCAGCATCAGCGCCTGGGTCATCAGTGCCACCATCAACGGCTGGGAGATCGTCTGTCCGTGGCCTATCGGCAGCGGCCGGTTCTGGTAGGCGATAGGCGCCGCCTCAGCTGCCACGAACTCCTCTCGCGGAACGCGGCCGATTGCGTCCAGCACGCGCTGGTCGACGATATCATGCGCCAGCTCCGCGAGCAGCGACGCTCGCTCGCGCGTCAGGGACTCGTTTGCGGGGTTGTTCATCTGTCCACCCCAAGTATACGAGCGCGCGGCCGCCGCGACGGCGTCTGGCGTTAACCCGGCGCGTTCGGTATAAATATGCGATGAGGTATGAATGAAGCTTGATCTGACACGCCTGCCTGTCGGCGAGATGATGGTGGGGTTCCTCGTCGTTTCGCTGCTCGCTACCTTCATTTTGGCGTTCTCGCTGGTGGACTCCGGCACCGATGGCACCGACGGGGGAGTGACCGACGTTCCGAGCACGCCGATATCGGGCGCTGCCGACGTCGTGATGGGCGATAACTTCTTTGACTCCAACGACATCACAGTCACCGTGGGCGACACCGTGGTCTTCAACCTCACCAACGAGGGGATCGCGATCCACAACATGCACATCACACAGCCGGACGGCAGCTACAGCGAAGCAGGTATCTGCACCCTCGACGGCGCCGACACGTGCTCAGACCCGAGCGCAGTGCCGAGCGGTCAAACGGCCGTGCTGGAGTGGGAAGTCCCCGACGCGCCGGGCACGGAGATACCCTTCCGCTGTGACTTCCACCCGATCGAGATGACCGGCACGATCACGATCCAGTAGCGGCGACAGCGCCCTTCGCGCGTCCTTCCACTACTGAGCGCCGGACGTTGCCTTACTGCGGTGTGATCTGCACCTGCTGGCCCATCGCCGGGCAGCCCGCTTCCTGCGTTATGCTGAGGCCGGCGTCGACGCGCAGGATCTTGAGCGAGTCGACGGGGTCGACGGCGCCGGAGCAGTCGACATCGCCCCAGACGTGGAGCGAGGCGTCGGCTACGTCGACGGTGGTGCCGAACGCGGGGCAGTCGCCCGTATTGGCGGTCAGACCGGCGTCGCTGCGCAGCGTGAGCAGGGAGTCGACGGGGTCAGCTGGCCCGCCGGAGCAGTTCGCGTCGCCCCACGCTACCACCTGACCCACGGGCGTTGCGGTCGGGGTTGGTGACGCAGTCTCCACCGGTGTCGCGGTCGGCGAAGGCGATGGTGAAGGCGAGGCAGTGGGCGCTGTGCCCGGCTGGTAGAGGACGGCGAGGCCGTCGAGCAGCCGCGGCAGAGCGTGGGAGTACTGCAGCCCCGTGCCTCCGTCGAGGCTCAGCCCGCTTGTTGCTGATGCGCCGTTGTTCATAAGAGACATGGTCGTTGAGAAGAAGCCGTCAGCGTACTCAATCCCGATGTCGTTCGATCCCTCGTGGAGGATGACCTGGAAGGTTACTCCTTTTCCCGCCTCGCAGTCGTTGTTGGCGCCGCTGCAATCGTTGTGGCAGACGTCCTCCCACTGGACGATGAACATGCGGTTCGGGGCGCTGCCGTTCGTGCCGTAGTAGACGTCGCCGCACTCGCTAGGGTCGAGGTCGTCGAAGAAGGCAGCGATCAGCGGGTTGAAGCCCCAGCCATCGTCACTGCAGTCCGCGTCGCCATGCGGAATCGGATACCCGGCCTCGTCGCCGGCGGCGGTGTCGTCCCAGTTGTAGTTATCGTTGCAAGTAAATGGCCCCTCCGGGCCCGTGCGCGGGCCTGACGTATCGAGACTAATGAAGCCGTTGGTGGAGATATGCACTGAGTTGTACGTGTCTCCGAAGAAGTTGAAAGGGAACGGGAGCGGCTGGGCCCAGATGCCATCGTCGTCGTTATCGTCAGACCACGCGGTGATCATCGTTCCCGTCGTCGTGATGTCGATCCAATCGGGCGTGACGAACGGGGCTGGGGCGTTGGAGTCCGTCCACGTGTAGCCGGACGGATCTGGGCCGGATGTGTTGGCTGAGGCGTTCAGCGACGTCCACGCCACAGTGATGGTAAGAACGATGGCCGCGAGGCCGATTGCGGCTGCACGCATGATGATACCCCCTTCGAGCTATTGGCTGTTCGCGTCACTTATAGCGCCTCCAGCACCCGTTCCGCAAGCCCCTTCGTGAAGCCCGGCGTCTCGGCGATCTCGTCGGCGCTGGCGGCGCGAACGGCCTTGAGGGAGCCGAACTTGCGCAGGAGCGCCTTTTTGCGCTTGGGCCCGACGCCGGGGACCTCGTCCAGCGCCGAGCGCAGGCCGCTTTTCTTGCGGATGTCGCGGTGGTAGGTGATGGCGAAGCGGTGCGCCTCGTCGCGGATGCGCTGCACGAGGTAGAGCGCCTGCGACGTGCGGTCGAGGACGACCGGTTCGCTGACGCCGACGACGAACAGCTCTTCGAAGCGCTTGGCGAGCCCGGCCAGGGGGATGTGGCCGATGCCTAGGTTGCGCATCGCGTCGTGCGCGGCGGAGACCTGGCCCTTGCCGCCGTCGACGATGACGAAGTCCGGCATCGCCCCGAACGAATCGTCGTACTCGCCGGCCTCGTTTGCGCCCTCTTCCTGCGACTGGCGGCGTGCGCGCCAGAAGCGGCGCCTCAACACCTCGGCCATCATCGCGAAGTCGTTCTGGCCGTCGACGCCCTTGATGCGGAATCGCCGGTATTCGCTCTTCTTCGGGTTGCCGTCTTCGAATACGACCATTGAGCCGACGGCGCTCGTGCCCTGGATCGTCGAGATGTCGTAGCATTCGACGCGTTTTGGGAGAGACGGCAGTTCGAGTTCGTCCTGAAGTTGCTGCAGCGCCTGGTCTTTCTTGCCGCGGTCGGCCATCCACTTCGCGCGGGCCTGCTGCAGCGATTCGCGGGCGTTGTCGACGGCGCGCTGGACGAGCGCGCGCTTCTCACCCCGCGACGGCGCCATGACACGGACGGCGCCGGCCCGGCGGCCGTTGGGGCGGTCGCCGCGGCGCTGCGTGAGCCACTGCTCAATCAGGTCCGTGTCGTCGATCTTGACCGGCAGGAGGACGCGCGCCGGGACGAAGGGGGACGACTCGTAGAACTGCTCGACGAAGCTGCGCAGGACCTCGGCGTCGGTCTCGTCCGCCGTGCCGTCCAGCTGGAAGATGTCGCGGCCGATGATGAGGCCCTTGCGCACGAAGAACACCTGGACGTAGGCTTCCTGCTCCTCGCGCGCTAGGCCGAAGGCGTCCATATCCGTGCGGTCGCGCACTTCCATCACCTGCCGCTCCGTCGTGCGGTCGATCGCCTGCACCTGGTCCCGCAGGCGGGCGGCGCGTTCGTACTCGAGGTTGGCGGACGCCTGCTGCATCGCGCGGCGCAGGTCGCGTGTGATCTCGTCCGTGCGGCCCTCGAGGAACATGACCGTCTGCTGGATGACGGTGTCGTACTCCTCCTTCGTGCAGAGTGAGGCGCAGGGGCCGATGCAGCGGTGGATGAAGTACTCGAGGCAGGGCCGCGGGTCGTCGCCGGTGATCTCTTTCGTGCACGAGCGCCAGGGGAAGAGCTTCTTCACCAGGTCCAGCGTCCGCCGCACCGAGCCGGCCGAGGCGAAGGGCCCGAAGTAGCGCGAGCCGTCGCTGCCGATGCGGCGCGTGATCTGGACTCGCGGCCAGTTCTCGGTGACGTCGATCTTGAGGTAGGGGTAGTGCTTGTCATCCTTGAGGCGGACGTTATAGAACGGCTGGTGCCGCTTGACCAGTGTGGCCTCCAGCAGCAGCGCCTCCTGCGCGGAGCCCGTGAGGATGAACTCGATGTCCGCGATCTGGCCGACGAGCCGGCGCGTCTTCGCCTCGAAGGCGTGCGTTGAGCCGAAGTAGGAGCGGACGCGGCTGCGCAGCGAGGCGGCTTTGCCCACGTATATGATGCGGCCGCCGGCGTTCTTGAAGATGTAGACGCCTGGCCTGGCCGGCAACGACTTCAGCTGCGCGGCGAACTTCTTTTCCGGGGTTGCTTGAGGGGGCATCGCATGTCCAATTCTACCGCGCGCCGCCGCTGCCCTCAGGTGGTGGCGCTGTAGACCATGAGCAGGCCCAACCCGTAGGCGAGCATGATCATGACCGCGTCCGGCTCCAGGAACCAGTAGCGGCGCTCAGCGCGATAGATGATTCCCATCATCGCCGTCGCCATCAGGAAGACGGCCACGAGCGCCGCCACGATCTCCGCCTGCTCGATCGCCTCGAAGATCGGCCCCTCGGTGTAGGCGAAGTCGACGAAGACGAAGGCCGCCATGTTAAAGCAGTTGCTCCCGAAGAGGTTGCCGACGGCCAGGTCGTGGGAGCCGAGGCGGACCGCGGAGATCGAGCTGATGAGCTCGGGCAGGGACGTCGTCGTCGCCAGGAAGAGTACGCCGACGAACGACGCCTCCATACCGGTCTGGTCCGAGATCCCTTCGGCGGAGAGGGCAAGCAGGGGGCCCGCCACGATGATGACGGCCGCCGCAGCGAGGAAGCGCAGAGCCGTTGCTCGCTCCGGCATTCGTAGGCCCCTGGCTTCGTCCGCTGTCGAAGCCTCGACGTCGTCGCTGTCCTCGGCCGCCCGGGCGGCGATCCGTGCCAGCGCCTCAACGTACTCTTGCCGAAAGACGACGCGAGTCCCCAGCAGGTACACGGCGGCGAGCACGAGCGTCTCAAGGCCGACGTGGCCGATGCGCAGCGGGCTGTCCGTGACGATGAAGGCAGCCGCCAGCACCGTCAGTGCAACCGCGAGCATGGCGACCAGTCCGTGCCCTTGAGACACGGTCTGCAAGACGCGCCGGCGCCGGTGCATGAGGTCGATGACGGCGAGGATGAGCATGTTCGACATGCTCGACCCGAAGAGGTCGCCGGCGGCCAGGTTCGGTTCGTCGATGGTGGCGGCGCTGACGTCCGTGATGACTTCCGGCAGCGATGTCGCGGCGGCGACGATCATCGCGCCGACCCAGAGGCCGCCGAGGCCTGTCTGGCCGGAGATGCGGTCTCCCTGCCTGGCGAGCTGCCAGCCGGCGAAGCCGACAGCGACTGCGCTTAGAGCGAAGACGGCCCAGGGGAGAAACCCTTCCACGCGGCGAGTCTAGCACGGATACCGGCCATGCCCGACGTGCCGGATGGCCCAACCCCCCGCGGATTGATCTGATTACAATTGGGGTCGTGAAGAACGTCGCCGAGGCGCCCCCGCACGCCGCTGACGTGGACGCGGCCGTCCGCCGCCTCGAAGCCGACCCTGCGGCCGGGCTGACTTCGCCAGAGGCGGCGGAGCGCCTTGCCCGTTACGGTCCGAACATGCTTCCGGAGGCGCCCGGGCGCAGCCTCGTCGCCGCGTTCGTCAGCCAGTTCACCAGCTTCCTGATCCTGCTCCTGCTGGCCGCGACGGTGGTGGCTGCAGCTATCGGCGAGATCGTCGACGCAGTCGCCATCTCGGCCATCGTTTTCTTCGCGGCCTTGCTGGGCTTCCTGCAGGAGTGGCGCGCCGAGCGGGCGATCGCCGCCCTCAGGGCGATGGCCGCGCCGGAAGCGAGGGTCCTCCGCGACGGCGCTCCGACGGCTGTGCCCGCCGGCAGCATCGTGCCGGGCGACATCGTGCTGCTGGACGTCGGCAACTACGTACCGGCGGACCTGCGCCTGGTTGAGAGCCACATGCTGGAGGTCAACGAGGCGTCGCTGACGGGCGAATCTGCGCCAGTGCGCAAGAGCGCTGCCGCTGTGCTGCCGCCGCAGACGGAGGTGGCGGACCGCCTCAACAGCTCCTTCGCCGGGACGATCGTCACCTACGGGCGCGGCGTCGGGCTGGCGGTCGCCACCGGCGGCGAGACGGAGATCGGCCGCATCGCGGAGCTGATCGCCCGACCGGTGGTGGGCCCGACGCCGCTCCAGCGCCGCATGTCGGAGTTGGGGCGCTACCTCGGCGTGGCGGCGATCGCCGTCTCTGCGATCGTCTTCGTCGCTGGGCTCGTGCGCGGGCTGGACCTCGTCGAGATCGGCCTCACCGCGATCAGTCTTGCCGTCGCCGCCGTGCCGGAAGGGCTGGCGGCGGTCGTTGTCATCTCTCTGGCACTGGGCATGCAGCGCATGGCGAGACGCCGCGCGCTGATCCGGCGCCTGGCGGCCGTCGAGACACTGGGCTCGGCGACCGTCATCGCCAGCGACAAGACGGGCACGCTGACGCGGGGCGAGATGACTGTGACCGCCCTCTACACCGGGCCCGGGCGGCTCGCGATAGAAGTTACCGGAGGCGGCTACGAGCCGGTCGGAGACTTCCGGAGCGATGGCATCACCGTCGATCCGGCAGCGGACGGCCACCTTGAGTTGCTGCTCACGGCTGGTGCTCTTTGCAACGACGCCCGTCTCGAACAGCGTGACGGCCGCTGGCAGGTCATCGGGGACACGACGGAGGGAGCGCTGGTCGTCGCTGCGCGCAAGGCCGGCCTTGACTGGGAGCGAATCGAGAGTTCGCAGGCCCGCACGCACGAACTGCCCTTCACATCGGAGCGCGCGCGGATGACGACGGTGCACAAGTTCGAGGACCGCGCGATCGCCTACATGAAGGGCGCTCCGGAAGTCGTTCTCGCCAGCTGCCTGCAGCGCCGTCACGGCGACGCGGTCGTCCCTCTCACGGAGGGCGAGGAGCGCGATATTCTCGACGCCAACCTGCAGCTGGCGTCGAAGGGGCTGCGCGTCTTGGCCCTCTCTTACCGCATCGTGCCGCAGGGTCCGGACATGGATAGCCTGGAGTCGGAGATGGTCTTCCTGGGGCTGGCCGCAATGCAGGACCCCCCACGCGAAGAGGCCATGGAGGCTGTGGCAGCCTGCCGGGGGGCGGGCATCCGCGCTGTGATGATCACCGGCGATCACGGCGCGACGGCGGTGGCGATCGCACGTGACCTGCGCCTGGCGGACGATCTCAGCGACGTACTTACCGGCGCACAGCTAGAAGAGATGACGGACGAAGAGCTGCGAGAGGCCGCCACGCGAACGGCGGTCTATGCGCGCATCTCGGCGGCGCAGAAGGTGAGGATCGTCGAGGCGATGCAGGCCGGCGGCGAGGTCGTAGCCGTCACCGGCGACGGCGTCAACGACGCACCGGCGCTGCACGGCGCCGACATCGGTGTGGCGATGGGCATCACCGGGACCGACGTCGCCAAAGAAGCGGCCGACATGGTGATCACGGACGACAACTTCGCCTCGATCGTCGCCGCCGTCGAGGAAGGGCGCCACATTTTCGCAAACATCCGTAACTTCGTCGTCTACCTGCTCGGCGGGAATATCGGTGAGATCATCGTGGTCTTCATCGGCGTCATCTCGGGACTACCCCTGCCGCTTCTTCCCATCCAGATCCTCTTCATCAACCTCGTCAGCGATGGGCCGACCGCGCTGACATTGGGCTTCGAGCCCGGCTATCCTGGCGCCCTCAAGCACCCGCCCAGACCAGTGAACGAGCCGCTGCTGCCGATCGTGCTCTGGAGGGCGGTGATATTCCGCGGCCTGTTGATCGGCGCGACGGTGCTGACAACGTACTTTGTCTGGCTTGAAGTCCTGGACCATTCTGAAGGGGCTTCACGCACCATTGCCTTCTCTACGCTAGTTCTGTCGCAGGTGGCGATCGCCTTCGCCAGTCGTTCCCTCGATCGCACGCTGGTCTCGCTCGGCCTAACTTCTAACCGGTGGCTGCTCCTGGGGGCGGGATCGTCAATTCCGGCGCTTCTGTTTGTGATCTACTTGCCGGGTCTCGCGGACGCCTTCGAGGCAGAGCCTCCCTCTCTCGCCGGGTGGGTCGTTGTGGCTGCGGTTTCGATTCTTCCCGCAGCGGTCGTCGAGCTGCGAAAGGTCAGCCGCTGGCGGCTGCGGCCTTAGGCGGGTTCGATTCCGCCGGCAGGGTGACCGAGTAGAGGACGTCGACGTGGTGGTGGTGAAACTCAAACGACCAGTACAGCGCGACGGCGCGCTCGTTCGACTGGTCGACGTAGACCGCGACGCCGTCAACGTCGCGCTCGCTGAGGTGTGTCAGGCCTGTCGCGAGGAGGAAGCGGCCGAGGCCGCGCCCGTGGTACTCGGGGGCGGTGCCGATGACGTACACTTCGCCGACCCGGCCCTCGCCTTCGCGCTCCTCGACCTTTAGCCAGTGGAAGCCGGCCGGTTCGCCGTCGATCTCCAGGATGAGCAGGTCTTCGGGCCTGAACCAGGGCTGACCCAGACGGGCGCGGAAATCGTCCATCGTCCACTCCCCGTTTTCCGGGTGGCCGGCGAAGATGCGGTTGTTGAGGGCGAGCCACATCTCGTCGTCCGCGCCGGGCCGGAACGGGCGCACGGATGCTCCCTCCGGCGGTGTCGGGATCGGCGCTGGCCCGGGATGGCGGTGCATGTGCAGGAGACGCCGCGTCTCCTCGAAGACGAAGTCCCTCGCTATCGCACGGCTGGCGGGCGAATCGTTGTAGGCCCAGAGGTCCACCCTGTGCGCGCCTTCGGAGTGGGCGTGCTCAATGATGCGCGAAAGAAGCGTCCGGCCGATCCCTTTCCGCCGGAACCCAGGGTGCACAGTCAGCTCGCACGAGACTCGACGCAAGCCGGCGGCCTCGAACGTCAACGTGTGACCGTAACCGACAAGTCGCCTGTCCTCGTAGGCCATGACGCCGATGGCCACGTCCGACCCGTGCTGAAGGCGCAGGAACTTGTGCTCGCCGAACGGTTCGTGGCCGTCGGCCTCCTTCGCCGCCGCGACGAGGTCGGCGAGCTGATCGATGTGCTCACCTTCGAGGCGGGAGATCACTTCAAGGTTCTGCATGGGGGACAGCGGCAGGCGCCAGACTGGATGCTGGTCGATGTCGGGCGCGGGCCGCTTCGTAGTCTCTTCTGTGATACTCGCTTCTGGCAAGCCGGGTCTCCAATTCTAAGCGCAGATCCGTGGGCACAACCATGCAACTGGCATCAAGGCAGGTGTCGTAAGATTGGAGGGACACGCCCGCCGGTTCGTTACTGAATCAAGGAGGCCACCGTGCGCAAGTTCACCGTTCTTCTCGCGGCGATCGCCGCTGCCGCCGCCGTTGTTGCCGTGGTTGCCCGCAGGTCCTTGCGCAGCCGCGAGGACACCGCCTGGCGTGATGCCGAGCGCCCCGGCCGCATCATGACGGTCGACGGCGTTGGCCTGCACTACGTCGAGCAGGCGCCGCCAGTGGGCGGAAACGCGCCGGTGATCGTGATGATCCACGGCTTCGGCGGGCACACGTACAGCTATCGGCACCAGGTCGTCGACCTGGCGCAGGACTACCGCTGCATTGCCATCGACCTCAAGGGCTTTGGCTACAGCGAGCGGCCTGAAGGCGGCGACTACTCACTGACCGAGCAGGCGCGCCTCGTCCTCGGCGCGATGGACGCGCTCGGCATCGACCAGGCGACGCTGATCGGACAATCGATGGGTGGCGAGGTGGCGATGCGTATGGCGGAGATGGCGCCCGAGCGTGTCGAACGGTTGGTCCTTGCCGCGTCGGTGCCGGGGAAGAAGGTGCCGATCGCGCCCAGGCTGCCGTTCATGCGACGCCTGGTGGGTCCGATATCGAAGCTTGTGAGCGAGCGTGCCTGGAAGCGGCTCTTCTACGACAAGGACCGCCCCGACCTCGCGCAGGTGCGTGCCCAGTACCTGAAGCCGGCGCGCATCTACGGCACGACGAGGACGGCCTGGGAGATGTGGGAGGGCATCCGCCACGACGAACGGATCGACTTCGCGAGGCTGACACAGCCGGTGCTGATCCTGTGGGCGGAGAAGGAGCGAATCCTGCCGCTGCCGGGTCGCTCTCTGCGCTGGCTGCAGGCGCAGCTGCCGCAGGCCGTCACGGAGCACATCCCGGCCTCCGGCCACATGCTGCTGGAGGAGCAGCCGGAGATCGTCAACGCGGCGATCCGCCGCTTCTTGGACGGCCGGTTGGAGGCCGCGCCGGCACGCGTTGACACCGTGGCGCGACCGGCGTAGCGCCACTCCTGACGTGTGAGTGTCATTCGCTGGCGATAAACTGTCGCACATGAGTAGCATCGTTGACTCCTTTCACCCCGTTGTCCGTGACTGGTTCACCAGGCGTTTCGACGCGCCCACGGACGCTCAGACGGACGGCTGGCCTCACATCATCGGCGGTCGCGACACCCTAATCTCAGCACCAACTGGCTCTGGCAAGACGCTCGCCGCGTTCCTCGTTTCGATCGACCGGCTGGTGCGTCAGGCGGAGGCCGGCGAGTTGGAAGACGGCGTTCAAGTCGTCTACGTCTCGCCGCTGAAGGCGCTCTCCAACGACATTCAGCGCAACCTGGACGAACCGCTGGAGCAGATCAACGAGATCGCGCGGGAGATGGGCTACGAGTTGCCCGAGATCCGCACGGCGCTCCGCACCGGCGACACGACGCAAAAGGAGCGGCAACAGATCCTCAGAACGCCGCCGCACATCCTGATCACGACGCCCGAGTCGCTCTACCTGATGATCACGGCCGAACGCAGCCGCACGATCCTGCGCAACGTCAAGACCGTCATCGTCGACGAGGTGCACGCCCTCATCCGTGACAAGCGCGGCAGCCACCTGGCGCTGACGCTGGCCCGGCTGGACCATATCAGCGGCAAGCGACCGGACCGCATCGGCCTCTCGGCCACCGTGAAGCCGATCGAGTACGCGGCGCAGTTCCTCGTCGGCGCCGGACACGTGTCCGGCGCCGGCAAGGCGGACTGCGCGATCGTCGACTCTGGACACCAGCGTGATCTCGACATCTCGATCGAGGTGCCGCCGACAGACCTCGAGGCGGTCGCGTCCGCTGAGCAATGGGCCGACATCTACGACCGGCTCACGGAATTGGTCGAAACGCACCGCACGACGATCGTCTTCGTGAACACGCGCCGGCTGGCCGAGCGGGTGGCGTTCAAGCTGTCGGAGCGCATTGGCGAAGAGCACGTCGGCGCGCACCACGGTAGCCTTTCGAAGGCGCGGCGACGCCGCATGGAGCAGCGGCTCAAGGCGGGCGAGATGAAGGCGCTTGTTGCGACCGCCTCGCTTGAGCTGGGGATCGACATCGGCTCTATCGACCTCGTCTGCCAGCTGGGGTCGCCGCGCAGCATCACGACGTTCCTGCAGCGCGTCGGCCGCTCCGGACACGCGCTCGGCCTGACGCCGAAGGGCAGGCTCTTCCCGGCGAGCCGCGACGAACTCGTGGAGTGCGCGGCGCTGGTGCGGGCCGTGCGCCAGGGGCGGCTGGACTGCGTGTTTCCGCCCGAGGCGCCGCTGGACATCCTGGCGCAGCAGATCGTCGCGGAAACGGCCTGCGAAGCGTGGGGCGAGGACGACCTGTTCGCGCTCATCCGGCGCGCCTGGCCGTACCAGGTCCTGCAGCGAGAGTCGTTCGACGAGGTGGTGGGGATGCTGAGCGAGGGAATCGCTGTCGGCAGCGGGCGCGCATCGCACTTCCTGCACCGGGACCGGATCAACGGCGTTGTGCGTGGCCGGCGCGGCGCGCGCAGCACGGCGATCCAGTGCGGCGGCGCGATCCCCGAGATCGCCGACTACCGCGTGATCGCCGAGCCGGAGGGCACCTTCGTCGGCACGCTGGACGAGGACTTCTCGGTCGAGTCGATGGCCGGCGACATCGTGCTGCTGGGCACGACGTCGTGGCGCATCAAGCGCATCGAGTCCGGCGGCGTCGTCCGCGTCGAGGACGCCCACGGCGCGCCACCGAACATCCCCTTCTGGAACGGCGAAGCTCCCGGTCGCACTCTCGAACTATCGGAAGAGGTCTCCCGTCTCCGCATCGACATCTCGAACCGCCTGAGCACCGCCGTCGCCGGGACGAACGGGTCGTCGGGGCCCAGCGGCGGCGTTACGAAATGGGTGCAGGACGAGTGTGCACTCGCTCCGGAGGCCGCAGAACAGGTCGTGCGTTACATGAAGGTGCAGGGGGAGATGATGGGCCTCGTCCCTTCGCAGGAGGACATCGTCTTCGAGCGCTTCTTCGACGAAAGCGGAGGCATGCAGGTGATCCTCCATGCGCCGTTCGGAGCGCGCATCAACCGGGCCTGGGGATTCGCGCTCCGCAAGCGGTTCTGCGTGAGCTTCGACTTCGAGCTGCAGGCCGCGGCGAGCGATGATGCAATGCTGCTGTCGATTGGGCCCAACAACAGCTTTCCGCTGGAGGACATGTTCGGCCTCGTCAACCGGCCGACGCTGCGCGAGTTGGTGGAGCAATCGGTGCTGATCGCCAATGCGCCCGTCTGGCAGGCGCGCTGGCGCTGGAACGCGACGCGCTCGCTCGCCATCCTGCGCCAGCGCAACGGCAAGCGCGTGCCGCCGCCCTTGCAGCGCATGAAGTCGGACGACCTGATGGCGGCGGTCTTCCCCAGGCTCGTCGCCTGTCAGGAGAACGTCACCGGCGCGATCGACCTGCCCGATCACCCGCTGATCAACCAGTCGATGCACGACTGCCTGACCGAGGCGATGGACATCGACGGCCTGGACGAAGTGCTGGAGCGCATCGAGCGCGGCGAGATCCGCGTTCACGCCCGCGACACGACCGAGCCCTCGCCGTTCAGCCACGAGATGCTCAACTCCAAGCCGTACACGTACCTGGACGACGCCCCGCTGGAGGAGCGCCGCGCCCGCGCCGTCTCCCTGCGCCGGACGCTGCCGCAGAGCGGCCGCGACCTCGGCATCCTCGACCCCGATGCGATCGAGATCGTGACCGCGCAGGCCCAGCCACAGCCACGCGACGCCGACGAGGTGCACGACGCGCTGCTGGGACTGGTCGCGGTGCGCCCGGAGTACGCCCCGGAGTGGGCCGGCTGGTTCGACGAGCTGGTGGACCAGCGCCGGGCGGCCACGCTCGAGAGCGACGACGAGCGCTTCTGGTTCGCCGTCGAGAACCTGCCGCTGATCGAACGGCTGTACCCGACCGCGACGGTCCGGCCTCGCGTTGATCTGCCACCGGAGTTGCGCCGGGAGGTCGGCGAGGATGAGGCCCGCCGGACGGCCGTCCGCGGATACCTCGAAGTGCTCGGCCCGACGACCGTGGGCGAACTCTCGGAGCGAACGGGTCTGGCGCCGCGGGCGATCAACTCGGCGCTGGCGTTCCTCGAGGGCGAGGGCGGCATGGCGATGCGCGGCCGCTTTAAGGTCGGCGCCGATGATGAGCAGTGGTGCGACCGGCGCCTGCTGGCGCGCATCCACCGCTTCACGCTCGACCGCCTGCGCGCTGAGATCGAGCCAGTTTCGGCGCAGGACCTGACGCGCTTTCTCCTGCGCTGGCAGCACGTCGCACCCGGAACGCAGCTCGAGGGAAAGCGCGGCCTGCTGGAGGCGATCACGCAGCTCCAGGGCTACGACATACCGGCGGTCGGCTGGGAGCGGCACATCCTGCCGGCGCGCGTCGCCGAGTACAAAGGCGCGTGGCTGGACGAGCTTTGCCTGACCGGCGACGCCGCCTGGGCGCGCATGATGCCTCGAAAGAGCGCCGACAACGGAAAGGGTAACGGCTCTCGCGCCGCCGCCTCCTCCGCGACGCCTGTCTCGCTGGCCCGCCGCGCCGACCTACCGTGGCTGCTCGCCGGCGTGCGAAACGGCAGCGAGTCGGCGCCACCGAGTCGCGGCGCGGCAGCCGAGATTTTCGAGCTTCTAGAGTCGAAGGGGGCGCTCTTCTACGACGACATCGCCGCCGCCACGCGACGACTGCCGACGGACGTCGGGCGCGGCCTGTGGGACCTCGTCGCGCGCGGGCTGGCGACGGCCGACGGCTTCCAGGCGTTGCGCGCGCTCATGGCCTCGAACAAGAAGCGCGGATTCCGCCGGCCGCAGCGCGCGCGCCTCTTCCGCACGCTCGCCGTGAGCGGCGTGCCGTCCGGCCGCTGGTCGCTGTTGCCCACCGACCTCGGAAGGTCAGGCTTGAGCCTGACGGACGACGCGGAGGGCGACCGCCAGCTTATCACCGAGGAGCTGGCCGCGGGCTGGGCGGAGCAGTTGCTCTTCCGCTACGGCGTCGTCTTCCGCGATCTGGCGCGTCAGGAGAACATGAGCGTGCCCTGGCGGGAGGTGCTCAAGGCATTGCGGCGCATGGAGGCGCAGGGCGTCGTCCGCGGCGGCCGCTTCGTCGCCGGCTTCTACGGCGAGCAGTACGCGCGTCCGGAGGCCGTGGAGTCGCTGCGCAACGTCCGCCGCGCGGAGAAGGAGGGCGAACTGATCCGCGTCTCCGCCGTCGATCCGCTGAACCTGACGAGCGTGATCACGCCGGGCACCCGCGTACCGGCGGTGCATACGAACTCCGTCGTCTACCGCGACGGTGTGCCGCTGGACGAGGACGAGGCGGCGGCCGCGCTGAGTCAGCGCCGAGCGCTGGCGGCGGGATGAACCACCCACGGCCCGCGTAGGGGCGGTTCACGAACCGCCCCTACCGAGTTCGTAATCGTGACCCCCCGCCACTCACTCACGTTCACCCTCACGTAAGGGTTTACTCCGCGACGCCACCGGCATATCATTCCCCCGGAAACCATGTTCCGTGTTCCCAGTTCCATGTTCCAGTAGCCCCCAGGAGAGCCCATATGCACAACCCACTGCACACACCAATCTGCGACAAACTCGGCATCGAGTACCCGATCTTCCTCGCCGGAATGGGCGGGGTCTCGCTCTCAAAGCTCGTGGCTGCCGTTTCCAACGCCGGCGGCCTCGGCCTCATGGGCGCGGCGACGCTTGAGCCCGAGACGCTGCGCGAGGAGATCCGCAAGACGCGGGAACTCACCGATAAGCCGTTCGCCGTCGACCTCCTCGCGCCCGACCCGGAGATGATCCGGCCGCACATGAAGGTGGTCTTCGAGGAAGGCGTCAAGATCTTCGTCGCCGGACTGGCCGTGCCGGAAGAGTTCATCAAGGAGATGCATGAGCGGGACATGCTCGTGATGGTGATGTGCGGCCGCGTGCGTCACGCCCAGAAGTCGGTCGCCGCCGGCGCGGACATCGTCGCCGCGCAGGGTACTGAGGCTGGCGGACACACCGGCGAAGTCGGCGCCCTCGCGCTCATTCCGCAGGTCGTGGACGCCGTGAACGTCCCGGTAATCGCGGCCGGTGGTATGGCCGACGGCCGCGGACTCGTTGCCTCGCTGGCGCTCGGCGCCGAGGGCGCGATCTTCGGCACTCGCTTCATCGCCACGCCGGAGGCGCAGGCTGCACCCGGTTACCGCGACGCCATCGTCCGCGCCACGGAGGCGGACACGATGCGCACGCGCGCCTACACCGGCAAGACCGCGCGCACGATCAAGACTCCGTACGCTGAAGAGTGGGAGACGAGGAGCGACGAGATCCAGGCGTTCCCGATGCAGGCGATAACCTCTATCCAGAACCAGGTCATGGACTACCCCGGCGTCACCGAGTCGTTCGACGCGAAGCGCACGTTCATGCCCGCCGGCCAGGGCGCCGGCATGATCCACGACGTCAAGCCGGCCGCCGACGTCGTCCGCGACATCGTCCGCGAGGCGGAGGCGGTCATCGACAAGCGCTTCGTCAAGCCGTCTCTCGAAGCACAGAAGAGCTAACCCGACTCGGGTAAGCGTCTCATGGCCGCGACGTCCCGCGCCGTCGTCCAGACCGCACCGCGAACGCTGGAGTTCCGCGAGTTGCCGCTGCCCGAGATTGGGGACGACGACGGGCTGCTGCGCGTCGAGGCGTGCGGCATCTGCGGCTCCGACTACGAGCAGTACGAGGGTGTGCTACCAGTGCGCCTGCCCGTCGTTCCCGGCCACGAGCCGGTCGGCCGCATCGAGCGGATCGGGCCACGCGCGGCGGAGCGCTGGGGCGTTGGAGAGGGCGACCGCGTGGCTGTCGAGGCGCTGCTCCCGTCCGCTGAGGGGCTGATCGGCCGCGGTGGCTTGTCCGCCTACGGCTACCTGAGCGTCGACCGCCCGCCCGGGCTCTGGGGCGGCTTCGCGGAGTACCTGTACCTGGCGCCGAACGCCGTCCTGCACCGCATCAGTGAGTCCGTGTCGCCGGAGATCGCGACGCTGTTCAACCCGCTTGGCGCCGGCTTTCGCTGGGCGGTCGCGATGCCGCAACTCAAGCCCGGCGAGACGATCGTCGTCCTTGGGCCGGGGCAGCGCGGTCTGGCCAGCGTCATCGCCGCCAGAGAGGCAGGTGCTGGGCAAGTGATCGTCACTGGGCTGGCGGCGGACGAGCGCAAGCTGGCGCTGGCCCGCGAGTTCGGCGCTGACCTGACGGTGGACGTCGAATCCGAGGACGTGCGCGGCATCGTGCGCGAGGCGACGGACGGCCGCGGCGCCGACGTCGTGATCGACGTCACAGCCTACGCGACGGAGGCCGTGACGCAGGCGATCGACCTTGCACGACGGGGCGGCCGCGTCGTGCTGGCGGGGACGAAGGGCCAGAAGCCGGTCGCCGACTTCTTCAGCGACCGCGTGGTGATCAAGGAGCTGACGGTGCTGGGAGCGCTTGGGGTAGACTACGACGGCTACGACAGGGCCGTGCGCCTGATCGAGTCGGCGAAGTACCCTCTGGAGAAGATGCACACGCATACGGTGCCACTGGACGAAGCCGAGCGGGCGATTGATATGCTCGCGGGTAAGGTCCCGGGCGAAGAGGCGATCCACATCGCGCTCGTGCCCTGAGCGACGAGAGAGAGGGAGCATGGACGAAGCGCTGCAGAAGAACCTGGGCCGGATATCGAAGGTGATCGACGCGATGCCCTTCACGAAGCACCTGGCGATGGAGTTCGTCGAGGGCGGTGAAGGCTTTGCCCGCATCCGCATGCGCTATCAGGACGAGAACTCGACCGCCGGCAAGGCGCTGCACGGCGGCGCGCTCGCCTCGCTGATCGACACGACGGGCGCGATGGCCGCCTGGACGACGGCGCAGATCGCCACCCCGAAGTACTTCGGGTCGACGGTCGGCGTCAACGTGAACTACCTCTCTGGCGCGATCGGTGAGGACGTGTTCGCCGAGGGGCGCATCCTGAAACGGGGCAAGGAGATCATCTACGCGGACGTCCGCGTGACGAACGAGGCGGACAAGCTCCTCGCGCAGGGGACTGTCGTGTACCGCATCGTCGAAGTGGGACAGGGCTGATGGCGGTCATCGCGCAGATCGAGCAGCCGGACTCCGATGACCTGAAGGACATGTACGAGCGTCTGTCGCAGGCCGGGTTGGGCTCCGGCGTTCTCAACATCTTCAAGACGGTGGCGCACAACCCGAAGCTCCTGCGTGACTGGGTGAGGATGGCGACGCCGCTCCTCATGGGTGGCCTGATGCTCTCGCCGCGTCTGCGGGAGCTGGCGATCCTGCGCGTCGGGCAGGTCAGCGGCAGCGAGTACGAGTTCGGCCAGCACGTCCGCATAGCGAGGGCCGCGGGCGTTTCGTACGAGGAGATGGCCGCGCTCAAGGACTACGGCGAGAGCGACCGCTTCAGTGACCTCGAACGCGCGGTGATCGCCTACACCGACGCCTGCGCGCGGCTGGAGGCCGGCGCCGCCGACCGGGCACGCGACCTCAAGCGCTGGCTCTCGGACCGCGAGCTGCTGGAGCTGAGCTTCTGCATCGGCCACTGGAGCATGGTAGCCCGCGTTCTCGTGCCGCTCGAGGTTGAGCTGGATGAGGCGCTCCTTGACGAGCTGCCGCCCGAGTGGCGGCAGTGGCTATAGAGGGCTGCCGGCCGATCTCATGTTGACCGCGCGATAGGGCGATGCTAGTGTGCTGACAAGCGATCTAAGCGCTTGATAAGTTAACAATGGTGACGAAACGCAAGAATCCTGCCCAGACCAACGGAAAGCGCACACGGCGTGGCCCGTACACGCGCCAGCTAATCCTCGACGCATCTCTCAGCCTCTTCTCCAAGCGCGGCTTCGCGCGGACGACGGTGCGCGATATCGCCCGCAAGGCGGGGATCACAGACGCCGCGATCTACTACCATTTCGAGTCCAAGCGGGTGCTCCTCGAAGCGCTCGTGGATGAGCGGGGATTCCTGACGAGCCTCGAGAACCTGGAGCGCGTCGAAGCCGAGTTGCCGCTGCGGGACTT
>JAJCYV010000019.1 GCA_029262695.1 Chloroflexota bacterium | reverse complement strand
GCAGTTGGTCACCGCGAGCTGGGCTTTCTCCTCAAGGCCGGCCGGAACTTTGCCGTCGCCGACCTCGTGCGCGTAGCCTGAGTCGTCGAGCTCGAACAGCTCAGCGGCGACTACGAAGCAGCGGTTGTGACCCTCGCACTTTTCGCCATCGACCTTGATTCGCATCTCTAGAACACCACCATGCACTTGCGTGGCCCGCGCACCTGGCCGCCGGCCCAGGTGACCGCTGCGGGGTCCTCCAGGCGGAACTCCGGGATGCGCTTCAGCCACTCCTCGATCGCCACACGCATCTCCATGCGGGCGAGGTTGGAGCCGGCGCAGCGGTGGATGCCGACGCCGAAGGCGATGTGGGGGTTGATCTTGCGGTCCAGAATCACCTCGTCCGGCTTCTCGAACTTCTCCGGGTCGCGGTTGGCGGCCGGGAAGTTCATCAGGATCTTGTCGTTCTCCTTCATCGGGCAGCCGTCGTACTGCGCATCACGCGTTACCTCGCGCGCCATCGTCACCGGCGCGTAAGCGCGCAGCAACTCCTCGATGGCCGAGGTGATCAGCTCTGGCTCGTCGATCAGGCGCCTGCACTCGTCAGGGTTCTGCGCCAGGTGCCACATCGCCGCGCCGATCGAGCTCCAGGTCGTGTCGATGCCGGCGACCATGAGCAGAAAGCAGGTGCCGAGCACGTGGGACTCCGGGATCGGGTCGGGCGCGCCGTCGGCCTTTGCCGACAGCAGGTAGCTGATCAGGTCGTCGCCCGGGTTGGCCTTGCGGTCCTGAATCTGCTCGTTCAGGAACGAGACCATCTGCATCGCCGAGCCGCTGCGCATGTTGACGTCCGTCAGGCCGTACTCCAGGAATCCCTGGACCCACTCGGTGAACTCGCCCGCGCGTTCCTGCGGGATGCCGAGCAAGTTAGCGATGACGCGCGCCGGGATCTGCTGCGCATAGTCGGTGGCGGCGTCGGCGCGGCCCTTGTCGAGGAAGACGTCGATCAGCGAGCGGCAGAGCTCTCGCGTCTCCTCTTCATATGCGGAGACCTCCTTCATCGAGAACTTCGGCAGGAGGAGCGCGCGTGCCCAGGTGTGGACCGGCGGGTCAGAAGAGATCGGGGGTGCGCCGGCGGAGGCCCGTTGCTCCATCTCCGGGCTAGCCACAGCCAGTTCGCCGACCGTCGCGACAAGCGGGTTGCGGGACGAAAATATGTCGACGTTGGCGGCGATCTTGCGCACGTCTTCGTACGTGGTTGGCATCCAGGAGCCGCCCCAGCGTTCGGTGTGTGCTACCGGGCACTTGCCGCGGAGCTCGTCCCATGTCGGGAAGGGGTCCTTCACGTAGCCCGGGTCGAAGATATCGTAGTCGGTCGCCCAGTCTTCTACGGGCTCGGTATGCTTCTTCGCTGGCTCGATAGTCATGTTTGGGACTCCTCTCCCGGTATGGGATACCCCAATGCTCCCGCCAGAGGGCGCGGCGTGTCAGGGGTACAGATTGCGCTATTCTAGCAGATGCTCAAATGCCTTACCAGCGCCCATCGCGCTAGGCGTCCGGCGGTGAATGATCGCCTTCGATCCACTCTTCACCGCCCTCGTATACCTCCTTCTTCCAGATCGGCACCTCTTCCTTGAAGCGGTTCACCAGCGCGTGGCACGCCTCGAAAGCCTCCCCGCGGTGCGCCGACGACACGGCCACGAGGAGCGACGTCTCGCCGATCTCCAGCCGGCCGGTGCGATGCTGGATCGCCGTTTGGGCGATATTGAAGCGTTCTTCGATCTCGTCCGCTATGCGCTGCATCACACTCGTCGCCATCGCCGGGTAGGCGTCGTACTCCAGGTGCAGCACCTTGCGGCCCTGGTTGTGGTCGCGCACGATCCCGTAGAAGAGAGCAACGGCCCCGGCATCGTCCCGCCGCACATGCTCGACGACGCGCCCAGGGTCGAGTTCATCAGCCGTCACCTCAATTAGCACGGAGCCTCCGCTGACGGGCGGGATCAGCGCCACTTCGTCGCCGTCGCGCACAGGGTGAGACGCCGGGACGTACTCCGAGTTGACGGCGAAGCGGACGATCGCATCGAAGCCGGTGAGCGACGGGTAGCGCTGCATCAGGACGTCGAAGACGCCGGCCGCCGTCAGGCCCTCGCCCAACTCCACTTCCGCCTCGCGCGTTCCGGCGAGGTCCGCCAGCCGCGCGAACAGACGTATCTTCGCAGTGCCCATAGCAAGGTGTAGTCTAGCCGAACACGGAACATGGAACATGTAACGTGGAACACGGAACGCGGCGCACGGGGTGGGAAGGGCCTTGTTCCCAAGTTCCAGCGTTCCCTGCTAGGATGGCGCTATCTTTCGCCCAGGAGGCCCCCATGAACCTTCCCCCCGACGGAAAATCCCGTGACCAGGTCAACGCCGAGCTGGACGACGCCCTAACCCAGGACGCCGACTGGATGGGCGGCCGCATCTGGAGCCTCGTCTACTACGCCGGTGACGACGTCGCGGAAGTCCTCCGCGACGCCTACGGCAAGGCGATCTTCACGAACGGCCTCGGCCCCGACGCCTTCAAGAGCCTCAAGAAGTTCGAGTCCGAGGTTGTCGCCATGACGGCGGGCCTGCTCGGTGAGCCCGAGGCTATCGGCAACATGACCTCCGGCGGCACGGAGAGCATCCTGATGGCCGTGAAGACGGCCCGCGACCGGGCGCGCGAGGAGAAGGGGATTACGGAGCCGGAGATGGTGATCCCGCTCAGCGCCCACCCGGCGTTCGACAAGTCGGCGCAGTACCTCGGCGTCAAGGCGGTCCACGCCCCGCTGGACGACAGCCTCCGTGCCGACGTCTCCGCGATGCAAGAGGCGATCACACCGAACACCGTCCTCCTGGTCGGCTCGGCGCCCAACTTCCCGTTCGGCACGATCGACCCGATCACGGAGATCGCCGCCGCTGCCTCCGAGCGCGACATCCCCTGCCACGTCGATGCCTGCGTCGGTGGCTTCCTGCTCCCGTTCTGGGAGCGGCTGGGCAACAAAGTCCGGCCGTGGGACTTCCGCGTGCCGGGCGTCAGCTCCATCTCAGCGGACTGCCACAAGTACGGCTACGCCGCGCGTGGGGCCTCGACGATCATGTACCGCGATCCGGCCTACCGGCGTTATCAGTTCTTCGCCGTGACGGACTGGCCCGGCGGCCTCTACGGCTCGCCCACGATGACCGGCAGCCGCCCCGGCGGCGCGATCGCCGCGGCCTGGGCCTGCATGAACTACCTCGGCGAGGCCGGCTACACGCGGCTCGCCGAAAAGATCATCGGCGCGACGAAGGGGCTGCAGGAGGGTGTCCGCGCGACGCCCGGCCTCAAGATCCTGGGCGAGCCCGACGCCAGCCTTTTCGCCGTCGGCTCCGACGAGTTCGACATCTACGTGCTGTCCGAGGCGCTCGGCGCGCGCGGCTGGTTCCCGGACCGCCAGCAGCTGCCGCCAAGCCTCCACTTCATGGTGACTCCCGCCCACGCCGCCATCGTCGACGAATTCTTGACGACACTTCGCGAGGCCGTCACCGACGTGCGCGAGACGGGCGGCGAGTCCACAGGCGCCGGTGTCTACGGCTCGGTCGTGCGTCTGCCGGACCGCGGCATGGTGCGCAACGTGATCATGGACTTCATCGACGGTCTCACCAGCGAGCGGGAAGAGGCGAAGTGACCCCGGCGCCTGTCCGCCAGCGGTCGCTTGCCTCCCGTATCTGGTCACACGCGCTCGACTCGGTCTTTCCGCCGCACTGTGTCTCTTGCCGTGCCTTTGGCCGCTTCGTCTGCGGCGATTGCCTGGTGCGGATGGTGCGGGCCGAGCACCCGCGCTGCGGCGTCTGCTGGCAGCCGAGCGCCGACAGCCGTTGCCAGCACTGCCGCCACCTGCAACCGGCCTTCACCGCCGTCCGCTCCGTCTACGCCTTCGGCGGCCCCGCGCGGGACCTGGTTCACGCGCTCAAATACAGCGGTCTCTCCGCCGTTGCGCCGCTGATGGGCGAGGAGATGGCGGGCCTGCTGCTGGGCTGGAAGCCGGGCGTCTCAGCGATCGTGCCGGTGCCGATGGCGGGCGCGCGCCGGCGCCGGCGCGGCTACAACCAGTCGGAACTCCTGGCGCGGGAGATCGGCCGCTGCACTGGCGTTCCTGTCGCCGGGCGGGCGATCGTGCGCCGGGTGGGTCCGTCCCAGGTGGAGCAGCCGGACGAGGCGGCGCGGCGCGCCAACGCAAAGGACGCATTCGCCGCCGGGCGCGGACCTGTTGGCGGTTCCTTCCTGCTCGTCGATGACACGATGACGACCGGCGCAACGCTCGACGCCTGCGCGCGCGTCCTCAAGAGTGTGGGCGCGGAACGAGTCTACGGCCTCACGTTCGCACGAGAGAGCTGAGAAGCCCTGCCAGACGGCCGGTTGAGACGGGATTCACAAGCGGCATACAATCGATCGCAGAAGAGGTAGAAGAGAAGGAGCTTGATGGAAGTCATCTTCCGCGGACAACACCTGACGATCAGCGATCGCTTCCGAGAGTACGCAACCGAACACCTGGCCCGCGTCGCGCGGCATCTGCCGATGGCCGATCATGCCATCATCGACGTGCGTCGCGAGGCGAAGAGCGGCGAGGGCCGTTTCGTCGTGCAGGTGACGATTGATGCCAACGGTAGCTACCTCCGCGCAGAAGAACGCAGCCACGAAATGGAGGCCGCTCTCGACGCCGTCGCCGACATCCTCGACCGGCAGGCCAAGCGGTTCAAGGAACGAAAAATCTTGCGCAGCCGGCGCCGCGTCAGCAAGGAAGAACGTCTGCCCGCCGTCAGTGAGCCCGAGCCGGAAGAAGAGCGGCTGCCGCCAGACACCGAGATCGTCGCCGGCCGCGTCGTGCGCATCAAGCACTTCGCGATGAAGCCGATGACAGAAGCCGAAGCGATCGAGCAGATGGAGATGCTCGGCCACACTTTCTTCCTCTTCCGCGACGCCGACCGCGAGCAGCTGGCGTTGGTCTACCAGCGCGCCGGCGGCGACTTCGGCCTGATCCTGGAGGAAAACCTGAAACCGGCATGATCATCACCGTCACGATGAACCCGGCAGTCGACCAGACCCTGGTGCTGCAGAAGTTCGTGGCCGGCGACACGCTGCGCGTCAAGTCCAGCCGCTCCGACCCCGGAGGCAAGGGCATCAACGTCTCGCGCGTCGTCCGTGAGCTGGGCGGCGAGAGCATCGCGATGGGCTTCGCGCCGGGCGGGCTCGGCCGCTACATTGAGCATGAGCTTAAGCGAGCCGGTATCGAGACGGACTTCGTGCACACAGAGGGTGAGACGCGCACGAACATCGCGATCCTCGACGAGGCGCGCCACGGGACGACGATCCTCAGCGCGCCGGGGCCCACCACAAGCCCCAAGGCGGTCGAGGAGCTGCGCGGCCGCCTGCGCTCGCGCCTCCAGGCCGGCGATTGGCTGGTGCTGGCCGGCAGTATCCCGCCGCCTCTCTCCGGCCACTGCTACAACGAGATCATCCAGGAGGCCAGCGACGCCGGCGTACACACCGTCCTCGACGCGGATCAGGATCCCCTCGCCGAAGGCACGGCAGCCCACCCGGAGATCGTGAAGGGCAACCGGCGAGAGTTCGAGCGACTGGTCGGCCGGCCGCTGGACGATGAGGAGTCGACGCTCGGCGCTGCGCAAGAGGTGCACGAAAGCGGCATCGCCACGGTGCTGGCGACTCGCGGGCGCCACGGCGCGATTGCGATCTCGCGCGGCACCGTCTGGCGCGGCGTCGCGCCCCGTGTGCGCGCCATCAGCGCGGTCGGCTCCGGTGATGCCTTCGTTGCCGGCGTTGTCCTCACGCTCAGCCGCGGCGACCCGATGGAAGACGCGTTGCGCCTGGGCATCGCCGCCGGCACGGCCGCCGTCCTGACACCCGGTACCGAGCTTTGCCACCGCCGCGAAGTCGACATCCTCTACCCGCGCGTCCGCGTCGAGCCGATCGCGGACGCCGTCAACAGCCGCAACTGACCCGATGCCGGAACCGCCGGCGCTCGTGGTCTTCTACGGTGGCAGGGGCGCCTCGCCCGTCGAGCGAGCGGTCGATGACGCCCGCCTCACCGCCGCCCTCGATCTCGCCGAATCCTCGCTCGAAGGCGGCGTCGGGCGCACCATCCTGGTCACCGATCAGCCGGCGCCCTCGATCGATCTCCCCGGCATTGAAGTCGACTTCTCCGACGGGCCGTTCCACTTCGGACAACGTCTCGCGGACGTCGCGCGCCGCCATCAGCTCGATTCCCTGATCTGCGCTGGTGCGGGCAGCGTACCGTTGTTCGCCGCGGGCGACTTCCGCGAAGTCGCGTCCGGGCTCGCACGCGGCGTCATCGTCACGAACAACAGCTTCTCGTCCGACCTCGTCGCGTTCCCGGCGAACGAAGCGGCGCTCGCCGCCGCCGAGCTTGTCGAGCGCGACAACGCGCTCGCCCGGACCTTCAAGGAGGCCGGTCTGCCGGTGGACGAACTGCCCCGCACTGTCGCCACGCAGATGGACATCGATTCGCCGAGCGACCTGCTCGTCCTCGCACTAACGGGCGGAGGAGGGCCGCGATTACGCGAACATATTGCGGGCCTTGCGCTGAACACGGCCCCGTACGAGCGGACGTTGCCGCGGTTCACGGACCGGGCGTCGCAGATCGTGGTTGCCGGGCGCGTCGGCAGCCACTCGTGGGCCTACCTGGAGCGCGAGACGGCCTGCCGCGTGCGCCTCTTCGCGGAGGAGCGGGGCATGGAGGCCGACGGCCGCGCGGAGAAGGGCGACGCGCGTTCTCTGCTCGGCTTCTTCCTTGAATCGGCCGGCGCTGCTCCCTTCTTCGAGGCGTTGAGTGAACTCGGCGACGCCGCGTTCATCGACACGCGCGTGCTCCTCGCACACGAGCGCATCGCCGCGAGCCGTGAGGACCGCTTCCTCTCCGACCTGGGAGAGGCGGACGCAATCTCGGAGCCGTTCCTCCGAGAGTTCACACGAGCGGCGCTCGGCGCGACGGTCCCGGTGCTCCTGGGCGGCCACTCGCTGATGTCCGGCGGCCTGATGGCGCTCAACGAACACGCCTGGGCGCTGGGCGAGAACGCCGACTGACGTGTTGGCAGCCACCCTCCAGAATCTGCACGCGCCGAGGCGTTAGCCGGGCCTACGCCTGGTCAAGGTGAATCCGCCGAGACCTCGGCAGGAGACGAGCGCTCTGCCTGCGACATCATCTTTGTGAACTCCGGAGCAGGCACCGGCTTGCTGAACAGGTAGCCCTGCATCTCGTCGCACCCGTGTTCCTTGAGGTAGGCGAGTTGCTCTTCCGTTTCAACGCCCTCGGCGATCACCCTTAGGCCGAGGCTCTTCGCCATGGCGATGATTGCGGAGGCGATCGCGGCGTCGTCGGGATCGACGATAAGGTCTCGCACGAAGGAACGGTCGATCTTCAGCACATCAATAGGGAAGCGCTTCAGGTAGCTGAGGGAGGAGTACCCGGTGCCGAAGTCGTCTATCGCGATCTGTACGCCCATCTTCCGCAGGGCACGAAGCGTGGTGATTGTGGACTCCACATCCCGCATCGCCGCCCCCTCAGTGATCTCCAACTGCAGATACTGGGGGTCCATGCCGGACTCCTCCAGCACCTGGGTCACCGTGTCCAGGAGGTTTCGCTCCTGGAATTGACGCGCTGAGAGGTTCACTGCTACTGGCATCGGCGCATCGCCGGTCTGCTGCCACGCCACGTTCTGCGCACAGACGGTCCGCAGCACCCATTCACCCAGCGGAAGGATCAGGCCGCAGTCTTCCGCCACGGGGATGAACCCCCCTGGAAGGAGCAATCCCTGCTCGGGGTGTTGCCAGCGCACCAGCGCCTCGGCGCCAACAATCGCGCCGGACTGCAGGTCAACTTGCGGCTGGTAGTGCACCACGAACTCGCTACGCTCCAGGCCCCGCCGCAGGCCGGCTTCCAGGTCCACCCGTTCGGCGATCCTCGCGTTCATGGCTTCCGTGTGGAGCCTGTAGGTGTCTCTGCCCTCGTCCTTCGCCTGGTACATCGCCGTGTCGGCCTTCCGCAGGAGTGACTCGGGGTCGTCGCCGTCGTCCGGGTACATGGCGATGCCGAGGCTGCCCGTGACGTGAAACTCGCGGCCGTCCACCAGCCACGGCCGTCTGAACGCCTCGACGATTCTCTCCGCGACTTCGAACACGTCCTCGGGTTGCTCGATATCAGGGAGCAGCAGCGTGAACTCGTCGCCACTTGCGCGAGCCACCGTGTCGCCTTCGCGGACGAGGCCGGTGAGCCGGTGGGCGACGCTCCTCAGTACCTCGTCGCCCAGACCATGGCCGACGGTGTCGTTGATCAGCTTGAACCGGTCCAGGTCAAGGAACATCACAGCGGCCATCTGGCCCGTGCGCCTGGCGCGCGTCAACGCGACGTTGACGCGATCGATGAAGAGCGCACGATTAGGCAAGTCTGTCAGGCCGTCATAGTACGCGAGGTGACTGATGGTCTCCTCCGCCGTCTTGCGCTCCGTGATGTCGCGGAGGTGGCCGGTGAACATTGGCGGGTCGGCGGAGATGCGCGTGACCGTCAGCTCGACCGGGATTTCGGTACCGTCGGCGCGGACAGCGGTGATTTCGATCCTCTTTCCGATCACAGCGCCCTCACCGGTGGCGAGGTGGTGTGCGAATCCCTTGCTGTGCCCTTCGCGGAATGAAGGAGGGACGATGAGTTCGACCATCCGTTGGCCCAGCGCCTCGGTCCGGCTGTAGCCAAACGTCCTCTCCGCCGCCGGATTGAACTCGGTGATCCTGCCCTCGTGGTCGATGGTGATGATGCAGTCGTGCGCTGTCTCTACGATAGCGCTGCTGCGTGCCTCGCTCTCTCGTAGTTTCTCCTCAGCCTGCTTGCGCTCTGTGATGTCGCGGACGATTGCGCAATCGTATTCCTTGCCGTTGAACTCCAGATAGTCGGAAGAGACCTCGACCGGGAAGATCTTCCCGTCCCTGGTGCGGTGAGACGATTCGAAGACCTGTGACCCATGCTGCTTGAGTTCATTCCATCTCTCGTGCCTCAGCCCTAGCAGATCACCTGCGTCTATATCGTCCACCGTCATCGAGAGGAGTTCTTCGCGGGAATAACCCAGAGCGCCGCAGGCCGCATCATTTACATCGACGAAGTGGCCATCTGGTGATATCCAGAAGACCGAGTCTGCAGTGCGCTCGAGGGAGAACCGCGTGAGCCGTAATGCCTGTTCCGCTCGCCCGACGACCCGCGAGAAGAACAGTATTGCACCCGCCGTCAGCACCATGACGATGACGAGGACGACGGCTACCGTCCTGGCGATGTCATTGGCGATCGCGTACGTCTCGGCGCTCTCCTGGGCCGCAATGACGTGCCAGCCCAGGACACCTACCGCGGCCGCCTGGCCGACCAGACTCTGATCCGGGCCTGTGAAGTTGACTGGCGACGTCTCCGAGCCCTCGGTCGTCACCACGTTGGTGAGCTTCGTCAGGAGGAGGTACTTGTCCGGATGGGAGACCAGGTTGCCGTTCCTGTCGATGGCCATCAAGAATCCCGTATCCCCGATGGTGATGCTGTCCAGGTCCTCCCAGACAACCTCCATGTTCATCTGGCCCGCGATCACCGCCGATACCTGGCCATCAGTCATGACCGGGGCTGTGAAGACGACGACGAGCCGGCGGGGCGACGCGACGAGATGAGCCTCGGAGACTGACGGCCGGCCGGCCAGCGCCTCCGCGTACCATGCCTTCTCTGACCAGGTGCCGCTGAACAGATACGTGGTCGATTCGATCACCTGGCCCTGTGTGTCGATGAGGGTGACATCCTCGAAGGCTCCAGTGAACTCCTGCGCTTCCAGCATCTCCTCAAGCTTCGTCTCGCGCGACGCCGTCGGCGATTGCAGGATCGGGTTTTCGCTCAACGTCTGGATGCTGGTCGCCCCATCGCTCAAGGTGCGCTCAACCTGGCTTGCTTCCAGTTGGGCCTGGGTAGCCAGGTCGTCGCTAGCAGCGTCCTGCAGGATCCCTCGCTGCCAGAACGTGAGATAGACGACGACTGACAGAAGAGGCACCAGCCCCACAACCAGGAGGAAGCGGACCACCCATCCCCGGATGGACCCGCCAAGAAGGACCCCTGTCAGTCTCGAAAGCATGAAACCTCTCGGCTACTGACCGCCGAAGGCGGCCTCGTTGCGCTGGACGTCCGCCCACGCTCTGTTCCACTGGCTCGTCTGCTCAGAGCCGAAGAGAAGCCAGGCCTCCAGCAGATCGAGCGGCGGATACGACACTTCGCTGGCCAGGAGGTCTTCATCTATCAGACCCTGATCCAGTGCAGCCTGATTCGGCGCTGCGTATTCGGTGTAGTTGGCGATTTCCGCGTGGACGTCGGGCCGCAATACGTAGTTGAGGAAGATCTCGGCCGTCTCCTTGTTCTTCGCGTCCCGCGGAATCGCCAGGTTGTCCACCCAGACATCGGAGCCTTCCGCCGGGATGAAGAAAGCGAAGTCTTCGCTCTCCCACATCATCATGGCAGCGTCACCGTTGTAGATCTGCGCCGCCCACAACTCTTCGGAAACCATCTGCTCTTTGATCGTGTCGATGTCGAGGAAGCCGGTCACAACGCTTCGTTGATCACGCAAGACATCAACTGCCTCTGCCAGATCGTCAGGGTCGTCCGAGTTGAGTGGGTAGCCGAGGGACTTCAGCGTCAGCCCGATGACAACCGAGCTATCGTCAAGCAGCGCAACCCGGCCGGCAAGGCTGGGGTCTCGCAGGAGGTCCCAGCTTTCACCCGGCGCGTCGATATACGTCGTGTTGTAGATGATCCCGGTCGAACCCCAGGCGTACGGAACGCTGTATCGGTTGCCGGGGTCCCAGTACTGGTCGAGGAACTCCGGATTGATGTTCGCCAGGTTGGGAACGCGCTCCAGGTCAAGCGCAGCGAGGAGTCTCAGGTCGGCCATCTGCGCGATCACCGTGTCCGATCCCACGATAACGTCGTAGCGTGCTGGATCGGACTCGATGACGGAGAACATCGCCTCCTCGCCGTCGAAGGTGTCCAGGAGCACCTCAACGCCGAACTCAGCTTCAAAGTCCGCAAGCGTAGTTGGGGCGAAGTAGTCGTCCCAGTTGTAGACGTGCAGTTCACCCCCAATGGTGGCTTGCTCTTCTGAGCCGCATGCAGCGGTCAGAGCAGCCACGCCTACCAGGATTGCAGCCAGAATGCTCCTGCTCACGGTAGATCCCTCCGTCGAATGATGTGATAGCAGACGGCGCGGCCAGTTTAGGCCACCACGCGCGCCTCGATGATAGAGACGGTAAAGGGTAATGATAGTTACAGTTAAGCTAAAACACTTACAAGAGAGCAGTGGTAGTTGCAAATGCGGAAGAGGTGTGAGCCTGGGCAGCCCGGATGTGAATTGACGGCCTGCTGTCCTGCGCCCTAAACTGGTGCTGCCTCCGCCGCAGGTTGAGGCACAGGAGAAAACCTCAGTTCACAATCACAGCTAGAACCGCCCGAAACGCAGTGCCTTTCCCTGTGGGGAGGCGCTGCTTTGTGTTTAAGCGAGGTGCCCCATGTCTGACGGACCAGTAGCAAGCGTACTCGGCCAGAGCGATCCCACCGCGGCCGGCATCATCAAGCGTGAGAAGGACCGGCAGCGCTTCGGCCTCGAGCTGATCGCCTCCGAGAACTACACCAGCTCTGCCGTCCTGGAGGCGATGGGCTCGGTCCTCACGAACAAGTACGCCGAGGGCTATCCCGGCAAGCGGTATTACGGCGGTTGCCACGTCGTCGACGACGCCGAGACGCTGGCGATCGAGCGGGCGAAGGAGCTTTTCGGCGCCGAGCACGCCAACGTCCAGTCCAACAGCGGCGCCGAGGCCAACCTCGCCACCTACTTCGCGCTGATCGAGCCGGGCGACACGGCGATGGGCATGAACCTGGCACAGGGCGGCCACCTGACGCACGGCCGCGAGATCAACTTCTCCGGCCAGCTCTACAACTTCGTGCCCTACAGCGTCGAACGCGAGACGGAGCGCATCGACTACGACGAGATGGCGACGCTGGCCCGCGAGCACAAGCCGAAGATGATCGTCGTCGGCGCCACCGCTTACCCGCGGATCATCGACTTCGCACGCGCCCGCGAAATCGCCGACGACGTCGGCGCTTACCTGGTCACGGACATGGCGCACATCGCCGGTCTGGTCGCCGGCGGCGTGCACCCGTCGCCGGTGCCGCACTCGCACGTCACCACCTCGACCTCGCACAAGACGCTGCGTGGCCCCCGAAGCGGCTTCATCCTCAGCACCGAAGACCTCGCGAAGCCCATCGACAAGACCGTGTTTCCGGGCGTGCAGGGCGGGCCGCACATGCACACCATCGTCGCCAAAGCCGTCTGCTTCGGCGAGGCGCTGCTGCCCGACTTCAAGCACTACGCCCGGCAGATCGTCGACAACGCGAAGGTGCTGGCGGAGGCGCTGCAGGGCCACGGCTTCCGGCTCGTCTCCGGCGGCACGGACAACCACCTGATGCTGGTGGACGTCGGCGTCAAGGGCATCAGCGGGCGCAAGGCGGAGCAGGTCTGCGACAAGGCGGCGATCACCGTTAACCGCAACACGATCCCCTACGACGAGCGGCCGCCCCTGCAGGGTAGCGGTGTGCGCGTCGGCACGCCCGCCCTCACTACGCGCGGCATGGGCCCCGACGAGATGCGCACCGTGGCCGGCTTCTTCGCCCGCGCGATTGAAGTGCGCGACGACGATGCCGCGCTTGCCAGGCTGCGCGCCGAAGTCGAGGAGTTCGCCGGCGCCTTCGCCGTGCCCGGAATCACCGACCGCGAAGGCGTAGCCGCCTAACTTCGGAGCGTCGCCAGTGACCCGTTGTTCGACCCATAGCGTGGTGTTATAATCCGCTGGTGCCCGTGGGAATGGCCCGTTGTGGCCGAGACTCACGGGGCTTACTTTGCGTTGAGAGGAACCATTGCGAGAATACGAACTAGTACTTGTCGTTAGCCCAGAGGGCGGAGAAGAAGGCTTCCCCGCCACCGTCGATCGCGTGCACGGCCTGATCAAGGAGCGCGGCGGCGAAGTCAAGAACGTCGACCGCTGGGGCCGCCGGCGACTCGCCTATCCGCTCGATCGGTTCACAGAGGGCTACTACAGCATCACGCAGTTCACGCTCAGCCCGCAGGACGTGCGCGCCATCGAAGGCAGCCTCGACCTGGCGGAGGACGTCTTGCGTCACCTCGTCGTGCGAATGGATGAGCCGATCGTCGTCAAGCCCGAGCTGGACCCGGACGCGCCGATCGAGAAGCCTGCGGAGAAGCCGGCCGAAGGCGCGAAGGAGCCGTCAGCGGAGGCAACCGCTGAGACGCCCGCTGAGGGGTCTGCTGAACCACCGGCGACGGAAGCACCAACAGAAGCGCCGGCCGAAGAGCCAACGGAAGCCTCAACCGAAGCGCCGGCAGAAGCGCCGGCAGAAGC
>JAJCYV010000018.1 GCA_029262695.1 Chloroflexota bacterium | reverse complement strand
GCGATCGCCAGGTAGAGGGTGGTGCTGGCGAGCGACTCCATCGCCTAGCGCCAGGCCATGCGGCGGAACGGTTCGGCCAGCTTGAAGTCCTGGTCCTTGGCCGCCTCCGCCATGCGCTCCTTGACGCGCCTGCGTATCTCGCGGATGGGCGCCTGGCCGAGCTGGCTCTTGTGCTTCTTGAGCGCGTCGATCTTGCGCTTGAAGGCGTCCTCGGGGATCTCGATCCAGTGGTCCGGCTCCTCGTGCCCGGCGAGCAGCAGCTCCATCACGCGGTGCGACTGGAGTCCGTCGATCTGGTGCTCCGGATAGGCCAGCGGATCGCGCGCCAGCGGGAAGACGGCGTCGACCGTGGCCTGTCCGGTGAGACGGTGGTCGCGGTGCGTGAACGTAGTGCGGTAGGGGTTCCAGGTGATGACCGTCCACGGCTTGAGCCGGCGCAGCTCGCGCACGATGCGGCCGCGCATCTCAGCCGTGTCCTCGACGAAGCCGTCGGGGTAGCGCAGGAACACCAGTTCCTTTACGCCGAGCACGTCACAGGCGGCGCGCTGTTCCTTCTCGCGGATCTGGGCGAGCTTCTCGCGGGTCAGCGTCTGGTCCTTCGTGCCCATGTCGCCGCTGGTCGTGAGCATGTAGTGCACGTCCCAGCCTTCAGCGGCCCATTTGGCGGCGGTGCCACCGCAGAGGAATTCGGCGTCGTCCGGGTGCGCGACGACGACGAGCGCCGTCTTCGGGTGCTCTTCCTTCGGGTCGACGTGGGTCATGAGGAGGTAGTCTAGGCGACGTGCGCGCCGACGGCGACTCCCCGGTAGCTGCCGACGAGGTCATGGTATACGGACTCCACCTGCTCGGCGACGCGCGACCAGCGGTAGGTCTCGGCGACGGCGCGTGCTTCGCGGCCGAGGCTGCGGCGCAGGGGCTCGTTCGTGAGCAAGAGGTCCAGACGCTCGGCGAACGGCTCCGGGCAACGCCACGGCACCAGGTAGCCCGTGCGGCCGTCCTGCACCGTGTCCTTGAGTCCGCCGACGCGCGTGGCGACCACAGGCACGCCGCAGGCCATCGCCTCCAGCGCGACAAGACCGAAGCTCTCGTAGTACGAGGGCACGGCGCAGACGTCGGCGGCGTTGTAGTAGTACAGCAGGTCGTCGCGGCTGGCGGCCTCGATGAAGGTGACGCGCTCTTCGATGCCCAGCTCGCGGGCCAGACGCACTAGGTCGCGCAGGCGGCGCCCGTCCTTCTCGTCGCCACCGACAACGAGGACGCGGAACGGCCCCTCCAGGTGGCTCGCCGCCTGTAGCAGCACATCGATCCCCTTGAGCGGCTCGATGCGTCCGACGAAGAGGATCAGGGGCTCGTCGGCGTCGAGGCCGACGTGCGCGCGCGCCTCGGCCTGGCCGATCGGCCGGAAGTGGTCGACGTCGACGCCACAGGGGATGACGCTGATGCCGGAACGCTGTGCGCGGTAGAGGTCGGTCAGCATTCGCGCCTCGCCCTCGCCGGCGCAGATGATTCGATCGGCGCCGGCGACGACGGTGCGTTCGCCGGCGATCCTGTACTTCGGTTCGCGCTCGCCCAGGTGGTGGCGGTTCTTGGCCTCGGCGAGCGTGTGGAACATGACGACGTGCGGCGCATCCCAGCAGTCGGCCAGCGTGCGACCGACCCAGCCGGACATCCAGTAGTGGCTGTGCACGAGGTCGTACGAGAGGGCGTTGCGCTCCTGGAAGGCGATCACGCCACGGCGGAACTCGTCGAGGTGGCGACGCTGGGCGCGCTTGTCGGCGTCGAGGGGCCCGGCTTCGACCTGGATGACGCGCGTGTTGTCGTCGAGCTCGGTGATCTCTGGCGAGCCGGCGTCCGTGCGGCGCGTGAAGACGTCCATCGTGTGGCCGCGCCTGGCCATCTCCCGGCCGAGCGAGCGCACGTAGACGTTCAGTCCGCCGCTATCGCGAGTGCCGGGGCGGGCGAGGGGCGACGTATGTACGGAAACGACCGCAATGTTGCACATGTCCTCCGATGATACTACGAAGGGTCCCGGCCCGGAGTGTGAGCTGGCTCACACGAGGGCGATGTCCTGTCAACGGGCGCGGCCCAGGCGGGCGCAGCAAGCGGCGCCCCTACTTGCCCTGCACCAGCGAGAGGAACTCGCCGCGGGTGACGCCGCGCCGGCGGAAGCTGCCCCGGATGGCCGAGGTGATCATGCGCGAGCCGGGCTTCTGGGCGCCGCGCATCGTCAGGCAGAGGTGCTCGGCCTCGATCACGACGGCGACGCCGTCCGGGCGCAGGCCCTCCATGATCGCGTCGGCCACCTGGCTGGTCAGGCGCTCCTGCATCTGAGGGCGCCGGGCCAGGATGTCGACGACGCGGGCCAGCTTGCTGACGCCGACGATGCGGCCTTCCGGGACATAGCCGACGTGCGCTTCGCCGTGGAACGGCAGGAAGTGGTGCTCGCAGAGGGAGTAGAAGGGGATGCTCTTGAGGATCACCATCTCCTTGTGCTCCTCCTCGAACCCCTTGCGCAGGACGTCCTGCGGGTCTTCGTGCAGGCCCGAGAAGAGCTCGGTGTAGAGCCTCCCGATCCGCTCCGGCGTTTCGGCCAGCCCTTCGCGCGCGCCGTCCTCGCCGATCGCCGCGATGATCTCGCGGACGGCGGCGGCGATGCGCTCCTGGTCTACGGCGGCGATGCGCGTGTCCATCAGGAGGGAAATTGTATCAGGCGGCGGTCGGATCGGCGCGGCCCAGACGGGCGCAGCAAGCGGTGCCCCTACGCGAGACCCATCGCGGACTCGACGGCGGAGAGGTCGGCGTCGACCTCGGTTGCCTCGGTCTCGATGGCGAGGGCGGTCTCGGGGTCTTTGAGGCCGTGGCCGGTGATGACGCAGACGATGGTCCGGTCGCGGAGGCTCTCAGGACTTTCGGCTGCCGTCTTGAAGAGGCCGGCGACACAGGCGGCGGAGGCCGGCTCGCAGAAGATGCCCTCTTCTTCGGCGAGGAGGTGGTAGGCGGCGAGGATCTCGTCGTCGGTCACAGCGTCGATCTGGCCGCCGGACTCGTCGCGGGCGGTGACGGCGAACTCCCACGAGGCCGGGTTGCCGATGCGAATGGCGGTGGCGACGGTCTGCGGGTCGTCAACCGGTTCGCCGCGGACGATGGGCGCCGCGCCGGCGGCCTGCCAACCCATTAGCCGTGGCTTCTGGCCGGCGCGCTCCGCCTGGTAGTACTCGACGAAGCCGCGCCAGTAGGCGGTGATGTTGCCGGCGTTGCCGACGGGGATGAACAGCAGGTCGGGCGCGTCCCCCAGCTCATCGACGATCTCGAAAGCGGCGGTCTTCTGGCCTTCGATGCGGTACGGGTTGACGGAGTTGACGAGCGACACGGGGTGCTTCTCGGAGACATTGCGGGCGATCGCCAGTGCGTCGTCGAAGTTGCCGCGTAGGGCCAGCACCCGGGCGCCGTGAGCGACGGCCTGGGCCAGCTTGCCTCTGGCGACGCGACCGTGCGGGACGAGTACGAAGGCTTCGAGGCCGCTGTGTGCGGCGTAGGCCGCCGCGGAGGCGCTCGTGTTACCCGTCGACGCGCAGAGGACGGCCCGCACGCGGGCTTCTGCCGCCCTGGCCACCGCGACGACCATTCCCCGGTCCTTGAACGAGGCCGTCGGGTTGCACATCTCGAGCTTGAAGTAGAGGTCTTTGCAGCCGACGCGCTCGATCAGCCGGCGGGAGCGCACGAGCGGGGTGCCGCCCTCGCCCAGGCTGAGCATCGGCGTTTCGTCGGTGATGGGAAGACGGTCCCGGTAGCGTTCGAGAAGGCCCCCGGCGGCTGACGTGCCGGTCAAGCGCTCCGTCATGGCGATGCCGGGGCCCCGGGCAAGCCTGAAGGCATGCCCCTACGGGAACGCTCAGGAGGCGGAGCGCCGGGCAGGCTAGTCCGTTGCGTGCAGCTCACCCTGGGTAAGCTCCTTGATCTCCTGGTTCAGCGCCTCGGAGGCGCGGCGACGCTGGCGGAGGAACGTCTGGTACACCTTCTTCAGCGCCGCCTTCGTCTGGTCTGTCAGGTCCTCAAGTCGCGCTGCCATCGCCATCAGCTCGCTGGCCTGGTTCTGGCTCCGCTGGTCAAGGCGGGCCAGCCCCTTGATGAACTCGTCCGAGCGCTCGGCGATTTCGGTGGCGATGTGTTCGAGGCCGGCCATGCGGTGGGCGATCTGCTCGCGCGCTTCAGCGGCGCTCTGCAGCGCCTCGTTCGCCTCTTCCTGCGTGCTGGCGATCGCCTCGAGCTTTTCCTGGCGCTCCATCACCTTGTGTAACTGATCGAGGGCGAGCGACAGGCGGTCTGCCAGCGTCTCGCTGGATGCTTCCAGCCGCTGGATCTCGCCGCTGAAGCGCGCGAACTCCTGGTCCAGCCGCATCGTCGCCTCGTGGCTGCGGGCGGACTTCGTCTCGATGCCTTCCATCGCCCGCTCGGTGGCCTGAGCTGTAAGGCGACTGCCGGCGACCTCCTCTTCGACGTGCCGTGCGACCTCTTCGAGCGCCTTCATGCGACCGTCGAACTGCTCGATCGTGCGGCCGATCGACTCCACCTGCTTGGCGATCATGCCCACGTCGTAGCGCTCGCGTCCGGACTCAGCCTTGCTCTCCTTGCCAACGTGTTCGACGCGGCTGGCAAGCTGGCCCTGGCGGTCCTGCACCTTGCCCAGCTGCTCGTTGAGCTGGCGCACCTCTTCCCGAAGCGACTGCAACGTCGCCTCGACGGAGCTGGAGACGGCCACGCCCTGCACGACCTTCTGCACGTCGGCGTCGAGGGACCAGGCGATCTTGAGCGCCTGCGCCAGCTCGCTCTCCAGCTTGTGCAGCCGCGACTTGGCGTCGCGGACTTCACTCTCGAGCCATTCAGTTGAGCCAGAAGCGGGAGCGGCCGTCTTCGTCCGGGCCACGGTCAATCCTCCACCCTCAGCACGGCGCCCACCTGCCGCACTTCGCCCTTCAATCCCTCGATCTGTGAGATGCTGCGCTGGACGTCGGCCTCCCTGGCGGCATGGGTGATGATCACGAGTTCGGCCGTCTGCGCCTCGTCATCAGTCTCTTTCTGGATGACGGAGGCGATGCTGACGCTGTTATCGCCGAAGGCGCGGGCGATTCCGGCGAGGACGCCGGGCCGGTCGGTCACCTCGACGCGAATGTAGTAGCGAGTGGTGAGTGCGGATATCGTCTTCATCGCCATGTCGGCAGTATAACGCCAGGGTGAAGGCCGGTTGCCGAGCACGATCGAGCGTGACGCCTCAAGGACGTCGGCCATGATCGCTGAGGTCGTCGGCATCGATCCGGCGCCGGCGCCCTGGAAGAGCACGCGGCCGATCAGATCGCCCTCTACCTGCACGGCGTTGAGAACGCCGTCCACGTTGGCGAGCAGTTCGTCGCTGGGGACGAGCGCGGGGTGAACGCGCACGCCGATGCCGTCGGAATCGCGGCGGCCGATGGCCAAGAGCTTGATCGCGTATCCCAGCTCGGCCGCGTAGCGGAAGTCGCGCGGAATCAGGTGCGTGATGCCCTCCCGGTAGACGTCGTCCACACGGACGTGCCCGTGGAACGCCAGGCTGGAGAGGATGGCGAGCTTGTAGGCGGCGTCAAAGCCCTCGACGTCGCGCGACGGGTCGGGCTTTTCCGCGTAGCCCAGGTCCTGGGCCTGCCGAAGGGCGTCGCCGAACGCGGCGCCCTCGCGGCTCATCTGCGTCAGGATGTAGTTCGTCGTGCCGTTGATGATCGCGCGCACGCTGGTGATCTGGTTGGCGGAAAGGTCGCGCCTGAGCGGCGAGACGATGGGCATGCCGCCGCCGACGCTGGCCTCGAACAGTATGTCCGCGCCGCCGGCTGTGGCCTGCGCCAGCAGCTCAGGGCCGTACTTGGCCATCAGTTCCTTGTTTGCCGTCACCACCCAGCGGCCGCGGCGCAGGCTTTCCTGGATGTACTCTCGGGCCGGGTCTTCGCCGCCCATGACTTCGACGACGATGTCACAGTCGGCGCCCAGCGCCTCGGCGGGGTCGGTTGTGATGAGGGACCGGGCCGGGGCGAAGGCGCGCTCGCGGGTGGCGTCGCGCACCAGCACCTTGCGTAGCTCGATTCGGGCACCGACGCGATCGGCGTAAGTCTCGGCGCGCTCGGTCAGGGCCCGGGCGACTCCACTGCCGACGACACCGAGGCCCAGCAGGACGATACCGACGCTCTCGCGTTCAGCCACCGTAGCCCCTAGTTGACCGTCAGGTTAGCGTGATCGATGACGTACCCGATCTTGTCTGAATCGCCGGTCTGGAGGTCCATCTCGTTCAGGATATCTGAGGACTCCTGCTTCTCGGTCAGCCATTCACTATAGGCGGACCCGCCAAGAGTGGTCCTGGCCTCATCGGCAACCTCCTGGCTGTCCGATTTCTCCAGCACCTCGAAGACGAACACACTGCCGCTGGCTGTGGCGGTCGTGATCCCATTCACTTCGAGAGCGAAAAGCTCGCTCTCGATCTCTTCGATCAGGACGCCTTCCGGCACCCAGCCGATTTCGCCGCCGGTATCGCTTGCGGTCGTATCGAGCGAATGCTCGGCGGCCAAGGCTGCGAAATCGGCCCCACCGTCCAGCTGCGCGACGAGGTCGTCCGCTGTCTCCTGGTCTGCGACCCGGATCTGTCGATAGCTGACGGAGGGCAGCGAGTCGGGCACCTCCGACGCGAACGCCTCCCGCATGCTGTCCGCGAGAACGTCGGCTCGTGCCAGATCCGTATACTCTTGGTCGCTCAGGCCGGTGCGGGTCAACTCTTCCTCGAAACGGGCCTCGAAGTTCGGATCATCAGCTTCGATCCCGAGCTTCGATGCGATTTCGGCGCGGACTTCGTCTTCAGAGGCGGTCACTGATCGCTCACCGGCGAACTGCAGCAGAATCGCTTCCTCGATCAAATCAGCGGTGAGTGGGGGCAGAATCGAGACTGCGTTGTTGGAGCCTACCTGCTCGGCGAAGAGGCTCGCCCGTTGCGTGTATTCCTCGACGGTGAGCTCCCGGTCGGCGACGCGCAGGCCAACCGACCCGGGCCGCTGCTGGTCCTCAATGTAGTCAGAGAGGAAGGCCCAGCCGACGACGCCCAGCGAGGCGGCGACGAGAAGGACGATGCCGGCCGTGGCCCAGAGCTGCCAGCGATTCGCCTCGAGCTTGCGCGTGATGCCGGTCTGCTCGTGTTCCCAGGTGGGAGTCGGGATCTTGCCGCGTCGTTTGGACATAGTGTTGCCTACTGGAACAACAGGCGAGCACCGCCGGCCGTTTCGATGCTATCCAGCGCTCTAACGGCCCTGCGAGATTCTTATGTGGTCTGGCGTGTAGGGCAGGAGCGCCAGGTGGCGGGCGCGCTTGATGGCGTTGGAGAGCGCGCGCTGGTGCTTGGCGCAGGCGCTGGTGCGGCGCCGCGTCTCAATCCGGGCGCGGTCGGAGACGAAGCGGCGCAGGAACGAGACGTTCTTGTAATCCACGTACCTGATGTGATCGGCGCACATGATGCAGACGCGCCGCCGGCGGCCACCTGTGCGGCCCCGAGACCGGTCGTCATCGTCCCGCGACTTGCCGCCTCCGCTCGGGCGCCCACGCGGCCGGTCGCCAGCCGCCCAGGCCGGTACTCTGGTGGTCGCGGTAATCGCATTGCTGTCACTCATGGCTTGTCCTATTCAAAGGGAACGTCTTCGGGTTCCAGGTCCATCGGTCCGTCCTGATCGTCAGCACGAGGCGCACCGCCGGGCTTGCTGTCGAGGAACTGTACGTCCTGCGCCACCACTTCGGTTGTGTAACGCTTCTGGCCGTCCTGCCCCTCCCAGGAGCGCGTCTGCAGCCGGCCTTCTATGTATACGCGGCGGCCCTTTTGCAGGTACTGGTTGCAGAGTTCGGCCAGCTTGGCGAAGACAACGATTCTGAACCATTCGGTATCTTCCTTGCGTTCGCCGTCGGAGGCGGTGTACCTGCGGCTGGCGGCGACGTTGAAGTTGGTGACGGCACTGCCGTCCGCCGTGTAGCGCATCTCCGGGTCGGCGCCCAGGTTGCCGATGACCATGACTTTGTTCAGGCCGGCCATGCTACTTCTCGTCCGCCGCTTCTGCGGGCTTCTCTTCAGGTTCTTCGGCCGGCGCTTCGGCCGGTGCTTCGGCTGGCGCTTCGGCCGGTGCTTCTGCCGGCGCTTC
>JAJCYV010000017.1 GCA_029262695.1 Chloroflexota bacterium | reverse complement strand
AGCGCCGTCATCTCCTTGATCCCGCCCAGGTAGCGGTTCAGCCGGACGATCTCCTCTTCCAGCTTCAGGCGCTCCTTCTTCGGGTAGAACTCGAACTCGCCGCGCGCCTTGGCGTCTTCCATGCGCACGAGGTGGTCGATGCGGTTCTGAATCGTGTGGAAGTTGGTCAGCGTGCCGCCCAGCCAGCGCGTCGTCACGAACGGCATGCCGCAGCGCCGCGCCTCTGTCTCGATCGCTTCCTGCGCCTGGCGCTTCGTGCCGACGAAGAGCAGCGTGCCGCCTTCGGCGATGAGGTCGCGCACGAACGTGCGGGCATCCGCCAGCTTGTGCACCGTCTGCTGCAGGTCGAGGATGTGGATGCCGTTGCGCTCGGTGAAGATGAACTTGCGCATCTTCGGGTTCCAGCGCCTTGTCTGGTGCCCAAAGTGCACTCCTGCTTCCAGCAGAGACTTCATTGTTACGGTTGTTGCCAAGTAGTAACTCCTGTTCGAACGTCCGAACGACCAGTATACACAGTCGCCTCCGCACCGAACAACTGTAATGGCGGTTGGTTAGTTCACACACCCAGGCCAGCCCGGCCGGAACCAGACTGCTCGATTCTCCGTCTTGATACTAGTGTGAGGTTCCCGGGGAGGAAGGATCGAGATGGACATCCTGATCATCTTCGTAGTACTCGGCCCGGCGTTGATTGCGGGTGGAATCGTCCTCTATCGCGGGAGTGCAGCGGTTACGGCGAGGGCGTTCGGTGCCGCCATCACCGCGGCGGGAGGCGTGATCGCCCTCATAGGGTGGGTCAACGCTCTATCAGGAACGACCGGGTGACGCCCCGACCGTCTCGCGCACCCCCACCGCTGCGTTGTCCCTTCCCCTAGCGCCCGCTATAATAGCGGGGAAGGCCCTCAAAGGGGTCTTCTCTCTTAATCCTCACCAACCTCCACGGAGTCGACATTTGCCTGTATACGAATACCGCTGCACCAAAGGCCACACTTACGAGAAGACGGAGGGCTTCAGCGCTCCCGTGACTCAGAAGTGCACGCAGTGCGGCGCCCGCGCCCGGCGCCAGATCAGCATGCCGTCCGTCATCTTCAAGGGCAGCGGCTTCTACAGCACCGACAACCGCGGCTCCGGCCCGCCCAGCAACGGCGGCGACCCATCCAGCACCTCGGGCGATAACGGCAAGGCTGACACGAAGAGCGACAACGGCAAGGCTGGCACGAAGAGCGACAACGGCAGCTCCTCCGAAAGCACCTCGAAGACCGAAGCCGCCGTCGACTAGCGCCGTCTCCCTCACCTGTCCCTTGTCTCCTGTCTCCTGTCGCCTAACATAGCGGCATGAAGGTCGTCCTCCAGCGCGTCGCCGGCGCCTCCGTTAGCGTCGACGGCGAAGCGATCGCCTCAATCGGGCCCGGCCTGCTCCTGCTCGTCGGCGTCGCGGACGGCGACGACGAGGCCGAGGCGCGGCGCATCGCCGGTAAGTGTGCCGAGATGCGCATCTTCAGCGACGACGACGGCCGCTTCAACCTCTCGCTCATCGACACCGGCGGCCAGGCGCTCGTCGTCAGCCAGTTCACGCTCCTGGCCGACGTCCGCCGCGGCCGCCGTCCCAGCTTCGACGCCGCCGCCCGCCCCGAAACGGCCGGGCCGCTCGTCGATGCCTTCGCGGAGGAGCTGCGCCGTCTTGGCGTCGAGACGCAGACCGGCCGCTTCGGCGCAAAGATGTCCGTCGACCTCGTGAACGACGGCCCGGTGACGATCGTCATCGACAGCGCGGACTTGGACCGGCCGCGGCGCGGCGCGTGACTGAGCGCACACTTCACAACCTTGACGCGCACGTAAGGGTTCCCGCATAATGCTGGTGCGCGTATCCAAAACCGGAACGCGACAGCGAAGAGGAGGCTCGCGATGCCCCGCCGCAAGAAGACCCCGGCGAAAGCCACCGACCGCACCGATAACCTCCAGGAGCCCGGCTTCTCGACCGTCGAAGAGGCGATCGAGGACTTCCGCGCCGGCCGCTTCGTGATCGTCGTCGACGACGATGATCGGGAGAATGAGGGCGACCTCATCATCGCCGCCGAGCACGTCAACGAAGAGACGATCGCCTTCATGCTCAAGTACACCAGCGGCATCATCTGCGTGCCGATGGCGGAAGAGCGGCTGGACACGCTGCGTATCCCGCAGATGGTTGGCAACAACACGGCCCAGTACGGCACCGCCTTCACGGTCTCCGTGGATGGCCGCAAGGGGGTCACGACGGGCGTTTCCGCGGCCGACCGCGCACGCACGATCCAGGTGCTGGCCGATCAGAAGTCGGAGCCGGTCGACCTCGTCATGCCCGGCCACATCTACCCGCTGCGCGCCCGCGACGGCGGCGTTCTCGTGCGCGCCGGCCACACCGAGGCCAGCGTCGACATGTGCCACCTCGCCAACCTCCAGCCCGTCGCCGTCCTCTGCGAGCTGATGAGCGCAGACGGCAAGATGATGCGCCACCAGGCACTCGTGCGCTTCGCGAAGCGGCACAAGCTCAAGGTCGTCAGCATCAACCAGCTCATCCGCCACCGCGTCGTGCGCGAACGCCTCGTCGAGCGCGTCGCCGCCACCGCCCTGCCCACGAAGTGGGGCGAGTTCACGCTCTACGCCTACCGCTCCCAGATCGACGCCGACGAGCACGCCGCGCTCGTGATGGGTGACCTGACGACGTCGGACCCGGTCCTCGTGCGCGTGCACTCGCAGTGCGTCACCGGCGACGTCTTCGGCTCCATGCGCTGCGATTGCGGCGACCAGGTCGATCTCGCCCTCAGCCAGATCGCGCAGGACGGCCGCGGCGTCCTCCTCTACATGCGGCAGGAGGGGCGCGGCATCGGCTTCCACAACAAGATCAGGGCCTACTCACTCCAGGAGTCGGAGGGGCTCGATACAGTCCAGGCGAACGAAGCGCTCGGCTTCGCCGCCGACCGCCGCGACTACGGGATCGGCATGCAGATCCTTCTCGACCTCGGTCTCTCAAAGGTGCGCCTGCTCACGAACAACCCCAGGAAGCGCGCCGGCATCGAGGGCTACGGCCTCGAAGTCGTCGAACGAGTGTCGATCCAGGCGACGCCGAACCAGCACAACCGGAAGTACCTGGAGACCAAGCGCGACAAGCTGGGCCACCTCATCGACATGCCCGGCTAGGCGCCGGTGCGACCGTACCGCGACTAAGCCGTCCACCCCGCTCGTCCTGAGGCTCTCGAAGCCTGCCCTGAGCGTCCGGCGGACAGCCGAAGGGGAACGAGCGGAGCACCCACAGTGCCGGCAATCCGTTTATCCGTGCTCCCATCCGTTGACAGTCACCGCTTCAGCGCCGCGCACGCCTGAGCGCCGGCATTTTGGTAACCTCACCACATGGCCCGCCAACCGAGAAACCGCCTGCGTCCCGGTGACGTCAAGGCCGTCGTCTTCGATGCCTACGGCACCGTTATCAACTTCACGGAGCCCGATTTCATCGCGACGATGGCCGAGATCTGCGCCGACCAGTCTCTGGACACCGACGCTGGCGAGGTCTGGCGGCGCTTCCTGCGCGCCTCCTACCTCATGCGCTCCGAACACCACCACGACCCAGTCTACCAGCGCTACGACGAGGCCTGGGCCCGCCAGTTCGAGCGCGTCTTCAAGCAGCTCCGTCTGGACGGCGACGTCTGGCGCGCCTCGCTCCACTTCAAGGCCGCACTCGCGGACGCGCCCGCCTTCGACGATGCCCGGCCCGCGATCGAGGCGATCGGCCGGCACTACAAGGTGGCGCTCCTCTCCAACGCCGACGACGACTTCCTGACATCGTGCCTCCATCGCAATGACCTGCACTTCAAGCACGTCCTCTCTTCGGAGGGCGCCAGGGCGATCAAGCCCAACCCGGCGATCTTCCTGATGATGGCCCGCCGTCTGCGCCTGCCACCGCAAGATATCCTCTACGCCGGCGACAACCCGATCCCCGACGTCCTCGGCCCGGCGCGCGCCGGCATGCGCACCGCCTGGGTCAACCGCGGCGGCTACCGCAAGCCGCGTGGCATCCCGTTTCCGGACGTCCGCGTGAAATCGCTCTCGGAACTCGTCTCCATGCTGGTGCCGGACGTTGACTGAGACGCCCGGGCCGCGTTCGCGCGAGCTGTTCGAGCGGGCCCGCCAGCTGATGCCGGGAGGCGTCTCCAGCCCTGTCCGCGCGTTCCAGGCCGTCGGCGGCGACCCGGTGGTTATCGCCTACGGCCGCGGCCCGCACGTCTTCGACGTCGACGGCCGCCGCTACGTCGACTACGTCTGCGGTTACGGGCCGATGATCCTCGGCCACGCCCCGCCGCGCGTCGCCGAAGTCGTCGCCGCCGCCGCCCAGCGGGGCACGGCCTACGGCGCGACGAGCGAGCTGGAGATCGAGCTGGCGCGCCTCATCTGCGAGGCTGTCCCCTCGATGGAACTCGTGCGCTTCGTCAACTCCGGCACGGAGGCGACGATGTCAGCGCTGCGCCTCGCGCGGGCCGCCACCGGCCGCGACGCCATCGTCAAGTTCGAGGGCGGCTACCACGGCCACGCCGACGGGCTCCTCGTCCGCGCCGGCTCTGGCGCGGCGACGCTCAGCCTGCCAGACAGCTCCGGCGTCCCCGCAGCCTATGCCGCCGAGACCCTCCTCGCGCCCTACAACGACATCGAGGCCGTGCAGGCGCTGTTCGAGGCCGAGGGTGACCGCATCGCCGCCGTCATCCTCGAGCCGGTCGCCGCCAACATGGGAGTTGTCCCGCCGGCGCCCGGCTTCCTTGAGGGTCTCCGCGAAGTGACCACGAAGCACGGCGCCCTCCTTATCTTCGACGAAGTCATCACCGGGTTCCGTCTCCACTACGGCGCGGCGCAGACCCTCCTCAACGTGACGCCGGACATCACCTGTCTCGGCAAGATCATCGGCGGCGGACTACCGGTCGCGGCTTACGGCGGCCGGCGCGACCTCATGGAGCAGATCGCCCCGCTTGGGCCCGTCTACCAGGCCGGTACGCTCTCCGGCAACCCGCTGGCGATGGCCGCCGGCATCGTCACGCTCGAGATGCTGCGCCCGGAGGTCGTCTACCAGCGCCTCGAGATCACATCGGTCTACCTCGAGGACACCCTGCGCCGCGCCGCCCGGGCCGCCGAGGTGCCGGTCCGCCTCAACCGCGTCGGCTCGATCATGACGGTGTTCTTCACTGCCGAAGAAGTCACCGACTACGCCGGCGCCCTCAAGACCGACCGCGACCGCTACGCCGCCTACTTCCGCGGGATGCTGGACCGCGGCGTCTTCCTCGCCCCGTCGCAGTTCGAGGCGATGTTCGTCTCCACCACGCACGGCGACGACGAGATAGCCGCCACCGGCGAAGCCGCCGAAGCCTCCCTCCGCGCCCTCGGCCGCGCGTAGGGGCCGTTCGTCCTGCGGACCCGTCTGGGCAAACGGCCCGCCCGGCTCACTCCGCTGCCCCCATCCCGCTCGTCCTGAGGCTCTCGAAGCCTGTCCTGACGTATCGAAGGGGACGAGCGGAGCACCCTGCGCCCGCTCACTCACGCCCGCGCCGCCGAATGCTTGCGGGTGTCGAGGCCCGGCGCTATACTAACCGCGTTTTCCCGCCCCACCGCAATTGATAAAGTAGGTAAGCATATGAAACTCTCTTGTCTCCAGGACAATCTCACCAAGGGCCTCTCCATCGTCGGCCGCGCTGTCCCCGTCCGCAGCACCCTGCCGCAGGCCTCACACGTCAAACTCGAGACCGATCAAGGCCGCCTGAAGCTCGTCGCCACCGACCTCACGATGGCCGTCACCTGCTGGATCGGCGCCCAGGTCGAAGAGGAAGGATCGGTCACCGTCCCCGCCCGCCTGCTGACAGACTTCGTCGCCTCGCTCCCGAGCGAGAAGATCGACCTCGAAGTCCCGGCGCGTGGCAACCAGTTGCACATCACCTGCGGCCGCAATGAGGCGACGATGGCCGGCATGGACGCCGCCGACTTCCCGCCCGTGCCCTCCGTCGACGACGGATTCAGCATCAACCTCGCTCCCGCCGACCTCAGCAAGGCGATCGCCCAGGTGCAGTTCGCCGCCGCCACCGACGACACCCGGCCCGTCCTCACCGGCATCCACACGCTCGCGGAGGAACAGACGCTGACCCTCGCCGCCGCCGACGGCTTCCGCCTCGCCGTCCACAAGCTCGCTCTCACGGAAGACGTGCCGGAGCGCGCCGAAGTGATCGTGCCGGCCCGCGCCCTGCGCGAGGTCGAGCGCATGCTCTCGGACGAGACCGGCCAGGTCGAAATGTCGATCAACGCCGGGCACACGCAGGTGCTCTTCAAGATGGACTCGGCCGAGATCGTCGCCACGCTGATCCAGGGGACGTTCCCCAACTACGGCCAGCTGATCCCGTCGTCCTTCACCAGCCGCGCCGAGATCGAGATGAAGCCGTTCCTCCAGGAGACGCGCATCTCCGCCATCTTCGCCCGCGACGGCGCCGGCATCGTCCGCTTGCAGATGGATCCCTCTGGCGACGGCCGGCCCGGCAAGCTGACGATCTCCGCGCGCGCCGAGGAGATCGGCGAGCACCGCGGCGACATGGACGTGAAGATGGAGGGCGAGGAGTCCAAGATCGCCTTCAACAGCCGCTACCTGCAGGACGTCCTCCAGGTGCTGGAGGTGGAAAGCATCGCGCTGGAGACGACGAGCCCGTCCAGCCCCGGCGTCCTCCGCCCCATCGGCGACGACACCTACGTCCACGTCGTCATGCCGATGTTCGTCCAGTGGTGAGGTTCGCCTGAGCCGAGGGGAGGAGTTCGGGCCATTGATTCTTGCCGACTGCTCATTCGATACCGAACGGCTCTCCGCCGGGCCCTGGCACGAGATCGCCTTCGAGAGCTCCCGGCACAGGGATCTCGCACAGGTGATCGCCGCGCTGCTCACGCCCGCCGTCACGCGCAACCTCCCGCAGCCGTGGTCCGGCGACTACACCATCGATCGGGCGCGGGAGTGGATCGCGGAGCGTGACGACGAGGGTGTAACGCTCCTGGTGCTAGAGCGCATGTCGGGAGGACCCATCGGCCTCCTGCTGCTGTTCGAGGAGCAGGTCGGCCGAGGCCCGAGGCGAGGCCCGGCCGACGTGCGCCTCGGATACCTGCTCGGCGAAGAGAGCTGGGGGAAGGGCTATGCGTCCGAGATCGTGGCAGGTCTCGTCGCTTGGTGCCGGAGCCGGGAAGTCACTTCGCTCGCCGGCGCGGTGGCCGACGACAACCCAGCGTCAGCGGGAGTCCTCACGAAGAACGGCTTCAGCGACGTCGCAGACGCAAATGCGGCTGGCCCCGGTGAGCGGCTCTACAGGCTCGATTTATCGCCCTAGCCCTCGCGGGTTTGCCGAGAGTCTTCCCAATGTATGATGATGCCGCTGAAAGTAAGAAGCCAATGCCCGAATCCTCCGTCCCCACGCAGCCTCCCGACTGGATCAAGGACCACGTCGCCCTGTATCTCCAAAGTGAAGGCAAGGAAGGGCGCCGGTGGGACTCCTCCGTCGCCGGCGGCGCCGGCTCGATCGCGACGAGGTTCGTCCAGTGGTGAGCAATAGAAGCAAGGTTCCGTTCGGGCATCACGCGACGACCGGGGCCCACTTACCCAATTCAACTCCCAGTACCCAGTAGGAGGCCAAACAGAAGATGAAGACGCGAATCACCGAACTCTTTGGCATCGAACACCCCATCATCCAGGGCGGCATGCATTTCGTCGGCCTCGCCGAACTGGCCTCCGCAGTCTCCAACGCGGGCGGCCTCGGCATCATCACGGGGCTTACCCAGGGCACACCCGAGAAGCTCGCCAACGAAATCTCGCGCTGCCGGGAGATGACCGACAAACCCTTCGGCGTCAACATGACCTTCCTTCCCGCTCTCACACCCCCAGACTATCCGGGGCTGTTCGAGGTCATCATCAGGAGCGGCGTCAAGGTCGTGGAGACGGCGGGCAACAACCCCTCGGAATGGCTGCCGATGCTCAAGGAGGCGGACATCAAAGTCATTCACAAGTGCACCTCCGTGCGCCACGCGCTCAAGGCAGAGAAGATCGGCTGCGATGCCGTGTCTGTGGACGGCTTCGAGTGCGGCGGTCACCCGGGCGAAGACGACATACCGGGTTTCATCCTCTTGCCCCGCGCCGGCGAAGAGCTCTCGATCCCCTTCGTTTCTTCCGGTGGGATGGCGGATGCACGGAGCCTCGTGGCGTCGCTCGCCATGGGCGCCGAAGGCATGAACATGGGCACCCGGTTCATCGCCACCCAGGAAGCCCCCGTGCACGAGAACGTGAAGCAGGCGATCGTCGACGCAAGCGAACTCGACACGCGCCTCATCATGCGCGGTCTGCGTAACACCGAGCGGGTCCTTAACAACGCCGGCGTCGAGAAGTTGATCGAAAAGGAGAAGGCGCTCGGCGCGGA
>JAJCYV010000016.1 GCA_029262695.1 Chloroflexota bacterium | reverse complement strand
GGCATGGCGAGCGACAACAAGTCGCTCGGGCGCTTCATCCTCGACGGCATCCTGCCGGCGCCACGCGGCATGCCGCAGATCGAGGTAACGTTCGACATCGACGCCAACGGCATCCTGCACGTCTCAGCCCGCGATACCGGTACCGGACGCGAGCAGAAGATCACGATCCAGGCGGGCACGGGCCTGAGCCCGGAAGAGATCGAGAAGATGAAGCGCGACGCCGAAGCGCACGCCGAGGACGACCTCAAGCGCCGCGAAGGCGTCGAGGTCCGCAACCAGGCCGACTCGCTCGCCTACACGGCGGAGAAGACGATGAGCGAGGCCGGCGACAAGATCCCGGCGGACATCCGCGCGGACATCGAAGCCCGCGTCAAGGACGTCCGCGACGCCCTCTCCAGCGAAGCCTCAGTCGAGACGCTGAAAGGCGCCGCCGAAGCGCTGAGCGCTGCCTTGCAGAAGGCCGGCGCGGCCGTCTACGAAGAGGGCGCGGAAGGAGCCGGAGTGGGCGCGGAGACCGCGGCGCCCGGCGGCGAAGGCGAAGGCAGCGAGGAAGAGTCCCCCGAGGAAGAAGCCGTCGAGGGCGAATACCGCGAAGTGTAGTGGGACGGCCGCATAGGGATCGCTCCACAACCGCCCGCTAGGCCGAGTTCCAAGACGCCCATGTTCGACCAGCTTCGCCACAGCACGCCAGCGCATATTCGGGAGATCGTCGAGCGCGTCTGGGATCACAAGGATCTCTTCGTACGCTGGCCGAAGCGAGCTCTTCTCTTTATGCCCGGCACCGTCCGAGTCAAATACCACAAGTACACCGCGGAACAGAGGCGACTTCTTCGCGAGGCAGATATCAAACCTGACGGCCGATCGAACGGCCCAGCGGTGATGGCCTTTCGATTGGCGGGCGGGCAGCGCCCGACGCGCGTGGCTCCAGGACGAGACTGGAGTGTTCACCACGTCTATGACGGGAAGTTCCCGGCTCGCGGGACAGCAGATACTACACACGCCGTCCGCGACGGCAAGTACTTTACAGAGGCAGCAGGCTTAGTGGCCATCCATCCAATCGCTGACGCACTGGCTGACGAAGTTCCGTACTTCGCGTGGCTCCTTCGGCGCGAGGCATTCGAGAGGTTTGCCTTCGACCCGGATGGGGTCTTTGTAACCGAGAAGTGAGAGCCGGGGCGTTAGTGCCTCGGCCTCTTCACGTCACGACGGGTTCGCCGGCGTCGGCCCAGGCGCTGAAGCCGCCACGGACGCTCAGCACCGTCTCGATTCCGGCGCGCTCCAGTACCGAAGCGGCGGAAGACGAGCGATAGCCCGCGCCGCAGTACGCCAGCACCGGGCGGTCGCGCGGCACCTCTGACAGGCGGCCCTGCAGCGACCCCAGCGGGATGTGCAGCGCGCCTTCGACGCGCGAGACGGCCCACTCGTCAGGCTCGCGCACGTCGAGTACGAATGCGCCATCGAGGATCGCCCGTCGAGCATCGGCGGGCGACAGGTAAGGATCGGAGGCGACGGGGAGGCCGGCCCGCTCCCAAGCCGCGAAACCACGATCGAGTACCGCCGTCAGCTCTTCGTGCCCCACAAGCAGGCACTCATCGATCACCTGCCCCAGAGGCTGGCCATCGCAGACGAAAGACAGCGGCGTGCCCAGCTCCACGAGCCACCCGAGCCAGACGCCGAAGACGTCACGGAACGGGTTGCTCAGTGAGCCCGGGATATGACCCGCGAGATACTCCTCCGGCGTCCGAACGTCGACGATGACGCCACGCCTGCCTGCGCCCTCGAAGTGGTGGGTGTCAAGCGTCTTCGGGCCGGCGATATCCCGCCTGAGGCGGGGGCCTGCCTGGTTGAGCGACCGCATCCGCCAGTAGTACTCCGGGACGCGCGGAAAGGTGCTCGGGAACCACTCCACGAACTCTTCCTCCGCCATGTCGGACATCGCCGGGTTCGTCGCCCGCTGCTCGCCGAGCGTGGATGACCGGTCTGCGCCCGCCCCTGCCGAGCAGAACGACCCGCTGCCGTGCGTCGGATGCAGGAGCGTGGAGTCGGGCAGGTCCCGGAAACCCTCCCGCAGCGTCTGATACTGGGACCGAGACAGCGGATCCGTGTGCTCCGGCGTGAGGAGGTCCGTCCGGGCAGCCCCACCAACGATGATCGAGCCGCCGCTGAACAGGGCCGGCTCGCTGCCGGCCGCCCTGACCACGTAAGCGACGTGCTCAGGAGTGTGCCCCGGCGCGGAGATGACCTCGATATCGGCACCGCCGATGCGCATCCTATCGCCGCCGCCTGCCGGGTGATGCGGGTACTCAGCGTCGGAACCCTTCGGGTTGTAGATCGTGGCACCGGTGGCTGCTTTGACCTCGACCGCGCCCGTCACGAAGTCGGCGTGGACGTGCGTCTCCAGGACGCCGGCTATCGTCAGGCCCCTCCCTTCGGCGGACTGGACGTAGCGGCGGGCGGTGCGGTCCGGATCGACGGAGACGGCCTTGCCTTCACCAACGTCGACGACGTAAGAGGTGTTTCCGAGACCTTCGTGGACAAACGGGGTGATTTCCATGATGCCAGGTCTGAGTCTATCAGCGACGGAGCCGGTGGCGGCGGCGTTTAGCCGCTTCGATAAACCCGAGAATGACACAAGGTCGTTTTGCCGCCTCGCTTGCGCCTGCTTGACACGATCTGGCCGGGGAGTAGGATGGCGTCGGGGTGCGGATTCTCCTGCTTGCGGCAGAAGGAGGAAACCCATGCGGCCTGTCCAGACACCGGTGCACGCCCCAGGCCAGTCCGGACAGCGAACGCCAACGCTTGTCCAGGACCTCGGAACCGTCGTCCGCCTCTACGGCGATGTCTTCTGGATGCTGAGCCAGCGGCTGCAACACGGCCGGCGCTGGGAGCAGAAGCGCGCGGCTGAGATTCTTCGGGCGTACGGATTCAGCACCGGCCACGATGCCCGCCGTGTATCGCGGCACCCTAACTAGACACTACCTCCCCAACCCCCTCTGGCCCTCTGGCGCGACGTTGAGGAGCGCGCGCCGGAGGGCCCTTCGTTTACGCGCTGTCGCGAGGTGCCAGACCGCGGAACGCCAGGAACGCGTAACCGGCAGCGACGAGAGCAGCCAGGCTAGCGAAGCTGAGCGCTATGTGCCCATACCAGTCTCGAGCGGGTGTGTACTGGTCGACCAACGCAAAGACCATCGACGCGTAGATGCCGGAAAGGACCGCCAGTCCGGCGAAGACGAACGCACCGGCGAAGCAGTACGATCCTTCTGAGCGGCTGATGCGCCCGATCCCGACGATCACCATGACAGCAAGCCCGACGTACGCCGCCGGCGTCTGCACTACCGTCGACAGGCGATAGAGATGCGAGTCACGGTAGGAGAACGGATCTAGCTGCGAACCCTCTATCTCGTAGCCCAATTGCGTGAGCGTAGCGAGCACAACGATCGCCGGAAGCACCGAGATGATGAGGAGCGCGCGCCGTTCAGGCGGCTCCAGATCGAACGACAGCTCTCCGATTCCGAGGTAGTCGACGAGAGCGCTGGCGGGACTTTGCATCTGATACCCCCTCTACGTTATGCGGTCGAGCGCATCATAGCAGCGCCGCGCCGCCAGACCCTATCCGCGCAGCGTCTCGAGGTCCGCGAAGAAGTCCGGGTACGTCTTGCGCACGCAGTCCGGGTTGAGGACCGTGATCCCCGGCGCGCGCGTGCCGACGACGGCGAAGCTCATCGCCATGCGGTGGTCATCGTACGTCTCGATCTCGGCCGGGCGCACCGCCTCTGCCGGCGCGATGCGCAGCGTGTCGCCTTCGACGTCAGCGCCGGCGCCCAGCTTGCGCAGCTCCGTCTGGAGCGCGGCGAGGCGATCGGTCTCCTTGACGCGCCAGGTGTGCAGACCGCTGATCGTCGTCGGGCCGTCCGCCAGCGCGGCGATCGCGGCCAGCGTCATCGCCGCGTCCGGCATCGGCGCCATGTCGACTTCGATGCCCTTCAGGCGCTGCGGCCCGGCCACCGTTATCGAGTCCGGCGCCAGCGAAACGTCCGCGCCCATGTCGGAGAGCACGCGGGCGAAGGCAACGTCACCCTGCAGGCTCTCCTCGCCGAGGCCGGGGATGCGCACGCTCGCCCCGGGACGCACCGCGGCCGCCGCCATGAAGTAGGTTGCGTTGCTCGCGTCCGGCTCGATCTCGTAGTTGCGGGCGGTGTAGGATTCGCGCGGGACGCGCATCTCGGTCGGCCGGCCGCCCTCGGGATCACGCGCGATCCACACGCTGACGCCGAAAAGCGCCATCAGTCGCGCCGTCATCTCGATGTACGGCCAACTCGTCTGCCCGGGCCCGAGCGCGACGAGCACGTCGGCGTCCTTCGCGTACGGAGCAGCCATGAGCACAGCTGAGAGGTACTGGGACGAGTGGGCGGAGGGGAAGTGGGCGCTGCCGCCGACGATACCCTGCGCCTCGACGACGACCGGCGGGTGGCCGGTCGCTGCCTCGTAGCGCACCATCGCGCCGAGCTCTTCCAGGAGCATCGCCAGTTCGGCGATGGGCCGCTCTCGCATGCGCTCGTTGCCGTCGAGCCGGTAACTCCCCTCGCCGAGCGCGCAGAGCGCCGTCAGGAAGCGGATCGTCGTGCCGCTGTTGGCACAGGCGATGTCTGCCTTCGATGCGGGCACGACGCCACCGCGCCCTTGCACGCTCACGGTCGCCCTCTTCGCGTCGGCCTTGAGCTTGTAGCCGAGCGCACGCAGGCCCTCGATCATCACCTGCGTGTCCTCGGCGAAGAGCACGTTGGAGAGCTTCGACTCGCCGTCAGCGAGCGCGGCGATGACGAGCGCGCGGTTGGTCAGGCTCTTGGAGCCCGGCGGCGTGATCGTCGCCTGGAACGGCGTCTCGAACGGAGTGAGCGTGATGCGGTCCACGCCGCTATCGTACCGAAGCGCGTTCCTACGTGCCGCCTAGTACGGCGGCGTCAGGAGGCGCCAGATCCACTCGGCAGCTTCTACGGAAGTGAAGTCCTCGAACCACTGGCCGACGTGGAGCGCGAACTCCTGCAGGAGCTTGATCGCCAGCAATACCGGCAGCACCGCCGCCAGCTGTCCTCGTGTGTAGCGGAACGGGACGAGGCCGCGCAGGTGCGGACCGCCGCGCCACTGCTCGTCGAGACGCAGGAACTTCGCGCCGGCGACGAACACGAACCAGAACTCGAACAGGTTGGGGAAGAAGATCAGCAGGTCGCGTTGCTGGCTCACCTCGAAAGTAACGAAGCCGGCCAGCCGATAGGCGAAGAGGCCGACGGCGATGTTCCGGGGCGGCCCCCGCCAGCGCAGCGCGACGATGAGGAACGTAACCATGTAGACCTGGTCGAGCCACTTGTCGAACTCCTGGTAGTCGCTTACGCCGCCCTCGTCCAGGAGGTTCATCAGGAAGAGGTCGCTCATATCGGTGAGCATGGCGAGGATCGAGCCGGGAAAGGGGAAGACGAGCACCGGCAGCGAGCCGATAACGCGGACGACGGCGATGATGATCTCTTCCGTGGTCACGGCCGTATCGTACAGTGCCACACCTTGACGAGTACGTGATGGCGCTGTAGCGTGCGGGCGAACGAAGGGAGTGCGGGATATGCCCACGATCAAGGCCGGTGAACTTAACTTCGAATACTACGTGGAGGGCGATGGCCCGCCGCTCCTTATGATCATGGGTTTCGCCGGCCAGGCAAACTCCTGGGGCGAGCCGATCATGAGCCGGCTACGAGAGCGCTTCACGTGCATCCGCTTCTCCAACCGTGGCACCGGCGCCAGCGACAAACCGGAGACGCCGACAACCGTCCGCCAGATGGCCGACGACGCCATCGCTCTGCTGGACGCACTCGAAATCAAGCGGGCGCACGTCTTCGGAATCTCGATGGGCGGGATGATCTCACAGGAGATCGTGCTCAACTATCCGGAGCGCGTGAACGGCCTCATCCTCGGCTGCACGACGCCGGGATGGGCGCACGGCGAAACGGCGAGGCCGGACGTCGCGGCGGCAATGGCGCCCGAGCCGGGCCTTTCGCGCGAGGAGCAGGTACGCAGGTTCTTGCTCGCGATCTGTGCACCGTCGTTCGTCGAAAGCGGCGCCGAGTTCCTCGAGAAGATGATCGTTGTGAGCCTTGAGAAACCGACGCCGATCGAAACTCTGGTGAAGCAGACCGTCGCGGTCCAGGCTTTCGACTCGCTCGACCGCTTGAGCCAGATCAAGGCGCCGGCGCTGGTAATCCACGGCGACATCGACCGGCTGGTGCCACCGTCCAACGGCGACATGCTGGCCGCCGGCATCGCCGGGGCGCAGAAGCTGACACTGGAGGGCGCGGCGCACATGTTCTTCTGGGAGCAGCCGGAGAAGACGGCGGAGGCGATCATTGAATTCCTCGCGCGCCCAGACGGGCGGGCGTCTGCCCGCGTGCCCGCGGAGGCTTAGAAGGAGCAAAGGATGACACTCAACGACAAGGTGGCGATCATTACCGGCGCCGCCTCAGGGATCGGAAAGGCGACGTCGCTCGTCTTCGCCCGCGAGGGCGCGAAGGTGCTCTGCGCGGACATCAACGCCGACGGCGCCGAAGCCACCGCGCGCCAGATCGCCGACACGGGCGGCGAGTCAGCGTCGTTCAAGGTGGACGTCGCGGACGAGCCTCAGGTGCAGGCGATGGTCGCCGAAGCCGTTTCGCGCTGGGGCCGCCTGGACGCGATCTACAACAACGCCGGCATCGGCACCGGCGGGCCCGTCACTCAGGTGTCCGTCGAGGAGTGGGACCGCATCAACTCCATCAACCTGCGCGGTGTCTTCCTGGGCACCAAGCACGCGATCCCGGAGATGCTGAAGACGGGCGGCGGCGCGATCGTCAACACGGCCTCCGACGCCGGCCTGATGGGCACGCCGATGCTCTCCGCGTACTGCGCGACGAAGGGCGGCGTCGTGATGTTCACGAAGGCCACCGCCGCCGAGTGGGCCGCGCTGGGCGTCCGCATCAACTGCGTCTGCCCCGGCGTCATCCGCACGGCGATCATCGACCCGGCGCTGGAGATGGCCAAGGCCGCCGGCGCGACGCCGGAGGAGACCTGGGAGCGCATGGGCAGGGCGCACCCGATCGGCCGTGTGGGAGAGGCGTCCGAAGTGGCGGAGGTGGTGGCGTTTCTGGCGTCGGAAAGAGCCTCGTTCGTCACGGGCGTAGCCCTGCCGGTGGACGGCGGGCTGGCGGGCGGCTTCGCGCCGAGCGCGTCGGCGTTCGCGGGTGCGGCTGACGCCTATAACACCTAGCACCTGTCATAGACATTTGCTCCTGAGTGCTGGTAGGAACCGCATATTCGATGCCGCTCGTTAGCGGATAGGGCTGCGCCAGGCACCCAGAGAACCGGCGTCCGTGGCAAGCTCACCCCCTTGGTCAGTCTGTCGAGAGTAGTAGAATAGGCGAGTCCAGACGTCAAGGCGAGGCGGTGGAATCGAAGCCAATGGTTGAGAAAACCCGCCAAGATGGGGACCGATGCCCGTCAGGCCCGCGAAGTGTGGTGATGAGACTCGGCTGGGGCCTCCTGGCCGTTGCAGCCATGGCGATTACTCTGGCGATGGCCGAGGGGGCTAGTGACACGGGGGGCGAGGCGGACATGACGATGACGCCAACGCCAACGCTGTCAACCCACACAGGCTGGGGCGACGCGAACTGCGATCGCGTAGTCACGCCCGCCGACGCTCTGGCGATTCTTGTATACGTCGCTGGGTTGCCGCCGTTAAGCCAGGATGAACCCTGTCCAAATGTCGGTAGCCCACACCGCACCCTGGCGCTGGCTTATGGGGATGTGTTTTGTGACGGAGCAGTCGACGCGCGGGACGCCCTTGGCCTCCTTCTACGCATCGCCAACATTAAGCTCCCTCCGGTGCCGTTCGGCTGTTATCAGATCGGCGCGCCTGTCGGCGATTAGCCGCACTTCAGCGAGCCGAAACGCGTTCGTCCTACGTAACGCTCGACCTCATTGACTTGCGTGAAAGAAGTTCGGCGACTACAGCCCAATCTTGGATCGTCGCGGCGAATCCGCATTCGGGATCGAGTAGCGTCTATGGCACCTAGCACTTGTTATAGATATTTGTTATTATCTTAGTGGACGCTTGACAATCGCAGTCACACAGTACAGACTGACTGGTCGGTAGCAAGCATCAGAAACGACATCAACGAGAACGCCCTCACCCCCCTTTGGGCAAGCGGCGGGCCCGGATCCCCCTCCGGCCCGCCGCGTTCTTTTGTCCGGCCACTCACCGCTTCCACAAATCAGCGCCAGCAGTCAACAATCCAGGCAGCTGCCGGGCGATCCCGTGGGCTATAATGGGGTCGCCCAGAAGCCCCGATTTACTGCAATGTATAGGCGATTTAGCAGTTCCCCGACCGCCCTCCTTACCCGGCCCCACTGATGTTCACGCACCTCCACACCCACACCGAGTTCTCCCTCCTTGACGGCCTCTCGCGCATTCCGCAGCTGATGGACCGCGCGAAGGAGCTCGGCCAGGAGGCGATCGGCCTGACGGACCACGGCGTACTCTACGGCGCAATCCAGTTCTACAAGGAGGCCCGGGAGCGCGGCATCAAGCCGATCATCGGCATCGAGGCCTACATCGCGCAGGGATCGCGGCTGGACCGCGACCCGCAGGCGAAGCAGCCGTACCACCTGACGATGCTGGCGAAGAACGAGGCCGGCTACCACAACCTGCTGGCGCTCTCGACCAAGGCGCACCTGGAGGGCTACTACTACCGCCCGCGCATGGACCGCGAGGTTCTGGAGCAGCACAGCGAAGGGATCATCGTGCTCTCGGGCTGCGCCACCAGCGAGGTCTCGCGGCGCCTGCTGGAAGGCCGCTTCGATGAGGCAGTGAAGGCGGCGCGCTACTACAAGGAACTGTTCGGCGACTACTACATCGAGCTGCAGGAGCACGGCATCGATGAGCACAAGCAGCTGAGCGTGGAGCTGCTGCGCCTGGCCCGCGAGACTGGCCTGCCCATCGTCGCCACGAACGACCTGCATTACGTCAAGCCGGACGACGCGACTTACCAGGACATCCTCCTCTGCATCGGCACCAACGCGACCGTGCAGGAAGAAGAACGCTTCAAGATGGCCGGCGACTTCGGCTGCTACAGCCTGAAGTCCGAGGACGACATGCGGGCCCTGTTCCCCGACCTGCCTGAGGCTATCGACAACTCGTGGAAGATCGCCGAGATGTGCGAGCTGACGCTGGAGTTCGGCCGCACCCGGATCCCGCAGGCGCAGGTGCCGCCGGGCCGAACGTCCGACGAGCACCTCGACGCCGTCTGCCGCGAAGGCCTCAAGCGCCGCTACCCCGGTGAGCCGGAAGAGGCCGTGCGCCGCCTGGAGTACGAGCTGGACGTCGTCCGCCAGACCGGCTTCTCCGACTACATCCTCTGCGTGCAGGACTTCGCGCGACACGCCCACGAGCAAGGGATCCAGATGGCCCTACGAGGCTCCGCGGCCGCCTCCATCGCTCTTTACTGCCTGGGCGTGACGGACATCGACCCGCTGGAGTACCGGCTCGTCTTCGAGCGCTTCCTCAACGTGGAGCGCAAGGAGATGCCCGACGTTGACATGGACTTCGCCGAGGACCGCCGCGACGAGATGATCCGCTACGCCGCAGAACGCTACGGCCACGACCGCGTCGCGCAGATCATCACCTTCGGGACGCTGGGCGCGAAGGCCTCGATCCGCGACGTCGGCCGCGCCCTCGGCATGAGCTACGGCGATGTTGACCGCGTTGCGCGCCTGGTGCCCAGCATGCCCGCGTCGTTCGGCACGATGACGATCGACGCCGCGCTCAAGGAAGGCGCCGATCTCAACCAGGTCTATCAGGCCGACCCGGCGATCGCGAAGCTGATAGACACGGCCCGCGAGCTGGAAGGCGTCGCCCGCCACGCCAGCACGCACGCCGCCGGCGTCGTCATCGCGCCAGAGCCGCTGGCCAACATCGTCCCGCTGCAGCGTCCATCGTCCGGCAACGAGGATGCGCTGCCGACGACGCAGTTCGCGATGTGGGACGTCGCCGATCTGGGCCTCCTCAAGATGGACTTCCTTGGCCTCACGAACCTGACGATCCTGGCGGCGGCCTGCGACGTGATCAAGGCGTCACAGGGCGTCGAGATAAGCCTGCAGGACCTGCCTGACGGCGACGAGAAGGTCGCCCAGATGCTATCTCGGGGCGAGACTTTCGGCGTCTTCCAGCTGGAGTCGGCCGGCATGCGCCGCTACGTCCAGGACCTGAAGCCGAACCACATCAAGGATCTGGCGGCGATGGTCGCCCTCTACCGCCCGGGGCCGATGGAACACATCCCCACCTACATCAACGCCAAGCACGGCCGCGAGAAGGTCCGCTACCCGCACCCGGACCTGGGCGAGATCCTGGACGAGACGTACGGCGTTATCGTCTACCAGGACCAGGTGCTGCTGATCGCCCAGAAGTTCGCCGGCTACAGCCTCGGCGAAGCGGACATCATGCGCAAGGCGATGGGCAAGAAGATCCGCTCGATCATGAAGCAGCAGGAAGAGAAGTTCCTGGCCGGCGCCGACGAGAAAGGCTATTCCGAGGCCGACGCCCGTGCGATCTTCGAGCTGATACTGCCCTTCGCCGGATACGCCTTCAACAAGGCGCACTCCGTCTCCTACGGCATCATCGCCTACCAGACCGCGTACTTGAAGGCGAACTTCCCCGAAGAGTACATGACCGCCGTCATGATGATGGCGGGCACCCACGAGCGCATCGCCGAGGCCTACGGCGAGTGTGTCCGCCTGGGCATCGGCGTCCTGCAGCCGGACGTCAACGCCAGCGAGGCCAACTTTTCGCTCCAGGCCGGCGATGACGGCGCGAAGACGATCCGCTACGGCCTGGCGCGCGTCAAGAACGTGGGCGAGGGCGTGTGCGAAGGGATCGTCGCGGCGCGGCGCGAAGGCGGCCCCTTCAAGAGCCTCGACGACTTCTTCGAGCGCGTGGACGGCAAGTTCTTGAACAAGCGCGCGCTGGAGTGCCTGACGAAGGCGGGCGCCTTCGACGGCCTCGCCGAGCGCGCGTCGCTGCTGGCCAGCCTCGACCGCCTGGTCGCGTTCGCGCAGGGAGCGCAGCGACAGAAGGAGTCCGGCCAGACGTCGCTCTTCGACCTGATGGACGAAGACGAGCCGGCCGTGCAGGGGCCGCAGTTGGAGGACGTACCGGAGGCGACGAAGCAGCAGCGACTGACCTGGGAGAAGGAGCTGCTGGGCATCTACCTCTCGGAGCACCCGTTCGCCAGGCCCGCCGAAGAGCTTTCGGCGCTCCTCGACTGCCACATCGTCGCGCTCAACGCCGAGCACGCAGGCCGCGACGTGATCATCGGCGGTGTCGTGACGGGAATACGCTCGCTGATGACGCGCGACGGGCGCTCGTTCATCGCCGCGACGATCGAGGACCAGACCGGTGGCATCGAGGTCACAGTCTGGCCGGAGACGCTCGAAGCGACGCATGACCTCTGGGTCGACGGCAACGTGCTCGTCATCAGCGCCCGCGTCAAGCAACGCGACGACCGCCTCTCCGTGGCAGTGAACCGCGCCGCTGCTTACACGGAAGGCCAACCGTTCGACCCATCGGCTGTGCTGCCGGACCTCTCGATTCCGCAGGAGCCGAACTACATCCGCTACCGGAAGCGCCAGAAGAACAGCGGAAGCGCGGACAGCGGCAACGGCAGCGAAGGCGGGAACGGTAAAGCGCCTCCGCCACCGTCCCAGCTGCGCATCGTGATCGATGAGACCGACGACGCCGACGGCGACGCCGAGCGCCTCCGCACGCTGATCGCCGCCGTCCGCGAGAGCACCGGGACGGAGACCGCGCGCCTTTCGGTGCGTCAGCGCGACGGCGAAGAGGTAGACCTGGAACTGCCGGCCGTCGCGCCCTCACCAGAGCTGACACGCCGCCTCAGCGACATCATCGGACCCTGGGGCGCGGTTTACGGGTAGGCGCCACTCAGCGGGCGCCCTCGGCGCGGAGGAGTGCGTCCTTCATCGGCAGGCCGCCGCCGTAGCCGTGGAGCGAGCCGTCGCCCCCGACGACACGGTGGCAAGGCACGAAGAGCGGCCACGGGTTCGTCGCCATGACGCGCCCGACCGCACGGGCGGCGCGCGGATTCCCGACCCGCTCGGCGAGCCAGCCGTAGCTGCGGGTCTCGCCCGCCGGTATGCGCGCGCACTCCTCCAGCACAGCGCGGCGGAACGGCGTTATCCCCGTCCAGTCGAGGCGCGCGCCGTTGGACGCCGGCCGGCCGGCCACGAGAGCGCGCACGGCGGCCGGAATTGCGCCGAGGTCGGCATCCGTGGCGGGCTCGTCCGCGCCCAGTTCGGCCATCCGCTCGATCGCTTCGGCGCGGCGGGGCAGCGGCAGTTCGACGGCGCGCAGACCGTCATCCGAGAGGGCGACGCCCACCCAGCCGAGGTCGGTCTCGATCGTCGCGTATTTGAGTGAACCGGCCATCGCGCTCCTCCTGCTCGGTCAGAATACGGCGCGATTATAGCACCGGACCTCGACAGCTCCCCGGCGCGAACGGCGCTGGCGAGAAACCTCAGCCGGCGGCGAGGCGTTACCCTACTGAAGTGCGCCTGATCATCCCGTTGCTCGTCGCGATACTGCTGGCCGCCTGCGGAGGCAGCACGGCAGCACCGACCGACACGCCCTCGCCGACGCCATCCCCAACGCCAACGCTCAGCCCATCGCCCACGCCATCGCCCACACCGACGCCTTCGCCGACGCCTTCGCCAACGCCTTCGCCAACGCCTTCGCCGACACCGGAACCGACGCCGACGCCCGGCGCGGTCATCGACCTCACGGGGAGCCACACGGCGCAGGGGGGCTTCCTGGCAGTGCGCCTGCGTAACGCATCCGAGGTTCCGGGCGACCCGGCGGTTGTGCTGGCCGGGGTCTCCTATCCCATGCTGGCGGAGGCCGGCGTCTGGTACGCGTACATCGGCCTGCCGACGTGGTACACCATCGGCGGCTATCCGCTGGACGTCTACGCCGGCGGGCTGGTCCTCGTCTCGGGCTGGCTGGAGGTGAGCGACGGCGGGTTCGCGTTCGAATCGATTACGCTGCCACCTGACTCAAGCGACTTGCTGCTGGACCAGGCCCGCATCGACGAGGAGCGGCAGCGCGTCAACGGCATCATCGCCGGGTTCACGCCGGAACGTTACTGGAGCGGCGCCTGGATCACGCCTACGGCGGGCGTCGTGAGCGATCAGTTCGGCACGCAGCGGTCGATCAACGGCGGCGCCTACTACCCGCACACGGGACTCGACATCGCGAACGACGAAGGCACACCGATCTACGCCGCCGCCTCGGGCGTCGTGGCTCTGGCCGAGGAGCTGTTCCTGTACGGCAACGCGGTGATCCTGGACCACGGCGCCGGCGTCTTCAGCGGCTACAACCACATGACGAGCCTGGTGGTGTCAGCCGGCAGCTTCGCGGCCCAGGGCGACCTCATCGGCTATATGGGCGCCACTGGCCTTGTCACGGGGCCGCACGTGCACTGGGAAGCGGTCGTCCAGGGGGTGCGCGTCGATCCGTCTCTGTGGACGCAGGGCGGCGTCGAGCCCTAGCCGTCGAGCGTGTGGAGCACGATCGCCGACGCCACGACGCCGGCCGTCTCGGACCGCAGCACCTGGCGGCCCAGCGTCACCAGCGCCGCGCCTGACTCGCGCGCGAGGGCGATCTCTTCGTCCGTGTAGCCGCCTTCCGGCCCGATGAACAAGCTTACCGTGGGCGGCGGCTCCGGCAGCGCGCGCAGGTAGTCGGCGAGACGGTTGGCACGCTCCGCCTCATAGGGCACGATGCGCAGCCCAGGCGCGGTCGCCAGCGCCTCCCCGAACGGCACGGGGGAGTCGACCGCCGGTAGCCGCCCGCGGCCGCACTGCTCGGCGGCCTCGACGACGAGGCGTTGCCAGCGCTCGGCCCGCCCCTGTGAGGCCTCGTCGGTCTGCGAGCGCGCGTTGACCACAGGCACGAAGCGGGCGACGCCGAGCTCCGTGCCCTTCTCGATCGCGATGTCGAAGCGGTTGGGCCGGATCAGCGACTGGTAGAGGACAACTTCGACTGATGGCTCCGACGGTGACGGGCGATCGCCTGTGACGACGCCCGCCACCGTCCTGGCGCTGACGTCCGTCAGTTCGACCTCGAACTCTCGCTCGCCACCGTCCGTCAGGACGACGCGGTCGCCGCGGCGCAGGCGCAGGACACGCGCCAGACGGTGCGCCAGGTCGCCGGACAGCGCGATGTTGCGCGCCTGGAGCGTCCCGGCCGGAACGAAGAAGCGGCGCGGTGCGTCGGCCATCACGAGTCCCGCCGGGCGAGGACCGCCCGCCAAACGCCGTCCTCCACCACGCGTTCGGCGCGCAGCCCGTTCGCCTCAAGCGCGCGCTGGAGGCCGTCCACGGCGTCCGCCAGGAAGCCGCTGAGGATCAGACGACCGCCGGGGCTGAGCGCACCACCCAGTGCCGGCGCCAGCCTCTCGAGCGCCAGCCCGCTGATGTTCGCGAGCGCCAGATCGAACGTCGCGTCCGGCGCGCTCCCCTCCTCGATCGTGCCGATGCGCACTTCAACGGCTTCTGCAACGCCGTTATCCGCGACGTTCTCAGCCGCCGCCTTGATCGCGTCCGGGTCGGTGTCGAGCGCCAGCACGCGCCGCGCACCGAGCAAGACCGCAGCGATCGAGAGAATGCCGGAGCCGCAACCGAGATCGAGCACGTCGGCATCCTCGGCACCGGTCTCCTCGAGCGCGCGCAGGCACATCGCCGTCGTCGGGTGCTGGCCGGTGCCGAACGCCATGCCGGGGTCGATGCGCAAGACGACCTCTCCCGCGCGAAGCGTGTAATCGATCCACGAAGGCACGACGACGATGCCGTGGCCGATGCGCTGAACGCCGAAGTGCTTCTTCCAGGCGTTGCGCCAGTCGGTCTCGTGCAAGCGTCGCGGTTGCTGCCAGGCGAGCGGCCGGTCGAGCGGCGCCCCCTGGAGCGCCAGCCTGAGCGTGTCGCCGATGCGCACCGCGTCGTCGGCCGCCGGAACGTAGCCTTTCACGAGAGCCGGCGCATCCGCGTCAAGCACGTACGTCTCGGTCGCTCGGTCGAAGCGCGAGGGCGCCTCGATGGCGACACCTTCGGAACAGGCCTGGCGGAAGGCGTCCGCGACGAGTTCGGCGTCGATCCCGGCCGTCTCGACGGAGATTTCGATGAGGGAGCCGGGGGCGGGGTCAGGAGCGCTCACGCGACGGCCGCCGCCGCGCTAGCCGAGCGCGTCTTTGAGCTTGCCGAGAAGGCCCTTGTCGGCGCCCACGGGGGTCCCGAAGCTCTCGGCCAGCTGATTCAGGAGTTCGCGCTGCTCGTCGCTGAGGTCCGTCGGCACCATCAGTTCGGCGCGGACGAGGAGGTCGCCGCGACCGCCACCGTGGAGGCGCGGGATCCCCTTGCCTTTGATGCTAAAAACGCGTCCGCTCTGAGTTCCGGCGGGGACCTTCAGGGCGGCCGGTCCGTCGTCCAGCGTCGGGATCTGGGCCTCGAAACCGAGCGCGGCCTGGGCCGGGTTCATCTCCAGGTCGAAGATGAGGTCCTCTTCCTGACGCGCGAAGACCTCGTGCGGCGCCACGCCGATGTAAACGTAAAGGTTGCCGGGTGGGCCGCCCTGCAGGCCGGTGTCGCCCTCGCCGGAGAGCCGCATGCGCGAGCCATCGTTGACGCCGGCTGGAATGTTGACTTCGAGTTGGCGCGACTTGCGTTCGCGGCCCTGACCGCGGCACTCGTTGCAGGGGTCGGTGACGATGCTGCCTTCGCCGTGGCATCGCCCGCAGGTTGCGATGTTCACGAACTGCCCGAAGGCGCTCCGGCTAGTACGCCGCACCTCACCGGCGCCATCGCACGTCGGGCAACGCTGCGGCGACGATCCCGGCTCGCTGCCGGAGCCCGCGCAGCGCTGGCAGAGTTCGATGCGCTCGACGCTGATTTGTCGTTCCACGCCGAAGGCCGCTTCCTCGAACGTAAGCTCGATGTCAGCGCGGCGGTCGCCGCCCCGCTGGGCCTCGCGACGGCGCCGCCCGGTGGCCGTGCCGCCGAAGAAGGCGTCGAAGATGTCGCCGAAGCCGCCGAAGTCGGTTCCCTCGAACCCGCGTCCGAAGTCGAGGCCGGCGTGGCCGTAGCGGTCGTAGGCGGCGCGCTTCTCCGGGTCGGAGAGCACCTCGTACGCCTCGCTGATCTGCTTGAAGCGGGCCTCGGCGCCGTCCTCCTGGTTGCGGTCCGGGTGGAACTGCATAGCCAGGCGGCGGAACGCCTTCTTGATCTCGTCGGCCGCCGCCGTACGCGTGACGCCGAGGAGTTCGTAGTAGTCAGCTTTTGCCGTAGTCACAAAAGACATTGTATCAGCGCGACTCCGTAGGAACAGTGAACGGACGCCTTTGTACAGCTCCCGGGCGCGCCGCTTAGACGAAGACGCGGGCCACGTGGCCCGCGTCTTTACGCCTTGCGAATTCGGGTCTGGCTAGACTTCCATTAGTTGGGCGACCTTTTCGCGGTGGTAGTCCGCGTCGCCCCACATCAGCTCCATCCACTTCTGGCGACGGAAGTAGAGCTGGATCTTGTACTCTTTCGTGAAGCCGATACCGCCGTGGATCTGCTGGCCGTGCGCCACCACGCGGCGGCTGGCGTCGGAAGCCCAGGCCTTGGCCATCGAGATCATCAGGTCGGCGTCGTCTTCGCCCTCGGTCAAGCTCCAGGCGGCCTTGTACGTGATGAAGCGCGAGCCGTCGACGTCGATGATGGCGTCGGCGAGCTTGTGCTGGATCGCCTGGAATGAGCCGATCGGCCGGCCGAACTGTACGCGCTCCTTGGCGTAGTTGAGCGTGGCGTCGAAGTCCATCTGCGAGAGGCCAACGAGGTAGGCGCAGGCGGCCACAGTGGCGACCTTCGACACCTTCTCGACGATCTCCCAGCCCTTGCCTTCGGCCCCGAGGATGCTGGCCGCGGAGACCTTGACGTTGTCGAACACGACTTCGCACTGCTTGTCGGCGGCGATCGTCCTCAACTGCTCGAACTTGATGCCGTCCGACTTGGAGTCGACGATGAACAGCGTGACGCCGTCGTCGCCACTGCCGCCCGTGCGCGCGGCCACGACCATGTGGTCGGTGACGTGGGCGTCGGGGACGAAGAGCTTCGTGCCGTTGAGGACGTAGTCGCCGCCGTCCTTCTTCGCCTCCAGCGTCACGCCGTCGGCGGTCCACTTGGCGGAAGGCTCGGTCAGGGCCATCGTCATGATCGTTTCGCCGGCGGCGATCTTCGGCAGGTAGTTCGCCTTTTGCTCATCCGTACCGGCCTCCATGATCGGCACGGCGCCGAGGACGACGGTGCTGATGAACGGCCCCGGTACGAGCGCCCGGCCGAACTCCTCCAGGAGCACGACCAGCTCGCAGAGGGACATCCCCGCACCGCCCTGGTCCTCCGGGATGATCAGGCCCATCCAGCCCTGTTCGGCCATCTTCTTCCAGAGGTCTGGCGAGTATCCCTGCTCGTCCTCTTCCATCTCTCGTACGAGACTCTCCGGGCATTCCTTCTCCAGGAAGTCCCGTGCAAAGTTCTTCAGCATCTCCTGCTGTTCGTCTAGACCCAGATCCATGGGGCGTCCTCCTCCGTTTGCCGTCTCTACTGGCGCGGTAGCCCGAGGCCCCGCATAGCGATGATGTTCTTCTGGATTTCTGTTGTGCCGCCGCCGACTGCCAGCCCCGTCTGCCAGAGGTACTGGCGCTCGAAGCGGCCCTTCAGCGGCGCGTACTTGTCCTGGTGGTCCAGCTGGCCGTACAGGCCCATGATCTCCAGGCCGGAGCGGGCCATCCGCAGCTGCATGTCGGTATTGAACAGCTTGGCGATCGATGATTCGTAGTTCGGCACCGCGCCACGGGACTGCAGCGTGACGACGCGGTACGAGAGCAGGCGTCCCAGCTCAGCCTCGATCGCTGCGTCGCTAAGGCGCGAGCGCACGCGCGACTCGTCGATCAGGCGGTGGCCGTTCCACGGCGTCTCGACGCAGTACCCCACGAGATCGCGCACCATGCGACCGGCGCCAACCGCGCCGCCGATAGAGGAGCGCTCGAAGTCGAGTGTCGTCGCCGCCATGTACCAGCCCTGGTTCTCCGCACCCAGGAGGTTCTCCCGCGGGATACGCATGTTGTCGAAGAAGACCTCGTTGAACGCGTGGTTGTCCATCATATCGACCAGCGGCGACATCGTCAGGCCCTGCGTCTTCATGTCGACGAGGAAGTACGAGATGCCCTTGTGCTTGGGCGCCTCCGGGTCTGTGCGCGCGATCAGGATCATCCAGTCGGCGTAGTGCGCGCCGGAAGTCCAGATCTTCTGGCCGTTGATCACGTAGTCGTCGCCGTCTTTTACGGCGCTCGTCTTGATGCTGGCGAGGTCGGAGCCGGCGTTGGGCTCGGAGAAGCCCTGGCACCACATCACGTCGCCGGCGGTGATCGGCGGCAGGAAGCGCTGCTTCTGCTCGTCCGAGCCGTAGACGATGATCGTGGGCCCTACCCAGCCGGTGCCGATCGTCGAGTAGCCCATCGGCGCGTTCGCCTCTGCCATCTCCTCGTTGAAGACGAGCTGCTCGACGACCGAGAGGCCGCGGCCGCCGTACTCCTCCGGCCAGTGCGGCGCTACCCAGCCCTTGGTGGCAAGCTGCTGTGCGAACTGCTTGTAGACGTTCAGGTTCTCGGGGTCGCGGCCCAGGCGGTCTTCCGGCACGTGGTCGGGCAAGTTCGTCTTCAGCCAGTCACGAATCTCCTGGCGAAAGTCCTCTTCCTGGGGCGTGAAGCGAAAGTCCATGGGTGCCTCCAGCCGGCCCCACTATTGGGGGCGCAGGCCGAGCGGAAGATACCATGACGCGTACGTAAGGTGCAAGCGTGTGCGGGGCTTGCGGTAACGTCTAGCGGCGACGTGCCGCCGGGCTAGTCCGGGACCAGAAGCCCAGCCAGAGCCCGCCGAGTACCAGGGCGAGTCCCAACCCGAGGATCACAGGGTCGAGGCTGCCTGAACCTGGTGCACCACCTGTCGGCGGAAGCGCTGCCGCAGCCACAGTGGGGGAAGGTGTTGGCGAGGGCGACGGCGTCGGGCTCGGGGTAGCGGTTGGTGCAAGAGTTGGCGTGGGGGTGGGTGTTGGCGTTAGGGCAGGCGTCGGTGTTGGCGTAGGAGTCGGCGTCGGGGTGGCGGTCGGAGTTGGCGTGGGGGTAGCAGTAGGAGTTGGCGTGGGGGTGGCGGTAGGGGTCGGTGTTGGCGTCGGGCTTGAGGTGGGGCCAAGCGTCGGTTCCAGCGTTGGCGTGGGTGTGGGTGTGGGGCTCGGCGTGGGCGTGGGTGTCGGACTCGGCGTAGGTGTAGGGCTGGGCGTGGGCGTAGGGCTGGGCGTGGGCGTCGGACTCGGCGTCGGACTCGGCGTCGGACTTGGCGTCGGCGTCGGCACGATGGAGTCGAAGTGGCCGACGGACACCATGAGCGGGTTAGTGCCGGCGCGGCTCGCGGGCACCGAGCCCAGTGAAGCGAGATTCGAGGTGTTGTATACGTCCACGACGCTGTTCGTCCCCGCCACCGAGCGATCCAGCGCAGGAGAGCAGTAGTCGATGGCGAAGAGCCGGTCGGTACTCTCGCTAACGGCGAGGGCGCCGTAGCAGTCAGACGAGCCACCCAGCGACCCGAGGATGGTCTGATCGAACGTGAGGCCGTCGCCCCCCGCAGTGATGTTGAAGACGTGGATTCCGTAGTTGAAGTTCGGATTGGCGGATAGCGGGCAACGGCCGTCGGCCAGCACGAACAGCCGGTTGGAGGAGCCGTCCGCGGCCAGCCAGTACGGCGCATCTCCGGAACAATCGAAGGGGACTGACGCGATGTGCGCCAGCGTCGTACCGTTGAAGATTTCGATATCTTCATCGTCCTCGTCGGCCACGAAGATGCGGTCGTGGACGGCGTCATAGGCTACGCCTTCGGCACCGTCGAAACCAAACGTGCCGGAAGCGGAACCCTCGAGGGTCAGGTCGCCGTTGAGACGGAACAGGCCTGTGCTGTCCTCCTCATCGGTTATCAACAGCTTGCCGTTCGGCAGATCTTCGATCCCAAGGGGCTCTACGAGGCCGAGAGGAGCCCAGTTCGGGAACAGTTCGGTAATAGCCGGGTCGAAGACGTTGAACTGGGAGTCGTGATCAGAGACGAAGATCCGCTCGTTTACGCTGTCGACGACCATAGCGTCGCCGTCGTCGAAGCCGCCGGACGTGCTGAGCGTGCCGGAGACGTCAGCGATCGGGGCCAGAGTTAGCGTATCGGAGACCCGAAGAGTGGTGGAGTCCGAAATGAACACCTGATCGTCGCCGAAGGAAGCAGCCTGTGTATTCGAGCGCGCCGTGAGCGCAAGAACCGCCAGTACGGCGAGGCCCGCGGCGGCCGCGTACATTGTCAAGGTTAACGCCCGATGCTGATTATTCTTGATGTTCATGCTGACTCCTCGTTCGCGTCGGCGAAGGCCGCCGTCCGCGACGCTACCCCCAATGGAGCGGACGATTCCGCCGCCCCTCTGCCCGGTCCCGCTACAAGGGGACGCAGGTAAGGCGGAACCGTAGCATGATTCGTGCGAAAAAGGCAAGCAGTGGCACTCTATCAGTCAGGCGCAGCCCCTTTCATCCTGTAGGGCCTCGCCCTATATGGGGCTTCCCGCCATCTTGACCTCGTAGCCGGCGAAGCGGGTGCTTGACGTGCAAAAGTAGCAAGTCGGGGCACGAGCGTCAGTTGGCTTCGCCGTCGTCGCGACCGAGGGGCTCCTCAGGCATGATCAGGGCCAGCACGAAGTAGATGAAGATGCCGGGGAAGAAGCCGGTCATCATCGTCCCGAGCAGGTAGACGACGCGCGCCACGGTCGGGTCGACTTCCAGGTACTCCCCCAGGCCGCCGCAAACGCCGGCCAGCTTGCGCTCGCTCCTGCTCCGGTAGAGCCGTTTCACGTCTGACATGATCCGCCCTGAGGATAGCGCACCGTCAGGGCCAACGCACGCTACCCTTCGGGCGGGTTGAGCTGTCCGCCTGGCCTGAGCCGAAGACGTCGCAGGGGCGCCGGCTAGGGTGTGCAGGACTTGTTCAGGAACGTGACGAAGAACCCCACATCAGCGATCGTGATCTTGACGTCCATGTTCAAGTCGAATCGCACCAGGTAGTTCGGGTTCGGCGGGTTCGGCCCAACCTCGTTCAGTATCGTAACGTAGAAGCCCACGTCAGCAATCGTCACGACCTGGTTGTCGTCGATGTCCACCGGCCACACGTCCGCAGGGGGGCCACACGCGTCGAGCGGGTCGGTACCGATGAAGTTCTCGACCGTTGTGGTCCATCCGTCGCAGTCGCCGTCGCCCGGAGGCGTCGCCCAGAGCGTCGGTACCGCGATGCAATCCGCTGTCTCGCAGGCATCACCCCACTGGTCGCCGTCGGTGTTCTCTTGGCCTCCGTTGGCTACGTCCGGGCAGTTGTCGATGATGTCGAAAACACTGTCCGGCTCCGGGTCTTCGCAGTGGTCGCCGGCGGGCGTCCCCGGATGGACGTTGTTCTCCTGGCCGGGGTTCGGCGTGGACGGGCAGTTGTCGGAGTCATTAGGAACGCCGTCCGCATCGTCATCTGGTGGTGTGCAAGCCAACGCCTCGACGTTGGCAGGCGGATTAGAGGTGCCGGTGAAGCTCTCACAGTACTGCACGTGGATTCGCCCAGACCCGCCATTGCCACCGTCCTGCGAGGAGCCACCACCATATATGGCACCCGAGCCGAACGTGGCGCTCAGCGGCGTGGATGTACTGCCGCTTCCAACGACCAGTCGTATCGAACCGCCAGCGCCGCCTCCGCCGTTCGCGCTTAGGTTTGATCCTGATCCTTGGGCGCCATCACTGCCATTCGCACTGATCGTCCCGTTGATATTCGCCACACTGGCGAACGCCAGTATTGTGCCTCCGCCCGTGCCTCCATACCCCCCGGGGCAGCCGCAATCGGCTTTGGCACCCCCTGAGCCCGCACCCCCACCAAACAGTGCGACTGATGACAGGTCCGCGAGGCCAGCCGTCCCACCGCCAGCACCGCCTACGTCGCAGTTGTTGTTGTTGCCAGGATTGCCCGTCGTCCCCGTGGTACCATAGCCACCGCCGCCACCTCCTGCTGGGTTCCCAAATCCCTGAGAGCAGCCGCCACCTCCTCCCGTGCCATTGGCGCTCGTAGACTGAATTCCAGGCGAAGTCTGGCCCTCGCCTTGAGTTCCTCCATAACCCGTCGTATTGGTAGGCGCGCCTCGGTAGCCCTGTTCGTTGACTGATATGACACCGCTGGCAGCCACGGTCAGCACGCCACTTACCCTGAACGCAACGACCCCGCCGGTACTTCCGTCCCACGGATGCGCGGTGATGACCCCACCGCCCAACACCGTAAGATCCTGATAATTGCCGACGCGGAGTAGCTGGGCCTTCGCGTTGCCGCCGACGTAGTAAGCACTAGCGAGGTTCGTCGTCAGGGTAACGGAGCCGCCGCCAACGCTCTGGATCGTACCGAATTCATACAACCCACCGGTTCCCTGCATCTGCATTATCAGCACCTCTTGACCCGCAGCGAGGCCGGCGGTCGAAACGACTGGGACGACGGGCTGACCCCATGCTGCATCGCTGGACAGCGGCGTGCGAACATCGTCGAACGTTTGTGTCCCAGCTACCGCCCGATTGCCGTCTGAGCCATCACCGAAGGACGGCAAGGGAGTCGCCGCCAGAGAGCTTCCAGTGCTTGACGCTCCAAGGACCATTGCGCAAAGCGCGAGCGAAAAGATGGCGAGTCTTAAGGCCCACCGAATGCGGACTAGATTCGGCTCGGCTGTTGCAGATCGCAGAATATCGGTAGACACGAGAACCCCCTCTTCGCGCTAAGAGCGCTTGCAGATGCCGCGATTGTACTCCCCAAGTTCCCACACCACACAACACAGGATGGGTACTCGGTGTATCCCTGAGCCTGCCCAGATCATACGCCCGCGCGTGCGCCCTTCAATCGGGCAGCGCCTTACCCGCGGGGGAGGCCGAGGCCGCGGGTCGCGATGATCCCCTTCTGGATCTCCGTTGTGCCGCCGGCGATCGTCTGGCCCAGCGCCACCATGTACTGCAGCGTCAGCCGCCCCTGCAGCTTCGCCCACTTCGGAGACTCCGGGCGCACCTGGCCCGCCAGGCCCACGATGTTCACGCCTGCGCCGGCCACTCGCTGGCTCAGTTCTGAGAGGTAGCTCTTGGCGACAGACGCCTCGTAGTTCGGCACCTCTCCCCGCATCTGCATCGACGCCACGCGGTAGCTGAGATAGCGTCCCACGTCCGTCTCGATCACCAGCTCCGCCAGCTTGTGGCGCGCGGTCCCGTCGCGCCCAGCCCCACCGTCGCCCGCCGATTCCCGCACGTAGCCGAGCAGGTCATCCAGATTGCGGCGCACAGCTGCGCTGCTGCCGATCCCCGAGCGCTCGAAGTCCAGCAGCGCCGCACCGACGTACCAGCCGCGGTTCTCCTCGGCCACCAGGTTCTTCACCGGAACGCGAACGTCCTCGAAGAACACCTCGTTGAAGCCGTGCTGGCCCGCCAGGTTGATCAGCGGCCGTGTCGTGATGCCGGGCGCGTCCATCTCCGCCAGCAGGAAGCTGATCCCCTTGTGCTTCGGCGCGTCCGGGTCCGTTCGCGCCAGCATGAAGATCCAGTCCGCCCGGTGCGCGTTCGACGTCCAGATCTTCTGCCCGTTGACCACGTAGTCGTCGCCGTCCCGCACCGCGCGCATCTGCAAGGAGGCGAGATCCGACCCCGACTCCGGCTCCGAGTACCCCTGGCACCACATCACCTCGCCCGAGGCGATGCCCGGCAGGTGTTGTTTCTTCTGCTCCTCCGAGCCGTACATCATCAGCACGGGCCCGATCATGTTCACGCCGAAGATGTCGAGCAGCGGCGCCCGCGCGTAGCCCATCTCCTCGCGCATGAGGACCTGCTCCATGATCCCCAAGTCGTTGCCGCCGTACTGCTTTGGCCAGTGCGGCACCAGCCAGCCGCGCGCCGCCAGCTTCTTGTGGAACTGCCGGCGGAACTCCCAGCCTTCGTCGCCCTCCTCCTCCTCACCCTCCTCGCGATCAGGCGGCAACTCCACTTTCAGGAACTCGCGGATCTCGGTGCGGAAAGCTTCTTCTTCGGGCGTAAAGCGGTAGTCCATGGGGCGTCTCCTTCTCGAACGCGCCCATTCTACACGAGGACGCCAGTCGGCGTAGTCGGGCGCGACCGGGCGAGTGCCACTCGCCCCTACGCCGGCAGGTCGGTTGGCACCACCGGGTAGGGGCGACCGGCGGTCGCCCAAGGGCGCAGCGCGCGGCGCCCTTACGCCGGGATGACGCCGAGCTGCTGCATCATCGCCATCTGGTCTGTGACGCCCCAGTGCTCGGCCGCCAGCTCGCCCTCGTAGCGGATGATGTCGATCGCAGCGATCTCGAAGCGCTTGCCCGTCGCCGGGATGTCCATGAACGTCCCCTTGTGCGTGCCGGACATCGTGCAGCGCGTCACCACCTTGTCGCCTTCGGCGATCAGGTCGATCGCTTCGATGTGCAGGTCAGGGAACGCTTCGAACATCATCCCGAAGAACCCCTTGACGGCTGATGCGTCGTTCGGCATCCCCGGGAACCCCTCGTGCTCGACGAAGTCGGGTGAAATCAACCCCTCAAGAGCGTCGAGGTTGTGGGCGTTCACCACTTCGTCATAGAAGCGGCGCGTCAGTGCCTTTACGTCTGCCATGTACGGGATCTCCTTCTGTGAATCGCGAAAATTCTGCGTATTGCGAGAATTCTACACGATTTCGCCAGGGCCCGCTGGTCTTAAGCCGGGCCGTCGAGGTCCTTCACGACTTCGCCCTCTTTGACGACGGCGCGGATGCGCGCGGCGTCGGCCAGGACGGCGATGTCGTTGAGCGGGTCGCCGTCGACGACGACGAGGTCGGCCTGCTTGCCTTCCTCCACCGTGCCGATGACGTCCGCCATGCCGAACAGCTCGGCGTTCGTCTTCGTCGCTGAGACGATCGCCGCCATCGGGCCGACGACCTCTGCCTTGAGGACGAACTCGCGCGCCTTCTGCGCCATCATCGGGCCGAGCAGGTCCGAACCGGCCGCGATGCGCACGCCCGCCTCGTGTGCTATCCGCACCGACTCCTGCGCGCCGGCGGCGACGAGGCGCACCTTTTCCTGCTGGAACTTCGAGAGGCCTAGCTGGCCGCCCATCTTATCGAGGACGTCGTAGGTGATCATCGTCGGCACGAGGAACGCACCGGCCTTCGCCATCGCCTGCGCCGTCTCTTCGTCCAGCAGGTTGCCGTGCTCGATGCTGTGCACTCCAGCCTCGACGCAGTTAGCGATGCTCTTCGCGTGATAGGCGTGGGCGAGCACGTAGGTGTTGCGGGCGCGCGCTTCCTCTACGGCGGCGCGCAGCTCATCGACCGTGAACTGCGTCGCCTCGATCGGGTCCGTCGGCGAGGCGGCGCCGCCGGAGGCCATCACCTTGAGCTGGGTCGCACCGCGCCGGAGCTGGTCGCGGGCGGCCTTGCGCACCGCATCCGCGCCGTCGCAGAGCACAGCGCCGCCGACCAGCCCGCCGATGCCCCACTCGGTGTCGTCGACGTGCGCCGGGCGGGGGTCGCCGTGACCGCCCGTCTGCGACAGGAACGCGCCGCTGGGCAGGATTCGCGGCCCGCGGACCATCCCCCGTTCGACGACACCCGCCCACGACGGATCGAGGCCGCCGGCGTCGCGCACGGTCGTGAACCCCTGGTCGAGCGTCTCCTCGATGAAGCGAATCACCTTGACGGCGTAAGCGGAGAGCGGCCGCGTGATCTGGCCGTTGCCCTCGGTCAGTCCGAGGTGCAGGTGCGCGTCCGTCAGGCCGGGGAGCAGGTAGCGCCCGCCGGCGTCGATGACCGTGCTGTCGCTCTCCTCGAAGGCGTCCTTCGGGGCGATGCGGGTGATGCGCCCGTCCTCGGCGCGCACGGAGACGCCGGGCTTCGGGTCGGCGCCGGTGCCATCGATCAGCGTGGCGCCGTGGATCAGGAGCGTGGCCATGGGCCGATTATGCGCGAGGCGGCGCCGTCTGTGAAGGCGCGGCGGGAACAAATCACGCTCTCGGCGCGTTTAGTAGGCATGCGGACTGGCGTCTTGGCCGCGGGTGTAGTCCTGCTCGCTGCCGCTTGCTCAAGCGGCGGTAGCGACTTGACGGCCACACCCACCAGCCCGCCCGGCAACGGCGGCGCTGAACCGACGCTCGCGGCCGGCGAACTGCGACCGCCCCCGCTGCCGACGTGCCCTCCGGAGAGCGCCAACGGGGGCAGCCCACGGCTGATTCCGGTTGAATGCCCGGTGCTGGGCCTGCGCACCGTGACGATCGAACTGTGGTCGTGTGAAAGGGGCCCCTGCTCCGGAGCCGAGGCGTCGGGCTGCCAGCGCGGAGTGTCCCTGGAGCTTGGCGACAACGCGCGAGGCTACGACAACCCGGAGCCCGAGCCTTTCTTCTGCGCCGTTCAGTTCCACAGCGTGCCCGTCTTCACTTACCTCGTCAGAGTGAGCAGGCGCGTCGCCTGCGGGCCGGACTGCGACGGCCTCGAAGCGTGCGCGGTCCTGGCGTCGGAGAACCACATCGCGATTGTGCCTGTCGCCGAAGGCGAGTGCCCCGTCCGCGTGATCAGCTGACGGCTCATCCGCTCGTCCTGAGGCTCTCGAAGGACGGACGGGGTTGAGACGCTAGGCCGTAGTCTCTTCGCCCGACTGTGGTGCGTCGTCCTCAGCGGGAGAGCCGGCGGCGGGGGCTGGTTGCGGTTCGGCCGCTGCGGGCGGGGGGCCGCCGTTGCCGGCGGGCGGGGCCGGCTTGCTGTAGGCGACGCTCATGTCGAGCAGCTCGGCGACGTCGAAGACCTGGACGCCGCGCTCTTCGGCCTCGGGGATCGCGCCGACGCCTGACTCGAACATCTGCATACAGAAGGGGCAGGCGACGGCGATGAGGTCGGCGCCGGTGTCGACGGCCTCCCTGGTACGGACTTCGTTGATGTGCTCGCCGCGGTTCTCCTCGACCCACATGTGCGAGCCACCGGCGCCGCAGCAGAAGGTGCCGCGCTTGCAGCGGGGCATCTCCACCTGGCCCGCGCCCACGGCGGCGATCACCTGCCGCGGATCGTCGATGATGTCGTTGTGGCGCGACGTGTAGCACGGGTCGTGGTAGGTCGCGGTCTTGTCCTGCAGGCCGTTCGCCTGCTGCGCCGAGAGCTTGCCATCCCGCACAAGCTGGGCGAGCAGCTCCGTGTGGTGGACGGTCTCGTACGTGCCTTCGAAGTCCGGGTATTCGTGCTTGATCGTGTTGTAGCAGTGCGGGCAGTTGGCGATCACCTTCTGCACGCCTTTGGCGTTCATCAGCTCGATGTTCTGTTGCACCTGAAGCTGGTACAGGTACTCGTTGCCGAGGCGCCGCGCCGGATCGCCGGAGCAGCCTTCCTCCGCCGCCAGCACACCGAAGCTAACGCCGGCCTGCATGAAGAGCCTCACGAGCGCCTTGGTCACCTTGACGTTGCGCTCCTGCAGGGCCCCCGAGCAGCCGACCCAGTAGAGGTACTCCTGGCTGCCGTCAAACGTCGGCACTTCCGTGCCTTCAGCGGCCATCTCCTCGATCCACGTCGTGCGAGTGAGCTGCGTCCCGCGCCAGGGGTGACCGCGCTGCTCGAGCTGCATGAGGGTGGCCTGCGCCGACTCCGGCATACTCGACTGCTCCATCACCATGAAGCGGCGGACGTCCATGATCGTCGGCACGTGCTCGATGAACACGGGGCACTCTTCCATGCACGCTCCGCAGGTCAGGCAGTCCCACGTCTGCTCGAAGCCGACGGCGTCGGCCGTCGACTTCGGTTCAGCCGCCTCGCCGTTGCCGTTCGACGCCGCCGCTTTCTGCATCCAGAAGCGTGCCGGCGGTATCTCGGCGTCCAGCAGGTGCCGGACGTCGACGATGTAGTGCTTGGGGGAGAGCAGCTTGCCGGTGAGGTTCGCCGGGCAGACGGCGGTGCAGCGGCCGCACTCGGTGCAGCTGAACGGATCGAGCAGCTGCTTCCAGTTGAAGTCACTGAGCTTGCCCGCGCCGAAGCTCTCGGCCTGCTCGATGTCCTTGATCGGCGACAGCACGCCCGTCGGCTCGTGCCGGCGGAAGAGAATCTGCGGTATGACGGTGAGCACGTGTGAGTGCTTGGAGTAGGGGAGGAAGCAGAGGAAGGCGAGGAAGTCGACGAGGTGGTTGTACCAGAAGAAGGTGTTGAGGCCCTCGGCCAGCCCCTCGGACATGCCGATCTCCGCCCACAGCTCGCTGAAGCCGTAGGCGACGAACGAAAGCTCGCGGTTCTGGAACACCTCGGCCCCCGGGTGGAGGTAGAACTCGAAGCTGTTGACCGCGACGTCGGTGACCATCAGCCAGAAGATGAAGAAGAGCGTCATCCAGCCGTCGAGGTTCAGCGTCATGCGCTTCGGCTTCCAGACGAGCCGCTGGAACGCCGCCATGCCGATGCCGACGATGACCAGCACGTTGAAGACGTCCATCACCGGCCGCAGCACGTCGTAGACGCCGGGCACGAGACCCTCGAACGAGATGTCGTGGTCGACGCCGTTGAGGAGGAAGTTCAGCGTGCGGATCTGGAGGACGATGAAGCCCCACCAGATCATCGTGTGCAGGAGGCCGGAGTACCAGTAACGGCGGCGAACGAAGCGCCCGTTGCCGAGCAGCCACGGTACGAGGCCGGCGACGCGCCAGAAGAGGTGGTTGAGGCGGTTCAGTGGCTGCGCAGCGAAGAGCCAGCGAGCGCGGACGTACGCGGACCAGGCGAAGAACGCCATGAACCCGAAGAAGATAGCGTAGAAGAAGATGTTCCCGGGAAACTCGTTCGCTGGCGTCATGCTAAGCTCCTGCCGCTTGTCTCCAAACTTGCGCGCCCAATCATAGCGACGCGGCGATTCGTCGGTCAATCGGCAGACCGAGCGAGCGTGTGGAAGGCCGGCGGGTCAGGCGCTCGATCCGGAGCGCTGGAAGATGAACCCGGCGCCGATCGCCAGGAGAGCCGTCGGCGGCGCCAGTGGCACCGCTAACGCAAACCCGAAGCCGGAGAGGAGACTTAGCATCGCGATCGCCATGATCCCGACAGTCGAGATTCGCAGGACGCGCCGCCGGCGAGGATGATTCCGCACGACGGAAACCCAGATCGCAGGCAGGAAGCACAACCCGATGAAGGCCGCCGGCATCGCCCACAGGCGGGAGTCGTCGTTGGGATCGATTACGATGCCCATCGCTGCGGCGAAGAACATTCCAGCTCCGAGCAGACCGCCGGCCGCACCGGTGTACGAGATGCTGGCTTCAGTGGTGCGCCCTGCTGGAGACGCGGCCTCTTCGGTCACAGGAACGCCGGCGGCCACCGCCTCCTGGCGTTGTTCCTGGCGTTCCAGCCGCTGCCGGCGCTTACGCTTCCGCGGCATCAGGCGGGGTCCGTCCTGATAGTCACGCTGGCAGCGTATCGAACCGCTGCCGCCAGCGCCAACCGGCCACGAACCGTAGCGGAGGCCTTATGACTCTGACGGGATGAACCCCCCACAGAGGACCGCCTGCCACCATCGGTCCGATCACAGCGGTGCGGCCTCTCAGGCCTCCACCAGGACGCCCCGACCCCAGACCAACGACCCGCTAGCCGCGAAGTCGTCTGCCCGGGCCACCAACCCTGCGCGCACCGGATTAGCGAAGACGTAGCGACAGACCGCCACGAGGTCTTCATCTCGGTGTAGGACATGGTCGTGGTAGCTCTTCTGCCACAATGATCGCCCGGTCGCTCGCCTGAACGCGTACCCGGTGCGCTGCTTGAACTCCTTCACGAAGTCGACGACGGAACCCTCGCCTGCAACCTGCACGACGAGGTGCACGTGATCAGGCATGAAGCAGTACGCGAAAACCAGGGCCCGGCGGCGCTCGGCGACCCGCTCAAGCACACGGAGGCCGAGTATCGCCCATCGAGGCGCGGCGAAGTGGCGCCTGCGGTCAGCGGTGGCCAGCGTGAGCAAGACGACGACCGGCCCGGCGTAGGTGGACAGTGCCAGGCGGTTCGGCCTTCGGCGAAACGGAGCGGCAGTCGCCATCGACGCGACAATACGCGGTAGGATGCGAACCACCTAGCGGCATGTGGCGCTGCAGCGGAGCGCCGGCTGGAGGCCTGAAGGCCTCCGCTACGGTTCGGGGCTTGATTGTTGCTAGCCGCTCTTCGCTTCGCCGAACTGCTTGCGGAGGTCGGTCTTGAGCACCTTGCCGACGTAGTTCCGGGGCAGGTCTTCGGCGAAGGCATAGAACTTCGGCGCCTTGTAGCTGGCGAGGCGCGCCTTCACGAACTGCGTCAGGTCATCTTCGGACGCCTGCTGGCCCGGCTTGAAGACGACGATCGCCTTCACCTCTTCGCCCCACTCGGCGTCCGGCACGCCGATCACCGCGGCGTCCTCTACGGCGTCGTGCTGCTGCAGGACGCTCTCGATCTCGCCCGGCGCTATGTTCTCGCCGCCGCGGATGATCAGGTCCTTCGTGCGACCAGTTATGTAGAGGTAGCCGTCATCGTCCATCCAGCCGACGTCGCCCGTGTGCAGCCAGCCGTCTCTGATCGCTTCCGACGTGTCTTCGTCGCGGTTGAGGTAGCCGGACATTACCCGCGGGCCCTGCGCGACGATCTCGCCCTCCTGTCCGGGCGGCAGGATCTCGCCTTCCGGGTCCATGATCATGACCACGATATCGTCCATCGGCTGGCCGACGGAGCGCAACCGCTTGAGAGCCAGTTCCCGCGCCTCGCCCTCCTCCTTCGGGATCTTGTGGTCGTCTGGACCGAGGAACGTAAGCGACGAGGTGCTCTCCGTCTGGCCGTAGGCGTTCATCAGGCCGCAGGACATCACCTCGACAGCCTTCGTCACGACCTCGTAAGGCATCGGCGCGGCGCCGTAAGCAACGAGCTTGAGCGAGCTGAGGTCCGTCTTGCCGAAGTCCTCGTGCTCCATGATCCGCTTGAGCATCGTCGGCACGACGAAGCTGTGCGTGACGCCGTGCTCCTGCACCGCCGTTAGCCAGGCGCCCGGCTCGAACTGCGGCAGGACCGCCATCTTGCGGCCGGACCAGACGGTGGAGAGCATCGTCGTTGCGCCGGCGACGTGGTAGAAGGGAACGGAGACGAGCAGCACGTCCGGCTTCTCCGCCGCCGGGTCGACCGGCTCGACGGTGTTGGTGACGTAGACGGACATGCCGAGGAAGGTGAGGACGACGCCCTTGGGGAGCGCCGTCGTGCCGCTGGTGTAGATGACGATCGTGGGGTCGGCGTCGTCGATCTCGGTGAAGATCTCCTCCGGCTCGTGCGCGGCGAGCAGGTCCTCGTAGTACGGCATATCGCCGGACTTGCTGTCGATGGCGACGAAGTGCTTGACCGTCGTCAGTTCGCCCCGGATCGCGTTCAAGAGGTCGAGGTAGCGCTCGCCGACGAACACGACGGCGGCCTCGGAGTTGTTGCACATGTAGACGATCTCTTCCTGCTTCGCCCGGTAGTTGAGCGGCACGAAGACGCCGCCCAGCCTGGCCGTGGCGTAGTAGGTCTCGACGTACTCTCTGGAGTTGAGCGCCATGACGGCGACCTTCTGGCCCGGGCCGACGCCCATCCCCTGCAGCGCGTTGGCCAAGCGGTTCACACGCTCCTGCATTTCGGCGAACGTGCGCGTCTTGCCCTCGCAGGCCATCGCCGTCCGCTCCGGGACGGTAGCCGCGGCGATCATCAGGAATTCGCTGGTGTTCATATGTCCTCCCTATGGATGGCGGCCGGACCTCTGGGCGCGGACCGGCAGACTATAACGCTACCGAAAACGGCTGCCGCTCGCCAGTCCCCGGCGGTTCCTCCCTCCGCCTACTGGGGCGGGTTTACGGGGTCGCCGTTGTCCGACCTGAACTCGCCGTGGGGCCCGTCGCGCGGGTCGACGATGAGATCGCCATCGACCATGGAGACGTTGAGACGGTTGAGGCCGACGTTGCAGGACCCGCCGAAGCAGGCGCCCGTGAGATCGTAGATCGAGCCGCTGCAGGCGTCCCGGAACCAGCCTTTGGCGCCCATGTGCTCGAACCCGGAGCCCCAGGGCAGCGAACAGCCCGTCGCCGGGTCGCGGTCGTAGAGCGCGACGAACTCGCCGTCCGGCAGGTGCACGAGCCAGAAACGCTCCTCTTCGAAGTAGTGCGGCCGGGCGACGTCGTATTCGTCCGGCGAGCCGGCGTTGACCTCGGTCGGCGAGCTATAACGCGGTGAGGCGAGCGTGATCGCCACGAGGACGACCAGCAACGCTCCTATCGCCAGCGGCACGAGCAGGCCGAAGCGGTTGAGCCAGCGCCAGCCGCGCCCGAAAGGTGAGATGCGCTCTGTGTCGGTAGTCATTCGTGTCTTCTTACCGGGGCAGCGACGCCGTCTCAAGCGACCGCCGCACCATCGTCGATTCTAGCGCCAGACCCGAGCCTAACGATAGCTCAGCGCCGTCGACGATCGCCCGCTTCGCCAGCCGCGTCGCCTCGGCGGGACGAGCAGCGATCGCTCTCGCCACCGACTCGGCCTCCGCGTAAAGCCGCTGGCGCGGGACAAGCCTCTGCACAAGGCCGCTGCTGTGCGCGAAAGGCGCGTCGATCGGGTCGCCGGTGAGGATCATCTGCATCGCGAGGCCGGGAGGTACGTGACGCGGCAACGTTTGTGTGCCGCCGGCCGAGGGGATGTAGCCGAGGCTCACTTCCGGCAGGCCGAAACGGGCATCGTCGGAGGCGATGCGGATGTCGCAGCACATCGACAGTTCGACACCAGCGCCCAGCGCGTACCCGTGCACGGCTGCTATCAGCACCTCATCCAGCGAGAGCATCAGTCCCCAGACGTCACGCTCGCGGCGGGCGCGGCGGGCCTCCGCGATTGAAGGAGCCGTCCCGAACTCGCTGATGTCGGCGCCGGCGGAGAACGCCCGGTCGCCAGCGCCCTTGAAGACGACGACGCGCACGTCCGGGTCGTCGCGGACGGCCTGCATCAGCCCCCACAGCTCGTCGCGCATCCGCATGTTGATGGCGTTGAGGACAGCGGGGCGGTTCAGCGTCACCCAGGCGACGCCGCCGTCGCGCTTCTCGTAGAGGACGGGCCCTTCGCTCATCGCCAGTCTGGCTTGCGCACGGAGCTTCTCTGCCTGTTCTCGAGCGCGCGGGCGAGGTCGGCGTTCACCTTGTCGTGCAGATCGCGCATGGCCGGCGAGCCGGCGCGCATCGAGTCGCCGCGCCACTTGCGGATCGTTGCCCGGTCGGCCTCCGCGAGCCCGGCGTCTTCGATCAGGCGGTCGCAGAGGAAGACGAGCAGCTCGCGCGTCTCCTCGATCTCGAACTCGACCTTCACTTCTGGCTCCGGGCGCGCCCGTAGCGGCCGCGCTTTCGCACCTGGCGGTCTGTCCTCGCCTCGATGTAGGCGCCGATCGCCTCGTTCATGCCGTCCGCCAGCGCCGCCATCTCTACCGTGCCTTCAGCGTGCTTTCTGCGCCACTGGCGGATACTCTCCTTCGCGTCCTGAGACACACCGCTGTCATCGACGACGTAGGACGTAACCACGGCGACCAGCGACCACGCCTCGTCTTCTTCCATTCTCAGTTGCATCGGCTCACTTCCCTTTGAACTTCGGCGAACGCTTCTCGAGGAACGCACGCACGCCCTCCGCGCGGTCTTCGGTGGTCTGGAGGATGATTGTCAGGTCGGTCTCGTATCGCAGCCCCTGATCGAGCGGCATCTCGACGCCGCGCGACACCGCCTCCTTGGCGTAGCGCAAGGCGATCGGTCCGCGCTCGGCGATGCGCCCGGCGATCTCGTCCGTGCGCGCCGCCAGGCGGTCCTTCGGCACGACCTCGCTGACGAGGCCGATGCGCAGGGCGTCCGCCGCGTCGATCGGCTCGCCGGTGAGCGCCAGCGCCAGCGCGTCCCCTCTTCCGGCCAGGCGCGCCAGGCGTTGCGTGACGCCGGCCATGGGGACGAGGCCCAGCCCCGCCTCCGGCAGTGAGAACGTCGCGTCTTCGGCGGCGATGCGGATGTCGGCCGCCAGCGCCAGCGCCAGTCCGCCGCCCGAGACTTCGCCGTGCACCGCACAAACGACAGGCCTGGGCAGCCTGGCCAGGCAGCCGAACGGATCGTCCAGCACGCCGGCCTCTCGGAGCGCCTCGGCCGCGGTAGACGACCCGGCGGCCAGCGCGGACCAGTCCCAACCGCGGCCGAAGGAGTCGCCTGCGGCGGCGAGGACCACCACACGGACGACATCGTCGGCGCCGATCGCCTCACAGGCGGACGCCAGGTCGCCGATCTCGGCAGGCCCGATGACGTCGCGGCCCAGGGTCAAGCGGGCGATGGGCGGTTTGATGTCGAGCGTGAGAGAAGACATGTTGGCCAGCGAGGCGATTTTAGCAAACGGCGCGCTTACGCAGGAATTCCGGTGCTCCGCTCATGGTTCGAGAGCCTCACCATGAGCGGGACCAACTCACTGCTCCTATTGAGGCTCTCGCTGGCCGCATCCTTGTTCGCGTTTCGCGTTCCCTGCTATTATCCGCCCCGTGCCTCGAATGATTGGATGCCTCCTTCATGACTGACTCCGCGCTCGACGGCCTGCGTGTTATCGACCTTTCGCAGGGAATCGCCGGGCCCTACTGCGCCCGGCTGCTCGCCGACCTCGGCGCCGAGGTGATCAAGGTGGAGCCGCCGGAGGGCGACTTCACGCGCCGGTTGGGCCCCTTTCCGGGCGACGTTCCGGATCCGGAGAAGAGCGGCCTTTTCATCCACCTCAACGGCAACAAGCAGAGCGTCACGCTTGACCTCGACTCGCACGAAGGCCGCGCCGTGCTGCGCAGGCTACTCGCCTCAGCCGACGTCCTGATCGAGAGCGAGACGCCGGGCCGCATGGCGGAGCTGGGCCTCGACTTCGGCGACATCTCCGGCACGTGCCCGAAGCTCGTGTACTGTTCGGTGACGCCGTTCGGACAGACGGGCCCGTACGCGCAGTTCAGGGGCAACTCGCTAACCTGCATGGCGCTTTCCGGACTGATGTACGTCACCGGCGACCCGGACAAGGAGCCGCTGGCCACTGGCGGCGAGCCGGCCGACTACTTCGGCGGCCTTCACGCCTGGGTCTCGGTCCTGGCGGCTCTGGAACACCGCGCCGAGACCGGCGCCGGCCAGCACATCGACGTCTCCTGCCTCGAAGCGCTGGGTTCGGCCGACGAGTACAACACGACGATGTACGCCTGGCTGGGCGCGATCCGCAGGCGCTTCTACTCGCGCCACCACTTTCCAGCCTATCCGAGCGAGATCTTTCCCTGCCGCGACGGCCACATCGTCGTCATCGGCGGCGCGACGGGCTTCCCGCTGATGATGGCGATCCTGCTGGAGCAGCCAGAGCTGGAGGAGCACCCGCTTTTCCAGAACCTCTGGCTGCGCACGCTCCAGTGGGAGGAGTTCGAGAAGATCCTCCGCCCGTACCTGATGGAGCACGACTGGCTCGACCTCTTGACGCGCGCGCAGGAGCTGCGCGTCCCCTTCGCCGCCGTGATGTCGCCGCAGACGCTGTTTGAGAGCGACCACCTGGCTGAGCGGCGCTTCTTCGGCGAGATCGACCAGCCGGGCGTGGGCAGGCTGCCCGCGATCGGCACCGTCTTCCGCATGTCGGAGACGCCGCTGGCGTCCGGCCCGGCGCCGGCCCTCGGCGCAGACTCCGCAGAAGTTCCGGAGGCAGCGGAGTGAGCGGCCTGCCCCTCGACGGCATCCGCGTGCTCGACTTCTCGCAGGTCTACGCGGGGCCGACCTGCACGCGGATGCTCGCCGACCTCGGCGCGGACGTGATCAAGGTCGAGGGCCTGACACGGATGGACATCACACGCAACTTTGTGATGCCGGAGAACAGCAGCGAGGACGACTACTGGAACAAGGCCGGCTACTTCCTGCTGCGCAACGGCGGCAAGCGCTCGCTTACGCTCGACCTCAGCGAAGAGAACGGCGGAACCGGTGCCGACATCGTGAAGCGGCTGGTCGCGGAGTGCGACATCATCGCCGAGAGCTTCACGCCGCGCGTCATGGACAAGTTCGGCCTGGGCTACGATTCGCTGACCAAGATCAAGCCGGACATCATCATGATCAGCCTCTCCGGCTACGGGCAGGACGGCCCCTGGCGGGACTTCTCGGGCTACGGCATGGGCCTGGAGCCAGCGGCCGGGCTTTCGTCGATCACGGGCTACGCAGGAGGCGATCCGCTACGCACCGGCATTTCGTTCACCGACCCGTACTCCGGCATCGTCGGCGCCGGCGCCGTGTTGAGCGCACTCCACTACCGCCGGCGCACCGGCAAGGGCCAGTACATCGACCTCTCGGAGCAGGAAGCGGCCATGCCCGTCGTCGGCTACGCGCTGATGGACTACGCGATGAACAATCGCGAGCCGCGGCGCATCGGCAACCGCAGCCACTGGTACGCGCCGCAGGGCTGCTATCCGTGCTCAGGCACCGACAACTGGCTCGTCCTCACCGTCGCCGACGACGACGAATGGCGCGCTTTTTGCGAGGCGACCGGCAATCCGGAGTGGGCCTCCGACGAACGCTTCGCCGATCTCGCGTCCCGCCGGGAACACCACGACGCGCTGGACGAGCTGATCGCCGGCTGGACGCGCGAGCAGGACCAGTACGAAGCGATGCACCTCCTCCAGAAGGCTGGTGTCACTGCCGCCGCCGTGCTCAACCCAAAGCAGGCGCTGCTCGACCCGCACCTTCGGGAGCGCGGCTTCTTCGACCGCGTCGAGACAGAGCAGGGCCCGAGGCCTGTGCCGCACCAGGTCGGCGCGAAGTTCTCCGCGTTCGAGATGCGGAGCGCGCAGCCCGCACCGAAGCTCGGCGAGCACAACCGCGAGGTGCTCCAGGGCCTGCTGGGCATGAGCGAGGAGGAGCTGAGCGGCCTCGAAGAAAGCAAGGTGATCGGCGATATGCCGGCGCCGGCCGTGCCGCTGCCGGTCATGCGCATGTTCGTGCAGTGGCCGCTGGTCTCTTACGAGCAGATGGGCGCGCTGGGCGGCATGGAGAAGGACTACCGGAAGCAGCTCGGGATCGAACCGCCCGCCGCCGAGTGAGGCAACCTCAATCGTGCGGCGGTGAGGGCTTAACCGTCACCCGGTAGACGCAGTCTTTTCCGGCCGCCATAAGGCAGGGCCCAATCGCCGGGCTCAGTTCGTGCTCAAGCCCGAGTCCTTCGAGCCAGCCGGTGACCCGGGGCAGGATTCCGCAGTCGTACTGCTGCGCCACGCCAGCCTTCGTCACCTGATCGAACGCGAAGCAACGCTTCACCTTGAGGTCATAGGAATCGTCGCCGATCAACTCCGCCTCGTAGTCCAGCAGGTCGGGGCCGAGCAGGCCGATGAACGCCTCATACGCGGCCACGAAGTCGTCGCGGTTCCTGACGGGTGACATCTCGAAAGCGCGAAGCAGCCGCGGCGCCTCTCTCTTCCCCATCTCACGTGCCGCCGTCTGGTTGAGACGGTTCGTCGTCTCCATCCCGCACTCCATCGCCGCCGCCGCGAACCAGCGAGAGTCGTGGGTCATCCAGAGCTTGATCAGCAGCGCCTCCCGCTCGTCACAGGAGAGGCGGTCTTTCATCTCTCTCGCACGTTTCTTCAGGTCTGGCTCGGATCCGCCGTCACTCATCGCGGCTCTCCTTTGCGCTGCGGCGTTCGCAGTCGCATTGTGCGGGAACCTTCACGTGCGCGTCAAGGTTTGACTCGCCTGTGTCCGATATGTATCTAACTCCATTCAGTTAGCGTGTGCTAAGCTGAGCGCCAATCCGTTCCGGCGGTGATTGCGCGCACGCGGACGCCGCCCAGGCCCCATTTTCACCGAAACAGAGAGCGAGGACGCCATGAAGTTCGGAGCAGTGGCAAACCAATCGGGAGTGACCTGGCAGGAGCTTGTCGACTTCTGGAAAGACCTCGACGGCGGGTCGGCGTTCGACTCGCTCTGGCTGATGGACCACTTCGTAAGCGGCTTCGGCCAGGAATTTGGCTCCGAAGGGCCATGCATGGAGGGCTGGACCGCGCTCGCCGCGCTCGCCCAGGCGACTTCGCGGGTGAAGCTGGGCATCCTCGTCACCGGCAACACCTACCGTCACCCCGCCGTCCTCGCCAAGCAGGCGACGACCGTCGACCAGATCTCCGGCGGGCGGCTGATCTTCGGCCTCGGCGCCGGCTGGCACGAGTACGAGCACAGGGCGTTCGGCATCAACCTGCCGCCCGTCAAGGAGCGCCTCGACCGGCTGGAGGAGGCGGCGCACCTGATCAAGACGGTGTGGACCGAGGACCGCCCTTCCTGGACCGGCGAGTACTACTCGCTCGACCGGCCGCCTTACAACCCGCCGAACGTCCAGTCCGCCGGAGGCGGACACCCGCCGATCCTCATCGGCGGCGGCGGCGAGAAGCGCACGCTGCGCATCGTCGCCCACTACGCAGACATCGCCAACGTCATGGGCACGCCGGCTGAGGTAAAGCACAAGTTCGAGGTGCTGGACAAGCACTGCGAGGCCGTCGGCCGCGACCCGGGCACGATCAAGCGCACGATCCAGGCGCCGCTCTTCCTGAACGAAGACCCGGCCTTCCGCCAGCGCGTATTGCAGGGGATGTCGGCAGCGCTCGGCAGCACGCCGGAGGAAGCGGCCGACGCGTTGCTGATCGGCGGGCCGGAAGAGATCTCGGAGCAGGTCAAGCGCTACGAGGACGCCGGCGTCGAGGAGATGTACGTCGCGCTCTGGCCGCGCTTCTTCGCGGAACCCGCGCGGCGCTTCGCCGAAGAAGTGATGCCGGCGTTCAGCTAGCGTGGAGTCCCCGAGATGACGCGAATACTGGTGACCGGCGGAGCGGGTGGCCTGGGCAGCGAACTGGTGCCGCTCCTGCAGAGCGCGGGTCACGACGTGCGGATCGGGAGCAGCCGCCCGGAGCCCGAAGATCTGGCGGCTGGCCTGGAGTGGGCGCAGGGCGATCTCCTCACGGGCGACGGGCTGGCGGAGTCAGTTGCAGGCATCGAGACGATCGTCCACTGCGCTTCCAGCCCGTTCAAGAAGACACAGGAAGCCGACGTCGCGGGGACGAAGCGCCTGCTCAAAGCGGCAAAGGCGGCCGGCGCCGGCCACTTCTACTACATCTCGATCGTCGGCGTCGACCGCATGACCCTGCCCTACTACAGGGCGAAGTACGCGGCGGAGCAGGCGATCGAGGCGTCCGGCGTGCCGTACACGATCCTGCGCGCCACGCAGTTCCACTCGCTGCTCGACGCCTTCATGCGCACACTATTCAGGCGCGGGCCGTTCCTTTTCGTGCCGGGAGCGGCCAGGTTCCAGCTCATCGACACCAGCGAGGTCGCCCGGCACATGGCCGAGACGGTGGAGACCGGCCCGTCTGGACGCCTGCCGGACATCGGCGGGCCGGAGGTGCTGACGGCGGCCGAGATCGCGAAGCCGTGGCTCAAGGTCAGCGGTGTCCGCGCCGTCCGGGTGCCGGTGCCGGCGCTGGGCCCGCTGGGCCAGTTCGCGAAGGGTCTCAACATCTGCCCCGAAAACAAGTCCGGAAGGATCACGTGGGCGCAGTGGCTCGAAAAGACGTACGGCAGAAGCTCGTAATCGAACTCGTCCCGCACGTCGACGCCGGCGACCGAGGCCAGTGGCGCGGCGATCAGGACGAGCGCCCGCTGAGCGATTTCGGCAAGCGGCAAGCCGAGGCCCTGCGCGACGCGCTACTCATTTCGCCCGTCGTCCGACTCTTCGCGAGTCCCGCCCTCCGCTGCCGGATGACGATCGAGCCGATCGCCGAGGCGACGGGCCTGCCGGTCGAGACGCTGCCATCGCTCGCCGAAGAGCAACCGGGCGAGTGCCACGGAGCGATGGTGAAACGCGGCGAAGCGGCGTTGCGCGAGATCGCCTTACGGCAGCCTGAGGGGCGCGTCATCGCCTGCTCTCACGGCGACCTTATCCCGGAGGTTGGGCACCGAATAGCTAGTTCGCTCGGGGTCGATCTACCGCTTCTGGCGCACCGCGGGCAGCGGTATCGCATAGCCATCGGCGACGGCTTCGAGCGCGTCGAAATGGCCGAAGTGCCGGCCTTTCCGCTGTGAGGTGCCTGCGAACCCCTGGGCCCAGCTCGTAGGAAAAGCGTTTGAATCCGCCGATTAGGGCCCTGCCCGCTTGCAAACGCCCGCCGAAATCGGCTTATATTGACGATCCGAGGTATTTTATCTGTGACCGGCTGTCTTAACTGCGACCACCCTTACGAGCGCCATCTCTTTGGCGGCATGTGCTTCTATTGCGATTGCAAGCGCGCCGCCTACGAGACCGACGCGCCGTACGGACTTGCCCGGCGAGCGTCCGCCAAGGGCCCCAACGGATCGAAGCCGGCCCGCAAGAAGCGCGGCCCCACGCCTCGCCTGGGCGCGAACTAGCCTCACCGCGAGAGCCAGCCGGGAGCCGTGACCGCTGTCACTTGACATCGTTTCGCTGCAGGCGTAGCCTCACGCTCGCGTAAGAGTCAAGGAGGCACCCCGATGACAGACCAACCCGCCGATCTCAAAGCCCAGCTCCTCGCGAGCCTGCGTTCGAGCGGCGAAGAGTTGCTATCGAAGCTCGAAGAGCTGCCGGCGGAGGCGCTCGAGGCCGGCTGCTACGAAAGCGGTTGGAACGGCCGCCAGATACTGGCCCACATCGCGGCGATCGAGTGGACGTATCCCAAGCTGATCGACCTGGCCCGCAACGGTCCGCCGGAGAAGAAGCCGGACGCGCCGGCGACCTCGAAGCCGGCGAAGGGCGGCATCAACAGCTACAACGACCGCCAGATCGAGCGCTACGCTGACAACACTGTCGCCGAACTGTTGGAGGTCTTTCGCAAGAACCGAGAGACGACGATCAGTACGATTGAGGCGACGGAGGACGAGCTATTCGCTACGGAGGTGAAGAGCGCCGGCGGCATCAAGGGCCCGCTGGCGACGGTACTGAACCTGGTCGCCATCATGCACGTCAACGCTCACGTTAACGACGTGCTCGATGCCGCCGCCAGGGCGCAGGCTTCCGGCTAAGGAGCAACGATGTCAACTCGCGACAAGATACGCATGACCGAGGCGGAGGTCGACGCTTTCCTCGAGGAGCAGCGGACGATGGCTGTCGCCACGATCGGCGCCGACGGCCGGCCGCACGTCGTGGCGATGTGGTACGCCTTCGTTGACGGCGCGCTCTGCTTCTGGACGTTCGCCAAGTCGCAGAAGATCGTGAACCTGCGCCGCGACGACCACATCACTTGCCTCGTCGAGGACGGCGACGTGTATGCCAACCTGCGCGGCGTCGAGCTGATCGCCCGGGCGCACATCAGCGACGATGAGGACGAAGTGATCAAGTTCGGCGTCGCCGCGTCCGCGCGATACCAGAACTTGCCGGTGAACGACGCGACGATCGCCGGCGTGAAGATGATGGCGAAGAAGCGCGTCGTCGTGCGGCTGGAGATCGAGCGCGTCGTCTCCTGGGACCACCGCAAACTCGCCGGCGGTTACTGACGGTGGCCGGGCCGAAAGTCCTCACCGAAACGCAGGGCCAGGCGTTCCTCGTAACGATCAACCGCCCGGAAGTCCGCAACTGCGTCGACGGTGAAACCGCCGGACTGCTGGAAGCGGCGACGGAGGAGTTCAAGGCGAGCGACGACCTGGCCGTGATGGTCCTGACGGGGGCCGGCGAGCAGGCCTTCTGCTCGGGCGCCGACCTCAAGAACATCGACTCGCTCATGACACGCCCCGGTGCGGGCAAGTCCGGGCCCATGGGCCTCTCCCGCATCACCGACATCGGCAAGCCTGTGATCGGCGCGATCAACGGCTACTGCACGGCGGGCGGGCTGGAGCTAGCCTGTTGGTGCGACTTCCGGATCGCCTCGGCGGACGCGCAGTTCGGCGTCCTGAACCGGCGCTGGGGCGTGCCGCTGGCAGACGGCGGCACGCAGCGCCTGCCGCCAATCGTCGGCATGGGCAACGCGCTCTATCTGATCATCACGGGCGCGCAGATCGGCGCCGGACACGCCCTGCGCATGGGACTGGTCCAGGAGGTAGTGCCGAAGGGGACGGCCGTTGATCGTGCGCTGGAGATCGCCAGCACGGTGGCGACGTACCCGCAGACGGCGATGCGAAACGACCGCCGCGCCGCGCTCGACGCCTTCACGCTTCCGATTGACGAGGGCCTGCGCCACGAGCTGGAGGTCCACAGCGACAGCCTCGCCGACCCGGCCATGCGCGACTGGCTTGCCCGGTTCGCGAAGGGCGAACGGCCGCAGCCCATTACGCCACCCGAGCAAGAGTAGCGACACCCCGGCACGCGCGATATAGTCCCCCTGTCAGCACCAGCCGCAACAGGAGGCTCCCATGCGCCCCTTCCACGCGATCCCCGTAACCCTCATCGCCCTGGCTGTCGCGCTCATCTCCTCTGCCGGGACGTCGACCGCCGGGTCGATCTTCATCGTCGACCGCCTCGACGACACCTCGCCGATCCCCAGCGCTTGCACGGCCGCGGCCAACGACTGTAGCTTCAGAGGCGCCGTTGAGGCCGCCAACACCAGCGGCGGCGCGGACACGATCATGGTCCCGCCCGGCACTCATACACTGGCGCTTGCCGGCAGCGGTGAAGACCTCAACCAGACCGGCGACGTCGATGTCCTGGAGTCGGTGACCATTTCCGGCGCCGGCGCCGGAACGTCGAGCCTCGACGCCGACGGCATCGACCGCGCGCTGGACGTTTACCCGGCGCTTGCGATCGGCTACGTCGAGATCAGAGACCTGACGATCACGGGCGGTGTCCTAACAGGCTTCAGCGACGCCGGCGGCGGCGTTCGCGTCGGCAGCGGAGACGTCTTGCTAGCGGACATGAACGTGACCGATAACAGCGCGGAGCTGCGGGGCGGCGGCATCTTTCAGGATGAGTACGCCAACCTCACGCTGAACAACGTAAACGTGGTCAACAACTCGGCCGTTCACGCGATCCAGGGGACGTCCGGCGGCGGCCTTCATAAGGCAGACGGAGTGGGTTACAGCCTGGAGATCACCGGCAGCCTGTTCCAGGGGAACACAGCGGACGAGGGCGGCGGACTGACGATCGGCGTTTCCTCTTCGGCGACGCTCGACGACACAACGCTGATAGGCAACGTCGCCACGCAGGGGAGCTGCTCGTTCTGCCTGAACGGCGGCGGCGGCCTGAACATCCCGGCGACAGACGTCGATTTCTCTGACGGCGTGATATCCGGGAACACGTCGCTGGGCGGGGGAGGCGGCGTGCTGGCCCTCGGCGACATACGCCTCAGCGGTACTACGGTGTTCGACAACACGGCCCAGTGGGGCGGCGGCCTCTGGACTGGCTTCGGCTCCACCGTCACCGACAGCCTGTTCGTGGAGAACACGGCGTCCGTGCACGGAGGCGGCCTGCGGATCGCCGGCACGCCCGTCAGCGACACGACGATCACCGGCAACACGACTCCGGGCGACGGCGGCGGCATCCACGGCTACGAGAACACGATCACCGGCTCCACTGTCACCAACAACACGGCGGACCGCGGCGGAGGCATCTTCGGTGCAGGTTCCACAAACTCGCTGACAAACACAACGATCAGCGGGAACACGGCCACGACGGCCGGCGGCGGCATCTTCAAGGACGATGTTCCCCCCCTCCGAGTTCCCGCCGGTCTCCCACCCCCGGGCGACACACCCCTGTCTCACGTGACCCTGACAGGGAACAGCGCGCCGAGCGGGGCCAACGCGGCCACCGCCAGCGCCAGCGGACCGCTCACCTTCACCGCCTCGATCGTCGCCAACCCGATCGGCCCGGCGAGCTGCTCCGGGAACGTCCTGTCCGGCGGGCAGAACTTCGACGAAGCCGGCAGCTGTGGCCTGAGCCACCCGAGCGACCAGTCCGGCCCCGACGCGCTGCTGGCGCCTCTCACGGAGAACGGCGGGCCAACGCAGACGCACGCGCTCCTGGCGGGCAGTCCGGCGATCGACCTGGTGACGACGGGCTGTCCGCCGCCGGCCACCGATCAGCGCGGCAGCGTGCGGCCGAACGGCGCCGCCTGCGACGCCGGCGCCCTCGAGTCCTCGCTCGCCGGGCCGACGACGACGGCCAGCCCAACTACCTCGCCAACACCCTCGCCAACACCCTCGCCGACTGCCTCACCGGGTGGCGGCGAGGCGCGCATTTGGGCCGACAACAACTGCAGCAGCGACGTGAACCCGGTCGACTCGCTCATCACGCTGCGCGCCGATGCCGGCCTCAGCACAAACACCGGAGAGTGCCCGGAGATGGGTGAGGTCGTCGACGTGGCGCTGGCGTCTCCACACCCGTGGGGAGACGCCGACTGCTCCGGGGAGATAAGCCCGGTGGACTCGCTGAAGATCCTGCGCCACGACGCCGGTCTTAGCGTGACCCAGGAAGAGGGCTGTCCAGCAATGGGCGCGGATGTGATGATCTCCCCGATCTGATTCAGGGCCTACAGGGTGATATACTTCGGCGTTAGCACATCTCACTTGGCCGCTTCAGGCTGGAGGGCACGCACATGACTCGCATCCCGTACTACATGGTCTTGGGCGCCACAGTTGCGCTCGCGATATCAGTTCTCACACTCATGTCCGCCAACGACAGCGAGGCGATCGTTGGGTTCGCCGTCAAAAGCACGCTGGACGAACCGGACGCCGCCATTGGCGACGGCCTCTGCGTCAGCACGCCGAGCGGAGTATGCACGCTGCGCGCGGCGATACAGGAGGCGAACTTCGACGCCGGCACGGATATCGTCGACGTTCCGGCCGGCACTTACACGCTGACGATCGCCGGCGCCGACGAAGACGCTGCCGCCACAGGTGACCTCGACATCACCGCTGACGTGAAGATCGACGGCGCCAGCGGCATCGCCATCATCGACGCCGCCGGGATCGATCGCGTTTTCGACATCGCCCCGGCCGGGTCGACACTCGACGTCGAGCTGTACGACCTGCGCATCCGCAACGGTCTCACAACGGCCGGCGAGAGCGGCGGCGGCGTTGACGTCAGCGGCACAACAACGACGCTGCATATCGAGCGCACATTCTTCGAGGACAACGCCGCGGCGCTTAACGGCGGCGGCCTCTACAACACGGCAGACCTGACACTTGTCGACGTCGAGTTCAGCGACAACCTGGCAGGCGACGGCGGCGGCCTGTTCCTCAGCGGCGTCTCGGGCGCCGACATGACGAACGTCGACTTCCACAGCAACGTCGCGACGAGCGACGGAGGCGCCATCTTCGGCGCCTCCTCAATCGCCACACTTAGCGGCGGCACGTTCTATGACAATTCGGCCGCGGACCGCGGCGGCGCCGTCATAACCCAGAACACGTTTTGGATGATGACCGGCACGTTCATGAACAACGATGCCGACACGGGCGGCGCCTTCTTCTCCGACACTGACTCCGCAGTCACGATCATCGACGTGACGATGGACAACAACACGGCCGACTTCGGTGCCGGCGTCTACAACCTGGATGACTTCGATATGACGTCCTCCACCGTCAGCGCCAACCAGGCGGAAGTCGACGGCGGCGGATTCTTCAACTCCGGGGCCGGCGTCCTCGACCTGCGCAACGTGACGATCAGCGGCAACCACGCCAGGGTCAACGGTGGGGGCGTCGCCAACTATGGCGACCTCGTTGACATGAACAACGTCACGACCACCCTCAACATCGCCGATTCCGACACGAACGGGACGGGCATGGGCGGCGGCGGCTTCACTATCTCCTCGCTCGGTATCGACTTCGTCATCAGTAACACGATCATCGGCAACAACGGCTTCCCGTCATCGAGCCCCGACTGCGCCGGACCGATCACGTCCGCCACCTACAACCTGATCGAGGACACGACCGGCTGCACGATCAGCGGCGACGTCACCGGGAACATCCACGGCGTCGACCCGATCCTGATCAACCTGCAGGACAACGGCGGCAACACGCTAACGCACCTCCTTGGCGCCGCCAGCCCGGCGCGGGACGCCGGCAACCCGGTGACACCGGGAACGCTGGCCAACACGTGCGAGACGATTGACCAGCGCGAAGTCTCGCGCCCGCGTGACGGCAACGGGGACAGCATAGCCCTCTGCGACATGGGCGCCCTGGAGGAGTTCGGCGGCGTGCCGACAGCGACGCCGTTCGGCACCGGCTCGCCGACGCCCGTGCCCACCGACACGCCAACGCCTTCACCGACCGCTTCGCCAACTCCGACCACCGGGCCCACCGCAACGCCCACCCCAAGCCCGACCGCCACGCCGGGTCCTGTCCAGCTCATCTGGGCGGACGCCAACTGCCTGGACGGCGTCAACCCCGTCGACTCGCTGGCGGTGTTGCGCGCCGACGCGGGGCTGTTCGTCTCACTGGGGAGCCCCTGCGCACCGCTCGGCGACGTCGGCCTCTTCGACGGGGTTTCGCGCATGTGGGGCGACTTCGACTGCGACCTCAGCATGAGCCCCATCGACGCGCTGAAGATCCTCCAGTACGACTCGGGCTTCTCGCCGATCCAGACCGGCGCCTGCCCGGGCTTCGGCGACCTGGTGACGCTTACGTGAGCCGCCAAGGGTGATGCCCGCGACGAACGCGATTCGGGCGCTGCTACGCCCCGGTCTCATCGCCGCGGCGGCCGGCGGACTCGCGTTGTTCGCCGCCACAGCGCCCATCGGCCCCGGTACGGACACCGTGAGGGCCGATGGCCCCGAAGTGAACAGCGCCGACGATGAGAACGACGGCACGTGCGACGCCGTCCACTGCTCGCTGCGCGAAGCGATCGAAAGCACCGCCGGCGGCGAGACGATCAAGTTCAACATCGACGGCGACGGACCGCACGTCATTCAGCCGACGACCGCGCTGCCGGGGCTGACCGACTCGGTGTCGATCGACGGCTACACGCAACCCGGCGCGAGCGCCAACACGGCAGCCGCCTGGCAGCCCGGCAACGCCTCCCTACAGATCGTGCTCGACGGCTCAGCTGTCGTCGGCGATGCCAACGGTCTCTTCATCGGCGGGACGAGCGTGATCGTCCGCGGACTCGTCATCCAGAACTTCTCCCGGAACGCGATCATGGTCGGCGCCTTCGGCAACGGCTCGATCCAGGGCAACTACCTGGGCACGGACCACACAGGCACCGTTGCCGCGCCCAACGGCAGCTCCGGAGTCAACATACACGGATCAGACATCGCGATCGGCGGAACGGCGACCGCGGACAGGAATTTGATCTCTGGGAACGCTGCGGACGGCGTCGAGATGGCCGGTGGGGGCCCGATCCTCATCGCCGGCAACTTCATCGGCACCGACGTGACGGGCGCCGGGCCGCTGCCAAACGGTGGCGACGGCATACGGCTGCGAAACGGGCCCCTGAGCCTCATCGGGGAATCTAGCCCCGGCGCCGGCAACCTGATATCGGGGAACCTGGGCAACGGGCTAACCATGGAAGGCCCCGGCGTGAACGGAGTCAACGTGCGCGGCAACCGCTTCGGCACGGCCGCTAATGGGAAGTCTCCCCTGCCCAACTCCGGCCACGGCATCACCCTGACCCTGGGCGCCTTCGGCAACACGATCGGCGGCGTCCCGCTGAGCAACTGGAACACGATCGCCTTCAACGGCGGCGATGGCGTTGCCCTCGCCATCACTGCCGGCGTGAACAACTACCTCGACCCCAACATCACCCACTCCAATACCGGCCTCGGTACTGACCTGAAGGACGACGGCGTCACGCCGAACGACCTGGACGACACGGACACGGGCCCTAACACAGTCCAGAACTTCCCGGTCGTGACCCGAGCGGAGGTGGTCGACGGGGTCCTTGAGGTCGAGGGCACGCTGAACTCCGTCCCGGGCTTCTTCTACCCCATCTTCATCTTCGCCAACAGCGAGTGCGACCCGTCCGGCTACGGCGAGGGCGAGCGCTTCCTGCGCGAAGATATCGCCGAGGGAATCGGCCCGAACTACACGTTCGATGCGACGATCCACGTTCCCGTCTTCGATGGCGAGTACATCACCACGTCTGCATCGAACCCGGAAAGCACTTCCGAGTTCTCTGAGTGTGCGGCGATCGTCGGAGCACCTTCTGCCACGCCATCGCCTTCGCCATCGGCATCGCCAACACCCACGCCTACACCCACGCCTACTCCGTCTCCGACGCCAACACCTTCGCCGACACCGATCGGCACCGCCCGCACGTGGGGTGACCTGGACTGCACGAACGGCGTCAACCCGATCGACTCCTTGAAGGCGCTGCGCACGGACGCCGGACTGGGGAACATCCGGCCGGAAGGCTGCCCGGCGATCGGCGAAGAGGTGCAGGTCGATGGCGTCGCCCGGATCTGGGGCGATGCCGACTGCAGCCTGGCGCTCAGCCCGGTGGACTCGCTCAAGATCCTGCGACATGACGCCGGACTCACCGTCAACCAGGCGGCGGGCTGCCCGGGCGTGGGCAGCCAGGTCTTCGTCACCTAACAGTGGCTTGACGCGCAGCCGCAATCGCCTACGATAGAGCGCGCTATGCCTGCGACAGGACGAGAATGGACCTTGAGCTAACCGGGCGCGTCGCCGTTATTGGTGGCGCGTCACAGGGCATCGGCCGGGCGACGGCGCTGACGCTGGCGGCGGAGGGCTGCCACGTCGTCATAGCCGCGCGCCGCGAGGACGCGCTCCGCAAGGTGGCCGCGGAGGCCGAGAAGACCGGCGCGCAGGTGCTGGCGGTGCCGACCGACCTCACCAGCGAACAAGAGGCCGAGCGCCTCGTCGACGCGACGGTCGAGCGCTTCGGGCGCATCGACACCCTCGTTACGAGCATCCACTTTTCTCCTCGCGGCACCGATGACGCCGACTGGCAGGAGTCGTTCGACGCGCTCTTCATGCCCGCGGCCCGGCTGACGCGGCTGGTGACGCCCCACATGGCGAGCGGCGGCGCAATCGTCCACCTGTCGTCGATCTGGGGCAAGGAATCGGGCGGGCGGCCGGCGTACAACGCGATGAAAGCGGCGCTGATCAGCCACGCCAAGGCGATGGCGCGCGAGCTGGCAGGCGCCGGCATCCGCGTCAACACGGTAGCGCCGGGATCGGTCAGCGCGCCGGGCGGCACCTGGTGGAAGCGTCAGCAGGAGGAACCGGAGGCGATGGAGCGCTTCGTGGCGGAGAACATACCGCTGGGGCGCTTCGGCACGGCGGAGGAGATCGCCGACGTCGTCGCCTTCCTCTGCTCGCCGAAGGCATCGTGGGTTACGGGGGCGACGGTCGTCGTCGACGGCGGCCAGAGCCACGCCAACGCGTGATGGGTGGAGACAGGGGACATCCGACGGATCCGCAGGAGAAGACGAGAGACAGGAGTCTGCCCGACGGCCTGCGCATGCGCCGCTACGAGGCGGCCGACAACGACCAGGTGTGGGCGCTGCACTGGGAAGGCGTCCTGAACACGACCCGCGAATACCCCAAGGTCGACCCGAAATACGACGCGGACCTGACGCGCCTCGAAGAAGTGTACCTGGGGCAGGGTTGCAACTTCTGGGTCGTCGAAGCGCCGGACGGCCTCGTGGGAATGGCCGCCATCAGCCGCGTCGACGCGACCGCCGGCCGCCTGCGCCGCATGCGAGTAACCGAGGCCTGGCGGCGAAAGGGCGTGGCGAAGGCGCTGCTGGACGAGGCGATCGGATTTTGCCGCGCCTGCGGCTACGGCCGCCTGGTCCTGGACACGACCGAGCACCAGACGGCCGCCCAGCGCATGTACGAAGACGCCGGCTTCGTGAAGCTGGACCAGCGCTCGCTCGGGCCGTTCATCATCTTTGACTACGCGCTCAAGCTGGACTGAGGGGCGCGCCTTAGAGATCGGTGGAGACGCCGATGATGCTGCCGATGCCGAACGTCACAATCGCTGCGCCCGCCCCGATGGCGACCTGACGCGCGCCGCTGTAGAGGGCGCTGCGTCCCGTGAAGAGCGAGACGCCCGCGCCGACAGTGAAGAGCGCGACGGCGCTAAGGCCCGCGCTGGCGACGACGTAGCCCGTACTCGCTTCACCGAAGAGGAACGGGATCACCGGCACGAAAGCGCCGACGGCGAACGCCAGGAACGAACCGCCCGCCGCCCCCCACGGCGAGCCAAGCTGCGACGGGTCGAGGCCAAGTTCTTCGCGGACGAGCGTGTCGAGGGCGACTTCGGGGTCCTCCATCAGGCGCGCCGCCGTGACGTCCGCCTCGTCCTTGCGCAGGCCCTTCGCCTGGTAGATCAGCGACAGCTCGCGCTCCTCCTCTTCCGGCGAGATCTCAAGCTCTTGCCTCTCCAGCTCGATCTGGCGCTCGAACAGCTCACGCTGGGAGCGCATCGAGACGTATTCGCCCGCGGCCATCGAGAATGCGCCGGCGAGGAGGCCGGCGATTCCGGCGAGCAGCACGAAGCTGGCTTCCGTCTGGGCACCGGCGAAGCCCATCACGAGCGCCGTGTTGGATACGAGACCATCACTCGCCCCGAAGATGCTCGCCCGCAGCGTTCCGCTTCCGGCCGAGCGGTGCCAGTTCTCGCGGGTCAGGATGGATTCGGAAGGCTCGGCGTCCGGGCCTCGCTCCAGGCGCGACATCGTGCGCCGGTGCTCGCGCTCGTCGGGCGCCATCGCCTGGGCAGCTTCGTCCTGTCCCATGTAGGCGACGAACGCCCCGGCCTCCATTGAGCGCACGATCGGCAGCATCGAACGCACGCCGAAGACGCGTGCGCCAACGCCGATCATCCGGGCTTTGATGCTGGGGCCGCGCTCCTCCGGCTCTTCCCCGGCGTCACGGAGCTTCTGGCGCCAGACATCGGCGTGATGCTCTTCGACCTCGGCCAGCTCCTCGAAGATCTTGCGGCGCGCCGGCACATCTTCGAGCTCCGCGAGCATGCGGTAGACGGCGATGCCGTCGATCTCGGTGGCGAAGTTCTCCCGGTAGCGCTTGATCGCCCGCGCGGGAGTCTCGCCTTCTGGTGGCGTGGCTTCTGAGGACATTAGTCTGGATGCAGTTTAGCGCGACGATCGTGCGTGAGTACACGTCTGCTCAGAGCGTCAGACGTGGCTCAGAGCGCCGCCCTCGACCCAGACCACCTGGCCGGTGAGGTAGGCCGAGACGCCGGACGCTAAGTAGACCGCGATGCCGGCGATCTCGTCCGGTTTGGCGAGGCGCCTGTACGGCAGGTAGCGCTCCAGCTTCGCCCGAGATTCGTCGTCGCCGGCCATCGCCATGCCTTCCGTCCAGCCGGCGCCGATGGCGTTGACGCGAATGCCGTCGCGGGCCCATTCCAGAGCCAGCGCGCGCGTCAGGTTGAGCACGCCGGCCTGCGCCGAGCAGTAAGCAGCACCGTTCGCCATTCCGCGCTCGCCGAGCACGGATGCCACGTTGATGATGCTGCCGCCCGGATGATCGTGCGCCAGCATCCGCTGACCGACGGCCCTGGCAGCCAGGAACGGCCCGCCCAGGTTGGCGTCGATGACCCGCCGCCACTCCGCGAAGCCGGTCTCCGGCGCCGGTTTCGCGAACGGCAGGTCGTGCGCGTTCACCAGCACCTCGATGCCGCCGAGCTCGGCGAGCGTCCGCTCGACAAGTGCGCTCACGTCCGCCTCGTCCGCGGCTTCGATCGCCTGCGCGAACCCCTTGCGGTCGAGCGCCCAGATCTCGTTCGCGCACGAATTGGCGGTCGTCTCTTCGGCCTTCGAGGGCGTCGTCGTTGCCACCGCGACGTCTGCGCCCGCCTCCGCCAGCGCCACGGCGATCGCGCGGCCGATCGGGTTCGAGGCGCCGATCACCAGCGCCCGCTTGCCGTCAAGTGCGAACTGGTCGCGCATCACGAAGCCTCCGGGAGCGGCACGACGGGCGCGAAGCCAGTTGGGGCGTGGCCACCGGCGAGCCCACCACCGTCAAGCACGATGGCCTGCCCGTTCATGTAGGATGTCAGGCCCGAGGCGAGGAGGACGACCAGCGGGCCGAGTTCCTCGTCCTTGCCCAGGCGGCCCATCGGCGTGTACTTGCCCTCGCGCCACCACTCGATCATCGCCTGGTTGTCGTGAGGAAAGAGGCCGGGCGCGATCAGGTTGGCCTGGATCTCCGGCGCGTAGGTCATCGCCAGCGCGCGCGTGAAGTTGACGAGGCCGGCCTTGGCCGAAGTGTAGATGAAGTTGTCACGGGCCGCCCGAAACCCGAAGCCGGACGTTACGTTGATGATCTTGCCGCCGCCGTCCTCGAGCATGTGCGGGACCGCCGCGCGAGAGCAGTGCACGGCGCCGGTCAGATTTGTGTCGAGGCCGACACGCCACTGTTCGTCATCGATCTCGGTCAGCGTGTGGTCCATGCCGGGCGTGGCGCCGCCGGCGTTGTTGACCAAAATATCGATATGTCCGTACTCCGCTATCGTTGAGTCGATCATCGCTCTCACGGAGCTTGAGTCCGTGACGTCGCAGGAGACCCAGAGCGCCGGCCGGCCCTTCGCGCGGACGAGGTCAGCCGTCTCTTCGATCTGCGTGTGGGTGCGAGCGGTGACTACGAGGTCCGCGCCGGCGGCGGCGAGGGCCAGCGCCATCGCCCGGCCGAGGCCGCGGCCGGCGCCGGTGACGATCGCCACCTTGCCAATCAGGTTCAGCTTATCGAGGACGGACATGGGGCCTCCTCCCTACGCTGCGACGGCTGTTCAGGCGGGCCCAGCTTACGGCTGCGGCTTCTCGCCTGCAACCGCACTGACGACTACACCGGCGTCATCGGCCACGACGTAGACGCCACCGCCCGTCCGGGCCATCTCCCGTTGGGCGATCGGCTCAGCGATGCCGCGGACCGCCTCAACGCCGGTCGCGTCGACGACGGCGTCGAGCCCGCCCAGCGACTTGCCGACCTGCCGCACCATGATGCGCAGCGCCGCCTTGTTCGAGCCATCGATCGACTGGCTCATCGCCGCGGCGAGCCGTCGCGCCAGGCGCTGCACTCGAAACGCGGCGTCCGCGTCCACAGTTGAGGCTACGAGCGCCAGAATCGCGCCAGCGTTCGCCAGCGCCTCGGCGCACTCGCGGCCGAGGGCGGTCTCTGAGCCGAGGACGATTGCGCGCTTGCCGGAGAGCTCTGGCAGGCGCCTAGTCCTCGGCGCGGACGCAGGCTTCGTACACGTGGTGGATGCCGTGCAGTCCGATCGCGCTGGCGAGGATGTCCGCGATCGGCACGCTGTCTGAGAGGAAGCGGCGCCTGGCCTTCAGTTGCTCGTCCGGCAGGCCCTTCACGTACTCGATCAGCTCGGCGTAGTTGGTCTCGAACGCCTGCATGATCTGGCCGGGCTCCAGGTTCTCCATCTGGCCGACCGCCTGTGCGTTCATAGCATTGATGTCCATGCCGGCGGCGATGTCCGCGTCTTCAGGTGCGTTTAGCAGGCCCGCGCCGAGTTGCGGCACGATCTTCGCCGTCGACGCCAGGTGGCAGTAAACCTGCCTCGGCGTCCAGCCGGATTCGCGCTTAGCGTCCCATTCGCCCTCGGCGAACAGCGACGTCGTGCGCTTGCCTTCCCGCACCGTCAGTTCGAGAGCCTGGATGATGTCTTCGTTAGTTGCCATGTCTCCTCCTTCTGTCTGGAGCGGATTCTAGCGCGCGCTAAGAAGAGTGAAAAGAGACAGCGGTCACATTAGCGAGCTAGTCCTCGTCGTAGAAGCGCACGGCCGCCGCGACGCCGGCGCCCTTGTCCAGGCCAACGCCGTGCTTGAGGAGCTCCGTTTCGAGCGCGAAGAGGAGACCGAGCACGTTCTGCGGCGTGGAGTTGTAGCCCATCAGCCCGATGCGCATGATCTGCCCCGCCAGGTCACCGATGCCGCCGCCGACCTCGATGTTGTGCTCCTGCAGCAGCCCCTGACGCAGCTTTCGCTCCTCTACGCCTTCGGGCACGCGAACCGTCGTCAGCGGTGGCAGACGATAGCCCTCCGGCGCGTGCAGCGTCAGACCCATCGCCTCCAGGCCGGCCGTGAGCGCATCGGCGTTGCGCTTGTGGCGGACGATACGTTCCTCGACTCCTTCTTCGAGCACGATGCGGAGCCCTTCTCGGAGTGCGTAGAGCATCGTCATCGGCGGCGTGTGGTGGTACATGCGCGTGGTGCCGCCGCCCCAGTAGCGCCCGAGAATGTTCAGGTCGAAGTAGAAGCTGGAGACCGGCTCTTTACGGTTCTGGATCACCTGCATCGCCGCCTCGCTGACCGTCAGCGGCGCCATGCCTGGCGGGCCGGACAGGCACTTCTGCGTACCGGCATAGCAGACGTCGATGCCCCAGTCGTCGATCCGAAGCTCGCAGCCGGTGAGGCTGGTGACGGCATCGACGAGGAGGAGCGCGCCGGCTTCGTGCGTGATGCGCGAGATCTCTTCCAGCGGCTGCAGGATGCCGGTGCTCGTCTCGCCGTGCACGATCATCACGGCCTTCGTCCGGCCGGCCTTCTTCAGCGCCTCAGTGATCTGTTCCGGTTCGATGATGCGTCCCCAGTCGGCCTCGACCGGGAAGACGGTGGCGCCGCAGCGCTTCGCCATGTCGGCCATGCGCGTACCGAAGAAGCCGTTCACGCAAACGATGACGTTGTCTCCCGGCTCTGTGATGTTGTAGATCGCCGCCTCCATGCCGGCGGTGCCGGTACCGGAGACCGCCATCGTCATGTCGTTCTCCGTGCGGAAGGCAGTACGCAGCGGCCTCTGCGTGTCGTCCATGAGCTGGATGAATACGGGGTCCAGGTAGCCGATGACCGGCTGCATCATCGCGCGATAGACGCGCGGGTGGACGTTGGACGGCCCGGGGCCGAGGAGCTGCCGGTGCGGGAGGTTCAGTTCGCCAAGCGGTTCAGTGGTCATTGTTCACCTTTCGAGACGTGGTTGCCCCACTTTACCGCAGGCAGGCCGCTGGAACGACGCCTACGCCGAAGGCTGCCAGCGCAGCACTGGCTTGCGGGCCGCCGTCGCTTCGTCCAGACGGCGGAGCGGCGCACTCGTGGGTGCGGACTTCACGATCTCCGGCGTCTCCGTGCACTCGCGGTCGATCGCCAGCATCGCGTCGCAGAAGGCGTCCAGCGCCTCGATGCTCTCCGTCTCGGTCGGCTCGATCATCATCGCCTCATCGACGATCAGCGGGAAGTAGATCGTCGGCGGGTGGAAGCCATAGTCGATCAGGCGCTTGGCGATGTCCAGCGTCTTCGCTCCCCGCTTCTTCTGCAACGAGCCCGAAAGAACGACCTCGTGCATGCACGGCCGGTCGACGGCGAGCTTATAGGCGCTCTTGAGCCGCGCCTGCACGTAGTTGGCGTTGATGACGGCGTTCTCGCTGACGTGGCGCAGTCCGTCGCCGCCGAGCGACTTCATGTAGGTGAGCGCGCGGACGAGGACGCCGAAGTTGCCGTGGAACGCCATCGTCTTACCGATCGATTTCGGCGGGCGTGTCAGGCTGAAGCCTGATCCCTCGGACGAAACGACAGGGGCGGGCAGGTACGGCGCGAGGTGCGACTTGACGCAGACGGGGCCCGAGCCGGGGCCGCCGCCGCCGTGCGGAGTCGAGAACGTCTTGTGCAGGTTCAGGTGCACGACGTCGAAGCCCATGTCGCCGAAGCGCGCGCGGCTCAGGAAGGCGTTCTGGTTCGCGCCGTCGCCGTAGAGCAGCGCTCCGTTGGCGTGCAGCATCTCGGCGATCCGGCCCACTTCGCGATCGAACAGGCCGAGCGTTGAGGGCAGCGTGTACATCATCCCGGCGACCGTCTCGTCGATGTTCTCGGCGAGGAAGCCGCTGTCCGCGTTGCCGTCGGCGTCGCACGGCACGGAGACGACGTCGAACCCGGCCATCGCGGCGGTCGCCGGGTTCGTGCCGTGAGCGGACTCCGGCACAAGCACCTTGCGGCGCGCGCTGTCGCCACGGCCCTGGTGGTAGGCCTTGATCATGAGGATGCCTGAAAGTTCGCCCTGCGCGCCGGCGGCCGGCGCCAGGCCTGCCGCATCCATGCCCGTGATCGTGCAGAGCCACGTCTGCAGCTCGTACAGGAGTTCGAGCGCGCCCTGCACCGTCGTCGCCGGCTGTTGCGGATGGACGGCGGCGAAGCCGGGCAGGCCGGCGACGTCCTCGTTCACCTTCGGGTTGTACTTCATCGTGCACGAGCCAAGCGGATAGAAGCCGGTGTCCACGCTGTAGTTGAGCCGGCTGAGCCCCACGAAGTAGCGGATGATCTCGTTCTGCGCCATCTCCGGCAGCCGCAGATCGTCCCGCAGAAAGCGCTCGTCCGGCAGCGGCGACTCCGGGACGTCGAGCGCCGGCAGTACGACGCCCTTGCGCCCGGAGCTGCTGCGGTCGAAGGTCAGCTTCCCGCCGACGCCGGCGGGCGACGGGTCGGACTGCGGGTCGAGGGAGACGTATTCGTCCGTCATGGTCATCGTCCGGCCTCCGCCAGGGCATCGCAGAACCTGTCGATGTCTTCGCGTGTGTTCATCTCCGTGACGCAGACGAGCATGCCGGCTTCGACGAGGTGCGAGACGTCGAGGCCGCCGATTATGTCGCGTTCGAGCAGGCGTTCGTTGATCTCGGCCGGTGGCTTAGGGCAGCCTACGACGAACTCCTTGAAGGCCGGCTTCGACAGGTCGACGGAGTAGCCCGCGAGCGCGTCGATCTGAGCAGCCGCATAGCGCGCCTTGTGGTAGCAGGTCTCGGCGATCGTGCGCAGGCCGTGCTTCCCGACCGTCGCCAGATAGACCGTCGCCGCCAGACCGACGAGTTGCTGGCTCGTGCAGATGTTGGACGTCGCCCGCTCGCGGCGGATGTGCTGCTCGCGAGTCTGCAGCGTGAGCACGTAGCCGGTGCGGCCGTCGAGGTCCATCGTGCGGCCGACGATCCGGCCCGGCATCTGGCGTACGTAGTCGCTCTTGCACGTGAAGAGGCCGATGTAGGGGCCGCCGTAGTTCACGGGCCAGCCCAGGCTCTGCCCCTCCGCGACGGCGATGTCGGCACCGTACCCGCCCGGCGGCGTAAGCATGCCCAGCGATATCGGATCGACGGCCGCGACGTAGAGCGCGCCGGCGGCCCGCGCCGCTTCGCCGAGCGACCAGACGTCCTCCAGGCCGCCGAGGAACGCCGGCTGCTGAACGGCGAGGCAGGCGTGCTGGTCCGTGGCGCCTGTGTCGCCGACGACGTCGACCGCCAGGCCGGGGCCGAACGCGTACGTGCGAACGACCTCGATCCAGTCCGGGTTCACGCCGCTGTGGACCGCGATGCGCTCGCGCCCGGTGATGCGACAGGTCATGAGGCAGGCCTCGGCCAGGGCGCTGGCGCCGTCGTACATGCCAGCGTTGGCGACGTCCATGCCCGTCAGCTCGCAGGTCAGCGACTGCAGCTCGAACATCGTCTGCAGCGTGCCCTGGCTGATCTCCGGCTGGTACGGCGTGTAGGCAGTGGCGTACTCGCCCCGGCTGACCACGTGCGCGACGGTGCTCGGGATGAAGTGCCGATAGGCGCCGGCGCCGAGGAACGACGCCGTGCCGTTCGCCGCAACGACGTTCTTGTGCGCCAGGTCCGCCATCTCGCGCGTCAGCTCTAGCTCCGAAAGCGCAGACGGCAGGTCAAGGCCGCCGATGCGGAACTCAAGCGGGATGTCCGCGAAGAGCTCGTCGGACGAGGCGACGCCGACGGCGTCCAGCATGCGGCGGCGGTCTTCGTCCGTGTTCGCGATGTACGGGTGCGGGGAGGAGGCCATCAGGCGCTCTCCGCCTCGATGAAGGCTTCGTACTCGTCGGCTGACATCAGTCCGTCCAGCTCCGCCGCGTCCGAGAAGCGCACTTTGACCATCCAGCCGTCGCCGTACGGATCGTCGTTCACCGATTCGGGGCTGTCAGCGAGACTGTCGTTGGCCTCGGTCACCTCGCCGGAGACCGGTGCGAACAGCTCGGACACCGCCTTGACGGACTCGATCTCGCCGAACTTCTCGGCGGCAGCGATAGCAGTGCCGGCCGCGGGCAGCTCGACGAAGACGATGTCGCCCAGCTGGTCCTGCGCGTAGTCCGTGATACCGATCGTCCCGGTGTCACCCTCCACACGCACCCACTCGTGATCCTTAGTGTACTTGAGTTCAGATGGGCTGACCATGCGTCTCCTTCCAGACGGATCCCTCGGATCAGCTCTTTTTCGGTCTCTTGTAGAACGGCCTCGGCACGACCTCGACCGGCAGCGGCTTTCCCCGGACGTCTACCTCCAGCCGGCCTCCTGTCTCGCCAAGTGCGGGCGGGACGAAGCCGAGTCCGATGCTGACGCCGAGCGTCGGCGAGAAGCCGCCGCTCGTGACAACGCCAACGCCGGCGCCGCCGTTGCGGATGGCGTGCCCGTGTCGCATAATGCCGCGACCGAGTGCCCGCAGGCAAACGATCTGACGCCCGGCGCCGCGTTCCTCGATCCCGACGAGCGCATCGCGGCCCAGGAAGTCCGCGCCGTCGTCGAGCGTGACGACCCAGTCGAGGCCGACCTCGAACGGGTTCGTTGCCTCGTCGATGTCGTTGCCGTAGAGAAGGAGCGCCGCCTCCAGGCGAAGCGTGTCTCGGGCGCCGAGTCCGCACGGCGTGACACCGGCTTCGAGCAAGGCGCGCCAGAGCGCCGGAGCGCCGGGGGCGTCGATCAAGAGCTCCATCCCGTCTTCGCCCGTGTAGCCGGTGCGCGAGGCGAAGAGCGCGTGCCCGTTCCAGTCCGTCTCGGCGCAGCGCCGCGGCTTGAGCGAGCGCATGAAGTCCGCGCCGGCCACGGCGTCGAGCCGGGCGAGCGCGTCCGGGCCCTGCACAGCGATCATCGCCGTCGACCGGTGGCGGTCTACGAGGCTCGCGTCGAACTGCGCGACGTGGCTTGCCATCCAGTCGTGCATCTTCGGCGCGTTGGAGGCGTTGACCACGATCAGCCAGCGCTCGTCCTCCAGCCGGAACACGTAGACGTCGTCCAGGATGCCGCCGTCCTCGCGGCAGGCCGCGGCGTAGTGGCCCGCGCCCGGAGCGAGGCCCGTCACGTCCCACGTGCTGACGTAGCGCAGGAAGCGGCCGGCGTCCGGCCCGTGGACCTCAAAGCACCCCATGTGCGAGACGTCGAACATGCCGGCCGCGTCGCGCACAGCGTTGTGTTCCTCGACGATGCCCGCGTACTGCACCGGCATCTCCCAGCCGGCGAACGGCACCATCCGCGCGCCCAGCGCCACGTGCTCGCCATGCAGCGGCGTGTGGAGGAGGGTCTCGGTCTCAGGTGACATTTGGTTGTTGCCCTGCCTCGATATCGCCGAGTAGGTTATGCCTGCGCCCCGGTAGCTTAATAGGAGAAAGCACGTTTCTGACTAAGACGAAGATGTGGGTTCGAGTCTCACCCGGGGCGCCTCCGATGTGACGCAGAAGTCGTGACTTCGTGAGGGGACGGTAGTAAACTGACATCGTCTTAGTCAGCGAGCTTAGTCCGATTGGGCTACCGACGAGCGGAGCGGTCACAAAACCGCTCCGTTTTCGTTTATCTCTTCCCACTTGCGCTTGCCGTCCGTCAGCCTGACGCGGCCGACCCCCGGATACCCGTGGTGCACCGAGACGATCGTCGCGTCCTTCTCGATCGACTTCTCGACGAAGCGCTTCTTCGTCTCCAGCGATACGAGCGGCATCGTGTCGAAGGCGCTGATCCAGGCGAGGCGCTCCAGCTGAACCGGATGCTGCGATAGTTCGCCGATGTAGAGCGCGTAGTCGCCGCCGGACTCCACCTCGACGACGACGTGGTCATCCGTGTGGCCCGGCGCGCGAACCATGCGCACACCCGGCAGGACTTCCGCGTCGCCCTCCACCAGGTCGACCTGCCCGGCCGCCTCCAGCGGTTCGATGTTCTCCGCCAGATACGTGCCGCGGGTACGGTCGTTCGGGTGCGTCGCGGCCTCCCATTCGCCCTTCTGGATGACGTACTGCGCGCGCGGGAACGCCGGCCGCAGCGTCCCGTCGTCGACGACGGTGTTGCCGCCGCAGTGGTCGAAGTGGAGATGCGTGTTTATTACTATGTCAATATCCTCCGCCGCCACGCCCTCCGCCTGCAGGTTATCGAGCAGCGTTCCCGTGTGCTCGATGTCCATCGCGCCGGGTGACCGCGTGATCTTGTCGCCACAACCCGTATCGACGAGCACCGTCTTGCCGCCACCGCGGATGAAGAGCGAGTTCAGGCCAACGGGCAGGCGGTGCTTGTCGTCGATGTCCGGCACGTACTTCTCCCACATTACGCGGGGGACAAGGCCGAACGTAGCGCCGGCGTCCTGGCGTATTACGCCGTCGCTGACGACCAGTAGCTCGAAGTCACCAATGCGGAACCAGTAACCCATGGGTGCGTAGAGGCGCGGTTCGGGGCGCGACCACGCCAAAGGTACGCCGGGCGCAATCGAGGGGTCAAGGCGCTGACGGCGTGCGCGTGTGGATACTGCGAGCCTTGCCCGCAACAGGTACGAATCCTACAATTCGCGTACCGGTCCCTTCTTCGGGCGCCGGTTTGTTTTGCGATGAGCACCGAACAGATGAAGGACATGCCCAAGGCGTACGACGCGAAGGAGGTCGAGGCGCCGCTGTACCAGATGTGGATGGACAGGGGCTACTTCAAGCCCCGAGTCGATCCCGACAGGACGCCGTTCTGCATCATCATGCCGCCGCCGAACGTCACCGGCGAGCTGCACCTGGGCCACGCGCTGACAGCGACGCTGGAGGACCTGCTGATCCGCTGGCACCGCATGAGGGGCGATCCGGCGCTCTGGATTCCGGGCGTCGATCACGCGGGGATCGCCACGCAGAACGTCGTCGAGCGCGAGATCGCCAAGGAAGGCGTCAGCCGTCACGACCTGGGCCGCGAGAAGTTCCTGGAGCGCGTCTGGGACTGGGTGGGCCGCGTGCGCAGCCGCATCGGCGTGCAGCACATGCGGCTGGGCGTCTCCTGCGACTGGGACCGAGAAGTCTTCACGATGGACGAAGGGCCGCAGCTTGCCGTCCGCACGACGTTCAAGCGCCTCTTCGACGACGACCTGATCTACCGCGGCGAGCGCATCACGAACTGGTGCCCGCGCTGCACGACGGCGCTGTCCGACCTCGAAGTCGATCACCGCGAGACGCAGGGCGGCCTCTGGTACGTCAAATACCCGCTCCTGGACGGCGACGGCAACCCGACCGAGGAGTACGTCCGCGTGGCCACGACGCGCCCGGAGACGATCGTCGGCGACACAGCGGTCGCCGTGAACCCGGACGACGCCCGCTGGAAGGGCCTGATCGGCCGCCAGGCGCTCCTCCCGGTGATCGAGCGGCCGATACCGATCGTCGGCGACGACGCCGTCGAGACGGAGTTCGGCACGGGCGCGGTCAAGGTGACGCCGGGACACGATCCGACGGACTTCGAGATCGGCGGCCGCCATGATCTGCCGGTGATCGTCGCCATGGACGACGAGGCGAAGATGAACGAGCAGGCCGGGCCATACAACGGCATCGACCGCTTCGAGACGCGCAAGCTGATCCTCGCCGACCTGGAGAAGCTCGGCTTGCTGGAGAAGAAAGAGGACCACGTGTCGTCAATCGGGCATTGCTCCCGCTGCGACACGATCGTTGAGCCGATCGTCAGCAAGCAGTGGTTCGTGAAGACGGCGCCGCTGGCGAAGCCGGCGATCGAAGCCGTTAAGGACGGCCGCATCGAGATCATCCCCCGGCGCTTCGAAGGCGTCTACATGCACTGGATGGAGAACATTCGCGACTGGTGCATCAGCCGCCAGCTCTGGTGGGGCCATCGCATCCCCGTCTGGTACTGCGCGGCAGCCGGCTGCGGGGAGATGTTCGCCTCGATCGAAGACCCGGCGCAGTGCCCGAAGTGCGGCTCCAGGGAGATCGAGCAGGACCCGGACGTGCTCGACACGTGGTTCTCGTCCGCGCTCTGGCCGCACTCCACGCTCGGCTGGCCGGAGGAGACCGACGACCTGCGCTACTGGTATCCGACGTCCGTTCTGGAGACGGGGTACGACATCCTCTTCTTCTGGGTGGCGCGGATGATCATGAGCGGCCTCTACAACACAGGCGATGTCCCGTTCCGCCACGTCTACCTGCACGGTCTGATCCGCGACGATAAGGGCGACAAGATGACGAAGAGCCGCGGCAACGTCGTTGACCCGCTGGAGATCGTCGACAAGTACGGCACAGACGCCGTCCGCTTCACGATGGCGACCGGCGGCGCTCCCGGCAACGACTTCCGCCTCTTCGACGAGAAGCTGGAAGGCGGCCGCAACTTCGCGAACAAGATCTGGAACGCCGCCCGCTACTTCGTGCAGAGCGCCGGTGACGAGCGCGTCCAGCTTCCGGACGCCGCGACGCTGGCCTCGGCAGCGGCGCGCTCCGGCTGGCCGCTGGAAGACCGCTGGATCATCTCGCGGACGCTGTCCGTCTCGCGCGAGGTCAACCGGCTGTTCACCGACTTCCAGGTGAACGAGGCGGGACGGCTGCTGTACGACTTCTTCTGGAGCGAATACGCCGACTGGTACGTCGAGATGGCGAAGATCCGCCTCAAGTCCGGCGACGCGTCACCGCTGCCGGTCCTCGCCTACACGCTGCAGACGAGCCTGCGCCTCCTCCACCCCATCATGCCGTTCGTCACGGAGGCGATCTGGCAGCACCTGCGTGACCACGTCGACGGCCTCGAAGAAGCGCTCATCGTGGCCGAGTTCCCGGCCGGCGACGGCGAGGCCGACGCCGACGCGGAAGAGAAGATCGACCTCGTGATGGACGTCATCCGCGCGATCCGCAACATCCGCGCCGAACGCGGCGTCGACCCGGGCCGCTTCATCGAGGCCTACATCGCCTCGACAGGCCCTTCGGCTGAGCCTACCGGCTCGCTCAGGGCAGGCGCTGCCCCGGCGCTCGAACGTGCGCAGCCGATCATCGAGGCGCTGGCGCGGGTGCGGCCGCTGCACCTCGTGCCGGATACGACTTCGGCGCCCGGCGACGGCGTCGCCTCGGCGGTCCTCTCGAAGGCGCAGGTCGTCATCCCCCTGGCCGGCCTGATCGACGCCGACGCCGAACGCGAGAAGCTGTCGAAGCAGCTGACCGAGGCCGAAGGCGAGATCAAGCGCCTTGAGGGCAAGCTCGCGAACGAGCAGTTCCGCTCCAGGGCGCCGGCGGAAGTCGTCGCCAAGGAGCAGGAAAAGCTCGCCGCAGCCCAATCGCGCGCGGAAGGCCTGCGCGGGCGCCTGGCAGAGCTAGGATAGCGCCACCCATCGGCGTAGGGGCGACTGGCAGTCGCCCACAGCGCCCCGGACATCGGAAGCGGCGCGAGTGACAGAGTCTCGTTCCACCTAGCGCGCATAGCGTGCAGCATCCACCTCGGATGAACCTGACGCTTCGCGGACACCGACGCTCCATCCGCCTGCCTGGACGCGACTACGCCCAGTCCGGAGCGTACTTCGCCACGATATGCACCGATCATGCACGTCTTATGTTCGGGAACGTGATTGACGACCGGATGGACCCCAACGGCGCCGGCCGAATAGTCGAACAGGAATGGGCTCGCTCGGCGTCGATCCGCAACGAGATCGAACTCGACGCTTTCGTGGTGATGCCCAATCACGTCCACGGGATCGTAATCATCAAGGGTGAGCGACTGGAGTCGAGTCCCAAATCGTCTGAACAAAGAGGCCCAGCGAAGCGGTCGCTCGGCGCGACGATAGCAGGCTTCAAAGCTGCCACAACGAGGCGCATCCGTCTCCACACGGGAGAGGCGGAGTTGGCCGTATGGCAGAGGAACTACTATGAACGGATCGTTCGCCACGAACGTGAGCTGATCGCCATCCGCGAGTACATCGCAGACAACCCGAGGAAGTGGGCACAGGACCCTAACCATCCGACGCGAGCGATCAACCTTCTGGCGCCGTCGAGGCGTTAGGGCGAGCGCCGCTCGCCCCTACATCGGATGTTTGCTAGGGCCAGGTTAGGTTCGCGCCAGATACGTTTGTCCCACGTAATCCGACCTGCTAGCATCGCTTGTGGCTAATGGCACAATTACCTGAATTAAGGATTTCGCCCCTTTGACAAGCGAAGTTTTCGATGTCTATATCGCCGTCCTGATCGCCGCGATCTTCGGCATTGCGCTCGTCGCAGGAGCCCTCATCGGCAATCTCGTCCTCTCGCCGCGCCAGAAGAGCGAGCACAAGGGCGTCACTTACGAATGCGGCATGCTCCCTATCGGGCGCTCGCGTGCGCAGGTCCACTTTCGCTACTACCTGTTCGCCATCCTCTTCCTGATCTTCGACATCGAGGCCGTGTTCCTCTTCCCGTGGGCGGTCTCGTTCGTGGAGCTTGGCGAGCAGGCCTTCTACGAGATGGTCGTTTTCATCGGCATCCTCGCCTTTGGGCTCCTCTACGCCTGGAAGAAGGGCGTCCTCAAATGGCGGTAGGAGAGCCGGGATGACGGACAAGCCGAAGGTGGAAGTCTACGAGGTGCGGGACGACCCGCAGCTCAGCCGCTCCGACATCATCTCGCAGGCGCTGCGTCACGACGTCAAGAGCCTTGAGCCAACGCCGGCCGACCCGACGCAGGGTAACGCCGCGTACCGCCAGGTGCTGCCCGGCATCATGCAGATGCCGGCCGACTGGCTGATCGCCTGGGGACGCAAATCGTCCCTGTGGCCGCTGACGTTCGGCCTCGCCTGCTGCGCGATCGAGATGATCTCAACGTTCATGGCGCGCCACGACCTGGACCGCTTTGGAATCGTGCCCTGGCCCTCGCCGCGGCAGGCGGACGTGATGATCGTCTCCGGCACCGTCACCAAGAAGATGGCGCCCGCCGTCAAGCTGCTATACGAGCAGATGCCGAGCCCCAAGTGGGTAATCAGCATGGGAGCGTGCGCGACGAACGGCGGCCCCTATACCCGCTATGACCGCGTGCTGCAGGGCGTGGACAAGATCATCCCGGTGGACGTCTACGTGCCGGGCTGCCCACCCCGCCCGGAGGCGCTTATGGACGCCTTCCTGGCGCTACAGAAGAAGATCGTGGAAGAGCGCGGCAAGATCGGCCGGGCCTCGTGACTCAAGAGACTGTGCAAGAGGCAGCACCGCCACCCGAGCCTGGGCCGCTGGCCCGGCTCCTGCAGGAGTTGCTTCCGGGCGTCGGTTTCGCGATAACGGTGACGCTGCTCGACGAGACCGTCACCATCGGCCGCGACGACTTCACGAGGGTGATGGAGACGCTCAAGGGCCACGAGCGCCTGCGCTTCGACTACCTCCGCTGCCTCTCCGGCGCCGACTACCTGACGGAGCTGGAGACCGTATACCACTTCTATTCGTTCGAGCACGGCCACAAGCTCGCTGTTAAGGTGCGCTGCCCGTACGACGACCCGCACGTGCCGACGGTGAGCCACCTCTGGGCCGCCGCCAACTGGCACGAGCGCGAGACACACGAGATGTACGGCATCGTCTTCGACGGGCACCCGGACCTGCGCCCGCTTCTGACGGAAGAGGGTCTGGGGTACTTCCCTCTGCGCAAGAGCCACCCGCTCGCCGACATTGAGGAGTGGCAGGAAGGTTACCTGTCGGCGATCGACGAAGCGAAGCGGCAGGCCGCGTCGGCCGGCGGCGAAGCGGCGCCGCCGATGTCCAAGGTGGAGATCGCCCAGGCGAAGGCGAAACTGATGAAGGAAGCGCGCGACAAGGCCCGTGCGGAAGGCCTGTCGCCGGAAGACGAGAAGGCGGCCGTGCGTGCGGCGATCGACAAGTTCCAGGAGGACCTTGAGTCGGGAGCGGTTGGAGGCGCCGCCGCACCAGCGCCGATGTCCAAGGTGGAGCTGGCGCAGGCCAAGGCGAAGGTCATCACCAAGGCGCGCAGCGAGGCCCGCGGACAAGGCATGACCACCGAAGACGAAAAGGCGTTCGTCGCCGAGGCGATCAAGAAGTTCTCCGAGGAGCAGGCGGGCGGCGGCGCCCCCGCGGCGGCCGCTCCGAAGAAGGAGATGTCGAAGATCGAACTGGCGCAGGCCAAGGCGAAGGTCATCACGAAGGCGCGCAACGAAGCCCGCGCCAAAGGCATGTCCACCGAGGACGAGAAGAAGTTCGTGGCTGAGGCGCTCAAGAACTTCTCGGCGGAGCAGGACGCCTAGAGATGGCCACGATTGACTACACGATCCCCGGCGAGCACGACCTTGAGACGCTGGACATCCACGTCAACGTCGGGCCTCAGCACCCGGCCACGCACGGCGTGTTCCGCATGGTGCTGACCGTAGACGGCGAGGTCGTAACGGACGTCGATCCCATCATCGGTTACATGCACCGCGGCAACGAGAAGCTGCCCGAGAACTGCGACTTCCGCCAGGCGATCGGCTTCCACGACCGCACGGACTACCTGGCGCAGTTCAACACCGAACACTGCTACGTCCAGGCCGTCGAGAAGCTCACCGGCATCACACCGACGGAGCGCTCGGAGTACATCCGGGTGATCCTGGCGGAGCTGAACCGCATCACGAGCCACCAGATGTTCGTCGGCGCCTTCAGCACGGACGTCGGCATCTTCGGGACGGCGTTCATGTACGCGTTCCGGGACCGTGAACTCATACAGGACTTCTTCGAAGAGATCACCGGCGAGCGGATGATGTACAACTACTTCCGCCCCGGCGGCGTCGCCTGGGACGTCCCGGATAACTTCCGGGAGCGCTGCCGGCAGGTCATCGGTCAGATCAAGAAGGGGATCAGCGACCTCGAGGGCCTGATCGTCAACAACGAGGTCGTGCTGGCACGCTGCTGCGGCCTGAGCCGCATGAGCACCGCAGACGCGATCAACTGGGGCGTCAGCGGCCCGCTCCTCCGCGCCACGGGCCTGGAGTACGACCTGCGGAAGGCCGAGCCTTACTCAATCTACGACCGCTTCGAGTTCGACATCCCGACCGGGAAGGACGGTGACATCTACGACCGTGTGATTGTCCGGATTGAGGAGATGAAGCAGTCAGTCCGCATCGTTGAGCAGGCTCTGCTCCGCATGCCGGACGGCCCGATCATGGCGGAGGGCTTGAAGCGCGTCCTCCGCGCACCGGAGGGCGAAGTTTACATGCGAGTGGAGGGCCCGCGCGGCGAGTACGGTGTCTATCTTGTCGCCACCGGCGCCGACAAGCCGTACCGCCACAGGGTGCGGGCCGCCTCGTTCTGCAACCTCTCAGCCTTGCGGGCGATGTCCGTCGGCAACTACGTGTCGGACGTGGTCATCATCCTCGGCTCGATCGACATCGTCCTCGGTGAGGTGGACCGGTGAGGAGACAGGGGCCAAGAGACAAGAGACAGGTTGCGGGACCACCCAGCATCACTTTCACACCTGTCACCTGTCACCTGTCACTCGGGGCGTGAAGGGGCGGGGCCCGGCATGACCTTCCTCCTCGCGGACAACGTCTGGCTCGATGCCCTGCTGCGGATGGCCATCGTTGGCATGCTCGTGCCGGTCGGCGTCATCCTGCTGACCTGGGTGGAACGCAAGGTCATCGGGCGGCTGCAGCAGCGTCTGGGGCCGATGCGCGTCGGCCCGTACGGCCTGCTCCAGGGCGTCGCCGACACGATCAAGCTCCTGACGAAGGAAGACGTGCGCCCGGACAGCGCCGACCGGCCGACGTTTGAGCTGGCCGTGTTCGTCATCGTTGTGCCCGTGTTTATGGCCGCCGTGGCCGTGCCCTTCACGTCCGATATCTTCGTACGCAACATGGCGCTGGGCCTGTTCTACTTCCTCGCCGTGTCCAGCCTCGGCATCGTCGGCTTCGTGATGGCCGGCTGGGGCTCCGACAACAAGTACGCGCTCCTGGGCGGCGTTCGCGCCGGCGCACAGCTCATCAGCTACGAGATACCGCTCATCCTGTCCGCGGTAGCGATCGCGATGCTGGGCCAGAGCCTCAGCCTCTACACGCTGGTGGAGCTGCAGGACGACACGCCCTTCATCGCCTACCAGCCGCTGGCGTTCGTCATCTTCGTCATCGCCGGACTGGCGGAGCTGTACCGGCAGCCGTTCGACATACCGGTCGCCGAGTCGGAAGTCGTCGGCGGCCCGGCCGTGGAGTATTCGGGCATCCGCTGGTCGATGTTTCAGATGGGCGAGTTCGTCAGCCTCGTGCTGATCTCGGCGTTGGCCTCGCTGATCTTCCTGGGCGGCTGGATTTGGCCGTTCAGCGCCGACAACGCTACGTGGCTGCAGGTGGTGCTAATGGCCGTCAAGACGTCAGCCTTCATCCTTTTCTTCATGTGGATGCGGGCGACCGTACCCCGGCTGCGCATCGACCAGCTGATGGCGCTGTGCTGGCAAATTCTGTTGCCCTTCACATTCCTGCAAATCATAATCAACGGGCTGGTGCTGGTTTACGAATGGCCAGACTGGACGCTCACGATACTCTCCGGTGCGGCGGCGATCGCCATGGGAACGCTGATCTACCGGGTCGCGCGCCGCTCAGGCGTCCTCTATCAGACTTCCGGTGCTACGCAACGGGTGGGTAGTGTGCTCTGATGCTGGGAATCCTCAAGGCTCTGAAGACGACGATACAGGCGGCCGCGCGCAAGCCTGTGACCGTCCAGTATCCGACGGAAAAGAAGGAGCTGCCGCACCGCTCGCGCGGGTTCCCGGTGCTCCTCTGGGACTTCGATAAGGACGAGCCGTTCTGCACCGGCTGCCAGGTCTGCGCCCGCTACTGCCCGGTGGACTGCATTACCGTCACGATGAAGGACAACCCGAAGAAGGCAGCGGGCAAGAGCAAACGCAAGAAGATCGTCGATCACTTCTACCTCGACTACGCGCGCTGCATGCGCTGCGACATCTGCGTCGAGGTCTGCAACTTCGACGCGATCGTGATGAACAACACATGGGAAGGCGTCGAGCTTTCCCGCTACGACCGCCAGGACCTGGTCCTGGACAAGGACGCCCTGCTCAAGCAGTCGCGCACGGGCCGGCTCAAGGACCCTTTCCGCGAGCCCATGGGCGTTGCTCACTCGGGTTGGTCACCAAAGGTGGAGGAAGATGAAGAGGCGGAGGAGACCAACGCGAGTGAGGAAGGCGGCGAAGGGTAGAACCACCGTTGGAATGTAACCGCAGTCCCGTATGACGTACGAAGAAGCGATCTTCTACGTTATCGCCGCCGTCACGGTTGCCGGCGGCCTCGGCGTCGTCACCGCCCGGAACGTCGTCCACTCGGCGCTCTTCCTGATCCTGTCGCTGATCGGTGTCGCCGCAGTCTTCGTGCTGCTGGCTTCGGAGTTCCTGGCGATCGTCCAGGTGCTCGTCTACGGCGGCGCCGTCACGATCCTGATCCTCTTCGCGATGATGCTGACGCGCGTCCGCGACATCGCCGGCCCGATGGACGGCCCGCAGCGCCCGATCGCGGCGCTGGCGGCGGCCGTCTTCCTCGGCACCACCGTTCTCGCCGTCAAGGAGACTGAGTGGCGAGGCAACACGGAGGAGGCGACGGTCGTCTCGATCGACCAGATCGGCGACGTGCTGTTCACGACGTGGGCGATGCCCTTCGAGATCGCCTCGCTGGTGCTGATGGTCGCCCTCATCGGCTCGATCGTCCTGGCACGAGGGGAGGAGGGCGAATGATCCCGATCGACAACTTCCTCGTGCTTTCGGCGATCCTCTTCTCTCTCGGCATGTACGGAGTGCTGGCGCGCCGCAACGCCGTGCTCATCCTGATGAGCGTCGAGTTGATGCTGCAGGCGGTGGTGATCAACTTCGTGGCCTTCGCCGTCTACCTGAACCCGGAAACGTTCACGGGTATCATCTTCGCGATCTTCGTCATCGTCATCGCCGCCGCCGAGGTGGGCCTGGCGCTGGCGATCATCCTGCGGCTGTTCCGCAACCGCCAGATATCCAACGTCGACGAAGCGGACCTGATGAAGTGGTAGGGCGAGGAGACATGAGACAGGAGACAAGACACAGGAGCCCCGCCGCACCTGTCACCTGTCACCTGTCACCTGCCCCGTGGCCGGGGCGAAGGGGCGGGGCCTGATGGGCATGGACCAGGCCTGGCTGATCCCGGCGATTCCGGCCGCCGCTTTCGCCATTCTGCTGATCTTCGGGCCGTACTTGCCGCGCAAGGGCGACTGGCTGGCGATCGCGGCGATCGGCGCCTCGTTTGTTCTCGTCTTCCCGATGCTTGCAGACCTCCTCGACCAGGCCGACGGCACGACATACGTCGCGGGCGAGAAGGCCTGGGAGTGGCTCTCCTTCGAACTTGCGGGCGTCGGCGAGACGTTCGAGATCGAAATCGGTTTCTACGTCGACCCGATCACGATCGTCATGCTGGCGGTCGTAACGCTGGTCGCGCTGATGGTGCAGGTGTACTCCATCGCCTACATGAAAGGCGACCTGCGCTACGGCTGGTACTTCACCGCCATGAGCCTGTTCGCGGCGTCGATGCTGACGCTCGTGCTGGCGAACAACCTGCTTCTGCTCTACGCCGGGTGGGAGGCGGTGGGGTTCTGCTCGTTCCTCCTGATCGGTTTCTGGTGGGAGAAACGCTCGGCGGCGGAGGCGGCGAAGAAGGCGTTCATCACGACACGCATCGGCGACGTCGGCCTCCTCATCGGCATCATCATGCTCTGGCACGAAGGGCCCAACACGTTCAACATCCAGGAGATCATCCACTTCGCGGAGGAAGGCGGATACGGGAACACATACCTGACCGCCGCCGTCCTGTTCCTGTTCATGGGCGCGCTCGGCAAGTCGGGCCAGTTCCCGTTGCACGTCTGGCTGCCCGACGCGATGGAAGGCCCGACTCCGGTCTCCGCTCTGATCCACGCCGCAACGATGGTCGTCGCCGGCGTCTACCTCGTCGCGCGCATGCTGCCGCTGTTCGAGGTCGCCGACCCGATCGCGCTGGACATCGTCCTCATCGTCGGCCTGACGACGGTGATGATCTCGGCGACGATGGGCCTGGCGGCGACAGACATCAAGCGTGTGATCGCCTATTCAACACTGAACTCACTCGGCCTCATGTTCGTCGCGCTCGGCTCGAGCGCCGTCGCGGCGGCGATGCTGTACCTGTTCGTGCACGGCTTCTTCAAGGCGCTGCTCTTCCTGGGCGCGGGATCGGTGATCCACGCTACGGAGGAGCAGGACATGGACCGCCTGGGCGGCCTGGCCGCGAAGATGCCGATCACGGCGGCGACGTTCGCTATCGGCACGCTGGCGATGATCGGGATCGTCCCGTTATCGGGGTTCTGGGCGAAGGACGAAGTGCTGGTCTTCGCCGAAGAGGAGCAGAACATCATCGTCTACCTGGTGCTGCTCTCCAGCCTCGTGATCACGGGGCTCTACATGATGCGCCTCTTCGTGCGGACGTTCCTCTTCGCGCCGCGGGTGCAGGAAACCTACGCCCACGCGCACGAAGGCGGTCTGCTGATCACCGTCCCGCTGCTGGTCCTCGGCCTGCTGGCGACGGTCGGCGGCTTCGTCGTCTTCGACGAGGTGGGTGAGGCGCTGGGCTTTCCCGGCGGTTTCGCGCAGTTCGTCTTCCTGCACGGGGCGCACGAGTTCAAGTTCCACCTCGACACGGCGATCACGTCGACCGCCCTGGCCGGCGGCGGCGCCGTTGCCGGCTGGGTCCTCTGGCAGGACAAGGCGGCGCTGGCGGCGCACATCCGCGATGCGTTCGCGCCGGTTTCGGCGCTGCTGGCGAACCGCTACTACATCGACGAGATCTACCAGTTCGCAATCGACCGCATCGTGCTCGTGCTGGGCGGCATCATCGCCTGGGTCGACCGCGTCGTGGTCAACGACACGGGCGTCAACGGCTCCGCGAACCTCGGCTACTTCGCCGGCTTCGAGATCAAGTTCCTGCAGACCGGGCGCATCCCGAACTACGCGCTGGCGATCGTGGCCGGCATTCTCGTCCTCTCGATCGTCATGCTGGTGACGCAGGTGTAGCGCATGGAATACGTACTTCTCGCGCTGATCCTGATTCCGCTGGGCGTCTGCCCGCTGTTCATGCTGATCCCCTCGCGGTACCCGCAGCTATCGCGCTACCTGGCGGCGCTGGCCGGTGGGGCCCTCTTCGCGCTGTCTCTGCTCGTCTTCATCGTCTACCAGTTCGACGCCGGCGCAGGCCTGGGCACGGGCCTGCGATACGAGCTGCAGTGGGACTGGCTGGAGAACATCGGCTTCCTGGGCGAGAACGGCATCACGTTCTACCTCGGCGTCGACGGCATCGGAGCGCCGCTGGTGCTGCTGAACGGCGTCGCCATCTTCGCGGCCGTGTTCGTCTCCTGGAACATCACGCACCGCACGAAGGACTTCTTCGTCCTCCTGTTCCTGCTCGTCTCCGGCGTCTACGGCGTGTTCATTTCGCAGGACCTGTTCTTCTTCTTCTTCTGGTACGAGGTGGCCGTGCTGCCGATGTACCTGCTGATCGCCGTCTGGGGCGCCAGCAGCCAGTTCGGCACGTTCTCGCGCACGAAGGAATACGGCGCGATGAAGCTGACGCTGATGCTCGTGGGCGGCTCCGTGCTGATCTTCATCGGCATCTTCGCCCTCTTCGTAGAAGCCGGCGCCGGCACGTTCGACATGGTTGTGTTGCGTGAGCAGGCGCTGGACGAGGACTTCCAGAAGTGGGTCTTCCCGCTCTTCATGGTCGGTTTCGGCGTGCTTGCCGGCATGTGGCCTCTCCATACGTGGTCGCCCGACGGCCATGTCGCGGCGCCCACGGGCGTCTCGATGCTGCACGCGGGCGTGCTGATGAAGCTCGGCGCCTTCGGCATTCTGCGCGTCGGCATGACGCTGCTGCCAGAGGGCGCGGAGTTCTGGGCGCCCGTCTTGATGGTCCTGGGCGTCACGGGGGCGGTCTACGGCTCCGTCTCGGCGCTGGCCCAGACGGACCTCAAGTACATGGTCGGTTACTCCAGCGTGAGCCACATGGGGTTCGTGCTCATGGGCCTGGCGAGCATGACGCAGATCGGCGTCAACGGCGCGGTGCTGCAGATGTTCGCGCACGGCGTGATGACGGCGCTCATGTTCACCAACGTCGGCGCCATCTACGATCAGGCGCACGTCCGCGACATGACGCAGTTTGGCGGCATCGCCAAACGTATGCCGCGCCACTCCGCCTTCTTCGCCATCGCCGGCTTATCGTCGCTCGGTCTGCCGGGCCTGGCGGGGTTCGTCGCCGAGTTCCATATCTTCGTCGGCGTCTTCCGGGCCGGCTACTGGTGGGCCGGCGGCCTGGGCATCCTCTCCGCGGCGATCACGGCGACGTACGTCTTGCGCATGCTGTCCCGGGCCTATTTCGGCCCGCTCAACGAGAAGTGGGCGGACCTGAAGGAGATGCGCCTGGGCGAGCAGTTCGCCGCCGTGCTCTTGATCGCGATGATCCTCTTCATGGGCCTCTGGCCGGCGCCGTTCATCGACCGCATCAGCGATACGGTTGAGATGATTCCGGGGATCACGGGATGACCGCCTCGCTCGAATGGGGACTGCTGGCGCCCGAGTTCCTGCTCGCGGGCTGGGCGGCGTTCATCATCCTCATCGAACTCTTCTGGGGCGGCCTGGGCAAGGAGCGGCTGGGCTGGCTGGCGGCGCTGGGCGCAGTAGCCGCAGGCGGACTCTCCCTGATCTGGGTCGACGACGCGACGCAGTTCGGGGAGCTGGCCGACATCAACGACTACACGACGCTGTTCCGCGTCTTCTTCTGCGGCATCGGCGCGACGATCTGCGTCCTCTCCGCGCGCTACGTTTCTGACCGCCTGCTGCACCCCGGCGAATACTATGCGCTGATCCTGCTCGCCGTCGTCGGCGCCAACGGTATGGCGGCGGCGCACGAGCTGCTGACGGCCTACATATCGCTTGAGCTGCTCAGCTTCAGCCTCTACGTACTCACGGCGTACGCCAAGTTCGATCTGCGCTCGAATGAGGCCGGCCTGAAGTACATGCTGCTGGGTGCGTTCTCATCGGCGTTCTTCCTCTACGGCATCGGCCTGATCTACGGGGCGACAGGCTCAACGCAGTACGCCGAAATCGGCGAGGTGCTGAGCGGAGATACGAGCGATATCGAGTGGGGCATGTATCTGGGGCTGGCGATGATGATCGGCGGACTCGGGTTCAAGGTGGCGGCGGTGCCGTTCCACATGTACACGCCGGACGCCTACGAAGGGGCGCCGATCCCGATCACGGCGCTGATCTCGTCGCTGTCGAAGGCGGCCGGGTTCGCCTTCTTCCTCAAGCTGTTCGCCGTGGCCTTCCTGCCTCTGATCGACGACTGGCGCTACTTCATCGCCGGCCTCTCGGTGGCGACGATGGCGGTCGGGAACCTGGTCGCCATCCAGCAGCGCAACATCAAGCGGCTGCTCGCGTACTCCAGCATCGGCCAGGTGGGATATCTGCTGCTGGGCATCGCGGCGCTCTCGCAGGACGCAGCGAGCGCGCTGGTGCTACACATGATCGGCTATGCCGTGACCAACCTGGCGGCGTTCACCTGCGTCATCCTCTACTACAACTGGACGGGCAAGGAAGAGATCGAGGAGTACAAGGGGCTGGCGGACCGCGCTCCCTACCTGGCTCTCGGCCTGACGATCGCGCTCTTCTCGCTCGCCGGCATGCCGCTCTTCGCCGGCTTCACGACGAAGTTCATCCTCTTCCAGGCGGCCGCCGAGCAGGACCTGCTGTGGCTGGCGGGCGTGGCCGCGTTCTTCAGCTTCGTGTCCCTTTACTACTACCTGATCGTGATCCGGGAGATGTACCTGGGCGAACCGGAGGAGAAGACGCGCTTCCCGACGCCGTGGCTGGGGTACACGGCGCTGACGGCGCTCATCGCCGGCGTCTTCCTGATGGGCCTCTACCCGAAGCCGGTCTTCGACATCGTCGAGGACGGCACGAACACGATCTTCGTGAGCGAAGAGTTGGACGGCGGCGAAGATCTCGTGGGAGTGCCCTAGCCGGCGTCACGCGCTTGCAGCGCGGCGAGACGCCCCCAGGTGTCGGCGTCCAGGGGGACCCAGTCGTTGAACGCCAGCCCCAGCGAGTGATTGCAGGGGTTCACGACTGACAGGAAGCGCATCCGGCCGATGTCCGGCTCGTCCCAGACGACGGGGTACGTCCAGCGGATCTTCGCCTCAATCGGATCTGTCTCGCTCCAGGCCTGCATCATTCGGCGGATGTAGCTCGAATCGCCCTTCAGGAACTCATCGAGCACGCTGCTGAAATAGGTGCTCGGCTCGTCCAACGTCTCGGGGCCCCGGTGATGTCCCTTGAAGACGGCTATCGCCACCCTTATCAGCTCGTCCCAGTTCCCCATGCGGTCGCCGAAGCGCGGATCGCTGGCGAACCGCATCAAGTTGCGATCCACCGACTCCGGTAGCTCTCGCTCAACATCGATACCCCACACGAGCTCTATTAGACGGTTGGCACAGGCGATCTCCATGTACTCATTGAGCACGAATGCGGGCCACGGCATCGCGCTCACGTGTTCGTGCGCGTCCTCCAGGGCGAACTGGAAGCTCGGGAGGAGCTCCGGGCCGCCGACACCAGGCGCAAAGCCGGCGCTGATGAGGATCTCATCTCGCTGAGCACGCTCGACTCGCAGCGTGTCAAGGACAGCCGTCAGGAGTTCCCGCGATGGCCGGCGCAGACCGAGTTCGTAGGCCTTGATCGTCTCAGCGGAGACGCCGGCCTGCCGCGCGAGTTCCGCGCGCGAGAGGTGCAGCGCAGCCCGCGCTGCACGTAACTTTGCTGGCAGATCGTTGGCAGACGACATGAGGAGTTGTTGCGGGTGTTCGGGCGCATTATAGGCGGTCATGTACAGTTCCCGAGCGAACCGGGTGGATACATCGTGTACCCCCTCCAGGATTGGAGGAGATGGCCGTCTTTGGTACATTCCCGGCGTGCGGCCTGCATGGTATTCGCCTCTCGTCGCGCACTCCCCTAGTCCCGAAGGTCCGGAAACGGCCTTCGGGAGCTTTCTTTCCCGCGTAACAAGTAGGGCGCTTTCGCGTTCCAACTATCATGAGGTTCGCCCCGCCGCGCCGTGGGCGACTCGTTTTCGGAGTCGCTCTGTCTGTCATGCTGCTCGCGGTTGCCGCGTTCCTGCTGATGCGGCCCTCGGCGCAGGCAAGCCAGCAACCGGAGTTCCTGCTCCCCTGGCAGCACGGCGAAACGTGGCTGACGGGAGCGGCCGGCTTCCACAACGCGAACAACGCGATCGACTTCTTCCCGCCCGATACGCCGCTCAGCATCGGCGTCAAATGCGAGGGCGACCCGGACTGGGTGTTGGAGGAGTCGTCGTATTACGTCCTGTCGTCGGCGCCGGGCATCGTCGTGCAGGCGAGCAACGCGTCGGTGCTGATCGATCACGGCGGCGGCTGGCGATCGCGACACTACCACATGACGGGGTTCGTCGTGGAAGTGGACGACTACGTTGCCGCCGGTAAGCGCCTCGGCCGTCCGTCAACGCTCGGCTTCTGTTCAAGCGGGCCGCACAACCACTTCTGGATCGAGGGGCCCAACGGCGAGACGACAGCGGACGTGACGCTGTCCGGCATCCCGACCACGGAGATCGGCATCAACGAGTACTACAGCGCCACATTCAACTTCTGGACTGGCGACGGTGCCTCGCCACCGCCTGCACCAACGGCCACGCCGATCGGCCCCCTGCGCGGCGACGCTAACTGTGACAGCGGCGTCAACGCTAACGACGCTACGACGGTGCTCTGGATGATCGCCGGCTACACGGATCCCGAATGCGGCACCATGACGGCGGACACGGACTGCGACGGTCTGATCACGACAACGGATGCGCTGAACATCCTGCGGCACGTGCCACACCTCGCCATTCTCCCGGCCGCGGCCTGCCCGACGCCGACGCCGACGCCCACACCGGAGCCGACACCAGCGCCCGTGCCAACCCCTACCCCAACGCCGATCCCGGACGACACGCCGTCGCCAACGGCCACACCGTAGGAGGCTCAGCGGGGTAACGACGCCGCGCCCTTGCCCTTAGAGTATCGGCAGGTAGCGCTTAACCTCGTACTCGGTGACCTGACGGCGGAAGTTCGTCCACTCGATCTTCTTGTTCACCATCAGACTCTCGAAGAGATGCTCGCCCAGGCACTCGCGTAGTAGCTCGCTGTTCTCGGCAATGTCGAGCGCCTGCTGCAGGCTGCCGGGCAGGGTCTCGATGCCGCGCTCCTTGCGCGCCTTTTCGTTCATCTCGAAGACGTTCTCTTCCAGCGGCTCCGGGCAGGCATAGCCCTCCTCAATGCCCTTGAGGCCGGCTGCCAGCAGCGCCGAGAACACGAGGTACGGGTTGCACGACGGGTCAGCAGCACGGTACTCGATGCGGGTCGCCTTCTCCTTGCCCTGCTTGTTCTCAGGCACCCGGATCAGGTCCGAGCGGTTGCGCCGCGCCCACGACCGGTAGACCGGCGCCTCGAAGCCGGGCACGAGCCGCTTGTACGAGTTCACCCACTGGTTGGTGACGAGCGTGATCTCCGGCGCGTGCTTGAGCAGGCCGGCGATGTAGCTTCGCGCCGTCGCCGATAGTTGGTACGGGTCAGCGGCGTCGAAGAAGGCGTTGCTCTCCCCCTTGAAGAGGGACTGGTGGACGTGCATGCCGGAGCCGTTCTCGTCGCCCATCGGCTTCGGCATGAACGTGGCGTAGACGCCGTTCTTGAACGCGACTTCCTTGACTGCGAGCCGGTACGTCATCGTGTTATCGGCCATCGTCAGCGCGTCGGTATAGCGCAGGCTGATCTCGTGCTGCGAAGGCGCGACTTCGTGGTGCGATGTCTCGACGGGGATACCCAACTCCTCCAGCGTGAAAACCGTCTCGCGCCGAAGGTCCGTACCGGCATCGAGCGGCGTCAGGTCGAAGTAGCCACCGACGTCCAGCGGCTTCGGCGTCTCGGCGTCGGCGAAGTAGAAGTACTCCAGCTCCGGGCCGACGTAGAACGTGTACCCCAGGTCGGCGGCGCGCTTCACGTTGCGTCGGAGGATGTTGCGCGGATCGCCTTCGAACGGCTTGCCGTCCGTCGTCAGCACGTCGCAGAAGAGGCGCGCGACGCGGCGCTCGCTGGGCCGCCACGGCAGAATCGCGAACGTGGACGGGTCCGGCATGGCGATCATGTCTGACTCGTCGATCCGTGCGAAACCCTCGATCGAAGAACCGTCGAAGCCGACGCCTTCTTCGAGCGCCTCGGCAAGCCCTTCGATAGTGATCGCCATGCTCTTGAGGGAGCCCAGGATGTCCGTGAACCAGAGCCGTATGAACTTGACGTCGTGTTCACGCGCGGTCTGCAGTACGTATTCGGTTGATTTAGCGTCGTTCATTTCGGTCTCCTTCTTGGGTTGGGCTGCACCAGATTATAGACAGAGCGGACGCCCAGACGCGATCCGCTGGCGTTAAGCTTGCGTTACGCACAAAAGGCCGACCGGGGGCGGGGGCTCCTGGCCCCGTCCCCCCGACCGCCATCAAGTTTCTCTCTAGACGGCCTCGTCTCCGCGTTCACCGGTGCGCACGCGAACGGCGTCGCTGACCGGCATTACGAAGAGCTTGCCGTCGCCGATGTTCCCGGTCTGGGCAGCGTCGCAGATGAGCTTGATCACGGCGTCCACTTGCTCGTCGGCGATGACGACTTCGACCTTGACCTTCGGCAGCATATCTATCGTGTAGCTTTCGCCACCGCGGCCCTGGTGGATGATGCCGCGCTGAACGCCGCGCCCGGTCACGTGGACGATGTTCATCCCGTGGAAGCCGGCCTCGGTCAGTGCGTTCTTGACGTCGTCCAGCTTCTCCGGCCGGATTATCGCTTCTATCTTCTGCATCTCTGACAGCTCCTTCTGCTAGGCCTCGCTGCCCGACGGTTGCGCGGGCGGCGGTGGTGGCGGCGGCGAGGACGAGGGCACTACATATGCCGGCGCACCGGCGTCCTCCAGGACGTAGCCGCGCTCGCCGTGCTGCGTGACGTCCAGGCCCCGCTGCTCATCATCATCCGATACACGAAGACCAAGCGTCACGTCAAGGGCCTTGAGGATGATCATGGTAACGATGAAGGAGTAAACGGCGACGACGGCCATAGCCACGACCTGGTCAGCCATCAGGCCAGTCTCGCCGCGGAAGAGGCCGTCTGCGCCGCCGACGGTGGCACTGGCGAAGAGGCCAGTCGCGACGCCACCCCAGAGGCCGCCCACGCCGTGTACGGCGACAACGTCGAGAGAGTCGTCGAGGTTCGACCGGACGCGTAGCCTGACGGCCCCGTAGCAGAGGACGCCGGCGAAAGCGCCGATGATGATCGACTCGGCCGGCTCAACGAAGCCCGAGGCCGGTGTGATCGCGACGAGTCCGGCGACGGCGCCGGCGGCCGCACCAATGGCGCTCGCTTTGCCGGTGAGCGCCCAGCTGGCGAAGAGCCAGGCGAGCATGGCGGCAGAAGCTGCCGTGCCGGTGACGATGAAGGCGTTAGCCGCCTGGAAGTTGGCGGCGCCGGCGCTGCCGGCGTTGAAGCCAAACCAGCCGAACCAGAGGATCGCCGCGC
>JAJCYV010000015.1 GCA_029262695.1 Chloroflexota bacterium | reverse complement strand
TTCGGAGCCGCCGTGCGCCTTCAGCGCCTCGCGCACGATGCGCTCGTGCTCACGAAGCAGGTCGCGGGCCCTGGCGTCGCCGAGACGGTCGGTGAGGGCCGTCGAGCCCTCTACGTCAGTAAAGAGAATGGTGCGGAAGGCACCGGGTTCGACTGAGTCGGGTTTCCCTGCGGTTCCCGCGAACTCTGCGATGTGAGCTGCCTCCTCCGCCAAGCTCAATCCGTCAAGGGCCAGAAAGCGGGCGTCTGGAATGCCCGCCGCCAGCTTCTGCCCAGCGCGGATGGGAATGATGTGATTGTTGTTATTGTGCAGCACCAGCGTCTCGGCTCTTACGTCAGGCAGGAGGGCTGACACGTCGTAGCTCTTCTGGGCGGCAACGTAAACACGGTACGCTTCCGGCTCGATACAGGCCCGGATGTGCTCGCCCATGACGTCGATGTAGCTCTGGTCATCAATCCCAAGCAACACACGCGCCGTCGTCTCCGTGTACACCGCCCAATCACTGTCGATAAGGGCCTCAAGGGCCTCGTACGAGGGCATGTCCGTGAAGTCGGATGATTTCGTCCAGCCGAAGGTGAGGATGAGGTGCGATACGCGGTCCGGGAATGCGGCAGCGTAAGTCACCGCGATGGGCACGGAGCTTCCTCCCGCGTGGACGGCGAACGACCCTAGGCCCGTGCGCTCGATGACTGCCTCCAGGTCGCGCATCATCGCCTCCATGGAGAAGTCGACTTCATCCCGATCGGAGAGGCCCGTGCCGCGCGGGTCGTACCAGATGACGCGGAAGGTCGACGTCAGCGGCTGGATAATGCCAGCGTATATCGCCCAATCCCGCTGGACGTGGGCTATCCCGGGCGGCATCAGGCGGAGGAGGGCCGGCCCTTCGCCCATGCTGGCGAAGGCGATGTTCACCCCGTCGCTCGTCTTTGCGTACTGGACCTGCGGCTCCATGATCGGCCCTATCCTATATCACCGCTGACCGACCCGGCAGCCCGCCGCGTTGTGACCGGCGCTCAGAATGACAGGCGGCGGGAGTGGGGCTAGTTGCTGGAGGCGGCAGCCGGTGCCCTCAAGACCCCCGCTAACTGACCAGATGGTCAGCCTTGACTAACTAGTTCATTAGTGGTATCAATGGGGCATGGTTACATCCGAGCCCCGCAACCGCGCCGATCGCCGACGGCTTCGGACCCGGGCCGCGCTGCTGACCGCGGCCCGCCAGGTCATCGGCTCACAGGGGGTGGACGCAACGACGATCCAGGACATCACGGACGCGGCCGACGTCGCGAAGGGCAGCTTCTACAACCATTTCAGCGGCGCGGACGCGATCGTGCGGGCTGCCGTCGAAGAGACTCTGGCCGAGCTGGGCGAGACCCTGGAGGTCCTCACCGAGCCGCTGCGCGACGACCCGGCCCGGGTGCTGGCGGTGTCTCTGCGCCACACGCTGCGTGCGTGCGTCCAGGACCCCACGCTCGGCTGGTTCATCCTGCGCGCGGGAGATCTGATCGAGGTCGGCGACATCGCTCTTGGGGCCTACGGGCGCAGCGACATCCGGCGCGGGCTGGAGTCCGGACGCTTCCACTTCGACGATGTCGAACTCGCCTGCACGATGATCGCCGGGAGCGTCGAGGCGCTGGTGCGGCGGCGCCTCAAGGGCGAACTACCGCCGGAGGCGGAGGAGGCACTCGCCGCCCACCTGCTCCGACTACTGGGCGTCCCCGACGGCGATGCCCAGGCCATCACGGAAGAGGAACTCCCGCCGCTTGGCGATCCGAGACGCACCGAACATGAACCCGGCCCAGCCCAAACCAACCCAGACCCCAGAAGGAGGAGTTGAGATGTCCCTCACTAACTACGTGCCAACGCCCAAGTTCGAAGAGTACAAGGAGCTCTTCAAAGAGCATTTCGTGATGGAGCGCCGCGATGGGATCATCGAGTTGCGCATGCACACCCTGGGCGGCGACGTGCAGTGGAACTTCGAGCTGCACCGCGCCATCTGGCAGGCGTTCCAAACCGTCGGCGCCGATCCCGAGAACAAGGTGATGATCCTCACCACCACCGGCGACACCTGGATCGCGAACATCGACGATTCGAGCTTCTCGAAAGAAGAGGACGACCGGGCCTATTACAGCTACGAGCACATGTACTACGACGGACGCCGGATGCTGATCAGCCTGATCCACGACCTCGAGATCCCGACGATCGGGGTGATCCCCGGCCCCGGCGCCCACACGGAGCTGGCGCTGATGTGTGACATCACTATCTGCTCGGACAACGCGATGATCGTGGACCCACACCTGGACCTCGGCCTGGTGCCGGGTGACGGCATCCACAGTGCCTTCATCGAGCTGTTGGGCGTCAAGCGAGCGGCCTATGCCCTGTTGACGTGCGAGATCATCGACGCCCAGAAGGCGCTGGAGTATGGCCTTGTCAACGAGGTCGTACCCCGGACCGAGCTGTCCGACCGCGCCTGGAAGATCGCCGAGCGAGTGAACTCACGGAAGCGCACGACGTTGCGCATGTCGGTGCCGGTGATACGGCGGCCCTGGAAGCAGCGCATCGTGGACGACCTCGATGGCGGGTTCGCGATGGAGATGCACGCCTACATGTGCGACAGCCCCGAACACAGGGATGACATCGGCACGAAGACTTATGAGAGAGCGGAAGGGTACGAGGAAGAGGACCGGAAGAAGGGTATCCGAATCGCATCCAAGTAGGCGCGTCCTTCGCGGAGGCTGGACAAGGCCGGCGCGCTACGCCATTGTGATCAACTGGTTGGATGCCGCCTCATGGGATTGTGATCCAGGGCAGATGATGTCTGCCTCTTGAGCCAGTAAAGGAGGAGCGACGATGCGATTGTGCACTTTCGAGGTCGAGTCCCGGTTCGGGGCGGTCGAGCGCGTTGGCATGCAGACACCGGGCGGACGCATCCTGGACCTGCACGTGGCGTACGCACTCAGCCTGGCCGAGGGACAGCAGCACCCGCGCGCATACGAGCTTGCGGACCTGCTGGTGCCACCCGATATGGTCGAATTCCTGGCGGGCGGGCAGTTCACACTTGATGCAGTGAATGACGCGCTGGCCCATCTGGGCTCCCGGGTGGAAGATCCGGACCTGACCGGCCGGGACGGCGAGCAGCTGGCATACGCAGTGGACGAGATCAGGCTGCTGGCGCCGCTGCCGCGGCCCAACTCGATCCGTGACTGCCTGGCCTTCGAGGAGCACCTTAAGAGTTCCCTCGGCGACCAGGGCATCCCGCCGGCCTGGTACGAGTTCCCGGTCTACTACAAGGGGAACCCGGACACGGTGGCGGGGCCGGACGACGACGTGGTGTGGCCCTCATACACGCAACTCCTGGACTACGAGCTGGAGTTCGCGGCGGTGATCGGCCGGGAAGGGCTGAATATCCCGAAGGAGGAGGCGTGGGACTACATCGCCGGCTACACAATCTTTAACGACGTATCAGCTCGCGACATCCAGATGAAGGAGATGTCGTGCATGTTGGGCCCGGCAAAGGGGAAGGATATGGACGGGGGCAACATCCTCGGCCCCTTCCTGGTGACGCCTGAGGAGTTCGACCCGCGCAAGGACAACGCGATGATAGCGCGGGTGAACGGCGAGGAGTGGAGCCGAGGCGTCACGAGTGCGATGTACCACGACTTTGGGGCGATTGTCAGCTACATCAGCCAGGGCGAGACGCTGCGCGTCGGGGATGTCATCGGCTCAGGGACAGTGGGTACCGGCTGCGGCCTGGAGCTGAAGAAGTTCCCCAAGCCGGACGACGTGATCGAGCTGGAGATCGAAGGGATCGGCGTCCTGACGAACCGGTTCATCAAGCCCTAGTCGCAAATGCGCGGGGAAGCGGCAGGTGCTAGCTGCTGGAGGCGGCGGCTTTTTTGAGCTCGATCGGCTCGAAGATGCGCTTCTTGAGGGCCTCGCGCGGCGGGTCGATGTAGATGGCGGACCAGCCACAGGACTGCTCGCAGAGGCGGCAGCCGGTGCAGCGCTTCTCGATGACGCTGGCGACGCCGAAGAAGTCGCCGACGCGATCGCCGGTGAGATCGAGTTCAAGAGCGTCGAAGGGACAGACGTTGATGCAGAGTTCGCAACCGGAGCCGATGCAGTTTTCATCGATGACGATCGCCTTCGGCCATTCGCGTCGCGGGAAACCCTTGCCGATGTCGCCGAATTCGTCGGCGATGCATTCGACGGGGCAGACGACGCCGCAAGCGCCGCAGTCGATGCACAGCTCCGGGCTGATGATGTGCATGCCGTTGCGCTCGCCGGTGATGGCGTCAGTGGGGCAGCGCTTGGTGCAGGCGGTGCAGCCGATGCAGCTCTCGTGGATCTTGTAGGACATAGGTATGAACTCAGGTGACAGTGTATGGGCCGCGCTTCGCCTTTCGCAACCGCAGAGCGTGTTAATCGATCGGGCACGCGGACGCAGAGCGGGGCCGGAGAGGAGTCCGGCCCCCGCTCGCTCACCGCACGTGGATAGCTGGACGCCTATTCTTCAGCGGCGGCCGCCTGCTCCTCCATGTACGAGGTGTGGTCCTCGTAGTCGAGAAGCGTCAGCATGCCGCCCGGGTACTCGCCCCTGTTCGTGACGTGCGGGACGATGTGGCAGTGGAAGGTCCACGTACCCGGATTGGTGCCCTCGATCACAACGTCGACGGTCTGTCCCGGCGGGATGTCGACGGTGTTCTGCCGCCATCCATCAGGCATGGGGTTGCCGTCGATGTTCGTCACCAAGAATTGGTGCCCATGCAGGTGGAACGGGTGGTACTGCGTGCCCATGTTGGCGAATCGTACGAGGACCTTTTCGCCCGTGTTGATCAGCAGCATGCTGTCGTCAAGCGTGGACGGGAAGGAGTTCCCGTTGATGGTGTAGAAACCCTGGATCTCGTGGAGACCCATCGTGTACTCGCGATCGTAGTCCAGGCCCTCGGCCGGTTCGACGATGAAGAAGCCGAACAGGCCCTTCGCCAACTGATCAGCGGTGTTGGAGTGCGTGTGGTAGGCGGCGGTGCCCACGCGCTCCGCCACGAACTCATACGTCCAGGACTCCCCCGGCGCGATGTCTGGCTGCGTGATGCCGGGAACGCCGTCCTGGTCGTTCGGCACGTCGAGGCCGTGCCAGTGTATCGTCGTCCCCTCGGGCAGGTCGTTCGTGACGTCGATGCGGACCTTCTGGCCCTCCGTCACGCGGATCTCTGGACCCGGATACTGGCCGTTGTAGACCCACGCCTCAACCGTCTCACCGGGATACACTTCCCAATCGACGACCGAAGCCGTCAGTTCGACTTCGACGTCCGGATCGTCGAATACAAAGCCGGGCTCACCCAGGTCGGCGCTCGCTTCACCCCCGCCACACGCGGGCAGGAGTACGAGCAGGCCCACCGCCAAGGCGGCCAGCAGGGCAGCGCTAGCCAGCGCCCCCGCTCCGGCAAGTTTTCTGCCAATGTTCATGGTCATCCCTTTCCTTACCGAGCTGTGCCGCCCGGAGATGTATTGAGCTGGCGTTGGACACTATTCAAGGTTTGTGAAGGACTTCACACACCTTGAAGAATGTATCACTGCCGGTGATGAGGAACCAGCGAAGGGGATATGGCCGTGGCCGCCTGTGACCTCCGGTTCCTAGGAGGGTGCACGGCACGGAATAGCGTGCGAGGAGAGGGAATCACCTGAGGAGTGCGGACATGAACCGATCAAAGGCCTTCGACCCGTTTGCGGGCCCGGCAGACGGCGTGCATGGCCGGCTGGAGGCCGTGGTCTTCGCCGCCCAGGTCCGGCTCGTCTAAAGCCGGGCCGATTAGCCGCGACTAAGAAGCGAGGCTTTTGTCTTTGAGCACGCTCTCAAGGACGGCGCCGATCTCAGCCGGCGAGTCGGAGATCGTGGCGCCGGCGGCGCGCAGGGCGTCCTTCTTGGCGTTGGCGGTGCCGGCCGCGCCGACGATGATGGCGCCGGCGTGGCCCATGCGGCGACCCGGAGGCGCGGTGGCGCCGGCGATGAAGGCGACGACGGGCTTCTTCATCTCCGAGGCGATGAACTCGGCGGACTGCTGCTCGGCGAGGCCGCCGATCTCGCCGATGAGGACGACGGCGTCGGTGCCGGGGTCTTCGTTGAACATGCGCAGCGCCTCGACCTGGGTCGTGCCGATGACGGGGTCGCCGCCGACGCCGACGCAGGTGCTCTGGCCGATGCCGCGCGACGTGAGCTGGTCCACCGCCTCATAGACGAGGGTGCCGGAGCGTGAGATGACGCCGACGCGCCCGGGCGAGAAGACGTGGCCCGGCATGATGCCGACTCTGGCCTCGCCGGGGGTGATGACGCCGGGGCAGTTGGGCCCGATGACGATGAGGTCGGAGCCGCGCAGGAAGCGGCGGACGCGCACCATGTCCATCGTCGGCACGCCTTCGGTGATGCAGATGATCACCGGCACCTCAGCGTAGGCGGCCTCCAGGACGGCGTCGGCGGCGAACGGCGCGGGGACGAAGATCAGCGAGACGTCGGCAGCGGTTTTTGCGACGGCCTCCGAGACGGTGTCGAAGACGGGCACGCCTTCTGCTTCCTCACCGCCGCGGCCGGGCGTGACTCCGCCGACGACGTTCGTGCCGTACTCGATGCAGCGGCGGGTCTGGAACGAGCCCTCCTTGCCGGTGATGCCCTGCACGAGGAGGCGGGTCTGCTTTCCTACCAGGATGCTCATCGCTGAACCTCAGCGATGAGACAGGGAACAGGAGACAGGAGACAGGGATTAGTTCTCGACATCGGATACGTACTCCTCTTTGGGCTCGTAGATGGCGTCCGTTTTCTTGCCGTCTGAGCTGACCTTGCTGCGAACGTACTTGATGAAGCCGTGCAGGCGCTGGGCGGTGGCCCGGCGCTGCGCGCCAAGCTTCTTGTGTTGTTCCGGCGTTATGAGGCCGGTCCGGTTCATGAAGTGGATGAAGTACTCGACCTCAGCGAGGGACGCGCGTGAGATGGACAGGAACTGGAGGAATTCACGCTTGGAGGATCGCGCGTATCCCTCGGCTATGTTGGCCGGGACAGACGTCGCCGCGCGGAGGAGCTGGGAAGAGAGCCATCTAAGGTCAGGTGGTAGCTGACGCGTGACGGCGAACAGCTCGACCGCGAGGTCATCAGCGTACTGGAACGCCTCCAGCTTCGCGTGTCCGGCGGCCCCGCCTCCACCTGTCTCCGGTCTCTTGTCTCCTGTCTCCTGTCTCATGTCACCTTTCTCCGCTCAGTCTTGCGCGGCTGCTTGCGGGGACGAGCTGGCCGGCGTGCCACGAGGTGTGGTTGCTGACACGGTCGATGAAGTCGAGCACGGAGACGCTTCCGCCACCGGAGACTGTCACGCTACTCTCGAGGTCAGGGCGCACGAGTGCGGCGAGCGCTTCGAGCGTGTCGTTGCGCCCCTTGAGGAAGACATCGACGAGCTGCGACGGCGTTGCGTCGGTAAGGCCGCCGACCTTCTCGGCATTCCAGGCGTCGATGTCGTTGACGGCGTCGATCTCCGCCTGCGCGGCCTTACCGGCGGCCGAGCGGAAGCGGACTTGCAGGCGCTCTTCGTTCGAGGCGATGTGCGCGAGGACGCCCTTGTAGGTCCAACCCTCGCTTTCGCCGTCGCCGTGGGCCGGGTCATCCCAGGCGTCATCGGCGACGGAGTAGACGGCACGCAAGAACCCCTCCTGCGAGCGGACAAACCAGCGCAGCCTCTCCTCGATCTCCGGCAGGAAGTCGAGACTGCGGGGCGTCCAGTCGATCGCCAGCGCGCGGCAGATGTCGTCGGTGTGCTGGCGATCGTGGTAGCCGTACCAGAGCCAGTCTTCGACGGTGAGGTCGTACTCGGGGCCCATCGGCACGGCGTAGCCGAGTATCTCCTGGTGCCGCTCGTCCAGGCGGAGAGTCATCGCGATGCGGGCGTCGTGCGCCTCAAAGAGCACCTGGCGCAGGTCTTCGTGCGTCCAGCGGCGGCGCTCCTCGACGACGGCCCGGTTGCGGCCACGGACGTCGAAGAAGCGGGACGTGTCGGCGATGAACTGCTCGTTGAGGACGCCGGCGTAGATCAGCCCGGCGCCGGACGGCGAGAGATCGCCGACGAGGTGGGCGATCAGGTCCTTGACCGTCCAGTCGCCGCAGGGGACGCCGCGGTCCCAGTCTGCCGGCGAGAGTGCGTCGACGACGCGGAGGAGCTCGCGATGGGCGTGCTGGAGGTCGACGGCGGCGTGCTGGGCGGTGGGTAGCGTCACGGGCCGTATGATACGGCGCTCGTGTTGTGAGGGAAAGCGAGGGCGGCTGTCAACGGATGCCGAACGGATAAACGGATGCGCCGACGCGACGGGACAGTCGCGCAGCGTTGGTGCTCCGTTCGTCCTTCGAGGGCCTCAGGGCGAGCGGGACGGGGCGAGGGGGTTCGCGGGACTGGGCCGGGCGGTTCGCGAACCGCCCCTACGTGGACGTCGGCGAGGCGCCTAGTGGCCGCCGCGGCGGCGGTGGAGGAAGGCCGGGACGAAGAGCACGGCGAGCGGGATGGCGAAGGCGAGCGGGAGGACGATCGCCCAGGGGGTGGACTCGGTGTGTTCGGCGGGCTCTTCCGGCGGAGGCGAAGCCTGAGGCGGCGGACCCTCCGGGGGCTGGCCGGGGCCGGTCACGGCCTCGATGTCAGCGATGATCAGCGCCGGGCTGCTTCCTTCGTCGAAGAACCGCGATCCGTGGCACAAGCCTGTGACGTACGCACCGTCGCTCAGATTGAGAAAGAGCACCGCATCAAGGCCGACGGTGTCCGGCCCGATGATGCCGCAGGTGCCGCCGTGCGCCGGATCGTCGACTGCAATCTCGGGCGGGCCGGAGCCCTTGTAGTAGGTGTCCACGCTCACTACGCCGTCCATGTCGACTATGAAGCCGCCTCCGGAGCCATCCGTGGTCTCGTCCTCGTACAGCGAGATCACCGTGCCGATGGCGACCACGTCCGAGCGCTCCACACGCTCCTCGACCGTCGTCGGAGCGCAGGAGCAGGCGTAGGCCGTGTCGCTGGTCGTCAGAAGCGGTGCGAACAGCAGACCGAAGATCATCGGGAGCGGGAGGAGGCGTCTCACGCTGATCATGATACCGCGCGGCGACCTCTTTCGCGTCTGCGGTGCGTTGTGGGGCGGTTCGCGAAACCGCCCCTACGGCTACGTTCCGGGCTAGCCGGCCGCCTCGACGGCTGCTTTCGCTGCTTCGCCGAGGTCGTTGGCGCGGATGAGGTTGAGGCCGGATTCGGCGAGCAGGCGCTCGCCCTCTTCGACGTTGGTGCCGACGAGGCGGGCGACGACGGGCACGCCGACGTCCATCTCGCTGTGGGCGTCGATGATGCCCTGAGCGATGACGTCGACGCGGGCCATGCCGCCGAAGATGTTGATGAGGACCGCCTTCACGTCCGGATCATCCATGAGGATGCGGAAGGAGGCGATGACGCGATCCGGGTCGTTGACGGTGCCGATGTCGAGGAAGTTGGCGGGGTCGCCGCCGGCGAGCTTGATCGCGTCCATGGTCGCCATGGCGAGACCGGCGCCGTTGACGACGCAGCCGATGTTGCCGGTGAGTTTGATGTAGGTGCCGATGCCCGACTCCTGCGCGGCGACCTCCAGCGGGTCCTCTTCGTCGAGGTCGCGCAGTTCGGCGATGTCCTTGTGACGGTAGAGCGCGTTGTCGTCGAAGTTGAACTTGGCGTCGGCTGCCAGCACGCGGCCGTCCTTCGTCACGACGAGCGGGTTGATCTCGGCGAGCGAGCAGTCGTTTTCGGCGAAGGCGCCGTAGAGACCGGCGATTAGGTTGCCGGCAGGCCGCATCAGTTCGCCGCCGAGGCCGATCGCCATCGCCAGGTCCCGGCCCTGGAACGCCTGGAAGCCGATGGTCGGGTCGACGAGCGACTTCTTGATCGCGTCCGGGTCCTTCGCCGCGACCTCTTCGATCTCGACGCCCCCTTCGGCCGAGGCCATGACGAGCGGCAGGCCGACGGAGTTGTCGATGACGATGCCCAGGTACAGCTCGCGGTCGATTTCGATCCGCTCTTCGACCAGGACGCGCTTGACGAGCTGGCCGCCGGGGCCGGTCTGGTGGGTGACGAGTTGCATGCCGAGGATCTCGCCGGCGGCGGCGCGTGCTTCGGCGGCGTCGGACGCCAGCTTGATGCCGCCGCCCTTGCCGCGTCCGCCAGCGTGGATCTGTGCCTTGACGACGACCGGCACACCCAGCTCTTTGGCGATGGCGGCGGCCTCATCGGCGGTGCCGGCGACCTTCCCGTTCGGGACGGGGACGCCGTAGCGGGCGAGGAGTTCCTTGGCCTGGTATTCGTGAACCTTCATGCGTTTACTCCATGATCTCGTAGTACGTGGTTTCCAGCGGCTGTTGGCTCGTGCACTGGATCAGCTCCGGCGCGCCGCCCACGATCCAGATACTGCACGAAATGTCCTGCCCAACGATAGTGGGGTCGATGGCGAAGAGGCCACGTTCGGCGCAGGTGACGAGCGCGACCGTCGGGTCGTAGGTGCAACCTTCATAGTCGATCGGCTGGCCGCGGAACTGGCCGGCGAAGGCGCCCTGGTCGTCCGGGGCGACGGCCGGCGTGCCTGCGGGTGCGGTTGGCGGCGCCGTCGGGACGTCGCCCGGCGCAGTGGGAGCGGGCGTGGCGTCACCGGGCGATTCTGACGGGCCTTCGGTCTTGTTGTCGCCGGGGGGCGCGGTAGTGCTGGCGGCGGGCGTCGACGGGCCGGGAGTGATGGTGGCCGTGGACGTGGAGTCGTCATCGCCGCCGCAGGCGATGGCGGCGAGCGAGAAGGCGATCGCTACGAGGCAGAAGGATGCGAGGCGAAACATCGCCCTCAGTTTAGAGGCGACGCGGATGTCGGACAAGAAACGCCCGCGGCGGTACAACGTCTGCTCCGGGGCCCGTTAGCGTGCGGCGGCGGCGGCGGCGGCGTGCGATTTCGCGAACTCGCCAATGCGCGCGATCGCGGCCACGGCCTCGGGCAGCAGCGGCGCGAAGAACTGGAAGACGTGGATCATCTCGTCGTTCACTTCGAGCGTGACGTCCACGCCCGCAGCCTGAGCGCGCTCGTAGACGCGAGTCGAGTCGTCGAGCAGGACCTCGGCGTCGCCCACCTGGATCAGCATCGGCGGCAGGCCCGTGAAGTCCGCGTGCAGCGGCGAGACGAGCGGATCGCGCACGTCGGCGTCTCCCCGGTAGCTCTTCGCGCCCTCCGGCATCATGTCCGGGTTGATCATCGGGTCCGCCTCACGGCGCGTCTTGATCGATTCGCCGGTGCCCTCGAGGTCTGTCCACGGCGAGAGGAGAACGGCTGCGGCAGGCAACGGGTCGCCTGCTTCGCGCAGGCGCTGGAGCGTAGCGAGAGTGAGCCCGCCGCCGGCGGAGTCGCCGCCGATGATGAGCCGCGCCGGGTCGACGCCCTGCCCCAGCAGCCAGCGGTAGGCCGCGACGGCGTCGTCGAGGCCGGCCGGGAACGGGTTCTCGGGAGCGAGCCGGTAGTCAACGGCGAAGGCGCGCGCGTCGCACGCCGCCGCGATGAGGCTGACCATTCGCGCGTGGGTGTTCACGGAGCCGATGGAATAGCCGCCGCCGTGCAGGTAGTAGATGGTTATGTCACCGGAAACGCCAGGCGGAGTGAGCCACTCGCCGGGGACGCCGTTCGCGTCAGCCTTTTCGCGCTTGACGTCGTCGGCGACCGGGAAGGCCGTGCCGAGTTGCTCGAAGGCGGCACGCGTCTCTTCAATGGGGACGCCTTCGCGCAGCGGCTGCGCCTTGATCATCTCGATGATGTTCTGAAGCTGTGGGCTCGCCATCGGACTACCTGCTTTCGCATATAGAGTTTGCACGGTTATTGTGGCAGAGCGCTGCGGGATGTCAATCGGGCTGTGCAGGAAGCGGCGCGTCGTTCAGGAACGAGCGGATGAGGTCCGCGAATAGCTCCGGCGCCAGCCGCGGCAGCGAATGGCCGGTGTCCTTGAACACGTAAAGCTGCCCTTCAGGGAGCGAGCGCACCATGCGCGACGAGATCTCGTCGTCGAGGATCGGGCTGTTTTCACCGCGGGCAACGAGGGCCGGGCAGCGGACGTGCGTGAGCGAGTCCCAGAGGAAGTCGATCTCCGGGATCGCCGCCTTCGTCGTGACGTCGGCGAGGCGGCGGTCGTAGCGGTTGGAGTACATACCGCCTGCCCTGAGCCGCTCGGCGTCAGCCGAAGCCGAAGGGTCGTCGCCCTGGACGAGCGAGTTCTGAATCAGGCGCTCGATGGAGGCGTCGTCCAGGGAGGGCCACTGCTGCTGGTAGAAGGACCGCGCCTCGCCAAGGGAGAAGGAGCTTGGCGGCCGCTCCGCCTTCGAGGTCATGTCCTTCTTCAGGCCGACGGCGCCGACGCGGGCCATCTGCGGGCCCATGTCCACGAGCGCCAGGTGCTTGAGGCGCAGTGAGTTCTCCCTGGCGTAGGCCATCGAGACGCGCGAGCCGAGGGAGAGGCCGACGAGATCGAAGCGCTGGAGGCCGATCTTGTCGACGAAGCGGGCCAGGTCGGACGCCAGCGCCCAGACGAGGTAGCCGCCCGGCGCGGCTTCGCTTTCGCCGTGGCCGCGCTGGTCGGGCGCGAAGATGTGGAACTCGTCGAGGAGGCGGTTCGCACAGTCCTGCCAGTAGTACGCGTAGTCCCGCAGGCCGTGCATGAGGACGAGCGGGCGCGTGCCGGCGCCCTTCCATTCGAAGTAGTGCAGACGCAGGCCGTTGACCTTCATCTCGCCTTCAGAGGGCTGGACGAGCGTCATGCGGCCTCGCCGACGTGGTGCACCCAGGGCAGGTGGGAGGACACGGAGTTGACCAGGCGCCGGTCCACAGTCCAGAGCTCGCCGCCCAGCAACTCGGCTAGAGCGAGGTACTGGGCGTCGTAGGCCCTGGGCTGGTTGAAGCGGACCGCAAGTTCGAACGCGCGCGGCTGCAGCGTTCGCGAATCCTGCCAGATTTCGACGGGGCTGCTGAGACCGGCGGAGAGGATCTCGTGGGCGGCGAGCGGCGACAGATCACCGCGATGGTTCGACAGGCGAATGACCGAGGTGATTTCGGCATAGAAGAGAGGCGGTGCCACAAGCTGCGTCCCCGTGGAGAGCCAGCCCTCCCAGAGCCGCGCAGCGGTCGCCTGATGGGGATCATCGAAGACGATGCTCAGGAAGAGGCTGGCATCAACGCAGACCGGCCCGCTCACCGCAGCCCTTCGCGACTTTCGCGGATCAGTTCGGTGACGTCGACGGGGCCGTACCTGGCGCTCATCTTCTTGCCGAGCGCCACCGTCTCGCTCAACCACTTCAGCGCCTCGTCTTTGTCGTAGTTCACGGCTCTGTGCTCCTTCGTGGGCCGGTAAGCGACGGCTGATTCGGCCGCCCCGGGCGATTTGGGCCTTAGCGCCTCAACGTCAGCGGGGTCTATAAAGTGCTGGTTGCCGAGCTTGCGAGACGGGAGCTTGCCGCTCCAGATCCAGCGACGGACCGTTTCCTCGGAGCGGCGGCAGACCCGTGCTACCTCGCGGACGGTGAGGAGGGCGTCCTGCTCAGTCATGTTGTAGTATTCTACACCATCGACGCAGGGTTCGCTAGTCGACCGGGTCCATCTCGTGGCTATGGGAGTGGTCGTGGCCCTCCTCGTGCTGGGCGCGGTGCTCCGGGTCCTCGTGGTAGAACTGGAAGAGCACACCGCCGGAGTCTTTCGGGTGGATGAACGCCTCGACCCAGCCGTGCGACTCGTTGACGCCGCCCCAGGGCTCGATTCCGAAGTCCTTCATCGCCCTGGCGGCCGCGTGAGCGTCTTCCACCTCGAACGTGACGTGGTGCAGTCCGGGCCCCTTCTCCGCGATGAACTTGTGCAGGTAGCTCTTCTCGTCGTAGGGCTCGAGTAGCTCGAAGTGCCCGGTGCCGCCGGGTACGCGCAGGCCGACGCCCCGGAAGCCCACCTCCGGGTTTTCGAACCGCCCTTCGACGGTCATTCCCATAAGATTGGTGAGGAGCGGCAGCGCGTCTTCGAGCTTGTTCACTACCCAGGCGACGTGGTCGAGCCGCTTTACACCCATTGCTTTGCTGTCCATGCACAGATTCCCTTCCCGGTCCCGGGCAGACGCCAACTGGGCGTCACCTGCGGGTAGCGCCATGATACGTCGCGCCGAACTTGTGGTCATCCGGTACGGCGATTAGGATGCGTGCATGACAGCGACCTCTCCGTCCATCGGCTTCGAGCGGAAAGAGGCAGTCCTCATCATCAACCCCGCCGCGCACAACATGCCGGCGCTGAAACGGCGGCGCGAGGCGGAGGAGTGGCTGCGCGAAACGGGCTGGCGCTTTCGCTGGGAGCAGACAACCGGGACCGGCCAGGCGACGAGGATCGCCGCGCGCGCCGCGGCCGAAGGCGTACCACTGGTGCTGGCCTGCGGCGGCGACGGCACGCTGAACGAGGTCGCGAACGGGCTCGCCGGAACGGAGACAGCGCTGGGCACGCTGCCCGCCGGCACGAGCAACATCTGGGCGCGCGAGGCGGGCATCGGCCGCAAGCCGCTGGAGGCCGCGCGGCTGATGGCGATGGGCGAGCGGCGGTGCATTGACCTCGGCAAGGCGGGAGACCGCTACTTCATGCTCTTCGCCGGCATCGGCGTCGATGCGCAGATCACCCGCAACGTCTCGCTGGACATGAAGCGGCGAGTGGGCGCGGCGGCTTACGGCGTTGCCGCCTTCCGCGAGGCGCTGCGCTGGCGCTCCCGTCCCATGACGGTGCGGCTGGACGGCGTGGAGCGGCGCCTGGACGTGCTGATGGCGTTCGTGGGAAACACCCGCCTCTACGCCGGCCTCACCAGGATCACGCCGAATGCCGTCGTCGACGACGGCCTGCTCGACGTCTGTATCTACCAGGGCGCCGGCCGGCTGGACCTGGCGATGCACACGGCGCGGACGCTGATGCAGTCGCACAACAAGGCGACGAAGGTGTTGGTCCAGCGCGTCAAGCGGCTGGAGTTCGACTGCGACGAGCCGCTGCCGATGCAGCTGGACGGGGACCCGGTGAGCGACGACTGCCCGCGTGAGATCGAGGTGGCGCCGGGCGCGCTCTGGGTGGTCGTGCCGGCCGGGCTCAGGACTGGTCTCTTCGCGGGGCCGGAGCGCCGGCCGCAAGAGGCCGAATTGAGCCTGCCTCAACGGCAAACAGGCTAGCGCCATCCAGGAACGAAGCCGAGAAGCGGTCCCAGTCCGTCCCTGTCACCAGGATCTGGTCGACGTCGCCCAGACTGGCGAGCACCGAGTCCCGGCGCGAGGCGTCCATCTCCGACAGGATGTCGTCGAGGAGGAGGAGCGGCGGGTCACCGCGGCGCTGGCGGAGGAACTGAGCTTCCGCCAGCCTGAGCGAGAGGGCGATCGTGCGCTGCTGGGCGCGCGAGGCGAAGCCTGCGGCGGGGAAGTTATCGAGCGAGAAGAAGACGTCGTCGCGGTGCGGCCCCTGGAGCGTCATCCCGGCCGGGACGTCGCGGGCGAGCGAAGCAGAGAGGGCGCTGCGGTAGGCCTCAGCGATCGCTTCCTCCGCCGCTTCAGCGGGATCGATCGCTAACGGCTCGAGGCGGGGGCGGTAGTGGGTGGATAGGTGCTCGCCCGGCGCCAGCCTTGCGTGCGCCTCCTGGGCAAGGTGCGACATGACGCCGAGCGCTTTGGCGCGGCGGTCGAAGAGGACGGCGCCGTTGCCGGCGATCTCCTCGTCCCAGTACGGCAGCTCGTCGCGATTGGCCGCGCCCTCGCGGATGCGCTTGAGGAGGTGGTTGCGCTGGGTGAGGACGCGCTCGAACCGTGAGCGGGCCCTGGAGTAGGCCGGGTCGAGCTGCGTCAGCGTCATGTCGAGGTAGCGGCGGCGCGTGGACGGCGAGCCGTCGATCAGGTGCAGGTCGTCGGCGGTGAAGAGGACGGCGGTGATGCGGCCGACGGCGGCGGAGACGCGCTTGGAGACGCCGTTCACCTTGGCGGTCTTGGTGGCGATCGGGCCGTTTGCACCAGGCCGGCCTGTCAGTGTGACTTCGACCTTGAGAGGCCCTTCGGCGGTCACTGCCTGGCCGACGATGCGCGCGGCCGGCAGCACGTCGTCGAGGGCGGCGCGGCGGATGACCTGGGCGTCCTGCTCTGCGCGGACGGCGCGCATGGTGGCGAGCATGTAGACGGCCTCAAGGATGTTGCTTTTGCCCTGCGCGTTCTCGCCGATGAAGACGCCGGCCCGCTCCGGCAGGTCGGTTTCGAGGCGCTGGATGTTCCGGTAATCGGTGAGCAGGAGGTGCGTCAGTCGCATACGCGAAGTATACGATTGGCGGCGCGGCGCCGGGGCGTGCGAGTGGCGTCAGGCGCGGCCGGCGTGCAGGGGCGAGCGCAGCACGGCTTCGGGGCGCCGGCGCGACTTCTTGCCGGGGATCGAGAGGCAGAAGCGGCTGCCGCCCTCTGGGCGTGACTCCACCCAGATGCGCCCGTGGTGCAGCTCAACGATGGACTTGGCGATCGCCAGGCCAAGGCCGAGGCCGTTACGGTCGCCGCGGTGGAAGGGCTCGAAGATATTCTCTGCGTCCTCTGGCGGCACGCCGGGCCCGCAATCGGCGACGCTGATCATGATTTCGTTGTTGGTGATGGGCCTCGCCTCGACCGAGATGTGGCCTGCGGGCGGGCTGTAGCGCTGGGCGTTCGATAGCAGATTGATCAGCACCTGCTCGAAGCGCAGGCGGTCCACCAGCGCCATCGCCCGCGGATCGAAGAGATGCGTCTCGATCGTCTGATGCTTGGCGGTGAGGAGGGGCTGCACGACGGCGATGGCGCCGGCGATGAGGTCGCTCAGCGACGCTTCGTCCAGTTCCAGCCGCGGCTGGAACTCGTCGTCTCGTGACACCTCGACGAGGTCGGAGACGAGGCTCGTGAGGCGTGCCGCGCCCTTAACGATGCTACGCACCAGCTTGCCGCGCGCGCTGTCGGGATCGCGGATATCCTCTTCCTCCATGAGCATCTCGGCGCCCAGGCGAATGCCCGTGAGCGGCGTGCGCAGCTCGTGCGATACCGTCGTCAGGAAGTCGCTCTTCATGCGGCTCAGCTCCCGGAAGTGCTCGGCGTGCAGGCGCTGGCCCTCGTAGAGGCGGCAATTATCCAGCGAGAGGCCCATGACGGTACCCAGGGCAGCCAGGAGGCGGTCGTCCTTCACCATGCTGTTGCCGCGGCCGGCGACGATGGCGAGAACGCCGTCGAAGCTCTGGCGGCTGACCAACGGGACGTAGATAACGCGGTCGCGGCAGAAGGCACCGAACCACATGTCGGCGACGGCCGGGCAGCGAAGTGTGAGCGATTCCTGCAGGGGGCGGAGCGTGTCGCTGGAGATGCTCTGGGGCTCGGCGGACTCCACCCAGCCTTCGGGCACGCCGAACGAGGCGACGGGGTGCACCGTATCGTTGTCCTCGTCCAGCCAGGCGATGACGGCGGCACGCAGGCCCAGCCATTCACCCAGCAACCGGACGCCCGCCTCGCATGCCTGGTCGAAGTCGTGGATCTTCGCCAACTGGTAGCCGAGGTTGTGCGGATAGGCGTAACGCCGGTGCATGCGCGTCTCCCAGCGGGTGACGAATTCGATGGCGGCAAAGGCCGCAAGGGCTCCGGGGACGATGACGATCGCGAGGTCAAACGGCGAAAAGTCGAGGGCGACGTAGTAGAAGGCGAGAAGGGCGAAGACTGCCCAGATGATGCCCGCCTGGGCCCAGCGGCGGGCAATGGCAATCTGGCGGATCGGGTCCTGCGTGAACTCCTGCATGGGGTGTATCTGCAATATAGAGATGGGCTACCGGCAGGCAGAGTTACACGCGGAGGGGAGTGGCTGGAGCAAGAAAGAGCGCTCTTGAGTCGAATAGTCGCGGGGGTGCGGCGATGAGACCCGAAGAGCGCTGAAGCACTTCAGCAGTTGCGGCTCCGCTGAAATACACAATTATTATCTAGAAATATTGGCGTAGTTGTCAAGGAATATCGGTACCACAAAATCGTTAGTGGAGCATGCGGAGTTGTGGAAGGCTTGCTGCAAAATGTGGAAAACCTGCCCAAAAACCGTGGCTCGCAGGAGATGCCGACCGGTCAGTCGCTAAGCGCGTGTCGTCTTACGCGGCGACGAATTTGTAGCCGACGCCCCGCTCGCTGACGATCTCACCGATCGCCTGGGGGTCGCCTTCGAGCTTCTGGCGCAGGCGCCGTATGTACACTTTCAGGTAGTCCACCTCATCGGTGTATTCGCGGCCCCATACCTTGGCGAGCAGCGTCTGGTGCGGCAGGACGCGACCGGCGTTGCGGGAGAGGTGGTACAGAAGCGAGTACTCGGTGGGCGTCAAGCGCACGACGTTGCCTTCAACGGTCACTTCGCGGCTGGCGTAGTCGATGCGCAGGCCGCCGGACTCGAACACCTCGCCGACGGCCGGGAGCTGGCTCTCGTAGCGGCGGATCACGGCGCGGACGCGTGCGAGCAGTTCCAGGTGGCTGAACGGCTTCGTGATGTAGTCGTCGGCACCCATCTCCAGGCCGCGGACCTTGTCTACTTCGGCGTCACGGGCGCTGAGCATGACGACAGGCACGTCGGAGAATTCACGGATATCCTTGCAGACATGGAAGCCGTCGGTGTCTGGCAGGTTGATGTCGAGGAGGACGATATCGGGCTTGTCCTTCTCGACGTGGGCGAGTGCTTCCTCGCCGGTGGAGGCGCAGACTACGTGGGCATCGGGCCAGCGCAGAGTGAAGCAAAGGTTGACTACTTCAACAACGTCCGGATCGTCATCGATCACGAGAATCTTCATAAGGCTTCCCAGCTATGCGTATCGGGTGCTTCAAAAGGTAAGATGGCCCAATACGGCGTGCGTTACAGGGTGGTTCATTTGAGGTCAAGGGCCGGACAACGGCAAGTTAGCATTTGACGGCAGAAGAGATACTACTCCGCCTGGCCGGGATACTGGCCGCGGGCGTGGGCGCGCAATGGCTGGCGTGGCGTCTGCGCTTTCCTTCGATCCTCCTGCTGCTCGTCGCCGGGTTCATCCTGGGGCCCGTCACCGAGTTCGTAGACCCGGACGAGCTGCTGGGCGATCTGCTGCTGCCGCTCGTATCGGTGGCGGTCGCTGTGATCCTCTTCGAGGGCGGGCTGAGCCTGCGCTTGAGGGACCTGCTGGACATCCGCGGTGTGGTACCGCGGTTGGTCACCATCGGCGCCGCCATCACTGGCTTCCTCGGCGCCCTGGGAGCGCACGTGATCATCGGCCTCGATGAGGGTGTCGCGATCCTCGCCGGCACGATCCTGATCGTGACCGGACCGACAGTGATCGTGCCTATGCTGGAGCAGATCCGCCCGATCGGGCGCGTGTCGGCGATCCTGCGCTGGGAGGGCATCGTCATCGACCCGATCGGCGCCACGCTGGCTGTCCTCGTCTTCCAGGGCGTCGTCGTGGGCGACCTGGGGGACGCCTCATCGCTGGCCATCGAAGGGATCGCGAAGACGCTGAGCGCCGGTATCCTCATCGGCGGCGGCGCCGGGTTTGCGCTGGCGCTCTTGCTGGGGCGCTACTGGATCCCGGATTCGCTGCAGAACGCGGTCACGCTGACGTTCGTCGTCGGCGTGACGACGGTCTGCGACACGATCCAGGAGGAGTCCGGGCTGCTGGCAGCGGTCGTCATGGGGGTCGTGCTCGCCAACCAGCGGCTGGCGACGGTGCGGCACATTATCTACTTCAAGGAGAACATCCGCGTACTGTTGCTGGCGGGCCTGTTTATCGTGCTGGCGGCGCGGCTGTCGTTCGACGACATCGAGGCTGTTGGCTTCGAGGGGCTGATATTCATCGCGCTGATGATCGTCGTCGTGCGGCCGCTTTCCGTGTTCGCCTCAGCCGCTGGTTCGGCGCTGAGCTGGCAGGAGCGGCTCTTCCTATCGGGCGTGGCGCCACGTGGCGTTGTCGCCGCGTCGGTCGCCTCGATCTTCGCGATCGAGCTGGCGAATGAGGGCATCGGCGACGCGAACCAGCTGGTACCGCTCGTGTTCGGGACAGTCGTCGGTACCGTCGCCGTCTACGGAGTCCTTTCGCCGCTTCTGGCGCAGCGGCTGGGGCTGGCCCGGCCGAACCCGCAGGGCATCGTCATCGTCGGCGCGCACGGGTGGGTGCGTGAGATCGCGCACGTGCTGGCGGACAACGACGTCAGTGTGCTCCTGGTCGACAGCAACCGCCCGAACGTGGCGGCGGCGCGTCTGGCCGGCCTGGAGGCGACGAGCGCGAACATCATCGGCGAGGAGACGGCCCACGAGCTGGACCTTTCTGAGAAGGGCCGCATTCTGGCGATGACGCCGAACGACGAGGTGAACACGCTGGCCGTGCAGCGGTTCATCGAGCACTTTGGGCGCGCGGAGGTCTATCAGCTTTCGCCGAAGGGTGACGACGAAAGTGAGAAGCGCTCCGTACCGAGAGAACAGCGCGGGCGCGTGCTCTTCGAATCGGGGCTGACGTACCAGCGCCTGGACGAGGCGTTCAAGGCCGGGGCGACCGTCAAAGCGACGCAGCTTTCGGAGCAGTTCACTCTGGAGAACCTGGCAGCACAACACGGCCACGTGGTGCCGCTGTTCCTGGTTTCACCGAACGGCTCCTTGTCGGTGTTGGCGACGGACAAGCGCCCGCCGGGACGGCCGGGGCAGGTGGTGATCAGCCTGACGATGCCGCCGGAATCGCCGATCGAAGAGCCGGCCCGTGGGGACCGCTAGGCTCGTCGGAGAGGCCGGGGGCGCCAGCCAGCAGGAGAGGCGACGCTAGTAGCTGAAGCCCCCGCCGGAGGTTGCCGTCATCGCCCCCACGCCCGTGTAGCTCAAGCCCCCGCCGGAGTTCGCCGTCGCCGGCAGTGTGCCCGTGTGGCTGAAGCTCCCGTCGGAGGCCGCCGTGAGTGTGAGGGAACCGGGACTGGGCGTTGGCGTTGGGGAATGCGTTGGTGTGGGAGCTGGCGTCGGTGTGGCAGCTGGCGTCGGTGTCGGCGTCGGTGTGGGTGTGGGTGTCGGTGTGGGTGTTGGCGTGGGAGTTGGCGTGGGAGTTGGCGTCGACGTCGCGGTCTGGATCGTCGCGGTTACGGGGATGGAAGTCGCGTCGAACACGACCGGCGACCCATCGGGGGTGCCTGGGTCGGGCTTGACCACCAGCTTGTCTTGGAGGCCAAAGGTCGCTGTCATCGGCAACCCGCCCGTGTAGACGTACTTGATGTCCAGTCTTGGGTTGAGCGCGCCATCCGCGTTCTCACGCGACGCGTAGGTTACCTTCGCGTTGGTGGGGCCTTCGCTCTGGTCCTTCACCAGCCAGCCGTTGTTGGCCCCACCCGCAACCCAGGCCGCGACGTCGCCCGTCACGTCGAAGCTCACACAGCCGAGACCGCCCAGATAGACGCTGGAGCCTGTCGGCGGACTGAGAACCGGTGGTTGGTTGCCCCAGGTGACGGCACTCTCCGACCAGACGGCGAGCGCGCGATGCACGTCGTGGAAGCGGCCAGCGGCGCCGGCATTGGATTTCGACGGGCAGAGCGTGAGAGCCGCCGCCTCGATGTTGGCGCCAGCCGGAATGCTGGAGACATCAAAGCGGATGAGCGCCCGTTCCGTGTTGGACAGGTGAGGGTTCATATGTAGCTCGGCGTCAGCACCGAAGTTGGATGCCACTTGATTGGCCTGGATGTAGGAGTCGGCGACGCTTCCGAGCGTGACGGAAACGGAAAGGATGACAGGGACGGGCACGAGAGCGTCGGCGGTCGTGCCATCGCCGATCTGGCCCTTGCCGTTGAAGCCCCAGCAGACGACCGGGTCGGAGTTCGTGATCGCGCAGGTGTGCTCCAGGCCAGCGGCGATCTCAACGCCGTCAGCGAGACCGAAGACCGTCACGGGCGAATTGCTGTCGGCGGTCGTGCCGTCACCGAGCTGGCCTTTGCTGTTCCAGCCCCAGCAGTGAGCTGAGCCTGCGCCGTCGATGTGGCAGGTGTGCTTGCTGCCGGCTGTGATATCGCGCGTCGTCCCGGCGAACCCGGACACGTTAACGGGCGTCAGGGAGTCCGTGCCCGTGCCGTCGCCGAGCTGACCTTTGTCGTTGCGGCCCCAGCAACTGACCCCGGCCCCGGACTTCGACGCGCAGGTGTGCTCTGTGCCAGCCGCGATCGTTTTCACACCGCTAGCACCGAGGACGGGCGTCGGCAGGACGCTGTCTGCTTTCGTGCCGTCACCCAGTTGCCCCTGGTTGTTGTGGCCCCAACATGCGGCGGTATGGGTAGAAAGAACCGCGCAGGTGTGCTTGTCACCAGCGGCGATAGCGATTGCTGAGCCCCCAAGACTCTGGACGGCCACCGGCACCAGCCGCTCGGTCTTCGTCCCGTCGCCGATCTGGCCTTTGTCGCTCCGCCCCCAGCATCTGACTGCGCCAGTTTCCAGGAGCGCACAGGTGTGCTCGATCCCGGCGGCCAGCGCGACGACCCGCTCCGTGATGCCGGACACGGCAACCGGAGCAGTACGGTCGGTCTTGGTACCGTCACCGAGCTGGCCATGGTTGTTGTAGCCCCAGCACATGACGCCACCGGCTGGTTGAGCGACACATGTGTGTTTCCCGCCGGCGCCGATCGCCGAGGCGCCGTTGTCGAGTCCAGTGACCGGCCCGGCAGTGGCGCGATCGTTCTTTGTCCCGTCGCCGAGTTGCCCCTTATCGTTGCGCCCCCAACAGTACGCGCCAGCAGCGATGATCACGCAGGTGTGCGACTCTCCGGCGGCGATGTGCGCTCCAGGCGGCGTGTTGGTAATGGTGCAGGAAGCGCTGCCGTTGTGGACGACGGCGATGCTGAGGCAGTTCGACTCATCGGCGATGTAGCCGGGGGGGACGGCCTCGGTGGCGGTGCAGGTGGCGCCAGTATTGAAGCCGGTGACCGTGAAGTTGGCGGGGTCGGCCTCGGAGGCGCTGGTGTCGTCGTTGGCAACGGAGCCGCTGGTGCAGGCGAGGCTGACGGTGACGTTAGCGGGGTGGTTGTCTGAGAAGTCCTTGCTGACGGTGAACGTCGCCGATCGCAGCGTGTTGGTGATCGTGCACTGGCCGGCGGCGATGAGCGCTGCGCTGCACGTGCCAGTCGAGGTGTAGCCTGCCGGGACCGGTGTCTCGGTGGCCATGCAGTTGGGGTCGCCGCTGTAGCCGGTGACGGTGAAGGTGGCCGGTACCGCTTCCGTGGCCGAGGCGCTGGCCGGAGTCACGCTACCGGAAGCGCAGGTCACGCTGACGGTGACGGTGACGCCGGCGCCGCTGTTCGGCACGAAGTCCTTACGGACGTCGAAGGTTGCGGAGTTGGCGGTGTTCGTGATCGTGCAGGAAGCGCTACCGTTGGCCGGGAGGATAACGGGAGAGGTACAGCCGCTGGCGGTGTAGCCTGCGGGGACAGGGCTCTCGCTGGCGGTGCAGGTGGTGGAGAGGGTGATACCGGTGACGGTGAACGACGCCGGTGAGGCCTCGCTGGCGGTCGTGGGGTTGGGCGCGGCGATGGCGCCGCCGAGGCAGCTGAGGGTGACGCTGACGGGTGTAGTGTCGGTGCCGGGCTTGTCGGAGAAGTCCTTGGAGACAGTGAAGGTAGCGCTGTTGAGTGTGTTGGTGATGGTGCACTGGCCGACGGCGATGAGCGCCGCGCCACACGTGCCGGTCGACGTGTAGCCGGCCGGGACCGGCGTTTCGGTGGCTGTGCAGTCGGGGTCACCGGTGAAGCCGGTGACGGTGAACGTCGTCGGTGAGGACTCGCTGACTGGAGCGCTGGCCGGAGTGACGCCACCGGAAACGCAGGTCATAAAGACGGTGACGGAAGCTGCGCTGTTGTCGGAGAAGTCCTTGAGGACGTCGAAGGTGGCAGAGTTGAGGGTGTTGGTGATCGTGCACTGCCCGACGGCGATGAGCGCCGCGCCACACGTGCCGGCTGATGTGTAGCCGATGGGGATCGGCGACTCAGTGGCCGTGCAGTTGGGGTCGCCGGTGAAGCCTGTGACGGTGAAGACAGCGGGGTTGAGCTCGCTGGCGCTCGTGGGGTTGGGAGCGGCTACGGTGCCGCTCGCACAGCTGAGGGTGACACTGACGACGGTGGTGTCGGTAAGGGGTTTGTCGGAGAAGTCCTTGTTGACGGTGAACGTGGCCGTGTTGAGCGTGTTGGTGATCGAGCACTGGCCGGCGGCGATGAGCGCCGCGTTGCACGTTCCAGTCGAGGTGTAACCAGGGGGGACCGGCGATTCGGTGGCTGTGCAGTTGGGATCGCCGCTGAAGGTGGTGACGGTGAAGGTGGCCGGGACCGTCTCCGAGGCCGAGGCCGAGGCCGGGGTCACTGAGCCCGAGGCGCAGGTCAAGCTGACGGTGACGGAAGTTGCGCTGTTGTCGGAGAAGTCCTTGAGGACGTTGAAGGTGGCGGAGTTGAGGGTGGTGTACGAGATGTCAACCGACACCCAGTCCAGTGAGAACGTGCTGCCAGTCGTACTCGCGATGTCCGTAAGTCGCACCATGAAGTTTCCATCAGCTGATTCCGCGGGAGTCCATGTGTGGCCCCACGTATCAGTCGGCGAGCCGAGCAGGTAGGTCGCCAGGGACGTGCCTAAGACCGGCGTGGTCTTGGCCGTGGTCCAGGTAATGCCGTTGTCCCACGAGAGTTCTGCGCATATTGCCGGGCTATTCGCGGTGTTGTCCGCGAATGCGTCCAGCCGCACCACCATTCCGGTGATGGTCGCGCCCGACGGTACTGATGCGCCGAAGTTCCAGAAGAGATGCCGGTCTTTACCCGGGTCGCCGCAGTCCGCAACAGTGCTTGTGCCGCTCATGGCGTCTTCGCCTGAGATGCCGGCCCCCGTCACACAAAGAGCGCCCGGAAGTGTCTCGTATCCATTATTGTCGCCGCTGTTAACGGTGACCGGCGCATTTGCCCCGCAGGGCAGCCAACCAGTCGCCGCGCTCGGGGCGTTGGTGATCGTGCAAGAGGCGCTGCCGTTGGCCGAGAGGCCAACAGGAGAGGTGCAGCCGCTGGCGGCGTAGCCTGCGGGCGGGGTGCCCTCGCTGGCGGTGCAGGTGGTTGAGACGGTGATACCGGTGACGGTGAACGTCGCCGGTGAGGCCTCGCTGGTGCTCGTGGGGTTGGGAGCGGCGACAGTGCCGCTGGCACAACTGAGTGTGACGCTGACGGTGGTGGTGTCAGTGCCCGGCTTGTCGGAGAAGTCCTTGTTCACGGTGAAGGTGGCTGTGTTGAGGGTGTTGGTGATCGTGCACTGGCCGACGGCGATGAGGGCCGCGTTGCAGGTGCCGGTGGAATCGTAGCCGGCGGGGATGGGCGACTCGGTGGCGGTGCAGTTCGGGTCGCCGGCGAAGCCGGTGACGGTGAACGCCGCCGGTGAGGCCTCGCTGGCTGTCGTGGGGTTGGGCACAGCGACAGTACCGTCGAGGCAACTGAGGGTGACGCTGACGGTGGTGGTGTCTGTACCGGGCTTGTCTGAGAAGTCCTTGGAGACAGTGAAGGTGGCGGTGTTGAGAGTGTTGGTCATCGTGCAGCTAGCATTGCCACCGTCGAGGAGCGCCACGCTGGCGCAGACGGACTGATCGGCGGTGTATCCGGCGGGGACGCCCTCGGTGGCGGTGCAGGTGGCGCCTGTATTGAAGCCGGTGACGGTGAAGACAGCGGGCGAAGCCTCGCTGGCGCTCCTGGGGTTGGGAGCGGCGACGGAGCCGCTGGTGCAGACGAGGCTGACGGTGACGCTGGCCAGACTGTTCGGCACGAAGTCCTTGTTGACGGTGACGGTGGCCGATCGCAGCGTGTTGGTGAGCGTGCACTGGCCGACGGCGATGAGGGCTGCGCTGCAGGTTCCAGTGGAAGCGTACCCTGCCGGGACCGGCGTCTCGGTGGCTGTGCAGTTGGGGTCGCCGCTGTAGCCGGTGACGGTGAAGGTGGCCGGGACCGCCTCCGTGGCCGAGGCGCTGGCCGGGATGACGCTACCGGAAGCGCAGGAGACGCTGACAGTGACGACGGCGACGTTGTTCGGCACGAAGTCCTTAAGGACGTCGAAGGTGGCGGAGCCGAGGGTGTTCGTGATCGTGCAGGAAGCGCTGCCGTTGGCCGGGAGGTTAACGGGAGAGGTGCAGCCGCTGGCGGCGTATCCGGCGGGGACAGGGCTCTCGGAGGCGGTACAGGTGGTGGAGAGGGTGATGCCGGTGACGGTGAACGACGCCGGCGAGGCCTCGCTGGCGCTCGTGGGGTTGGGCGCGGTGATGGTGCCGCCGGCACAACTGAGGGTGACGCTGACCGCGGTGGTGTCGGTGCCCGGCTTGTCTGAGAAGTCCTTGTTGACGGTGAAGATAGCGCTGTTGAGGGTGTTCGTGATGGTGCAGGAAGCGCTGCCGCCGTCGACGAGCGCCAAGCTCAGGCAGCCCGACTGATCGGCGGTGTAGCCGGCGGGGACGCCCTCGGAGGGGGTGCAAGTGACGCCGAGGTTGAAGCCAGTGACGGTGAAGTTGGCGGGGTCGATCTCGGAGGCGGTGCTGTCGTCATTAGCGACGGAGCCGCTAGTGCAGACCAGGCTGACGGTGACGTTAGCGGCGTCATCCGGCGCGAAGTCCTTGTTGACGGTGACCTTCGCCGATCGCAGCGTATTGGTGATGGTGCACTGGCCGACGGTGATGAGGGCCGCGTTGCACGTTCCAGTCGAAGTGTAGCCGGTCGGGACCGGCGATTCGGTGGCGGTGCAGTTCGGGTCCGGTGTGAAGCCGGTGACGGTGAACGTCGTCGGTGAGGACTCGCTGACCGGAGCGCTGGCCGGGGTGACGCTACCGGAAGCGCAGTAGACGCTGACGGTTACGGAAGCTGCGCTATTGTCGGAGAAGTCCTTGTTGACGGTGAAGGTAGCGCCGTTGAGGATGTTCGTGATCGTGCACTGGCCGACAGCGACGAGGGCCGCGTTGCAGGTGCCGGTGGAGGTGTAGCCGGCGGGGACGGGCGACTCTGTGGCGGTGCAGTTCGGGTCCGGTGTGAAGCCGGTGACGGTGAACGACGCCGGTGAGGCCTCGCTGGCGCTCGTGGGGTTGGGAGCGGCGACGGTGCCGCTGACGCAACTGAGCATGACGCTGACGGTGGTGGTGTCGGTGCCGGGCTTGTCTGAGAAGTCCTTGTTGACGGTGAAGTTGGCGCTGTTGAGTGTGTTCGTAATCGTGCACTGCCCGACCGCGATGAGCGCCGCGTCACACGTTGTCGTTGTGTATCCGGCGGGGATCGGCCACTCGAAGGCGGCGCAGTGCGAGTCTGGCGTGAAGCCGGTGACGGTGAACGTCGCCGGTGAGGCCTCGCTGGCGTTCGTGGGGTTGGGAGCAGCGACAGTACCGCTGGCGCAACTGAGGGTGACGCTGACGGTGGTGGTGTCTGTGCCGGGCCTGTCTGAGAAGTCCATGTTGACGGTGAAGATAGCGGTGTTGGGCGCCGGAATCGGCGTGGGCGACGGCGTGGGCGACGGCGTGGGTGTCGGCGTCGGTGTCGGTGTCGGCGTCGGCGTCGGCGTCGGCGTCGGCGTCGGTGTCGGCGTCGGTGTCGGCGTCGGCGCGGTCGCCGGCGGTGCCGTCGGCGCGGTCGTCGGCTGGACAGTCGGCGGTGGCGGTGGGGCCAGCGTTGGCGCCTGGGTGGGTGTAAGAGGTGGCGCGGCGGTCGCCGGCTGCGGTGTCGGCGCCGGCGTCGCGACGGGCGTCGGCGTCGGGCTCGGCGTCGGCGACGGACTCGGTGTCGGCGACGGGCTCGGCGTCGGCGACGGGGTCAGCGATGGCGCAGGTATCGGCTCAACGCGAAAGATGGGCACCAGCTCGAGTACGTCATCCTCACCGGAGCCGTCTTCTGCCAGACGAGACGCCTCGACGCGCTCGGTGTCGTCCCGGGCAACCTCGATGATTTCCGGTTCGATGGGGACGAAGCGAGCGCCCTGCGGGTCTTTGGAGTAGTCGGCGTGCAGAACGGAGGAGATGTCAACGTCCAGGCTCGCCATTGAGGAGCGCGCGCTGGCGATCGTGGCGGCGAGGCCGGTCAAGACCAGACAGATCACCAGACCGGCGATAACCGAAGCTACGGACCGCAGGTACATCTAGGCGCTAGCTCGAAACCTTCTCGGCATTGAACTCGGGGAGCTTGAATCCGTGCAGGGCCGGGTCGGTCTGGCGGCGCTCTTCCCACTCGTCCAGGATGCGGTCCAGTGCGAGGACGACGTCCAGGTCGAGGTAGCGCGGTGCCTGCGAGCGCAGGAACTTGACGACATCGCGCGGTGCAGCGGGATCGCGGTAGGGCCGGTCGCTGGTGAGAGCGTCGTACATGTCCGCGACAGCGGCGATGCGCATGACGATGGAGATCCGGTCCTCCGTCAGACCGCCCGGGTAGCCGCTACCATCGAGGCGCTCGTGGTGGCTCTCGACGAAGTCGAGGACATGTTTCTGCAGGTCGACCGGGTCGAGGATGGAGAGGCCGATGCGCGGGTGGTCTTCGATGTTGGCGCGCTCCTCATCGGTCAACCGGCCTGGCTTGAGGAGGATTGAGTCGCGGATGCCGATCTTGCCGATGTCGTGCAGGTAGCCGCCGATCTCCAGCTGCGCGAGGACGCTCTCCGGCAGGTCGAACTCGCGGCCGAGCATGATGGCGAGTTGGCCGACGCGCAGTGAGTGGCCGGAGGTGAACGGGTCGCGCGCGTCGATGGCGGAGGTGAGCGCCCGGATCGTCGACAGGTGCTGGCGCTGGAGCTTGTCAGTCATCTTGTCGAAGGTAGTGGCGAGGACGCCGATCTCGTCGCGGCTCTGGATGCCGCTGCGCGCGGTGAGGTCGCCGGAGGAGACCTTGCCGGCGGTGGTCACGAGACGCAGGATCGGGCTGGTGAGCCGGTGTGTGATGAAGAGGCCGACGGCGATGGCGGCGGCCATGCCGATCCCGAAGAGGACCATGACCTGGAGGCGCGTTGTGGCGCCGGCGTCGAAGATGAAGTCAGTGGGCAGAGCGACCGAGTACAGGCCGACGACCTGATCGCGTACGCGCAGGCGTCCGTAGACGAGGTCGTAGCCGCGGCCGAAGAGGGCGCGGTTCTCGCGCAGAGTCGCCCCGGTCAAGGTCTCCGAGAGTGCAGTCTCAGACGGGTCCAGTTGCGCCTCGTCAGCGAGTGTTCCGGAGGCCAGCGCGAACGTCGAAGCGACCGCCCCGCCGTCGAGACCGTAGATTGTGATGTCGGCGTCGGCGCTCGCCTTGACGTCGGCGACGAACGTCTCGAGCGTGGTACCGATGAGCACAACGCCGACGATGCTGTCAGCTTCGTAGACTGGGCCGGCGGTGTAGAAGACGAAGCCGCCTTCAGTCTGGACGATCTGCGCGAACTTGTCGCCGGACTGATCCGTCTCGCCGGAGAGGACGCGACCGACGATCGGCCAGGTGGCGGGTTCGTCGGCGTCGTCGATATCGGCATAGTCCAGCATCCCGGCGTTTACGAGTTCCTCAGCGAATACCCGCTGCCCCTCTGCGTCCAGCACTTCCACGCGTTCGACACTTTCGTTGGCGGCGATCGGCCGGACGATGTTTCGGAGCGTCGCCTCGTCGCCGGCGACGATCGCGCTGTCGACGCCTTCACTGAAGGAGATGGCACGGACGGACTCGAGGTGCTCACGCTCCTTTTCGACGACGGCGTCGGCGGTGACGCGGCCGGCCTCGGCGAGCTGGTTGGCGAAGCGCTCTTCCAGGGAGCCGGTAACGATATCGGTGGCGATGTAGGCGCCCACGCCGGCCAGCACAACGGTCAGGAACGCATAAGGAAGAATGATCTTCCAGCGAATGCGGTTCAGGGGCCACCGGATGGCCGAAAGCAGGCTGAACCTACGGGTCACGGAAACGTTGCCCATCTCAGGGGTTTAGATGAAGAAAAGGAGGCCTGTGTTACGGAGTCTGCCTATTCGCCGAGCAGGCCGGAGGTCATCGGAGAATCAACTGGTCAGCGCCGAGTGAGGAGTCGTGACGAGGTGTGTGGGCCGCATCACGGCTCAGAACGCTCAGGAAGGCGTCGACGACTTCTGGATCGAACTGGCTGCCCTTGTTGCTTGTCAGCTCTTCAACTGCGGCCTCTACGGACATCGCCTTTCTGTAGGGCCGGTCGTGGGTCATGCGATCGAAGGCGTCCGTGACGAGAAGGATGCGGGAGGCGACCGGGATCTCGTCTCCGGCGAGGCCGTCGGGATAGCCGGAGCCGTCGAAGTGCTCGTGGTGGTGGACGATGGAAGGTGTCACGTCCGCGAGCGAGCGGACCTGCGCCAGGATGCGAAGAGCGGCTGTAGGGTGCTGCTTCATTTGCGCCCACTCCGCTTCGTTGAGAGGGCCGGGCTTGAACAGTATCTGATCGGGCACGGCCAGCTTGCCGACGTCGTGGATGAGCGAGGCCACCCGTACGAGTGAAGTCTCCTTCTCGCCGAGCCCAAGCTCCTGCGCCAGGCTCACGACGTGACGAGAGCATCGTTCCGTGTGGGCTCCTGTTGACGGATCCTTGGCCAGGAGAGCCGCTCCGAGAGCAGAGACCACCTCAGAGGCGTGCAAGGCGGGATCTGCCGCAAACCAGGGAAGCTCTCCCTCAGCGCGGCCCTGACTGAGTCTGGACCAGTCACCAACGCGGTTCTTGCCTTCAGACTTCGCCCAGTACATGGCGACGTCGGCGCCGTACACCAGCGCCTCCACTGTCGCCGCTCCGTCCGGCAAGGAGGCAACGCCGAGACTGACCGAGATCTGCTCATCGCCGGTCCGTCCCATTACGGCCCGACGCACGCGGTCCGCCAATTCGAGGGCCCCCGCGCGGTCTGTGCCAGGCAGCAGCAGTGCGAACTCGTCTCCACCGTAGCGAAATGCGGTTCCGTCGCCCGCGAGGCTGGAGAGGACGCCGGCCATCTGCCGGAGTGCCATGTCCCCCGCCTGATGGCCTTGCGAGTCGTTGATGCCCTTGAAGTTGTCGATGTCCATCATGATGAGAGCGACGGGACGGCCGGACTCCAGCGCGCGGGACGTCTCTTCCCGGATTTTCTCCTGGAAGGCCCGGTGGTTGTGGAGGCCGGTGAGACCGTCGGTGTCCGCCAGCGCGCGAGTCGTGATCAGGGAGTCCCGCTGCCGGGTGATCGTGTGGGCCCCGTTGGCGACTATGCCGACAAGCGCAATCCAGAGGAGCGCCAGTCCTCCGACCAGGCCCTTCAAGATCGAAGAGCGTGTCTCACTGATCTGGCCCGCAACGGCGCCATAGTCCTGATATATCTCGAGAGCGCCGGCGATCTCTGACGAGCCGGCCGGGACGAGCGGCGTGTAAACTTCGAGGAACTGGTCTGTTTGATCGATGTCGCCGGTGGAGACTTCCGGATGGGACAGATGCGAATTCGTCTCCCCGGCCATCGCCATCTGGAATCCGGCGCTGGAAGAGATCCCACCGACCTTGTCCGGGTCGTCGTCGAAGATGACCAACCCCTCCGGGTTCATGACCTTGATGGCGGCCGTCCGGGCCGAGCGGACGCTTTCGTTGACGAAGCGGTGGAACTCGTCGTAGCGCTCACCGACCATCGGTTGTTCAAAGTCTTCTGGCGTAAGCTGCTGCTCGACGCGGACCGCCAGCGTGTCATGCGCCTCGGCTTCGAGGCCGGTGAGGGCCTGATCTTCGATGACGTTGCCGGTCAGCCATGTCAGACCCAGGGCGATGACCACAACAACGACAAAGCTGGCAACGATAAATTGGCCCAGCATGGTGAGCCTGAACCGCTTGATTCCGTCTATCATCTTCGCCACCTCAGCGTGAGCTTTCCCTCGCGCAGAGACTCGGCGGGCTCAACCACGTGCCGAGTCAGATCCACAAAGATAATGATGCCGATGGCGCGGCATTGTTGCATCACAAACATTACGAGAGCATAACGATGGCTAGTGCCCGACCGCGAAAGGGCCGGGCATGCGACAGCGGAAGAGCCAGGCCTCGCCGCCACGGAGCCTGGCGCAGGGACGGTTTGGGGCGTCGGTGACGGCTATGCGGAAACGGGCTCAAGCACGACGACCGGGATCTGGCGATCTGTGCGCCCCTGGTACTGGTTGTAGGGCGGGAAGATGTCCGCCATTTTCGCCCAGAGGGCATCGCGTTCTTCTCCTTCAGCCGTGCGCGCGACGGCATCGAAGACGTTGGTGGCGACGCGGACCGAGACGTCCGCGTTGGCGCTCAGGTTCTTGTACCAGTCCGGGTGGTCTTTGGAGCCGCCGCGAGAAGCGACGATGACGTAGTTGCCGCCGGCCTCGCCGTAGATCAGGGGGACGGTGTGCGAGTCGCCGGAACTGCGGCCGCTCGTCGCCAGGAGAAGGGTCGAGATGGGGCCGGGACCGCCGGCGATGGACGAGTCCCACATCTGCCCTTCCTTGCCGCCGCTTTCGAGGTAGAGGGCGACGTGGTCCTTGATCCAGTCGGGAAGCTGCGTGGGGACGGAGAATTCGGGCATCGGCTTCTTCCTTTCGTTCGGCGTCTACCTCTGGACGAACGTCGGGATGATCGTCGTCCGGCGCGTGGTACGGAATGATACCGCACCTGCTCTGGGACCGTTGCGGCCAGACTTTGGGCGGCGGCGTTGAGCTTCGACTCTTCAGCACCCTTCGTCGACGTCGAACTAGAGGTAGGGGTTGTCGTCCTCGTCCTCGTCGTCCGAGCCTTCGTCTGCGGCGGCGTCAGCGCCCGGCGCATCTGTCTTCGACGGATCGTCCCCGTCAGCGGCGGCGTCAAGCGACGAAACCTCATCCGGATGGCCCACCTCGACCGGCAGCGTGCTGTCATTGCCCCACTCTTCCCAGGAGCCATCGTACAGGGCGACGTTCTCATAGCCCAGGAGATACGTGAGGACGAACCAGCTCACGGAAGCCCTTGTGCCGGTCTGACAGTAGACGATTGTCGCCTCTTCGGGAGAGACGCCAGCGTCCGTGTACAGCTGCGTTAGTCCGTCTATCGGGAGCAGCGTATGGTCAGCCTGGACCATGAGGATCCAGTTCACGTTGAGCGCCCCGGGGACGTGACCGCCCCTGGCGCTGCGGACGTCTACCCCAGCGTACTCATCCGGCGAGCGCGAATCGACGATGGCCGAGTTGCCGTCCTCTATTGCTGCCAGTACGTCATCGCTCGTCGCCCTTATGCCTGCCGCGGGAGCGTCCGCCTCGTACAGGACTGCGGCATAGCCGGGGACTTCCGAGGACGTGGTGCGGCCATCGGCCCGCCATTTGCTGTGGCCGCCGTTGAGCAGTCGCACGTCCTCATGCCCGTAGTACTTCAGGACCCAGAAGGCGCGCGCGGACGACCGGTTTCCGATGTCGTCGTAGACGATGACGGTATCACCGTTGCTCACACCCAGGCTGCCGAGAGTTGTCTCAACCGTATCGGCGTCCGGCGCCTGCCCTCTCACTCCATCAACTTCAGCCTTCAGGAGAAGGTTGGGATCAACCCAGACGGCGCCGGGGATGTGACCCTGGTCGTAGGTCTCCCGGCTGCTCAGGCTCAGGATACGAAGGCCAGTGTCGTCCAGGTGTTCCTGGAGCCAGTCGCCTTCGACCAGCTCCTGGGGCCCGGCGGGGACGTCAGACGCGGTGCCATCGGGGGCGACGTCGTCATCCCCTCCACAAGCTGCGAACGTGGCGGCCACAGTCAGGGCGATCACGCCCAGAGCGGCGACCCAGACGTGCCGCCGCCACACCGTGATCATCTGCCGGCGGCCGATGACGTGCTATTCGCCTGCGACTTCAGTGCCGACGTTGCTTCATCCATTGATCCGCGTCTGTTCCTCCGTCCTGCAAGGAACGCTACTGGCATCCGACAGCGAGACGCAAGGGACGTTCGGCCCTTTGGGTTAGGCCCACTGGACGCGTGCGTGGCGGGCGGAACGAGTATCGGCGGGGCTCACCACTGAACGAACGTCAACGCAGCGAGTCGTTCTCCGGGTGTCGGCGATCAGGCGGATTGAAGTCCCGCCAGCCGCTGGGTGATGATGCCCTCGGCCTCGCTCATGATCCGATCGATGAGTTCTTTCACCGTCGGTATATCGTGGATAAGCCCGGCGACCATGCCGCACGACCAGGCACCGGCCTCCACATCGCCGTCCTTCATGACCCGCGGATAGATGCCAGCGACTTCCGGGATGATGTCCCCTATCGTGATGTCCGCGCCGAGCGCCTTCTCCTTTTCGATCAACTTCTCGACGCCGGCGTTGTTAAGGACCCGCTCGGTGTTACGCAGACCGCGCATGATGAGGCGCGTGTCGAGTTCGCTTGCGTCGACGATCGCCTGCTTCACGTTCTCG
>JAJCYV010000014.1 GCA_029262695.1 Chloroflexota bacterium | reverse complement strand
CTTGGGCGTTGGAGCAGGTGTCGGGGTTGGAGTGGGCGAGGGTGTCGGGGTAGCCGCGGGCGAAGGCGAGGGCGTCGGCGTCGGTGTAGGCGATGGAGTTGGCGTCGGCGTTGGAGTGGGCGAAGGCGAGGGCGAGGGCGTGCGAGTAGCCTTGGGCGTTGGAGCAGGTGTCGGGGTTGGAGTGGGCGAGGGTGTCGGGGTAGCCGCGGGCGAAGGCGAGGGCGTCGGCGTAGCCGCGGGCGTCGGCCCGATCCGGCCCTCCGGCTCCTGAATGATGCCCCGTTGCTGGTCCGGCTCCGCCACCACGTCTGGCGCAGCCGTGGCAGTTGCCGGACTCTGGACAGAGCCCACGGAGCCTTTGCTGCCAATCAACAGCACCAGGGCGCTCAGCGTTATGAGCGCCGCTGCCAGCGCCACCGCTAATCTCCGGGCTGTGAGTTCGCGTATCATGATCGTTTCTTCCGCGCTGAAACGAGCCCCTCCAGCATCGTTACGCGCGTTTTGATTCAGTGAATGTCGTCTAGTGCCAAAGACGGCCTCATCCGCGGAGTGTTGCTTTCGTGGAAGCGGCCCCGCCTACCCAGAGCCCCCTGTTTCACCGGTCGTTCACTCGTAGGTCAGCTACTGGTTAAGAGAGCCCCGTCATAACGGCGTGACGCCTGAAACATGCCCTGTGGCCTCGGCTGAGTCCGGAAAGAGTAAAGATCCACGGAACGGTCCCGTAGCCCTCGCCCAGGCAGGCCTTATGCCTGTATCAGCCGCTGGACGGCCCTTACGGGACGGTAATCTTGGCGGACGTGTCGGCGAGCGCGTATCCATCCGCGCCGCGGAGGGAACAGTTGACGCGTGGGTATGCCCCAGACACATAACCAGTCGGCTCCAACGTGAGTGGGACATTCCCGGACCCCGGCGAGACCGGCTGAGATTCCCTCTCCGCGTAGCGGCTGCCGACCCAGCACTCGACGGCGGCAGGCCCAGCGAGGTTACTGTACGTAACTGTCAATGAAATTCGCCAGTCGCAGCCTGGCTCGACAAAGCACGCGTCCCCCTTCACGATCTCGCCCGTTGGGCCCTCCAGGAAGACGATAGTGGGCTGCGCCGTCGGTGGGTGTGTCGGTCAGCGCTGGGGACGGTGTGGGTGTTGGTGTCGGCGTTGGTGTCCCACCGCCCGCTGGTGGCTGCGTGGCTGCGGGTGCCGGTGTGGAAGGAGCGGTGGCACCGGGCGGCAGAGTCTCCGCCGACGTTGCCGTCGACGCGGGTGTGGCCGTTGGGAAGTAGGGTGCCGCAGCCGTCTCACAGGCGGCGAGCGCCGCCTCCCGGCTGTCGCCTCCCTCCAGCGCATTCGTGAGGCAGGTCCGCATAGCCCCCTTCCCACCGGCGATCTCGTCGTTGGGGGCCCCGGCCCTCTCCAGCTCGTTCGCGGTGTCGTCCACGACGTACGTGATCCAGGCCTGATCCTCGCTGGATATGTTTGGCGTGGCTGTCGGGGATTCGAGGCCGAGCGCCCCGGCTGCCTGATCCAGGCAAATCCTGAACGCGAAAAGCCTCGGGTCGTCCGGGTCCGTCAGCTCCTCCTCGCTGAGGGAGACGAGTAGCGCGCACGTGATGACTGCCACGTCTCGCACCGAGAAGTGGTCGATCTCAACCCTCGCGGTCGGGCCGGGGGGCAGATCCAGGATCTGCCACTCGCCGTCCACCAGCTCCGCCGCGACCATTTCGTCTACCGGTCCCGGCACCTCGAGCACCACCGGCTCTCCCAGAGGGCCGATGTCTTCGACTGTCGACAGGTGGTACACCCGCAGCTCCTTCACCGGGTCCTCGACTTCGACATCGACGATGGCGGCGGTCAGTTCAGTGGATTCGGAGAACGCCCCTTCGGGCACCTCGACGCGGGAGCCATCCGCCAGGTCCATCTCCCCGCCGTCCGGGCCAAACGCCTCGAACACCGGCTGCGAGTGGACGGTGGCGAGGTCGCCGAACTCGGCGAGTTCGGGCGCTACTTCCGCGACGGTGGGGAGGTCGCTGTCGCTGTCGTCGCCGCCGCAGGCGGTCAGGGCGAGCGTGAGCACGACGGCAACGCCGCCGAGCAGCCGCCCCGTGCTGGCGAGCTGATTTTGCGCTGGAGCGCGGTTCACCATGTCCTGCCCCCTGACCCTCCCCACTGCGGAGAGCGTCATCATAATGACCCCATCCACCGCCATTTGTCACGGGTGAAATGCCCCACACGGCACCAGGGCCCGATCCGCACCACAGGCACGCTCAGCGCCGTCTGCAATCGGTCCGCGTTGAGCCTAAGCGCCCGTCTCGATAGACTGGGATTCCCCTGCCGGTTATGTCTGAACAGCTCGATTTACGCGCCGGCGCATCGCTGATCCTGCAGCAGCTCCGCGCCCGCTGGCGTACTCTCGGTACCGCGCTCTTCTTCGCGCTCGTCTGGAGCAGCGCGCGTGTCGCCTTGCCCGTCCTGACCGGCAAGACCATCGACGAGGCCATCGGCGACCGCAACGAGTCGCTCCTCCTCACCTTCGCCATCGCCATCGTCGGCATCGCCGCCATCCAGGGCCTCGCCGCCGCCGTCCGACGCTTCATGGCGATGAGCACCAGCTACCGCGTCGAAGCGAACCTCCGCGCCGACCTCTACGACCAGGTCAACCAGCTCTCCCTCGACTACCACGACCGCACGTCCACCGGCCAGCTCATGTCGCGCGCCAGCGCCGACCTGCACGAGATCCAGATGTTCGCCGTCGTCATCCCCCTCAACACCGCCTTCTTCCTCATCGCCGTCGGCGCTTTCGGCGTCCTTCTCACCGTCCACATCCCCCTCGCTCTCGCCGCCATGCTCGCCTATCCCATCATCACCGTACTCAGCGCCCGCTTCTTCCGCCGCCTCTCGCCGGCCAGCGCCCGCGTCCAGCAGGACCTCGCCGACGTCGCCCACGTCGTTGAAGAGAACATCGCCGGCATGCGCACCGTCCGCTCCTTCGGCCGCGAGGATGACGAAGTGCGCAAACTCCGGGCAGTCGCCGAGCGCACCTTCGACGACAGCATGGAGGCTGCCCGACTGCGCACAATCTACACGCCGCTCTTCTCCTGGCTGCCCGCCGTCAGCCAGCTCGTCATCCTCGGCTTCGGCGGCTACCTCGTGCTGGAAGGGCAGCTCACCGCCGGCGAGTTCGTCGCCTTCTTCCAGTACCTGAACATGCTCATCTTCCCGGTCCAGAGCCTCGGCGAGCTGGTGCCCTCCGGCCAGCGCGCCATGACGTCTGCCGCCCGCGTCTGGAACGTCCTCCGCCAGCGGCCCACCGTCGCCCGCACGCCGCACGCCGGGTCCATGCCCGAAGGCGAAGGCGACCTCGTCTTCGAAGACGTCCAGTTCGCCTACCAGAAGGGCTACCCCGTCCTCCGTGACTTCAACCTCCGCATACCGGCCGGTGCCTCCGTCGCCCTCGTCGGCCCCACGGGCTGCGGCAAGACCACCGTCGCCAAGCTGCTGCCCCGCTTCTACGAAGTGCAATCGGGCCAGGTGCTCATCGACGGCGTCAACGTCCGCGACATCCGCATCGAAGACCTGCGCCGGAACGTCGGCCTCGTCTTCCAGGACACCTTCCTCTTCTCCGACACGATCCGCAACAACATCGCCTACGGCCGTGTCGACGCCACGCAGGAGGAGATCGAGCACGCCGCTCAGCTCGCCCAGGCCGCCGAGTTCATCGACGAGCTCCCGGACGGCTACAACACCGTCGTCGGCGAGCAGGGCTTCTCGCTCTCCGGAGGCCAGCGCCAGCGCCTCGCCATCGCCCGCGCCATCCTCATCCGCCCGCGCGTGCTCATCCTCGACGACGCCACCTCCAGCGTCGACGCCACCATGGAACAGGAGATCCGCACCGCCCTGCGCCGCGTGATGGAGGGCCGTACCACCATCATCATCTCCCACCGTCTCAGCACCATCGCCCTCGCCGACCAGGTCGTCCTCATCGACGGCGGCCGCGTCATCGAGGTCGGCACGCACAACGATCTGCTGCGTACGTCCCCCCGCTACGCCGAAGTGCTGGGTCAGCTGGTGCCAGCGCCATGATGCGCGGAATGGGGCGCGCCGGCGCCCTGGCGGCAGACAAGACCCTCCGGCCAAGCACAAAGAGCTTGCGTGGTTCGGCCTCCATGCTCGCGCCGCGTTGGCGGCTCCTCCTGCTGGCCACCGTTTCGATCCTCCTCTTCGCCGCCGTCAACCTCGCCCGGCCCCTCGTCGTCCAGCAGGCCATCGACTCCGGCATCGTCGACGGCGACCGCAGCGCCCTCGTGAAGGCGGCCGTCGTCTTCTTCGGCCTCTCCATCGGCGTCTACGTCTTCCAGGCGCTCAGCGTCTACACCACCGCCCTCGCCGGCCAGTACTTCCTCCGCGACCTCCGCGTCCGCGTCTTCGCGCACCTGCAGAAGCTCTCGCTCCGCTTCTTCGACGGCGAAAGCTCCGGCCTCATGATCTCCCGCATGACCAACGACATGGTCGTCGTCGGCGACCTCATCAACAACGGCTTCCTCATGGTCGTCCAGTCCATCCTTCTCCTCGTCGGCACCGTCATCATCCTGCTCACACTCAGCGCCCGGCTCTCGCTCGTCACCCTCGCCGTCGTGCCGCCGCTCATCATCGCCACCTGGATCTTCCGCATCGCCTCGGCGCGCGCCTACGACCGCGTCCGCGATCGCATCGCTGAGGTGATGGTCCACATGCAGGAGACGTTCAGCGGCATGCCCGTCGTCCAGGCCTTCGCCCGCGAAGGCCACAACGCCCAGCGCTTCGGCCAGATCAACGAGAGCAACTACGACGCCAACGTCGACACCGTGAAGATCTCCGCCGTCTACATCCCCTTCGTCGAGCTGCTCGGCGGCCTCGGCGTAGCGCTCATCCTCTTCTACGGCGGCACCGGCGTCATCGACGACTGGGTCACCCTCGGCACCGTCGCCGCCTTCATCTTCTACCTCGACTTCATCTTTCAGCCCATCCAGCGCCTCTCCCAGGTCTACGACACCATCCAGGCCGCCACCGCCGCGCTCAACAAGATCTTCGCCCTCCTCGACGAGCAGCCCGACCAGCAGGAGTCACCCGACGCGAAGCCGCTGACGAAGCCTGTCCGGGGCGAGGTCACCTTCGACGACGTCACGTTCGCCTACGGCGAGACACCCGTCCTCGAAGATGTCGACATAACGATTAAGCCAGGCCAGCGTGTCGCCATGGTCGGCGCGACCGGCGCCGGCAAGTCGACGATGGCCAAGCTCTTGATGCGCTTCTACGAGCCGCGTAACGGCCGCGTCCTCATCGACGGCCAGGACCTGCGCGACCTCCGCATGAGCGACCTCCGCGCCACGCTCATCATGGTGCCGCAGGAAGGCTTCCTCTTCAGCGGCACCATCCGCGACAACATCCTCTTCGGGCGCCCGGACGCTACCGAAGACGAGATGATCGCCGCCTGCCGCGAACTCGGCGTCGACGACTTCATCCAGTCCCTCCCGGACGGCTACGACACGCTCGTCAGCTTCCGCGGCTCGCGCCTCTCCGGCGGCGAAAAGCAGCTCGTCTCCATCGCCCGCGCCTTTGTCGCCGATCCCGCCATCCTCGTCCTCGACGAAGCCACCTCAGCGCTCGACCCAGAAACCGAGGGCATCATCGATACCGCCGTCCGCCGCCTGCTCCAGGGCCGCACCAGCATCGTCATCGCCCACCGCCTCAGCACCGCCGAACACGCCGACCGCGTCCTCCTGCTCGGCCACGGCCGCCTCCTCGAAGACGGCTCGCACGAAGACCTCGTCGCCCGCGGCGGCCACTACGCCGCCCTCCACCGCCAGTGGCGCACCGGCACCCAGCCCGCCCCCGACCCCGAACCCGACTGAGCGTTCGCCGCCTTGTTGACCTCGGTCGTGAAGCCTCCCGCCTTCGGCGCCCACTTAACGGGCGTTGTCTCAGAAGCTGAAACCCCTGCCTTTCGGGCTCCCGCTGCCCGCCCCGCTGTCCGGGATGTGACGCTCAAGCGCAAAGCGATCCTCGAAGGAAGGAAATTCCAGGTCGCTGCAACCGTAGGAGTGCATGATGCTCGGAGGTGAGCATGACATGGGATCCGGGGTGGTTGTGGGAAGCGGTACGGGGAAGGGCGTAGGCGATGGTGAAGAGGGCAGCGGTGTGGGGGAAAGCGGGTTGCTGGGGCCGCCATCTTGAAAACCGAGGATGTGCCCAACCTCGTGGTTGACGAGGTGGTGTTGCTCACTTGCAGTCAAAAAGTCATCCGCGTCGAGATGGATGATGCCCTTCTTCCACTCTGGATAGATATCCTCATACTGGTCGTGGCCACTATTCGGGTCGGGATAGGGGTTGATCCGGTAGGCGCAACCGTCAGCACCGCTGCTACAGGGGGGGCTAATTTCGTGCTGTATGTAGATCTCGATTTCACGGCTGGCGCAATAGTCAGGAAAGTACGGGTTGGCACCAACCAGGACGAAGTGGACCTTGCCGTAGTTCAGGCCGTCCCAGTCTTCGTCGGGATTCGCCCAGGTTAGCGACTCCATCACCAGCCGTCTCGCCTCATCCAGGTCGATTTCAGTGACCGATTCGTCGATGACGACGCAGATGCGCTCGTCCTCATACGTGTTGAGAGTATCGAGATGACCCGGAACCCTCCATGGCGCCCAGAGAGGGTGGCTGCCTTCCGAGGGGTCCGCCGTCAGAACTCTTGTGACCACTCCGACACACAACCCAATCGCCGCACCGACAGCCACCAGTCTAACCAACGGGCGCTTCTCCGTTCGGTGTCGCGCTTGGTAGTTCATCAGTCTCCTCTCGGCTCGATGAGGCCCAGCCCCTCCGCGAGGAGTTCATACAGCGCCCCGCGGTCTGCTGCCTCCTTCTCCGACACCCAGGTCACGCTTGTCACCACGTCGCAAAAATCGCCTGTGCACACGTGCTCAATAGCGGCAAGCCTTTCCGTCAGCCCGCCCGTCACTCGCTGGAGGTCAGCCTCGGATACGACGAATACGAATAGCCGGTAGGGGCTCGGTTCCGTAACAAGGGAACTTACACAGCCGATCGCAGGGCGTTCGGGGTCTTCGGGGCATTGCATCTTCGCTTGCCCGGGGCAATCAGGATCGACGATCACCTCAACTCCCGAGACCGATGCACTTCCCTGGTACACCGGGTGCTCGACGACATCCGCCATCGCATCAGTGACGGCTTCAGTCGAGAGAACTCGAAGTTCGCTCGCGTCAGCGCGTAGGGACGCCTCACCCCCAACATCAATGCATATCGCGAGCTTCTCTCTCGTACTCCATAGGAGTATGCTGCCTGCGGGGCCGCCGGGAGGCGCAACTTCCTCCTGGGCTGTTCCGATGTCGAGGACGTCGACATTGAGGACGGTTAGGACCGCGAACGTCGACACCGCCGTGACCAGTAATGCTCCGAAGCCTGCGAGAATCATCCGTTTCATTGCGAACCTCCAACTTGGACATCGGAATGTTCGTATACGTACCCTGCGATCGATGCGATCGTTACTGACTCAGGGAGATCGTCCGAAGAGGCCTGAGCGGGCGCCGCCGCCTCATATACCTCGGTCGTGAAGCCTCCCGCCTTCGGCGCCCACTTAACGGGCGTTGTCTCAGAAGCTGAAACCCCTGCCTTTCGGGTTCCCGCTGCCGCCACTGGCTGACATTGTGTCGAGGATATACACGTATCCGTCACTCCGTACCAAGCCGCCGTCGCACTGTTCATGCCACTCCCTGTTGTCCCACCAGAGTGCTCCCACTTCGAAGTGTTCTCCATCGGGCGCATTGGTCCAGTCATCGAGTAACTTCTGACGTGCGCTAACGAACCCTCCTCCGGGCACCTCATCATTAGCTCTGACCGCATGTTTGGGGGGGCCAAAGAAGCCACATCCGGGCCATACGATCTCTTCATCATGTGGCGATGCTGGTGCGTGATAGCCGTAGGGTGGAACATACTCGGCCACCCCGCCAGAATCCGCCAGATTGTAGCGCACATGAAACCGGTCTTCCCCGCCACCGCCGGTGGCAGACTGGTCATCGAATGGTTCGCAGTCAAAGTGGTCCCAGAAATACTGAGGCGAGCCGACGTGAAACCACCACCATCCATGGTCAAACCTATTCGCGTGCATGCGGATGAACTGTGATGTCAATTCGTCACCAGTGAAGATTATGGTGATCGGGTCGACCCCCACATCCGTGCAATCCGATGATGAGTACGTGTACCTGCCTAGATGGAAGTCTGTCTCGGTGGGATGCGCGTTGCTTTCGCTTGTACCTAGTGCCGCTAGAAGCGACGCTCCTGCTACGCCCACGCCTGCGGCACCTAATGCCGACGCTGGCCGCCCAGCACTCCGAACGACTCCTTTCAACTTCTCGCGTGGTTTCATCTATGAAGTCCTTTCACCTGGCGCAGAGGTATGATGCGAGGACGCTTGCCAGAGCCCTCTCGCCGCCGCAGCTGTGGATCCTATGATCGCGCCTGACAGCGCTCCCAGCACTCCATATACGATTGCAAGGAACAGGACGCCATTCTGCCAGCCCATGTCCGTCCATTGATCGCGATCTCGATCCCCGATCTCAGCTACGTGCGGTGCTGAAAGCCCTAGCCCGAAGGCCAGGCCAGCGAAAAGGCCCAAGAGTAACCCGCGTCTGAAGGCAGGTCCGAGAGATGCTGAGTGGACTCCGAAGGACACCGCGCCCAGCGCAACGAGGGCCGCTGCGATACCGGCGACTGTCGCGGCGGCGTCTCCCCGCGCCACAATCAGGTAGCCAGTCGTGAAGCCGGCCGCCATCACCGATGCGCTGGCGATAAGAATCCGCCTCATCAGCATTTGCTCACACTCACAGACGCCAAACTCTCACCCCCTTGCGGACCAGCGGCATCGAATGAACGTAGCGCATCTGCCACCTGCTGTACCGAGAGCGCGGGATCCGCGACCTGGATATCGACATGCGTGTCTTCAGTCCATATAGAGAGCGTCCGTTCGAAGAGGGAAGCGCTCGGAGCTCCCCGGATCGTCTGTTGATCAAGGTTCCGCCCCGGTGCGATTAGTTCCGGCGGTTTCGTGCAATACGCATCTATGTGTATTGAGATGGGAAGGGTGCAACTGCCCTCGGAATTAGGGCGGGGTGTGCAGTGGCCGTAACCCAGGCCGACGGAATCAGTCCGGACAAAGTCGGGTGCAGGCGGAGGCGGATCGTACTTCTCTCTCGCGATCAGGCGCAGCTCGTGGCCCATGAACTCCTCGCCCAGCCAGAAGAGCGAGAAGTCGCCGAACGCCCGCGCTTCCTCCACTGTCAGCTCCTCGTATACCCACTCAGGCTCCGACGCGGCCTCAGTGCTCCCGGATGAGAAATCGATCCGGTCGTTCTGCAGGAGCCAGGTGGCGACGCCGGATACCAGCGCCACGCCCAGGAGAGCGACAGCCGGCATCAATCGCCGTGTAGTTCTGTTCATCAAGCACCTCCGTTTGCCGCCTGAACGTGGTCGATCACGTACGTCACCACGTCTGCGATGGTTACCGTGTCAGGGAGATCATCAGGGGAAGGCGGTGGCACGCGGAACTCTTCCTCGATCGTCAGGCCCAGCTTGAGTCCGTCGAGCGAGTCCAGCAGGGCCGCTTCCCCGTTGTCGGTGATACCGCCGATCACCCCGTGGTCTGGTATCTCGTCAGGGCCGATGTCCAGGAGATCGGCGACGATCTCTTTGATGCGGCCAGAGACTTCAGCTTGCGTGCTCATGCACTTCCTCAAGCTCGTCATAGGCCTTCTGGACGGCGATGATGTCGGAGAACCGCTCGCGGTACTGGTACCAGCGCTCGCGCGTGAGCACCATGTTGTGGAGAGCCCAGCGCCGGTCGCGGTACCAGTAGTGATCGGGCATTCGCCCCGCCTCTTCGAAGCCCATGGCGCGCGTCATCGCCAGGAGAGGTTCCGCGAACTCGTACACTTCCGTGACGATCTTGTCCAGCGGGTAGATGCTGAAGAACGACTCCACCGCCAGCAGAGCCGCTTCGCCACCGTGGCCCCGGGTCCTGTACTGGGGCTCGACGTATATGCCGACCGCGGCCCAGCGGTCCCACGGATTGACGTTGGTTGCCAGGGCGTAGCCGATGGGCGCGGATTCTCTTCGGTCGAGGATGATCAGCAGAATGCCGCTCGCTGCCATAGCTTCGATCTCACGTGCGAACTCCTCGAACGACGCGACGCGACGCCTGAAGTTTAGAACGTGAATTGTGTCGAAGCTGGACCGCCAGCGGAACAGCGTGGGATAGTCCTCGCGACTGATCGGCCGCAAGTCAACAAGTCGGCCCGTGATCGTGGCGACCTGGTCGAGTAATCCGCCCATGCCCCCTCCTGTGGCAGCAGTACCATGGGGAACTCGTGGTCACGCAGCATATCACATCGCGTGCGGCAACGCCGCCGCGATACAATCTCCCTCGTGACCGACTGGAAGACCATCGTCGGCGACAAGCTGACCACGCCCGAAGACGCCGTCAAGCTCATCAAGGACGGCGATCGCGTCGTCCTCGGCATGATGCACCTGACGCCGCTGCAGCTCTGCCGCGCCCTCGCTGACCGCCACCAGCAGCTCTCGGACGTCACCGTCGACGCCTCGCTCTCCGCCTTCATCAAGTGGTGGCCGCACGGCCCCGAGACCGGCCTCACCATCGAGTCCTTCTTCCTCCTTGAGCAGGACCGCCCCCTCTTCGCCCGCGGCGACCTCGAATACCGCATCGCTCCCCCTTACCGGAACGAGGCCAGCCGCTGGACGCACTTCCCCATCGACGTCTTCATGACCCAGGTCACGCCTCCCGACGCCGACGGTTGGTGCAGCTTCGGCCTCTCGCTCTGGGGCGCCCGCCGCGCCGCCACCGAGGCGAAGATCGTCCTCGCCGAGATCAACCCCCGCCAGGTCCGCACCGGCGGCGAGAACCGCATCCACGTCGACGAGATCGACCGCTTCGTCGAGACCGCGCCCGAATGGCGCCTCCTCCGCCCACCGACGCGCAACGAGGAGGAAGAAGCGGTGGCTCAGGTGATCTGCGCCCTCGTCGCCGCCGAGCTCATCGACGACGGCGACACTTTCCAGATCGGCACCGGCAAGGTCCCCGCGGTCCTCAGCGTCTTCCTCGAAGACAAGATCGACCTCGGCGTCCACACGGAACTCATCTTCGGCGGCATCCCGCAGCTCGTCGAGGCCGGCGTCGTCACCGGCAAGCGAAAGTCGCTCAAGCCCGGCCTCGTCGTCGGCGCCTCGTTCGGACAGCTCACCGAAGAGGAGCGCGGCCTCGTCGCCGGCAACGCCGCCTACGAGCTGTACGAGATGGCCTGGACCAACGACATCCAGACGATCGCCGCCCACGACAACATGGTCGCCGTCAACAACGCCCTTCTCGTCGATCTCACCGGCCAGGTGACGGGCGAGAGCATCGGCTCCCGCATCTACAGCGGCACCGGCGGCGGCTTCGCGTTCCCGGCAGGCGCCATGCACGCCAACAACGGACGCTCGATCATGGTCCTGCCCTCAACCAGCCTCATCGCCGGCGAGCGCCGTTCGCGCATCCTGCCGGCCCTGCCGCCAGGCACCATCGTCACCGTGCCGCGCCACTACGCCGACATCTTCGTCACCGAGCACGGCATCGCCCGCCTGCGTGACAGGACGCTCCGTGAGCGCGTCAACGAAATGATCGGCATCGCGCACCCGGACTTCCGCTCGGAACTCCGTCGCGAAGCCGCGAAGCAGGGTCTGCTCTAGCCGCCCAGGCGTTCCAGCATCTCGCCGTACTGCAGCAGGTGCCGCGTCGCCAGGTAGTTCTCGCGCACCTTCTCGCGCGCGTTGTTGCCCAGCTTCGTGCGCAGCGCCTCGTCCTTCAGCAGCCGCTCCAGCGCGGTCGCGAACTCATCGGCGTCCTTCGGATTGCCCAGGAGCAGCCCGCTGACGCCGTCCTCAATCTGGTCCCGGATCCCGCCGACAGCGCTTCCCACCACCGGCCGCGCTTTCCACATCGCCTCCGTCACCGTCAGCCCGAAGCCTTCATTCAGGCTCTTCTGGACCACGATCGAAGCATGTCGCTGCAGCGCGTTGACGATCGCCCCGTTCTCGTCGGCGTCGGTCATCGGCAGGCACGCCAGATGGACGCGGTCTCGGAAGCCGTGCGGCAGATCTCGCCACGCCGCCTCCACCTTGTCCAGCGTCCCTTTGCCCTCAGGGTCATCCAGGACAGCGGAGACGTTCGGGCCCGCCAGCACCAGCTCAGCGTTCGTGGCGAACGGGCGCTCCAGCAGCCGCGCGAAGCCCTTCATCACACCGATAGGGTCCTTTAGCGGGTCCCAGCGCGAGACCTGCACGATCAGTGGCGTGTCCCATGCCGGTGCGCGCCCGGACCGCACTATGTCCGCCTGTCGGTCCACTCGGCCCGGAGATCCGTCCTGGCGCGTGAACACCGGCGGTGCTCCGTTCGGTGCCTCGATGATCCCCGTGTTGATCAGGATCGACTGCGCCGTCTCCTCGCTCATCTCCTGGTTCTTGGGACTGAACGGGTCGATGGACGGCGGCACGATCACGCTCCGGCCGTGGTCACAAACATCCGGTATGTACTGCTCGCGCGTGAAGACGTTCAGCGGCACCTTCTCCAGGTAGGGCCCGAGAAAGTCCCAGCCCAGGTCGACGTCCGTGTTCGGCTCGTCGTTTCCCACGTGGCAGCGCCAGATCACGATCGCTCCGTGCGCCATCAGGTGCGGCGCCAGACCCGCCGTCTGTGGGTCGTGCAGGAGCACAACGTCCCCCGGCGCAACAACCTCGCTTAGCCTCGTAGCGTTCTCCTGTGCCACGGCCTCGTACACGGCGCGCTGCGCATCCCCAAGGTCGCTGCCGTCACCGCGCGAACCATGCAGCGCGTGGTGCAGCCGCTTCGTCAGCTTGAAGAACTCCTCGTTACCCTCGATCACCGCCCAGCGCGTGTCGATGCCAAGCCCACGCACGTACGGCAACAGGCTGTGCAGCATCTCCGCCACCCCGCCCCCGTGTGCCGTCGAGTTCACGTTCCAGAACTCGCGGCCTCGCAGCTGGCCCTTCGCGGCCTCCGCCTTCGCTTTCAGCCGCGCTATAGGCTCTTCGCCAACGAGAGGAATCAGTCGATCGATCGACTGGCTGGCTATCGGTACTTCGTTGAGTCTCGGCACGCCTTTTATCATAGTCACTCGCTTCGTGTCTGTAACCCTTCCCTATATAACGTGACGCACGAGCCTTTGGTATCGTTTATTAACGTCACGTAAACATTTAACCCGCGTCCGCTTGCCCGTATTACAGGTCAGGTAGGCATAGGGCCGCTAAACGCGCGTCTGCGTCGCTTAGCCTCCCCGCCGGCCCCTGGCGATAAGCAGAGTCTCAGCATCACGGATGTGCTGGCGCTGAATGCGGTCTTCCAGGCGGCTGCCAGGCCCTGGACGTGCCACCGAGGGGCTAGTTGCGGCGGAAGATTCCGGCGATCCGCCCCAGCAGGCCAGACCCGCCCACGTCCGGCGGTGCCGTCGGCGGCGCAAAGGCAGCAAGCTGCTCGGCCAGCGCCTGCTCTCGGATCACCCCGTAGAAGCGGCGCAGCGCCTTGCCACGCCGCGCCAGAATGAACGTCGGCGTCGAAGAGATACCGAAGCGCTTCGCCATGTCCGGACGGTCGTACGTGCTCACCGCCACGAACTCGATGCTCCCCTTGTAGCGCTTGCTCAGCCGTTCGAACACGGGCGCCATCACCTTGCACGGCGGGCACGTGTGCGACCAGAACGCCAGAAACGTGTGCGAGTCGGATCCGATCTGGTCCCAGAACGCCTGGTCAGTGTATTCTTCGCTCTTCATCGCCCCCTCCAGTCTATCGCACGCCGCCTACGCGCCCTCGTATACAGCCGAACCCTCGTTGAACGCCGCCCAGGCGAACCACAGCGGAGTGTCGCCGATCACCGGCTCGAGCCTTTCTCCCGCAAGCGGGCCGTCCAATCCGTTGCCCAGCAGGTCCCACGTCGTCCCTGTCTCGTTGTCCTCAAACGTATCCTCGCCGGCCGGGCGGAACGTCAGCACCTGCCCGTCCACCGTTCGCAGGTACGCCGCTCCCGTGCCGACCGCGCGCCCTTCGGGGATCTGCGAATTCGAAAGCGCCGATGCCGTGTCCTCGTCGCCCCAGAAGACGACGATCGGCTCGCCCGCCAGCTCGTCGTTCACAGCCCCTTCCTCCGATATGACGCTGAACGGATACGCCTTGTTCGTCTCGTTCAGCACCGTGGCCAGCACGCGCTCGAACGCCGGGTAGCGGTCGTCCACATCGCCGCTGAACAGGAACGGCCGCGACGAAGAATCGTAGAAATCATACGGATTGACCCCATATGAGCGCCCGAAACCCGTGTCCTGCGACAGGACCGTCGCCTCCGGGAACTGCTCGCGGAACGTCTCCCAGGAAACGAGGGTCACCGGCACAAACTCCAGCTGCGTTCCCGCCAGCTCACCGACGATCCCCTCGCCCGATATCTGCTGCCAGAGCGACTCCGTCTGCCGGTCCCACATCACAAGGTCACTGTTTCGCAGCAGACCCGACACGCCGAACCGCAGCACCTGCCCATCTACTTCCCGCTCGAAGCCCACTGCCGAGTTGCAGAGCGGGCAGTACGTCACCGCCACAGGCAAGCCGCCCAGATTGTCGTTCACGACCTCGTGCCACGTCAGGATGCGCAGCGGATAGGCCCTCGCCTCGCCGCCGGCCTCCGCCAGCGCCACTGGCTCACGGTCGTCCAGCCACGCCGACGCCTCCGCCACCGTCTCCAGCTTCGGCTCGTCGATCGGCGCGATCACGTCACGCGGATCGGACGCGAAGAGGCCGCGCCGCAGTTCCGAAAGGTCGATCGTCGCGTTCGTCCAGTCCGTGTTCCAGCCCTGCACGTTAGGGACGTCCTGCGGCGTCTCGTCAGATTGGCTCCCCGGTGACTCGCCCGACGAGGGGGTGTCTGACGAGTCACCGGAAGAGCTGGTGCTGCAGGCTGCCGCGAGAAATCCCACGGCGAGGAGAGCAATACCGAGCCTGCGTGCCTTGTAAGTTGTGATCGCCTTGATGAAGTGCATGGTCTGCATGGTCCGCCTTCCATGCTCCATTATCGGCCGCCTGTCCGGCGGGCGTGTGTAATGGGGACTACAAGAGTGAGAGCACCCCTGCGAGGGGGACCCTCAGAGGTGCTCTCACTATAGGAAGGCGGAAAGAGCCAGTTAAGACTGTCGTAAGTGCTAATACGGTATGGCATGGAACATTCACTGTCAAGCTGCTCTCGCGCCAGGTGACCTTTCCTTGCGCGGGTTCAATGTGCCGTCAGAGTCACCGGAGGAGTTGGCACTACAGGCAGCCGCGAGGAGTCCCACGGCGAGGAGACAGAGATAGAGCCCGGGTGCCTTGAGGATTGACTTGACGTGCATTGCTGGCTGCCCATGCTTGATTATCGGCCGCCTGTATAGCGGGCGTGTGTAACTGGGTCCACATTCTGACCGCTGCCGCCAGCCCCTCTGTCACACAGATTCGCGTCTCATGCCACGGTCGAGCTAGGGCTGTTATACTTCCCGCCATTAACCGGAGCTGGACTGCGCCGGAGTCGCCGGGTGGGTCCCATAGCCAGTAAGGAGACGGTAATGAGCCAACGGTTGGTAATCCTTCCATTCGCTGCGATGTTGCTTCTGTTCGGCGTGCTGATTGCGGCGTGCAGCAGCGACAGCGACGATACCGGCAACGGTGGTGCCGAGACCGATGCGCCGACTGAGCCTGCGGACGATGGCAATGGTGATGGCGATGCGACCGATCCACCCGGCGACGGCGACGGCGATGGCGATGGCGACGGCGGATCACCGGCGGCGAGTAGCGCGACGCTCACGGTCGGCAGCGAATCATGGTCGTTCGACGTCACTGCCTGCTCCTTCCCGAATGAACAATCGGGAAGTGGCCAGATTTCGTTCCGCATGAGCGGGGTCGGCGAGACGACCGACGGCGCCCCAGTTCGGCTCCAGGCGACGATCCAGGACATCCAGTCTGAAGGGCGGCACGAGGGAGACGGAGTCATCCACATCGTTGAGATGGTTGATGCCGAGGACGCCGAGAATCCGGCACTGGGCTGGATATCCTCCGTCGAGATCTTCGAGGAGCTTGAGCCTGTAATCAACGTGGACGGCAAGAACGTGACCGCGGACACGACGTTCGACGACCGGCTAACTGCGACCGAATTCGAGGACGTCCCGGGGACACTCGTAGCCGCCTGCCCGTAGCCACGAGGGAGTGACCGGCGCGCTCACTACCGACGTCAGCGCCTTCAGTTCTGGTCGGCGTTCGTCGGCTCCAGCACTCAGTCCCGCTCCGACCGTTCGGCCGTCATGATCTCGCGCAACGCCTCCGTGTCGCTGATCACGACCCGGCCTCGCTCCAGCGATACCGCACCCTCAGACTGGAAATGGCCCAGCGTGTTCGTCACCGTTTCGCGGTAAGTACCCAGGCTATCCGCCAGCTCCTGGTGCGTCGTCCTGATCTCGTTCGTCTCCTGGCTCTCCGCCAGCCGCAACAGCGCCGCCGCCACCCTCGCCGACATGTCCCGCAGCAGCCCCTCTTCCAGCCGCTCCTCCAACTCCTTCATCCGCTGCGAAAGGTGCCCCATCAGCCGCAAACCAATGCTGGGATAACGTATCACCAGCTCCTCGATGTCGTGGCGGCTCATCACGCAGAGGATCGAATCCTCCTGCGCCTCCGCGTAGCTCTCCGAAAGCGTCGTCCCGGTGAACTCCATGTGTCCGAACAGCGTCCCCGGAGCGATCACCGCCGTCACCAGCTTCTTGCCTTCCGGCGTGATCCGGTAGATCTGCACCTTCCCCTGCTTGAGCAGGAACAGCGCCTCCGCCGTCTCGCCCGGCGTGTAGACCAGCCGGCCGCGCTCGCACGACGTCATCACCGTCATCCGCTCCACGTCGCCCATCTGCTCCTCGTTCAGCTCATGGAACAGGTCCGACGCGCGGAGCAGGCCGAACTTACGCACCGCGTTTTCGTCGTTACGCGGCTCCGGCGTCAGCTTGCTGATAAATCGTCTGATCATCTCGTCGTTCGGGTCGCCCGGATCGCCAGCATCGCCTCCAGCTCCGCCGGTGACGGGTTCCCTAGCGAGATTATCTCACCATCGACGATATATGTGGGCGTCGCCGCCACCTTGCTGCGGTAGATACCTGCCGCCGAAGCGAAGTCCACGATGCTCACCTGCATCTCCGGAAACGCCTCGCGCGCCCGTTCAGCCAACTCCAACGAACGCTGGCAACTAAAGCAACCTTCCTGTACGTAAATCTCAAGTAGCATTACGGCCTCACCACTAGAATGAACCCGGCTCCGGCGCGGCGATTGTAAGCAGGATTACACGCCAACCCGCGTATTCGGCACTATCGTGTCCCCAACGGGAGGGAACACGTGAGTAAAAGCCACCGGCAGTCCGTAAAAGCGTCCAAGCGCAAGCGCCAGGAAGCCCGCCGCCCGAAGCGGCGCGCCCCATACCTGCCCTACCTCATCGTCGTTGTCGTCGCCGGCGCTCTCATCGCCGCCCTCTTCGTCATCAGCCTCGGCAGCAGCGGCCCCGGCGGTGTCGAGGCTGCTTATCCGGCAGGCTACACCGCCCCCACCCAGGGCGACCCCGACGCGCCCGTCGAGTTCGTCATGTGGGGCGACTTCCAGTGCACCTTCTGCAAACGCTTCGAAACGCAGACACTCCCCCGCCTCAGGGCTGACTACGTCGACACCGGCAAGGTGAAGTTCGTCTGGCGCAACTTCGCGCACTACGGAAAAGAGTCCGAGGATGCCGCCGTCGCCGCCTACTGCGCGGGCGAGCAAGGCCAGTTCTGGGAGTACCACGACACGCTCTATCGCAACCAGGGCAGCTACAACAGCGGCGCCTTCGGCACCTCGCGCCTCAACCGGTTCGCGGATGACCTCTCGCTCGATTCCGCCGCCTTCCAGGCGTGCCTCGCCCGGCCCAAGTACGACGCCGTCCTCAGCGCCGACTACGGCGTCGGCCGCGGCCAGGGCGTGCAGGGCACCCCGGGCTTCTTCGTCAATGGAGAATACGTCTCCGGCGCTCAACCGTACGAGACGTTCGTCAGGATCATTGAAGCCGAACTTGCCGCCTCTGGCCAGTAGGGACGCCCACCGTTGATTGAAGTCTCCTTCGCGGCCGCGTTCTTCGGCGGAATCCTCGCGCTCCTCTCGCCCTGCAGCGCGCTCCTCCTGCCGGCCTTCTTCGCCTACGCCTTCCAGAACCGCACTGAACTCATCGCCCGCACGTTCCTCTTCTACCTCGGCCTCGCCACCATCTTCGTCCCGCTTGGCATGGGCGCCGCCCTCGCCACCAGCCTCTTCCTCGACAACCGCGACACGATGATCATCGTCGCCGGCGTCTTCCTCATCGGCTTTGGCGTTCTCGAGCTTTCCGGCCGCTCGTTAGCCCTTCCCTTCGCTAACTCCGGCATGGTCGAGACGAAGAACCTCTTCGGCACTTACACCCTCGGCCTCGTCTACGGCTTCGGCGGCTTCTGCTCCGGCCCCATCCTCGGCTCCGTCCTCACCGTCGCCGCCGCCGGCGACAACACCCTCCGCGGCGGCGGCCTCCTCGCCATCTACGCCCTCGGCACTGTCCTGCCGCTCTTCATCATCGCCTCCCTCTGGGACAGCACCGGCATCGGCAAGGCGAAATGGCTGCGCGGCTGGGGCATCGAGATCGGCCCCTACGCAATCCACTCCACGAACCTCATCGCCGGCACCGTCTTCCTCCTCCTCGGCCTCTCCTTCATCTTCCTCGACGGCACTAACGCCCTCGCCGGCGTCTACAGCGACTGGGGCTTCACCGAACTCTCGTTCCAGGCCGACGAGCGCATCAAGGACCTCACTTCCTGGATCCCGGACGGCGTCTTCATCGCCGTCGTCCTCCTCGCTCTGGCCGGGGGCGTCTGGTACGTCTACCGCTACTTCGGCCGGGACGACGCGGAACTTTCAGAGGATGCCCCGTCGGAGACTATCTCGGATACTCCGCGACCGTAGCGCGGCGGGGGTTCAGTAGCGGACGGAGCGTTAGCGCGCAGCCGTGGCTGCCACTGCTTCGCGCACCGGCTCGGGCGCCTGCGCACTCAGGCTCACTCTTCGCACCGGCCTGTGTCCGTTGATCTCGCCCCGTTCGAGCAGCCGCAGGAACGCCTCCACAACGTCCGGGTCGAAGTGCGTCCCGGCGTTCTCCTTCAGGTACGTCGCCGCCACGCCCTCGCTCCACGGCTCCTTGTAGGGTCGCCGCGTGACCAGCGCATCGAACACGTCCGCCACCGATGTGATCCGCGCCACCAGCGGGATGTTCGTCCCCGTCAGTCCGTCCGGGTAGCCGCTGCCGTCCCAGCGCTCGTGGTGGTAGCGCGCTGCCTGGCGCTCCAGCTCAAACAGCGGCGACTGGCCCAGCACTCGCTCGCCAATCTCCGTATGAGTCTTGATGACGTCGAACTCTTCCGCCGTCAGCTTGCCCGGCTTGCCCAGGATCGCGTCTGGAATGCCGATCTTGCCCAGGTCGTGCGCCACTGCCGCCTTGCCGATCGCTCGCGCCTCTTCGATCTCGAGACCCAGCTCGCGGGCCACCACCGTCGCCGTCTCTCGCACGCGGTGCAGGTGCTCGCCCGTCAGCGCGTCCTTCGCCTCGCTGTACATCGCCATCCGCGTGATGATGTCCTCGTGGGCCCGCAGCACGGCGCCCAGGCTCTCCTGGAACACATCTTCCGTATCGCGCAGGTTCGCTCGCGACATCCAGATGAACGTCAGGCCGCTCCCTGCCAGCCACGTGAACATCAGGAACAAGTGAAGCGTGAACGGCAACGGCAGCGTGCCGTAGACCACCAGCACGGCGCCCACCCAGAGGGCCAGCCCCAGCGCCTCGCGCCTTACGACGCGGCGCCTGACGACTGACAGCGTGCCTCCAGCCTTCCCGTTCGACAGCGATAGCAGGGACATATCGCAGTATAGGACGCAGGCATGAGGCGCTCCGTTACGAGCTGGCCGTCGTGTATTCTTGATTACAGAAGCCGGACGGCCACCGATCCACAATAGGCCTAATGACGCCCGGATCGCTGCAGCACAAGGAGGACGCTTGCGAACCATCGCCGCCGCGTTAGCCGGCTATCTCATCGGCACCATCCCCTCGGCCGATATCGCCGCCCGGCTCGCCTCGCGCCGCCGTGGCCCCTCTGACCTGCGCGAAGCCGGCACCGGCAACCCCGGCGCGCTCAACGCCGCAAAGACGCTCGGCTGGAAGTGGGGCGCACTCGTCCTCGCCGGCGACATGGGCAAGGGCGTGCTCGCCTCAATCGGTGGCCGTCGCGTCGCCGGCGCCAACGGCGCCTACGCGGCCGGTGCCGCCGCCGTTATCGGCCACTGCCTGCCCGTCTGGAGCCGATTCCGTGGCGGCAAAGGCGTCGCCACCAGCGCCGGCACGTCCCTCGTCTGCTTCCCCGCCTATGCACCCGCTGATGTCGCGCTCGCCACCGGGCTCTCCTTCCTCTCGCGTGGCCGCGCCGAACTCTCCGCCGGCATTACCTCCGCTGTCTTCGTCGTCGCCGCGACGTACTGGTGGGCCGCCAAACGCAAGAACGCCTGGGGCCCGGAGCCGACGGCCGGCCTGCCGCTGTACGCCCTCGCCTCCAGCGCCCTCATCATCCAGCGTCTACTCTCGGCGCCGCCGCCTATCGAGAGCTACGATGGCGCGGAAACACCCGCGGAGGCCGCGCGCCTGCCGATGGAGGCGCCCGCATGATCGGCTCCACCGCCGTCGTCGTCGACTCCGGCTGCTACCTGCCGCAGGCGATCATCGACCGCCACGGCCTCATCGTCGTCCCCCTCAGCATCGAGATGGACGGCGACATCTACGCCGAGACCGATCTCGACCCCGACGACTTCTACCGCCGCCTGCCCACCGCCGGATCGGTCACGACTTCGCAGCCGTCGCCGGCGCTCCTCACCCGGGCCTACGAACGCGCGGCAAGCGAAGGCGCGGAGCACATCCTCTCGATACACATCGGCTCCAGCCTCTCCGGTACCGTCAACGCGGCCAACGTCGCCGCCGCTGACTCGCCGGTCACCGTCACCGTCGTCGACACCGGCACGGCGTCGATGGCGGAAGGCCTCTGCATCCTCGAAGCGATCGAGGCGCTATCGAACGGCGCCTCGCCAGCCGAAGCCGCGCGTGCAGCCGGCGAAGCCTCGCCGCGCATCGGCAACACCTTCATCGTCCGCGCCCTCGATCTCCCCCGCCGGGGCGGCCGCCTCAAGGATGACTCGGCCGCCGGTGCCGGCGTCCACGTCATGGTCGCCTCCGGTGCCGGCATGCAGGTCGTCGGCTCCGCGGCCAGCGTCGAGGACGCCGTCGACATCATGGCGGCCCAGATCGAGGCCTTCGCCGCGGCCGGCTCCGGCCCCCTCCGCGTCGGCGTCGGTCACGGCGCAGCACCCGGAATCGCTGCCGAGCTGAAGGGACGGCTCGACGCCATGCACGGCGTAGGCGATATCATCGAGTACGTCGTCGGTCCGGCCGTCGGCGTCCACACCGGTCCCGGCAACGCCGGCGCCGTCTACATCGCCCGTTAGACCGCGCGCACGACGCGCATGGAGGCCCCATGAAGTACGACTACGAGCTTGCCATCATCGGCGGTGGCTCCGCCGGCATCATCGCCTCGGAGATGGCGTCGCGCATCGGCGTCAGAGCCGTCCTCATCGAGGCCGAACGCATCGGTGGCGACTGTCTCTGGACCGGCTGCGTCCCCAGTAAGGCCATCCTCGCCAGTGCGCGTGTCGCCAACACCGTCCGCAACGCCGCCGCTTACGGCGTCTCCGTCGACGGCGTCAGCGTCGATACTGCCGCCGTCTGGGCGCGTATGAAGAGTATCCGCGAGTCCATCGCCACCACCGACGATGCGCCTGGCCGTTTCGCAAGCATGGGCGTCGACGTCATCGAGGGGCGCGCGCGCTTCGCCGGCGGCCACCGCATCGAAACCGCCGGCCGCACCATCACCGCGAAGTACGCGCTCGTCTGCACCGGCTCCCACCCGGCCCTCCTCGATATCCCCGGCCTCGATCCCGCCTCCTGCCTGACCAGCGAGAACCTCTTCGAGCTCGACCGCGCCCCGGCCTCGCTCGCCATCATCGGCGCCGGACCCATCGGCGTCGAGATGGCCCAGGCGATGAACCGCCTCGGCGTCGAGACTACCCTCCTCGAGTTCGCAGACCAGATCCTTCCGCGGGAGGAACCCAGGCTCGCCGGGCTCCTCGCGGGTCGGCTCACGGAAGAGGGTGTGCGCATCCACGTCGGCACGGCCATAGATCGCGCCGAGACATCCGGTGGCCTGACGACGCTTTACGACGGCGACGCCTCGTGGCAGGCCCAGCGCGTCCTCGTCGCCGCTGGCCGCACGCCCAACATCAGCGATCTCGCCCTCGACCGCGTCGGCGTCAAGACAAACCGCAGCGGCATCGTCGTCGACAACAAGCTACACACGAGCGCGCCGTGGGTCTACGCCGCCGGCGACTGCGCCGGACGCTACCTCTTCACGCACACCGCCGGCACCGAGGCCATCACCGCCCTTCGCAACATGTTCTACCCCGGATCGACGGCCGCCCACGAACCGGTCCCCTGGACCACGTTCACCGACCCGGAACTGGCCCACGTCGGCCTCACCGAAGCCGAGGCGCGGGCGAAGCTCGGCCGCGACAAAGTCCGCGTCTTCCACTGCGACATGTCGCACTCCGACCGCGCACGGGCCGACGGCGACGATCTCGGCAGCGTCATCGCCATCACCGACGCCAAACACCGGATTGTCGGCGCGCACGCCCTGGCGCCGCACGCCGGCGACCTCATCTCCCAGTTCACGCTCGCCATCCAGAAGCGGATGAGCCTGACACCCGACTTCACGAACTTGATGCAGGTCTACCCAACGTACTCGTCCAGCGTCCAGCGCCTCGCCGGCGAGGCGATCTACGCCAAGTTGAAGGAGCCGGTCTACCGCCTCGCCCGTCGCCTCGGTTCGCTTCTCGGCTGAACGGCCTGCTAACCTGTCGCCATGGCCTACGACGAAGCTCTAGCCGCGCGCGTCCGCTCCGCCCTTCGCAACGAATCTGGCGTCACGGAGAAGAAGATGTTCGGCGGCGTTGCCTTCATGCTGAACGGGAACATGGCCTGCGGCATCATCAGTGACGAGATCATGGTCCGCGTCGGCCCCCATAGCCACGAAGACGCCCTCAGCCGTCCCCACGCCCGGCCCATGGACTTCACCGGCCGCCCGATGCGCGGCCTGGTCTACGTCGGCCGCCCCGGCTTCGAGTCCGACCCCGACCTCGCCGCCTGGGTCGAGTTGGGCGCCTCCTTCGCCCGCAGCCTCCCCCCGAAGTAGCCGCGCCCTCGTCTGCTAGGGCCTGCCGGCCGCTTCCCACGCCGCGATCACGCCCCGCACCTGCATGACGTGCTGCTCCAGGTGCGCCGCG
>JAJCYV010000013.1 GCA_029262695.1 Chloroflexota bacterium | reverse complement strand
AGCCGCGGCCGGCGACGATATCCTGCAGCACCCAGTCGAGCATCATCTTCGACTTTCCCACCCCGCTTGCGCCGAGGCAGTACGAGTGCACCGCGCGCGAACGCTCTGGAATCGGGAACTGTAGGGCCTGGTCCTTCGGGTCGGCCCCGGCGAACAGCTGGTTATCTCGCGGATCCGAGCTCATGAGCTCACCTGACCGCCGGCAAACGCCGGGACGATATGCGAGACGGCACTCGGGTGCCTGTCAGGAGTGACTCCCGCCCGGTGCTGCCGGCAACGGTCCAGATCGGGTCGCGCAGCGGGTCGGAGCGGTCGAAAGCGTCCTTCTCGGCGAACCAGAAGAGGCTTCGTCCGCCCTCTTCCTCACACCAGCTCTTGAGTCGCTGCACGCGGCCGCGGGGTTCGCGGCCCGAGACGACGAAGAGGACCCGCAGACTGTCATCTCCGTACCGGTCCCGGTAGGCGCCGCTCACAAGCCACTCGCCGTAACCCCGCACCTTCTCCCGGACCCTCTTCTCTTCGACGGTGCCCCGGTCCAGCTCCAGCGCGAAAGAGTATCGACCGGCGCCGTCGTCCACCTGGAAGTGGCCGTCTGGGATGACAAGGAGCGAGGGCCGGCGCCCGGCAGGATCCGGCAGCCGTTTGCCGGTCAGCGTTCGGCGGAGCTCTCGCTCATTCGTCCAGCTGAGCGACCAGCCCCTCTGCCGGCATGACTCGATGAAGCCGATCCAGACGTCGTTGCAGTCCCGCGTGTGGGCGAGGAAGAACGTCTCCTTGTCGTTGTCCTGCCGGCGCCAGTCGAGTCGAGAGATGCTCGATCCCTGCAGTGTAGCCAGCAGCTGGGCACCGCGGCGGTCGAGGCAGTAGAGGGCTCTCGGTGACCCCCCGGGCGTGGTCTCTTGAACCAGCATCCGGTCGACGTAGCGCCCGTGGTAGAGCAGCGTGAGCCGCCGCTTGCACGCCGACGCCGAGCCGGCGCCGAAGTGAAGGCGCTGCACCTGCTCCCGGTCCAGGTACCTCATCCGGAGGATATCCCCGAGGATCAGGATGTCTCTCTCGGTGACGACGAACCGGGGAGGTTTGTCGGCACGGCTATAGCGGGGGAGTCGGGGGGAGGAGGGAGGGGGGGAGGGGGGCTGGGGGAGGAGTCTGATTGATTGGGAGTTGATCATATGGAGAGGGTAGGAGGAGGGGGGGAGATTGAGTAACTGACAGGACGTCAAGCTGGCAGTGCACGGCGCGGACTCTGCCGCCGCCCGTACGGACGGCCTGCCGGGTACTGGCTACCGAACGCCAGAGCCCTGGCCAGACCGGTAGCCAGGGGCCGCTATGGGCGAAGGCCCGAAAGACGGTCAGAAAATCAGCTTGATTGGCCTGTCTTCTACGAGACCACCCGCAGCTTCGGCGGGAGCACGACCTTCGCCGGGGAACGCCTCTGACGCCGGGGAGAAACGTCCAGGTTGTCCATCGGCGAGAAGGCGCGATGACGCAGCGCCACCTGGGCGCCGGCCAGGTGGACGTAGTTGTTCACCATCGCCAGCGTCGTGTGCCCCAGGATCCGCTGCAGCGAGAACACGTCGCCGCCGTTCACGAGGTACATCGTCGCAAACGTGTGACGCAGGAGGTGGGCGTGCAGCCGCCGCACGCCGGAACGACGCCCGAGCCTCTGCAGCATCGTCTTCAGCGCCTCGAAGCTCATCACGCGTCCGTCGAGGCTCAGGAAGAAGGTTTCGACCAGCGGGTCGGCTGGCTCGGGCCTGAAGACCTCCCTGTATTGCATGAGCGCCTTCGCCGCCCGACTGCCCAGGGGGACGAGCCTCTCCTTGTTGCCTTTTCCCACGACCCTGAGGCTCCCATTCACGAGGTCGGCGTTATCGTACTTGAGGTTCACGAGCTCCGAGGCTCGCAGCCCGCAGTCGAGCAGGCACATGACGATGGCATAGTCGCGGGACCCGGTCGCAGTCTTCGCGTTCAGGCAGCCGAAGATCCCGGCGATCTCGTCCGATGTCAGGACGTCGACTATCTTCTTCTGGACCCTGGGTACCCGCATCTCCTTGAGCTTGTGTGAGGACGAGTATCCCTCGTGATAGAGCCAGTTGAAGAAAGCCCGGATCGCCCTGACGGCGGAGTTGATCGAGTGGCTCGAGAGCTTGTGTCTTCTCGTTGGAGTGAACGGGTTGTTGGCAAAGCGGACGTCCTGGTCCTGCAGGCTGATCACGAACGCTCTCGTCTCCTCGATCCCGACGTCGCGCAGCCGGATAGAGCAGCCTTCTTCCCGCAGGAACCGCAGGAAGAGGTCGAGGTTCTGCTGGTACCAGCTCAGCGTCTTCGGGCTCTTTCCTTCGGCCCGGTTTGCGAGCTGGAAATGATCGACCAGCTGTTCCAGGGTTATGTCACTCATCTGTACGTCTCGCCATCGCCTTGTGGGGCTCATCCTAGGACCTCCTTCGCCGGCGCCGACACTGACGGTCGGTCAACCTGAGCATCTGCCTGCTCAGGGGTCCGTTCTGCGATGACATCAGGCTGATGGTCGTTTTGGGTGTCGGAAGCCCCTCACCCGCTGCCCTCTCAAGCCCGTCGGAGAGGCCGGATCAGGCCGGATTCGTATCTGAAACCCGGCTCTTCAGCCCTCCTGGGAGGAGGGTCTGGAGCGGGAGACCGGGATCGAACCGGCGACCCTCTGCTTGGAAGGCAGATGCTCTACCACTGAGCTACTCCCGCTCCTGCGCCTATTGTAGCGCGCTGCCCGAAGGCAGGTGGTCGAGCGTCTCGGTTCGTCCGCGAGAGCAAGTGTGTGGCTCGCTGCCTGAGCGCAATGTAGTGAGGATCACACGCTGGCGCTGCCGCTCCGGGATAAGGTTCTGAGTAGTTGAAGCGGTGGTTACACCCCCTCCCGCCGCGGACAGACGAGGGAGCCGGTCAAATGGCCGGCTCCCGCTCGTTGTGCCAGCAGTGTTCCTAAGGCGAAGGGCCTAGCTGGCCGCGGCGTCGGTGCGGAGGCGGTAGCCGCGGCGGGGCAGGTTCTGGATGAGGTCCGGCGCGCCGATGGAGGCGAGCTTGGCGCGGATGGCGCGGATGTGTGTGCGGAGAGCGTCGGTGTTGCGGCTCTCGGTGGCCCAGACGCGGTGCATCATCTCATCGGTGGGGACGACCGCCCCGCGCGCTGAGGCCAGTATCCGCAGGATTTGCACTTCGCGGCCGGTGAGGACGGTGTTGCGGCCGCTCATGCTGACGGTGTCAGCGCCGGAATCGAGGACGACACCGCCGGGCAGCTTGAGTTCGCGGGTCCCACCGCCGCCTCGGACGAGGAGTTGGAGTGCCTGCCGCACTTCGCGCAGGTCCAGCGGGCGGCGGAAGACCTGGACGGCGCCACGCGGGAGGCGCCAGCGGTTCCAGCGGGTGGACGCGCCGGCGATGACGGCAAGCGGCACGTCGCGGCCGGCGCTGTTGAGGACGCGGCGCGCTTCGGCGACGTCCTCAGGCCAGAGGGCGTCGGCGACAACCGCATCGACGCGCATGGTAACGAGGGCGCGTGTGGCGGCGTTGCTGTCTTCGGCGACAGCGACGTCAACGCCGCTGCCGGACATGGCGCGTGTGACGAGGCCACCGAGTGAGGTGTCCGCGGTGATGAGAAGCGCGCCGGCCATAGATAATACCCCCTTGTGAGCCTATGATTGATGTGATGAGTCGAATTCGAGGAGCCGGGCTGTGAGGCTGGGGATGGTGCGCGTAGCCTGGCTTGTGCTGGCGATTCTGGCGGCGTTCGTGATATTCGTCGAGTGCATTGCGGACGTCGGGGGCGACTCGACGCCGATCCAGAAGCCGACGGCGACGAGCGCGGTCAGCGAGCCGTTGCCGCTGTACTCGATCAGCTCGAATATCTGATCTCCGTTGTCGTAGCGCACGAGGATGTGCGCGTCGTCTGTTGTGAACCAGGCCTTCTGATCTCGGCCGGCGTCGATCTCGACACGCCAGGTGTCGAACGTGCCGGCGGGGACGTCGATCGTCTCGCCGCCGCTGACTTCCAGCTTGACGGCCAGCCGCTGCGGTGGCGCGGGGGCCTGGCAGGCGACGATGTCCGCGTACTCGACTTCGAATCCCTGTGAGAAGTCGATTGTGCGCCAGAGGAAGAGGTCGGACCAGCTGTCGTAGGCGATGTTCGGTACGTCTAGCGTATCGGTACGTTCGCCGTCTTCGCGCTCGTTGAGGACGGTTACGTCGCTGCCGGCATAGACGGCAGTGCAACTGGCGATGCCATCGGGCCCGTCGATGACGTAAGTCGTGCGGCGGGGTTGCAGGCTTGCGCGGTCGACCAGGACTTCGGCATCGTTCGTGAAGTTGTCGCCGGGGAAGGAGAAGGACTGGCTGAGGAGATAGCCGTCGCTACGCTCGATGGCGACGGTCATTACCAGCGCTCCAACCTCGTCGCCATCGTCATCGAGCACGCGGTAGGTGGCGCGCTCTTCGTCCGGCCAGGGGATCTGCGTGACGATGTCGGCGGACTTGATGTTGTCCTCAGCGCAGGCGGCGAGGAGCAGTGCGGCGGCGAGGGCGACGATGATTCGGCGCATCGCAGCCTACGGTCCCGCCGCGATGACTTCGCGGGTGCGGGCGAGCACTTCTTCGATGTCGCTGCGTCCGATGCCGAAGTGCGTCACCCAGCGGATGCGGCGGCGGCCTTCGTCGAAGCAGAGGACACCTTTGGCGGCGAGACGGTCGACGAAGCTGCCGGTGTCCCAGCCTTCGATTGAGAAGTAGATGAGGTTGGACTGCGGTTCGGGGTCGAGCTGGACGCCGGGCATCTCGCGCAGGCCGCCGGCGGCGAGGCGGGCGTTCTCGTGGTCCTCGGCGAGGCGGTCGACCATGTTGTCGAGGGCGTAGATGCCGGCGGCGGCTAGAACGCCGGCCTGTCGCATGCCGCCACCGAGCAGCTTGCGGTTGCGGCGGGCTTCGCGGACGAAGTCGCTGGAGCCGCAGATGACGGAGCCGACGGGGCAGGCGAGGCCCTTCGACAGGCTGAAGCAGACGGAATCGGCGTAGGCGGCGAGGCTTGCCGGGGGGACGCCGAGGGCGGCCGCGGCGTTGAAGATGCGCGCGCCGTCCATGTGCACGGGCAGGCCGTGGTCGTCGGCGAGCTGGCGGACTGAGGCGAGGTCTTCTTCGTCGAGGACGGTGCCGCCGCAGCGGTTGTGCGTGTTCTCCACAGTGATCAGGCCGGTCCGCGGGAAGTGTTCATTGTCGGGACGTATCTTCGCGCGGGCCTCGGCCAAGTCCAAGCGGCCCTTGGCATCGTTGCGGACGGATCTGAGGCCGATGCCGCCGAGGGCCCAGGCGCCACCCTGCTCGAAGAAGAGGATGTGCGCCTCTTCGCCGACGATGACTTCGGCGCCGCGGCCGCAGTGGGTGAGGAGCGAGATCAGGTTGCTCTGCGTGCCGCTGGAGGTGAAGAGCGCGGCTTCCTTGCCGAGGCGTTCGGCGGCCATCTCCTGGAAGCGGTTGATCGTGGGGTCTTCGGCGAAGACGTCGTCGCCGAGTTCGGCGCCGGCCATCGCCGCGCGCATCTCTGGGGAGGGCAGCGTCAGGGTGTCGCTGCGGAGGTCGATCGGGTCCATCAGTCGCTCGTGCCGGCGCGACCGTAGTCGTCGTCGAGGCGAACGACGTCATCGAGCTCCGGCGTGGAGACTTCGAAGAAGCGGGCGTCCTCCAGCGCTTCCATGCGGTGGACGGCGCCGGGCGGCAGGACGACGACGGTGCCGGGCCCGGCGATCACTTCGCGGTAGTCGCCGGGGCGGTCGCTGGAGCCGAGCGTGTACTTGATGCGGCCGGAGTCGACGTACTGCGCTTCGTGCTTGCGCTCGTGGTACTGGAGGCTGAGGCGGTGGCCCTTCTTAACGGTGAGGATCTTGCCGGCGTAGCGGTCGGTGTGGGCGAGCCAGAGTTCTTCGCCCCAGGGCTTGGGGACTACTTTCGGCTTGCCGATCTGCGCTTCGCCGGGAGCGGAAGGCTCGTTGGTCATCCCCGGCGGGCTATGCCCTGCGCTCCCAGAGCGTCTGGTAGCTTTCGCCGCCGCGGATGGCGGTGACGACTTCGCGCTTCTCGCGCCCGGCCAGTTCGTCGAAGGCCTTTTCGGCCTGAGCGGCCATCTCCTCGCCGCCGAGGCTGACGAGGCGATCCGTGATGCGCTGGGCGAGGCCGGAGCGGCGGAAGGTGTCGATGTGGCGGGGCCACATGAAGGACATGATCTTTTCGGGCAGTGAGAAGCGGGGGCGCAGCTTCTTGAGGGACTTGAAGCGCTCCTCAACGGAACCGGCCTTGTCGACGACGGCGACGAGCGGGCCATCGTTGTCGTTGGTGCGGGTATCGACGAGCAGGCGCTTGTCGAGGATGGCGAAGCGAACGATGAGGACGTCGGCCGTGTCGATCACGCGGCTGACCTCGTCCATGTCGATGCCGTAGTCGTCCATCGAGGAAATTGTACGCCCGCACGTTTTTGGGGGCAACGAAGGGGCGCTAGTCATCCTACTCACCCGGCTCCGGAGATAGAGGAGCCCCACGCGGCTTAGCGGCACGTATCTCACGTCTGGTTCCGGATGCGGCTTTCGTTATGAGCGCAACCCTCAGTACCTCTTACGGCGATACCACGAAGGCCGAGAATTCTAGCGGGGGCTCATCCACATCTTCATCCGGGATCTCCCCTCTTACTTTCTGGCCGGCGAAGGTGGCCGACCAATTCAACACGCTGGTCTCAGGGGGATCAACCCCGTCCTTGCACCCGGCCTCTATCGTGTTGGAACCCGTACTCGTTCCGCTGCCGCTCATCGCACTGACTCCGTCGTACACCCCATCAAAGGACCCGGCCACCTCGACAATGATTATGCAGACCTCTCCTTCATCGCAGAAGAAGTCCGCCTCACCGCCGATACAGATCGGGAACCTGGCGCCGTACGCGAAGTGACCGGTCACCGTGCCGCCCGACGATGGGAAGCTGAGAGTAATGTGGTTACCGCGGTCGAAGGGAGGATCGAACGTTCCCTCCGCCACGACGATCTCGTCGTCCATCGGCGTGGCAGTTGGCGTGGCGTAGAGGGCCTGGCACTGGCCGATCGCCTCTTGCTGGCTGGCGCCGCCCTGAGCGGCCTCCGTCAGGCAGTCACGCAGCTCGTCGCCGGTGATCTCCGCCACTTCCTGGGGTATGCCCCCGCCGACCAACACGGCGATGGTGTCCTGGACGACGCCCTCGATCCAGCCCAGGTCGGGGGTGGACGTGGGAGAGCCGGTTCCCGCCTGTGAGGGGCTGCCGCCGGCCGCTGCGGTTGACGTCGCTGTCTGACCGGGAGCAGCCGTCGAAGTAGGGGTTGGTGTTGACGTCGGCGTGGCAGTGGCTGTAGGTGTGGCCGTGGCTTCGCAGGCGTCTCCGATGCCGTCTTTGTCGGTGTCTTTCTGGTCGGGGTTGCGGACGCCGATGCAGTTGTCCTGGTTGAGGGCGTCAATTTGAGCGTCCTTGTCCGCATCGGGCGCGCCAATGCCGACGGCGGCAAAGGCGTTGATTAGCGCAGAGCAATCGGCCACGCTGGTGCCCGACAGTTCTCTGCAAGCCTTGAGCAGGGCGTCGCGTGCATCGAAGAACTGGAAGGTCGGTTTGATGAACTGGCTAAGCGCCTTGTAGTAGATGCGCTCCGTCGTGGCGTAGCCGATGCCGTCGACGGAGATCCCGCTGGTGCTGTGCGTCCCGCCCTCGACGAGCAGGTACGCGGCATGGTTCGGGATGCTGCTGTTGGAGTGAACGCCTCCCCAGTCGTTCTTCCGGTTGGGCTTGCCTGTGGTCGGTATGAAGTCATCCATGTGGTGAGGCCGGTCCCTGATCGAGGGTGGGTCTTTGAGGCTCCTTACCGCGCCGGATACGGTGCCTTCACCGATGAGCCAGTTCAGATCTCGGTCAATGAATTGGGCGAATACGTCTGCGAAGGACTCGTCGAGGGCGCCCGGCTGTAGCTGATACGGGAGTCTCGCGGTGTGCTGAACAATACCGTGCGTAAATTCGTGAGCGGCTACATCCAGGTCGACCATGCCGTCCGTAAACCACATGCCGCCCTGGTGATCCCAGAACGCGTTGTCGCCCAAGAAGGCTTCGCCGGCGGCGTTCTCAACCAGATACGTGAAGTGTACATAGATGTCGATGGCGCCACCTTTGCCGTCGTAGCTGTCGCGGCCATGAGTGGCATTGAAGTAGTCATAGATCCGCCCCATCCAGAAGTGGGCGTCCCCTCCCTCCTCGTCGGGAGGTGGATCCGCACCCGTCACTGGCCCCGTCTCTGTGAACCAGAGCTCGCGGGCCACGTCCGCGATGTACTGCATATCCGAGTGGTCTCTTGCGGAGTAGGTAGTCCGTTGTCGCTCCGCGCGCAGGTTGTCGTAGCTGGTCAAGACGTCACCGTTGGTGGCGTCGATGAAGGTGACGGGCAGGGCTGGTGGATCGGCTACGTCGAGGTCGACTTTCCAGGCAAGGACGCTCTCCGTGCGCTCCCCTGAGATAAGCCCCCCGTTGAACACGAGCAACTGCGAGTCTACGACGTCGACTTTCGTCTCTCCGTCGAACTCCAGAGCGGCGATGGCAGCGTCCTCAGCGTCGTCCTGCGACACCTGCGGTTCGTCCGGGACATCGATCTCGTCGGGCGGCAGGGTGGCGCTGACGTACGTAACTTCGTTATCCGGGCCAATGTGCACCGTAACGTCCGCGCCAAACACGTCGAGTCCGCCGAACCGTTGCTGGAAGGAGACAACCTCCTTGTCGTCCGGTGTCTCGAGCACGTCGGCGAACGCTAGCGCCGTGTCCGGGTCGTCCAGCTGGTACAGATCGCCGTAGGTGTCGAGGAAGTAGCGCGCCTTGTCCTCCGGATCGTCGCCCACGGAGGCAGGAATGGCAACGCGGGCGCTGAGTGAGCGGGGCATGCCGTCGACGACGCGGAACTGTACGGACTCCGTGGACGCGTCTCTCAGATGATCGACGGCCTCGCGTTGCTTTCCTGTTAGGGCGTCGTCATCGCCGCCGTCGCCGCCACAGGCAGTGAGGGCGAGAGAGATGAGAACGGTTGCAGCCAGAATAACGAGCGCCAGTGCGCCGTCGTGTGTGTGCAGCGGCAGATTCCGGCGCCGACAGTTCCGGGCGAGTGGTGAGAGGTCAGGCATGGCTCCTCCGTCGCCGTGATTATACGTCAGGCGCGGGTGGCGGTACGCAGGGCTTCCAGCTTCTCGGCGGCGGCGCCGGAGTCGATCGTCTCGCGGGCGAGGTCGAGGCCGGCGGCGATGTCTGGCGCGCGTTCGGCGAGCCAGAGGCGGACGGCGGCGTTCAGGGTGACGAGGTCTCGGTAGGCGCCTTTTTCGCCGGCGAAGATGCTTTCGGCGATCTCCGCGTTATGTCGAGCGTCGCCGCCCTCCATCTCTTCCTTCGAGGCCGCCTCGAGGCCGTACTCCGAGGCGTCGATCGTGAGTTCGGTCGTCTTTCCTGCGGACCCGTTGGGCTTCCGCTCGCGGAGGAAGGCGCGGCAGGGGCGCGAGGTCGGCACGTCCTCGTTGCCCTCGATCCCCTGCACGACGAGGACGCGCTCGAAGCTGTTTGCGTCAGCGGCGGCGAGCATCTTGTCCTTGTACGGCAGGTGCGCGATGCCGACGATGCTGTAGCGCGCGGCGGCGATATTGGCGATCTTCTCGATGCTGGCGAAGAGGGTGCGCACGGCGACCTCCTCGCGCAGATCGCGGGCGGCGTAGGCGGCGGGGACGAAGCGGGCCTGGCGCATGTAGCCGAGACCGTGGCTCTCGATGGCGCCCTGGACGGCGGCGGGCTCGGCGTCGACGGCGAGGCCGAGCGATTCGAGGACGTCGCCGACGGGGACGCCGTGCTTGGGCCCGACGTCCTTCTCGCCGTGGAGGACGACGGGGGCGCCGGCCGCGGCGACGACGATGGCGGACGCCGGGCTGACGACGACGCTCTTCTTGCGACCGTCGTACGGGCTGCCGATGTCGAGCAGGCCTTCGACGGCGGGCCGGATGAGGCTGGCGCGCGCGCGGTAAGCGTCGACGAAGCCGAGCAGCTCGTCGACGGACTCGCCCTTGTAGCGCTGGAGGAGGAGGAAGCCGCCGGCCTGGGCGGGTGTTGCCTCGCCGTCGAGGACGAGGCCGAGGGCGGCGGCGGCCTCTTCGCGGGTGAGGTCGCGGCCGGCGCGCGGGCCCTGGCCGATGGTGCGCAGGTAGTCGCGCATCTGCTCGAACGGGGTTGTGTCGGCGTCTTCAGTCATGCGTACAAGTGTCCGGTGGGAGGGGTGGGGAGTCAAACCGGGGAGTGTGTGCTGGCAACGGATCGGGAACGGATAAGCAGATCGGGGGTCATGTGTTTTCCCGGTTGTTATCTGTTGACGGGCCGAGGGCGACCGCGGGTCGCCCCTACGCGAGGTGTGGCTGCGGGTCCCGCAGCGATATAATCCCGCCGATGCCTGAGCTGCCGGAGGTGGAGACGATACGGCGCGATCTGTTGCCCGTGGTGCGGGGGAGGACGGTGCGGAGCGCCTGGATCTCGCCGGACGCGCCGCGGCTGGCGCAGCTGGTGCCGGCGGAGGCGTTCTGCCGGGGCCTTGTTGGGCAACGGATTGAGGACGTCGGGCGGCGCGGGAAGTACCTGCTGATCCACCTCGAGGGCGGGCTGACGTGGATCGTGCACCTGCGGATGACGGGGCGGCTGCAGCACGGGCGAGACGGCTGTCCGGACGATCCATATCTGCGGGCGAAGTTCGGACTGGACGATGGCAGCTGGCTGTGCTTCATGGACCTGCGCAAGTTCGGGACGATGTGGCTCGTCGACGACGTGGATCTGGTGACGGGGAAGCTGGGCCCGGAGCCGCTGGACGATGCGTTCGACGTGGGGGCGTTTCACGGCGCCCTCAAGCGGCGGAGCGCGGCGATCAAGGCGGTGCTGCTGGACCAGGCGGTGCTGGCGGGCGTGGGCAACATCTATGCGGACGAGTCGCTGTTCCGCGCGGGGATCGACCCTCGCAAGGCGGCGCAACGGATCTCGCGGCCCGCAGCGGGGAGGTTGCACGAGGCGGTCGTGGAGGTGCTGCTTGAGGCGGTGGGCGACCGCGGGTCGAGCTTTAGCGACTACGTCGACGCGCAAGGCAAGGCCGGATACCACCACCTGAAGGTGCGCGTGTTCCGGCGGACGGACGAGCCTTGCTTCGTCTGCGGAACGGCGGTCCGCCGGGTGAAGGTGGGCGGGCGCGGTACGCACTTCTGCCCGAAGTGCCAGAGACGCTGAAGAGCCGCCCGCTCTGGCGGACGGCTCTTTCTCTGAGTGCGTTGGTGCGGTCTAGAAGCGGCCCGGCGGCGAATCGAAGCTGGTGAACGGATCCTTCCTGGCTTCGAAGCGGCCAGACTCGCTGAATCCCGAGGTCGTCCCGTCACGGCGCATCTGTGCGTCTGCGAAGTCGTGGAGTGCGATGGAGGCTGCCTGCCAGGCGGCGACCAGGGCGTCGCGACGTGCCTTTTGCTGGAGCCGGGCGGCGTATACGGCCTCTTCGAGGGTCCATGAGGCGTTCGCCCAGGCCAGACGCATGGCGCGGCGACCGGACTTGCTTTCGGCGGCCTGGCGGAAGGCGCGCGCGGCGTTGCGCCAGACTTCGGCGAGGGCGCGCTCACGCGTGGACTGGATAGCGGCGGCGGCGCTGAGCGCCCCAGAGATGATGCGCCAGGTGACGAGCATGCGAACGTTGGCGGCAGCGGCGAAGGCGCGTGAGAGACGGCGCCAGGCGATGATTTCGCCGACGCAGCGTGCGACGTGGGCGTCGATCGCCTTGTCGATGGCGACGCCGATGTTTGACCAGGCGGCGACGATGCCGCTTACGGTCTCGGCGTCGGCTTCGATCAGGCCCTCATGGGCGGCGGCCGCACCGCTGGCTTCGGGGTCTTCAAGGCGGCGGAAGTCTTCGAGGGTGGTCAGCGTTTCGGGGTCGCGCCTGGCGCCGAAGACATCGCTGAGGTCGACATGCATCGTCTCGTTGGCGGCGCCAAAGGCAGGCTCCGGAGGCGCGGGCTCGTCGATCGGCGGTAGTGGGCTCGATGACACGCGCAGCTCCTTCGCCTTGAGGATGTCGACGATGTTGGAGATGTCGGTGGCTTCGATCTCCCCGTATGCCGGCTCGACGGCGGCTTCCGGCTCGACGACGGCTTCCGGCTCGACGACGGCTTCCGGCTCGACGACGGCTTCCGGCTCGACGACAGCTTCCGGCTCGACGGCGGCTTCCGGCTCGACGGAGACGGGTTCCGGCTCGACGGAGACGGGTTCCGGCTCGACGGAGACGGGTTCCGGCTCGACGGAGACGGGTTCCGGCACTCTGATGGGGGGTGATCCGGCGATGTGCAGTTGGGTCCCGTCGGGCTCGTCGCGGCCTGGCGCCGCGAACGGCGCAGGCGCGGCGAAGGACGCGCCGCCGTTCGGGTCGGGCTGGCGCTCGGGCGGCCTGCTGGGCGTGACGGTGATCTCGCCCCAGGGGTTTGCCGTTGCCTCAGCGGGGACGGCCCAGAAGATGGCCGTCTGGGCGAGGTCGGCGCCGACCTTCATTTCGTGGCGGACGAAGTCATAGGCGGAGTCGAGGTCGACGAAGGAGAAGGTGTAGACGAGTCCCGGGCGGTTGGGGTCGCGGATAAGGACGACGGGCTCGGCCTGGACGTCCGGGTTGCCGTTGTCGGAAGGAAGCCAGGTGAGGCCCCAGAACATGATCGTGCCTTCCTGGATTTCGCCCCGGAGGATGGACTTAAGGTAGCCTTCTGCCTGGCTGGCGGCGGTGAAGGTGTGCAGCTGATAGGTGGCGAGCCCGGAAGCGTCCGGCATCAGCATCAAGAGCTTTGTGGCGGTGCGCGGCGCGCTGGCGACGGCTTTTGCTTCTCGCGCTTTTCTCCCCTTCCGGGAGAAGAGGTTCTCTACGATGCCCATCGATTAACCCTCCTGTGGACGTCTGCCCGGCAATGTGTGCTGTGAGCCGCTTGTGTCACGGTCGGTTTGTTACTGGCACCAGTGTCTGTGCTACGGGTAAACACAGCGGTGAAGAGGGCCGAGGCGAAAGTAAAGGATCGGTAAAGAGGCCCGCTCAGGCAGGCGGCCACTCTGAGGCCGAGGGGACGCCGGCCAGGCCGGTCGCCGCCTTGATGGCGCGGACGACGGCGCGTTCAACAGCGCGGGCGGCAAGAGCGCCGAGCTGGACGAGATCGGTCTCGGTCTCGGTCTCACGGGTGGCGAGAGCGAACAGGATGTCGCCGTCGACGGGAGTATGCACGGGGCGGATGGCGCGCGCCATCCCGGCGTGCCCCATCGTCGCCAGGCGCGCGCAGCCTTCCTGGGTCAGAGTGGCGTCCGTGGCGATGACGCCGACGGTGCTGTTTCCCGAGATGTAGGGTGAGAGCGGCGGCCGGGCGCGAACGATTTCGATGGTGTCGGCGAAGCCGCGTTCGTCCGCACGAGGACCGGCGATAACGCACGCGGTGTCCGGATCAACGACTTCTCCCCAGGCGTTGACGGCCACGAGGGCAGCCACGGTGATGCCGGAGGCGGTGCGCTCGACGGCGGTGCCGATGCCCCCCTGGACGGCGTGCTCCATATCGAGCGCTTTGCCGACGGTGGCGCCGGTGCCGGCCCCGACGGTTCCTTCCGCCACGGGGTCCGCGCCGGCCGCTTCGCAGGCGGCGTAGCCGGCTTCGGCGTCCGGGCGTGCGTCGGACGCTCCGAGGCCGAGGTCGAAAAGCGCGGCGGCGGAGACGATGGGGACGACGCCGGTGCGGACGGGGAATCCGTGGCCGCGCTCTTCGAGCCAGCGCATGACGCCGGCCGCGGCGTCGAGGCCGAAGGCGCTGCCGCCGGACAAGAGGACGCCGTGGACACGGTCGACGAGGTTGCCTGGGCGCAGGACGTCGGTCTCGCGGGTGGCGGGCGCGCCGCCGCGGACGTCGACGGAGGCGACCGCGCCGGCTGGGCAGAGGACGACCGTGCAGCCGGTGGCGGCGCTGAGGTCAGTCCAGTGGCCGACGAGTAGACCGCTTATAGCGGTAATTCCGTCAGTTTCGGGCGAATGTGCATCCATATCGTGCGCTGTTGCGTCCTACTTTACAGGCTGCGCGAGAAAAGTCTGAGTGTCTATACTAGATGCTAGGCCGAGCAGCGGCCGCATGATGCTATGAGTTTTTTTAAGGAAGCGTCCCTCCCCCGCAGAGCGGTCCTCGCGCTGGGTGGACTGGCTTTCTTCATCGGCGTAGCCCTGATCGCGGTCGCCGGGTTCTCAGCGTTCAGTGGAGAGAGCGAGCCCGACATCGAGCTGCGGGACCTGGGCGCGACGCCTACCGTCATCCGGAGCGCGACGCCGACGCCATCGCCGGCAGCGGACACCGAGACGCCCTCGCCGACGCCCGTGCCGCCGCCGCCGCTGAGCGAGGGCGACTACACGATGATCATCGACAAGCTGGGCGTCAACGCACAGGTCAATACTTACGGCCTGGACCTGGACGCTGTGCCGGAAGTGCCGACGGGGCCGGGCGCGGCTGATGTCGTGGCCTGGTACAACTTCTCGGCGCAGCCGGGCACGGGGAGCAACGCCGTGTTCGCGGGGCATGTGACGTGGTTTGGCCCGGGCGTGTTCTACTCTCTCACTTCGGTGACGAACGGTGACGAGGTGAAGCTGGTCGGACCGGACGGGACGGAACTCACGTACGTAGTGAACGATATCTTCCAGGTGGACGCCAACGACCCTGATTCGGTGCAGGTGATGCGTGCAACGGACGAAGACGTGATCACGATCATCACCTGCGATGGCGACTTCGTCGACACGGGTGACCCGGTGTTCGGCGGCGAGTACTCGCGGCGGCTGGTCGTGCGGGCCGGGCTGGCGGAGACGCTGCCGGGCGCGGTCAGCGCCGGCGGCTGATTTCGCGCGAGTTTCGGCAAATCGGCGGCACATCCAGCAACCTTGACCGGCCGTAGCGCGTTACCTTAATCAAGAATGCCGCCCAGACGCGCCCGATCCCGCTACAAATACACCGGTCAGCGACGCCTCTACGTGATACTGGCGGCGGTCTTCCTGCTTGTCGGTATCGGGATGATCGGCGCGGCCGCGTATGAGTTTGCCTACCAGGGGAACGACCCGTCACAGCTAATCTGGGTGCGCCCGGGACAGCCATCCGCGCCGGCGGCGGCAGACGATGGTCAGCAACCACCGCAGGCTCAAACCACCGGCACGGAGCCCTTCCGGCTGGTGATCGAGAAGATAGAGGTTGACGCACCGGTGTCCGTCTTCGGACTTGATGCGGACGCCGCGCCCCTTGTCCCGTACGAAGCCGACCTGGTGGCCTGGTACAACTTCTCGTCCTATCCGGGCAGCGGTGAGAACGCGGTGTTCGCGGGGCACGTGACCTGGAACGGCGACGCCGTGTTCAAACGGCTGGGAGAGCTGGGGGCCGGGGACCGCATACGCATCCAGCGGGAGGACGGCAGCCACCTGATCTACGAGGTGACGGAGACCGTGCTTGTGGATTCGGCCGACGTTAAGGCGCGGGACTGGATGCTACCGGCCGGCGAGGACGTGGTGACGCTGATCACCTGCGGCGGCGAGAGATTCTTCACGAACGACGACGCGGGCGCGGACTACACTCACCGGCAGATCGTGCGCGGGCGCCTGATCGCGGCGGCGTAGCTGGAGACAGGAGACAGGAGACAAGAGACAGGAGACAGGAGCGCCCTAGCCGGCCGCGGCTAGCCTGTCACGGGCGGCGCGTAGGCGCTCCAGAGAGAGATCGCGGCCGAGGACTGACATCGTTTCGAAGAGCGGTGGCGCGGCGGTCTTGCCGGTGACGGCGACGCGGATGACCGCGAACAGCTCGCCCGCCTTGACGCCCATCTCTTCGGCCAGCGGGCGGACCGCGGCTTCCAGCGCCTCGTGACCCCAACCGTCCAGCGTCTCGACGGTAGAGATGACGCTGGCCAGGGCGTCCGCCGCACGGGCAGGCTCGCCGGCGAAGGACTTCTTGCCGAGGAGGTTTGCGGGGTCGTACTTGAGGGGACCTTCGGTGAAGAAGAAGTCCGCCATCTCGACAACGTCTGTCAGCGTCTTGATGCGCTCCTGGATGAGCGGGGCGATCTGCGCGAGCTTCTGCGCGTCGACAGGCTGACCGAGGGCGCCTTCGAGGAATGGCCGCGCGCGCTCAGCGAGGCCTTCCGGTGAGAGGTTGCGGATGTAGACGCCGTTCATCCACTCGAGCTTCTCGGCGTTGAACACGGCCGGATTGGTGAGCAGGCGGTCGGTATCGAAGGCCCGGATTAGCGTGTCGAGGTCGATGATCTCGGTCTTGTCGTCGAGCGACCAGCCGAGGAGGGCGAGGAAGTTGATGATCGCCTCTGGCAGGTAACCCATCTCGCGGTAGGCGAGCGCGGCGTGGGCGCCGTGACGCTTGGAGAGCTTGGCGCGGTCGCTGCCGAGGATGCGCGAGACGTGGACGAAGACCGGCGGCTCCCAGCCGAACGCCTGGTAGATGAGGACGTGCCGGGGCAGGCTGGAGATCCACTCCTCGCCGCGGATAACGTGGGTGATCTCCATCAGGTGATCGTCGACGATGGCTGCGAGGTGGTAGGTCGGGTAGCCGTCGGACTTGAGGATCACGAAGTCGTCGAGGGTGTCGTTGGCGAAGGGGACCTCGCCGCGGAGGGCGTCGTGGGTGAACGTCTCGCCCGTGAGCGGCGTCTTGAAGCGGACGACTGCGGGCGTGTTATCGGCCTCGATGCGGGCGCGGTCTTCGGGTGAGAGGTCGCGGCAGTGGCGGTCGTAGCGGGGCGGGTCCTTGCGGGCCTGCTGAGCCTTGCGCACTTCGCTGAGACGTTCGGACGAGCAGTAGCAGCGGTAGGCCCAGCCTTCGGCGAGCAGCCGTTCAGCGTGCTCCTGGTGGATATCGAGGCGCTCGGATTGGGTGTAGGGGGCGTGCGGGCCGCCCTTGTCGGGGCCCTCGTCCCACTCCAGGCCGAGCCAGCGCAAAGTCTCCATCTGCGCCTCGACGGCGCCCTCGACCAGGCGCTGGCGGTCGGTGTCCTCGATGCGGAGGAGGAACTGGCCGCCGTGGTGCTTCGCGAGGAGCCAGGCGAAGAGGGCGGTGCGGATGTTGCCGATGTGTGGTTCGCCGGTGGGGCTGGGCGCGTAACGGGTGCGTACAGTCATGCGGCCATCATAGCCTGACGGCCGACCAGGCAAGCAAGCGCCACCGGTGCTCGGCGGGCCTGGCCGTCGCCAGAGCGAGAGGCCTTGCCTCGCGCGAACTCCCCTTCGCCCGCGCAGTGGGAGAGGGGGCCCGGGGGGTGAGGGCCCCGCTTGCTCGTGGGCGGGGTGAGCAGCTATCGTTGCAGCCGATGGAAGGCGTGCACGAGGTCCACGAGGGTCAGCTGGAGACGCTGGCGGCGGACGGCATGGAACTGCCGTACGTTGAGTACGGGCAGGTTGAGCCGGCGGTAAAGCTCGTCTGGAACGGCGAGGAATACTGGTACCACAGGACGCTGCCGGTGAAGGGCTACGGCGCGGTGATGGCGCGCCATATCCACGCGCTGGAGGCGGAGGGCCACAAGCCGGTGCTGGCGCGCTTCTACGACCGCATCTACATTTACGCGACGGGCATCACGCCCATCGGCGCGGGCAAGCCGCCCGGCGGCTGACCGTCAGCGCCGTCGACCCGCTCATGGTGAGGGTCTCGAACCATGAGCGGCGCACGACCGCTCCCCCGAGGGTCAGGCTTCAGCCTGACGTGCACTGCGCCCGCTGATCCACTCCACCCCCCGCCCCGGCAAGGCTGAAGCCATGCGGCTACCTGCCACGAGGCGTGTCCGGCTATTCGCGCAGGTCTTCTAGAGCGGCGCGGAGGTCCGGCGGCAGCGGTGACTCGAATTCCACCTGGCGGCCGCTGGGCATGGTGAAGCCGAGGCGCGCGGCGTGCAGGAACTGACGGCCGACGGCGTTTGAGCGCTTGCCGTAGAGCGCGTCGCCGACGATGGGGTGGCCGATGGCGGCGAGGTGGACGCGGATCTGGTGGGTGCGGCCGGTGACGGGCTCCACTTCGAGCAGGGCGCGGTTTCCCGGCAGGACTTCTCGCACGCGGTAGCTGCTGGTCGCTTCGCGGCCACCGGCGACGACCGCCTGCTTCTTGCGGTTCTTCGGGTGGCGGCCCAGCGGCGCCTCGACCACCCCCTGGCGCGGATCGGGAACGCCTTCGACGAGCGCGAGGTATGTCTTGTGAACGAGGCGTTCTTTGAGCTGCGCCTGCAGGGTGCGCATCGCGCGGTCGTTCTTGGCGACGACGATGAGGCCGGAGGTGTCCTTGTCCAGGCGGTGGACGATGCCGGGCCGCAGCGTGCCGGAGATGCCCTGCAGGTCGGGCACGGCGGCGAGGAGCGCGTTGACGAGCGTGCCGCCGGGGTGGCCCGGCGCCGGGTGGACGGTGAGGCCGGGCGGCTTGTCGACGACGATGATGTCGGCGTCCTGGTAGATGACCGCGAGGGGGATGTCTTCGGGATCGAGGGTCATCTCTTCCGGCGGTGGGATCTCGACCCGGATCTGCACGCCGCCCGGCGGCTTTTCGGAGGGCTTGGGAACGCGACCGTCGACGGTGACGAGGCCGGCGTCGATCAGCTTCCGGACGTGGCTGCGCGAAAGCTCCGGCAGCCGCCGGGCGATGAGCGTGTCGATGCGCTCGCCCGCCGCATCGGCGACGAGATCAACCGTCCGCATCGGAGGGAGCGGGCGCTTCCGTGCGCGCTTCGAGGAGGAGGTAGCCGATGATAATGATCGCGACGCCGACGGTGATCGACGAATCGGCGACGTTGAACGAGGGAAAGCGCGGGAAGTCGATGAAGTCGGTGACGCGGCCGCGGATAACGCGGTCGATGAGGTTGCCGACGGCGCCGCCGAGCATCATGCCGATCGCCAGGGTGGCGACCCAGTGCTGAAACGGCGGATAGCGGTAGTAGACGTAGATGGCGGCGAGGCCGATCAGGGCCATCACAGTGAGGAAGACCGTCTGGTCCTGGAGGATGCCGAAGGCGGCGCCGGTGTTGGTGACGTACTTCAGGCGCACGGGCCAGTCGTCGGAGGGCCAGATTTCGCCCCGGTCCATGAAGGTGCGGATGAGCGTCTTGGTGGCCTGATCGGCGGCGACGACGGCGGCGGCGGCGCCCCAGAACGCCCAGCGGTGGAGTGCCGTGTGCTGTGGTGCGGAGCCGCCCGTTTCGGGCTCAGCGTCGAGGATGTTCATCCGCTTTCGATGATACGGCACGAGGGCGCGCCGCTCACGCGCGAACGTTGGCAAAGCTGCCTGTCACGGCGGATTGGGCCATGCTATGCTCAGATATGACGCCCTATAGTGAGAAGGACGCCCGATGGTATTCGATATCCTGTCCCGGCGCAAGAAAGACCGGGAGAAATATGGCGAGCGGCTTCCCGGCGGCCAGAAGGTCGTCGAGGACTGGCCGGTCCTGACGTACGGCGGTACGCCGCGCGTCTCCACGGACGACTGGAGTCTGCGCATCTTCGGCCTGGTCGAGAACGAGCTGGAGCTGGACTGGAAGGGGCTGACGGCGCTGCCGCGGACGAAGGTGCACACGGACATCCACTGTGTGACGACGTGGAGCATGATGGACACGAACTTTGAGGGCGTTTCCGTCCCCGATCTGCTGAAGCAGGTGCAGGTGAAGCCGGAGGCGAAGGCGGTGATAGCGCACTGCTTCGGCGGCTACACGGCGAACCTGCTGCTGGACGACTTCGTGCGCGACGAAAACCTGCTGGCCTACGTCTACGAGGGCGAGCCGCTGGCGGCGTCGCACGGCGGCCCGTGCCGGCTCTTCGTGCCACACCTCTACTTCTGGAAGAGCGCGAAGTGGGTGCGCGGCCTGGAGTTCATCGAGAAGGACGAGCCCGGCTTCTGGGAGCGCTACGGTTATCACATGCGAGGCGACCCCTGGAAGGAAGAGCGCTACTCATGACGCAGGAAGCGGGCCCGGTCCCGCTCGATCTCGCTAACCCCGTCAACACGGCGATCCTCGAAGTGTCGGAGGACAAGCTCCAGGGGTTCCAGCGCGACCCGTTCGCGGAGACTGCGCAGCGCTCAGGCGTGCCGCTGGACACGGTGATCGAGCGCATCCGCGCGCTGCTGGAGGCGGGAACGATCCGGCGGGTGCGGCAGACGCTGCTCGCGACGAACCTCGCGCAGGGATCGCTGGTCGCCTGGCAGGTGCCTCAGGAGCGGCTGCAGAGGGCGTTCGACTTCATGTTCAAGCACGACCCGTTCAGCGGCCACGTCGTCATCCGCACGACGGAGACGGCGACGGCCGGCTCGGCGTACAGGCTGTGGACGACGGTGAAGGTGCCGCAGGGCTTCAGCATGCGCGCGCACTGCGATTTCCTGGCCCGGCAGACGGACGCCGAGGCTTACCGGCTGATGCCGGCGAAGGCGCTCTTCGTTCTCGGCGTGGGGCACACGCGGCGCCGCGGCATGGAACCGGGCGACCGGTCGGACGAGCCGGCGGAGATGATGTTCCCGGAGGTGGCCACGCTGACGGACGGCGAGTGGCGGGTGCTGACGGCGCTGAAGCGAGAGTTCGCGGTCGAAGAGATCTCCCGCGACCCGTGGCGGGCGCGCGCGCAGGAGGCCGGCGTGGACCTGCAGACGTTCTTCCGCGTGGCGGAGTCGCTGGCCGAGCGGCGGCTGATCGGGCGCTTTTCGACGTTCCTGGAGCACGTGAAGAAGACGGCTTCGGGCGAGCGGGTGACAAACTACAACGCGCTGTTCCACTGGGCGGTGCCGGACGACCGCGTGGAGGAGGCTGGCCGCGAGGTGGGCCGCCACCACATCCTGACGCACTGCTACTGGCGCGAGGGCGGCCCGGAGTTCAACGACGTGAACATCATGGCCGTGGCACACGGCACGGACAAGGCGCTGGTGCTGGCGCACAAGGCGGCGATCGACGAGCACCTGGCGTCGCTGGGGATGCCCGTGACGTACACGAACGTGTTCTGGGGCGGCCGCAGCGAGATCAAGCCTTCGGAGATCTCGCCGCTGGCGTACGCGGCCTGGTGCCGCGAGATGGGCCTCGACCCGGCGAAGATGCGCCCGGCGTAGCGGCGAAAACAGTCGCCCGGCCCCACCCCGGCAAGCCTGAAGGCATGCAGCTACGACGTCGGTGCGAGCAGGTGTGCGACCAAGCAGTCCGCTAGGACTCGGTGTCGGCGGACTCTTCAGCGCTGACGTCGCGCTTGAAGGTCACGTCGTAGAGGGGGCGGCGGCCGGGGCGGATGAAGAACTTCATCAGCCAGTCGGAGAGCTGCGGGACGAAGGCGTCTGTGGCGACGGCAGCGATGTCCTCCGGAGAGACGTAGGCGTCGCGCAGGTTGAAGCGCACGGCCTGGAAGATGCGCCGGGCGACGGTGGCGGAGGCGGCGAAGCGGGCGATCGGCGGGATATTCGGCGCTTCGACCTCCTGCAGCATGTTCTCCATGAACGAGGTCTCGGTGAGGCCGGGGTAGACGGTGCTGACGCCGATGCCGTTGCCGGAGAGCTCGACACGGAGGGAGTTGGAGACGGCGGCGAGCGCGTGCTTGGTGGCGGAGTACATCCCCATCTGCGGCGGCGATATGTGGCCGGCGACGGAGGAGACGTTGACGATGTGCCCGCGTCGCTGGGCGGCCATGTAGGGCGTGACGGCCTGGATGCAGGTAACGGCGCCCCAGAAGTTGACCTCGAACAGGTGGCGGGCGTTGTCCATGTTGCCGTCGGCGATGGGGGCGAAGAGGCCGACGCCGGCGTTGTTGACGAGGACGTCGATGGCGCCGTACTCCTCGGCGGTGCAACGTGCCAGCGCCGCCACTGAGAGGCGCTCGGTAACGTCGACGGGGACGACGATCGCGCCGCCGCCGATGTCCGTGGCGATCGCCTCCAGCTTTTCGCGGTTGCGCGCGGCGAGGACGACGTTGGCGCCGCGCCTGGCGAATTCGCGGGCAGTGGCGCTGCCGATGCCGGAGGAGGCGCCGGTGATGATGACGGTGCGGCCTTTGAGGCGGAACATGCTCTAGAGGGAACGGTGGGAAAGCCAGTCGGCCAGTCGCGGCCAGAGGCGGTGCATGGCGTTCTTGCCGGCGACGAGGCTGACGTGGCCGCCCTTGAGGATGACGTCTTCGGTGTCTTCGCTGCCGACGATGCTGGTGAGGGGTCTGGTGGCGGCGAAGGGTGCGATGTGGTCGTGCTCGGCCATGGCGTGAAGGACGGGGACCTTGATGGACCTAGTGTCGACGGGCCGGCCGTTGAGGGTCATGGCGCCCGTCATCAGCTTGTTCTCCCACATCAAGTCTTTGGTGAACTGGCGATAGGTCTCGCCGGGGAAGGGGATCTGCTCGTTCGTCCACTTGTACATGATGCGGAAGCCGTAGACGAACTGCTCGTTCCAGAGGTTGTCGAGGAGGCGGATGTAGCCGCCCAGGCGGTCCATCGGCCGCAGCATCTCGAACGAGCGGAGCATCAGGCCGGGCGGGATGTTGCCGAGGGAGTCGACGAGGTGGTCGACGTCGAAGAAGCGCTTGTCGGTCCACCTGCGGAAGAGGCCCATGCCCTCCATATCGACGGGGGTAGCGGCGCAGGCGAGGTTCTTGAGGGGGGCGTCGGGGTAGGCGGCGGCGTACATGAGGCCGAAGAGGCCACCCATGCAGTAGCCGAGGATGCTGAAGTCCTCTTCGCCGGTGGCCTTCTGGACGTGCTCGAAGCAGTCTGGCA
>JAJCYV010000012.1 GCA_029262695.1 Chloroflexota bacterium | reverse complement strand
GGCGATCCCACCGGCACGGGCAGCGGCGGCCCCGGCTATGCGCTTCCGGCCGAATTCACCACAGAGGTGCCGTACACGGAGGGCGTAGTCGGCGCCGCGCGGACGAACGATCCCGACAGCGCCGGCAGCCAGTGGTTCGTCACCCTGGGCGACGCGTCGAACCTGAACGGCCAGTACACGGTCTTCGCACAGGTGACTGACGGTATGGACGTCGTGAAGTGCATCACGGCTCGCGATCCGTCGTCCAACCCTGGCGCTCCTCCCGGCGACAAGATCATCAGCATCGAAATCACCGAAGCCTAGTGCAAGTGGTCGCGCCGGCGGCGGCCGACTATCGCCTCGATCTCGGCGTTCGATACCCCGAAGCGGTGCAGAGTGTGCCGCACGATCTGCATTCCCAGTTCGAACTCCGCGTGCACGATCTGCGACACGCCAAGGTCGCGCAGACGGTGCCTCCCCTCCTCGACCGCACCGTGAGCGACGATATCGATACGCGGGTTGAGATCGCGTGATGTGACTGCGATCCCCTCCACCATGCCCGGATCGCCCGTCGTCACCACCAGCACGCGCGCTCTGTCCAGCGCCGCCTGTTCCAGCACCTGCGGCAGCGCCGCGTTGCCAACGATGTACGGCACGTCCGCCGCTGCCAGCGCGCGCAGAGCGCCGGGGTCCTCGTCGATGACGATGTAGCGGAAGTCACGCGCTCTCAGCACGCGCGCCACTTCCTGGCCCGCCTCTCTGTAGCCGACGATCACTGCGTGGTTGGCCAGACGCACGTCCTCCGGCAGGTGAACCTCCATCTGCGCAGTGGCCATCCTGCCCAGCACCGGCGTGCGCTGGATCACGCTGAAGATGTGTTCATGGGCGGCGAAGAGCAGTGGGCTCACTGCGATGCTTATGAGGACGCTGGTCAGAAGCGCCTCGTCCAGATCCGGGCCAATGACATCCTCGGCTTCAGTCGCCAGAACGAACGAAAACTCGCCCATGTTCGCCAGCGCCAGCGCCGCCGCGACGATCGCACGCGGCGGGAACCCCAGGAACGCCGAGGCCACGGACACTGTAACGATCTTGCCCAGAACTGCGACGGCGGCAACCCCCAGGACGATTTCCGGGTCATCCACCAGGACGCCCGGATCAACCAGCATGCCGATCGCTACGAAGAAAACCACTGCGAACACTTCCCGTAGCGGGAAGACCTCAGCGATCGTGCGCTGCGCGTAGTCTGACTCAGAGACGATGAGCCCGGCCAGGAACGCCCCGAACGCCACCGACAGCCCCGCCTCGAATGAGAGGGACGCCGTTCCCAGCGCCAGCGCGACTACCGTCAGCAGGAAGAGCTCCCGTGAGTTTGAGCGCGCGACCCGCGTCAGCACTCGCGGCACGGCGAAGCTGCCGATGATCCAGACCCCGGCGAGGACGGCGATCGCCGTGAGTGCCGCGATCGCCAACTCTTCGCCCAGGTTCTCCCCTTCGCCGCCGACGATCGGTACGCCGATGATGTAGACGACGACGATCAGGTCCTGCACGAGGGCGATGGCGATTGCGATACCGCCCGCCGGTCCCGTGATGAGGCCCCGGTCCTCAAGCAACTTCAGGGCCACCATCGTGCTCGAGATCGAAGCGATCATGCCGGCGATGATCGCTTCGCTCGTGCTTAGCCCCAGCGCCAGCCCCGCGAGTGTGCCCACGCCCAGCAGTACCAGCGTGCCCAGCGCCCCGCCGGTGAAGGCGATGCCGCGCGCATCAACAAGCCTCCGCAGGGAGAAGCGAACGCCGAGCGTGAACATGAGGAGGGCGACACCGAGATCGGCGACCGTCTTTACTTCATCGCCATCGGCGCTGGGGCCCGGCGTGTGCGGGCCGATGGCGACACCGGCGGCGAGGTAGCCGAGCACAGTTGGCAGCCTCATCAGGCGAGCGATCCCACCCCCAACAAGGGCTGCGCCGGCGACAGCCGCCAGGATACCTACGAGGCCGAGTTCTTCCATTCAGACACGCGCAGTCAAGGTGGGAAGGGGTGCGATGGCGCAATCGTAGCACAGAGGTCGTGCTACTCGGCCCGGGGGAAATCGACGGAGACGTTCGCCTCGCCGTGCCCGCCCGACGGGCCTGTAGGGCGGACGCCTTCCACCTGGCGCTCGGCGCGATACGAGGAGCGCACGAGCGGCCCGGACTCCACGTGCTTGAAGCCCAGCGCCAGCGCTTCCCCGCGGAGGTCGTCGAACTCTGACGGCTCGTAGTAGCGATCGATCGGCAGGTGCTTCGCGCTCGGCCGCAGGTACTGACCGACGGTGAGAACTTCGACGCCGCAGCGGGCGAGGTCGGCGAATACCTGCCGCAGTTCGTCCCTGGTCTCGCCGAGTCCCACCATCACTCCGGACTTAGTGATCGTTCCGGGGTCCAACTCCTTCGCGCGCCGCAGCAGGCCGAGCGAGCGCTCGTACCGTGCTTTCGGCCGCACGCGCGGATAGAGGCGGGGCACGCTCTCCGTGTTGTGGTTGAGGATCTCCGGCTGTGCTGCGCAGACAGTCGCCAGCGCATCTTCGTCGCCCAGGAAGTCAGGGATCAGCACCTCAACGCTCGTCTCCGGCGAAAGACGCCTGATCCAGCGGATCGTCTCCGCGAAGATGGCGGCGCCGCCGTCCGGCTGGTCGTCGCGGTTGACGGACGTGACGACAGCGTGGGCGATGCCCATCTCTCGCACAGCATTGGCGACGCGCATCGGCTCCCTCTTGTCGAGCGCTTCCGGGCGGCCCGTCTTGATGGCGCAAAAGCCACAGGCGCGCGTGCAAGTGTCGCCCAGGATCATGAACGTGGCCGTGCCGGCGCCCCAGCATTCGCCGATGTTCGGACAGCGCGCCTCTTCGCAGACCGTGTGCAGGCCGCCGCCGCGCATCAGCTTCTTCAGCCGGATGTAGTCCTCGCCGCCGGGAAAGCGCACCTTGAGCCACGGCGGCTTCCTCGACGGGCCGGTAGGGCGTCCCTCCGCCAGCCAGTCCACTGCCGTGTCGTCGCGGGCTCCGTCCACGGGGCCATTGTAATGCAGGCGGCCGAGAGACTCGGCTCGCCAGTGCAAGCTTGCCGTGATCTCGTAGCTGCCGCTAACATTGGCGACGTTCCAATGCCGCACGTACTGCTTTTCGGCGATCAGACGGTCCTGGCGGGTTACATGCCAGCCCTCGAGGGCCAGGCCCTGTCCGTATCACAGCGCCTGCCGGGCGAGGCCGGCCCGCTGCCCGCGGACGTCGACGCCGTAGTACTCCACCTTCCTTCCCTCGCCGGGGACGCGCAGGCGCGCGAGCTGATTGAGCGCGCGCAGGCGGAGGACGGCGGCGGCCTCGTGCTGATCGCGGGGTCGGGGCAGGCTGCGGAGTTCGACCTGCTCCGCGACGCCGACGAGTTCTTGCTCGATGGCGCGACCGCGGACGAACTCACGACGCGGGTGCGCCGGGTCCTCTGGCGGCTGAAGCGCCACGATTCCGGCGACGTGCTTAAGTGCGGCGAGCTTGTGATGGACCTGGCGAACTACACAGTGCACATCGCCGGGCGCCCCGTAGAGCTGACGTTCAAGGAGTACGAGCTGCTCCGCTTCCTCGTCGTCAACCGCGACCGTGTCTTCAGCCGTGAGGCGCTCCTGAACGACGTCTGGGGCTACGACTTCTACGGGGGCGCCAGGACTGTCGACGTGCACATCCGCCGCCTGCGCTCCAAGATCGAGGACCACCACACGACGTTCATCGAGACCGTGCGCAACGTGGGCTACCGCTTCCGCGGTCCGTCCTAAGCGCCGCCCTTCGGCTTCGGCGGCAGCGGAATGAAGGCGCTCGTGCGCCCAACGTAGTCCTCGTAGTCTCGCCGCCGCCGCTTCTTCATCCCGCGCTCCAACGTCGCCGGACGTAACAGTGCGTTCACGGTCGCGTAACACGTCCGTAACCTCGCGGATGCGAGCCAGTGCTACGTTGAGCCGCAAGTATTCCAATAGGGAGGGAACAAGTCATGCCAGAAATCAATAGCGGCGATACTGCTTGGGTACTCGCTGCGTCCGCGCTGGTCATGTTTATGACGCCGGGCCTGGCCTTCTTCTACGGAGGCTTCGTCCGCAGCAAGAACATCCTGGGCACGATCATGCAGTCCTTCATCGTGATGGGGCTCGTAGGCGTGCTCTGGATACTGATCGGCTACACGCTCGCCTTCGGCCCCACCGAAGGCGGTATCATCGGCAACTTCGACTACATCGGGCTCAAGGGCGTGGTAATGGAACCGCATCCCGCCCTGGCGATTCCTCACGAGGCGTTCGTCGTCTTCCAGCTGATGTTCGCCATTATCACGCCGGCGCTGATCACCGGCGCCTTCGCTGAGCGCGCGAAATTCAGCTCGTTCCTCATCTTCATGGCCGCCTGGTCGCTCCTCGTCTACGCTCCTGTGGCGCACTGGATCTTCGGCGACGGCTTCCTGTCTGCCTTCAGCGAGATCGACGTCCTCGGCGTGTTCGGCGACGTCAACGCGCTCGACTTCGCGGGCGGGACGGCGATTCACGTGAACGCCGGCGCCGCCGCGCTTGCAGCGGCGATCATGTTTGGCAGGCGCAGGGGATACGGCGTAGAGCCGATGGAGCCGCACAACGTGACGTACATCGTGCTTGGCGCGGCGATCCTCTGGTTCGGCTGGTTCGGTTTCAACGCCGGCAGCGCCGGTGCCGCTAACTTCCAGGCCGCTAACGCCTTCATTGTCACGGGC
>JAJCYV010000011.1 GCA_029262695.1 Chloroflexota bacterium | reverse complement strand
CGCCGCCGCAAGCCGAAGGCCGAGCCCGTCGCTGAGGAGACACCGGTGACCGAGGCCGCGGCGCCGGAAGCGACGGCTGAGGCCGAGGCACCCGCGGCTGAGGTGCCCGCTGTTGACGCGCCCGCCGAGACGGACACGAAGCCAAAGCGCGCCCGCCGGACGACCGCGAAGAAGCCTGCTGCGAAGAAGACGACCACGGCGAAGAAGCCCGCCGCGAAGAAGGCGACCACAGCCAAGAAGTCGGCCACGCCGCGACCGCGCAAGGCCGCACCCAAGGCGGAGACCGAAGAGCCAAGGGCGGAGACCGAGGCACCCAGGGCGGAGGCCGAGGAGCCAAAGGCCGAGGAATCCCCACAGCCGGCGCCCGATGCGAAGGACCAGCCGGAGGAGACTGAGTAGACATGGCACACAAAAAGAGCGGAGGAAGCGCCAAGAACGGCAGAGACTCGCGGGGGCAACGGCTGGGCGTGAAGCGCTTCGACGGTGAGATCGTGCGGCCCGGAACGATCATCGTCCGCCAGCGCGGCACGCGCATCCATCCCGGCGTCAACGTCGGCATGGGCCGCGACCACACGATCTTCGCCCTCAAGGACGGCCACGTGAAGTTCTCGCCGTACGCCAAGGACGGCCGCAAGAAGGTCAGCGTCCTCATCAGCGAGGGCGCGGAGTAAGGAACCAGGTAACATGAAGACCGATATTCATCCCGAGTACGTGGAGGCAGTATTCTCCTGCGCCTGCGGCAACCGCTGGGAAACACGTGCCACGCAGCCTGAGGTCAAGGTCGAGGTATGCAGCAACTGCCACCCGTTCTTCACCGGTGAGCACCGCATCGTCGACACGGCCGGCCGCGTTGAGCGGTTCAGACGCCGCTACGGCATGAAGTAGGCATCCGTCAGGAATTACTGCGAGGCCCCGAACCCCGGGGCCTCTTTGCTACCCTAGCTACAACGATGGCGAATAAACGCGTGTACTACGGCGGCCAGGCGATCATCGAAGGCGTCATGATCCGCGGGCCGAAGACGATGGCCGCCGCCTGCCGCCGTCCCGACGGCGACATCGCCACGCGCCAGGAGACGCTCGGCAGCCTCTACTCTGGCGTCCTGCGGCAGATCCCCTTCATCCGCGGCGTCATCGTCCTCTGGGAGACGCTGGCGCTGGGTATGCGGGCGCTGATGTGGTCGTCCAACGTCCAGCTCGGTGAAGAGGACAACGATCCCGGCGCGCCCATGTGGGGAATGGTCGTCGTCTCACTCCTCATCGTCGGCGGCATCTTCTTCGCTGGGCCGCTGCTCCTCGCGGACCTGCTTCACGGCCTGATCGGCAGCGACCTGCTCGTCATCATCATCGAGGGGCTGATCCGGCTCGGCGTCATCGTCGGTTACATAGCCGGGATCGGCTTCATGCCGGACATACGCCGCGTCTACGAGTACCACGGTGCCGAGCACAAGACGATCCACGCCCTCGAAGCCGGCGACCCGCTGGAGCCCGAGCACGTGCAGAAGCACGCGACCGCACACGTCCGCTGCGGGACGAGCTTCCTGCTCACCGTCGTCGTCGTCAGCATCTTCGTCTTCGCTGCCGTCGGCAGTCCCGACCTCTGGCTGCGCGTCGTGTCCCGCATCGTCCTCATACCGGCGATCGCCTCGATCGCATACGAGGTGATCCGCCTCGGCGGCGCGTTCGAGTCGAACCCGATAACGAAGGTGCTAATGTGGCCGAACCTGGCGCTGCAGTCGATCACCACGAAGCCACCGGACGACGCCCAGGTGGAGGTCGCTCTGCGCGCGCTCAAGGAAGTACTCGCCGCAGAAGAACGCGCCGACGAGGCAACACCGGTCACCGCGGCAGAGGCCGAAGCGGCGCCGGCCGCCGATTAGCTGCAGAAGAGAACCTCTCAGAGCGGCGTGATAGTGGCGTAGCGGCAGGGCGCCCGGCGCTAGTCGCGGCCAGTCAGCTTACTGAAGATCCAGCGGAACGGATCGTAGTACTTGTCCGCGATGCGCTCCTTGAGCGGAATAATCGCGTTGTCCGTGATGTGGATGCTCTCCGGGCAGACCTCGGTGCAGCACTTCGTGATGTTGCAGTAGGCGATGCCGCCGGTCTTGCGGATGAACTCCGTCCGGTCGGCCGTGTCCAGCGGGTGCATCTCCAGCTCCGCCAGGTGCACGAACTGGCGCGGGCCCAGGAAGTTCGGCTTGTTCTCCGGGTGGTCGCGGATGACGTGACAGACGTTCTGGCAGAGGAAGCACTCGATACATTTGCGGAACTCCTGCCCGCGTTCGACGTCCTGCTGCATCATGCGATAGGTTCCGTCGTCGGCGTTGGGCGCGCACGGCGCGAACGCCGGGATCTGGCTCGCCGCCTCATAGTTGAACGAGACGTCGGTCACCAGGTCCCTTATCAACGGAAACGTCTTGATCGGCGCTATGCTGATCGGCTGGCTCACATCCAATGTGCTCATGCGCGTCATGCACATCAGCAGCGGCTTGCCGTTGACCTCGGCGCTGCAGGAGCCGCACTTGCCAGCCTTGCAGTTCCAGCGCACGGCCAGGTCGGCGGCCTGCGTCGCCTGCACTGTGTGTACAACGTCGAGCACGACCTGCCCTTCGTCCACTTCTACGGTGTAGTCGACGAACTCGCCGCCGTTGGCGTCGCCGCGGAAGACCTGCAACGTCACTTGGGCCATCTACTTCGCCTCCTCGAACAGCGTCGCCAACTCCGCCGGCATCTCCGCCAACGGTGTCTTCTCCAGCTTCATCGAACCGTCCGCGGCCTGGCTCAGCGAGAGGTTCCACTTGCCCCACTCGGGGTCGGTCTCCTGGTAATCGTTGCGCGTGTGGCCACCGCGGCTCTCAGTCCGCTCTCCGGCGGCCCGCGCACTCGCCTCAGCGACCGTCAGCAGGGAGCGCAGGTCCATCGCCAGGTGCCAGCTCGGGTTGTACGCCTTGCCCCCGGTGGCGCCGGCCTTCATTGCGCGCGCCTTCAGTTCGGCGATCTTGCCGAGCGCCTCCTCGATCTCTGCGCCCGTGCGGATGATGCCGACGAGCATGTGCATCGCGTCCTGCAGGTCCGACTGGATGGCGTACGGGTTCTCGCCGCCGTCGTTCCCGAAGCAGGCTTCCAGCTCGGACGTCACAGCGTTCACGTCGGCCTCGGCCAGCACCGGCTGTGAACCGAGTCCGAGCGCGTACTCAGCAGCGCCGATGCCCGCTCGGCGGCCGAACACGACCAGGTCCGAGAGCGAGTTGCCGCCGAGGCGGTTCGCGCCGTGCATGCCGCCGGCGCACTCGCCCGCGGCGAAGATGCCGGGCACCGTCGCCGCGCCTGTGTCGGGCTCAACGCGGACGCCGCCCATCGTGTAGTGCATCGTCGGGCCGACTTCCATCGGCGCAGCCGTTATGTCGATATCGGCGAGCTGCTTGAACTGGTGGTACATGCTGGGCAGCGCGCGCTTGATGTAGTCCGCCGGATGCCGCGATGCGATGTCGAGGAAGACACCGCCGTGCGGACTGCCGCGTCCCGCCTTCACCTCGGCGACGATGGCGCGCGCCACCTCGTCTCGCGGCAGCAGGTCCGGTGTGCGGCGGTTGTTGAGCTTGTCGCCGTACCAGCGATCCGCCTCTTCCTCGGTCTCGGCCGTCTCCGCCCGGAAGTAGTCGCTGATGTACTCGAACATGAAGCGCTTACCGTCGGAGTTCGTGAGGATCCCGCCTTCGCCCCGCACGCCCTCCGTGACGAGGATCCCGCGCACGCTGGGCGGCCAGACCATGCCCGTCGGGTGGAACTGGATGAACTCCATGTCGATCAGCTCAGCGCCCGCCCAATAGGCGAGCGAGTGCCCATCGCCCGTGTACTCCCATGAGTTGGAGTTGATCCGGAACGCCTTGCCGGTGCCGCCGGTGGCCAGGACGACCGCCTTCGCCTTGAAGGCGACGTACTCGCCGCTCTCGCGCCAGTAGCCGACGGCGCCGGAGATGCGGTCGCCGTCCTTGAGCAGGCGCGATATCGTGCACTCCATGTAGACGTCGATGCCCTTGTGCACGGCGTGCTGCTGCAACGTGCGGATCATCTCCAGGCCGGTGCGGTCACCAACGTGGGCCAGGCGGTCGTAGCGGTGGCCGCCGAACGCCCGCTGCTGGATGCGCCCGTCCTGCGTGCGATCGAACAGCGCACCCCAGGCCTCAAGCTCGTGAACGCGGTCCGGAGATTCTTGCGCGTGGATCTGAGCCATGCGCCAGTTACCGAGCATCTTGCCGCCGCGCATCGTGTCGCGGAAGTGGACCTGCCAGTTGTCCTCGGAGTAGACGTTCCCCATCGCCGCCGCGATGCCGCCCTCCGCCATCACCGTGTGCGCCTTACCCAGCAGCGACTTGCAGACGAGCGCCGTGCGCGCACCCATAGCCGAGGCCTCGATCGCGGCGCGCAGACCAGCGCCTCCAGCGCCGACGACGATAACGTCGTATTCGTGCGTCTGGATCTCAGCCACCTAGAACCCGCTCCAGGTGTTCGGATCCGTGATGTGGCCGTTGGCGACGAGGCGGATGTAGACGTCCGTGAAGACGATCCAGATCAGGCTCGCCCAGGCCCAGGTGCGGTGAGACTCGTTCCAGGCGGACACGCGGTCCCAGACGCCCTTTCTCACCCGGTTGACGCGGCTGCAGCTAAAGCAACTGAGTCCGCCGCCGACGAGGTGCCGGAAAGAGTGACAGCTAAACGAGTACATCATCAGCAAAGTGGCGTTGATCACGAGCACGATGGAGCCGAAGCCAACGCCCCAGCCGGTCTCCGCCACCTCGCCCTCGATGATGCCCTCCGTGTTGTAGAAGGCGCGGACCGCCCCGATCCAGAGCAGCACAACGAAAACCAGCGCGCCGTACATGAAGAAGCGGTGCAGGTTCTGCATCACGAGCGGGAAGCCAGACTCGCCGCCGTACTTCGGTGCGGCGTCGCCGACGGCGCAGGCCGGCGGGCTCATCAGGTACGAGCGGTAGTATGCCCGGCGGTAGTAGTAGCACGTCGCGCGGAAGCCTACGGGCACCCAGAGGATGAACAGAGCCGGCGAGAAGTACCACGCGTCATAGGAGCCGGCCAGCTTGGGCTCGAACACGGGTGTCAGGTACGGCCCGATCTCGTAGGCCCAGCCGTCCAGAAAGGCGCTGACGGTCAGATAACCGAAGAAAGCCGTGAGAAATGTGGCGATGAGCGCCGGCTCGAACCACCAGGCGTCGGTACGCAGAGTGCGCAGGAATCCGAGCTTGTGAGGGGGGCTGACCGTCCTGTCCGCTTGCGCCATTCAGTCACTCCGACCTATCGAATCTGCCTCTCATGCCTGCGCCATTCTATCAACGCTCCCTATAAGCTTCAACGTGACCTATTACACGCATGGCACTAGAGCAGCCGTCTTGCCGCCAGCAATACTCCGGCAACGCTCTTCGCGTCTCTGATCTCGCCGCCCTCCGCCAGCCGCACGGCCTCCTCCAGCGTCATCCGCTGCACGACGATGTCTTCGTCCTCGTCAGCGTCCAGCGGCGCCTCTTCGAGCCCTTCGGCCAGGAAGACCGTCATCAGCTCGGTGAGGAACCCGGGCGAGGCGAAGAACTCACCCAGCGGCGTCAGCTTCTCGGCCCGCAGTCCCGTCTCCTCCCGCAGCTCGCGCTGCGCCGCGGCCTCGGCGTCTTCGCCGGGCTCGACGATTCCCGCCGGTATCTCCAGCATCACCTCGCCGGTGGCCAGCCGGAACTGCCGGATGAGCACGACTGTGCCGTCCGCTTCCATCGGCACCATCGCCACCACCGGATCGTGCTCCACAATCTCGCGTGTCGCCGTCCCGCCGCCCTCCAGCTCCACGGTGTCGACCCGTAGGGCGCAGATGCGGCCTTCAAACCGCCGCACGCTCTCGATTACGCGCTCGGCGGCGGGTTCGCGGTCTTCGCTCACTGCGGCATCGCCGCGACGTCGAGGTCGAAGAGGTCGGGGTTGTCCACAGTCCGCAGGACGCGCAGCCAATCGAGCCGCTCGGACAGGAGCGCGTAGTAGTCCTTCGGCTCGGAGAAGCGGACGAAGCGCGCGCTGTGGGCGCTCCGGCAGACCGTCACGGTCTGCCCGGAGTCGAGGTCATGGTCGATCTGGCCGTCGACGCTGACGATCGCGTCCTTGTCGGCGCTCACGGTGAGATCGATCGTCGTGTCCGGCGGCATCACGATCGGCCGCGCCACCGCCATGTGCGTCGAGACCGGAGTGATGATCAGGTCGGCAGACTCCGGGTGCAGTATCGGGCCGCCGGCGGAGAGCGAGTAGGCTGTGCTGCCCGTAGCCGTCGCGACGATCACGGCATCGCAGCGGTGAATCGCCAGGCGCGAGCCGTTCACCGCCACCTCCACGTAGACCGGCCGGCTCACCGTCTTGCGGCCGACGACGACGTCGTTGAGCGCGTGGTACGTCACGCCCCAGGCCGGCACTTTCGCCTGGAGCATCGAACGCAACTCGACGCGGTAGTCACCACCGAGAAGGCGCGGCAGGTAGTCCATCAGGTCAGCGGGCCGCACTTCCGCCAGGAAGCCCAGCCGGCCCATGTTTACGCCGAGGATCGGGACTTCGTATGGGATCACGGAGCGCGCCGCGTGCAGGACGGTCCCATCACCGCCCAGGCAGATCAGCAGCTCCGTTCCCGGGATTTGTATCTGTAAGTCGCTGGCCTCCCAGTCCGACGAGACCCAGACGTCTTCCGTCCCCTGCGAAGCGGCGTATTCGCGCACGTCCTCGGCGAGCTTTGCCGCCGCCTTCGATTGCGAGTGCACGAATATCCCGATCTTCTTCACTCGGCACCGCCTCTCCCCGGCCGCAGCCAGAAGAGAAACTCCCGGTTGCCTTCGGCGCCGAGTAACGGCGAAGCGGTCATCGAGGCCACCCGGAAGCCGCCCTCGGTGCACCAGCGGACGAAGCGGCCGATGAGCGTCGCGTGCATCAGCGGCGCCTTGATTACGCCGCCGCGCGGCACCTCTTCCTTCGCCGCCTCGAACTGCGGCTTGAACAGCGCAACGATCGTACCGCGCCCCGACCGGAGCACGCCAGGGGGCGCCCCGACCCGGGACACGCCGGGCGAGGGCGTCGCATTCCCTGTCTCCTGTCGCGTGTCTCCTGTCTCCCGTCTCAGCGCTCGCGCCACCGCGGGCAGCACCAGCCGCAGCGAGATGAACGAAACGTCCACCACCGCGAAGTCGACGCGCTCCGCCAGCGAAAAATCGCGCGCGTTGACGCCCTCCATGACGACGACGCGCGGGTCTTGCCGCAGTTTGTAGTCGAGCTGGCCGCGGCCGACGTCGATCGCGTAGACGCGCGACGCTCCGCGTTTCAGGAGACAGTCCGTGAAGCCACCGGTCGACGAACCGACGTCGGCCGCCAGAAGGCCGCTCACGTCGATGCCGAACACCTCGATCGCGTGGTCGAGCTTCTCGCCGCCGCGGCTGACGAACCGCCGGCCCTCAGCGACGTCCAGTGAGACGTCGTCAGAGACCATGACACCGGGTTTCGGGGCCGGGCCCTCGTTCACGCGCACAACACCCGCCATCACGAGCGCCTGCGCCTTCTCGGGGCTCTCAGCAAGCCCACGGTCGACGAGGAGCGTATCGAGCCTGCGTTTCGCCATTGTGGTGAAAGGATAGCACGCAAACGGGGAGGAGCATGGGACCTGGGGATCGGGGCGCCGCTAGGCCGTCTCGCGGCCCTTCTTCTTCTTCGCGCCCCAGATCTCGATCGCCTGACCGGAGCGGTTGAGCACGAGCGGCCGGCGCAGGCCGCGGATGGCGTCGGCGTCGACGACGCACTTCTTGATCGCGTTGTGCGACGGGATCTCGTACATCACATCCAGCAGGCACTCTTCGAGAACGGTGCGCAGGCCACGGGCGCCGGTCTTGTGCTTGAGCGCCTCCTCGGCGATCGCTTCCAGGGCGTCGTCCGTCAGCACCAGCTCCACCTTGTCCAGCGCGAAGAACTCCTTGAACTGCCGCGCCAGCGCGTTCTTCGGCTCCGTGAGGACGCGAACGAGGGCGTCCTGGTCCAGCGCCTGCAGCGAGACGACGACCGGGATGCGGCCGACGAACTCGGGGATCAGGCCGTACTGCAGGAGGTCGTCGTGCGTGACGTTCGCCATCAGCTCGTCGACGGTCTTTACGGGGTCCACTTCGGGACCGGCCGGCGCGAAGCCGAAGACACGGCCCTTGCCGACGCGCCTATCGATCACCTCGTCAAGGCCCTGGAAGGCGCCGCCGCAGACGAAGAGGATGTTCGCGGTGTTGATCTGGATGAAGTCCTGATGCGGATGCTTGCGGCCACCCTGCGGCGGCACGTTGGCGACGCAGCCCTCGATGATCTTGAGCAGCGCCTGCTGCACGCCTTCGCCGGAGACGTCGCGCGTGATCGAAGGATTGTCGCCGGTCTTGCGGCTGATCTTGTCGATCTCGTCGATGTAAATGATGCCGCGCTCCGCCTTGGCGACGTCGAAGTCCGCGGCCTGGATCAGGCGCAGCAGAATGTTCTCGACGTCCTCGCCGACGTAGCCAGCCTCGGTTAGCGCCGTAGCGTCGGCGATCGTGAAGGGCACGTCCAGCACCCTGGCCAGCGTGCGTGCGAGCAGCGTCTTGCCGGAGCCCGTCGGCCCCAGGAGCATGACGTTGCTCTTCTCCAGCTCGACGTCGTGGTCTGTCTGCGAGCCGATTCGCTTGTAGTGGTTGTAGACGGCGACGGAGAGGACCTTCTTCGCCTGCTCCTGGCCGATGACGTACTCGCTCAGCTCTTCGTAGATCACCTTGGGCGGCGGGATGCGCTGCAGCGGCTCTTTTGCCTTGACGGCGCCCGTGGAGTCGTCTTCCTGGATGATCTCGCGGCACAGCTCGACGCATTCGTTGCAGATGTAGACGGCGCCGGGCCCGGCGATCAAGCGCCGCACCTGGTCCTGGTTCTTCCCGCAGAAGGAGCAGTTATAGCTGACTTTGCTGCCGCTACCGCTGCTGCTGCCTTTGGCCGGCATCGCCCTAGGCCTTCGCTCCGTCGCTGTTCGCCCCGGCCTTTTCCTTCGCGGGCGCAGTCGAGTGCAGGACTTCGTCGATCAGGCCATACTCCTTCGCAGCGTCGGCGTCCATGAAGAAGTCGCGGTCGGTGTCACGGATAATCGACTCGATGTCCTGGCCCGTGTGCTTGGCCAGCACTTCACGGATCAGCTGGTTCTGGCGTAGCACCTCTTTGGCGTGGATCTCGACGTCCGTCGCCTGGCCGCCCATACCCCGGATGATCGCCTGGTGAATGTGGATCGTGCTGTTGGGCAGGGCGTAGCGCTTGCCCGGCGCTCCCGCGCAGAGGAGGACGGTGCCCATGCTGGCGCAGCTCCCGACGCAGATCGTCGCCACGTCGCTCTTCATCAGCTGCATCGTGTCGTAGATTGCCAGCCCGGCACTAACGACGCCACCGGGAGAGTGGATGTACATGTTGACATCCTTGTCCGGGTCCTCGCGGTCGAGGTACAGGAGCTGCGCGATGATCACGTTCGCAATCTGGTCGTCGATCGGCGTGCCCAGGAAGACGATGCGCTCCTTGAGGAGGAGCGAGAATATGTCGTAGGCACGCTCGCCACGCGCGCCCTGCTCGACGACGTAAGGGATGATGTTCTGAATGTCGCGGCTCACGAGTCCTCCTCTTCGGTTTCAGTCTTCTTCGCTTTAGTGCTCTTCTTGGTAGTAGACGCAGCTTTGGCCCTTGTTGTTGTTGTCTTCTTTGCGCTCGCCCCTGCCTTCGGCTTCGCGCGGCTTTCCGCCTTCTGGCCGGCCCCATCGCTCGCTATCTCCACCAGCCGGTCGAGCGTGCGGCGCGTAAGCAGGGAGTTGCCCAGCGAGGCGCGCGCCTCCTCCGAATCGAAGAGGCGGCGGTAGCGCTCGGCCTGCTCATCGTTTCCGCCGGTGGCCTGCTGGATGATGTTTTCGATCTCGGCGTCGACCTGCTCGTCACCGATTTCGATGCCCTCGGCGTCGGCCAGCTCGGCAAGGGCGAGGGAGCGACGCACTCGCTCGGACGCCGCCGGGCCGACCTCTTCCCGGATCTGCGCCGGCGTCTGCTTGACCAGCTCCAGGTAGCGCTTGACCTCGACGCCGCTGTTGCGCGCCTGCTCACGGATCAGCCGTTCGACTTCGCGGTCGATCATGATCGGCGGAAACTCGATCGTTCCGGCGGCATCAGCCAGCGAACCGATCACTTTCTCGCGGTAGGCCTCTTCCGCCTGCGCTTCGACGCGCTCCTTGATGTCGCTCCGCAGGCGATCGCGCAGTTCGAGCAGCGTGGCGAAGCCTTCGCCGGCGCTCTGGGCGAACTCGTCGTCCAGCACCGGCAGCTTTTCTTCCTTGATCTCCTTGACGGTGACGCTGGCGTTCACGGTCTTGCCGGCCAACTGTCCACCCTCTTCCTCAGGCATCGCGATGCCGACTTCCAGCGGTTCGCCCTTCTTCGCCCCGGTGATCGCCTCGGCGAAGCCCGGAAGCATGATCGTCTGGCCTTCCCGCAGGTGCAGTTCCACGTCATCGTCCTTGTAGACTTCGCGCTCATCAACGACCATGCGCACCGAAGCGCGGATGATGTCGCCGACGGCAACTGCGCGATCGACCGGCTCGTGCACCGCGTAGCGGCGTCGCAGCTCGTCGACCGACTGTTCGACGTCCTTCTCGTCAACCTCGGCCGCTTCGCGAGGAACGCGCAGAGCCTTGTAGTCGCCGAGTTCGATCGTCGGGCGCACCGGCACCGTCGCCTTGAAAGACAGCGGCTCGGAGCCCGTCATTTCGATCTGCGGCTGGTCGATGGCGTCGATTTCGTTCTCTTCCAGGGCCTGGTTGTAGGCCTCCGGCACAACGAGGTCGATCGCCTCCTGGAGGAGCCTTTCGCGGCCGATGTGGCGCTCCAGCATGGCGCGGGGCGTCTTCCCCTTACGGAAGCCCGGAACATCGATGCGCTGGACTAGCTTTCGGTACGCCCGGTCCATAGAGCGCTCCATCTGCTTGCCATCGACTTCGATTTCGAGCAGAACCTGACACTCTGGCAGGCGCTGCGTGGAGACCTTCACGCATTCGATTGTAGCATGGGGGTCAGGTACGAACGAGGCGGCATGACACGCCTGATTCCGCACCCTGTGGACAGCGCGGGAGACCTCAGCCGTCCCTATCGCGGCCGCGGCGCATTACGTACTCATACGCCTTCTCCGACTCTATCCACACCGTCTTCACGTAGCGGAAGCCCGCCTTCTCGTACGCTCGTATAGCGCGCTTGTTGCCGGGATCCGGGGAGATGAAGCACATCGTGACTGCCGGACGCGAGAAGATCTGATCCTCCGCCAGTCGCTCGATGGCACGCGACCCGACACCGCGCTCGCGGACGTCGTCCTCGCCGATGAAGATGTCGATCGCCCAGGCGTCCGGGTCCTCGTCCAGCTCCTTCGCATAGTCGGGATAGTCGCCCAGGCGGTAGCACTGGATGTAGCCGACCGGCCGGCCGTCGAGGTGCACGGTGAAAGCATGGTTCTTCGGATCGGGCACGAGCTTCTCCTCGTACTCCGCGATCACTTCGTCCATCGTCGGGTACCCGTGGTTGTCGTCCCCCACGCCGTACCATAACGCGACCTTCGGGATGTTGAGCCAGCGGTGCAGCAGTGGAAGATCAGCCTTCGTAAGCCGCTCAAACGTGATCCGCGGACCGCCGGCCACGGCTAAAGGTCCTTCGCCAGCTCGATGACGTCCTGTAGCGGCAGGCCGTCCTGGCCGGTCTTCGGCACTTCCGGCTTGAGCTGCCGCACACTCTCCATCGCATCAAGGTGGACGGCGACGAGCCGGTAGCCGTGCCGGACGTAGAACGCGATCGCGCGCAGGTTGTCGTTCGTCGTCATGATCGTCGCCCGCTTCACGCCCTGCCGGCGCAGCTCCTCCTCGGCTCCGTTCAGCAGCCGGCCGCCGACGTGCCGCCCCTGCTCGAACGCGTCGATCGTCACGATCTCGGCGCGGTCGCCGTCCACGTGCCAGGTGACGAGTCCCTGCGGCGCTCCGCCATCCTCCCGGTAGACCAGCCCCTCGACGCCGGCTGGCTCATACTGGCGGCCCAGGGAGACGACCGGCACGCCCCACAGCCTGCGCCACTGCTCCTCGATGAACGCGGCTTCCGCCGCCTCGAACCGTCCGTCCATGCCGGGCCGGATTATACGCTAGCGGCGGCGCGGCGAGAGCACATCGGTCAGCTGGTCGCCGAGCAGGTTGAACGACATCACTAGTGCCACGATGAACCCGGCTGGAACAAGGATCAGCGTCGTGTGCTCGCGGACGTTACTGAGGATGGCACCGTCGGATACCATCAACCCGAAGCTGGGATGCGGCGGCTGCACGCCGATGCCCAGGAACGTCAGGCCCACTTCGGCCGTCGCCAGCGCACCGAACGAGAGCGTGAACGAGACCAGCAGCAGGTTCGTCAGGTTCGGCAGCAGGTGCAGGAAGAGGATGCGCGGCGTGCCGGCGCCGGCGGCCCGCGCGGCGATCACGTACGGCTCCTGTCGCAGCGCCAGCACTTGAGAGCGAACAACGCGCGCGATGCCCGTCCAGCCGAAGATCGCCAGCGCACCGAAGACGAGGAAGTAGCTCGGCGCACCCGAGCTCACGATCCAGTCGAACCCCGTTAAGTCTTCCAGGTCGCGCGCTCCGTTCTGAATTCGCGGCAGCAGCGTCGCCGTGATGATCAGCAGAAGCAAGATCGTCGGCACCGAGGCGAACGTATCAGCCGCCCGCATGATGATCGAATCGGTCCGCCCGCCCGCGTACCCAGCGGCGAGGCCTGCGGTCACCCCCAGGAAGAGACCGCCGGTAAGCACCGCCGCTACGGTGACGATCACTGTCGTCTGCGCGGACCAGATCGAGCGCGAGAGGAGGTCGCGGCCGAGTCTGTCGGTGCCGAGCGGGTGCTCGAGCGAGGGTTCGGCGAAGCGGTTTTGGAAGTCGGCCTCGTTGAAGCCGTGCGGCGCCACCCAGGGTGCGAGCAACCCCGCGCTGTAAATGACGACGATGATCATGATCGCCACGACGGCGACCGGCCGCCGCATGAGCCTGCGCAACACTCGATAGCGCTGGCTCTGCTGCGGCGCAGCCTCGATCGCAACGGGTGAGGCGCCGTCGTAGCTCACGAGATCGAGCCTTCCACCCTGATCCGCGGGTCGATGAAACCGTAGGCGATATCGATCAGCAGCATCGTCAGCACGAAAATCGTCGAGCCTACGAGAACGATCGCCATAAACGTGTCGTAGTCACGCGACCCGATAGATTCGAAGGCCAGGAGCCCGATGCCCGGGATCCCGAGCAGCGTCTCGATGAAGATCGAGCCGCCAATCAGCGCCGCCAGCTCGAAGCCCAGTATCGTAACGATCGGCAGCAGGGCGTTCCGCGCCACGTGCCGCGTGACGACGACGCCCGCTTTCAGTCCTTTGGCGTTCGCCGTTCGCACGAAGTCCTGGTCCATCACCTCCAGCACCTGCCCGCGCATGTAGCGCGCGATGCCGGCGACTCCCGGTAAGGTGAGCGCCACGATGGGTAAGACGGCATGTTTGGAGAAGATACCCAGCTCGACGCCCAGGTACTCCGCCTCCGACCAACCGCCCGAAGGCAGCACCCCCAGTTTGACCGCGAACAGCCACTGCAGCAGCGGTACCGAGATCAGCACCGGCACCGATGCGAAGAGGAGGAAGACGCCGATCGATAACGGGTCCTGCCAGGTGCCGCGGCGCAGCGCCGCCCACGTGCCGACCGGCAGCCCGATCGCGAACGTGAGCACCAGCACGACGGCGTTGTACTGCAGAGAGATCCACATCCGCGGGAAGATCACATCCGCGACGGGAAAGCCCTGGTAACGAGTGCTCACTCCGAGATCGCCGGTGAGGACGTTGCCCATATAGCGCACGTACTGCACCGGCACTGGATCGTTCAGCCCGCGCTCCTCACGAATGCGCTCAATCGTCTCGTCCGAGGCACGCGGGCCAGCCTGAATCTCAACGTAGTCGACCGGCGCAAAGCGGCCGAGGGCGAACGTTGCGAAGGAGACGATGAGCAGGATGACCGGCAGCAGCAGGAGCCGCCGGATGATGTAAGTGGCGAGGCCCGCGGGCATAACGCCGTTATCTTAGCGGTTGATAGTCACGTAGCGCAGGTTCGGGATCACGAAAGGCGGCACGACGAAGCCCTCAACGTACGGCTTCACCAGGTAGCTCGCCTTGCCGTGGTACAGCGGCGCCCACGGCATGTCTTCGACGATCAGCTCCTCCGCCTGCTGGTAAAGCTCCAGCCGCGCCGCCTCGTCTACCTCGCGGTCCGCCCGGTCGAGGAGCGCGTCGACGGCCGCATTCGAGTAGCCCGCCTCGTTGTTCGCGCTCTCGGAGTGCAGCTTGATGTCAAGGAAGTTCTGCGGGTCCGGGTAGTCAGCGATCCAGCCGAGGGAGAACATCTCGAAGTTGCCGTCGTCGATGTCGCGCAGGAAGAGGCCGAAGTCCTCCTGTTCGATCGTCACCGTGACGCTCAGCTCCTGCTCCCACATCGCTATCACCGCCTGCAGGATGTCCGACGGCGTCGCCCCCTGTCCCGAAGTCAGGATCGTCGCGCCGTCGAGAATGCCCGGGCCGCCCGCTTCCTCGAGGAGGTCGCGCGCGGTGTCCGGGTCGTACGGGATTTCAGCGAGCGCCTCGTTGTAACCGTCCATGCCCGGCGGCAGGATCCCATTCGCCGGCTGCACCAGATCCAACAGGAACTCCCCCGCCAAAAACTCGCGGTCGATCGCCAGTGAGAGGGCGTTCCGCAGGTTCGCGTCGTCGAACGGCGCCTCCCGAGCGTTGAAGCCGATGTAGAACACGTCAAGCGTCGGGCCTTCCTTGAGGTCGGCGTTGAGGTCGCTATTCGGGTCGCGGACGGACTCGATGTTGTTAATGCCGATTCCGGTTATGTCGACCTCATCGTTCTCATACATCACGAACGAGTTGCCGCCGGAGATGATGTACGTCACTCGCTCCAGGGACGGCGCCGGCTCCAGGTGAAAGCGCGGGTTCGCCTCCAGCACGATCTTGCGGCCCAGGCTCCACTCCTCCATCTTGAACGGCCCCGTGCCGTTCGGCGTCAGCGTCCAGTTGCTCTCGAAGCACGTCGAATCCCCGACCTCGCGCTCGTCAACGACGTAGGCGGTGGGATACGTCAGCTTCTCGATGAAGACGGCGCTCGGCTCGGTGATCGTCAGCTCCAGCGTCTGCGGATTGATCACGCGGATGCCGCTCACTTCCTCGGCCTCACCGTCGGCGAACTCCAGCGCGCCGACGATGTCGTCCAGGTACACCTCGCCGACGGTCGACTGCGTGTCAGGGTTCAGCGCGCGCTCCAGCGAGTACTTGAAGTCGTCCGCCGCCACGGGCCGGGAGTTGTCGTGGAAGAGGACGTTGCTGCGCAGGTTGAACGTGTAGACCGTGCCACCGTCGCTGACCTCCCAGTCCTCGGCGATGTCGGGGATCACGTTCAGGTCAAGGTCGAACGAGACGAGGCCGGAGAAGATCTCCACGATGTACTCCGCCGAGGCGGCGTCGGAGGCGCAGGCCGGGTCGAGCGTGAGCGGGTCGGGCCCGAAAAGCCGCAGCTCTCCCTCGATGCGCTCGCCCAGGCCGTCGCCGTCGCCGGCACCGTCTCCATCACCATCGTCGCCGCCCCCGCCCGCGACGAGGATCACGGTCAGGCCGCCGAGCACGACGATCAGCGCTACGGCGATGCCGGTGAGCGTGAGGACGAGGCGGCGGCTTTCCATCAGAATCTCCGAGGGTGTGTCAGGTGTACGGCAGGATGCGCGTTCACGGTTTGCCGCATGATATCAGCGCCCCATTCGGCACGGCAAGCGCTCAGCCGTTGTCCTCGGTCGCGTCTTCGTCGATTGCGGTGAGCGCGATGTGCAGCTCTTCCAGCTGCTCCCGCGTTATCGGCGTCGGCGCGCCCGTCATCGGATCGGACGCCGATTTCGTCTTCGGAAAGGCGATGACCTCACGGATGTCGGACTCGCGCAAGAGGACGGCCAGCAACCGGTCGATGCCGGCGCCGATGCCGGCGTGAGGTGGCGCACCGAACTCGAACGCTTCCAGCATGTGCCCGAATCGGCGCTGCGCCTCCTCCGGCTCGATTCCGAGTCGCTGGAACACGGCCTCCTGCACATCCCTCTGGTGGATGCGGATCGAGCCGCTGAACAGCTCCCAGCCGTTGCAGACGCAGTCGTAGGCGTGTGAGCGCACGGCGCCTGGGTCTGACTCCATTAGCGGCAGGTCTTCCAGGTTCGGCGAGGTGAACGGGTGGTGCGCGGACGTCCAGCGCTCATCCGTCTCGCTCCACTCCAGCAGCGGGTAGTCGGTGACGAAGACGAACGAGAGGACGTCCGGATCCGCCAGCTCCAGGCGCGAAGCCAGCTCGCGCCGAAGCGGGTCGAGCGCCTTGTTGGCAGCCGGCTCTTTGTCCGCCACCATCAGCAGCATGTCTCCCCGCTTCGCACCAGCCAGCCGCGCGAGAGCCGCGAACTGTCCCGGCGTGAAGAACTTCGCGACGGGCGACTTAACGTCGTCCACCGTCAGCGAATCGAGGTCACCCTCACCGGTAAGTTGCATCGAGACGAGGCCCCTGGCGCCGTACTGCTGCACAAACGTTGTCAGGGAATCGACCTGCTTGCGGCTCATCTCGGCGCCGCCGGGGACGTTCAGCCCGCGCACGACGCCGCCGTCGTCGATGACGCTCCGGAAGACCTTGAATTCGCTGTCGGCGAGCGCTTCGTTGAACGTCACCAGCTCCAGGCCGTAGCGCATATCCGGCTTGTCCGAACCAAAGCGCGCCAGCGACTCGGCGTAGGTGATTCGCGGGAACGGCTTCTGCTGGATGCGGAACTGCGGCATCATCTCTTCGGCGAGGGAGATGTACAGCGTCTCCATCAGCCCCAGGATGTCCTCTTCGTCCGAGACGAAGCTCATCTCCAGGTCGAGCTGCGTGTGCTCCGGCTGGCGGTCGGCGCGCAGGTCTTCGTCGCGCAGGCAGTGGGCGATCTGGAAGTAGCGCTCGAAGCCAGCCACCATAAGCAGCTGCTTGAACTGTTGCGGCGACTGTGGCAAGGCGTAGAACTTCCCCGGCTGGACGCGGCTGGGCACGACGTAGTCGCGGGAGCCTTCCGGCGTCGGCGCCGTGATGATCGGCGTCTCCACCTCGACGAAGTCGCGCTCGCTGAGGAAGCTGCGGATGAACTGCACAACGCGGTGGCGCATCACGATGTTGCTGTGCATGCCATCGCGGCGCAGGTCCAGGTAGCGGTACTTGAGGCGCAGCAGCTCCTCGACGTCCTGCTCCTCGGAGATGTAGAAGGGCGGCGTGCGTGAGGCGTTCAGTATCTGAAGCCTCTTCGCGTGGACCTCGATCTCGCCAGTCGGCAGGTTCGGGTTCTTGGTGCCCTCTTTGCGCTTCGTCACGGCGCCCTCGACTTGCAGGACATACTCGCCGCGCAGCTGCTCCGCCTCGCCGAAGGAGCCGCCGGCCTCCTGCGGGTTGAAGACGACCTGCACCAGGCCGGTCGAGTCGCGGAGGTCGATGAAAATGAGGCCGCCGTGGTCGCGCCTGCGGTGGACCCAGCCGGCCAGCGAGACGGTCTCGCCCTCGTCGGACTCGCGCAGCACGCCGCAGGAGTGGCTCTTGAGCATAGCGAGACCACTATACCGAAGCCAGGAGCTACGTTCAGGGAGCGTTACTGGCGGAGCTTGGACTTGACGACGACGGTGCCAGCCCAGAGGTCGTGGAACCCGCGCCGCTCAGGGTTGCTGAGCGCCATCAGATACCCGACAAAGAACGCCGCCGCCGAGACCAGATACCCGGTGTAGCGGATGAATCCCTGGAGCGGGGGCACTGGCTCGCCTGTCGAACTCACGACGCGCAGACCGAAGGCCGACTTGCCCGGCGTGGCGCCGTCCAGCGTCCAGAAGCCGAGGCAATAGAGCAGCGGGAACATGGCCGCGAACCAGATGACTACCGCCGGTCTATCAACAACAACCAGCATCGCCGCTACGGGAAGGCCGACGAGAGCGAGGTCGATCAGCGCCGCGGCGAGCCTGGTAGGCCACCGCGCGTAGACTAGGGGCCGGGGTTCGGAGTTTACAAAGTCGTAGCCGCATTCGCCGCACTGCTCGGCCGCGGGCGCCGCTCCCGTATGACACTCCGGGCAGGGCTTGGCGATGACACGCGTGGCGAACGCCATCGCCGCCTTCGCCTTCTCTTCGAGGCTATCGTTGCAATCAGCGCAAAACTGGTCCAGCGTGCCCAGAATGCACCCACAGTTGTAGCAGAGTGTGCTCATAATTTCCCCGTCTCTTCATAACGGTTTCACTGTCTAGACGCCCCACTACCCGACCGGTTACAGGTGACACGTCACCTTCACCGCACACCGCATTTCTGTCTACCCAACCTTCACCGTCGGGCCGGTGGTACCATCGCTTCAAGATGGCCAATGAAGCGGCGCTGTCGCTCTACCTCCACGTCCCCTTCTGCTCCCTCAAGTGCTCCTACTGCGATTTCAACTCCTACGCGAAGCTGGACGACCTCGTACCGGAGTTCGTCGACGCTCTGTGCACGGAGTTGGCGCTCTGGGCGCCCATCGTCCAGGGAAGGCCGGTGGCGACCGTATTCTTTGGCGGCGGCACCCCCAGCCTCCTGCCGCTCCCCCACATCGAGCGCATCATGGCAACGCTGCGCGAGCATTACACGCTCGCCGATGACCCCGAGATCACCCTCGAAGCGAACCCCGGCACGGCCGACCGAGACTACTTCGCGGGCATCGGCGCCGCCGGCGTCAACCGGCTCAGCATCGGCTTTCAGTCGCTGCACGACAAGGAACTCGTCGCGCTGGACCGCATCCACAGCGCCGCCGAGGCAGTCCAGTGCTACCGCTGGGCGCGCGACGCCGGCTTCCGCCGCGTCAACCTCGACCTGATCTATGGCCTACCCGGCCAGCCTATGGCCTCCTGGCAGGAGAACGTCGAGCGCGCGCTCGAGTTGGCCCCGGAGCACATCTCAGCCTACGCCCTCACCGTCGAGGACGGCACCAGGCTCGCCTACGACGTCGAGCACGGCACGGTGCCGCCGCCGGACGGCGACCTGCAGGCCGAGATGTACGAGTGGGCGGGCCGGCGCCTGTCCAAAGCAGGCTACCAGCATTACGAAATCTCGAACTGGTCGCGTCCGAGCGAGGAGTGCCGCCACAACCTGGTCTACTGGCGGAACGAAGAGTGGCTCGCGCTCGGCCCCGGTGCGCACTCGCACTGGGGCGGCCACCGCTTCGCGGACGTCTACTCGCCGAAGCAGTACGTGCGCCTAGTGGCAGAGACGGCGGAGGCGCCACCAACGCCGGAAGCCGCCCCGGACGCCGTGCTCGCGGCGATGCGTCAGGTCACGTTCGTCGACCCGCAGCCGGCCGCGCTGCAAATGGCCGACACGGCGATCCTCGCCCTGCGCCTCAACGCCGGCCTCGACCTCGGCGCGTTCGAAGGGCGCTTTGGCCGCCGCTTCGAGGACGTCTATGCGGAAGTCCTGGCAGAGACGCTGGCGCTGGGCCTCCTGGAGCGCGAAGACGGGCGGCTGCGCCTCACGGACCGGGGCCGCTACCTGGCGAACGAGGTCTTCGTGCGGCTGCTGCCGGAATAGTCGTAACCCACCCTCGCAAGATCGTAGCCGCAGCGCCTTCAGGCCTGCCCCAAAAATCAAATCATCTCGCTCGCGGCACGGATCACCCCTGGTCCAGCCCGTGCGCCTCCCGGATCCGCGCCAGCAGTGCGCTCACGTCGGGAGCTCGGGCGGACGGCCCGCGTCCCAGCGGGTCGGGCGCGAAGTCTCTGCCCGCCAGCGCGTCAAAGCACGCCTGCACCGACCAGCCCAGCGCCGTGTGGTCGTATCCGCCCTCCAGCGCGAAGACGACCCGGCCTTCGCAGAGCTCGTCCGCCAGTTCGCGCAGGGACGTCGCGGTCTCGTAGTAGCCCGCCGTGCTGACGCGTAGCTGCGCCAGCGGGTCAGCGAAGTGCGCGTCGAAGCCCGCCGACACGAGGATGAACTGCGGCCGAAAGCGCCTCACCGCCGGCGCACAGACCTCACGGTAAGCAGCCATCAGCGCCTCATCGCCGCAGCCGGCCGGGAACGGCACATTGATGATGGCGCCATGGCCCGGCCCGTCGCCGGTCTGGGGCCAGTCGCCCGTGCCGGGATAGAACGGGTGCTGGTGCGTGGAGAAGTAAAGGACGCGGCCGTCGCTGTAGAAGGCGTCCTGCGTTCCGTTGCCGTGGTGCACGTCGAAGTCGATGATCGCCACGCGCTCCAGTCCGCGGCGCTCCAGCAGGTGGGCGGCGGCGATCGCCACGTTATTGAAGAGGCAGAAGCCCATCGCCCGGTCCGGCGTCGCGTGGTGCCCGGGTGGCCGTACGAGACCGAACGCGCGGCTAACGTCACCGTCAAGGACGGCGTCGACAGCGGCCAGGACGCCGCCCGCAGAGCGGAGAGCGGCATCGTAGGAGCGCGGCACAACGTAGGTGTCCGGATCAAGCCACCGGCTGCCGGCGCCGGAAGCCGCCTTCACCTGCGCGACGAGTGCCGGGCTGTGGACAAGCGCCAGGTCGTCCGCTGTCGCGTCGCGAGGCGGCAGCTCCTCCAGCCGGCCGAGCACGCCGGACGACTCCAGGTGCGACATGATCGCCTGCAACCGGCTGGCCGATTCCGGATGGCCTGCCACGTCGTGCTCCAGGTAGATCTGGTCGTAGACATATCCGACGGAGCGCACGGCGCGATGTTATCAGAGCGGAATTCGCCGGTATAGAATCGAACGACAATGTACGTCATCGGCACCGCGGGACACGTCGACCACGGCAAGTCCGCGCTCGTCCACGCCCTCACCGGCATCGACCCCGACCGCTGGCAGGAGGAGAAGGACCGCGGCCTGACGATCGACCTCGGCTTCGCCTGGCTGCGTTTGCCGGGCGGCGACGAAGTCAGCATCGTCGACGTGCCCGGCCACGAGCGCTTCATCAAGAACATGCTCGCCGGCGTCGGCGGAATCGACCTCGCTCTCCTGGTGATCGCCGCCGACGAAGGCGTCATGCCGCAGACGCGCGAGCACCTGGCGATCATCGACCTGCTCGGCATCGCCCACGGCGTCGTCGCGCTCACCAAGTGCGACCTCGTCGATCGCGACGGGCTAGAACTCGCCCGCGACGACGCCGCAGAGGCGCTTCGCGGCACGACGCTGGAGGGCGCGCCGATCGTCCCCTGTTCCGCGGTCGCCCGGACCGGCCTCGACGACATCCTTGCTGCAGTAGAGGCTGAACTCGTGAAGACGGAACGCAAGCGCGACGCCGGCCGGCCCCGCCTGCCGATCGACCGCGCGTTCACGATGGCCGGCTTCGGTACTGTCGTCACCGGCACGCTCGTGGACGGCTCGCTCCGCGTTGGCGACGAGGTCGAGGCGCTGCCCGCTGGCCGGCGCGCCCGCGTCCGTGGCCTGCAGACGCACGGGCAGCAGGTAGATGTCGCGCCGCCCGGACGCCGCACCGCCGTCAACCTCTCCGGCGTCGCCCCGGCCGACCTGCACCGCGGCATGGTCCTGGCGCGCCCTGGCGCGCTCCAGACGACGAAATCGGCCGACGTTCGTCTGCGTGCCGTTCCCTACCTTACGCGGCCTGTGCGGCACAACCTGACCGTCACCTTCCACAGCGGCGCCGCCGAAGTCGAGGGCCGTCTGCTGCTCCTCGACGCCACCGAAATCCCGCCCGGCGAAGAGGCCTGGGCGCAGGTCCGCCTGGCCGCGCCAGTGTGCGCACTCAAGGGCGACCACTTCGTCGTCCGCGACCCGAACGACACGCTGGGCGGCGGCCTCATCGTCGACACGGACGCGCCCCGGCACCGCCGCTTCGACGCCGGCGCCATCGCTCGTCTGGAGACGCTGGCTCGCGGCTCACCCGAAGAGCGACTGCTCTCCGCGATCGCCCTCGCCGAGCCGGCCACGGCAGGCTCAGTCGCCGGCGACGACGAAACGCGGGCGACGCTCGGACAGCTCCTTGAGGCCGGGGATGTCGTCGCCCTCAGCGAGGATGCGCTCGCGAACAACTCGGCACTCTACACGCGCACCGGGTTCGATGCCGCGATCGAGGCCGTCCGCGGCGCGCTGACGGCCTACCACGCCGCCACGCCGCTGCGACCGGGGATGCCCCGCGAGGAGCTGCGCGGCCGCCTGCAACTCGAACCGAAGACGTTCGACGCGCTTATGGCGCGGCTGGTACGCGACGTGCTCGTCGCCGAACGCGGCAGTGCCGTCGGCCTCGCCTCGCACTCACCGGCGTTGACGCCGCCGCAGGAGGCAACCGCGGCCGCCTTCCTCGAGGCGCTGCGCGAGACACCGTTCTCGCCGCCGACCGACCGGGCGCCCGATGGCGACGTGCTCGCCTACCTCGAAGGAGCGGGTGAGGTCGTTCGGGCAGGCAGCGTCATCTTCGCCGCCGAAGCCTATGGTGAGCTCGCGGAACGCGTCCAGGCGCACCTGAAAGAGCAGGAAACGATCACCCTGGCTCAGGCGCGGGACATGTTCGGCACGTCGCGCAAGTACGCGCAGGCGCTGCTGGAGCACCTGGACGCGAAGCACATCACCCGGCGAGTGGGCGACGTGCGCGTTCTGCGCTGACTAGGCGCTGGCGGTCGCCGGCTCTTCGGATTCGCGCCACGGCGTCAGGCGGCGCAAGGCACGCCCGAAGTCGCCGTTTTCCCAGGAAACGAGGATCTGGCTGGCGATGAAGATCGAGCTGTACGTCCCCGCCACGATGCCCAGCAGCAGCGCGAGCAGCAGCACATCCACCTGACCGGCGCCGAGCAAGAGCAACGCGAGGATCGCGAAGACGACCGTGATCGACGTGTTCAGCGAGCGCGCTAACGTTTCGGTGAGGCTGGCGTTGACGATCTCCTCGTAGTCCACGCCCGGGTTGACCGCGACGTTCTCACGGATACGGTCGAAAGTGACGATCGTATCGTGCACGCTGAAGCCAAGCACGGTGAGCACGCCCGTTATGAACATGGCGTCGACTTCCGTCCCAAACAGCTTGCCAAAGATCGAGAACGCGCCGACGACGAATAACACGTCGTGGCCTGCGGCGACCAGCGCCGCGATGCCGTAACGATACGATTTCGGCACGTTCCGGAACGTCCACGAAATATAGGCCAGTATCGCCAGGGCCGCGAAAGCAACGGCGATCGCCGCGTCGACGACGATCTCGTTTGAGACGATCTCCGAGACCTGGTTGAAGTTGAGGACCGCGAAGGCGCCCAGGCTCGCCTCCAGGCTGGCCTCCAGCTGGTCACGCTCCGACGCGGGCGTCGGCCCGATCGGCGGCGATGGCGGCGTCTCCAGTTCGTCCATACGAACGATGAAGTTGTTATCGGAGGTCCGCTGGACGCGCGCTTCGTCGTGACCAGCGTCGGTTAGCGCGTCCTGCACGTCGCCCTGGCCCAGCGCGTCGTCGACGAAGTCGATCGTCATCGTCGCACCGCTGGTGAATTCGATGCCCGGCTTGAGAGAGGGTGGTATGAGAATCGAGATCACGCCGGGGATCAGGATGACCGCCGACATTGCGAAGAAGAGCCCGCGGCGGCTCACGAAGTCGAACATGAACGGCCGCCCCCCGCGGTCCGGACGCTCCGGGGCCTGCAGGTCGCCGGCGAAGAGCCACAGGCGCCGCTCCAGGCCGAAGCCAACGAGGCTCCGCAGCAGCGTCCGCGTCACAGTAATGGCGGAGAACATGCTGATGACGACGCCGATGCCGAGCGTGATCGCGAATCCGCGCACGACATCGGCATTGAACTGCTCACCAAACCAGATCAAGATGCCGCAGGTGATCAGTGTCGAGACGTTGCTGTCGCGGATCGACGACCAGGCGCGGTCAAAGCCGTGTTCGATGGCGACGGGGAGGCTGCGGCCACCGCGTAACTCCTCCTTCACCCGCTCAAACACAAGGATGTTAGCATCCACCGCCATTCCCACCGATAAGACGAAACCGGCGATTCCGGAGAGCGTGATCGTCACCGGCCCGATGATGGGCCCGAGTTTGAAGACCATCATCACGACGGAGATGTACGTGAGGAGCGCTCCCGCCGCCAGCAGTCCCGGCAGCCGGTAGTAGATCATCATGAACAGCATCACGAGGAGGACTCCGATGACGCCCGCCTGCACGCCGCGCACCAGCGTCTTGTCGCCCAGCGTCGCGTCGACTTCCGTCGTCTGGATCGTGCGCAGAGTCACCGGGAGCGCACCGGAATTGAGCAAGGTCGCCAGGTCCTTGGCGTCGTCAAGCTCGCCGACGCCGGTGATCCGTGTCTCGGTCGATTGGATCGCAAAGTTGACCTGCGGCGAGCTGATAAGATCGTCGTCCAGGAAGATGCCCAGCGGCCGCGGCGGGGACGACAGGCGCGTCGTGATCTGCTCGAAGAGCACCGCGCCCTCGCCGGTGAACTCGATAACAACCTCGGGTAGACCCGTGTCGAAAGCGAGATCCGCCCGCGCGCTGCCGGCCTGGACCTGACGGCCCGTAAGCGCCCTTACATCCTCGTTTTGAACACCGGTCGCCGGCTTCCATACGACGTCGCCGCTAAGCTCCGCGGTGGTGCATACTCCAGAGATCACCTGGCCGGGGTACACGGCGGAGAAACGCTCACCCTCGGCGGTCTGGCAGATGATCTCGCCGACCTCGTCTTCCTCGGCTTCCATGAAACGCAGCAACGCCGTGCGGCCGATCAGATCCTCCGCCTCGTCGGGCGTGACGCCCGGCAACTGGATTGCCAACCGGTTCTTCCCCTCGCGCGTTACCTCCGTCTCGGAAACGCCGAAGCGGTTGATTCTGTCCTCGATAACGCTCTTGGCGCCGTCCATCGCACTGTCAACGTCAGTTCCCACCGGCAGCGCCGAAACGTCCGCCTCCGTCAGGACGTAGGTGCCGCCCTCCAGATCGAGGCCCAGGCGCATCGCCTCGCGGTCGGTCTTGACGATCCAGCCGAGGAAAGTATCGAACGGTTCGGCCTCTGTCAGAGGGCCCTCGGGATAGTCAATCCAGTCCGGCAGGTACTTCTGCGGGTAGCCGGGCCAGACGATCATTATCGACACAACCGTGAGGATAGTGACCGCGATCAGGAATGGCAGGGTTGTGCGATTGCGCATGCTTATCCTCTAGCTTCCAGTCCGACGGATCCGTCGCGTGTTTTCCTCTTGTTGGCGGCCTCGTCCTCAGCCGGCTCGGCCGCGTTCAGCCGCTCGACGATGGCCGACGCCACCGCGCGCACCTCAATGCCACCGAGGTCCAGTATGACCTCGGTAGGCCCCGGCTCCTCCGGGATGCGCACATCCTTTACAACAGCGATGAAGCCCGATTGTGTCAGTACCTCGTCGCCGACGCGCAGACTCTGGAGTTGCTGCCTCCGCTTCTTCCGCTCCTGTTGCACCGGCCGCAGGAACGCGAAGTAGAAAAGCACGGCGATAACGAACGGATATACCAGCGCGATCACCCACAGCGATTCCATGGCTAAATAGCGTAGCGGATTCGCCGGTTAGGCGCAGCGCCCGCTCATTGAACTACCGCGGGCGGGAGCTCTCCCGTGGTGCTCACCACCTCGTAGTCTCCCGCTCGGACGATGGCCACGACGGTGTAGCGTCCAAACTCTCCACTGCACGGCTCCCATCCCGGGCTGATGCCAGAGAAGTCTTCGCACCGCCACTCCTGCACTTCGGTGACGCGCTGTCCGTCACCTTCGGCCACGCTCTCAGACGCACATCGACCCTCCACAGAGATCCCGGGCCACGGTCCGCCGCCGTGCAGTGCGCAATCTCGCCAGTCGCTCTCCCGCGGAAGATCGCCCGCCGCCGCAGAGGCAGTCTGCGTGGGAGTGGCCGAGCGATCGAGTGCACCACCGTCACCGCAGGCCGCCGCGAGGACGGCAAGCACCGTCACGAACGATAGAAGCGGGAGAGACCAGGCCATCACTCGCTAGACGGGCGCCGGCGGCTGCTGGTTCCATCCAGCGGTCACCGTTCTCGCTCCGCCAGCCGCTCTCGCGCCAGGGCCAGCGCTTCTTCCGCCGTGCCGACGTCGCCCGCCGCCTGCGCCTCCCGTATCGCCTCGAGCAGCTCACCGAGGAGGGCGCCCGGCTCCAGGCCCAGGTCGCGCATCAGATCGTCGCCGCTCACGAGCTTCGGCGGCGAGGTCACGCCTTCATCCACGAAACGCAGGTGCAGGATGTGGCTCACCACCGCCACGTGCGCCCGGAAACCTTCCCGGCGGACGTTTGGCCCCACAGTGCCCAGATGGTCCGCGAGCGAGAGAAACAGCGTATCGATGCCCGCTTCGCCCGTCGCGCGGAAGTAGCGGTAGACGGCGCGCTTCGTCGGCGCGCGGTCCTGCGCCATCTGCACCGGCCGCAGGTGCGCCTCGATCATCCGCACGACGATCTCCCGTTCGCGGCTTGAGAAGCGCAGTCTGCGCATCAGCCGACCCGCGATCTCGGCGCCCGTATCGCTGTGACCGAAGAAGCGCATCCGGCCGGACTCCTCGAACGTCTTCGTCGCCGGCTTACCGATGTCGTGCAGCAGCCCGCACAGCTTGACCAGAGCCCGGCGCGGCGTTCCCGCAACCACCGGCTCGCCAAAGTAATCGCGGCCGCCGTCCCACCACTCCAGCGCTCCCCACAGCTCTCGCCACAGGCGTCCGTTTCGCTCACCTTCAAGCGGCTCGTCCGCGAGCAACGCGTCGAGCGCGTCCACTGCGGCGATGGAGTGGCCAAAGACGTCAAAGTGGTGTTCCTTCGGTTGCTCCACGCCGCGCGTCACGTCCATCTCCGGCAGCAGGGCCGAGAGTAGCCCCAGCCCGTCGAGCAACCGCACGCCCGGGCCCGCTTGAGGCGCCGCCAACATCCGCATCAACTCCTCGCGCTGCCGTTCCGGCGCCGCCTCCGCCACCCGCGCCGCCTGCCGGGAGATCATCTCCCGCGTCGGCGTCTCGATCTCGAATCCCAGCTGCGCGGCGATGCGGGCGCCCCGCAGCGGGCGCAGCGGGTCCGCCTTCAGCGCCTCTTCGCTCGTCGCCCGTACGAGACGCGCCTCAAGGTCAGCGAGGCCGCCCGTCGGGTCGATCACCTCGACGGCGCCGGCTGCCGCCTCCGCCAGTGGCGTGCCGAGTGCATCGATCGTGTAGTCGCGGCGACGCAGGTCGTCCTCGATCGACTCCGACAGCGGCGTCAGGTCGATCGTGACGTCGCCGTCCGGCAGCACGATGCGAACGTGACCACGGCCTTCGTCGAGCACGACGAAGGCGCCCGCCAGTTCGTCCGCCAGCGCCCGGCCGAGGACAAGCGAGTCGCCCTCGACGGCAACGTCGAGGTCGCGCGCGGTCAGTCCGAGGAGCGCGTCCCGAAGGAAACCACCCGTTGCGTGGGCAGACGCGCCGCGTGCGTCGAAGAACGCCGTTAGCCGCTCGAGCAGCCGGCGCCGTTCAGGGGCGACCGTGATACGCCGCATGCCGGCTCCGGGCTAGCGGGGCGTAGCCTCGCGGCTGATGCTCTCGCCCGGCTCCACCTTCTGTAGCTCGTCCAGGCTGTCGAGGTGGTCGATGTAGAGCGTGCCCTTGATGTGATCGATCTCGTGCTCCAGCGCCTGCGCCAGCAACGTGTCCCGCGCCTTGATCCGCACCTCTTTCCCCTCGCGGCTCAGCCCCTTCGCCACGACGAGGCGGTGCCGCACGAGTTCGGCGTGATAGCCGGGCACGGAGAGGCAACCTTCGTCCACCTGCCGCTCACCGGCGACCTTCACGATCTCCGGGTTGATCAGCGCGAACGGCTCCTCCTCCGGGATACCGATGACGATAACCCGCAGGGAGACGCCGATCTGCGGCGCCGCCAGGCCAACACCACGGGCCGCGTACATGCTCTCGATCATGTCATCGATGAGCTGCTGCAGTTTGGCGTCTCGCTGAGGCGCGCCGGGCACGCGCTTCGCCTTCTGGCGCAGCACGGGCTCGGGCAGGTAGACGATAGAGTGTACGGTCACGGTTGGCTCCCGGCAATATTCTAGCGCAGCCTTGCCGCCACCAGTCCCGCCCGCCATCATGTAGCCGATGATCGCGCGCGGGACGCTTCTTTCGTTTGCACTGTGGATCGTCTTCCTCGCCTTCGTCCGCGTCGCCGTCATCCCGCCCGAGTCGTGCGGCATCGAGAGCGAGGAGCGCATCGCCGAAGCCGCCGAAGCCGCGGCGGCCTGGATGACCCGCAACCAGAACGCCGACGGCTCCTACGTCTACCTTTACTACAACGAAAGCGACTCGGCGCCCGCCGCCTACAACGAGGTGCGCCACGCCGGCGTGACGATGTCGCTCTACCAGGCCGCCGGCCGCCTCGGCGACCGCGAGACGCTTGCCGCGGCCGATGACGGCCTTGCCTGGATGGAGGCGAACCTCGTCCGCCACGACGATTGGGCCGCGCTGAGCGCCAGCTTCCGGGCGAACCGCCCGCCGTTGGGCGCTTCCGCCCTGATGGTCGTCTCGCTGGCCGAACGCCGGCTGGCGACGGCCGATACGCAGTACGACGGCCTGATGCGCGAAGTCGGCCGCTACCTGACGGCGCTGCAGCGCGACGACGGCGGCTTCCACGTCGCCTGGCAGATCGACGTCGATGCCCCCGATACGGCGGGCACGTCTCGCTTCTACCCCGGCGAAGCGCTGTGGGCGCTGGCGCTCCTGCACGAGGCGTTCCCCGGCGAAGGATGGGACTCCCACGCCCGCGACGCCCTCAGCTTCATCACGACGATGCGCGACGACGTGGAAGATGTCGACTTTCCGCCGCTGGCCGACCAGTGGGCCGCCTACGGCCTCGCCGAAATGGTCGAGTGGGGCCTCACGGATCAGCAGATCGACTACGCGCGCGACCTGGCCGGGCGATTCGGCCTTCTCGTCCGCACGGCAAGTCAGCGCGAGGGCAGCTGGTACGGCAGCCTCCTGCGCGGCGAAGATGCCCGTGGATCCGGAGTCGGGACGTGGGCCGAGGGCCTGGCCGGCCTCTGGCGCGTCGCCGCCCAGGACGAGCGGCTGGCCGACATCAAAGACAAGACGGAGGAGCGGTTGCACTGCATCGCCGGCATTCTCACCGACCGCCAGACCGACGCCGAAGAGGCGGCAGATTACGCTTCGCCCGGCCTCGTCGAGGGCGCCTGGTTCCACGACGGCGAGACCCGCATGGACGACCAGCAGCACGCCTTCTCCGGTATCACCTACGCGCTCGACGCCCTCGCCGAACACAAGATGCGCGAACCAGAGGAGACACTCGAATGACCGAAATACTGCGCGCCGCTGTTGGCATTTTCGCGACTCTGGCACCGTTCGGGCTGGTCCCCGCTTTCCTCGCCGCCTCGCCTGACGACCACGAAGGGGATGCCGCCCGGACCGGCCTGACGGCCTTCGCGGCGGCCGGCGCTGCACTGGCGGTCCTCCTCACCGCAGTCGTGCTGACCGATCCGTTCCTCGGGCTCCTTGACGTCTCGGGCGAGAACTTCCAGGCCGGCGCCGCCGTCATCATGGCGCCGCTCGCCGTTCGCTTGCTCTGGTCCGGACGTTCTCTCGGCCTCAGCGAAGTGGCGACCGGCCGGCCCTGGCTCCTGCCGCTGGCGGTCCCCGGCCTTGCCAGCCCGGCCGCGCTCGGTGCCGTCGTCGCCTACAGCGGCCGCTACGGCGAGGCCGACGCCGCGGCCGCTGTCGCGATCGCGATCCTCGCCGCGGGCGCGCTGCTGTGCGCCGGCGTCTTCCTGCGGCGCGCGCTAGGCGGGCTGGCGATCGGCGTCCTCGGGCGGCTCTCCGGCGCCCTGATCGTCGCCGTCGCGGTCGAGCTAGCGGTCGACGGCGTGCGCAGCGTCTGACTCAGACGTCCGCGACCGCTTTCAGCAGCAGCCGAAATCCGAGCACAACGATCGCTGACGCCAGCAGGATCAGCACGGAGCGGCCCTTGATCCGCTGCGCCAAGCGCGCGCCCAACTGCGCGCCCGGAACCGCTCCCACGGCCAGCGCGGCGATCTTCGCCGCCTCGTCGCCGCCCAACGTGCCCGTCGTCAGGTGTATGACGGACGCCCCACCCGACATGAACGCCAGCACGAAGAGCGACGTCGCCACCGCGAACTGCACGGGGATGTGCAGGAGCATGATCATCGCCGGCACGTGGATGACACCGCCGCCGATCCCGAACAGGCTGGAGATGACACCGATCCCCAGGCTCAGCGTCAGACCCTGCCAGATCCGGTAAGCGTAGACGTACTGCCGGCCCTCGGCGTCGCTAACGATGCGCCGGATGATGCCTCTCCCGCGCAACGGCTCGCGGATCGCCAGCGGACGGCCCCACAGGGACACAACCGCAACCCCCAGCAGCATGACGCCGAACAGGCCCGTGAACAGCCTCTCCGGCACGAACTGCACAAGCAGCGCACCAGCCACGACGCCCGGCGCGGAGGCCACGGCGAAAAGAAGCCCCGTCTTGTAGTCGATCCAGCGCTGACGCCCATAACCCGCTGATCCGGACAGCGCGCTCAAGAAGACAACACCAAGCGAGACGGCGGTCACCTCCTCCGGTTCGGAGTCCGGGTAGAGCATGAGCAGCGCCGGCACGAGCACGAAGCCGCCGCCCGCGCCGATGATGGTACCGTACGTGCCGATTACGAGGCCAAGCAGCACCAGCCCGGCCAGCTCAAGCACCGGGCGTACCTGCTCGACGTGAAACTTCTCGGGCCATCAGTACGTATCCGGCCTGATAATACTTCCTTGCGCCGCCTGAGATGCGGGCCTATTCTGGAGTGCAAGCTGAGCGATCGGCCCAACGCACTATGGAGACTACGGCCTCCGCTGACCCCGCTTTGTCCTCCCACATGGACCGTATCGCCGCGCGCCTCCACGTCTCGCCCGAGTTCCTCCGGTTCCTTCTCGTCGGCGGCATCGCCTTCTTCATCAACCAGGCCGCGCTCCTGCTCCTCTACGACGTCCTCCCGCTCCTTCCGGCCCACAACCGCGACTTCGATTTCGGCCTCTTCACCCACCCGGACATCCGCCTTCTGCTGGCCTCGGCGCTGGCCGTCGAGGTCGCGATCGTCTTCAAGTTCTACGCGCTGGAGAACTGGACTTTCCGCGACCGGCCGCGCCGCGGTTGGGGCCTTGCGCGCTTCCTGCAGTTCAACGCCACTTGCATCGTCAGCCCGATCATCGTCGTCACCACGGTCAACGTCCTGACGCCCGTCTTCGGGATCAGCCCCTACATATCGCTGAGCATCGGCACCGTCTTCGGCTTCCTCGTCAACTGGGCGTTTAGCGCTTACCTCATCTGGCCCCTCGCCCGCTCTGAAGCGAACGCAGCCTGATGGGCGAGGACTCCGCGGGCTTCCCGGACTCCGGCATCAACGTCCCGTACCTGGTGGAGTCCGGCCAAGTCACCGTCATCGGCTGGTGCATCGCCCTGGCGGTCCTCACGTTCGGACTGCTCTGGTCCCTGGGCCCCAGGGAAACGGCATTCTCGTTCCAGGTCAGCCAGGCGAACAATATCGTGCACGGCCACCTGGACATGGACCCGCAGCACACCAGGAACTTCGGCATCATGGAGCGCGTCCTCTACGACGGCGACGGGTTCTGCTTCCCGCCCGGCGACCCGCAGGCCGAGCTTGTAGCGGAGCCTCGCTTCTCGGAGGACTGCAAGACGTACATGCAGCATTCGATCGGCCCGGCGCTAATGGTGATCCCCGGCGTGCTGGTCTGGGGGAACCAGCTCAACCAGGCGTTGGTCTCTGTGGTGATCGGAGCGCTGACGGCGCCTCTGGTGTTCCTCGTCTCGCGCCACATGAGCACGAAGCTCCTGAACCAGCTCCTGCTGACTGTGCTCATGGTCTTCGGCACGATCTTCTGGTGGGTAGCGGCCAACGGCGGCGTCTGGTTCTTCGCGCACACGACGGCGACCTTCTTCCTGTTCGGAGGCATCTACTTCGCTGTGGCCAGACCGAACCCGCTGCTCGCCGGCGCCTGCCTGGGCGCGTCGTTCTTATGCCGCCCGACGGCGATCGTCACCGGCCTCTTCTTCGTAGTCATGTTCTCGCCGTTCTGGCTACGCCCTCCAGCCCCCGGCCGCACCCTCTGGCAACGCATTGACCTGGCACCGGCCTGGAGCTTCGCGGCCGGGATCGCTCCCTTCCTTATGACAAACATGGTGGCGAACTACATGCGCTTCGATGACCCTCTGGAGACTGGCTACGGATACACGGAGCAGACTCGCCAGACGAACCTTGAGGGTCTCGTGTACCAGCACGGCCTCTTCGATCTCAGCTACATCGAGAGGCATCCGCCGGTCATGCTGGAGCAGACTCCAATATTTCAGAAGAGCGGACCGTACGTCTTACCGTCGTTGTTCGGAATGGCGATGTGGATCACGACTCCCGCACTCCTGCTAGCGTACTTCCCCAACATCAAAGTGGACCGCAGAATCTGGGTCCCGGCCGCAGCCGCTCTGGCGATCGCGGCCGGGATAATCCTCTCGCGCGGGATCGTCAGGGTCTGGGACGCCGGTTGGGCAACGACCGACATTCCGCTCGGCATACACCTGCTGCCCTTCTGGGCGCTCACGGCGCTGGCCGTGATCTGGGCCTCTCTTCAGCGAGACCGGCTGGTACTGGCCTGCTGGGCCGCGATCATCCCGACGGCGCTCTTCTTGTTCACGTTCGCCGCCACCGGCTGGGCACAGCACGGCTACCGTTACGGTCTGGACTTCACGCCGTTCCTGTGGCTCCTCGTTGCGAAGACGATCGGCGATGAACTGAAGTGGTATCACGTCGGGCTGATCGCTGTGGGAGTTGCCGTCAACCTGATGGCCATGCTCTGGATATACCAGTTCGAGCCAAACCAGACGAACGGCTGGAGTTGGGTGACTTTCTAACCGGCTCACCGGTCAACGCTTCATAGTTCGTCAGACCGCCGCGACGGTTGCGTTCAAACGCGATCGAATACGAAGAGGTTGTTCAGACCAAGCTGGAACTTGCGCTTGACACGGGTTCGAAAAAGCGGCGCGCAGAACAGCCTCTCAGTCTCCTCCACCTTGAAGCCGTAGTGCTCGTGCAACTTCATAGCGTCGATGAGACGCAGCTTCACCAGGACGTGCAGGATATCGTCGACTCGAGGCGACGGCACGGTCAGGACGACGCGCCCGCCGGGGTTCAGAAGATCGTGGAAGAGCTGACCAAGCCGCGCCTGCTCAGCCGGTGAGATGTGCTCGAGAACTGCGAGCATTGTGATCACGTCGAACGTGGTGCCCTCTGGGACAGCTTCCGGAAAGGCTCCAGGGTACAGGCTGTACAGGTCGCTGTCTCTCTGGCCCGTCAGTGTTGGGTCTACACCGACCCCGTACTTGATCACGCCCCTGAGCGACTCGAATTGCGAGCCGTCATCGCAGCCGATGTCGAGCACCACGTCGGCAGGCCGGATGAATGCCCGAGCTTTGGCGAAACGTGCGTTGCGGAGGTAGTAGTCGAGAGATTTCACAGATTTAGCTCAGGCCGCGTCTGGGCATCACGTCGTGGCCGTCGAGATTGACCGAACCCTATGCCAGGGCACCGGCTCAGTCAAGGCCTGAAGGTTGCGCGCACAATGCTGCCCAACTACGATTCGTTCAGCCGTGGCAACTCAGACAACTGGCCAAGGATCGACGACGTCGAGAGACACGCCCTTCATCTCGATAGTCATGCCCTGCCTCAACGAGAAGGAAACGGTACAGACCTGCGTCCGTAAAGCGCTGAGCTGGCTTGAGCGCTCCGGCCGGGCGGGCGAGGTGATCGTCGTTGATAATGGCTGCACCGACGGCTCGCCTGAACTGGCCGCTGCCGCGGGCGCACGCGTGCTGTTCGAACCTGTGCCAGGCTACGGCTCGGCGCTGCGGCGCGGCTTCGTAGAGGCCCGGGGCGAATGGCTGGTTATGGGTGACGCTGACGATACCTACGCGTTCGACGAGTTGGACGCGCTCATCAAACCGCTGGAGGACGGCACCGACATGGCCGTCGGCAACCGCTTCGCAGGCGGGATCGCGCCCGGCGCCATGACCTGGAGCCATCGCTACATCGGCACGCCGCTCATCTCGTCCCTTCTGCGGCTGTTTACCGGGCTCAAGGTGGGAGACAGCCAGTGCGGCTTACGGGCCTTTACGCGCGATGCCCTGCAACGCCTTGACCTTCAGACCGACGGAATGGAACTCGCCTCGGAGATGATCCTCAAGGCCGCCCGCCGGGGCTTGAAAGTCGCCGATGTACCGGTGCCATACGCCGAACGCCTGGGAGAGGCCAAGCTGAACACCTTCCGCGACGGCTGGCGGCACCTGCGTTTCCTGCTCCTGGCCAGCCCCAACTATATGTTCACCGTACCGGGCGCGGTCCTGACACTCCTCGGCATCGCCATTCAAGCCGCCGCGCTCGGCGATGACACGATCGAGATCGGCGACTGGACCTGGCAGCCCGTGTTCGCCGGCAGCATCTTCGTGATCGTCGGCATCAACGCCCTGCTCCTTGGGCTCACCTCCCGCCTGTACACCAGCAGCCGCGGTATCACCAACGAGGACGCCATCGTGCGCTTCTACAACCGCTACCTGGGCTTCGAGGTGTTCATCGCCGGCGGCGCAATCATGGTCATCCTTGGCCTTGGGCTGGACCTGCTGCTGCTGCTCGCCGACCCGGGCAATCTCAACATCAGCATTGCCGCGGTAGCCCAGATGCTTATTGTGGTGGGCGCCAACGCCGTCCTGGTCGGCGCGCTGGCCGGGTTGCTGGAGGATCCGGACGAGAAGAAGAGAGTGCGCGCCCGCTCCTGAGCTCCGGGCAGCCGAAGGAAGATCGCCGCCGGGTGGCTCCTTTCGCCCGGAAAGCTAACACGCCGCCGGTCTCCGCCGGTGCGATCTCTCCTGGCGGCCCTCATGCCTTAGTCAGACGCAGCGGCTTCACGACGGGATCGTGATCGCTCGGGTCGTCCTCGGCTGTTTTCATCCGCCTCGCTGTAGCGTCCGCCGCCACCCGTCAGGAACGCCGGGCGGATCCCACGCGACGGTGAATTTTCGGTTAAACGCGCCCGAAGAGTAGTCCAGCCTATGGGCGAGATTGCCGCGCAACCTCTTCCGCTCGGCAACGGTTCCCGTATGTGCTTCGTCGTATGAGGTGACGGGCGAGTTCGCCTCGAATCCCATATATCACTATGCAAGTATTCGGAATAACTGTAGAGCGCGGCTTCGTGCCCGGCGTCAGTCGCCCCGACGAGGCCTCTGCGTCGCCGGAATCGCCCGGCGGCGCGAGCGCGTTCTTCCTCAACGTCCTCGTCCTGCTGACGTTCGCCGCCGGGGCGGCGCTCGTCGCCTACGGTGGCGTGCTCGCCGCCGACGGCGTGAACTGGGAACTCGTCGCCGCGATGGCCGCGCTGGCCGTCCTCGCCGAACGCGCCGACATGAGCCTCTACGGCGACAGCCGCGTCTCACTGGCGATCGTACCGATCTTCGCCACTGTCGTAGGCGCCGGAATGCCCGGCCTCGCCATCGTCGTGCCGCTGGCCATCATCGCCTCGGCCTACGGGAGACCGCTCCGCAAGACCGCATTCAATTTCGGAGCGCTGATGCTGGCCGCGGCCGCCGCGGCCGCCGTGATGCCCCAGACCTACGCCACCGGCGGAGCGTTGGAATGGCCACAGATACTCCTTCCCGCAACGATCGCCGGCTGCGTCAACTTCGCCGTCAACACACTGCTCGTTTCGGCCGCCATCGGCCTCAGCAGCCGCTCCTCGCTGCCGAAGGTCTGGGCCGAGCACTTCCCCTGGCTGCTGCCGCACTACGTCATCCTCGCCGCAATCGGCACCGCCGTGATCGCTGCCCACCAGGCGATGGGCCTCTGGGGCATCGCCGTGTTCATCGCGCCGCCGCTGATGATGCGCCTGTCGATCAAGCAGTACCTGGACCGCACCACCAAGAACGTGCTCGACCTCCGCCACGCTCACGGCCAGCTACAGAAAGCGCACGGCCAGGTGACCGACGCTATGGACAGCCTGCGCAACGCTTACGACGGCACGCTGCGCTCCCTCTCAGCCGCCCTCGACGCGCGCGACAGCGAGACCGGTGGCCACTCGGAGCGAGTCGCCGACCTAACGCTGGCGATCGCCGCCGAGATAGGGATGGAGAAGGACACGGACGAATGGCGCAACATCTCCTGGGGCGCGCTGCTCCACGACGTTGGCAAGATCGCCGTGCCGGACGCCATCCTGCGCAAGCCCGGCGCCCTCACCGATGATGAGTGGCAGGCGATGCGCGGCCACGCCGCCGCCGGCTACGAGATCCTCCTCAAGATCGACTTCCTGAAGACCGCACGCGAGATCGTCCTCTGCCACCACGAGCGCTACGACGGCGGGGGTTACCCGCGCGGCCTCGCCGGCGAGGAGATCCCGCTGGGCGCGCGCATCTTCACGATCGCCGACGCCTTCGACGCCATGACCTCGGACCGCACCTACCGCTGCGCCATGCCCGCGGAGCAGGCGCTGGCAGAAGTCCTCCGCAACAGCGGCACACAGTTCGACCCAACCGCCGTCCGGGCCTTCCTCAGCGTCTATCAGAAACGCTTCGTCGGCACGGTACACCATGGCCACCTCGCCAGCGTCAGAGAGGCCCCCGGAGAGCACGCCGAGCTGAGCGAGTCGCTGAAGCAGGCGATCGCCGAAGCGGCCGGCCTCGACGGCGAGCTGTAGCGACTGGCTTCCACCGACGTTCACCAAACAGTAACCCTCAAGCGGGTCCTCACCGGGAAACAGACGCTCCTTCACGGCATCCTAATCTTTACAAGCATTCTGTCAATTGACAGGTGTAGGAGCGGATTTATGTCAGTAAGCACTCGCAGCCAGAGAGACGTCATCGACAAGGAGCGGGGACAGATTCTCGTCCTCGCCGCCCTCATGATGGGGCTATTCCTTCTTCTCGTGATGGCCGTCGTCGACGTCGGCTTCTTCATCCACGAGCGCCAGACCGTGCAGGCAGCGGCCGACGCCGCTGCTCTTGCCGGCGCCCAGGAGCTGCCGGACGACGCTAACCTCGCCCAGCAGGTCGCGCTCGACTACGTCGCAGCAAATGGCGTCGACCCCAACACCGTCGACATCACTTTCGCCTGCACGAGTCCGCAAGGTGTCTGCGACGAGGTTGCCGGCATCTACGACACGATCTTCGTCACGCCGACAAGCAAAGCGCCGGCATTTCTCGGCGGCATCTTTAACCTCTTCGGCGCTGGCGACAGCTGCTGGGTAACCGGCTGTGACGTTGACGCAACGGCCGGAGCTTGTCGTGGCGCCTGCGGCGCCGTCGGCAACGGGCCAGCCGATATCGTGACCGTCCTCGACCACAGTGGGTCCATGTCGAGCACGGACCTCGCCGAGGCCAAAGCCGCCATCCTCTCCATGTTCGGGAACTTCAATCACGAGTACCAGCAGGTATCAGCTGCCATGACGCCGCCGGTCACACCAGGTGACTACTGCGCGACCCTCCAGGACTGGGACAACCCGCAGGTCTGGCTGCCCGCTCCGCTGACCGACACCTTCCAGACATCGCCAGGCGTCCTCAACTACTTCAGCCCGCCTGTCGACGCGATCGACTGTGTCGAACGCGGCGGGCCATCGGGCGCGCACACCAACCTGGGTAGCCCGATCGAGGCAGCGACGGCCGAGCTTGTTGCCAACGGCCGCCCGGAAGTGACGTGGGGGATCGTCCTCGTCACGGACGGTGCCGCCAACGTAGCACCGGATACAGGTAGCACGGCCGACAATTCGACCGGACAGCACGGCTGCGGCAGCAACGCTCCGGTCACCAGCCTCAGCGGTGACAACGACGGCTTCCAGAAGGACCCCTGGAAGGCCTGCACGGACGGCGACGGCAAGGCCAAGGACGAAGAGAGTGGCACCAGCAACTCCGTGAGCTGCAACAGCAGCACCAAGGACCGCCACGATTTCTGGGACTTCGGCGTCCAGAGCGATATCCCCACGGGCGAGACGATCGAAGGCATCAAGATACGCCTCGACGCCCGGGAGAAAGAGGACGAGGCCGACCTGCGGATGATGTGCGTCGAGCTCTCCTGGGACGGCGGCAGCACCTGGACCAGCGAATACACCTTCGACGTCGACGACGACGAGGAGACCTACTTCGTCGGCGGTGCCACTGACACCTGGGGCCGCAGTTGGACTCGCGACGAACTGTCCGACGCCAACTTCCGTGTGCGCGTCACGAACGTCGCGGACGACAGCGAGAATAAGTTCGAACTCGACTACGTTGCGGCAGAGGTCTTCTACTCGGAGCCCGGCGGAGGCGGCGGAGGCGGCGCTTACGAACACTTGGGCCCGTGCGATTGGGCTGCCTACAACGCTGACATCGCCAAGGCGCTGGGCATCGAGATCTTCACGATCGCCTGGGGGGCCACGAACCAGTGCGACCGCGACGATCCCAGCAGCCCCTACTTCGAAATGGACGCGGCGGTGTTCCTCGCATCACTGGCCACCGACCCCAGTCACGCCTTCAACGAACCGAAGTCGGCTGACCTCGAGCCGATCTTCTACTCCATCGGCACACAGCTGACGACTGGCTCGCGCCTCATCCAGTAACAGATCAGAAAGCCAAATCAAAGCGCCGCCGTCCAGCACGGCGGCGCTTTCGCGTGCCCGGCTAGCGGCTGTACGTGCCGACGAGTTCGCTCATCGCCAGCACGTGGTCCGCGATCGCCGAAGCGGCCGGCCTCGAGGGCGAACTATAGCCGCTCAGTCTACTCCCCACCTTAACCAAACGATAACCCCCAGTGGGTCATCACCGGAAACCACTCGCTTCTTCACGCATCTTATTGTTTAGGAGCACTCCGCAGGCTACTTCTGTCTACTGGTAGCTGTTAGGGCGCATTTATGTCAGTGAACACTCGCGGCCAGAGAGACGTCATCGACAAGGAGCGGGGCCAGATTCTAGTCCTCGCCGCGCTCATGATGGGGATGCTACTTCTTCTCGTGATGATCGTCGTGGACGTCGGCTTCTTCATCCACGAGCGCCAGACCGTCCAGGCAGCGGCCGACGCCGCTGCTCTTGCCGGCGCCCAGGAGTTGCCCGACGACGCCAACCTCGCTCAGCAGGTCGCGCTCGACTACGTCGCAGCAAATGGCGTCGACCCCAACACCGTCGACATTAGCTTCGCCTGCACGAGTCCGCAGGGTGTCTGCGACGAGGCTGCCGGCATCTACGACACCATCTTCGTCACGCCAACGAGCACGGCGCCGGCATTCCTCGGCGGCATCTTCAACCTCTTCGGCGCCGGCGACAGCTGCTGGGTAACCGGCTGCGACGTTGACGCAACGGCCGGGGCTTGTCGTGGCGCCTGCGGCGCCGTCGGCAACGGGCCGGCGGATATCGTGACCGTCCTGGACCACAGTGGATCCATGTCGAGCACTGACCTCGCCGAGGCCAAGGCCGCCATCCTCTCAATGTTCGGGAACTTCAATCACGAGTACCAGCAAGTATCAGCTGCCATGACACCCCCGGTCACACCAGATGACTATTGCGCGACCCTCCAGGACTGGGACAACCCGCAGGTCTGGCTGCCCGCCCCGCTGACCGACACCTTCCAGACATCACCTGGCGTCCTCAACTACTTCAGCCCGCCTGTCGACGCGATCAATTGTGTCGAACGAGGCGGGCCATCGGGCGCGCACACCAACCTGGGTAACCCGATCGAGGCAGCGACGGCCGAGCTTGTTGCCAACGGCCGCCCGGAAGTGACCTGGGGGATCGTCCTCGTCACGGACGGTGCCGCCAACGTAGCACCGGATACAGGTAGCACGGCCAACAATTCGACCGGACAGCACGGCTGCGACAGCAACGCCGCGGTCACCAGCCTCAGCGGAGACAACGACGGCTTCGAGGACGACGGCTGGAAGGCCTGCTCGGACGGAGATGGCAAGGCCAAGGACGAGGAGAGTGGAACCAGCAACTCGGTCAGCTGCAACGGCAGCACCAAGGACCGCCACGATTTCTGGGACTTCGACGTCCAGGGCGATATCCCATCGGGCGAGACGATCGAAGGCATCAAGATACGCCTCGACGCCCGGGAGAAAGAAGACGAAGCCGACGTGCGGATGATGTGCGTCGAGCTCTCCTGGGACGGCGGCAGCACCTGGACCGGCGAATACAGCTTTGACGTCGACGACGACTGGACCACCTACTTCGTCGGCGGTGCCACCGACACCTGGGGCCGCAGCTGGACTCGCGACGAACTGTCCGACGCCAACTTCCGCGTGCGCGTCACGAACGTCGCGGACGACAGCGAAAACAAGTTCGAACTCGACTACGTTGCGGCAGAGGTCTTCTACTCGGAGCCCGGTGGCGGCGGCGGCGGTGGTGCCTACGAGCACAAGGGCCCATGCGACTGGGCTGCCTACAACGCTGACATCGCCAAGGCGCTGGGCATCGAGATCTTCACGATCGCCTGGGGCGCCACGAACCAGTGCGACCGCGACGATCCCAGCAGCCCCTACTTCGAAATGGACGCGGCGGTGTTCCTCGCATCACTGGCCACCGACCCCAGTCACGCCTTCAACGAACCGAAGTCGGCTGACCTGGAGCCGATCTTCTACTCCATCGGCACACAGCTGACGACAGGCTCGCGCCTCATCCAGTAGTAGACCAAAGAGCCAAATCAAAGCGCCGCCGTGCTGCACGGCGGCGCTTTCGCGTGCCCGGCTCAGCGGCTGTACGTGCCGACAAGCTCGCTCAGCGCCAGCACGTGGTCCGCGATCGCCGCCTCCACTTCGGCCAGCGTCGCACCAGCCTCGAGATCAGCCTCGGCGTTCAGGACGTAGAGGCGGAAGACGTACTGATGCTCGCCGCCGGGCGGGCACGGCCCTGTGTAGCCGATCTCGCCGCGGCTGTTCAGCCCCTGGAGCGAGCCGTCAGCCAGCACCTCGTCCGGGAAGATGTCCGCAGCCAGCCCCATGGAGTCCGGCGGTATGTTGTACATCACCCAGTGCGCGTAGCCACCCGCGTCCGGGTCGTCCATCGTCAGCGCCAGCGACTGTGTGCCCGGCGGCAGCCGCCACCAGTTGAGCGGGGGCGAGACGTTATCGTCGTCGCAGGTGAATTCGATCGGGATCGCAGCCCCGGACGAGAACGCACCGCTGATAAACATGGGCGGGCCCGTCCCCACCGGCCCCTGCGTAGCACCGTCGTCATCGTCGCCGCCGCACGCCACGAGGGCGACGGCAAGAACAGCCACGGCAACCACCAGCCAACGTCTCATCCTGTCCACTGTCCACAAGCCACTGTCCACTACCTCACGTACTTCTCGACCAGCTCGCCCGGCACGCGGTTGTTCTCCGCGACGTCCTTGAAGAAGTGCGCGCTCCCCTTCGGTATACGGTTCAGCGTGCCCTCCTCCGTGGCGAAGAGGCCGAACTTCTGGCGGAAGCCCTCCGCCCACTCGAAGTTGTCCTGCTGGCACCAGTGCAGGTAGCTGCGGACGTCGACGCCATCGGTGATCGCCCGGTGCACCTGGTTGAAGTGACGGACCAGGTAGCTGATGCGCTGCTCGTCGTCGTCAGTGCCGATGCCGTTCTCCGTGATGTACACAGGCACGTCATAGCCCTTGAGACGCATCATGCTCTGGTAGAACCCCTCCGGATAGACCTCCCAACCCATCGTGCTCGTCTCGGCGTCTGGAGACGGCGCCACCTGCCGCAGGCCCATCACGCCACGGCCCGCGGCGAGCACCGAGCGTGAGTAGAAGTTGAGGCCGACGATGTCCCAGGCGCCCTTCAGCCCCGGCACCTCCTCGCCGTCGCCGGCCGGCGCCCCGATTACGCCATCGCGAATGCCGTCCAGCCAGTAGGCGTTCCAGTACTGGTCCATCAGCCTCGCCGCCGCCTTGTCCTCCTCAGAGTCGCTGGCCGGCACGGCGTACGTCATGTTGATCACGGGGCCGATCTTCGGGTCGTGCGGCGCCTTCTCACGGATCGCGTTGTGCATCGTGCCGAGCGACATCAGGATGTGGCGCGCGGCCTGCATCGCCAGCCCGAAATCGCGCTTGGCGGGCGGGTGCACGCCGGCGATGTAGGAGGCGGCCGGCAAGACCGGCGGCTCGTTGATCGTGAGCCAGTAAGGCACGGCGTCGCCAAGCTGCTCCGCCATGTACCCCGCGAAGCGGCCCAGCAGCTCCGGCGCCCGTTCGTTCGTCCAGCCGCCCATCTCCTCGAACCAGACCGGGTTCGTGAAGTGGTGCAGGGTCACGAACGGGACGAGGCCGCTTTCGTGCAGCGATTCCAGCACCCGTCGGTAGTGCTCGACTTCCTTCTCGTCCCAGTGCCCCTCCTCCGGCTCGATGCGGCTCCACTCGATCGAGAAGCGGTGAGCGTTGTGGCCCCACTCGCGGCTCATCCGGAAGTCCTCGGCAAAGCGGTTGTAGTGGTCGCAGGCCACGCCGGACACTGTGCCGTCCTTGATGTTCCCGCCGGCCTGCTCCCAGGCCCACCACTGGTTGTTCTTGTTGTTTCCCTCTACCTGGTGCGAGGACGTCGCCGTCCCCCAGAAGAAACCGTCGGGAAATCGCAGATCGTCGGCCATCTCGAATCGCTCCTTGAACTGTCGCGGGCGCCCGCGTCGGCTGGTCGCCAATTCTATCGCACAGCCACTTTACCGATAAGCCTCCGCGCATCTACGAAACGTTAACCGGCCTTCCTTGATGATCGGGTAACGGCTCCTGAGGGCCGCTCCTCATACCTAACAGAGGAGCAAATAATGGCAAACTACACTTCCGACGATGCGACCAGCCTGGACCACCTGGACGGGCTCTACGTACCCGAGAACGAGCGCCAGCTCCGGCACGTGCAGCGACAGGGCGAAGAGCTCGACAAGCAGGTGCGTTCCTGGGCCGAATCCGTCATCCGGGTGTTGCCGCGCGGACTGCCGATCAACTCGCACGAGGTGTACGTCCTGTCGCTCTTCCTGGCGCAGCAGAGGCGCCTCAACGTCCAGATGGACTCGCGCGCACCGGACTACTCGGTCGTCGGCGCCATCAAGCACGCCCTGTCCTTCGTTTTCCCGCAGGAAGACCCGGCAGTCGCCGCGACCACTCATCACGTGCTCGCCCAGCGCCTGGAATCGGAGATCGAGCGCGCCTGCGCCATCTACTGCCGCGACCACGGCGTGGACGCCAAGTCCGACCCCGCTCTCGACTGGCGCGTCGCAATCCGCTTCATGGCGCAGAGCGTCTACTCGCGCATCGCCGACACGGAGCCGGGGAAGATGCCCACGTCACCGCACCGCTTCGAACTGTCCCTGGTCGCGCGTGACCTGGCGACGGAAGTCGAGGCCAAGCGCCTCGACATGATGCGCGCCTTTCCTACGGACCCGTTGGGCGCGCCCGAAGCCGCCTAGCGCCGCCTTCCGCCCGCCAATCGCCGTCGCCTATACTGCGGGCATGCATCCGCTCGTGATCTCGCACAGAGCCTGCGGCGGCCACGCCCCCGAGAATTCGCTGCAGGGCATCCGCACGGCGATCGAACTGGGCGCCGAGGGGATCGAGATCGACGTCCAGGCGAGCGCCGACGGCGTCCCCGTCCTCATGCACGACTTCACCGTCGACCGCACCACGAACGGCAAGGGCGCCGTCGCGGACCTCACTCTGGATCAGCTACGCGGTCTCGAGGCCGGTGGCGAGCCGGTGGCGACGCTGGCCGAAGTGCTGGCCATCACAAAGGGAAGGGTGCTCCTCGTGATGGAGGTCAAGCAGCCCGGCATCGAAGAGCACATCGCGCACGTTGTCACCGAGGCAGACGCCGGCGGCGACGTCATGGCCTGGTCGTTCCTGCCGAACGCACTCGAAGGCATGCGCGCCGCCGATCCGCACATCCCTTGCGCGCTGCTCGTCGCTCCGGAAGGCGTCGGTAACTGGCCGGTCATGCGCGAGCGCGCGCTGAGCATCGGCGCGCAGGGCGTCAGCGTCTTCTTCCTCGGCATCGACGAGCGCATCACCGAGGACTGCCGGCGCAGCGGTCTCGCCCTCTACTCCTGGACCGCGAACGAGCCCGAACAGATCGCCAGGCTCATTGAGCAGGGTGTCGACGGCGTCTGCTCCGACTATCCGGACCGCGTCGTCGCAGCGCTGGCCGGCGCCTGACGCTCAAGCGTCCCCGACGGGCCCGTCGGGCGGGCGACTCAGCGCTTCGCCGGACTCCGAAGCGTGACCTACTTCTGGATCGAGCTGCAGGCCGAAGCCGTCCGCCATCCGCGTCAGGTAGTTGAAGATGCCAACGATGTGCCCCACCTCAAGGCAGTCCTGATCGCTGAAACCGAGGCCGCGCAGCGGTCCCCAGTCCTCCGGCGCCATGCGCGTCGGCGTGGCGCTCATCTTCTCCGCGACCGTGCAGAGCGCCCTCTCGCGCTCCGTCAGCTCCAGCTCACGCCAGCGCTTGTCTTTGATCGCCTCCGCCAGCTCTCGCGGTCCGCCCTCGACACGCAGAAACTCTGCGTGAGATTGCGTTCAGTAGAAGCAGTCCTGGGCGGACGCCGCAACCGCTGCCACCATCTCGCGCTCGTGACGGGTCAGCTTGCCGTCCGGCGAGAACATGATCTGCGAGAACAGCGCGCTGAACGCCGGCCCGATGCGGCCGTGCGCCGCGATCAGGCGGGCCATCGCCGGCATGAAGCCGAAGTCATAAGGATGGCGTACATCGGCCCCGCGCATCGCTGAGTAGAGATCGCCCACGTGGGAGAGATCGACCCAGGCTTCGTTCGTCCCGGTCGTGCCGTCAGCCATCGCCTGTGCCTCCTGCCGGTGCGCGTGCGCTCCTCACCATCATCGGGCACATCTTACCGCGTACAATTAGAGGGTGACACACACCCTTCGCGACCTCCGCACGACCTGCGCCGAGCCCTACGCGTTCTGGCTCGACACCGCCCTCACGGGCCGCGCTCCGGACGAGGCTTCGTACCGCGGCGCCGAGCCGTTTCTTGTGCTCCGCTCGTACGGGGAAACGGTTGAGCTGTGGACGCGCGGCTCCACGGACCGCTTCACCGGGAGCCCGTTCGCCGTCCTGCGCGACCTGCTCCGCCAGCACCGCGGCCGGCCCGGCGGCGCCGCCGGCTATCTGGCGTACGACCTCAAGCGCCACGTCGAGCGCCTGCCTGAAACCGCGGCCAATGACCTCGGCCTGCCGGAGTGCCACCTGGCGTTCTACGAGAACGTCGAGCGCTTCGACCCGCGCCCGCTGGCTGTCGAGGCTGGTTCAGCGCCCCGGCACAGCCCGCTCCATGACACGGCCGCCCCGCCACCATCGAACTTCACGCGGGAGGGCTACGAGGCCGCCGTCGCGCGGGCGCTCGGCTACATCACCGCCGGCGACGTCTACCAGGTCAACCTCTCCCAGCGCTTCAGCGTCCCACTGTCCGGCGACTCCTTCGACGCCTACCTGCGCCTGCGCCGGGACAACCCGGCGCCCTTCGCCGCCTTCCTGCGCCTACCCGAAGCCGACGTTCTCAGCGCCTCACCAGAGCGCTTCCTGAGACTCGACCCGCTCAGCCGCCAGATCGAGACGCACCCCATCAAGGGAACGCGACCGCGCGGCCGCACACCGGCCGAAGACGCCGCACTGGCCGCCGAGCTCGTCGCCAGCGAGAAGGACCGCGCCGAGAACGTCATGATCGTCGACCTGGAGCGCAACGACCTCGGCCGTGTCGCCGAGATCGGCTCCGTCCGCGTGACCGAGCTGGCGGCGCTGGAGACGTTCCCCGGCGTCTTCCACTTGACGTCGCAGGTGACGGCCCGTCTGCGCGAAGACCGTGACGCCGTCGACCTCCTGCTCGCGACGTTCCCGGGCGGCTCGATTACGGGAGCGCCCAAAATCCGCGCGATGGAGATCATCGACGAGCTGGAGCCGACCGCGCGCGGCGTCTACACCGGCGCCATCGGCTACTTCGGCTTCGACGGCTCGCTGGACCTCAACATCGCCATTCGCACGGCCGTCGCCAGGGATGGCGTCGCCCACTTCCAGGCCGGCGGCGGCATCGTCGCCGACTCCGTGCCGGCGCTCGAGTACGAAGAGACGCTGCACAAGGCCAGCGCCATCGGCCGCGCGCTCACGGGCGACCGGCCGACTGGAGACCGCCCCGATGCAGTGGCTGTACGTCAACGGTAGCCTCGTCCGGCGCGGCGACGCGACGATCTCCGCGCTCGACCCGGCAGTAGTACATGGCCGCGCACTGATCGAGACGTTCCGCTCGCACTCTGGCCGCGTTTTCCGCCTCACCCAGCACTTCGAGCGCCTGTTCTCCGGCGCGCCGGCCCTCGGCCTCACGATCCCGCTCACGTTGCCTGACCTGGAGGCGGCCGTCGCCGATGTCCTCGCCCGCAACGAAGCACTGGATGCGCGACTCCGTCTCACCGTCAGCGCCGGCGCCAATCCGAACGTCATCCTCACCGCGGGCCCGCTCACCGGCTACGCGCCCGAACTCTACGAACGCGGCATGCACGCCACCATCGCGGCCGTGCGCCGGAACGAGAGTTCGCCGCTCAGCCGCATCAAGTGCGCCGCCGGCCTCCTCGACGGCGTCCTCGCCCGCGAACGCGCCCGCGAGGCCGGCTTCGACGAGGCGATCATGCTCAACACCCACGGCTCCGTCGCCGAGGCCACGGTCTCCAACGTCTTCGTCGTGAGCGAAGGCCGCCTGCTCACGCCAACGATCGACTCCGGCGCGCTGCCCGGCGTCACCCGCGCCGCCGTCCTCGACCTCGCCCGCGCGTCCGGAATCGGAGCCACCGAAACGGAGGTGACGCTGGACGGCCTGCGCGCCTGCGACGAGGCGTTCCTCACGAACAGCGTGATGGGCGTGATGCCGCTAACACGCCTCGAAAACGCGCCGATCGCCAGCGGCGACGTCGGGCAGCTGACGGAACAGCTGTCGCAGCGCTATCGCGACGCCGTCAGCGACGTTGCCTAGCCTTCAAAGCCCCAGGCTCTAGCTCCCCAGCGGGTCACACCCTGGTGGCAGGTCCACCGGGAACCCGGCCACGAACCGAAGGATGATCAGCGGGTCTACTGCGTCGACGTCTCCGTCGCAATCGATATCGCCGACGACGTCCGTGGAAACGCCAGCAGCACGCGCGCTGCCCGTCGAACCGATGGCCGGACAGCCCGGTTCCTGCGAGGAGGGCAACCCGCCAACGTGCTGCAGCTCCATCAGAACGTCGTTGGCGTCGATATCGTCATCGCAGTCAACGTTGCCCCTGGCGTCCGCAGCGACGGGCTCGGGAGGCGACCAGCAACCGGGAACGGGGCAATCGGGCGGGCCGCCGGGCCCGGCGCCAGTGCCGATGGTGACCTCGACGCTTGATTGGTCGAGGGTAAGCGCGCCTTCGGTGTCGGCGTTGGTGGGGTTCGGGTCGCAGGCGTCGCCGATCTGATCGACGTCAATGTCGGACTGATTGGCGCCGAATTCGCCGTTCGGGATCAGGGGACAATTGTCCTGGCGGTTCAGGTAGCCGTCGTCGTCCTGATCCGTATCTGTTCCGAGGGTCAGCGGGTTGTCGTTGGGATCGCAGGCGGCATCGAGGCCGTCGAAGTCGGAGTCACCGCTGGCGGCTGCGCGCGGGTTGCCGGCGTTAGGCACGAGAGGGCAAGTGTCGAGCGCGTTCTCGTAGCCGTCGCCGTCGGCATCGCGGCGGCCGCTGGAAGCGACCGCGATCGAGTACGTTCCGTCCTGTGGGTTAACGAAGAGCGGCATCCCACCTTCGTCAACGCCCCAGGTGTCGGGGTTGTCCCTGCTGAGGCCGAAGAACGTCATGTCGACGCCCAGCGGCGTGCAGAAGTCAGTGATCGCGATCGGCACGGGGCTCGCGAGAGGGTCTCCCCAGTTCGAGAGAAGCACGACGGTGGGATAGCCGAGCGCGGGATCGCTGGGGATGTCCTCGAAGATGGCCGTGCCCGGCGGAAAGGTGACGAACTGGAGGAGAACCGGGACGCCGGCGACGACCGTGTTTCCGGCGGACCGGCGAATCGGCTCGGCGGCGGGGGCGACGAAGATTCGCGAGAGGAAGTCGGGCCAGCGATCGATGCCGTCGATGAGGCCGTTGAAGTTACGGTCCTCGGCGAAGTCGAACGTCAAGTTGCCGTTCTGGTCGTCGAACGGGACGGTATCGGTCTTGTCGAGGCTGGCGTTCTTCATCGCGAACTCTACCGGGATGGATTGATTGCAGGCTCCGTTAAGGAGCCCGAGCGTCGCGTCCGCGAATACCGAAGCGACCTCGGCGCCGATGGGGATGTCTCTGCCGTCGACGATGCCCCAGTCGCCCGGCATGAACCTGACGGCGCCCGAGAAGTTGGCATCGCCGTTCGGGAGGTCGAACTGGACGGTGATGTCGGACGTTGCCTCAGCCGTCGTGTCCGCGACGGCCACGCTGAGCTCCGGGTCGTATGTGGCATACGCGGTGTCGGAGGCGGATAGTGCCAGAACGACAGTCAGGACTGCAGCGACGGCAGCAGATGTGACCCATCGGCCCGGAAAAGAGACCGTCACCGGCACTTCTCCATCTTCAATCGACCGGGGCGCCGTAGTTGGGTCGGAAAGCCGATGGCCGAAAGCGCCACCGCAAGATGTGGAACCTGAAACATACCTCACCCCTCAGATATCTTCGAACGCGCCGCACTTATAGCATCACTGCCGGTAAGATGTCAATCGAATTGACGGCGCAGGCGACTATGGGACGCCGGACCGCATCGGACCGCCGGGTCAGAGCGTGAACCCGGCCCGCTAGCCGCCGTGGCCAGCGTCGCCGTCGCTGGTGTCCTGGACCGGCGGCTCTAGAAGTTGCATCGTCACCAGGCCGACCCTCCGGTCCGTGACGAAGAGACGATCTCCGTCCAGGAAGAGCCCTGCCGGGGCCTTGAAGATTGAGTCCGACGCAGGTTCCGGAGAGTCGCTGCGGCCGATGACACCGATGTACGATCCGTCCGCCGAGTAAACCTGGACCGCCGCTTGAAGTCCGTCACTTACGAACACCCGGCCCTGCGCGTCGACAGCAACGCCCTTGGGCCGCGCCAGAGCGCCGGCGGTTTCTCCAAGTTCCCCGAACTGGCCGAGGAAGGCGCCCTCTGGTGATAACTTCACGACGCGGCCGTTCAACACGTCCGCGACGTAGATGTTGCCCGCGCTGTCTGTCGCAAGGGCGCCCGGCACGTTGAAGCCGTCCAGGCCGCTCGCCCGCGCTCCGTTGCCCAACTCCCAGAGCACTCCGCCGGATTCTCCGAGGGCGACGATGCGGTGGTTGTCGGCGTCAGCGAGGACGATGCCGCCGTCATCGGTGAGAGCGATGCCTATCGGCCTTGGCGCGGCGGCGCCGAGGCCAGCCGGGACCGGCAAGGTCGTCTCAACGCGGCCCATGAGGTCCAGAATCACGACCTCTCCGGCCAACGAGTTGGCGACAAACAGGCGCTTCCCGTCCGTGGCAATGTCCATCGGCTGATCGAGGGCAAGACGTTCGTCAGAGGTGCCGTCGAACGTTGCGACGACGCCCCCCGCAGCGTCAAGCTTGAGGATGCGGCTGTTAGCGGTGTCGAGCACGAAGGTGTGACCGGCGGAGACCACCGCGTCGGCGGGGAGAAGCCAGTCACCGCCGACCGGCTGCTCCAACAGTTCGGTCTGAGCCGTGGGATAGACCAGCGACGATACGCCTCTAACGGTCGGCAGCGTCTCCTGATGATGGATTCCGTCGGGTAGCATCAGGATTCCGGCTACGGCAGCGGCCGTCGCAAGAAGAGATGCGACCAGGAGCGCCTTAAGCCACGGCCGGCTCTCTTTTGCCATCGGCACGTTGTAGATGTTCTGTGGTACGTCCATCAGTCCCCGGCCTGCTCACTCCGCCACCCGTAGTGGCAGTTCTGGCAGATCGACAGCTCCTGGTGAGTGGAGTCGAACGCCAACGTGTTGAGCTCGGTATTGGCCTCGCCGGCGTGAGGGCTGTGGCAGGTGAGGCACTTCATGTAGTTGCCGGGGCCGGTGCCGTCTTCGTTCCAGAGACGCGTACCGCTGTAGTCGCCATCCTCGGGATTCCATTGGTCGTCGACGGGCTCGATGTTGGAAGCCCGGATGTCCACGTCGACCGGGTGGTCGGCCGGACCGGCACGGCTGTGACAGTTGCTGCAGAAGTTCGCTCCGTTGGGCAGTTTGACGAACTTTCCGTAGCCCTCTTCGTGAGGGTCGTGGCAGCGATCACAGTCCTGGTATCTAAGGCCGGGGATGCTCACGTGATCAGGGCGAGCGCCGTCGAACACGTAACGCCCTGTTGATGTCACGGTGCCGTCGTGGCAGCTGAAGCAGAGAGGTTCGAGCCCGGAGAAGTCGTCTCCGCTGTTTGGGTCGTTCGCCCAGAGCAGATCACCGTCGGGGTCGCGCGGGAGGTGACAGTAGACGCAGGGCGATACGTCGGGCGCTGCCACGTCGTGGCTTGTGTTGGAAACGGTCCGCATCTCGCCGAGGACGGCGGACACGCCGAGCGTGGAAAGGAAGAGGAGTGCGACGACCGCTACGGTAACGATGGTGCGCTTCATCGTTCGACATCCCCTGGCAACATCAGAAATCGCCACCTATGCGCCCCCGCGAAGTCTCCCACGCCGGGGCAGCCTCGGTCGGAGTCTCCACGCCGTCGCCATAGTCCTCCGTTGGCCGTTGCCATGGCGGTATGAAGCTGGTGATGGCGGAGAAGATGTAGAACGGGAGCGCCAGGAACAGCGCGGCCGCCAGCACTCCTTCCCGTCCTCCAAGAGGTGGCGTATAGCTTGTGAACCCACGCATGCTCTTCGAGATGAGCTGCCCGCCAATGACCACGTTCCAGCGCATCGCGAACACGCCGATCATGACGAGGACAGCAGCGGCGAACACGGTGGGAATGATGACCTCTTTGCGGATCTGACCCGCGGCCAGCGTCCCCAGGATCGCCAGCGGAATCAGCGAGCCGAGCACTATCTGGATTCCGAAATAGGTCACCGGGATCCTCTCGGTGATCAGCTCAGAGACGACCTCCCAGCTGTGCTCGGCTTCGTATGCCATGCTCAGCACCTCAAGCCCTTCGATCGTGAGATCGAACGCCAGGAATACGAGCAGCCACCTCGCCATTGAGTTGACACAGTCGTGATCGATCGGTCTCTTGAGTAGCTTCATCGTGATGATGTACATCACGATCAGGAGGGCGATCCCTGACACGATGGCTGAAAGCAAGAAGATGATCGGCATGAGCGGCGTCGACCACCAGGCGTTCGCCTTGATCGCGCCGAAGAGGAACCCCACGTACCCATGCAAAAGAGCGGCGGCCGGAATGCCGACGGCCGCGAGCACTTTGATCGCTTTCTCATCTGCGCGGCGCGCTGATTCGGACAGGTCCGTCCGCCCCAGGCTAAGAACCTGGTAGATGAGCCCCTTGATGCCGCTGGTGGTCTGAGAGTAGCGGACGATGTCTCGCCGGAAGACGAGCCAGGTCTCGGTCAGGAGGAGAATGAGGTACATGAGCCAGATGTAGCCGAACCCGGCCATCGCCGACGTGAAGTTGGGCGTGAGGAAGATCTGGAAGCCGCGCTCCGGCCGGCCCAGGTGCGCCATCAAGGGCATGGGCGCCACGAACATGAACGAGAGCGCCATGAGGAGTGAGAAAGAAGCGACCGGCTTCAGGGCCTTGATGTTGAATACGTGGTACAGAGACGAAACTACGAACGCCCCGGCAACGAGCCCGGTGATAAACGGGTAGAGGACTATGAGAAGGCTCCATTGAACCTCGATTTCGTTGGGGAACACGTAGCCTTCCATCGCTAGACAACTTCCCCATCAAGGTCAAGAAAGAACGCCTTCGGTTTGGTACCCATTTCTGGCTTGAGGACGCTCACGTTGCGCTCTGCCAGGATCTTGCTGACTTCGCTCTCCGGATCGTTCAGGTCGCCGAACTTTCTGGCGCCGACGGGGCATATCTGCACGCAAGCAGGAAGCTTCCCTTTCGTGATGCGGTGGTAGCACCACGTGCACTTGTCGGCCACTCCCTTCCTGGGGTGAATGTAGCGCATCGCGTAGGGACAGGCCTGTACGCAGTACCTGCAGCCGATGCACTTGTCCTGGTTAACGAGCACGATACCGTCGTCCGTCTTGTAGGTTGCGCCCACAGGGCAAACTTGGGTGCAGGGCGAGGCGTCGCACTGGTTGCAGGGCTTCGGCACGAAGAAGCTCCTGGTGATCTCCTTTCCCCTGGCCCCCTCCGGCAGCTCAGCGTCAGCGAAGCCGTCATATCCCGAGTTCGGCGAGTCTACGTATACCTCGCCATCCGTCGTGAACGTGTATCGCTCAACCCACGTCCGGTTGCAGTGAGGTTCCAGTGGTACGTCGTTCTCTTCCTTACAGGCGCGGACGCAACGGCCGCAGCCAATACACGCCATCGTGTCTATGATGAACACCCAGCTCGTGTCCCCCGGCGTGTACCCCTCGGCGGCGTCGTCTGTCCCGGCATCCGCCGCGCCTGGCGACGACGACGGTAGCACTCCTCGGAGGGTGTAGATCAGGAGCCCACCGACGGTGGCGTTGGCGCCCAGCTTCAAGAATCTCCGTCGCGACAACGCCATGGGCTAGTTATCCTCCGGGTTGTGGCAGGTCAGACAGGTATCGACGGGCCGGTCGATATGGCTCGGGGGCAAGGGCTTCCACTCATCGGCCGAGTGGCACTCCAGGCAATCCGCCCGCCCCTCGAGAGTATGCGTTATATCCGCCGGAAATCCGGGGTCATGAGCGTTGTGGCAGGATACGCACGATGAGATAAGGCCCTCGGCCGGCGCGCCGTGCGTCAGCGGGTCAACCTGTGGGAAATCGTCCGGACGTGAAGGCATCTCGGCATGGCAGGTCGTGCAGAGGCCACGCGGGTCCGGGAGGGGCATCTGAGCGTCGAGGTTGGCGCGGGCCCGCACGATGTGATCGGCGCTTGCACCGTGGCACGTGTCACAGCTGACCCTGATGTGGGCGGCGGCCTCCCAGGAGACGTTCGTCGCCTCATGGCAGTCGACGCACATCTCGGAGGTCTGCGCAACGACCTGGCGTGACGCCCAGAAATTCGGATTGTCGTCATGCACGAGTCCGATGATCCCGACCGAAACGTTGGCCGTCGTCGAGCGCAGCACGAGGACGAGCGTGACTAATAGTGCCACCGAGAGGATAGCTCTGACCAAGATCGACATTCTGTAAACCTGCTTGCTCAGACTAAGGTGTGTACGGGTCACTCATCACGTATCGGCCGGAGGATTTTCGGTAGGCCACCTTGTGTGCACTCCTATCCCGTATCGTTAGATACCCCAGGGTGGGGCGCCTGGGTAGATGCCCAGGGCATCCGCACGCTTGTTCTTGCCCGCGGGTCGCATTCCTTGTCCGTACCTGTTTCCCGTATCGGCCAATGCCACCAATGAGGCGCCCCGCCGTCCCCTTCGAAGGTATAGGAGCTGACGCACGAAAGTCGGTGCAGCTTGTTCGCTCGCCCAGGGTGCCAGGTATTGAAGGAGCCCCTCCGAGCGACTCCGGGTCGTACGCGGCACAGGTCTAGTCGACAGGGTCTGCCCGCCCGCACGGCTTGATGAACGCTTCGGATGCATGACAGCCGATACAGCACGTTGGCCGATCAGCGAGAGCGGCGCCGAGAGAGCTTACTCGTCGTAGGCGCCGTGGCAGAGGGCGCACAGCATGTCGGTGCGTTCCGCGTCTTCGGCGGAAGGCGGCCCCGGCAGGTCTTCGCCGCTGGACCACGTGCACACGCCCCTGGCCTGAGAATTATCTAGCGTCGCCATCGTCATACTTGGCGGAGATCGAACTGCGTCGTGACATCGCAGGCACTCGTCGTCCGCGAGATCTTCATGGCCGCCCTTCAACGGCGACAGGCGATCCTCCCCGTGGCAGAAGCTGCACTCCTCCCAACTTGCGACCTTGTGAGGCACGGCCTGGGCGACTAGCGACTGCGTCTCGTGGCAGAGCGAGCAGGTCGTCACGGAGCGCCCCGCGTGGTCGGCCGGAGGGTCGGCGCGCTCGTCGCCCTCATGGCACGAAGAACAAGCCTGGGCGGCGGAGATCTGTGGCGCCACCGGGCGCGGCGCCAGCTGCACGGGATCTCTGTGACACAGGGCGCAGAGTTCTTGTGTGGCGGTATCCCCGGGCACGTGATGAACAGCGACCGGCGAAGGCTCGGGCGCCGGCGCATGACAGCTGTCGCAGGATTGCTCCTGCTGTACCGCATGGTCATCGTCGTCGGGCAAGAGCCATCCGCTATTGGGGCGGTGGCAGCTCTCGCAGAGGAACTCCTGCACGACGGCCAGGCGGTGCGTCAGAGCGGCAGGTCCGGTGGGCTCGGCGGCCGGCGTGGGCGTCGCGCTAGCCTGCGACGAAGCAGCGGGTGAGGGTGTAGGCGTGGGCGTCGCCTCCGGGGAGGGAGGACCACTGATCCCGCCATCAGCCCAGCCCAGCGGACCGACCAGCAGAAGGCTGCCAACCACCAGTAGCGACAAGAGCGCCCGCGCCCTCGTCATGCGAGTTCTCTTCCCGACCATAGCCATAAGGTTTCGAGCCCGCACCGCCCAGGCGGCGCTCTCACCCTCGTCCGCCCGCCAGCGATGCGCGCTCTGCGGCGGCGCCTCCGTCGCCCCTCCGGCCGCTTCCAGAGAAGCCCACTCCAGGGGATGATCCTCAGCGTAGCTCCTGGCGCTCAGCTTGCCGGTGAAGATGGCCGGGTTAAAGGGGAAGACCCACGGCGCCAGGTGCACATTGAACATGTGCATGACGATGATCCATCCCACAGCCAGTATCGCTTCGTCGGCATGGAGGATGAGGGCGACGCTTACAGCCTGGCCGGGCAAGACCCTGGTGACAGCAACAGGGAACATTAGCATCAGCCCCGAACCGCCGATGACAGCAATCCCCCAGAAGACCGCCCAGTAGTCGAACTTCTCCAGATAATTGAAGCGGTCGAACTTCGGCTTCTCCGGCGCCAGGCCCAGGAAGTACCGCACCGTCTGGAGGCCATCGCGCAGGTCCTTGAACGTGGGCACCATCCTGAAGCAGCCGAAGCGTCGTTGCACGCCGATCCGATAGAAGAGGTAGGCGATGTGGTAGGCGCAATCGGTGAGCATGACGACCGCGGCCAGGCGATGGATCGTCCGGACGGTCTCCAGGCCGCCCAGGCTTCCCACCCACCACTGGCTAACGCCGAGTTCGCTGAACCTCTGCGGCAACCCGGTCAGCGCGAGCACGATGAAGCTGCTCATCATGAGGAAATGCTGGATGCGCTGATGCACGTCGAAGCGGACCACCTGGGCGTCTTTAGACAGCGACCGCTGCTCCACCGCCTGCACTCCGAACTGCTGTCGGCTAACCTGCGTGGCCATCGCCTGTAGTCCCTGTCCCACGCATGCCGGTGAGCCGGCGGATGAGCCAGCGTAGCATCTCCAGCTCAACGTGAATGATGCCGAACGCCAGAGTCGTCGCCGTTAGGATCATCAGGAAGATGCCGGCGACGTAGGCCGTTGATAGGAAGCCGGGCGAAACAGCTTTGTGGAGTGGTGCGGCATCCAGGAAGCTGGAGGTCGCCCCTGAGTGGCAGTTCGCGCAGGCCTCCGCCCGGTCGTGCGCTGTCCATTGCTGGAGGAGTGGCAGGTAGTGGACATCGCCGTGGCAATCGCCGCAGGTCGGCGCCCTGTCATCGCCCAGCTTCGCCATCGTTCCATGGGGGCTATCGAGGTACCCCTCATGGGCATCGCTGTGGCACTCCTGGCAGGCGACCGCGTCACTGGCGGTCAGCAGCCCCAGTCCCTCCCGCTGGGCGTGGGGCAGAGCAGACTGCGCGGGATGGCACTCCACACACTCCATGCCCTCATGGGCGGAGGCGTCGAACGCGTGCAGCTCTATGGCTTCTATCGTCCGCTGTTGATCTGTACTGGCTTCGACGGTCAGCTTCCCACCGTGACACGCGAGGCAGAGGCCATTCTCCGGATGGGCATCGACCGGGGGAGGCATAGGGTCGGCGCCGGCCGATGTGAGGCCGATGAACCACGCTGCGGTCACCGCCGCGACGGCGGCGAAGATCCGCCAGCTCAGACTTCGATTCACAGCGTCTCCGCCTTCCCGTGTCCAACACTAAAGGGGCACGGCCAGGTGGGCAGCATAGCCACCCGCCGCCAGCAGAAGCGCGCCGCCCAATGCGGTCACCGTGCGCGCGCTGACCGACGGGACAGACTTCAAGACTGCCCATACGACCTTCTTCCTCGCCGTCACCGTGTGAGTGCCGACCGACGGCAGGAGCCGGACTCGACTAAGGTCCCGCAAAGCCCCGGCGATCAGGAACAGCCCGAGTCCGAGAGTTAGGCAGCCGGCTATGAACTGCATCGCTGTTGTCACGAGCAGCATTGCTTCTCACTCCTTCCGTTGCTCCTCCAGGGAGTCATGTCACACGTCCGCGGCGCTGACGATGCCGCGCCGAAGGGCGTACTTGAGAAGCTCCAAACGATCGTGGAAGCCCAGCTTCTCCATCAGCCGGGCCCGCACGTTGTGAATGGTCCGCTCACTCAGACGCAAGATCTCAGCGATCTCGCGGTTGGTGTTGCCCGCGGCCACCAGAAACAAGGTCTCCTTCTCGCGGTCGGTCAGGATATCGTATGGATCCTCCATCTCGCCCCCGCGTGTCTTGCACACGTAGTTGCTCACCAGCATGGTCACGATGGAGGCGTTGACGTAGTTGTGGCCGTTGCTCAGGCAGCGGATGGCGCTGACCACCTCCACCGGCTCTGCGTCCCGTGTCAGGTAGCCGTCGGCTCCGGCCCTCATCGCCAGGAGGAAGAACTCCGCAGATCCCTGGACAGCGAGCACCAGTATCCGCAGCCATGGAGCCTCGTTCTTCACGGCGCGCATCGCGTCGAGCCCATCCCCGCTGTCCATGCGGAGGTCGGTAACGATCACGTCCGGCCTGATTTCGTCAATCAGGCGGACGGCGTCGACAAGCCCATCCGCCTCTGCCACCACCTCCATGTCGCGCTCGGCGTTTATGATGGCCCGCAGGCCGCCGCGCATCACGGGCACCTCGTGGCAGAGCATGACGCGCAGCCCGACTCCGCCCTCGCCCGATCTTCCGTTCTCGCTCATGCCATCGCTCCTGACACACGCATCCGGGCAATGCTCCGTCTATCGCCTCGCCACAGGTCTCAATAGCGCCCATCCCCAGATGAACGGGATGCACGCCAGGGCCGCCACGACCAGAAAGGCCCCCACCGCGGCGGCGCCATGCCCCAACCAGAACAGAAGCAGGCAGAAGACCACGAGACCACCGGCGAAGGTGAGACATAGCGACGACAAGGTCAGCAACAGCCATAGTCCGAACAACGTCGCCATCCCGGCGAGCCGCGCGTCTAAAGAACTGCCCCTGCCCAGAATGGCCGCGGTGCCACCGTTCCGATTCCAGGCAATGGCGGAGATCACACCTAGTCCCAACACGAGAAGGGGCAGATCAACCAACAGAACGTAAGTCGTCGTGTCCATTTCCCTTGCCTCCGTTTCCAGCGCTGGAGCCCACGTCACTCTTGCGCCCCTCACCACCATCCAACCTAGGGCCCCCACAATGCGTGTAACAATGGAGCCGAGGCGCCGCGGTAGTCCGACTAGGGTCTCTTGTCGTCGCCACCTTGGTACCTCCTCTCGACGCTTCCACCCGCAACGTCGCACCGCCAGTACTGCGGCGCATCGGCCACCAGAATGCATCGCCCCGAGGCATCCGGACGGGCACGTGTCAATAGGCCTAGTACTAAAGATTCTGGACAGAATTGGTGAATCCTCTCACAATGTTCTTGGGAGGGGTCGGGAGAGGAGACGTGGAGAGTGATTAGCGTCGCGCTGGTGGATGACCACAGGCTGCTGCGCGAGGGCATGCGCAGGGTTCTGGAGAAGGAACCGGACATGAAGGTCGTGGGCGAGGCGGCCAACGGCACGGAGGCCGTGGCGATGGTTCAGGCCCTCGAACCAGACGTAGTCCTGATGGATGTGGTCATGCCGGAACTCAATGGCATCGAAGCGACCAAGCAGATCAAGGTGTCCAACCCAACCACCTCAGTGATCATCCTCAGCGCCTATGACGATGACCGTTACGTGCTCGGGCTGCTAGAGGCCGGCGTCGCCGGCTACCTCCTGAAGGACTCGTGCGGCCAGGAGGTGATCCAGGCCATTCGCTCAATCCACGCGGGGGACGCCGTGCTTCATCCGGCCGTCACCGCCAAGCTCCTGGTCATGGCGTCGCGCTCGCCCGGCCCCGCCCTATCGTCTGCCAGCGGCGGACGGCCCACGAAACGGGAGATAACCGTACTGGGCCTTGCCGCCAGCGGTCTAAGCAACAAGGAGATCGCCACCGAGCTGGGGCTCAGTCTCCCCACTGTGAAGGCCCATATGGTCAACATCTTCAACAAGACGGGCGTCGGCTCCCGGACCGAGGCCGTGCTGCAGGCTCTGCGCAGGGGATGGATCCAGATGGAAGACGTGACCCCGAAGGGCTCTGACGTTGACGCTCAGGAGCCAGTCTAGGACTCAAGACCCGTAATGGAGACCACGGCACCCCGAATTGACGTCCGCCGCTGGCAACATCGCCTCGGGCTAGCCAGGCCAAGAGCGGACGGATCCCCGCTCCCCCTTTCGCTCACGATCGCCATGCTCTCGGTGGCCATCCTCTTGCACTATGGAGACTGGCTTCCCCTGCTCTCGGCAGTCGCTGATCATTCTCCGGTCGGCCTTGCTGTCAGACAGAGCGTAGAGCGGATCCTGTTCCTGGTGCCGGTCGTATATGCGACATTTGTGTTCGGCGGGCGGGGTGGCGTCGCCACCGGGGCCGTCGCCTTCGCGGTCTTGTTCCCACGGGCGGTGATGGGTTCGGACCACACGGATCACGCATTGACGGAGATGGCCGGAATCATGGTGGCAGGCGGGCTCCTGGTCCTCGCCGTAACCCAACAGATCAGGAAGACGGAGACCCAGGAGAGAGTGCGCGATGGCCTGCGTTACTTTGTGCGCCAGGTGCTGACGTCGCAGGAGGACGAGCGCAAGCGCATCGCCATGGAACTCCACGACGACACCGCGCAGGCCCTCCTTCTTAGCTGCCAGCGGCTGGACCGCTTAGTCGCCGACGAGAACTTCCGCCTTCCGTCAGAGGTGTCGGCGGAGTTGCAAGACATGCGTGCCGAAACAGTCAGGACTCTCAACGACCTCCGCCGTCTCACCCAGCACTTGCGGCCGCGCGTCTTCGATGATCACGGCCTCATCCCCGCCCTGGAGTGGCTCGCCGATAGCCTCCTCGACCAGTATGGCATCGGGTCTCGTGTGCAGGTGGTGGGAGCCCTGCCGGAACTTTCGCCGGAGACGGAGTTGCTCCTGTTCCGCATCGCCCAGGAGGCCCTGCGCAACGTCGGTCGGCACTCCGGCGCGACCGATGCCGTCGTCTCTCTGCGCGGTCAGCGCGGCCGGATCACGATGACCGTGGCGGACAATGGACGTGGGTTCAGGCTAACGGGATCTCTGAGCGAGTTGAGCGACCTGGGCAAGAGGGGCAAGCTGGGGCTGCTGGGAATGGATGAGCGGGCTCGTCTCGTGGGCGGCGCACTGGACATTCGTACAATGCCGCGCCGGGGCACAACGATCACGGTAGAACTGCCCTGCGGCGAGTCAGGTGTGACCGAAACACAGATCCAGAACGGCAGCCAATCCCGATGGCCTGGATCGACGCAGCGGTCCGCCACCTGAATCGTCCTCACGCGGCGCGTGTCCTGGATGCGAATTCCGCCGGCTTGAATGAGGTTCAGGCCGGACCTTACAGCGGGATCATAAGAGCGTTGGGAGGAGAGAAGGAGGCCTTCCACGCCTGCGCATTTGGGCCGGACGTCCGATCAGCTTGTCAGCCTGCGCCCGCGCTCCAGCGCCCACACACCGATGCCGCCCCCCACCAGTCCTAGCGGGATCCCCAGAGCAAGGCTGGACAGCACCGTTCCTGCAGCCCCAACCACCAGTGCCGCCACCACGAACACTGCCGGCGCCACAGGATGAAGCCCGGCCGCGGCACTGGTGGGTGCTGCCCCGACGTCTTCAACCGCCGCGCCGCAGATTTCGCAGGCACCGGCGTACGTGTCAACCATCTCGCCGCAGTTCACACAGGGTATCTTGCTCATGGTCCGCCTCCGCTGCTCTGGGATGGGTAATCTTTCAATTCTTCGTCCGAGTGACAACGCTCACAGGATGGTTTTTGATGGCAGTATGTGCACGACTCCGTGGTTGTCTCCCTGATCACGGCTCCGTGGTCAAAGAACATGTTGTCGTGATTGACAAGTTCCGCGCCGCTTTCGTGGCAGTTCTGGCAATACGTCTGACTGTGGCACTCGCCGCAGTTCGCCCGCTCTCCCCCCTCCAGGGCGTCAGTCTTGTGATCGAACACCCACAGCCGGTTGGAATGTGTTAGTGGCGGAGGGCCCAGCATCACGCCCGGCGCACTTTCGCCCGTAGTCGGGAAGGTGTGGCACGTCGAGCAGGCGGACGGGATGGGCTCGTCGGACAGCCGGCCCTCGTCAAGTTTGTAGTGCCCACCGTCATGACACCGGAAGCAACCTGAAGAGTCCGTGTGCCCCAGGTAATCTGGATACACATCCCCCTGTTCCGCAAGACGGGCCTCGATGAACTGGACGCCCAGGCTGCTGATGGAGCCCAGCGACCTTCCCAGGGACGGCGATTCACCGACGAACAGGTAGGCGTAGTCACGGTGATAGTCGGCTGTGAGTTCCCGCAGTTCGCCCAGCAGATCATCCTCCGATACGAGCCCATCGGCGACTATCTCCATGGCGTTCTTCTTCACCCACGGGATTGAGGGGTCGATGGCGTGCACCATCATCGCCTGGTCAACCGCCTTGCCCGCCACAGGCTCGGCATGGCCAACGCGGTTGTGACAGTCATAGCACGTCATCAGCCGGGGCTCGCCGTTCGCCCGCAACTCAGTAGCCGTCTGCCCCGCCTGCTCCGATATCTCCACCAGGGATTCGGCGATGTACTCATCTTGCGTCCCGTCCGATCGCTCCACCTGTATCAGGTCGATCACGGACGCGTGCTCATCGCGCGGGATATATTCCACCTTCGAAAGGACGTGCCAGTGGATGCCGGCGGCGGTGTCACCGTCGCCGGATTGCCGCAGAACAAGCGCCACACGCTGCTCCGTGTTCCCTTCGTCTTCAAGGTAATGGGTCTGCGTGATCAGGGCGTCGGCTACTTGCCCGGCGGGATCGTGGCACTTCAGACAGATGTCGTTTGCCGATGGCATGACGTCAGCCGCCGGTGGGATCGGGTTGGCGTACGTACCCAGGAGCAGCTTTGTCGCCTGCCGAAGGCCACCGATCTTGGCGATCGCAAATCCTCTGAATCCGCGCCCTATGTGACACTCCGAACACTCCACCTTCGAGTGCGCCGAGAACGCGTGCTCGCTCACTTCCGGCGCCATGGTGTGGCAGCGCGCGCAGAAATCCGGGCTCTCCATCCACGCCAGCGTCTTCACGCCCCCAAAGACCACCACGATGGTGACCACGGCCATGAGTATGCCGAGCGTCAGCGGCTGACTGGCTCTCCGCAGGACCGGCCCCAGTATTCGACTGAACCCCCGCTCCCTCAGCCTGGCTGTCTCTTCCGGTTGGTTGGGGCCGGGCTCTTGAGGCGTCATATCGCACTGGCGGATCTATGGGTCCTCGGCCGATACGGAAAGAACCTTCCCGATGTTCTTCTCCATCGTCTTTGGGCTCATACTCCCGATCCGCCAGACGCGCAGCACTCCATCTCGGTCGATGAAGAAATGCGTGGGGATGCCGACGATGCGGTAGTTCGCCGCGAGTTGCGTCGTCTCGTCGACGCCCACCGTGAACGTCAGTCCCGTCCGCTCCACATAGGACCTCACGGTACCGGAGTCCTCACCGATCGCCGGCGCCAGAATCACAAGCCCCTCGTTCTTGTACTTCTGGAACATCTCTTCGATGTCAGGATTCTCCGCCCGGCAGGGCGGGCACCAGCTAGCCCCGAAGGCGATCCACACCGGCTGCCCCTTGTAGTCGCTGAGGCTCACGATCTGCCCGTCGAGCGTCTTCATGTCAAACGGGGGCGCGGGCTGGTCAAGACGCGGTGCGGGACCAGACGCACTCGCTGAAAGGGATATTGCCTGGCTTGTCGCCGACCCCGAGCCTTCGATGAACCAGACCACACCGATGATTAGCACAGCAACCACCAGCGTCCCAACGACGTTCCGGATGCTCCCGGCGCTGGGGCGGCGGAACGGCGTGCGGAAATATTCCTCAAACCGTTCCTCTTCCGGCTCGACCGCATCAGGCTCGGGCGGGCCCGGCTGTTGCATCGAGCTCAGATCGTGGCTAGCCATAGCTGTGCAGCCCGCCGAGGAAGTAGTTCCCGTAGTAGGTGAACGCCGTCGCCGCGAAGCCGAGCAGCAGCAGATATGCGCTACGCTCGCCCCGCCAGCCGC
>JAJCYV010000010.1 GCA_029262695.1 Chloroflexota bacterium | reverse complement strand
GCGTCGGAGGCGGTCCGGCAGATCGTGGCGGGAAAGAAGTTCCCGTTCTCCGACCGGGGTGAGACTACCCTGCGGGGGTTTGAGGACCAAGTCCACATCTATCAGGTGAGCTGGCGCGAAGGTAACGGTTAGCGGACTGCCTGTAGTTCCCACGAGGCTCGTCGCACAGCGGCGGCTGAAGACGCAGCCCGCTCGCTGATATACTGGACTACGTCCCACCACGCGGAGGGGTCGCATAGTGGCCTAGTGCGCCCGCCTGCTAAGCGGGTAGGGGGTGAAAGCTCCCTCGTGGGTTCGAATCCCACCCCCTCCGCCACATAGCTAGCCGTCGGAAGGAGCAGCGCAATGAGCGATCCAGCAGCAACCTTCTGTCAGAGCTGCGGCATGCCGATGGCCGAAGCAAACCACTTTGGCACCAACGCCGATGGCAGCAGGAACGAAGAGTACTGCACCTTCTGCTATCGAGAGGGCGCGCTCATCAATCCGGACATGAGCCTCGAAGCGATGATCGAGATCTCGGCCAAAGGATGGTCGGACTCCGATCCAGGCGTGTCGTATGAGGAAGCGCTGAAAGTGTCCAGGGCGAACATCCCCACGTTGAAGCGCTGGCGGTAGCCTGAATCCTCACCGCTGAAACCAGCGCTTCGGCCCGGCCGCCGCAGACGATTTCACAAACATAACGGCGAAACTCCTGCGACCCCCCTTGTAGCCTCCGGCCCAGCGCGATAAATTCACGACGCAAGCGTCGCAGAATCCGCCACGACCCCTCTTCCGTCGTGACCGGGCTGCTCAGAATCAGGAGGTCTCCCCTGGACCGCAGGGTAAACTCCGGGCTTCTTCTCGGGCTCCTGGTTGGAGCGGGCCCCGCTGTGCGCCACGCGTTCGGCGGCCCGCCCCGGAGTGTCTCCCGCGACGCCACCCCTGCCGATGTCGCCCCCACCGATGCAGCAGCGGCCGATCCCATCGGCGGCGGACGCTCTGGACTCCTGCCCTACATTCCGGCGATCGACGGCCTGCGCGCCCTGGCCGTAACGGCCGTCTTCCTCTACCACGCTGAGATCGGCCTGCTCGCCGGCGGCTTCATCGGCGTCGACGTCTTCTTCGTCATCAGCGGCTACCTCATCACCTCGCTGCTGCTTGCCGAAAAGGCCGGCGGGGCGGGCCGCATAAACCTGCTCGGCTTCTGGGCCAGGCGCGCACGCAGGCTCCTTCCCGCTCTCTTCGCACTCATCGGCGGCTCGCTCCTCTACACCGTCGTCTTCCTGCCAGAAGAGGTCTCCGCGCTGCGAGGCGATGCGCTCGCCAGCCTCGGCTACGTGACCAACTGGTACCTCATCTTCGAGGAACAGTCTTACTTCGAGGCGCTGGGCCGCCCGTCGCTGCTGCGACACCTCTGGTCGCTGGCCGTCGAGGAGCAGTTCTACGTCTTCTTCCCCCTCATCTTCGCCGCCGTCCTCGCACGCCTGCACGTCCGCTATGCACTCGCCATCGTCGTCTCGGTCGCGATCGCCTCAGCCGCACTTATGGCGTTGATCTTCGAGCCCGGCTTCGACCCTTCGCGCGTCTACTACGGCACCGATACCCACCTCGCCGTCATCCTCGCCGGCGCCGCGCTCGCCCTCGTCTGGCGCCCCGGAGCTCTGCCCCGCCGCGCCGCCGCCCTCACCGCGCGGACGGCCGACGCCTGGGGGCTAGCTGCCCTGGCCGGGCTCGTCGTAGTGGCCATCGCCGCCACGGAAGACGGGGCCTTCCTCTACCGCGGCGGCTTCCTCACCGTCGCCGTGCTGACGGCGGCCCTGATCGCCGCGGCCGCCCACCCCGGCGCAACGCTGATCAGGGGCATCTTCGGGCTGCGGCCTCTCGTCTGGCTCGGCACGCGCTCGTATAGCGTCTACCTCTGGCACTGGCCCGTCTTCATGCTCACGCGGCCGGGCGCGGACGTCGCCATTGACGGCGTCGAACTGCTGCTCGTCCGCATCGCCATCACCGTTGCCCTCGCCGAGACGTCCTTCCGGCTGATCGAGGTTCCAGTCCGCACCGGCAGCCTCAAGAAGCTCTGGGTCGCCGTCTCTCGCGGCGCGCGCGCCTCCGTCGGCATCGCCGACTACCAGCGCCTCGCGGCCACCGGCGGGGCGGCCGGCGTCGCCGTCTTCCTGGCCATATCCGTCGCCGCCGCCGATCCGCCGCCGCTGCCCTCTTACCTCCAGGCCGGCCAGGTGCAGACGATCTCCTGGTCAAGCGCCGACCTGCCGGCCGACACCGCAAGGCCGGTCCCCTCACCAACGCCGGCTCCGGCCACCCCGACAGCCTCGCCCTCGCCCACGCCATCGCCATCGCCGCCGGCCGTCCGGACTGCCACGCCCTCGCCCGTCCCCGTCCCCGTCACCCCCTCGCCCGCGCCCCTGCCCGAACCAACGGCGCTCGACCTGCCGCCGCCGGATCCCACCGGACCGCGAGTCTTCGCTCTCGGCGACTCCGTCATGCTGGGTGCGGCAGCGTCGCTCCAGAGCACGATTGGCAACCTGGAGGTGGACGCGGCTGTCTCCCGCCAGGTGTCGCACGGGATCGGCATCCTCAGCTGGCGGCGCGACAACGGACTCCTCGGCGACGTCGTCATCATCCACCTTGGCAACAACGGCTACTTCGGCAGCGGGCAAATGGGGGAGATCATGTCGATCCTCTCTGGCGTCGAACGCGTCGTCTTCGTCACAGTGAAGGTGCCGCGGGAGTGGGAAGCTCCGAACAACGGCGTCATCCAGTCGGCCGCCGCCTTCTCCAACGTCGTCGTCGTCGACTGGCAAGCTACGGCCGCCGCCAACCCCGACTTCTTCTGGGGCGACCAGATCCACCTCCGTCCCTTTGGCGCCGACAGCTACGCAGGCCTGCTGGTGCCACAGACGGCCCTGCCCGACTGACCCGGGCGTCGTGCGCCGGGAACGAAGATGGCGCCCCCGGAAGGATTCGCCCGGACGGGCGGGTGTCCGCCCGGACCCTCAACCCGCCGCTCAGAAGCACTGCGGCCGATCGTGCAACGAAACCGGAGCGGCTCGTGCTGAGAGAAGGAGCGCGGCTGGGCGAGAAGCCCAACTGCCGGTACTATTCCCCTGGACGCGACCGATGGCAATGCTCCAGCGGACGTGGCCGCTGCACCGCTGCGGTGGATGGTACGCCGCTAGATAATGGGCCAGCCAGGACATCGATTCGCCATAGCAGAGGAGTCCCATGGAGACACAAGAAAAGGGCCGGAGCCCCGTACATCGGCGGGGAGGGCAGTCGTCATTTCTACTCCTGACGGAGGGCCAGTTCGGTTCGGAGCGCCTGGCCATCACCTGGGTGGACTGCCCTCCGGGAAGCCTTCAAGGGCTTCATCGGCATGATACGCACGAGCAAGTGTACGTGATCGTGCGGGGTCGGGGCGTCATGATCGTCGGAGGTGACGAGAAGGAGGTCGCCGAGGGCACGCTCGTCTACGTTCCGCCGCGCAGCGACCATGCGATCCGGAACACGTCGGACGAGATGATGTGCTATATCTCCGCGACGTCGCCCCCGTTTGACTCCGCCTTAGTCAGAGCCCTGTACGAGGAACAATAGGCCCGCTGGCTGGCCGGAGGGCCTGGAACGCCCAACCTCGCATCTGGGTCAACCCAGAGCCGCGGCGTGCTCTCGCTGACATCAGGAAGAGAAATGGCGCCCCCGGAAGGACTCGAACCCTCAACCCGCTGCTTAGAAGGCAGCTGCTCTATCCCTTGAGCTACGGGGGCGCGCTACACGTTAGCAAGAACGCAATCGCGTACATCTAGGATAACGCCTGTCACATCTGAGGACAGCGTCGACGACACGACTCTTTTCGAAGGGCCAGGCGGCCCTTTGCACGGGTGGCGGGAAGGTCATCGCAGGTGGAATCGCGAAAATCGGGGGACGCTACTCAAGCTCTTACCATTTCAGGCAGCTATCCTTCTTCGCCGGCTGAGTGAGCCTCAAGCGCCGTCGCGTCCTGCACTGAAACCGATCCCCGGCTGAGTGCGACCCAGCCCCTGTCTACGAACGCGTTTAGTTCCTTGTTAACGCTCTCGCGTGTCACTCCCAGCATCGCAGCGAGCTCGCTCTGGGTGACCTTGAGTTTCGCCACGCCGCTCGCCGTTGACTTGGCGTCGTCCAACAGATTGACCAGGCATTTGGCCAGCCGGTGTGACAAATCGACGAACGCAAGCTCTGCGAGCGCTACGTCCGTTCGGCGCACGAGGAGGCTCAACGTCTCCAGCAGGGCCAATGCCGCTTTTGGTCTCGTAGCTATCCAGCTGAGGAAGGCGTGACGTGATATCACCAGCGTCTCTGTAGCTTCTGTTGCGAGCGCGGCAGCTGACCGCGGACGCCCGTCGAGAAGGGAGAGGTCACCGCAGGCCTCACCGGGACCCATCATAGCGAGCGTGGATTCGTCACCGTTCGGAGACGTGTACGAGACCCGCAGTCGCCCAGTTACCACTACGTGAATCGAGTCGCCCTCGTCGCCTTGCCTGAACAGGAATTCTTTGGCTCTGAAGCTGCGCCGCGTGCCAGTGGATGCAATAGCCTGCAGATCCTCGTTAGCGAGGCGAGCCATCAGCGGTAACCCGCGGATCAGCTTCGTCTGTTTGTCCATCTGAACAAGCTCCCGTGGTCATTGTGCGACTACGGCTGCGCTACGTGAAGTACTTAACGGAAGGCGGCTCCCCGGGCACCTACTCTCACTTCAGATCAATCATTCAAGAAGAAGAACGATGACCAAGCGAAACAGCGACCAACCGGCCACCAACCCAGAGTCGAGTCAGAACAGGAGTAAGGCGATGAAGAAGGCGATCCTCGGAACGGCCGCAGCGGTGATCGCCGTTATGGTGCAGATCACAGTGTCGAGTGGCACGTCGATGGCCAGCGTTCAGCTCGACCCCGAAGAGCAGGCGCTCATGGTCCTGCTCAACGACTACCGGGCGCAGAACGGGCTGGACCCGCTCAGCATCGACTCCAGCATCCAGGCCGCCGCGGAGTGGATGAGCACCGACATGGGCGAGAACAACTACTTCAGCCACACCGACTTGCTGGGACGGCAGCCGTGGGACCGCATGTGCGACTTCGGTTACTGCTACGACACCTGGAAGGGCGAAAACCTCGGCGCCGGCGCCGCGTCAGCGCAGGCTGTCTTCGACGTCTGGAAGAACTCGCCGGGGCATGTCCCGAACATGCTGAGTGAAGACTACCTCGTGATGGGGATCGCGCGCGTCTACACGCCGGGCAGCGCGCACGGCCACTACTGGACGAACGTCTTCGGCGGATACCTGGCAGAGTCGTCGCCTCCGCCCGCGCCGATCAACACGCCAGGCGCGACTCCTTCCCCCGCACCCAAAACGACGGCCACGCCCGTCGGCCAGACGCCAGCGGGCGAGAGCGTGGTCTGGGGCGACGCCAACTGCTCCGGCTCCGCCGACCCCGTTGACTCGCTTCTGACGTTGCGGTTCGACGCCGGCCTCAGCACCAACACGGGCGACTGCCCCGACTTCGGGCAGGTCGTCGCGTTGCACAATGCCTCTCTGCATCCCTCGGGCGATGTAGACTGCGGCGGCGACGTGACCCCGGTGGACTCGCTGAAACTCTTGCGCTACGACGCGGGGCTAAGCGTGACGCAGGAGGCGGGCTGCCCTGGAATGGGAACGAGCGTCTCTATCGTCGTAGACTAACCTCAGTCGTCTTCTTCTCCCCGCCGTCGTGCGAGTAGACCCCGTGACGGGGGAGACGAGGGGGCCGTCATTGGTTCCCGTTCTGGGCCGCTCTGGAGTCAATTCACAGAGCAGATAACCTTAGCGATTTCGGTAGGGTGTGCCGCAGGGAGGGCACAGCGCTGGCGCCTCTACGCTTGGAAGGCAGCTGCTCTATCCCTTGAGCTACGGGGGCGCGCTACACGTTAGCAGGAACGCAATCGTGTACCTCTAGGATAACGCGTGTCACATTCCTGTGGCTCGCGGACGGGTATACTGTCGCACCAGAGCAGTGAGAGGAGCACCAATGTTGCGATTGATTCGGAACCTGCGTCACCTGGAGCGGAACGAGGAAGGCCACGCCGCGCCCGCGCTGCTGGCGATGGTCGGCGCTGCCGGGGCCATCGTCCTCGGCATCGGTGCCGCGGAGGATAGTTCTGTCGCCTCGATCATCGGCGGCGTCGTCCTCGGTGTTGGCGTCCTGGGGGCGATCGTCTCCAATCACCTCACCGTCGACTACGAGATATACAGGCGCCTGGACGACCTCGAGAAGTAGCCGCCGGCCAGGAAGCTGATCTGCGCCGTGAGGCCGGCGCCTAGGCTGATGCCGTCCGCACCTTGTGGATACGCCCGCTCAGCCGGTCCACGCCCGTGATGCGCACGCCGGCCAGCTCCGGCGAAGTCGTGGCGTGCTTCTGCACCAGACGCCCCAACGGCTGCGAGGCGATGACGCTCACGAGTCCCGCCAGTACCGCCTTCGTAAGGCCGTCGACATGTCCATCGGCGCGACGCAGCGCCATGTAAGAGGTGAAGCCTGCCAGCACGCCGGCGACGGCAATATTCGTGCCGCACATCGGCGAGACGGCCAGGTGCTCCTCGCCGCCCTGCAGGCGGACCAGCGCCTCCTCGGCGTAGTCTCGCAACCGCTCCGTGTCCACGTTCGCGTAGATGTAGAAGCCGCCGTGATCGGAGCGGCCGACGACGCGCATCGGCCCCTGGCGCGCCAACATCAGCGCGACCGTGGCGTGCTCCAGGCCGTGGTTCCGTCGTATTCGGTCGATAATCCCCTTCAGCATCGCTTCGATTCTACCGCGAGTATCGGCATCGCGCCGCCCGCTACTCCTCCGCGACCAGCATCCAGCCAAGCACCGAATCCTGCGTCGCATTGTCCACGCCCTCGATCACCGTCACGCGCAGACCCGTGCTGCCTACCAGCGCCAGGCTCACCTTGCCTCGGCTCGCCAGCGAGCTGCCCTCGCTGTGTGAGACGGCCAGCCACGACCCGTCCGGCGCCCACGAGCGCGGCTCGTCAAAGCCGGAGGCGCCGAGGACGAGGTTCTTGACGTCAGTGCCGTCCCGGTTCATGACCACCAACCACCCCGGTGTCCCGTCGAAGGGCAGCACGCCAAGCGTCACCTGAACGCCGTCCGGATACCACAGCGGCCGCAGGTGGAAGCCCGCCGGTAGCTGCTCGGCGCCGACAGGCTGGACCGCCTTGCCGGGCACGTCCACCCAGTACGCCCGGTTCGCGATAAAGCCCTCGGCGGTGAACTCCTGCGCCAGGAAGGACAGCTTGTCCAGTCCGGCGCTGAAATCGTAGTCGAACGTGATCTGGTCGCTCATCTGCACGACGAGCGCCGTCTTCTGGAACGGCGTCGGCAAGGGCGCCGGGCTCGGCGTCAGAATGTCCTCTGCGTTGGACATCCGCGCTGGCTTCGGCTTCGGAGTCGGAGTCGGCTTCGGCGTGCCCGTCGCGCTCGTCGTCGGCGTTGACGTTGGCGTGCCCGTTTCGTCCGGCGTCGGCGTTGGTGTCGGCGTCGGCGTTGGTGTCGGCGTCGGCGTCGGCGTCGGCGTCGGCGCAGCAGTCAGCGGGGCGCTGGCCTGCCCTGCGATCTTCGCCAGCTGCTCAAGGTAATCGTCCCACGCCTCCTCCAGAGCCTCCGTCGTCGCCGGCTTGATCGACCCGAGGAGCGAGCCCTGCTGCGTGCCGCCGCGTATCTGCACGAAGAGCATCGACTCCTCGTCCTGAGCAAAGCCCACGGGGATGAAGCTGAGCACCCGGCCAATGCTGTCCCGGATCACCTCCTCGACCGCCGGACGCGTCGGCACCGGTGTCAGCGGTGGCACGGGCGCCGGTGTTGGCGGCGGCGTGCGCTGGCCGACCGGCGGCACGGTGACGCGCACGATGATCACGTCCGCGCCCAGGAACTCGGGGCCGGCCAGCCGCCGCATGTACACCAGCTGGCCGTCCGGCGACCACAGCGGCGCGAACGTGAGGTCAACGTTTTCGGCGATCTGTTCCGTTTCCTGGGTCGCCAGGTCCATCACGAACGCTCCCGCCTGCGACGACTGAGCACTCAACGCATGCTCCGGCAGGGAGAGATACGCCAGCTTCGTGCCGTCCGGTGAGAGCGACGGCTTGATCCCGAAGCCCTCCCGGTGCGGGATGCGCGCCAGCTCCACCCTCTGCTGCGGATCCGCCGGCAGAGCGCGCCAGATGACGTCCTCCGTCGCGCCGAACTCCCGATAGACCAGCTGATAGGCCGTCTCCGGTGCGTCCGGCCCCGGCGTCGGCGACGCGGGCGGGGGCGTGGGGCTCGGCGTCGCGCTCGGTGAAGGCGTTGGCGAAGGCGTCGGCGTGGTCAGTGGCTCCTCGCCGATCGTGCCCGCCGCCGTCACCAGGGCCAGCGTGGCGACGACGCCGGCAGCCACCACGACAAGCGCGATGACGACCCAGCGGTGCGGCCACGATTCCTGCGATTGTGTCACGCTCTCATTACGCTCCGTCGCTCAGTATAGGTTCGGGCGCTCTCTATGGCAGGCATGGCTTCAGGTTATAATGTGCGCACCGGCGGTCCCGCCCATTGAGCGCCGGGCGCACCGCGCGGAAGAGTAGGGAGACGTTACCTGTGGCAAAGGCAAAGGCAAAGAGCAAGCCGAAGAACCTCGGAGAGCTGAAAGCATCCGGCTGGCAGCGTCAGACTGTCAAGCAAGAGATGCGCAAGAACCTCATCTCGCGCATCGAGAAAGGCAAAGAGCACTTCCCCGGGATCATCGGCTTCGAGGAGACCGTCGTCCCCTTTCTCGAGAACGCCATCATCTCCGGCCAGGACGTCATCTTCCTCGGCGAGCGCGGACAGGCGAAGTCCCGGCTCATCCGCTCGCTCGTTAACCTCTTCGACGACGAGATCCCCGCCATCGCCGGCTGCGAGATCAACGACGACCCGTTCGACCCCATTTGCGCCCGCTGCCGAGGCCTGGTGGCGAAGGACCGCGACAAGGTCGAGATCGTCTGGCTGGGCCGCGAGCGCCGTTACGGCGAAAAGCTGGCCACTCCGGACATCACGATCGCCGACCTCATCGGTGAAGTCGACCCGATCAAGGTCGCAGAGGGCCGCTACCTCTCCGACGAGCTGACGATCCACTACGGCCTCATTCCGCGCCACAACCGCGGCATCTTCTGCATCAACGAGCTGCCGGACCTCGCCGAACGCATCCAGGTCGGCCTCCTCAACATCATGGAAGAGCGCGACGTCCAGATCCGCGGCTATCGCATTCGCCTCCCGCTGGACGTCGTCGTCGTCGCCTCCGCCAACCCGGAGGACTACACGAACCGCGGCCGCATCATCACCCCTCTGAAAGACCGCTACGGAGCCCAGATCCGCACCCACTACCCGCGCACCCCGGAGTCCGAGATCGCCATCGTCGAGCAGGAGCGTAGCCACTTCGACGACGACATCGACCGCGCCGTCACTGTCCCGTCGTACATGAAAGAGATCGTCGTCGAGATCACCCGCCTCGCCCGCCGCAGCCCCGACATCAACCAGCGCTCCGGCGTCTCCGTCCGCGCTTCCATCGCCGACTACGAGGCGCTCCTCGCCAACGCCATGCGCCGCGCCATCCGCCTCAAGGACAAGGAAGTCGTGCCCCGCGTCAGCGACCTGCCGTTCGTGCTGCCGTCGCTCACCGGCAAGATCGAGTTCGAGACCGTCGATGATGGCCGCGAAGAGCAGATCATAGATCGGCTCATCCAGGGCGCCGTCCTCGCCGTCTTCAACCACTACTTCAGCCTCGGCGAACTGGAGACGATCGTCGCCAGGTTCAAGGCCGGCTACTCCGTCGAAGTCTCCGACATGACACCCTCGAAGGAGTACGTGAAGCTGCTCAAGGACGCCGAGGGCCTCGAAGCCGCCGTCGAGAAGCTGAAGCCGGGCGAGAGCCAGCCGCAACTGGCCGGCGCCGTCGAGTTCATCCTCGAAGGCCTCCACCTCAACAAGCGCCTCAACAAAGACCGCGTCGGCGGCCGCTACCAGTACCGCGGCTAACGCTCCGGCAAAGTCACCCGCGTAGGGGCGCTGCTCGCCGCGCCCGGCGGGGATGGGATGGCTTGCTATTTCTCCGCAAGCCTGTATACTTCGAGAACTTTCACCTAGTGGGGGGCAAGGGGAGGGCAGCCATGCAGCAGGACGCATCTCTAAGCCCGGCTGAACGGCGCGCGCAGGCCGGTCTCGTCGAAGCACAGCCGCATCGCTGGGCGCTGAGCCTGCCCGCACGCCTCTACCGCCGCGCCCTCCGCCGCTGGGACGTCGACAAGCACATCAAGGCGTTCTGCCGCCCGCTCACGATCGAGGGGCAGGAGAACCTGGAAGGCGCCGAAAACCCGCTCCTCATCATCGCCAACCACACCAGCCACTTCGACACCGTCATCGTCCTCAACGCCCTGCCCCGCGACCTCTGGGGCCGCACGGCGATCGTCGCCGCCGCCGACCGCATGTACCGCGACCGGGTCAAGGGGATGCTCCACTCGCTGCGCTACAACGCCTTCCCGATCACCCGCGGCGGCGGCCGCGAAGCGCTCGCCTACTCGCAGTGGCTTCTGCACCACCACTGGTCGCTCCTCATCTTCCCGGAGGGCCAGCGCTCCCGCAGCGGCGGGCTACTGCCGTTCCGCGGCGGCCCCGCCATCCTCGCCCTCGGTCAGCGCGTTCCTGTCCTGCCGCTGCATATCCAGGGCGCCAGCAACATCCTGCCGCCCGGCGAGCCGGCGTCGCGCCCGGCGGCCGTGCACGTCACCATCGGCAAGCCCTTCGCCCTCCGCGATGGCACCACCATCCCGGAGGCGAAACAGCGCATGGAGGATGAAGTCCGCGCGCTGATCCCGCCCAGCACCCCGACGGGCCCGTAGGACACAGCCGGCTCGTGCTGTCGCAAGGGCGCAGCACAACGCAATCCGTTTATCCGCTCCCCGATCCGTTGACAGACAGAGCGCGCTAGTCGCGCCAGCGCACTTCGTACACGCGCACCGGCTCCTCGAAGCCCTTCGCCACGAAGTCGCCGCGGTCGGCGAACAGAAAACCCTTACCCGCCGATAGCTCGCGGACGGCGTTCGCCACCAGTATCTCGGCCGCCTCGGCCTTGGCCGCAATGCGCGCCGCCATGATCACCGTCGCCCCGAACAGGTCGCCGCCGTCCTCTATCGGCTCTCCCACGTTCAGGCCGACACGGACGGTCAGCGGCTCGTCGCCGCTCTCGTTGTGCCTGGCGAACGCCCTTTGCAGCGCGATAGCGCACTCCACACCCTTCGTCACCGAGCCGAACGAGGCCATGAACCCGTCACCCATCGACTTCACCTCGTCGCCGCCGTACTCGCTCAACAGGCGCCGCGTCACATCTTCGTGCTCGCGCAGCACCTTTCGCCCCTGCTCGTCACCCAGCCGGGACATCATCTCCGAGTGGCTCACCAGGTCCGTGAAGAGAATCGTCCGCACTCCGGAGGCCGTCGAAGGGGGCGTCGCGGCCGTCTTCGGGGCGTGGTGCTCGGCGTGCTCCGTGCCCAGGAAGTCGGCGATCGCGTGAATGATGCGGTCGGTGTCGTCCGCTGCCTGGCCGTCCAGCATAACGAGGCTGGCATTCGGCATGAGCGCGGCAAGCTCCCGCCCCGACTCCTCAGACTGGTCTGTCATCCCCTTGTGCTGCACGACGAGCGACGGTTGCGTCACCTGCGGCAACAGGTCGGACACGTCGTCACCGCGGGCGTTCTCGAAGATGAGCTGCGCGCCCTCGGGTGACACGCACGCCCGCATGTATTCCACGATCGGCGCTGCCTGCTCACGGCCGTAGCCATAGATCATGTACACCAGGTACTCCAGGAACGTGTCCCACTGTCCGGTCAGCTGGTCAAGCGCGCGGATCTGCGGCATGTTCATGAAATCCTGGGTCCGCGCGTGGGAGTCGTCCAGGATCAGGTGCGATACGCGCTCCGGGTGCCGCACCGCGTACGTCACCACCAGCGGTCCGCTCCAGCCGATCCCGTGCAGCGGAACTGCTCCAACGTCCAGCTTGTCCAGCACGGCGTCGATGTCCAGCATTCGCTTCTCCAGCGAGAAGTCATCAACGTTCCGCTCTGACAGGCCAATCCCGCGTGGATCGAACTGAACGATGCGCCATTTGTCGGCCAGCTTTTCGTAGAAATCGCTGCCGTTCTCCCATTCCCGCTGGCTATGGCTGAACGGCAGGCTCGGCACCCGGACAACCGTTGGCCCGTCGCCCGCCGTTCCGTACGCGATTCGCACGCCGTCGCTGGCCGTTGCGTACTGCATCTTCAGATCCATACGCCGATTATCTCACGCCCGTCACGCCGGCGTTCGTGCCTTATGTGACACGTATCTCATTCTGGGAGTGGCCCTTCGGCCATCCCGTATAATGTCCCGCAAGGAGCAACTGCATGAGTGAGTACTTTCGCTACTACCAGTGGGACGGCACCCAGGACATCGGCCCCCTGGACCCCGACGAGATCCTCGCCGGCCTCACCGATGACCTGATGAACTTCGGCGACCTGGAGCACGCTCTGCGCAACCTCATGCAGCGCGGCATGCGCAACCCCATGGGCGACCGCATGCAGGGCCTGCGAGACCTCCTCCAGCAGCTCCGCCAGCAGCGCCGCCAGAAGCTCGATCAGTACAACCTCGCATCCGTCTTCGAGGACATCCAGAAGCGCCTTGACGAAGTCATGGAGCTCGAGACCGGCACCCTCGACCGCAAGCTTGCCGAGGCGGAGAGCCAGCTCGGTGAGGGGGAGAACCCGCTGCGGGCGTTCGAGGACGCAGTGCCAGCCGCGGACAGCTCCCAGCAAGAGGACACCGCCGAAGAAGGCGAGCGCCTGGCCAGGATGCTGAAGAACATCGTGGACAGGAAGAAGCAACAGCTGGAGGCCCTGCCGGAGGACGCCGGCGGCAAGGTAAAGGGCCTGCAAGAGTACGAATTCATGGACCCGGAAGCAGCCGCCAAGTACCAGGAGCTAATGGAGATGCTGAAGCAGACCCTGATGGACGGCTTCTTCAAAGACCTCCAGCAGCAGATCGCCAGCATGAGCCCCGAAGACATGGCGCGCATGAAGCAGATGATGCACGACCTCAACAAGATGCTCTCCGAGAAGATGGCCGGCGGCGAGCCCGACTTCGACGGCTTCATGGAGAAGTACGGCGACCTCTTCGGCGACAACCCGCCCCAGAACATCGATGAGCTGATCGAACAGATGCAGGCCGGCATCGCTGCCATGCGGGGCCTCCTCGACAGCCTGCCGCCGGAGGCCCGCCGTCAACTCCAGGACCTCCTCATGGACAAGGTCGACGACGCCGAACTTCAGCGCGAGATGCAGGAGCTGGCGATCAACCTCGATATCCTCGGCTCCGAGCGTGAAGCACAGTCCTACCCCTTCCGCGGCGACGAGGAGCTGGACCTCATGCAGGCGATGAGCCTGATGGGCGACCTCCAGGAGATGGACGACCTGGAAACGCAGCTCGACCGCACCCAGTACGGCGGCAGCCTCAACGACATCGACGAAGACAAGCTCCGCGAAATCCTCGGTGACGAGGCCGCCGACACGCTGGACCAGCTCAAGGACTTCCTCCAGGCGCTGGAAGACGCCGGCTACATCCGTCGCAAGGGGAACGCCTGGGAGCTAACGCCGCGCGGCGTCCGCAAGATCGGCGAAAGGGCGCTGGGCGAGGTCTACTCTCAGCTCAAAAAGTCGACCCAGGGAAAGCACCCGCAGCGCGATAAGGGCCACGGCGGTGAACGCGCCGACGACACGAAACCATACGAGTTCGGCGATCCGTTCCACCTCAACCTTGGCGAGACGATCATGAACGGCGTCTTCCGCGAGGGGCCCCAGGTCCCAGTCAAACTCCAGCAGGAAGACTTCTCCGTCTACCGCTCCGAAACGCTGACCCAGACGGCGACCGTTATGATGCTCGACCTCTCCTGGTCGATGGCCCTGCGCGGCAGCTTCCAGGCAGCGAAGAAGGTGGCGCTCGCGCTGAACAACCTCATCCGTACCCAGTTCCCGAAGGACAGCCTCTACATCGTCGGCTTCTCCGCTTACGCCCGCGAGCTAAAGGCTGAGGAGCTGCCGTACGTGCGCTGGGACGAATCGGTCCTCGGCACCAACATGCACCACGCGTTCATGCTCGCCCAGCGCTTCCTCGCCCGGCACAAGGGCGGCACCCGCCAGATCATCATGATCTCCGACGGCGAGCCGACCGCGCACCTCGAGCACGGCCGCTCCTACTTCGCCTATCCGCCCAGCCCGATCACGATCCGCGAGACGCTCAAGGAAGTGCGCCGCTGCACGCAGAAAGACATCGTCATCAACACCTTCATGTTGGATCGCAACTACTACCTGAAGGAGTTCGTGAACCAGATCGCCAAGATGAACAAGGGCCGCGTCTTCTACACCACGCCCGAAAGCCTGGGCCAGTACATCCTCGTCGACTACGTCTCGCAGAAGCGCAAGCGCTTCGGCGAGCGCGCCGCCTGATCCCTCACGTGCATCGCTTCTCGCACGTAATGCGCGATCTGCGGGCCTTCTTCTACTCGTTGCCGCCGAACATCATCCGCTCCGGCGTCGCCATCGCCTCGCTGGCCGCCATCGGCACCGTCGGCTACATGATCATCGAGCACTGGGGATTTCTCGACGCCCTCTACATGACCGTCATCGTCCTGACGACGATCGGATTCGCCGAAGTGAAGGAGCTGTCCGATGAAGGGCGCGTCTTCACCATCGCCCTCGCCGTCACTGGCATTGGCGCCATCTTCTACGCCCTCATCGCCGTCTTCCAGTTTCTGGTCGAGGGCGAGTTCGCCTCTATACTGGGGAGTCAGCGCATGAAACGTCAGATCGAGCACCTGCGTGACCACTACATCCTCTGCGGCTTCGGTCGCGTCGGAGCAGAGATCGCGCGAGAATTCAAGGCCCGCCACGTTGACTTCGTGGTGGTGGAGTCGAACCAGGAGGCGATCGCCCGCGGAAGTCGCGCCGGCTATTTGATGCTCATCGGTGACGCTACCAGCGACGAGACACTGACCGAGGCCGGAGTCGGCCGTGCAGCCTGCCTCCTCGCCGCTTCCGACTCCGACGAGGGCAACACCTTTATCATTCTCGCCACGAAAGCACTCAATCCCGACCTTTACGTCGTGGCGCGGGCATCCCAGTCCGAGAGCCGGCCGCGAATGACCCGCGCGGGCGCCCGGCGCGTCTTCTCACCCTACGCCAGCGTTGGCCGCCAGATGGCTCTCTCCTCCATGCAGCCGATGCTGGCGGAGTTCGTCGACACGCCGGCGGCGGCCGAAGGCGGGCAGGGAGTCCTCGCGGAGATCGAAGCGAGCGTGGGCACCGGCGCCGGTGGCAGCGTCGGCGACCTGCTCGGCGGCGTGCCTGATGTGTCCGTCCTTGGTGTCCAGAAGAAGAACGGCGAACTAACCGTGGCTCCACCTGTTGGCACTCAGCTGCTCGAAGGCGACCGTCTAATCGTCATCGCCAGCGAAGATGCGCTCGCCCGCATCCACCCGCCGTCTGCGGCCAAGGCCTAGGTCTCTCCCACGCCCAGCGCCGTCAGCACCTCGTCCCGCGCCGCAGGGTGCTTCTCCGCGAACGCCCAGAGCAGGCCGAAGCAGCCGGAGACCATCATGTCCCCGTGCGGCGCCGCGAAGTACGGCGACAGGTGTGACCCGCGCAGCATCCCTCGCCGCGGCCCCGTCACCGCCACCAAAAGGTCCTGGGTCAGGTTCTCGGTCCTGGGTCCTGGGCTCTCGGTTCTGGGTTCTCGGTCCTTCTCGCCACCCGCGTGGAACGCCCCGTGGCCCTTGCTCCCGAAGATCTCCTCGTGCTCCAGCGTCCCGACGGCCAGCCGCTCCGTAAACGTCTCGATCTGCTCCGCCGTCACTTCGCCGGTGTGGTGCTCGTAGAGCGCAACGATCTGCGTTCCGCGCAGGTGGAAGCAGAGCGCGTGCATGTTCCCCAGGTTCAGCACCAGCTGCGGCTCATGCTCCCCAACGTTGGTGTCCTGTAGCGCGCCGAGCGCCGCCGCGGGGCCCGTGTCCAGGAACACCACCGGCGCCCCTGAGTCGACGCACGATACGAGCGCCCGCGCCCGCGTCAGGTACTCCGGCAGCTCATCGGGCAGGCAGGCGAACGCGCGCAGATCGTTCCGCGCCTCGACCACGCGCTTCAGGTGATCGAAGCGGAAGAGCCGGTCGGAGTAGCCCGCCGGCGCCGCCCCGTGGTCCAGGCAGCCGACGGCGATGCCGTCGAAGTCGCCCGCCACGTCGAACGCTGCCAGCGCCGAACGGATCGCACCCAGGTCCAGGTCGCGCAGCAGGATCTGTTCGCCATCCGCGCGTACCGCCTCTTCTTCCGACACCACCGTCACGCCCATTCGCTCCACGTTCTCCAGGTCGTCATCGAACGTCGTCGCCGCTTCCGGCGTCGCTAACGCCGCGTGCCCGGCGCGCAGGTGGTCTTCCAGCGCCCAGTGGCAGGGCCCGCCGCCGGCGATCACGCCCGTAAGAACCACCGCCCGCCCGGCGTCAGTCGCGCGCCGGATGCGCCGCGCCGCGATCTGCGTCGGCGCCGGCATGATCAGCTGCAGGGCGTTCTCAATCGGCCCCTCAGAGTCGAACAGCACAATGTCCTGCGTCCCCGTCCCAACGTCAACCGCAAGTATCCGCATGTCTCGATTATAGGAGCCGGAACCGTCGTCGGGGCGCATCGCGATACGCTCGGGGGGGGGGGCGGGGCGGTCCGACGGCGACAACATCCGCGTAGGGGCGCATCGCGATGCGCCCGGGGGCGGGGCGGGGGCACGCCCGCGCCGCGCCGCTACGCCTCGATACGCTCGAGGCCGCCCATATACGGGCGCAACACCTCCGGCACGACGATGCTGCCGTCCGCCTGCTGGTAGTTCTCCAGCACCGCGATCAGCGTCCGCGGTATCGCCAGTCCGGAGCCGTTCAGCGTGTGCGGATGCTCCGGCTTCGCGCCCTTTTCGGTGCGGTAGCGGATGTTCGCCCGGCGCGCCTGGAAATCCGTGCAGTTCGACACCGAGGAGCACTCCAGCCACTCGTCCGAGCCCGGCGCCCAGACCTCGATGTCGTACGTCTTCGCCGCGTTGAAGCCGAGATCGCCCGTGCACAGCTCGAGCACGCGGTACGTCAGGCCAAGCTCCTTCGCCACGTCGGCCGCCTGCGCCGTCATCGCCTCCAGCGCCTCCGCCGACTCGGCGGGCTCCACGAAGCGGTACAGCTCCACCTTGTCGAACTGGAACCCGCGCTTGATCCCGCGCACGTCGCGCCCCGCCGAGAACTTCTCGCGTCGGAAGCACGGTGTGTACGCCACGTAGTCGATCGAAAGTGCGCCTGGCTCCAGGATCTCGTCCTTGTGCATCGTCGTCAGCGCCACTTCGGCGGTCGGTATCCACCAGTAGTCGTCCTCAGCGTCGCGGAACATGTTCTCGCCGAACTTCGGCAGCCAGCCGCCCGCCCAGAGGTTCTCCTCCTTGATCATCGCCGGCGGGTACACCTCCGTGTAGCCGCGTGCCGTGTGGAAGTCCAGCATCCAGGCGATCAGCGCCCGTTCCATGCGCGCGCCGGCACCCTTGAGCACGTAGAAGCGGCTGCCCGCCAGCTTCACTCCGCGCACGAAGTCGATGATGTCCAGCGACTCGCCCAGCTCCCAGTGCGGCCTCGCCTCGAACGCCAGCGGCTCCGGCTCGCCCGACTGCCGTACGAGCACGTTGCCGCTCTCGTCCGCGCCCTCCGGCACCGAGTCGTCCGGGATGTTCGGTATCTCCAGCAGCGCCGCCTGCAGCTTCTCGTTCAGCTCGCCCAGGCGCCCCTCCAGAGAGTCCAGCTTGTCGCCGATGAACGACGAGCGCGACATCAGGTCAGACCGGCGGTGCTCGGCGTGCTTCGCTTCCTTCGTGTCGGGGCCCTTCATCGCCCGCGACAGCTCGCCGATCTCCTTCGAGACCGTGTTCTTCTCGGCCCGCAGACCCTCGACTTCGATCAGCAGCTCGCGCCGCTCCGCGTCGGCGGCGATCGCCTCGTCCAGCGGCGCTCCCGTGTTCCGCAGGGCCAGCGCCCGCCGCACGCTGTCGGCCTCCTCCCGCAACAGCCGGATGTCAAGCATGCGACAAGAGTGTCAGGGATGACCGCAAAGGGTCAAGCGCAGGCCCCCGTTCGTCCTGAGGGATCGAAGGATCGAATCAAGGTAAGCGGAGTCTGAGGCCCTCGAAGACGGAGCGCGGGCGGGCGCCCAAAACGCTGCGCAGTGCCATTCATTCGTTCGCGATATCAAGGCTAAACTGCACAATCTCGCGAAGAAGGGAGGCCCTGAATGACCTTCTGGCTCTACATCCTCCGCTGTGTCGACGGCTCGTACTACATCGGCCATACCGAAGACCTCGAGAAGCGCTTCGCTGAGCACAATCTCGGAGCCGTGTCGTCCTACACGCGTAAGCGACGACCACTCACGCTCGTCTTCTCCGATGAGTTTTCGACGAGGGAAGAGGCGCTCGCCCGTGAGCGTCAGCTGAAGGGATGGTCGCGTGCGAAGAAGGAGGCACTCATCAAGGGGAACTGGACGCTCCTGCGTGAACTGGCGCGACACTTCTAGGTTCCCTTCGTTCGTCCTGAGTGAATCGAAGGATCGAATCAAGGCGAGCGGAGTCTGAGATGCTCGAAGACGGAGCGCGTTCGTGGTACGACGATCCCGGCGTGCGTTAGAGTTTCACACCAGCGGGCGGTCGTGCCGTCATGGCGCCATGGATTCGATGCGCTCAGCCTCCGCTAATCGCGAAGACGGCTCCTTCGATTCCCTCAGGACGAACGAGAGTCCGAGTGCTCAGCGTCATCGACAACACTCAACGAGCGCACTGGCTGACGCGAGACGCAACCTGCACCGCGCCGCGCGCGTTCTGATAGGTGACAACAAGACCGCGTTCAGCCGGAAGGAGCAGCCGATGCCCCGTTTCCTGGCCCTCACACTCGCCGCCGTGGCCCTCCTCGGTGTCGCCGCCTGCGGCGATGACGACGACGGAGCGACGTCGACTCCGTCAGACGCCCCCTCGCTCACCGGATCGCCTTCCCCGACGCCGTTCCCCAACGTCTGCCTCCCGAATCCTGATCCGGCCACCGCCGACTTCCAGGTCCTCGACCAGCCGGCGCCCTCGTCGGAGGTCACGAGCCCGGTCACCGTCAGCGGCCAGGTCAACTACTTCGAGGCCACGTACCAGATCGCGATCTACGCCGAGAACGGCACCGCGCTGGTCGAGGTGTTCGGGATGGCGCAGCAGCCTGACATCGGCATCATCGGCCCCTTCACCCACGACGTCGCGTTCGCGGTCACCGCGCCGACGCCGGCCTGCCTCTGGGTCTTCGAGTCAAGCGCCCGCGACGGAAGCCCGGTCCACGTCGGCCAGGTGCCTCTCGTCCTGCTTCCCTGACGCCCTCCCTCAGCCCGATCGCGAACCCACCGCAGCGATCGCCGCCAGCGCCAGGACGCGCACGTCCTCCGGCACCCCGGCGGCGGGCGCGTCCGGCAGGCCGGGGTCCATCGGCGGATCGTCTCGCAGCACCGCCTCGCTCACCCAGCGCAGCGTCGGGTCGTCCACCGGGCCGTGCTCCGCGCCGTCCACGGGCCGCACGAAGTAGATCAGGTCGATGTGCTTGTGGGGCTCGGATGGGCCGGGGATGTCCTCGAGGAGTATCGCGTATGGCGCCGGGAGCTGCTGTGGCTGCGCGAACGCGTGTTCCGGCGACGTCGCCACCACCTCGCAGACCAGCCCCGTCTCCTCGCGCACCTCTCGCAGCGCCGCCTCCGCCGGCTCCTCGTCCGCCTCGATGTGGCCGCCGGGCGGCATCCACTGCCCGATCCGCTTGTGCCAGTGCAGCAACGTCGCGTCGCCGCGCACGACGAACGCCGTCGCCGTGAAGTGCTTCCTCATTCCGCCGGCAGCTCCGAGACCAGCTTCCTCACGAAACGGTCCAGCAGGAGCGCCATCGGTACGAAGTCTGCCTCGTACAGCGGCTTGAACTCCGGCCACAGGTCCACCAGGTCGATCAGCGCCAGCTCTACCTCATCAGTAGTCCGCTCGCGCAGCGCCTCACGCGTCTCAGGGTAGCCGCGACCATGCAAGATCTCGCGCGACTTCATGGCCAGCAACGCCATCTTCGCCCGGTAGTAGAGGACGCGGCCGTGCCTTCCGGGATCATCGCTTGCTTCCTCCGGCCCGGCTTCGTGAATCACCCGGTAGCGCGCGTCGTGTGCAATTTCGGTTACGAAGTATCGTATGTCTGCCAGAAGGTTCTCTCGCTCAAGCGGTGGCGGCTCGAAATCGCCGTAAACCAGTACCATGCCATAGTGGAACTGGCACCGTCCGTGTGCTGGATAGTTGCGCAGCTCCTCCTCGGTCTTGATGTACGTAGACCATTGCGCCTGCTTGCCGGAAAACGCCGCGGCCAGCTTCCCCAGCAGCTCCGAGTCCAGCCGCCGCATCACGACAAAGAGGTCGTGGTCGCTCTCCTCGTTCGCTTCGCCGCGCGCCCAGGAGCCCTGCCACGCCAGCGCCGCCAGGTCATCGCCGAGTGCTGCGATCAAGGCCTCCGCCACGTGGCGCTCTTCGTCCGGCAGATCGGCGACATCGGTTCGCGGCAGATTCGACATGCGTTCGTCCTCGCGACGAACGTTACCCGCCGAGGGGCCCGAAGTCGAACTCCGCGTACGACTCGATAACCGCGTCCGCCTCTGCGATCGGTGGCAGTGCGGTTGACGCCGCGCGCACCTGCACGACGAACATCCCGGCCGCGCGCGCTGAAGCCACGCCCGTGCGCGTGTCCTCGACGGCAATACACTCGGCGGCCGGGACGCCCAGCTTCTCCGCCGCCATCAGGTACAGGTCCGGCGCCGGCTTGGCGCGCTCCACCTCACTCGCGGAGACCGTGGTGTCGAACTCGCCGTCGAGCCCGATACCCGTAAGCGTCGCGTCCACCCACTGCCGCAGCGACGCCGACGCTAACCCCACCGGCACCGGGATCGACTTCAGCCGCGCGATCGTCTCGCGCACGCCCGGCAGCGGCTCCACCGGCTGCGAGAGGAGGTCCAGCACGATCGCGTCGTAAGCGGCCTGCAGCTGATCGGGCGGCGTCGTCAGCTCGAAGCGGCCGATCACCCAGTCCCACGCGGCGTCGACGGAGCTGCCGATGATCTGCTCGTACTCCTCCGACGCCACCTCGTGTCCCAGCGGCCGCAGCACGATGTTGAACGCTTCGTGGTACAGCGGCTCGCCGTCCCACAGAACGCCGTCCAGGTCGAATACGACCGCACGGTACCGGGAGGTCACTCGGCGCGCTCACGAAGCGCCGGGAACAGGATCACCTCGCGGATCGAGGCGACACCCGTGATCCCCATCAGCAGCCGGTCGATGCCGATCCCCATCCCGCCCGTCGGCGGCATGCCGTGCTCCAGCGCCACCAGGAAATCTTCGTCCGCCACCTCTGCTTCGTCGTCGCCGGCCGCGCGCAGCCTCGCCTGCTCCTCGAAGCGCTCCCGCTGGTCGATCGGATCGTTCAGCTCCGTGAAAGCGTTTGCCACCTCGCGTCCGAAGATGAACGTCTCGAACCGCTCCACCAGGCCGGGCTCGTCCACCTTGCGCTTGGCCAGAGGCGATAGCTCGACGGGGAAGTCGGTCATGAACGTCGGTTGCTGCAAGTGTGGCTCAACGTGCGCCGTCAGCAGCTCGTCGATCAGCTTGCCGCGGCCCCACACGGGCTCGACGTGTACGCCCGTGCCGGCCGTCGCCTCGCGCAGCGACTCGACATCGTCGTGCGCCATGAAGTCGACGCCGCAGCGCTCGCGGATCGCCTCCCGCAGTGGGATGCGCGGCCACGGCGGCGAAAGGTCGATCGTTTCGTCGCCGGCCTGCACCTTCGTCGAGCCGAGGACGTCGCGGGCGATGGTGGCAACCAGCCCTTCAAGGAGCTCCATCATCCGGTTGTAGTCGGCGTACGCCTCGTAAAGCTCGATCATCGTGAACTCGGGGTTGTACTTCGTGGAGACGCCCTCGTTGCGAAAGATGCGGCCCATCTCGTACACGCGGTCGAAACCGCCGATGACCAGCCGCTTCAGGTGCAGCTCCAGCGAGACGCGCAGGAAGAAGTCGCGGTCCAGCGCGTTGTGGTGCGTCGTGAACGGGCGCGCCGCCGCGCCGCCGGCCGTGCCCTGCAGGATCGGCGTCTCGACCTCCAGGTAGCCCTGATCGTCCAGGTAACGGCGCACGGCCGAGACCGCCTTAGAACGCAGCTCAAAAAGGCGGCGCGCCTCGTCGTTCGCCATCAGGTCGAGATATCGGTGGCGATACCGGGACTCCACGTCCTGCAGGCCGTGGTACTTCTCCGGCGGGGGCCGCAGCGCCTTCGCCAGCACCGTCAGCTCGTGCGCCTCGACCGTCGCCTCCTTCGTCCTCGTCCGGAACAGCGGCCCGCTGACGCCAACGAAGTCGCCAAGGTCGATCTCCTTGAGCACGGCAAAGGCGTCCTCGCTGATCTTGCCCTGCTTGAAGTAGGCCTGGATCCGTCCGCTGCCATCTCGTACGTCGATGAACATCGCCTTGCCCATATCGCGCATCGCCGTCACCCGTCCGGCAACGGTGGCCTCGGGCCCCGTGCCGTCTTCGGGCGTCAGTGCGGCCGCTTCCGCCGCAGTGTGCGATGGAGAAAAACGGTGCGGATAGGGGTCGATCCCGCGCGCACGCAGGCGCTCCAACTTCTCCTTGCGCAGCGCGATCAGCTCGTCTTCAGACATTGGTGCTCCAAAAAGATCGGCGGGGCCCTTGCGAGGCCCCGCCTGATTCTAGCCTTAGGTCAGGCGTATCGCTAGTCGACGGCCACGATCTTCCAGGTCAGCGTGCCGGCCGGCGCCTCGACCTCAAACTCCTCGCCCACGGTGCGGCCCAGCAGCGCCCCGCCCACCGGCGATTCGTTGCTGATCTTGCCCGCCTTCGGGTCCGTCTCCGCCACGCCGACGATCGTGTAGATGACCGTCTTTCCATCCTGGTTCTTGACCTTGACCTTAGAGCCCAGCGAAACCTTCTGGTGGTCGTGTGTCTCCTCGATGATCACGGCGTTCTCGATCATGTCCTCAAGCTCCATGATGCGGCCCTCAATGAACGCCTGCTCGGCGCGGGCGTCCTCATACTCGGGCGTGTTCTGCGGGCCGACCAGCTCCTTGGAGTCGTGAATCCGCTGCGCCAGCTCCGGCCGGCGAATGTTCACGAGCTCGTCCAGCTCCTTTTCGATCTTCGCCAGGCCATCTTTTGTAACGGGCACTTCTTTGATCGTCATATCCAACCTGCCGTAAAAAATAGACTGCAGGCGACGCCCACAGTCGTTCAATGGTGTAGGGGAATTATAGGTAAGCTGGCGGTCGCTGTAAAGCCGTCCCGTGGCGTTGTTTTTCCTCCGCAGGCGCTGTGTTACACTACCGCTAACTTCCGATATGGCGTTTCTGCGCGCCCCACTGCCGTATCTAGTTCAGAAGTAGCGACCCCTACTACGAATGCGTGATAAGCCCCCCCGCGATGAGCCGCCTCGTCGGCCCCCGCGCCGCGATCTGCCGCGGCCCGAAGGCCCGTTTGAGCGCCTCCTGAAACAACGCCCGGAGCGCGATCCAGCCCCGATCATCATCGGCGGCACGATCGCCTTCCTCGCCATCGTCATCATCCTCGTCTTCGTCTTCTCCTCAGTCCTCGGCGGCGGCAGCGATAACGGCGGCGGCCAGACCATACAGGTCGCCGATGGCGTCAGCGGCCGCCTTACTGCCATACCGGGTCTGCCACCGGGCCTTGCCGCGGCCAGCGCCTACATCGAATTCGACACTGAGGAAGCGATTCCGGTGACGATCGCTCTGCCGCTCACAATCAGCGTCTCCGGTGACGCCGTCCTCGGCTTCTACAGCCACCTGGACGGCCGCTGGCAACGGATCGCGGAGTCGCAAGTGATGCCGTCGCAGGAGTTCGCCTCCCAGGGTTGCCTCGGCTCCAGCTCCACAACAGGCAGCGGCCTCGTCTCCTGCGGCAGCTTCTCCGCCGTGCCACGGAACCTCGCCGTCCTCCAGGTACTCGCCCAGACCTATACCGTCTCCGCCTCGCTACCGGCCGGCGCCTCGCTTCACGACGACGCCCGCCCCAATATCGTCAGCCCGCGGGACTTCAGCCCTGCCTCCGACGGCTCAGTCCTCGGCAGCGCGACCACGGTCGATACCAGCGGCAGCGTCCAGCACGTCCCGACGATCGTCGGCAGCAGCACCGACACCGCGGCCGTCGTCGACGACATCCTCGCTGACGAAAGTCTGCGCGCCTCACACGTGCAGCAGATCGCGACGCTCGTGGAGAACGGCGGCTTCGACGGCATCGACCTTGAATACTCGGCGGTCGACGCCAACCTCGGCGGCGAATTCACCGCCTTCGTCAGCGCCCTCGCGGACGCCTTCGGCCAGAGCGGCCACCGCCTCAGCCTGACGCTGCCGCCGCCCGGCGATCAACGCTCCGCCTACGACTGGGAACGGCTGGGCGAACTCGTAGACTACATCAAGGTGCTGCCCATCGCCGACCCCGTCTCCTACTGGGACAACATGCCGGACAGCATCGCGCGCCTCACGCAGAACGTGGCGCCGCGGAAGATCCTCCTCGTCGTCAACCCGTTCAGCATCGAGACAGGCAACGTGGCACGCGCCATCGGCTACCAGAACGCGATGGTGCTGGCCTCAGCCGCCGCCGTGCGAGAGCCGGACAACCCCGACGACATCATCCCCGGCGCCACGGTCCGCCTCGTCGCCGAGAGCCTGGCCGAGGCCGAAGGCGCGTCGCCCATGGCCTGGGCCAACGAAGCGGCGGCCGTTACCTTCACCACCGGCGGCACTGATCGCCGTCGCATCTACATCGAAAACTCATACAGCGTCGGCTTCAAGCTCGAACTCGTACAGGCCTACGGCCTCGGCGGCGTCGCCGTCTCCGATGCTTCCGCAGAGTCGGACGTCGCCAACGTCTGGGGTCGCGTCAACGAACTCGTGATCACCTCAACCGTCTCGCTGCGCCGGCCCAGCGAGACGATGCTGCTGCCGATCTGGCAGGCGCCCGACGGTGGCGACCTCGGCGCCGGCGCCGGCACCAGCGCGACGTGGATCGCCCCTTCCGCAGGCACTTACGCCATCGTCCTCGTCGTCAGCGACGGCGATCGCCGCTTCGGGCAGGAGATATTCGTCTTCGTCAACGAGACCGATGAGCCGGAGCCCTCCCCGCTTGAGACGTTCGCCCCCGAAACGCCGGAACCGTCCGAGACCGCGACGCCCGAACCCACCGAGACGGACGCCCCCAGCGACCAGCGCATCGAAGTAGGCGTACTGGCCGACGGCAACGACGACAACGGCACCTTCAGCAACGACGAGATCGTGACACCGGGATCGACCGTCACCTACCTGATCACGTTCGACAACGACTTCGACGTCCCCGTGACGATCACCGACTTCGAGGACTTCTTCCACGGCCCGGGCATCATCTGCTCCAGCGAAGGCGGCGGCAGCATCATCGGCCTCGTCATACCGCCGGACGACGGCGACGCCCCGGACGGCCCCGACGTCCTGGACGGCGGCGCCGACGAGGTCCAGTGCCTCTATGACGTCGCCGCTCCGACCGAACCCAAGGCCGACGATGCGCCCCACGTGATCACGGTCAGGGGCACCGTCATAGACCCGGAGTCGGACGAAACAGGCTTTGGCGACGACGGCGCGAACATATTCGTCGTGCTCGAAGAGTGAGGCATGGGAGGTGCGCGTGATCGCCGGTAGCGCCCGCGGCAGGCAGCTCAAAGGCCCGCCGGGCCGCCCGCGCGGCGGCGCCTCAGCCGTACGGCCTAGCTCCGACCTCGTTCGCGGCGCCCTCTTCGACGCGCTCTCCGCGCTCGGGGCGGACTTCACCCGCACCCTCGATCTCTACGCCGGCACGGGGGCGCTGGGCATCGAAGCGCTGAGCCGCGGCGGCGAATCGTGCCACTTCGTCGAAAAAGACCGCGCCATGGCCGCCATCATCCGCGAAAACCTCGCCGCGACCGGCTTCAGCGATGCCGCCGAACTCACCGTCGCGCCTGCCGAACGCGCGCTCGCCCGCCTCACCGGACCCTTCACGCTGGTTCTTGCTGACCCACCCTACGCCGGCTCCGCAGCCGTGGCGCTCCTGGAGCGCCTCGCAGAATCTGGCGCCATCGACGGCGATTACGGCACGATCGCCTTCGAACACAGCACGCGCGCAGAGGCAGCCGCTGCCATCGGCGCGTTTTCGCTGGTACGCTCATTGCGTCACGGCGACAGTTCAGTCTCTATCTACCGGCCCGATTGACGAGGAGGTAACGGCTTGGCGACCGCACTCTACCCCGGCAGGTTCGACCCGGTTACTAACGGCCACGTCGACATCACGCAGCGCGCAGCCAGCCTCTTCGCGAACGTTGTTGTCGCCGTCTATGACCTCGCGCCCAAGGCCTGCCTCTTCTCCACCTCAGAGCGCGTCTCAATGTTCAGCGACGCCGTCAAGCACCTGCCCAACGTCACCGTGAAGGCGTTCAAAGGCCTCGTCGTCGACTTCGCGCGTACGGAAGAGGCCAGCGTCCTCGTGCGGGGCATTCGCGCCGTCACGGACTTCGAGGCGGAACTGGATATGGCGCTCATGAACAAGACGATGGCCCCGGAGATCGAGTCCGTCTACCTGATGGCCAGCCTCGAACACCTCCACATCAGCGGCCATCGCATCCGCGAGGTTGCCAGCCTGGGCTACGACGTTGGCGAACTCGTTCCCGCGCAAGTCGTTGGCATGCTCGATAAGAAGTTCAAGCACTAGAGGCGTCTCTTGGACATACTCCACCTCATCGATCGCCTGGAAGAGCTTCTCAGCGAAGCGCGCAAGCTGCCGGTCGGTGGCGGCGTCGTCGTCAATCGCGGCAAGCTCGCCGACATCGTCGACCGCATGCGCGTCGCCGTCCCGCGCGAAGTCTACGACGCGCGCGAAGTCGTCGAGCGGCGCGACCAGCTCCTGCGCGAGGCCAGGGATGAGGCGGAGCAGCTCCTCGCCCACGCCAGAGAGCAACTGGAGGCCCGTCTCGCCGAGACCGAGGTCGTGAAAGCCGCCCACGAGCGCGCCGCCGAACTCGTCGCCGAGGCGCAGAGCCGGGCCACCGAACTCGGCCGTAGCTCTGAAGAGCAGGCCCGCGCCCGGCTCGACGAGGCCCAGCAGACCAGCCACGAGCAGATGCGCGAGTCAGACGTCTACGCCCTGCAGACTCTGCGCAAGCTCGAGGGCGAACTGGAGGGCTTTCTCACCACCGTTCGCCGCGGCGTCGACGCGCTTGAGATCCGCTCCGCCGAACGCCCTAAGGACTAGCCCCGACGGGGCTAGGGCTCGGCCCGCCGCCGCTGCAGCATCGCGGTCCAGTACGCCGCTCCGATCGCGACCGCGAGCGCGGAGAAGATCCCGGCAACCACCAGCAAACGCAGCATCGCCGAGCGCGACGCGTCGTCGACTATGTCGATAGCCGCCGCTGAGCGGTCTTGCGAGCGCCCGAAGCGGCCCTCCTCGAAGGCATCGCGCGCCTTCGCCAACTCGCCCTCCGGGTCGTCGCCCAGCAGCCCGAACCGCTGCCACAGGTTTCGCGGCTCGTCCAGACGCTCCCGCGCCACACCGTACGCGCCCATCGCCTCACGCGCGGATTCGATCAGATCGTCCGCCCCGTCGAAATCCCAGCTGCTGATCGCTGCGGCGATCGACTCCGGCACCGCCAGCCCCAGCGCATCGGCGTCGTCCTTGAGGCCGCGCAGCTCGTCCTGAAGCTCAAGCGCGCGGCCGATGTTTGCTTCCACCGCATCCATCTCGCTCCGCGCTCCGGCGAACCGCCAGTCGAGGATCGCTTCCCACGCCGCATCGAGGGACTCTTCCGACACGCCTTCGTCGATCAGCCGTGACTCGATCTCCGCGAAGCGGTCGCGGGCCTCCCTCCGCTCCTCAACCAGCGGCCGCGACGACTCCGAGAAGACCCAGACCAAGAACAGCGAGTCGACGTCACGGCCGCTCACGTCCTCCAGCACGTCCATGTAGCGCCGGCTGTCGGCTGGTTCGCCGCTCTCTGCCAGCGTCCGGTTAACCTCCCGCAGCGTCTCCGCGCCCACTTCATCCGCCAGCGTCCGCAAGAACCGCAGCGAGTAGTCGTACCCCGCAAGCGCCGTCGCGAGCTGCTCCGGGGGAGCGCCTATCAAGGGTCCCGCATCTCCCCATTCGTCGAGCTGCAGCGGCACAGCGGCGGGCGACGTCGGCGTCAGGTCGCCTGTGAGAAGTCCCTCCGGCGCCCGGTCCACAACCTGCGTCGTCACCCAGTCCGCAAACCCTTCGCTGAGCCAGCGCGCCGCGAAAACGCCGGACCACACGTGCGCCAGTTCGTGCACGAGCGTATAGTCGCGCGCCCCCGGCGAGATCAGGATCTCGCAGAGTCCAGACGTGCACTCGGCCAGACCCTCGTATCCAAGGACGGACTGCCGTCCGCTGTGTACGATCGCGATGCTGGGCGCGCCCGGATACGGAAACCCGTAAACATCGGCGATCAAGGGCAGCGTCGCTTCGATCACTTCCCGCTGATGCGCGGCGGCGGCGTCCTCGCCCTGGAAGTACTCGATCGACGCCGTGACCTCGTTGCCGCCGATCGAGAGGTCGAAGCTGTCGGTCTGCGTTGCGTTCGGCTGCCTCACCTCCAGATTGCCGGCGAAATAAACACCCTCTGAGCCGGAGCAGGCAAGTGCGTCGTCTGCTCTTTCGCAGTCGACCGGCTCGACGGTTGAGAGCCACGGCGAGGAGTCGGGAGCAGTCGTCGTCACGGTCGCTTCGTCGCCTAACGCCAGGAGCGGCAAGAAGACGTAGAACGGCGTCACAACCAGCCCGCTCTGGCGCGCCTCAGGCACGACGTACGAGAGTGTGAAGTCGTAGACCCCACCGAAGAAGACGTTGCGGTCGAACGAGACGAACTGGAAGTCGATCAGGTCGATCTCCGTCGGCTCGGCGCTCGTGGAGAGCGGCGCTCCGGCGGCGGAGGAAGCGGTGACGTCAGTCGCGCCGGCCAGCACCGGCACGGGCAGGGCGAAGATGAAGAAGTCCGGATCGTTGTTCGTGAACGAGACGTCCCACGTCACGAGAACGTCGTCCTCTTCGGCGCGCACCTCGTAGTTGACGCTTGAAGTGATCTCCGCCAGATCGTCCGCGCGCGCTCTCTCGCCGCTCCCGAGGAACAGCAGAGCCGCCAGCGCCAGCAGGCAGGCTGACGTTACGCGCATCTCAGGACGGGTCGTCGGCTGGCTCGACGCCGAACAACTCCGCCAGCGAGCTCAGCGCCTCCTCCAGGCCCGGCCTCTGGTGCCCCGGCCAGAGCAGCAGGCCCGCGAACCGTCCGCGCAGGCCGCGCGTCGTCGCCTGCGCCGTCAGGTCCACGCGGCTATTCTCGCCGTCCAGGGGCACGATCCGGAACGCGTGCCAGTCCAGCGAGATCTGGTACAGCTCCTCATCCGGGTCGCGGATAGGCGTGAAGACGATGTGCTCCGGCGCCAGCCATTCCGTGATCTCGAATTCAAACGCATGGCCTGCGCCGTCCTCATCGTCGACGTGGGCGCGAAACCGCGTGCCGCGGCCCTCGCTGAGCGCCGTCGTCAGCTCAATGCGGCTCCACGCCTTGTTCCAGCGCTGCGCGTTGGCGACGTCGGACACCACCGCCCACACCTTCTCCGGCGTCGCCGGGATCGAGATCGAGACGGTCACCGAAGGCATCGTCTGGCTCTTCCTCTACTGCTTGCACGTCCGCCTGGCATGGATTCTAGTTTAGCCGATGCGGCGCTGCTGGTTGCGGCGCCGTGAAGCCGGTCACTGACTGTGCCCTCGCCCGCGCGATAGAATCGAGCGTATGAAACAGGGCGCTGCCGGTGTCGACATAATCGAAATCGCTCGTATCGAGGCTTCGTTGGCCAAATTCGGCGATCGCTTCCTCGATCGTGTCTACACGCCGCTCGAAGTCGCCTTCTGCCGCGGCCGTGTGAGCGAGCTGGCGGCGCGCTTCGCCGGCAAGGAGGCCGTGATGAAGGCACTGGGCACAGGCGCTCACGGCGTCGCCTGGCGCGAGATCGAGATCCTCCCCAACCACCGCGGCAAGCCGCTCGTCTACCTGCACGGCAGGGCGCAGGCCAGGGCCGAGCGCATCGCGCTCCAGGGCATCGACATCAGCCTCAGCCACAGCCGCCAGCTTGCCGTCGCCATGGTCGTCGGCGTTTCTCACGACCTCGAACCCGACCGCGAGCACTGGCGCGAGCGGTTCGCCGCAATCCTCCGCGAAAGGGGGCAACTTACATGACCTGCTCACCCCACCACCACGGCGCCGCCCCGCTCTCCACCGCGTCGCTCTCCCTGGAGGAACTCGCCGGCCGCACGGCCGAACCCGCGACCAGGCTCGAAGCCTGGCGCACCTGCGGACTGATCGGCCTCGAGGGCGAAGACGTCTTCAGCCCCGAGGATGTCGGACGCGTGCGCCTCATTCACCAGCTGCTCCACTACGGGCACTCACTCGACGACATCCGCAACGTCCTCCATCAGCCCGACACGATGCGCAGCTACTACCTGGACGAGATGACGCGCCACCTCTCCGGCCCCACCTTCACGCTGGCCGAGTCCGTCGAACTCACCGGCCTCGACGCTGAGCAGACGAAGGCGTTTACTGAGGCGACAGGAGTCGCCGATAGTAGCGGAATGCTCGACGAGGAAGACCTCGGCTTTCTGCGATCGCTCAAGGTCGCCCTCGACTCCGGCTTTCCGGCGGAGGCCCTGATCCAGATCCTGCGCGTCTACGCCGACCTCATGCGTCGCGCCGCAGAGGTTGGCCACCGCACATCCCACTTCTACCTCCACCAGCCGGCCGTGACGGAGGCGCCTGGGGAGGACGCAGACAAGCGCCTGGAGCGCACCTTCAGCCAGGTCGAGCCGCTTATTGAGCCGGCGCTCATGTTCTTCTTCCGCAAGGGCGCGATCCAGGCCGCCTGGGACGACATGCTCATGCACCTCGAAGAAGAGTCCGGCCTCGCCGAACAGCCGGAGATCCCCGGCCAGGTCCGCCAGGCGATCATGTTCGTCGACCTCGCCAGCTTCACCCCCCTGGCCGAGGCGATGGGCGACCTCAAGGCGGCCGAGATCGTCTCTCGCTTCGCCGAAATGGTACGCGTCGCCAACATTCGTTGCCACGGCCGCGTCGTCAAGCAGATCGGCGACGGCTTCATGATCGTCTTCCCGGAGTGCTACTCCGCCGTCTCCGCCGCGCTCGAGCTGCAGCACCGCGCTACCGCCGAGCCGCAGTTCCCCGCCATCCGCGTCGGCCTCCACTACGGGCCTGTGCTCTACCGAGAGGGCGACTACATCGGCTCCAACGTCAACATCGCCTCACGCCTCGCCGACCGCGCCGACCGCCACCAGGTCCTCGTCTCGTCCGAGGTGCGCGACCGCGCCCGCGAACTCGAGGGCGTGGAGTGGACACGGATCGGCAAGCAGCGCCTCAAAGGCCTCGCCGCCGAAGTCGAGCTGTTCGAACCACGCCCCGCCGCCGCCGAGACGATCGAAAAAGTGACCGACCCGGTCTGCGGCATGGAGATGGGAAAGGGCGAAGTCGCCGCGCATCTCACGATCGAGGGCGTCGACTACGCCTTCTGCACCGACGCCTGCCTGCGCCAGTTCGTCCGCGCCCCCGAGAAGTACACCGCCGTCTAGCGCCCTTCGAAGGTCAGGCTTTAGCCTGACTCGCCGCGCCGCCTCGCGCACCGCGTCCCGTTCGCCCTGAGGTATCGAAGGTGCGAACGGGGCACCCAGACCACGCCTTCTGCACCGACGCCTGCCTGCGCCAGTTCGTCCGCGCCCCCGAAAAATACGCCGCCACCTCCGCCTAGCACCCCTCGGGCGCGCCGCCCCGCGTAGGGGCGGGTCGCGAACCGCCCGGCGGGGAGCGGCTGGGGCTCAGTGCCCATCGCAGGTCAGGCTGAAGCCTGACCTGCCGCGACGCCCCGCGTAGGGGCGACCGGCGGTCGCCCGCCCGTCACCCACGCCACCCATGCCCCCGTTCCGCTCACCCTGAGGCTCTCGAACGGCGAGCGGAGCAATCACGCCCGACCGGTGTTAGAATTGCCCCGGAAACTCGTAATGCACGAGGGGGGTACGCCGATGATTTCGTATCTCAAGCGGACGGCGCTGTTGGCGCTGACAAGCGTGGTCATTGGGATCGCGCTAGCCGGGAGCCCGCCCCCCGCGACCTCTACCCAGCCTGGCGGTCAGACGTTCGACGTCACCTCAACTGACGACGCCGTCGATGTGACCCCCGGCGACGGCCTTTGTGCGGCTGCAGGCGGCCTGTGCACACTGCGTGCCGCCGTCCAGGAAACCAACGTCCTGCCCGGCCACCAAACGGTGATCCTGCCTGCCGGCGACTACGTCTTGACGCGCGATGGCTACGAGGAGAATGAGTCGGCGGTCGGTGATCTGGACATCACCGACGACCTGACCATCGTCGGCGCCGGCGCGTCGGACACCGGAATCACTGAAGACGCGTTTGCCGTGGATCGCATATTCGATGTCCGGGAAGGTGTAGTGTCGGTGCGGGACCTGACGATTCACGACGTATTTATGTCCGCGATCCTGTCGTTCGACGAGACCTGCGGAGGAGGAATACGCAACGCCGGCGACTTGACGGTGTCACACGTGGTGATCCGGGACAACACATTCCGGCGCGGCGGCGGCGGCGTCTGCAACAACGGCGGCACGCTGCGTCTCAGCGACAGCCTGATAGAAGGCAACATCGCGGCCCTCACTGGCCCGGGCGGGGGCGTGTATAACAGGGGCGGGCTCGCGATCCTGGAGCGATTGATGATTTCTTCGAACCATGGGGATACGACAGGCGGCGGGGGCATCGCAAACCACGGGTCGATGACCGTGCGGGACAGCCTGATTACGGCGAACACGACGGGTGGACAGGCCGAAGGCGCAGGGGGGATTCACAACTTTGGTGCGGGCAGTTTCCTGGTCATCATCAACTCCACCATTTCGGACAACCGTGCGGATCCGCAGGGAGGGAGCCCCGGAGGTGGGGGGATATCCAACAAGGATGACGGGACGATTATCATGATCAACTCAACGGTTGCGGGCAACGAAGCATCGTCGGAGGCGGGCGGAATCTTTACCAGGAATGATGGCAGCGTGACGACTCTGATCAACACCGTGGTGGCAGACAATCAGGGTGGTAACTGCCCGCAGGTCGGATTCTACGTCCCGCCGCAATCGCTCGGCCACAACCTCGACAGCGACGGTAGCTGCGGGCTCTCCGGGCCTGGCGATCTGTCCGGCGTCGATCCGCTGCTCGGCGAACTCGCGGACAACGGCGGTCCCACGCTGACGCACGCGCTCCTCGCGGCCAGTCCCGCGATCGGCGCGGCCGACGACGCAGAGTGCCCCGCGGCGGATCAGCGGGGCGCCGTGCGCCCTTCCGGGGGCTGCGACATCGGTGCGTACGAGGCGGGGGCGGCCGCGCCACCGCCGGCAGCGCTTTCCGGCGACGTGGACTGCGACGGGGCCCTGTCGCCCTACGACGAGCTGGCCTTGTTGCGCTTCGTCGGTTCGCTCGGGGTTCCGGAATGCGTCGCGCTGGGCGACCTCGACTGCGACGGAGACGTCGATATCGTGGACGCGCTGATTCTGCTCCGGCGGCTGGCCGGCATCATCGAGCCGCCATGCGTTCCGGCGTAAGGGATCGCCACTAACCGCTGTCCACTGTCCACTAGCCGCTGTCCACTAGCCGCTGTCCACTGTCCACTAGCCGCTGTCCACTGGTACCATCGCCCCGTGAAGCTCGTCACCGTCGCCGAAATGATGCGCCTGGAGGCCGATGCCGGCGTCACCGTGCCGCAGCTCATGGAGAACGCCGGCCTCGCCGCGGCACAGGAAGCCTGGCTCGCCCTGGGCGAGATCGCCGAGCGGCGCATCCTCGTCCTCTGCGGCCCCGGCAACAACGGCGGCGACGGCCTCGTCGCCGCCCGTCACCTCAAAGAGTGGGCGGCCGACGTCATCGTCTTCCTGCTCAAGCCGCGCCCCGACGACGACGCGAACCACGCCGCGCTCGTCGAGCGCCAGGTTCCGGTCATCACCGCCGGCGAGAACGGCTGGGAAAAGAGCCTCGCCGACGCGCTTGGCGGCGCCGAACTCGTCATCGATTCTCTCCTCGGCACCGGCAGCGCCCGGCCCATCGAAGGCGACCTCGCCATCGTCCTCGCCCGGCTGAAGGAGGCCCGCGAGCGCCGCCTGCCGCCACGCCTGCTGGCCGTCGACCTGCCCAGCGGGCTCGACGCCGATACCGGCGGCGTGGACCCGCTCACAGTCGCCGCCGACAGGACGGTTGCGCTCGGGTTCGCCAAGGTCGGCCTGCACGTCCTGCCCGGCGCCGGTTATGCCGGCGAAGTCGAGATCGTCGACATCGGAGTGCCGGCGGAGCTCGCCTCGTCCGTTAAGACCGAGCTGATCACGCGCCGCTGGGCACAGGAGCACCTGCCACGACGCCCGGACGACGCTCACAAGGGCACGTTCGGCAGCGCGCTCATCGTGGCCGGATCGCCCCGCTACACGGGCGCCGCCTATCTCGCCTGCATGGGCGCCATGCGCACCGGCGCCGGCCTCGTCACTCTCGCCTGCGCCCGTTCGGTCCACCCCATTCTCGCCGCCAGGCTCAGCGAGACGACGTTCGAGCCGCTGGACGACAAGGAGGGCGAGCTCTCAGCGCAGGAAGCCCACGCCGTCCTCCGCGCGCTACGCCGTGGCTACGAATGCCTGCTCGTCGGCCCCGGCCTCTCGCAGAGCGGCTACGTGCAGGCGTTCGTCCGCGCGCTCGTTCCGCCGCTCAACACTGAGCCACCCGAAGACTCCGATCGCGCCCTGCACGCCGTCGTCATCGACGCCGACGGCCTCAACAACCTGGCGCGCATCGAGGATTGGCCGTCGCTGGTCAACGTCCCGGCCGTCCTCACCCCGCACCCCGGCGAGATGGCACGCCTGACGGGCCTTTCCATCGCCGAAGTGCAGGCCGATCGCCCCGGCACGGCCCGCAAGTACGCCGCCGCGTGGGGCGTGAACGTGCTCCTCAAAGGCGCCCCCAGCATCGTCGCCTCACCGGACGGCCGCGCGGCTATCAGCCCCTTCACGAACCCCGCGCTCGCCACCGCCGGCACCGGCGACGTCCTCGCTGGCACGATCGCCGGCTTCGTCGCGCAGGGTGTCGACCCCTTCGACGCCGCCTGCCTTGGCCTCTACGTCGGCGGCCTCGCCGCTCAGAGGCTTCGCGACGAGATGGGCTCCGCGGGCGCCATCGCCGGCGACCTCCTGCCGCTCATCCCGCTGGCGATGCGCGGTCTCCGCGGCGAGTCACATCCGGAGTCGCTCGCTGGTGGCCGTCCAGACCTGCTGCAGATGCTGCAATCGGCGTCCGGCCAGCAGGAGTAGGCCGGCCAGATTGGCCCGCGCTCAGTAGTACCGGCAGACCGGCCACGGCGACAGTCCGTCGCCGCTCCAGTTGAGCATCGGCAGGTACTTGTCGTAGTACGCCACCTGGGCGTTCGTCCAGGGGTTGTCCCACCCGTCGAACACGTAGTTGATCTGGAAGATCCCGTAGTACCCGATCGGGTTGACGGCGTCCGGCCGCAGGCCGGACTCGCAGGACGCTATCGCGACCATCTTCTCGCACGGCCAGGGCAGCGAGCAGATCGCCTCGACCACTTCTTCCTTCGTCCACGGCCCGCTGGATGCCGGCGGCGGAGTTGGCGGCGGCTCAGGTTCTGGCGCGGGCTCCGGCGGCGCGACGACCACCGGCGGTGGTGTCGGCTCCGGCTCGGGCGGGGGCGTAATGGCGACCGGTTCCTCCACCGGCACGGAGATGTCCGGCACCGGCGGCATCACGAACTGTGACTCCGGGATCGGCACTACAAGCGTCCGGCCGATGATGAGGAAGTCGTCGACGGCGGCACCGTTCACGACCGCGATGTCGAACGGCGACAGCTCGAACCAGTTGGCGAGAGCGATCAGCGTGTCGCCCGGGCGGATCTCCATGGCGCCCCATGCTTCTGCCGGGGGCTCGGCCTCCGCTTCCGGACTGGTGGCCGGAGACTCCTCCTCCTCCGTCTCGGCCGTCGCCCTGCGCGCGGACTGCTCGAACGCCAGCGGGACGGGCGTAGTTTGCGGTTCCGGCTCCAGGCAAAGGTCGGCTCTCGCCTCAGAGCACGAGGGTGCGGACAAGAAACTCTCGGCGCTCCTTTCCGTGGAGATGGAGCGCCCGGGGCCCGGGGCGAGGTCCTCAATGCCGGGGATCGCCGGTACGACTACTGCCAGGATGCAGAGCCCGACGACGGTCGCGTGTCTCGCTATCAGAGCGTGTCCCCCGCTATTCGTCGCAGTATGGTGTCCTCCCGTCGCCGCGTCCGGGAAACCGCGCTTCTTCACCGCGCGGTAGGGCGCCCTCGGACCCGGCGCAGAACGTCCGGTCATTGGCCATAAGACAGGTCAACAACTCTGATAAGGGTGCCAGCATCCGCCTTCTCACGCAACTCGAACGCCCCTCCCTCTCCCGCACCGCTGTCGCCCCGCTCTCCCGTACCGCTGTCTCCCCCTCTCCCGGTACGGGAGAGGGGGCCGGGGGGTGAGGGCTTCTCCACAACCCACCGCCACCTGCCCTTTCCCGATCGCCCGCCGACACCCGATAATGACCGCGATGCCGCTGGCCACCATGCCCACACAGACAGCGACCGGCAAGCGCTGGCGCCTGCGCGGTCGATTCCCGGACGGCGCGCTCGAAGGCGCGCCGCAACAGCCCCTCGTCCGCCACCTGATGTGGCACCGCGGCGTCCGCACCGTCGCCGAAGCACGGGCCTTCAACGAGGCGCGCGACCCGGCGCACGACGCACTCCTGCTGCCGGACATCGAGCCGGCGCTCGATCGCATCGTGCGGGCCGTTGAAGGCGGCGAGTTGATCGCCGTCTACGGCGACTTTGACGTCGACGGTGTCACTGCCGCCGCCATCCTCATCGAGGCGCTCGGCGAGGCTGGCGCGAAGGTGATTCCCTATATCCCGGACCGCTTCAGCGAGGGCTACGGCGTCAATAGCGCAGCCATCGCCTCGCTCCACGAAGAGGGCGCAACGCTAATCATCACCGTCGATTGCGGCACCAGCTCCGTCGAAGAGATCGAGGGCGCACGTAGCCTCGGCGTCGACACCATCGTTCTCGACCACCACACCGTGCCGCCCGAACTGCCCCCAGCGGTCGCGCTCGTCAACCCGAAGCGCCCCGGAGCCCGGTATCCGGAGCAGGAACTCGCCTCCGGCGGTCTCGCCTTCAAGCTCGCCGCCGCTCTCTCTGATCGCCTCGGCCGGCCGTTCGTCCCCGAGCGCTACCTCGACCTCGTGGCGCTCAGCACCGTCTGCGACATGGTGCCGTTGCGAGGAGAAAACCGCTGGCTCGTCCGCGAAGGTATCCGCGCGCTCGCCCGAACGGCCCGGCCCGGCCTCCGGGCGCTCATGGAATCAGCCGGCAGCGATCCGGCACGCGCCGACGCCTCCACCATCGGATTCGTCATCGGCCCGCGATTGAACGCCGCGGGACGCCTCGATCACGCCCGCCGCGCCCTCGACCTCTTGCTCGAGACCGACCCGGACCGCGCGCGCGACATGGCGCTCCACCTCTCCGATCTCAACCGTCAGCGCCAGGCCGCGACCGCCGCCGCCCGTGATCTCGCCCGAGACCTCGTCGCGGCCGAAGACCCGGACGCACCGCTGATCTTCGTCGGCCACCCGGACATCCCCTCAGGCATCGTCGGCCTCGTCGCCGCACGCTTGATGGACGACCACTACCGGCCCGCCGTCGTCTACGAAGAGGGCGAGAGCACGAGCCGCGCCAGCTGTCGCAGCATCCCGGAGTTCGACATCACCGCCGCCCTGCGCACCCGCCCCGAACTCATGGTCCGCTTCGGCGGCCACCGCGCCGCCGCCGGCTTCACCGCCGAAAACGCCAACCTGCCCGCGCTCAAGGAAGCGCTGGTGGCCCGCGCGGCCGAAGACCTCGCCGGCATCGAACTCGTCCCCGTCCTCGATATCGACGCCGCCATACCGCTCAGCCGCGTCGACGGCAAGCTGATCGCGTCACTCGCCCGCCTCGCTCCGTTCGGCATCGGCAACCCGGAGCCGGTCTTCTTGAGCCGCAACCTCGAGGTTGCCGACGTGCGCACGATGGGCGCCGCCGGCGAGCACCTGCGACTCACCCTGCGCGATGGCCGGGTCACCTGGCCCGCGGTCGCCTTCGGCGTCGGCCCGCAGGATGTCGCGCCGGGCGCGCGACTGGACGCCGTGTATACTTTTGGCGCCGACCGCGGTTCGAACGGGGCGATGGAGCTCCGCCTCCTCGACTTCGCACCGTCATCCGCCTCGGCCTCGTAGCCGAACACTGCACGCGCACACGGAGGTCCACGATGGTCTACAAGAAGCCAGGCACGCTCACCAAAAAGATGAACAGCTTCCTCGGCTGGATGGCCGCCCGCGGGCTCGGGCCGAAGCAGATGGTGCGCCTGGAACACAAGGGCCGGGCGTCCGGCCGAATGCACTCCACAGCCGTCAACTGGACCGAGATCGACGGCCTGCGTTACCTCGTCTCGCCGCGGGGCGAGACGCAGTGGGTGCGCAACGTCCGCGCTGATGACGGCCGCGCTACCCTGCGCCGAGGCGGGGACTCCGAAACCGTTCGACTGGAGGAACTCCCGGTCGAAGGGCGCGCCGCGATCATCAGGCAGTACGTCGGCGAGAACAAGATCGTCAAGGGTGAGTTCGGACTCGAACCGGACGACCCGCTCGAGCAGTACCAGGGGATCGCCGCCAACCACCCGACGTTCCTCATCCAGGCGGCCTAGCGGCGTTTCCACACCGGCGCGCGGGCGATACACTCACCTCCATGTCGCCCACTGACCACCACGCCGAACTCCCCACCGGCATCCGCGCTCACTACTTGAAGTGGTCCGGCCGCGAAGACGCACCGGCCGTCGTCCTCAACCACGCCACAGGCTTCCTCGCGCGCCAGTGGCAGCCCGTGGCCGAGCGCCTGGCCGGCGACCACACCGCTTACGCCCCCGACACTCGCGGCCACGGCGACACGGACAAGCCTCCTCCCGAAGGCGGCAACTACCACTGGTCGCGCTTCGTCGAGGACCTGCGCGGGTGGCTCGACGGCCTCGCGCTGAGCGACGTGCCGTTCGTCGGACACTCGGCCGGCGCTGCCTCGGGACTCTACCTCGCTGCCGAGCGGCCCAAGTACTTCACGCGCATCATCGCGATCGAGCCGATCGTGATGCCCGGCGGCTACCATCCCGACGAAAGCCGCCGCGACGAGATGTCCGAGGGCGCGCGCCGCCGTCGCGCCGTCTTCGACTCCCCCGCCGACGCCTTCACGCACTATCGCGCGCGCTCGCTATTCGAACTTTGGCCGGACGAGGCGCTCCGCCTCTACGTTGAGCACGGCACGTTCCAGCGCGAGGATGGCCGCCTGCAGCTCAAGTGCCCCGGCGAGATCGAAGGCGAAATCTTCGCCAACAGCGCCTCCCTCGATATCTGGGAATCCCTGCCCCGCATCAAGGCGCCGGTACTCGTGATCCGCGGCCAGCACACCGAGGACTTCCTCGGCCTGATCGCCGAGTCCGTCGCCGCGCGCATCCCCAACGGCCGCCTCGAGACCGTCCCCGACGCCGGTCACCTCGCGCCGATGGAGCGCCCGGATGCGATCGCCGGCCTGATCCGCGACTTCCTCGCGTAGCCGCACGCGCCAGCACGCGGCACTTGCACAAAGAATCCGTTTATCCGTTCCCGAATCCGTTGCCAGCCTACAGCCGGCGTGCCACCAGCACCCCGCCGAGGCCCACCACCACCGCCACGGCGATCACTCCCACCGCCAGTCCGATCGCCAGCGCCAGCGAAGAGCCGCCGTCATCATCGTCCGGCTGATCCGGATCGGGGGGTGCGGGCGTCTCCGGCTGGTCCGGATCAGTGGCCGCGGGCGTCGCACGCGCCGGCAGGTCGTTGACGGCGCGCCATTCGTCCTCCAGGCCGTCCTGCCCGAAGCCGTACACCGCCTGCAGCGCGCTCTCAATCCGCTTTCCCGACTTCACCTCCGCGAACAGCTCCGCGAACTGACCCTCGCCGTACTCATCGATCAGGTATGACACGAGGCTCCAGCCTTCGCCGTAGAAGAGGTTCACCTTGTCCGGGTCGCCGGGGTACGAGGACACCTCGCGCACCGAGAGCACGTTGCCGCGGCTGATCGCGCTCTCAATCGCGCTCCCGAAGCCACCGGGGCTCGACTGGCCGTAGACCGCCGTGCCCTCGTCCAGCCACGCCGGCAACGATCCGAACGCGCTCTCGCCGGCCTGCTTCGTGACCACGTGCGTCAGCTCGTGTCGCAGCGTGTCGAACGAGGCGTTGCCCAGCACGAGCACGGTGTTGCTGGCGACGCGCACGCCGGCCGTGATGATCTGGCTTTCGTAGGTCTCGCTGCGGGACTGCAGCGCCGGACGCATGTCGTCCGTAGAGTCGTAGATCCAGACCTCCACCTCGAACGGCACGGTCGTCTCCAACAGCGCCGACATCTCCGAAATTGACTCCAGCGCGACGTCGTGCATCTCCTGCGCGTCGTCGGCCGAGCCGGTGTAGTAGTAGATCCTCACGCCGTCCCCGCTCACACTCTCCCAGTCGAAGCGCGCGTCGTCGTAGAAGAACGTTTGCGTCTCGCTGCGCGACTCATCGCCGTCCTCGTCCGTCGCCTCCCAGTAGTAGTCGATCACCGTGCCCGGCGGCAGGTAGATCTGCGGCGGATTGTTGCCCGCCAGCGTGAACGTCGTCTCCACCGTCGTGCCCGGCTCGAACTCCGGCTGGCCGATCGCCGCCGTGCCGTCCGGCAGCACGGTGTAGCGCAGGCGCAACTCCTCGATCGGCGAGTCGCTCGAAACGCTGACGGCGAACTCCATTCCGTCGGGGAAGCTGTTCGTCACGCCACCGTCGACGATCTCCGGCGCGCTCTGCGCTCCCACCGCCGGCGCCAGGGCGAGGAAAGCGGCGATCGCCGCGAACGCCGCCCAGAGGCGCACGCTAATCGCCAATCGTCGCCTTCTGGTAGTCGCGCAGCAGCTCGTCCAGCTCGCCATCGAGCACGGCTTCGGCGTTGCTTGTCTCATATCCAGTGCGGTGGTCCTTCACCATCTTGTACGGGTGGAGCACGTAGGAGCGGATCTGATTGCCCCACTCCGCCGACACGTGCTTGCCCTTCAGATCGGCGCGCTCTGCGGCCTGCCGCGCCAGCTCTCGTTCCAGCAGGCGCGCCTCCAGCACCTTCAGCGCCGACTCCTTGTTCCGCCCCTGGGAGCGCTCGTTCTGGCACGAAACCACAAGCCCGGTAGGGATGTGCGTTATGCGCACCGCGGTCGAGTTCTTCTGCACGTTCTGGCCGCCGTGCCCGCCCGCCCGGAAGACGTCGATCCGCAGGTCGTCCGCGTCGATGTTCACTTCCGCCGCGCTCTCCACCTCCGGCATCACCTCGGCCAGCGCGAACGACGTGTGGCGCGACTTCGAGGAGTCGAACGGCGAGATGCGCACCAGCCGGTGAACGCCGCGCTCTCCCTTCAGGTAACCGAAGGCGTTGCGGCCGCGGACCTCCACCGTCGCGCTCTTGATCCCGGCTTCTTCGCCCGGCATCATGTCGAGCACCTTCGTCTCGTACTTGCGGTCCTCCGTCCAGCGCAGGTACATCCGCAGCAGCATCTCCGCCCAGTCCTGCGAGTCCGTACCGCCGGCGCCGGCGTGAATCGCCAGGATCGCGCTGCGGCGGTCGTACTCACCGCCCAGCGCCAGGTCCAGCTGCATGTCCGCGAAGCGCAGCGCCAGCGCCGCCGTCTCGGTTGCCACCTCCTCTGCCACCTCCGCGTCGGCCTCCGCCTCGGCCAGCTCAAGAAGGCCCGCCAGGTCCGTAATCTTGGCCTCGACGCCGCGCCAGGTCTCCACCTCTTCGCGGGCGTCGGCCAGCCGGCGCATCGCTGCCTGCGCGGCCTTCTGGTCGTCCCAGAAGCCCGGCTCCGCGGACTGCTTCTCCAGTTTCGCTATCTCTGCTTCGCGGGCAGGGACGTCAAAGACGGCGGAGGACGTGTTCGATGCGTTGCTTCAGCTCGCTCAGGGTCTCTCGTGTCTCTTGCATCAGATAGTCTCCGCCACTTCGATTATACGAGCGCCGCCGCGTACGGGCGAACGCGTCGCCGCACCGCTGAACCCGCGTAGGGGCGCCGCTTGCTGCGTCCTACCCTACGTCGCCCAACCACATCCCGCACTCACTCGCGCCGTCCCTTCGAAAGCGCGTCCGCCGCCCGGATCGGCTCGGGCAGCCGGAACCTCGGTGCCAGCCGCAGCACCCACTCGGCCGCCGCCTCAAGGCCGATCATGTGTCCCACCGATACGTAGAGCGGCTTCACGCCGTCCCGCGTCCGCAGCACCGTCCCGATCACTTCGCCCCCCTGTCGCAGCTCCGCTTTCGACCCCCGTCCGGGGCCCGGCTCCGAGTCCTCGCCACACAGCCGGCTCTTCGCGCAGCCGATCGTCGGCAGGCCCGCCATCAGCCCGATGTGCGAGGCGATGCCGAAGCGCCGCGGGTGGGCGTACCCCTGCCCGTCGATCAGCAGCAGGTCCGGCCTGCCCTCCAGGCGGTCGAACGCCTGCGCCAGCAGCGGCGCCTCGCGAAACGAGAGCAGCCCCGGCACATATGGAAAGCTAACGTCGCCCTCCACCACCTGCTCCTCGACCACCTCCAGCTCCGGGTAGCGCATGAGCACGACGGCCGCTCGTCCGCGCGTCGGCTGCCGCGGCCAGCGCCTGTCGACGAACGCCAGATCGGCCGCAGCGACGAGCCGCACGTCACCGGGATCGCCCTCGCGGACGACCCGCGGCGCCAGCTCCTTCTGGGACGCGATCGCCTCCGTCGGCGTCACGTCCCACTCGTGTAACCGCTCCAGTCGCATGGCGGCAGTATACGGCCCTCCTCACGCCTGTAACGTCAAACGTCGAAATGCTAGGCTCGAATCAGATACCAGTTCCCACATGCCTCTGCCGCGGGCGTCCCACGTTACGCGACGCTCATCTCGACCCTGCAAGCCTCCATCAAGCCGGAGCCGCCCGCCGATACGCCGCCATCCTGACGCTATACTGGCGCCAGGACATTCCGGAGGGCCAACCATGACCTACAAGACCATCCTTTACTCCGCAGACGGCGGTGTCGCCCGCATCACTCTCAACCGCCCGCAGCGCCTCAACGCCATTACGCTCGACCTCACCCGCGAGCTGCGCGAGGCCGTTCTCGCTGCCAACGAGGACGACTCTGTGCGCGTCATCGTCCTTTCCGGCGCCGGCCGCGCCTTCTGCGCCGGCTACGACCTCGACTGGGGCACGAAGGCCGAGGACGCGACCCAGCGGTCGATGTCCGGCGGCTGGGACCCCGTGCGCGACTACCTCGGCATGTCCCGCAACGTGCGAGCGTTCATGTCGCTCTGGGAGAGTCCGAAGCCGACGATCGCCCAGCTCCACGGCTGGTGCGTCGGCGGCGGCACCGATATGGCCCTCTGCTGCGACCTCATCTACACAGCGGAGGACGTCCGCATCGGCTATCCGCCCGCCCGCGTCTGGGGCCAACCGACGACCGTCATGTGGGTCTACCGCCTCGGCCTCGAAACCGCCAAGCGCCTCATGCTCACCGGACAATCGCTCACCGGTGTAGAGGCCGCCCGCGCCGGCCTGGCGTCCGCCGCGCTCCCCGAAGCCGACCTGCCCGCCGCCGTCGACGAGCTGGCCGCGCGCCTCGCCACGGTCCCCTCCAGCCAGCTCGCCATGAGTAAGCTGCTCGTCAACCAGGCGTACGAGAACATGGGCCTGCGCACGACCCAGATGATCGGCACGATGATGGACGGCGTCGCCCGCCACACGCCCGACGGCATCGACTGGCGCGACATGGCGATGAAGGAAGGCTTCCGCGAAGCCGTCCGCCGCCGCGACGCCCCCTGGTCCGACTACGGCGAAACCCCGTAGCCCCGTAGGGGCGCAGCGCCCACCGCAGGCGCGATGCGGTCTGACTGACGCCGACGTCGGTGTCCGGACCGGCGTTAGGGGGCGCAGCGTGCTGCGCCCAGCGCCGCACCATTCCCCTCGTCGCTGCATGCCTTTCCCACGGACCCGTCGGGCAGGCTCGCCGGAGGGTGGGGAGTCGCCCCGTCCCGCTCGTCCTGAGGTCCGGACGGATCCGTAGGACTCTCGAAGGATGAGCGGAGCACCGAACCTGCCGGCCGCGGTTCGAGAACCTCACCATGTGCGGGTGCGCATCGGGCATCCGCCGTAGGGGCGCATCGCGATGCGCCCGGCTGGGTGGGGGTCGGGCCTTGCTGACCCTAGTCGCCGCTCTCCACCACCAGCGGAAACACCTGCTCCCGGTCGAACTCCCCGATGCCCTCCGGCCCCAGCGCCCGCACCTCGGCGATCACGCGCTCCACGTCCGCCAGCAGCCGGTCGACGTCCAGCCCCAGCGTCCGCGGCCGGTACGCCTCCAGCAGCCGCGGCACGTCGCCCAGCACCTTCATCGCGCCACCGTGGTTGCCGCGCAGCACATGGTGCAGACCGGCCGCCGCCTTGATCACACCCTGGTAGAAGTCCGCAAGCTCGTCCCGGTCGTCGCCGGACAGCGCCTTGCCGCCGCACTCGCGCCAGACGTCCTCCAGCGTCTCGTGGCAGTCGTAGAAGCGCCACGAGTTGAACTCGCCCACGGCCTTCGAGAACTCCGCCGCGTGGTCCAGCCTCCGCTCCGTCACCAGATCAGCGTAGCACCCGCCCAACTTTCCATTTCCGGTATACTTCCTCGAAGAAAGGCGGCGGCGCGGGAGCTGCCGTCCAAAGGAGGCCCCCAATGTCAGACGTACTTTTCGAAATCAAAGAAGGCGGCGTCGCCTGGATCACCCTCAACCGGCCCGATAGCCTCAACGCCATGGGCGGCGAACTCATGCCGCTCCTCGCCGATCACCTCGCCGACTGTGCGCTCAACGAGGACGTGCGCTGCGTCGTCCTCACCGGCGCCGGGCGCGCCTTCTGCGCCGGCGGCGACGTCAAGGCGATGGCCTCCGGCGGCATCGGCATCGCGGGTGAGGACGGCAAGCCGAAGTCCATGGCCGGCATCGTCGCCAGCCGCGTCCAGATGCTGCGCCTCGCCCAGCGCGCGACCAGCCTCGCCCTGCACACGATGCCCAAGCCCACCATCGCCGCCGTCAACGGCCACGCCGTCGGCGCCGGCCTCAGCCTCGCCCTCGCCTGCGACATCCGCATCGCCTCCGAAAACGCCAAGATGGGCACCGTCTTCCGCAACGTCGGCTTCAGCGGCGACTTCGGCGGCTCCTGGTTCCTCCCGCGCCTCGTCGGCAACGAGCAGGCCCGCCGCCTCTACTTCACCGGCGAGATCCTCGACGCCCACCGCGCCTACCGCATGGGCCTCGCCAGCCAGATCGTCCCGCCGGAAGACCTCGAGTCCGAGACGATGGCCCTCGCCCAGCAGCTCGCCAGCGGGCCGACCCTCGCCTACGGGCGCATGAAAGAGAACCTCAACCGCTCCGCCAGCGTCGACCTCGCCACCCTCCTCGACCAGGAGGCGCTGAACATGATCCTCTCCGCCACCTCGCAGGACCACCAGGAAGCCGCCAAAGCCTTCGTCGAGAAGCGCAAGCCGGCCTTCGTCGGCCAGTAGGGGCGCCGCTTGCTGCGCCCTCGCTTGCTGCGCCCTCGCTTGCTGCGCCCCCGCTTGCTGCGCCCTCGCTTGCTGCGCCCCCGCTTGCTGCGCCCCCGCTTGCTGCGCCCCCGCTTGCTGCGCCCCACGCGTAGGGGCCGTTCGCGAACGGCCCGGACCACGCTCCGATGACAGACAAACATCCCACCGTCCCCGAACCCGCCCACGAAGAGGTCACCGGCGGCCCGGTCCCGTTCGTCCTGAGCCGGCCTCTACCCACGCGTAGGGGCCGTTCGCGAACGGCCCGGACCACGCTCCGATGACAGAACCTCATCCCACCGTCCCCGAACCTGCCCTCGAAGAAGTCACCGACGGTCCGGTTCCGTTCGTCCTGAGCCGGCGCCGGCGTGCTAGCGCCCGCTCTCCCAATCCGTTCGTCCTGAGCTGGAGCCGGCGCGTCAGCGACGGCTCCGCGTCGAAGGGCCGCCAGTAAGGAGCCACGTCTCGATGCCGAACACCGCCACGAACGTCCCCGAGCCGGCCCTCGAAGAGGTAACCGACGGCGTCTTCGCCTACCTCCAACTCCACGGCCAGTGGGGCCTCAACAACGCCGCCTTCATCACCGCCGGCGACTCCGTAACCCTCGTCGACACCTGCTTCACGGAGCGCCGCTCCCGCGCCCTCGCCGACGCCGTGCGAAAGACTTCTGGCGACCGCCCCGTGCGCACCCTCGTCAACACCCACCACCACGGCGACCACACTCACGGCAACTTCGTCTTCGGCCCCGGCGTCACCATCGTCGGCCACGAGAAGTGCCGCGAGGAGGTCATCGCCACCGGCCTCGGCACCACCGCGCTCTGGCCGGACGTCGACTGGGGCGAGATCGTCGTCACGCCGCCGTCCGTCACCTTCGACGAGCGCCTCACGCTCTACGCCGGCGACCTCGAGCTGCAGCTCATCTACGTCGGCCCCGCGCACACGACGAACGACATCATCGTCTGGCTGCCGCAGCGCCGCACCGTCATCGCCGGCGACGTCGTCTTCAACGGCGGCACCCCCTTCTGCGTCTTCGGCTCACTCGCCGGCTCCCTGCGCGCCCTCGACACCGTCCGCGCCCTCGCCCCGGAGCGCATCGTCCCCGGCCACGGCCCCGTCTGCGGCGTCGAGGCCCTCGACGCCGTCGAGTCCTACCTGCACTTCGTCGAGGAGACCGCCCGCCGCGGCCACGACGCCGGCCTCCCGCCGCTCGACCTCGCCCGCGAGACCGACCTCGGCCCGCACGCGGCCCTCCACGACAGCGAGCGCTTCGTCGCCAACCTCCACCGCGCCTACAGCGAACTCAACGGCGACCCGCCCGGCACCCCCCTCCCAATGCCCGCCGTAATGCCCGACATGATCGCCTACAACGGCGGCGAAATGCCGCAGTGCCTGGCGTAGGATTTCAAGGCTGCCATGTCCTACTTTCTAGTCGCCGTGTCTAACAGGGAAAACCTTGACCTCTGTCTGCGGTACGGTCTGGCGGGATTCACCAGTAGCGCAAGCGGTCTCTGGACATACTTGGACATCCGCGAGGGCGACTTCGTTTCCTTCCTTTACGGCGCGAGAGTCTTCAATCTCTACGAGGTTGTGACGAAGACTTGCTACCTGAACGCCCAGGACTTGCCGCCTTGGCCGTCGGTTACGTTTGAACCGTCGGGCCGGACATACTACTTCCCCTTCCGGGCACAACTGCGTCCGATCAGGACCTTCGATGAGCGATTGGTCAGAATGGAGTTCGCGTACGTTGGCGAGAATCTCCTGCTACGAGGCGGATACCGCAAGACCCACTTTCAGGCTGACCAGACGACGCTCCAAGCGGTGTCGGAGATGGGAACCTTGGCTGAACAAGAATGCGAAAGCCTGGATCTCGGTGGCGCTGCGACATTCACGCCGCTGCTGACCAGCGAAAAATCACAAGCGAAAGAACCCGAAGTATACCTCTTCAAAGAGCTCTTTCTTCAGGCGATCGTGCGGTCATACGTCTCGCGTGGGAAGAACCTGTCGACGCTACTGGTAGGCACGGGTCTCGCGGATCACAAGGTTGACGATCTTGAGGTCCTAAGCGAGAAGGCGTTTCCGGAGGGGCATGTTGACCTGCTGGTGAAGGAAGCCACTCCCAAGGGTGTTTCCAAGAAAGTTGTCATAGAGGTCAAGAGACGGGCGGCCCGGAAAGCGGATGTGGATCAACTGACGAGCTATCGCACGACTCTGGGCTCGGAGTGCGCCGGTACTGTGCTGCTAGCGTCCGTGGCGTCGCCGAAGGTTCGCCAGTACGCCGACGGTGCAGGGGTTCTCGTGCGGGACTTCACGCTATCGTTCCCGGAAAGGCCAGCGGCCTTCGAAGACCTCTTGATGCAGTTCGGGATCAGCTAGGACTTGCCCGCCCGCCCGCTAGCTGTTGTGCTATCTCTTCGGGTAAGACGTCAGATACAACTGGGTCGAACGGCTTCGCGTGATCTCCGGACTGGATGTCGTCCCAGTCGACTAGCCAGAACTCATCACGGTTGAGGTTCCGGCCTCGCGGCGGCGCATCGTAAACTTCCTGCAGCGTGCCTCCTCGAATGACGATAACGAACATTGCATCACGCATGTTGGCACTGCGTCGGCAGAGCGCCAAGGCCGTTCTGTCACTGCCTAAGCAGAGCGGATGGAACTGCCACTCTCCCCTTCCACCTAACACCCCGCATCCCCTAGCCTCTCCCTGCCATGCTCGCCCTCACCGCGCCCTTATGCCCGCCCGCGCCCGCGTCCCTGCTCGCGGATCAATCAAACGAAACGTCCGCCTTCAGATACAAGAACCACGCCGAAAAACAACAAATGCCGAAATCCAATCAAAGGACAGGTACAACCGCCGCAAGACAATCAAACGCCCCCTTGTCTCCTGTCCCCTGTCTCACCCGCGCAGCGGGTACGCCGCCACCAGGTCGAACGTCGGCGCTTCTCGGGCCAGGTGCGCGCGGATCAGCAGCGCCTCCGTCGCCGTGAACGTCGGCCCCGGCTCCGCCGTCTCGCGCAGGCCGGCTAGCCTCTCCTTCAGCTCCGGCAGCCCCTCGTTCGACGAGAACCGCGCAATGCTCACGTGCGGCAGGTACGTCTCGCCGTCCACGGCGTATCGCGGCAGCTCCGGCGTCGCCTCCATCAGGGCCGAGTTCAGGCAGCGGGTCGCCCCGCCGTCGTGCGCCTCCAGCAGCACCACCTCCGCGAACGCGTTCACCGGCCCCACCGTCACCTCGAAAGGCGCCCGCGACTCCAGCGCCGGCCGCACCGCCTCCGCCAGCCGCTCGATCTCCGCCGGCGATACCTCGTCCTCCCCCGAAGGCTCCTCCGCCAGGAACCCGATGCCCTTGATCGTCACGTGCCAGTAGCGCTCCGGGTACGGGTCGACGCCCGGAACGTCCGCCACCTGCTCGATCATCCGCGACGCGTACTCCCGCACCGCCTCATCGGACACGGCGATCAAGAACGCGAAGAAGTCCGTGCGCCCGCGCGTCCACTCCCACTCCAGCGTCGACTCCAGCAGCCGCAGCGACTCCGCGCCCTGGAAGCGCCGCCACGCGCCATCGAAATCGGTCGACAGTTCTTGCATCGCGCACAGTGTAACCGTGCGATTCCTTAGGTGCAGAGCCGTCCGCTCGCTTCAAGGGACAATCCTTCCCGCTGACGTGAGGGTTGTGCTATCGTGAACGACGCCGTGACGCCTGAGAGCGTCCTAACATCCCCGTTGAACGGAGGTCCATGGGCAGCGTAATCGACATGCACATCCATACGGTCGTCGGATCGATGGATAGCGACATATCACCCAGGCGCCTGGGGGAACAAGCGCTCGCATCGGGCCTCAGCGGCGTAGCGATCACCGAGCACATGCACATGTGGCGCCCGGACGAGATCGCGCACTTCCGCGAGGAGCACGGCCTCTTCGCCTTCAACGCCCGCGAGTGGTCCACCGACATGGGCCACATCGGCGTCTTCGGCCTGCCCCCGGAGGTGAAGGGCCTGCGCTACGCCAGCGACCTGCGACGCGCCGTCGAAGACCACGGCGGCTTCATGGTCATCAACCATCCGTTCCGCTACTTCCCCGGACCGTCCAGCCTGCTCTTCGGCGACCGCCGCGAGGCGCAGATGCTCTCGATCGAAGAGATGGCGGAGCACCCCGTGTTCTCGATGGTCGATGCCGTCGAGGTCCTGAACGGCGGCTGTATTGAGCGCGAGAACAACCTGGCACAGGAAGTCGCCGCTCACGTGGGGCTGCCGCGCGTCGGCGGTAGCGACTCGCACATGCCGCTCGAAGTCGGGCGCTACGCGACGATGTTCGAGAAGGACGTCGCGTCGGAAGAAGAGATGCTCCAGGAGCTACGCGCTGGCCGCTTCGAGGCCGTCAGGCGCGTCTCGCCCGGCGACTACGCGCCGCTGGGCGAAGCAGTATCCAGCTAGCGCTTCTTCTTCCCGCGTAGGCCACCCAGGAAGCGTCCCCAGCCGGCCTCCGCGTCAGCCGCCCGCGCCAGGCCCTTCACCCGCTCTTCGATGATGTCGCGCACGTGGCCATCTTCGCCGGCGTCCAGCCAGTAGCCGTGCTCGTCGGGGCAGGTGTCCAGCTCCAGGTGGTAGGCGCGGTACTGGAAGACGGTCATCTTGCGATCGCAGGTCGGACACTTGAGGTCGCCTGTCCGCTCGCCATACATGATCGTGGCGCGGCGCTCCTCTTCGGTCGAGGGCACGGTCGCTTCGAGGTGGTCCAGCTGGTGATGGTCCAGCCAACGGCCGTTGCAGTCCGGGCAGTGATCGACCTCGATGCCCATGTGATGCTCGATCTTGAGTTCGGTCTGGTCTCGTGGACACTTCATGTTTCTAGCCTACCAGACCTGTGTTTCGGCTGGAGCGACTTCCTGGCGACTCTCCAGCGGAAGAACACCAGAGGGGGGCGACCGGATGGCCGCCCCCCTCTATCGGTTCGCCGCTGCCTAAGGCGTGATCGCGATCTTGAGCACGCCCTCCGTCTTGTCGCGGAACAGGTCGTAGGCCTTCGCCATGTCGTCCAGATTCATCTTGTGAGTAAATAGGGGCTCCAGGTTGATGTCGCCATACTCCAGGAGCCCCATCAGGTACTCCATGCGGTCAGCGCCCGATGGGCAAAGCGTGGTCACGACCTTGCGGTGCAGGAACGAAGGCGCCATCGTCGGCATCGATATCTGCGGCGTCAGCCCGTAGACGCCGATCGACGACACGACGCCCCCGCGCCGCACTGCGCGGGTCGCTGCCTCGAACGTCGCCTGCGTGCCGACGGCCTCCACGGCCACGTCGACGCCGCCGCCGGTCAGCTGCAGGATCTTGGTGACGGCGTCCTCTTCCTTGGCGTTGATCGTGACGTTGGCGCCGAACTTCTTCGAGACCTCGAGCCGGTCGTCCATCGTGTCGACGCCGATGATGAGGCCGCAACCGAGGGCCCGCGCGCCGGCCGTCGCCATGAGACCGACGGGGCCCTGCGCGAAGACCGCCACGGAGGAACCGAGGCCGCCCTCGCCGCGCTCGATCGCGCCGAAGCCCGTCGACATAATGTCGGAGGCGAGGATCGCGTGCTCGTCGCTCACGGAATCGGGTACCTTCGTCGCGCTCTGGTCCGCAAAGGGAACCGCGTAGTACTCCGCCTGGCAGCCGAAGAGCACGCGGCCGCCGCCGGAGCAGACGCCAAGGTCGCCGGACATACACTCGTGGCAGCTCCCGCAGCCGACGAAGCATGACGACATCACACGCTCACCTTCCTTGAACTTCCTGACGCCTTCGCCGACGGCATGGACGGTGCCGACGCCTTCGTGTCCCATCGGCAGACCCTCGGGGCGCATGATGCCCGGGTAAGCGAACGCGAGCAACTCGCTCGCGTATTCGTCGAGGAAGTGCATATCGCTGCCGCAGACGGTGCACATGCTCATCTTGACGACGATCTCACCGGGTCCGGCCTCCGGGATCGGGACGTCCATCATCTCGGTCTTGCCGTTTTCGGTCTTGATACAGGCTTTCAAGGGCTTTCTCCGATCGGTGTTGGGGCAATGTTTGCGCGCCTAGTTGAGCACACGCTAAGAGGCCGGTCAAGGCGCGGCGGACATGAAGAGCCGGACTCCAGCGGTGCTCGTGATGTCGGGTCGGCGGCGCTGGCACAGCGTCAAGGAATGTTACTAGCCGTCGTCCGTAGGATTGAGCACGAGGCCGTGTTTGAATCGGCTGTTTGAGCGTTACAGGTCTTCGGGTTCGGGTTATAGTCGGGCGCGGACATTCGAGAAGACCAGGGGTGCAAGATGGACGCGATCGAGCTGCTGCGGTGGCAGTGCCGCCGCACATATCAATGGCTGGAGCTGACGGTAAGCGACGTCACGCCGGAACAGGCGCGCTGGCGGCCGCCGGGCAGAGCGAACTCAATCGCTGCGAATTACGCGCACGCGGTCATCTGGGCAGACGTTGACATCATGCGGCACTTCCACGGCCGCGATCCGCTGCTCGCCGGATGGAGTGCGAAGCTCGGCGTGACGGAGGACGTCGCACAACTCGGCTCACTCATCCCAGACGAGTGGGGCGCCGAATTCGATTGGACGGTGTTGCGAGAGTACGGCTGTGCTGTGAGAGACTCGGTCGAGCGCCTCGTTGATGAGCTTAACCCGGCCGAACTTGAGCGCCGTTTCCAGATGCAACCAGTTAGGCTCGGCATGTGGACGGGCCTCGATGTCTACGACCTACACGCAAACCACCACATCCGGTTGCACGGCGGTGAGATCGCGTGCCTCAAGGGTCTACAGGGTGCGAGGGGATACTTAGGAGGGGCGGACGAGTAGACGCGGTGGTGGCTGAGCCGTGCTCTCACCGGGTTCCAAACTCTGAGCTTCACGCTGCTCTCGCCGTCACGACGAACCGCGCAAGGTGCTCTAGGCCCCTGAGGCTGGAGTCCGGTTCGGCCGAGACGGCTGGCTTCAGGCCGCCAGGCGAGCGCGGCGCGCCCTCTGGCGGGCCACCGTAATGTAGCGGGGGAGCGTGTTCGCGGGTGCGAACGCCCTGTGACCGCACTGGAGGCAGACCATTTCGGTCTCGCCAAGTAGTTCTTCGCTGATCTGGTCGCCTCCGCAGCGGCCGCATGCTTTAAGGTTCACCGGGTCCTCCTTCTCTCCCTCCAATCGCTTATACGGCGCGGCTTCGATCCTGGACGGGTCCTACGACTCACTTCTGGTAAGTCGGTTATCGGCGCGGTGTCTGGCCGGGCGGAGCGCCGGGAAGCCGCCGGAGCTGCGAGCAAGCCCTAGCGGCCGGCGCTGACTGGCGCGGCTGCGCCCTCGGCATCCGGCGGTTCGCCCACCGGCTCCTCTACGAGGTTCATGGAGACCGCGGCGTCCTTGTCGCTCACCAGCAGCGCCGCGATCGCCCCGACCGCCGCCAGCACTGCCGCGACGAGGAACGCCTCGTGGAACGCGTCGAGCGCCGCACCCGTGTCGGCCGCCGGGCCAAGTGCCGTGTCGTGTGCTGCCAGGCGGCTCGTCAGCACCGTCGCCAGGAGCGCCACGCCGAAGCTCGCGCCCACCTGCCGCCCCGCGCTGGAGATGGCGCTGGCGCGGCCCATCATCGGCGGGCTGATCGTCGCGAACGTCGCCGTCTGCAGGGAGATGATGAGGAACGAGAAGAAGCAGCCGCGGACGAACATGATCCCGCGGATTGTCCACTGGCTCGTCTCCAGGTCGACCCAGAGGAACGCCAGCGTCGTCGCCGTAATGCCGGCGAGGCCCACCATCATCATCCGTCTCGGCCCGACACGTCCGTACATCCGGCTGCCGATCTGCACCATGAGTACAATGCCGATCGCCTGTGGGAACGTCGTCAGGCCGGACTCGAATGGAGACAGGCCCATCTCCGCCTGCAGGAGGAGCGGCAACAGGAACAGGCCGCCCATCAGCGCCGCGAAGCCGACGAGCTGCACCACGTTCGCTGCGGAGAAGAGCTTGTTCGCGAAGAGCCGCACGTCGATCATCGGCTCTTCCGAGAGGTACTCGACCACGGTGAAGGCCGCCAGTGTTGCAAGGCCGGCGCCGCCGATGGCCAGCACCTGAGTGTCACCGATCCCATTCTGCCCGGCCTGGGCGAGCGCGTAGAGCAGCGCCGAGAGGCCCACGCCGGCCAGCACCAGTCCCGGCAGGTCCAGCCGTCCCGGTGCGTCTTGCCGCTCCTCTTTCAGGAATAGCCCCGCGAAGATCAGACCGAGCACGCCGACCGGGATGTTGATCAGAAAGATCCAGCGCCAGCTATGGAACTCCACCAGGTAGCCGCCAAGAACCGGGCCGCTGGCAGGCCCGACGACCATGGGGATCATCAGGATCGAGGACGCTTTCGCGCGTTCGTGCGGCGGGAAGGCGCGGAAGAGCATCGCCGTGCCCACCGGCGTCAGCATGCCGCCGCCAACGCCCTGGAGCACACGGAACGCGATCAGCGATTCGAGGCTCCAGGCCAGGCCGCTGGCCAGCGAAGCGCTGGTGAAGACGAAGAGCGCGGTCATGAAGATCGCCTTCGTCCCGAAGCGGTCTCCCAGCCAGCCGGAGATCGGGATGAAAACGGCGAGACTGAGCAGGTAGCCTGTGACGACCCACTGGATATCCGTCGCCGCGGACTCCGGGTCGACTTCGAGCGAGCGGGCAAGCTCGGGCAGGGCGACGTTGACGATCGTCATGTCCAGCAGCTCCATGAAAAGCCCGAAGACGAAGACGCCGCCGACGATCCACTTGTACTCCACTCGTCCGAGCTTCATCGCGACACGCCTCTAGAGGCTCGAGACCTGCGGGATGACGTCCTTGCCCATCGCCTCCAGTGGCTTCAGGCCCTCGACCCCCATCACGGCTCCGATCACCGTCTGCGCGCCGGCCTCGGCCAGCTTCCCGAACTGCTCAACCAGCTGACCGGCGTTCTCGCCGTTCGGTCCCGGGTTCATCACGAACAGCACCGTCTTCTCGATGTCGTCGTAGTTGCGGCCCTCACGATCGCAGTGGCCGCGCAGGACGTCGAGCTTCTGGCGGACGAAGTCCTCGCCCTGCATGCCGACGATGTTGCAGGCGTCGGCGTACTTGGCGACGAAGCGCAGCGTCTTCTTCTCGCCCGTGCCGCCGATGAGGATGCGCGGGTGCGGCCTGGAGAGGGGAGCCGGGACGTTCAGCGTCTCCTTCAGCTGGTAGTACTTGCCGTCGAACGCCCCGTTGTCGTCCGGGTCCCACATCTGGTGGGCGATCTGCAACGCCTCCTCCAGACGCTCAAAGCGTTCCTTGAGCGGCGGGAATGGCACGCCCAACCCCTCGTGTTCCCGGTCGAACCAGGCGGCGCCGATGCCCAGCCAGGCGCGCCCGCCAGAAAGCACGTCGAGCGTCGTCACCTGCTTGATCAGGACGCCGGGATGACGGTAGGTGACGCCCGTGACCATCGTGCCCAGCGTGATCCGCTCCGTCTGCCCGGCGAGGAAACCCAGCGTAGTATAGGCCTCGAGCATGTCGGCTTCGGCAGGGCCGACCATCGGGATCTGGAAGTAGTGGTCCATCACCCAGGCGGAGTCGAAGCCGGCGTCCTCGGCCGTCCGGGCGATGTCCGCCAGTCTTCCTCCCATCTCCACAGCGCCTCCGGGCCAGGTGAAGTACGGGATCTGCAGTCCAACCTTCATGGGGCGAATCTCCTCTCCTTGGTCAGCCTGATTGCGTGGCTGAATGCGGCCAGCTTATCGCAGCGTGGCGGCGATGACCTAGAGGTCGAGTGAGAAGAAGAGGATGCCGGGCGCCAGGCCACCGAAAGTGGCGACTTCCATCACGTTGGCGAACGCGCCCATGAAAATGAGGAAGACAGCGAACCCACCCAGAGTAGACAGCATCGCCTGCCGCGGTTCGATCTCCGCCACCTGCTCCACCGCTGCCGTCGTCAGCATCAGCGTTATACCGAACGCCAGCAGGCCGAACGGCACCGCCAGCGGCGCGATCGCTATCAGCAGGCTCAGCGCGACCGGCGCGAAGGCGAACCCCATCACTCGCGTTAGCTCGCCAAAGAGCACGACCGAGCCGAAGACGCGCGCCGCCAGCATGTACGTGATGTAGACCCAGGCGAACCAGACCGCCGTCTGTACGATGCTGCCGATGATGACGGCTTTGAGCAGCACTTCCATGACGTCGACTCCTGAGAAGTCGTCGTGCTGCAGCGCCCACAGCCAGGTGCCGAGGCCGGCGATCACGCCCGCGGTGAGGACGATGAAGAGGGCGGTTGGGGTCGCTGAGCGATCGGAACGCAGCTCCTCAAAAACGGTGTAGTCGAGTCGGACGAGGCGGCCGAGCCAGCCCATCGTCTGCGCGCCATTGCTTCCGATCGGGGAGCGCCGGGTAAGTCGCGTCATAAGCCGTAGATTGTCGCTATTGTATCACCGACGAGCGTCTGAATCCCCTCGCAGGGCGCTATAACGGACGTTTGCGCGGAATACCGGGCCGTCGTGGGTAGCGCGCCGGCGTTTCGCCCGTCTTTCGAACGATCAGGAGTGTGGGCGCCCGTCCCTGCGCCGGCGCCTTCAGGCGCGTCGTCTCCTCCACCGTCCCGCCCAGCTCCTCCAGAGCTGCCTGCGCCTCGCGGATCTCTCTCGGCGCGCTGCTGCCCTTCGGCGCCGCCAGCACGCCGCCGGTCGCCAGGAACGGAAGCGCCAGCTCCGCCAGCACCCGAAGCGGCGCCACCGCTCGCGCCAGCACCAGCGCGTAAGCGGCGCGGTGCTCCGGCAGCCGGGCGGCCTCCTCCGCGCGCGCCGTGACGACGCCTGCACCCTCGATGGACAGCTCGGCGATCACCCGTTCCAGGAACGCTGCCTTCTTTTCGTTCGACTCGAGCATCGTCAGGCGCAGGTCCGGCCGGGCAATCTTGATCGGCAGCCCCGGAAACCCGGCGCCGCTGCCGATGTCGAGCGCCGGCGACCGGAGCAGCTCCCGGTCGTCCAGCGCCGCGAGCAGCGCGAGCGACTCCGCGAAGTGCCGTTGCTCAATCGCGTCCATGCTCCCGCGGGAGACGAGCGCGGTGCGTTCGCGTTCAGCACGGATCATCGCGGCGTAGCGAGCGAGCGCGGCGGTCTTCTCCGGCGCCAAACGAAGGCTTAACTCCTTCAACACTGCCGCGAGACTATCCATTCGAAACGAGGCCAGGTGGGGCTCGTCTTGCCCTTTGAATGACAAACGGTAGCCGTGACCGCACGCCTCCACGCGCGCTGCGCAAGCGCGAGGCCCCGTTAGAGGGCAAAACACGAGATAGGGAGAGCATATCGAGCCACCAATGGCTCACGATTGCTCGCTTTTTCGCCGTGATACCGCTGCTGGCGGTGTTGGCCGTCGCCGCGCTGGTCGCCGTCGATACGAGAGAGGCGAGGGCGCTCGATTCCGAGGAGCAGTCGTTCTTGAGCATCATCAACGATTATCGCGCGGCGAACGGCCTCGGGACACTGGCCCTCGATCCCCAGCTCAACGATGTCGCGCTCTGGATGGCCGATGACATGGCCTCCAACAACTACTTCAGCCACACGGACTCGCTGGGGCGCGACCCGTTCGTGCGCATGGACCAGATAGGTTACGCCTACAACACCTGGCGGGGAGAGAACCTCGTTGCCGGAACGGAAGGCGCACAGGCATCGTTCCAGATGTGGACGGGATCGCCCGGGCACAACGCCAACATGCTGGGTGACCACTACACAGTCATCGGCATCGCGCGCAAGTTCGACGAGGGCTCGGTCTTCGGTTGGTACTGGGCAACGGAGTTCGGCGGCCACAGCGCACCGCCGCCACCGCCGCCACCGGCGCCCGTAAGCGAGCCGCTGCCGACCGCCACCGCAGCCCCGGCCGCAGACGACCGTGCCGAGGAGCCTGTCGAAGCGCCGCCGCCGCCACCGCAGCAACCGCCGCCACCGCCGGCACCGACGAACACTCCGACCGCAACGCCGGCAGAGGTATTGGAAAGCAAGCCGGCGAGAATACCTGTCATGACACCGACGCCTGAACTCAAGACTACCGTGCCGCAGGACTCCACCACTTCCTGGTGGCACTCGTTGCGGACGGTCAGCGACAGGTGGGACACCCCGGACAGTGGGCGCCGAACGTTCGTTGGTGCCGTCCGCAGCGTGAGGCTCGTCTTCGCGCCGGCTAGTCGATAGCCGGAACCGCAGCCGCGGCGGCGGTCTGAACGCGCTCCGCACGCACGACGACACGATGGCTATAGTTGCCACCGTTGTCCTTCGCCGGGTCGTACTCCCACGAGCCGCCGCAGGTGATCAACGTGATGACGTCGCGAATCGCCGGTTCCATCGAGCGGACGACGTTGGGGTCATCGTAGTTGGTGGCCACGTTACCGGTCACCTGGTACTCCAGCACCTCGTCGTTTTCCAGCATCACGGTGATCGTGTCACCGACGTGAAGCTCACGGAGACGGTAGAAGACGCCCGGAATCGGGTCGCCTCGTGGTGTTTGCCAATCAACATGTCCGCTGAAGACGGCATTGTTATTCTGACCCGGGGTTGCGCTAAAGTTGTACCAGGCGATCTGGTCCGGCCGCTCGGGCACGTCCGGAATGGCTTCCGCGCCCAGGCCGAGCGTGATGACCGGAGCGTCGATGTAGATGCCAGGTATGTCAACGCGAACAGGCAGGGGACCATGGGGGATGACCGAGACGACGAGTTCCGGCTCGTCGTTGCCAGCGACTCCTCCGTCGGCGCTCGGCGAATCCTCCTCCAGAATTTCGGCCAGAGAGCCGTCGCTGGGGAGTCCGAGGTCATCACTGACGGCGCTGGAGATGATGACGACGACAGCAAGGACGAGCGCCGCGGCAGACGCCACGCCGATGCTGATGCCCAGCAACAGGCGCCGCCTACCAGTGAACATGCGAGAGGCCTTCACGGGCAGAGGATAGCAGTTGAGTTTCAGTAAACACAACGTGAATACGAGCGCCAACGCGGCCGGGACTCAAATTTAGTGTGTTATCGAGGTAACTTTTCCACATTAGACTGCGTTCTATCGAGTGACGGGGAAAATAGGGTAAGATACACGGGCAACCGCCACTCAAGCCAATTTGGGGGGCTTAATGGGAGGATTGCCCAGTGAGCCCTAATAGCGATGCTCAGGCCGAACGCCTTCTCGTAGACGCGGCCAAAGCCGGCGATCAGGCCGCGCTGTCAGAGCTGTATCAGACCTATTTCCCTCGGCTGTACCGTTACATACTTGCCCGCACGGGCAACACATACGACGCCGAGGACCTGACGGAAGAAGTCTTCATGCGCGTGCTTGAGGCCATCAAACGCTTCCAGCACCGCGAAGCACCCTTCTCAGCCTGGCTTTTCCGCATCGCACATAACGCGATCATCAGCCAGCGCCGTAAGGAAACCGCCAGGGGCCGGTCCAGCCAGCTGAACGACGGCATGCCGATCGACGCAGCAGGGCCCGAGGAGCTCGTCGAGAGCCGCGTGGCCTTAAGCGAAGTGATGCAGGCAGCGAAAACCCTGCCGGACGCTCAGCGGCAAGTGATCTCCCTGCGGTTTGCCGCAGGTCTCACGGTTGCGGAAACCGCTCGTGCAATGGGCAAGGGAGAAGGCAACGTAAAGGTCATACAACACAAGGCGATAGTAAAGCTAAGAGAAATGATGGGTCAGCCCAAAAAGCAACCCAGACGCAAGGTGTATGAGAAGAGTGAAAAAGCTTAACGAGATACTAGAGGAGTGCATCGAGGCCGGCCTCGCAGGACGCCGGAGCCTCAAGCAGTCACTCGCGCTCTACCCGGCACAGGCCGAAGAGCTCGAGCCGCTGCTGCGCACCGCTCTCAGCATCTCCGACAGCTTCCAGTCATACACACCTCCGGCCGCCGTTCAGCAGCGCGTACGCAGCCGCTTCCTCGCGGATGCCGCCGCGCGCCGCAACCTCCGCCACCTCGAAGGCAGCTTCGAGAACCGCGGCTGGCTGGCCGGCCTCTTTCGCAATCCCCTCTTCGGTGGCTTCGCCGCGGCTGCGGCTGTCGCCGTTGCCGTAGTGGCGATCACCGTCGGCAGCATCGAGCTGGGTGGCAGCGAAGGCGACCCGCTGGGCGGAACCGTCGTCTTACAAGTGCGGGAGCAGGTGGATTCAGTCAACGACAAGATCGACAACAGCGGCGTGTATGAGAGCGCAGACCTTGAAGAGCTTTCGCGCCTGTTTACGCTGCTGGAGAGCTCCTCCGATAAGGACATCCAGGCCAGCGCGGGCGAGCTTGAAGCAATCTTGCCCGACACGCTTCATCTCCTCACATCCGCATCCGGCGACGCCCCCGGGATCGCTGAGGATCAAGCTGTCATCGATGCGATCGACACGTCGGTACGTGGTATCGCTGCGATCGCCGGCGTCGAACTGCCCGGCCCGGCCGTTCCAGACGACTCTCCGACTCCGACTCCGACCAACTCGCCGGAGCCAACGGCCTCTCCGGCCGGGCCGACAGCCACTCCGGCCGAGCCCACGGACACTCCGGTCCAGCCGACTCCCGCTCCCAGCGGCGGCGAAACGACCGCGGCGCCAACGGCCACTCCGCTGCCCGTGCCGACTGCCACTGCGGAAAACCGGGCGCCTCCCGGCTTCCTCCCGTAGCAGCCGCCGCGTTGACATTTCGGCGCGCCCGTTCCTAGAATGCGTAGCCGTGTCCGAATTTACCTTAGGTGAGGCAGTCGCCTCTTACATCGAGACCGTGAAGGGCCCTGCCCGACAGGCGGCGGTCGCTGAACTCGATCGTCTCAGCCGCTGGTATGGCTCCGACAAGCCGCTCGACGCCATCCGGGGACACGACGTGGCGACGTACGCCGTAGCGATGGGCCCTTCGACCCCTGAGACGTCCCGCCGCGCCGCCCAGGTGCGGGGATTCTTCGTCTTTCTGAAGAAGCAGGGCGTGCTGGAGCAGAACCTCGGGCCCCACCTGCGCCTGAAGAAGGCCACGAAGGCGACGAAGGCGGCAGCGGCGGCTGGCGCTGGACCGTCCGACGTCGAACTTACACAGGAAGGCGTGGACGCCCTCAAGGCGGAGCTGGAGTCCCTAATGGAGCAGCGGCTCACCGTCCGCGAGGACATCCGCCGAGCGATGCTCGACAAGGACTTCCGTGAGAATTCCCCGCTGGACGCGGCCAAGGACGAACAGGGCCACATCGAGGCCCGCATACGCCACATCGAAGAGATGCTCAAGCGGGCCGTGATCGTCGGCGCTGGCGGCACCGGGCGCGTGCGCGTTGGCTGCACCGTCACCGTGACCAATCTCGGCTCCGGGCGGGAGACTCAGTACTCGATCGTCGGCCCGACCGAGGCCAACGCTGCCGAAGGCAAGATCTCCAGCGTGTCGCCCGTGGGCAAGGCCCTCATCGACTGCGTCGCAGGCGACGAGGTCGAGGTCGACGCGCCGGCCCGCGTGATGAAGCTGCGCGTCGAGTCCGTCAAGGACTGACCGGCCCGGCGAATCCCTGCGCCACTCAGCCAGCGTATTATCTGGTGCAACGATAGGGCGTCGTTGCACCAACCGGCAGTAGATGGGCACACGTCCCAGTAACGGGCGATGTGGCTGGCGAACCAGCCCGTCTGCCGCCGGTTCTTATTGTCCGTGGGTCAGGGAGCGCGGCTACCCCCGCAGCGCGCGCGGCAGCATGTCTTCGGGTCCGCTGGGGACTTCATAGTGATCGTTGATCTCAGGTTCGTCGTAGCCGGCGACGTAGCGCCACGTGCGAACGCCGACGACCGGGATGTCCAGCTGACGGCAGAGCCCCAGCGCCTCGTCTCCCTTGCCCACCGGCACGTAGAGGTACAGCGGCGCCAGGTCCGCGTACGGCAGCCACTCGAAGCGCGCCACCGCCTCGCGCACCGTCTCGTTCGTCTCCACCTCGGCCACGACCTTGCAGTTGTTCTCAGGGTGCTGCACGACGACGATGTCCGGATAAGCCACGAGGCCGCCGTCCATCGCCACGCCCATCGTCCGGGAGGGATGATTCAAGAACGCCTTGTAGTCGGGGTACTTCTCGGTCGGAAAGCCGAAGCGCAGGCGCGCAATGTCGTTGAGAGCGCGGTCGTGGATGAGCTGGCGCGACTCCGTGCGCAGCGCCGTCGTCGGAGGCACGTAAGCCCCGGGTTGGCCCGGTGCGGGCGGTTCTCCCACGACGTCTGACAGGAGGAGACTCCTGGGCAGGTTGTTCTTGATCCCGGCGGTTGCCCTGTCAACAGCTCCCGCTTCGTCCGTGCTCGTCTCTTGCTCGTCTGTCATCGTCAGCTCCTGGTAGGTTCGGTTCAGGTGGAAGTATCGTGGGGACCGTGCGTAAGGGCAAGGGGAGAAAGCTGCCGCCTTGACAAGAGCCGCCAGCCTTTGTGATATTCCACGCAATGATCATGACAATGACGGCCATCCGTCGTTCCGCGTGGTGCGGGCGCCTGGCGGATTAGCTCCATGGAGAACTCGACGGCCGTGCGCCGTCGCCCCACCGCCGGCTCCGCCCTGAAGCAGTACGGATCTGCCCTGCTCGACCTGCGCATACTCGGCCTGATTACCGTCCTCGCGACCTACGGCCTGATCGTCCTTGGCGGCGTTGTCCGTGCGACCGACTCCGGCACCGCCTGTCCCGACTGGCCGCTCTGCCACGGGCAGGTGATTCCCCCCGCGGAGACGAAGGTGTGGATCGAGTTCACTCACCGGCTCGTCGCCTCGCTCGTCGGGTTCATGATCCTCGGCGTCGTGCTGCAGGTGTGGCGGCTTTACAGGCACCGCGCGGCTATGAAGTGGGCGGGTGTGCTGACCGTGATCTTGCTAGCCGCCCAGGTCATCGTCGGCGGCATAACGGTCGGCACCGAGACCGCCGCTGGTGTCGTCGCTATCCACCTGACTATCGCCCTGGCGCTGATCTCGCTGCTGATATTCATCGCGGTCAGCGCCTGGACCGACGAACGGCCGTCTCTCTCGAAACTGGCACCGCTGTCAGTGATCGGCCTCGCCGGCGTCTACGCCGTGATCGTCCTCGGCGCCTTCGTCTCCCAGACCGACGCCGGGCTGGCCTATCCCGACTGGCCGCTCTTCGACGGCAAGCTCTTGCCGGCAGACAGCCAGGCGGGCTACCTGCACTGGGTGCATCGCGTCGTCGCCGGCATCGCTGGCGTCGTCCTCGCCGGCGCGCTCCTGGTCGCCCTCCGCAGGCGCGCGGCGCCGCCCATAGTCTGGGGACTGACGGCGGCTTTCGCCGTCTACGTCGGCCAGTCCCTCTTCGGCGCGGCCAACGTTTGGCTCGATCTGGCGACGTGGGTGCGCATCGTTCACCTGGCGCTGGCGTCCGCCGTGTGGGCCATGCTAGTGTTCTCTCTTGTATGGGCGCTGACCCGCACTGAGCACGTTTACGGAGAACCCTGATTTTGGCGAGTACAGTAACCACGACGGGACGTGTCGCACGCGACGCGCGCGCGACCTTCGCGGCCTATCTGCGGCTGACGAAGCCGCGCATCATCGGGATGCTCGTCGTCACCACAATCCCGGCGATGATCCTCGCTGAGGGCGGCCTGCCCTCGGTCTGGCTAATCCTGGCCACGGTGCTGGGTGGCTCCGTCGTCGCCGGCGGCGCCAACGCCCTGAATATGTACTTCGACCGCGACATCGACGAGTTGATGCTGCGTACTCAGGGCCGCCCCGTGCCCTCCGGGCAGGTGGAGCCGGAAAAGGCGGCGATCTTCGGCCTCGTGCTTGGCGTGGGCGGGTTCTTCTTCATGCAGGTGTTCGTCAACGCGCTCGCCGCCTTCCTCACAGTCGGCGCTTTTGCCTTCTACGTCGTCGTCTACACGCTCCTGCTAAAGCGCACCACGCCGATGAACATCGTCATCGGCGGCGCAGCCGGTGCGCTGCCTCCCGTCATCGGCTGGGCGGCGGTCACCAACACCATCGGCGCCGAAGCCCTGCTCATGTTCGCCATCGTTACTCTCTGGACGCCGCCGCACTTCTGGGCGCTGGCGCTCAACTACAGCAGCGACTACAAGCGCGCCGGCGTTCCCATGCTGCCGGTCGTGTCCGGACCTGACGAGACGAAGCGCCAGATCCTCCTGCACTCTCTGGCGCTGGTCGCCAGTACCGTCGCGCTTGCTTTCGTCGCCGGCGCCAGCGCCTTCTTCTTCACATCGGCGGGCCTGCTCGGCGGCGCCTTCCTCTTCTTCGCGCTGCGGTTGTGGCGCGAGGGTTCCGCGCGCCGCGCCTCCGACCTCTTCCGCTACTCGCTCGTCTACCTGGCCTTGCTGTTCGGCGCCATCGCCGTCGAAGGGCTGCTGTAGCGATGAGGCGCAACGGAACGACGCTGACTCTCGGACATCTGCGGCGGCTGAGGACCTTCATCCCGGCCCTCTTTCTCCTCGGCCTGCTCGCCCTCTTCCTGAGCGGCTGCGACACCGACACGCCGCAGAACACGTTCGATCCCAAAGGCGAGGTGGCAGACAAGCAAGCCGACGTCTTCTATTGGTCGATGTGGCCGGCGATCGTAATCATGACAATCGTGCTCGGTGGGCTGCTCGTCATCATGCTGCGCTTCCGCGAGCGTGACCCGGAGCACGTACCGCCGCAGGTCCACGGCAACACCCGCCTGGAGCTGGCCTGGACGATCGCGCCGGCCATCCTCCTGCTCGCCATCGGCATTCCGATGGTGGCGACGATCTACGACCTCGGCCGCCCGCCGTCCGAGGACGCCTTCCGCGTGGACGTCATCGCCCAGCGCTTCACCTGGGAGTTCCAGTATCCGGAGTACACGGACGAAGACGGTAAGCCGCTGTCCGTCTTCGATCAGAGCGGGTTTCACATACCGGCCGGCCGCGAAGTGGCGTTCTACCTGCATTCTGTCGATGTCATCCACAGCTTCTGGCTGCCCAAGCTCGGCGGCAAGCTGGACGTCATCCCGGGCCGGACGAACGTGCTCTGGCTCAGGGCTGACGAACCGGGGACGTTCTCCGGCCAGTGCGCGGAGTTCTGCGGCCTGTTCCACGCCGACATGACGATGAAAGTGACCGCTCAGCCGCAGGAAGAGCTGGACGCCTGGGCGGCGGAGATGCTGCAGTAATGGGGACTGACTAATGGCGTCGATCGCCGTACCGAAACGCAGCCCCCTGTCCGAGGCGCTCAAGGGCGCCCGCCGCGCCGCGGAGAACTCCAGCAGCATCTGGAGCTGGATCGCCACCGTCGACCACAAACGCATCGGCATCCTTTACGGCATCAGCGCCGTCGTCTTCTTCATCGTCGGCGGTGTAGAGGCTCTGCTCCTTCGCCTGCAGCTGGCTCAGCCGGACGCCAACTTCCTTGACCCGGACGCCTACAACCGCCTGTTCACGATGCACGGCACGACGATGGTCTTCCTCGTCGTGATGCCGTTGAGTTCGGCATTCTTCAATCTGATGGTGCCGCTGATGATCGGCGCCCGGGACGTGGCGTTTCCGCGCCTCAACGCCTTCAGCTACTGGACGTTCCTGGCGGGCGCTATCTTTCTCAACGCCAGCTTCTTCACCGGCGACATCCTGAACGGCGACCTGGGGGCGCCCGGCGGCGGCTGGTTTGGCTACGCGCCGCTGAGCCTGCGCGAATTCGCGCCGGGACACGGGATGGACTTCTGGATGCTCGGTCTCCAGATGTTCGGCATCGCCTCTCTTGCCGGCGGGTTCAACTTCATCGTCACCATTCTCAACATGCGCGCGCCGGGCATGACGCTCTTCCGCATGCCGGTGTTCGTCTGGATGACGCTCGTCACGTCGTTCCTGATCATCTTCGCGATGCCGGTCATCGCCGTCGCGCTCTTCGAGCTCACGTTTGATCGCCTCTTCGATGCCAACTATTTCAACGCGGAGGCCGGCGGCAACCCGCTGCTCTGGCAGCACATGTTCTGGCTCTTCGGCCACCCGGAGGTCTACATCCTCATCCTGCCGGCGTTCGGCATTCTCTCGGAGATCCTGCCCACGTTCTCGCGGAAGCCCCTGTTCGGCTACGCGTTCGTCGTCTTCTCCGGAGTCGCGATCGGCTTCATGAGCTGGGGCGTCTGGGTGCACCACATGTATACGACGGGCCTGGGGACGGTGGCCAACTCCGCCTTCGGCATCTCGACGATCTTGATCGCGGTGCCGACGGGGGTGAAGGTCTTCAACTGGATGGGCACCTTATGGGGCGGGTCGATCCGCTTCCGGGCGCCGCTCATGTTCGCTGTCGGCACCGTGGCGATGTTCACGATCGGGGGCCTCAGCGGCGTCACGCACTCGATGGTGCCGTCCGACTACCAGCAGAATTCCAGCTACTACGTCGTCGCGCACTTCCACTACGTGCTCTTCGGCGGCGCCATCATGGCCCTCTTCGGCGGCATCTACTACTGGTTCCCGAAGTTCACGGGCAAGCTGATGAACGAGCCGCTGGGACACCTCAACTTCTGGCTCATGCTCATCGGCTTCAACCTCACTTTCTTCCCGATGCACATCTCCGGCCTGCTGGGCATGCCCCGCCGCGTCTACACCTACAACAGCGATATGGGCTGGGACTTCTGGAACCTGATGTCCACCGTCGGCGCGTTCCTCATCGCCCTCTCCGTCCTCGTCTTCCTCTACAACTTCTTCCTCAGCCTGCGCCGCGGCAAGGAGTCGGGACCTGACCCGTGGGACGCTCGCACACTGGAGTGGTCGCTCCCGTCGCCGCCGCCGGAGTACAACTTCAAGGAGATCCCGACGGTCGATTCGCGCGATCACTTCTGGAACACGAAGTACCGCGAGGACGAGACCGGCCGCGTCGTCCCTGTGCTCGCCGGAGGCGTCGTTGAGCCGGAGGAAGAGCACGGCGATGACGATGAGCACGGTCACGGCATCCACATGCCGTCGCCGTCATACATGCCGCTCATCGCCTCAATCGGCTTCCCGATCGTCGCGACGGGCCTGATCTACGACTACGCGCTCGTGCCGGTGGGCTTCGCCCTCATCCTGATCGGGTTGTTCGGCTGGGTGATGGAACCCGCCACGGAGGAAGACTAGTGGCCCACGCCGCCGCGACCGACCACCTCGAAACGTCGACGGGCATCGACAACAAGAAGCTGCTGATGTGGCTCTTCCTGGCGTCCGATTGCCTCTTCTTCGGCGCGTTCATCGCCGCCTACCTGCTTTACCGCGGCCGCAGCGTCGTCGGTCCGTATCCGGAGGACTTGTTCGATATCCCCTTCACGTCCGTCAGCGCGTTCGTCCTGCTGATGAGCAGCGTGACGATGGTGCTGGCGCTGGCCGCGATTCAGCGCGGCAACGTGCGAAACATGCGGATCTGGCTCTTGACCACCGCTGTCCTGGGCACGCTCTTCGTAGCGGGTCAGGTGTACGAGTTCACGGAGTTCCACCACGAGGGCCTATCGCTAAGCACGAACCTCTTCGGGACGACGTTCTACGTCCTGACCGGCTTCCACGGAGCGCACGTCACCGTCGGCGTCTTTATACTCATGTCGATGTTCATCGTTTCGATGCGCGGCGGCATCCAGCAGAAGGACAGCCTGACGGTGGAGTTGGCCGGCCTCTACTGGCACTTCGTCGACATCGTCTGGATCGTAATCTTCACGCTCATCTACCTGATACAACCTTAGGGGTACGACCATGACGCTGGCTGAGTACCGAAAGAAGCGCGGCGAACCGCTCATCAGAGAGGACGCGGACGACGCGCACGACGAGAAGCACCCGAGCGCGCTGGAGTACGTGCAGATCGGCGTCATACTCGCCATCGTCACGGCGGTCGAGGTCGCCCTTTACTACCTCGATCTGGACTTCACGCTGCTGGTCACGCTGCTCTGTATGCTTTCCGTAGTGAAGTTCGGGCTGGTCGTGCTCTGGTTCATGCACTTGAAGTTCGACACCAGCCTCTTCGCGATCCTCTTTGGCAGCGGTATGGTGCTTTCGTTCGCTGTCTTCATCGTGATCGTCGCAGTGGAGCACGGGAGCTTAACCTGAGAGTGGCCGCCTCCGCAAGGAGACGGCGATCGGCGGAACCGGAATGATCCTACTGCACGCGAACGGCCAGGAAGTCCTGAACTGGCACGTACACCCCGAAACTATCGTCGTCTGCGTCGGCCTGCTCGTCTGTTACTGGTACGCGCTCCAGGTCTGGCGCCCGCGTTTGCCTGATGCCGGAGCGGTCTCGCGGAACCACGTCATCTTCTTCTGCCTCGGCGTCCTCACGCTCTTCATCGCGGGCGGCTCGCCGGTCCACGACATCGGCGAGGAGCACCTGCTCAGCATGCATACGGTGCAGCTTCTGTTGTTCGCACTCGTCGCGCCGCCGCTGCTCCTCGCCGGCATCCCGACGTGGCTCTTCCGGGCGCTGTTCGACCGCAAGGGCGTGCGGTCGGTGGCGAAAATTGTCTTCAATCCGCTGATCGCGATCTTCGCCTTCAACATGACTCTCGTCATCATCCACCTGCCGCACGTCTTCGACTATCAGCTGCGGAACGAGTCGTTCCACTTCTTCGTGCACGTTTTGACCGTTACCGTGGCGCTGATGATGTGGTGGCCCATCATTACGAAGGTGCCGGGCCTGCCGCAACTGAGCTACCCCTACCAGATGGCGTACCTGTTCGTGCAGTCGCTGATTCCCGCCGTCATCGCCTCGTTCATCACCTTTTCCCGCACCGCGGTTTACGACTTCTACGAGCAGGCGCCGCAGATCTGGGGCCTCGATCCCGTCGAGGATCAGCAGCTCGCCGCCTTCATCATGAAGGGCGTCGGCAGCCTCATCCTCTGGGGGTTCATCGCCTTCGCCTTCTTCAAGTGGTACGCGGAGGAAGAGTCGCGGGGGCGGGGGCTGCCCTGGGCCGACAGCAATGAAGAGCCTGGCCCCGTCGGCCTCAAACCCAACCACTAGCCCCCAACGAAAAGAGCCCCGCCGCAGCGGAGCTCTCTTGTTCTTCACCCAGACTCTTCCAGCTATTCGACGACCAGCGTGCCCACCATCTCGAGGAAGTGGAGGTCGCAGCGGAAGTTGTAGGTGCCCGGCTCGTCAAACTGGACCGTCAGCGTGCCCGTGTCGGAGCCAAACAATAGGCCCGGATCGGAGCAGAACCGCGATGCGTCGCCGGGCTCGCAAATGTCGACCGCGTACGTGTCGTCGGTACCGTTCACCTGCACGTTGTGAATCGCCGTGCCGCGGTTCTCGAGTTGAAACGTCACTTCCTGGCCGAGTGGAACCGAGATGTCAGGGTTCCGGGTGCCCTCGTACTCAAAGAAGTTCTCGGGCACGAGGTTGTCGTTCATGATGAGGAGGCCGCCATCGGACGGATCACCGCCCGTCGGCTCGCCATCGGTCGGCTCGCCGTCCGTTGGTTCTCCGTCGGTCGGCTCTCCGCCGTTTGCCTCGGTGCGCGGCTCGTCCTCCTCGATCAGCGCCCATGTGGTGCCGCCGGCAAGCGCGATCGCTACGGCCGCAATGACGCCTGCGATCTGCCAGCCAGGCGCGCGCGGATTGGCCACGAAGTAAAAGGCGAAAAGCAGGACGCCGATCGCCAGGGCGGCTGCCAGCGCCACCGCGCCGTCGCCCCGTATCTCAAGGTAGACGCGCGACAGGCCGTAGATCGCCAACAGCGCGAATGCCAGCACGCCGAGAGGGATCGCGATCGGCAGCACGACGCGCTCCCGGGCGGTCTCGGCCGCTTTCGACTGCTTGAACGACGCCTCTGTGCGCAGCGCCTCCATGTCCAGCACTTGCAGGCTGTCGCGGACGAGGATGCCCTCGTGAGCCCGCACGATCGCGGCCGCGTTCGGCTCCTGCGTCTCGTAGCGCACGAGGCTGCTGTCGTCCGCCCAGCGCGTCTCGACGACGACGAGGACGTTGCCCTCGTTGTTGATCGAACGCGTGATGCGCAGGTCGCGGAAGCCGCTGACACCCTGGAGGTGTTGGCGGTGCCCGTCTAGCTGCGCGAGCAGGCCGTCCGCCTCGGCGGCTTGATCAAGCTGCGAGGCCGGTATCTGAAAGAGGATCGTCTGAATATATTCCATGCGTACTCCTGGGACTCGAGGGGGCACCGTACAGCCGGGCCCACACACGTTTGTAGGAAATATCACAGGGGCGTATGAGGGTCAAGCGGACGCGGACCGCGCCAGAATGGACATGGCGCCCTCCGGAAGGGCAGAATGCGTGCGATATGGGGTACGAACGGGCGGTAAGTGTACGTAGTACACTAAGCATGGAAGCATGAGCACACTTCGCGTCGGCCTCGCCCAGCTCAACACCACTGTCGGCGATCTCGACGGCAACGTCAGCCTGGTCGCCGATTTCGCCGCTCGCGCCCGCGAGGCCGGCGTCGACGTCGTCGCCTTCCCGGAGCTGACGATCACCGGCTACCCGCCGGAAGACCTGCTCCTGCGCCCGCGCTTCATCGAGGACGCCCGGCGCGCCCTCGACGCCGCCGCCGCCGCCTGCACCGGCCTGAGCGCCGTCATCGGCTTCGTGGACACCGACGAGGCTGGCATCTACAACGCGGCGGCGATCGTGCACGACGGTCGGCTCGCCGCCACGTATCGCAAGCAGCGGCTGCCCAACTACGGCGTCTTCGACGAGATGCGCTACTTCGTCGTCGGCGAAGAGTGCCCCGTCTACACGATCGGCGGCGTTGCCGTCGGCGTGAACATCTGCGAGGACATCTGGTTCCCGGGCGACCCGGCCGAGGAGCAGGCAGCCGCCGGCGCGAAGGTCGTCATCAACATCAACGGCTCGCCCTACTACGCCGGCAAGTACGCCGAGCGCCAGGAGATGCTCGCCCGGCGCGCCCGCGACTACGGCGTCTGGGTCTGCTACACGAACCAGGTGGGCGGCCAGGACGAACTCGTGTTCGACGGTGGCTCGATGGTCCTCGACCCGTCCGGGGAGCTGGCGGCGCGCGCCGTGATGTTCGGCGAAGACCTGCTCGTCTGCGACATCGACCTGCCCGATGTGACGCCCGCGGCCGGGCACACCTTCGTGAGCGGCCCTACGGCCGCCGACAGGCCGCCAGTAAAGCCGCGGGTGGAGCCTTCCGCTTCCTTCGAGGCCGAGGTCTACCAGGCGCTTGTCACGGGCACACGGGACTACCTGAGGAAGACGGGCTTCAGCAAGGTGCTCGTCGCGCTCTCCGGCGGCATCGACTCCAGCCTCGTCGCTGCCGTCGCGGTTGACGCCCTCGGCGCCGAAAACGTGGTCGGAATCGGCATGCCTTCGCGCTACTCCTCCGAGGGCAGCATCAAGGACGCGCAGGACCTGGCGGACAACCTGGGCGTGCGCTTCCTCGTCGTGCCGATCGAGTCGGCGCACTCCGCCTACCTGTCGATGCTGGAGCGGCCGTTCGCCGAGCTGGACGGCGGTGAGGCAGGCACGGCCGAGGAGAACATCCAGTCGCGCATCCGGGGCAACGTCATCATGGCGCTGTCGAACAAGGTCGGCTGGATCGTCCTGACCACCGGCAACAAAAGCGAGTTCGCCACCGGTTACGCCACCCTCTACGGCGATATGTCCGGAGGCTACGCCGTGATCAAGGACGTGCCGAAGACGCTGGTCTACCGCCTCGCCCGCTACCGCAACTCGGCCGGCGAGCGGCCGGTCATCCCCGAGTCTGTGATCACCAAGCCGCCCAGCGCTGAACTCAAGCCGGGCCAGCTGGATCAGGACACGCTGCCGCCGTACGAAGTGCTCGACGCCATCATCGAGGAGTACGTCGAGAACGACCTCGGCGTCGCCGAGATCGTCGCCATGGGCCACGACGAGGCGACCGTCGAGCGGATCGTGCGCATGATCAACGTCAACGAGTACAAGCGGCGCCAGTCTCCGCCCGGCGTCAAGATCACGCCCAAAGCGTTCGGCCGCGACCGCCGCCTGCCCATCGCCCACCGCTACAAGGGGCTGTAGGGGTGGAGGGCCGTCAACGGATGGCTAACGGATCAGCGGATGCGGCACCACAGCCGATTCCGTTTATCCGTTCCCGGAATCCGTTGACAGCCCTTCGTTAACGGCCAACGCTGGCGTCACTCCCCCGCGCCCGCTAAGATGACGCTCGTGACCATCAAAGCGGTATTCTTCGACTTCGGCGGCGTCATGCTCACCCACATGGACGGCATCGACCACGCCGCCGTCGAGGCGCAGTTCGGACTGCCCGAGCGCACGCTCTTCGACTGCCTCTACCGCGAGAGCACCTACCGCGACTTCCAGGTCGGCGCTTGCACGCGTGAGGAGTGGTTCGAATCGATCCGCACGGCGGCCGCGAAGCGGATGGCCGCCGACATCGTCGACGACTTCATGAACGCCTGGCAGACGTCGGAGCGCCTGCTCGATAAGGACATGGTCGCGCTCGTCGGCAAACTGCAGTCCTCCGGCTACACGACCGGCATCATCTCCAACACGATCCCGGGCATGGAGGAGCGGTTGCGCGCCGAGATGCCGCATCTCGTCCCGATCTTCGACGTCCGTATCGGCTCGGGAGACGTCGGCGTAGCCAAGCCCGACCCGGCGATCTTCCACCATGCGCTCGAAGCGGCCGGCGCCGAGCCGGAAGCGTCCGTGTTCACCGACGACGTGAGCGCCTACGCCGCTGCCGCGCGCGACATCGGCATGCACGGCTTCCACTTCACCGGCTACCAGCAGTTTGCCGCAGACCTGCGCTCCATCGGCCTGGACGTCTAGCGCCCTCGTTGACACCCCGCCCTCTGTTTGTCAAAATATAGGAACCGAACGCTTACTTTAAGACTGGGGTTGCAGCCATGCTGACCGTCTCCGAAAAGGCCGCCGCCAAGGCGAAAGATATGTTCAAGGAAAAGGGCCTTCCCGAGGACACCGGTCTGCGCGTGTTCGTCGCCGGTGGCGGCTGCTCCGGCTACCAGTACGGCATGGCCCTGGCGCGAGACGTCGAG
>JAJCYV010000009.1 GCA_029262695.1 Chloroflexota bacterium | reverse complement strand
GCGGTTGTGCGTCTCGAAATACGCGTTGGGGCCGCCGGGGTTGGTCTCGTAGCGGATCAGCGAGCGGCCCGGGTCGGGTGAGTCCGGCCCTTCGATCTTGACCACGTCCGCTCCCCAGTCCGCCAGCATCGCCGTCGTCATTGGGCCCTGCTGCCAGATCGTCAGGTCCAGCACGCGAATCCCCGCGAGCGGTTGCGCTCCCCCGTCTCCTGTCTCCTGTCTCCTGTCTCCTGTCACCTTGCCCCCGCCTCCTTCAACCGCTCGAGAATCGCCGGCAGTGCCGTACCGGAACCGGCGCGGACGACGACCTGGGAGACGTTGGAGAGCGGCGTGTCTTCGGGGTTCACCTCGATCAGCGCTCCGCCGTCCCGCAGGACGTCCACCGGGAACTGCGCCGCCGGGTAGACGACGGCGCTCGTGCCGATGAGGAGCATGCAGTCGCACCGAGTCGTCTGCTCGATGCACTCGTCCAGCACGTCGCGTGGTATCGGTTCGCCGAACATCACCGTGTCCCCTTTGACGATGCTCCCGCAGTCCGGGCACGTCGGCGGCAGCTCGTTGATCGGGAACTCGTCGAGCGGCCAGCGGTTGGAGCAGACGGTGCAGCGCAGCTTCGTCCGGTTGCCGTGGATCTCGATGATGTTGGTGCTGCCGGCGATCTGGTGCATGTTATCGATGTTCTGGGTGATGATCGCCTGCAGGAAGCCGCGGTCCTCCAGCTCCTTGAGCGCGAAGTGGCCCTCGTTGGGCACGGCCTCCGCCAGCGCCGCTACCAGCTCGCTCATCGCCGGCGACGGCTTCATCCGCTGCTCCCACCAGCCTTTCGGATCCTCGCGGAAGCGGTCGTAGTCGCGCAGGTCGGGCTCGCCGTGCTTCGTCCAGATGCCCTCTTTGCCCCGGAAAGTCGGGATGCCGCTCTCCGCCGACATCCCGGCGCCAACGAGCGCGACAACATGCCGCGACGCCGCGATGACGGCCGCCGCCTGTTCAACCGCGGTGTCCAGCTCGTTAGTCATCGTCCGTCATTATATGAGAGCGCAGGCCATCGCTGGGTGCGCGCCTTGAGCATGGCGAAGCGCGACGGTCGTAGCGGAAGGCTTTAGCCTTCCACAGACCGGACCGCTCTTCAAATCTCGAGACGCCCATACAATGACGCGCGCATGTAGTGGAGGCCTGAAGGCGCTCCGCTACGTGACAGACGTTCGCGTGCTTGACGCCACGGGCCCTTCGGCGCGACGCTGATCGCGATGACAGTTCCCACCGTGCTCAGCATCGCCGGCTCGGATCCCAGCGGCGGCGCCGGCATCCAGGCCGACCTCAAGACCGCGTCGGCCCTCGGCGCCTACGGCATGGCCGTGATCACGGCGCTGACGGCGCAGAACACTCGCGCGGTCACCGGCGTGCACGAAGCGCCGGCCGCTTTCGTCGCCCTGCAGATCGACACGGTCCTCGCCGACGTCACGCCCGACGCCGTCAAGACGGGGATGCTCGCCAGCGCCGAGATCATCGAGGTCGTGGCCGCGAAGGCGGCCGAGCACGCTTTCCGCAACCTCGTCGTCGACACTGTGATGGTCGCCAAAAGCGGCGACCGTCTCCTCCGCGCCGACGCCGTGCAGGCGATGCGCGAGAAGCTCGTGCCGCTGGCGCACGTGCTCACGCCCAACCTGCCGGAAGCGGAAGACCTGCTGGGCCGAAAGGTGCGCGGCGACGGCGACATCCGCGAGGCCGCGCGCGAGCTTCAGGCGATGGGCGCGCGCAACGTCGTGATCAAGGGCGGCCACCGCGACGGCGATGCGGCCACGGACGTCCTCTTCGACGGTGAGGCGTTCCACGACTTCAGCGCGCCACGCATCGCGACAATGAGCACTCACGGTACGGGCTGCACCTTCGCCTCGGCGATCGCCACGTTCCTGGCGCGCGGCGAGTCGGTCCCGGACGCGGTGTCACACGCGAAGGAGTACCTTACGGAGGCGCTGCGGAGGGCCTATCCGGTGGGAGGCGGCCACGGGCCCGTGCATCACTTCTGGGAGCACTGGGACGAACGCTCGTAACGTTCGTTTCCGGGGCGCAGGCGCTACGAGATGCCGACGAAGCTGGTGATGTCGCCGGTTGTGAGAGCGCCGGTGAGGTACATGCTCGCTGCCACGAGTGCAGCGACGACTATCGCGTATAGGCCTGCCATGACTCTGGTCATCGTGTCCCTCCCTTGGAACAATTCCAACGTACGGCGCGCGCCGATAAGCGGTCAATAAGCGCGGCCGCCGGGCCGGTTAACAAGCGGTGAAGACCGCTCCCGCCAGGAAGGGTTATAGTTTCGTTTGAACGCCCCGGCCCGCCAGCCGCAGAGGAGGAACCCAGTGATCATCGACGTCTGGATGCAGCACCCTACCCTTCGTTTCATGCAGCACGAGATGTTCGATTCGCTGAAGCGCTGGACGAAGATGGCGACGCCCGACCAGGAAGTCCCGGTCGAGTTCACGATCGCCGCAATGGACGGCGCCGGCGTCGACGTCGGCCTCGTCAGCGCCTGGCACGGCCCCGACGGCTTCCTCATCAGCAACGACGAGGTCGACGGCTTCGTGCGCCAGGCCCCCGGTCGCCTCATCGGCGTCGGCTCTGTGAACATCGCCCGGCCCGTGGAGGCGGTGCGGGAGGTGCGGCGCTGCGTGCAGGCTCTCGGCTTCAAGGCGATCCGCATCATTCCCTGGCTCTGGAACCTGCCCCCGAACGACCGCCGCTACTATCCCGTCTACGCTGAGTGCTCCGAGCTGGGCGTGCCGTTCTGCCTGCAGACGGGACACACCGGCCCGCTCCAGCCCTCCGAGCCCGGACGCCCGATCCCGTACCTCGACGACGTCGCGCTGGAGTTCCCGGACCTCGTGATCGTCGCCGGGCACATCGGATTCCCCTGGACGAACGAGATGATCTCGCTGGCGACGAAGTACTCCAACGTCTACATCGACACTTCGGCCTACACCGCGAAGCGCTACCCGCCGGAACTCGTCGCGTACATGCGCGGCCGCGGGCGCAAGAAGGTGATGTTCGGGACGAACTACCCGATGATCACGCCGGCGAAGTGCCTGGAGGACCTCGACTCCCTGGACCTCGACGACGAGGCGAAGGAGATGTTCCTCTCCGCCAACGCCACCCGCGTCTTCGGCCTCGGCGGCTGACGCCCCGCTTCGACGGGTCCGTGAGAGGCGAGACTGCCGGCAGAGCTGAGCACAACGGGCTTGACCCAACACACTGCGGCGGGTAGCGTATATGCGGAAATGCGCATACGTTATCGATGAAACAGACCTCAGATCTACTAAGGGCACTCGCTGACGAAGATCGCCTCCGTATCGTTAGCCTTCTGGCAGATGAACCCGATGGGGTCTGCGTCTGCGAGCTGGTAGACGCCCTGCGGTTACCGCAGTATCAGGTGTCCCGCCAGCTCGCCGTCCTGCGGGACGCCGGCCTCGTTGCGGGCAAGAAAAGCGGCAACTGGGTCTACTACCGGGTCTCGCCCGCCTCCCCTCTGGGCGCCGCCATAGTCGAGGTCCTGATGGCGAACAGCAGCGCTGAAACCGTGAGAGAGGACAGGGAGCGCCTTGGAAGGCGCACCCGCCTCCGAGACCGGGGAGTCTGCGTTGTCGGATACGACTCCGGCAGACCGTTTCGGGAGAGCATTCCAATCGCTCTGGAAGAGTCCAGTGGCTAACGTCGTCAGTAAGCGCCAGGTCGAAGTGGAAACCTCCGTTCTAGAGCGGCTATCGACTCTCGACCGGTTCCTGCCGGTCTGGATCGGCCTGGCGATGGTGACCGGGCTGGCTCTTGGACGCGTCCTCCCTGGGTTGAACGAGACCCTCGACCGGATCAAGATCGACACTACTTCACTGCCTATCGCGATCGGGCTGCTGGGGATGATGTATCCCGTCCTGGCCAAAGTCCGCTACAACCGCCTGGGCGACGTTGCTGCCGATAAGCCCCTGATCGTTTCGTCGCTCCTGTTGAACTGGATCGTTGGTCCGGCGCTGATGTTCGCTCTGGCCTGGCTGTTCCTGCCTGACCTGCCGGAGTTCCGCACCGGTCTGATCCTGATCGGACTCGCACGGTGCATCGCGATGGTGCTGATCTGGAACGCACTCGCCTATGGGAACAACGAAGCGGCCGCCGTGCTTGTGGTGCTGAATTCGATCTTTCAAGTGGCCGCCTACGCGCTTCTCGGATATTTCTACCTGGAACTCCTCCCCGGCTGGCTTGGTCTCGAGCAGTTGTCGATCAACTTCGAGATCTGGGACATCGCCAGGTCGGTGCTCATCTTCCTCGGCATCCCGCTCGCCGCCGGCTTCGCGACGAGCGTCATCGGCCGCCGCAAGAAGGGCGACGCCTGGTACGAGGGCACATTCATGCCGCGCATCGGCCCGTTCGCCCTCTACAGCCTGCTGTTCACTGTCGTCATCCTCTTCGCGATCCAGGGCGACTCGATCACTTCGCAGCCGCTGGACGTGGTGCGCATCATGATCCCCTTGGTCGCCTACTTCGCCCTCATGTGGACCGTCGCGTTCGCCTGGGGCCGCGTGCAGCATCTGGGATATCCGAAGACGGCAACACTGGCGTTCACGGCGGCCAGCAACAACTTCGAACTGGCAATCGCCGTCGCCATCGCCACGTTCGGCGTGGAGTCCGGACAGGCGCTGGCCGGGGTCGTCGGCCCGCTGGTGGAGGTGCCGGTGCTTGTCGCGCTCGTGTACGTGGCGCTCTGGGCTCGCCGGTTCTTCCCCACTCCTGTCACGGTGCCACAAGCCGCCGGCGTGCAGAGCGCCGTGCCCGGAGCTGGCGGCGGAGAGCGCTAGCCGATGCTCAAGCAGATACTCCGGCGGATTTCCTGTACGAGGACGAGGCGAAGGAGATGTTCCTCTCCGCCAACGCCACGCGCGTCTTCGGGCTGGGTGGCTGAGGCCCCGGATCGTGAATAGGGTCAGATACGCATCGGATAGCGGCGAGATGTTCGACGAATCTGTAGGGGTGCCGCTTGTGTACCCGTCTGGGCTGCGCCCTCCCTCAAATCTGTTTCCCGAACAGGACGGCGTGAACACTAGAACGCCGAATCTGTGAAGGCGAGCACTAGGGCGGGGTGTTATCGACTGTCGAGCCATTCCCTGACGGCGAAATAGTCGGGTTCGCCGACCTCCCCGTCGCCGGCAGCGTCTTCGCCCAGCAGATTCGCGTCTGAGTGCGTCTCGCCGGAGCCGCTTTCGTTAGCTGCAAGTCGAAGACGGAGGGGCTGCCGCGTGGCAAGGCTCTAGCGTAGACTGCCTTCCAGATGGCTAACTCGGCCGGTGTGAAGCCCCTTGGTTGGATGTGTCCGGCGTGTGGCAGATTCACGACCAAGGGGTCGGGTTGCCGCTTCTGCGGCCACGAGGAGGACGCCTCACTCCTAACAAACGTGGGCGAGGAGGACGAGCGGCGGCCCCGAGCCTCCATTCCGGCCCGGGCGTGGACGGTATTAAGGTGGCTGCTTGTTATTCCCGCGGGGATGCTCGCCGCACAGGTCGCGTTTCTACTCGTTGACGTGGCCGGCCCAGCACTCCCCTCCGTTTCCGAGCCGATTGAAGGGCTCCCCTATAGTAGCCGGGACGTCCCGCTGTTCAAATATATGGCTTACGTCTTGGTCGGGCCGCTAGCCTACATATTCGCTGCGTCGCGTGTTGCCCCCGGCTACCGTATGCAGACCTCTCTGGTATTGGCGGGCATATGGGGTGCCCTCTGGGTATATGCCGTAGTCAGGGGGGCTACCACCGACTGGGTGGCGCTCGACAATCTAGGGATGGTCGCCCTTTTAGCCTGTTGGGTCGTCGGCGTCGTTAGCGGCGTCGCAGCAGTTTGGCTCGTCAATAGGCGTGCCGGTGTCGAAGGCACAAGACTCCATGGAGAGTGAAGACCCACGCTGTAGTAGAGCTGAATTTCATTTTCATCCTGAGCCAGAGCCGGAAGAGCGCACCTTGAACATTCCCAAGATTGACATGCCGGCGGTCCCGGTGTCCGGGGACGGCAGGATCAAAGGCCCGGCAGCGATCGTGCCGATGATCGGCACCGGCACGACGCGGGAGGCGCGCCCGACTCGATCAGCGACCTCTCGGACTCAGTTAACTCCACGTGTCGGGGTTGAGGATAAATCGGAGTATCTCCACCACCACGGCCATAGCAAGCCAAAACGCCGTTAGAACGAGGGCGCAAAACAATATGGTGAGCAAAAACATTGGGACGAATAAAACTATCGTGGCTATCCGATAGAGGAAATCTCCGACCTTGTGCAACCAGGCGCTCTGCTTGGGGCGAAAGCGGTGGCAATCACATGCGTAGCGCTGACAAGGGTGGCCCCGCGGATGCCACTTTTTTGCGTCGCCGCAATCTCTACAGTAGTCCACTATGTCTTCTGCGGACGCTCGCGATCATACACGCCCTATTCTACCGCCCACCACCGGATATGCCGCGCCCCAACGCGCCCCGCCTGGTCGTGCCTCACGCCGGCGCCTGGGCCGCGTCGCCGCCACCTCCTCCGGCACTCAGATTCGCGTCTCAGGACGTCTCTGACCGCACCCACCGGGCCGGCTCGTGTGGTGGGGTAGGAAACGCGCGCTAGCAGCCGGTATCAAGGGCATGCGCCAGCATCCTGATGCCGTATCTGAGCGCCTACCTAAAACGAAAAGAGAATTCGCCGAAAATGGCAGAAATAGGCGCTGAGCCCTGCTCGCAAGCTAGGGAATTCGAGATAGCGCTGGTAAAATCACAAGTGAACCAGTCGAACAGGCTCCTGCGCCAGCGCCACCGGCTCTCACTCCCCATAAACACCGCTCACTCGATCTCTCGCGTGACGGAGACCCTGGGTACTTATTGCCCACCGGCCGGAGGCACTCGCGACCAGTAACACCGTGTCGGGCAAGTCAGAGCGACGGAAGCGAGGGCGAGATTGACGAACGATCAGATAGTCGATGACAACACGGGCGATGAGGAGACGGGAGCGAGATCCCGCACGCGCTCCGGAGGTGCCGGTGCCGGTGCGGATGAGGGAGAACAGTTCGACGCGGCAGGCATCTCCGAGGCGGTCTACCGCTCGATGCTGCCGTCAGATGAACGAGCGTTCCGCGCGGAGCTGGAGATCTGGCACCCGAGCCTCGACGCTGATCGCTACCTTGCAAGGCGGGGCTACCCACGCTGCTGGGTCTTCACCGCTGCCCTCGTCTTCGCGGTTGGCCACACAGAATACGCCCGTGCGCTGCTGGAGTCGCTGCGCCGGACGTCGACACGGCTTGCTACTTACGACGTCGACCATGCTCTCAGGTTTGCGGTTGGGGACCTGAGCGGGCTCGAAGCTGAGAGCTGGCGGGCCACGGTGTGCACGGCCGGCGGCGGGCTCTGGTTCTTCGGGCCCCAGACGATGACCCGCGCCTTCGGCCTCGGGCTCACCGTCGCGTTCGTCAGCCCGGAGACGGCCCGAAATGTTGTCGACCTTGTCCAACGCGCAGATCCCGGGGCGTTCGAACGCCAACTGGCCGCGGCGCGCCACGTGATGAAAGTTCACCCGCTGTCGCTAATCTTGACGCCGACCCCGTGAAGAGACGTCGCCTGCGTCTTTCGATCGACAAGAGCGGGGGTATCACTTGGCAAAGGATCAGATCAGGCGGTTGGAGAAGGCACAAAACTGCCAAACGAAATCGCCACACTTTCCCCTCACGCTCGTTGACGGCTTGTCCCCCCTGGTGCTAGTCTGGGCCTGCCAAGCGGGAGCTCGGGGCGCCGGGCTGAGAGGGTCGCGCGAACAGCGACCGACCGCATGACCTGATCTGGGTAATGCCAGCGGAGGGAACAAGACGAGCGCTCCGGCGCCGCTGGGATCACCCGGTGGCGCTTTAGTTTTGCGCCTGAGACGCAGGAAAGGGGTGCTCGGATGAGCAGCAACGGACGGCAACCCGTCACGCAGATCGCCCAGGCCCGCGCCGGTATCACTACTCCGGAGATGACGCGCGTCGCCGAGAAGGAGAACCTCCCGGCCGAGGTCGTGCGGGACGAAGTCGCCCGCGGCCGCCTGATCATCCCGGCCAACGTCCATCACCTGGCGAAAAGTCTCGACCCGATCGGCATCGGCAAGATGTGCCAGGTCAAGATCAACGCCAACTTCGGCAACTCCGCCGTCACCTCCAACATCGAGGACGAACTCGAGAAGCTGCGCCGCGCCGTCCACTTCGGCGCCGATACCGTGATGGATCTCTCCACCGGCGGCGACATCGACACGATCCGCCAGGCGATCATCGATAACTCGACCGTGCCCGTCGGCACCGTGCCCGTCTACCAGGCGGTGCAGCAGGTGAAGGCGATCGAAGACCTCACGCCGGACGACTTCGTCGGCATGATCGAGCACCAGGCGAAGCAGGGCACCGACTACCAGACGATCCACGCCGGCATCCTCCGCGAGTACGTCTCGCTCGCCGAGGGCCGCATCACCGGCATCGTCTCGCGCGGCGGCTCCATCCTGGCGCAGTGGATGACCTACCACGGCCGCCAGAACCCCATGTACGAACGCTTCGACGACATCTGCGACATCTTCGCCGAGCACGACGTGGCGTTCTCGCTCGGCGACAGTCTGCGGCCCGGCTGCATCGCCGACGCCTGCGACGAAGCCCAGTACGCCGAGCTGCGCACGCTGGGCGAGCTGACCCGCCGGGCGAAGGAGAAGGGCTGCCAGGTGATGGTCGAAGGCCCCGGCCACGTCGCGATGAACCAGATCCAGGAGAACGTCGAGAAGCAGCAGGAGTGGTGCGACGAAGCGCCCTTCTACACGCTCGGGCCGCTGGTCATCGACATCGCCCCCGGCTACGACCACATCACCTCGGCCATCGGCGCGGCGATGATCGGCTGGCACGGCGCCTCGCTCCTCTGCTACGTGACGCCGAAGGAGCACCTGGGCCTGCCCACCGCCGACGACGTGCGCGACGGCGTAATCGCCTACAAGATCGCCGCCCACGCCGCCGACGTCGCCAAAGGCCACCCGAAGGCCCGCGAGCGCGACGACGAGCTCTCCCGCGCCCGCTACTCGTTCGACTGGAACCGCCAGTTCGAGCTTTCGCTCGACCCGGAGCGCGCCCGCGAAATGCACGACGAGACGCTGGGCCACGACGCCTTCAAGGACGCCGAGTTCTGCTCCATGTGCGGGCCCAAATTCTGCTCGATGCACATCTCCCGCCACCTGGGCGAGGAGAAGCCGAAGCACTTCGCGGCGGAGGACGAACTGATCGAGCTTTCGGACAAGAACTGAACGCAGTGGATATCGAGACCAACCAGTACATCTACCACTTCGCGCCCGTGCGGCCCGGCTTCCGCGCGGACCCGGAGTCGATGACGCCGCAGGAGGTCGCGTCGGCGGAACGCCACTTCGCCTACCTGAAGGCGGCCACAGAGCGCCGACAGGTGTTGCTCGCCGGCCGCTCTCTCGACGACGCCGGTCCTGCGGTCGTGATCCTCGAGGCGGAGTCGCCGGAGGCGGCACAAAGCTTCATGGAGAGCGACCCGTTCGTAGCGGAGGGCGTGATGCGAGCGTCCTTACACCCGTTCCGCGCGGCGCTCGTCCGCGCCGGAGATTAGAATCGAGGATGCCGATGACAACCGCCCAGACCGACCCGCTGATCATCGCCGGTAAGGAGTTCCGCTCCCGGCTCATCGTCGGCACCGGCAAGTACCGCACGATGGACGAGATGCGCGACGCCATCGACGCCTCGGGCGCCGAGATCGTCACCGTTGCCATCCGCCGCCTGCCGCTGACCGACGACGGCCGCACGAAGCCGGACGAGACGAACCTGATGGACCATCTCGACTGGGACCGCTACACAATCCTGCCCAACACGGCCGGCTGCAAGACCGCCGAAGAGGCGCTCTTCACGGCGCGCCTCGCCCGCGAGCTGACCGGCTCCACCTGGCTCAAGCTGGAGGTCATCCCCGACCCGAAGTACCTCCTGCCCGACCCGATCCAGACGCTCGAGGCCGCGGGACAGCTCGTCGCCGACGGCTTCGTCGTCCTGCCTTACATCCACGCCGACCCGGTACTCGCCCGGCACCTGGAGGAAGCCGGCTGCGCGACCGTGATGCCGCTGGGCTCGCCGATCGGCTCCGGTCGCGGTATCTTCACGCTGGAGGAGATTCAGATCATCATCGAAAACGCCGGCGTACCCGTCGTCGTCGACGCGGGCCTCGGCGCGCCGTCCGAAGCGTCGCTCGCGCTCGAAGTCGGCGCGCACGCGGTGCTCGTCAACACGGCGATCGCCCAGGCGACCGATCCCGTGGGCATGGCGCAGGCGTTCAGGCTCGGCGTCGAAGCGGGGCGCACGGCGTATCTCGCCGGCCGCATCCCACGCAAAGAGATCGCCCAGCCGTCGAGCCCCGCCGGCGAAGTAGCACGCCCCGTCTGATGGCAACACTCGCCCTTCCGCGGCCGTGTCTCATGCTGGTCACCGACCGCACGCTGGCGGGCGGCGGCCCTGCGGGTCCGTCGGGCGATCGTCTCGTCGAAGCAGTCGCGGCGGCGGTCGAAGGCGGCGTCAACGCCGTGCAGCTCCGCGAGAAGGACCTCGACGCCCCGGCGCTGAGCGCTCTCGCGCGTCGGCTGCGAGAGGCCATCGGCGGACGCGCGCCGCTGATCGTTAACAGCGACGCGGTCGCGGCGAGCGAGGCGGACGGCCTGCACCTGGCGGCGGGCGCACCGTTCGCCCGCCCGGACGGCGTGTCGCTCGTCGGGCGCTCCGTACACTCGGTCGAGGCCGCCCTGCAGGCCGAGCGTGAGGGCGCCGACTACCTCATCGCTGGGCCGATATACGAGACAGCGAGCCATCCCGGCGTCCGGGGGGCCGGCGTGGGGCTCGTCTCCGGCGTTGTGGCGGCCGTCAGTGTTCCCGTCGTCGCCATCGGCGGTATCACAGCGGCGCGCGTACCGGACGTGCTCTCAGCGGGCGCCAGCGGCGTCGCCGTGATCTCGGCGGTCCTCGGCGCGGCGTCACCCGCCGCTGAGGCCTCCGCCCTGCGCGAGGCTCTCAATGCCGTACCGGTGGTGGAGCGATAACGTGTCCCCACAGACCCGTCCGGGGATCACCCTCAACGGCAAGCCCCACGATCTCGTTGGTACGCCGACGATCATCGAGCTGATCGATACGCTCAGCGTTAAAGCGGACCAGGTCGCCGTCGCTGTCAACGGCGAAGTCGTGACGCGGCGCGAGTGGCCGCAGACGCGCGTCTGCGACGGCGACGTCGTCGAGGTCGTGCGCGCGGTGGGCGGAGGCTAACGTGCCACTTGTTCCGGATCCCCTGCCCCGATGAGGATCGTCATCGCCGGCGGCGGCGTCATCGGTTGCTCCATCGCCTGGCACGTGCAGAAGGCCGGCGGCGAGGCGATACTCCTCGAACGCGGCGAGATCGCCGGCGAGGCGACGGGCGCCTCCGCCGGAATGCTCATCGCGCCCATCGAAGACACGGGTAACCGCGCCTTCAACGTCCTCCGCCGCGCCAGCCTCGAGATGTTCCCGTCGGTGATCCAGGAGATCGAGGAGGCCTCCGGCATCGACGTCGAGTACAAGGTGCCGGGCATGATCCGCACGGCCCGCTCGCCCAAGGCGGCGCGGGCGCTGCACGATGCGGCGGACAAGCGCCCGGACCTGGAGTGGGTCGAGCCCCGTGTGCTACGGGAGCTTGAGCCGTCGCTCACTCACGACATCGCCGGTGCGACGTACTCTGAGGACGACGCCGACCTCAACGCGGGGCGGCTCGCCAACGCCTTCGTCGTGGCCGCCGAGCGCGCCGGGGCGGACATCCGTCGCCGGACGATGTTCACCGGCCTGAAGAAGGACGGGCGGCGTATCGACGGTGTCTCCGCCAACAGCGGGGATATCGCCGACATCGACGCTGTCATCCTCGCCGCCGGGCCGTGGACGGAGGCGCTGACGATGCGCATGGGTGCGAAGCTGCCCAGCCCGCCGATGCGCGGCCAGATGATCGCCTATCGCTCAAAGTCGGTGCGACACGCCATCTGGGGCGAGGACGGGTACCTCGTCCCGAAGCCGCGCGGCTACCTCTGGGTCGGTGCCACCGTCGAGGACGTGGGCTTTCGCAAGAAGACGACGGAGCGCGGCCTCGCCGGTCTGCAGAGGATGGCCGCGGACCTCGTGCCCCGCCTGCGTCGCGCGAGCGTGAGCAGCAGCTGGGCGGGCCTGCGACCCGGCTCGCCGGACGGCATGCCGGTGATCGGCCGCTTTCCCGGCAAGAAGAACGTCTTCCTGGCGACCGGCCACTTCCGCAACGGCGTACTGCTCGCGCCCGTCACCGGCGCCCTTGTCGCCGACCTCGTGCTCAACGGCCGCACCGACCGCCGGCTCTCGCCGTTCTCCCCGCAGCGCTTCGCCCGCTAGCCGAACGCCGCTGCCAGACGTTGCGCCGCCGCGCGCGGGTCGTCCGCCGCCATCACCGCCGAGATCACCGCTGCCATGTCGGCGCCCGCGGTGACTACGCCGGCGATGTTCGTCTCGTCGATGCCGCCGATCGCGCAGACGGGCACCCGCACTGCCGCCTCTACCTCGCGCAGCGTCTCCAGTGTCGCCGGCCGCGTATCGTCCTTCGATGTTGTCCCGAAGAGGTTGCCCACGGAAACGTAGTCCGCGCCGTCCGCCTCTGCCGCGCGCGCCTCGCCGGCGTTGTTCGTCGAAGCGCCGACGATCCAGCCGCCGGGAACGAGGCGCCGCACGACGCCCACCGGCAGGTCTTGCTGGCCAACGTGGACGCCGTCTGCCTCCGCGGCCAACGCCAGATCAACATCGTCGTTCACGATCAGCGGCACGCCCGCCACGCGACAGATCTCCGCCAGCGCTCGGACGTCGGCGAGCTGCGTCCCCTTCTCGCGTGTCTTGTCGCGCCACTGCAGGAGCGCGGCGCCGCCGGCGATCGCCTCCCGCGCGACGTGCAGCACGTCGCGCTTACCCGCCACGGCGGGATCGATGATCACGTACAGTCCGCGCAGAGTGTGAGGCATCGCGGCCAATATACCGTGCCCGGCGTCAGATGAGGTTGCGCCTGCGCGCTTCCCGCACCGCCAACACGAGGACCGCGATCCCGATGACGGTCGTGATGCCGATAACGGCACGCCCACCCCAGGAGTCAAACAGATCGCCCACGAACTGCAGCTCCAGGACGTCGAACAGGTCGACCAGGAAGTCGCTGGCGTAGAAGCCGGCGGCTGCCATCGCGATACCGCGCCCGATCTTCCCCAGCAGGATCGCTGGATAGAAGATGCGGATCGGGACGCGGGCGGCGCCGGCGGCAATCCCCGCGACGTCGAACACCGGCGAGGGCGTGAACGCCATCACGAACATCGTCGGGAACGGCGCCTTCCGGATCCAGCGGCGGATCAGCTCGTACAGCCGCCGGCCCTCCATCAGCTTGCCGCCGTTGAGGCCGGCCCAGTAGCCGGTGAACTCGCCCAGCGACTCCGCCGAACCGGCGGTGACGCCGACGGCGATCGGCACCGGGATGCCCCAGAGCGGGTCCATGATTGCGGCGGCGGCGATCGTCAGTCCGCCGCCGGGGATCGGCAGGATCACCGACGAGGCGCGCAGGCCGGAGATCACCCAGAGGATCGGGTAGCCCCAGCCGCCCGTGACGTCGTCCTCACCCAGGCCGAGCGCGACCCAGGCGACCGCGACGCTGACAGCGAAGACGGCGATGGTCGCGAGCACCGCGTATTCCAGGCGAACGCTGACGCGCCACAGGCGGACATACTGAAGCTGCTGCTGTAGCTCTTCACCGGGTTCGGGCGGTTGTTCTGTCTGGACTGGCTGCGTCAATGAGGGTTCTTTCGCTGCTGGCCTTCAGGCGATTGTACGTGATGGCGTACGCAAGGTCGCCTGCCGCCACACCGCGGCCTACTGACTGTTACGTCACCGTCTGAGGCCGTGACCCTACTTCGAGTTCGCCGTCTACAGGCTCCTCAAGGCGGCCTCTGAGCGAGCCCCGGCCCCGTGCTAGCCGGCGATGATCTCGCTGATCTGGATCTGCGCTTGCGCGTCCGTGAAGTTCGGAACGTCGCCCATGATCTCGCCCGCGTGCTGTCCGAACGCCTGCGCGAACTCAGGGACTGAGTTGAAGTACAGGTGGCCGATCGCCGCGTATGGCGGGGGTGAACCAGGCGCACCGCCGGCCACGCCCTTGTCCACCTCGAAGCGGACGAGCGCATCGCCGACCAGGTCGGAGACCAGCTTCATGTGGTTGTTGACGTAGTAGTCGTGGTCGAACTTTTCGCTGGGCGGGTACATCGCTGAGACACGAATCATTGGGGTACCTCCTTACACCTATCTTGCCATGTTTTCGACGTAGCGTCTGAAGGCCACGTTCGCCTCGCCCTTAAGCACTCTGCCATGGCCGAAGCAGGCCGTGTCGAACTCCAGCTCCGCCAGCTTGCGCATGCTCTGCTTCGCCTCGTCCATGTCCTCCGTGTACATCAGCAGCGGCTTGCCGATGCGGCCGAACATGTTTCCCACCGCATCGCCGGCGAAAATGACGCCGCCGTGCCCTTCGACGAGGAACGAGACGTGCCCCGCCGTGTGCCCCGGCGTGTGGATCACGCGCACGCCGCCGCCGACCGGCAGCTCGTCGCCGTCGTTGATCTCGTGCTCGGCGGCCGCCGGCGACGGCCTGTACGCGGGCAGGCGCTCGATCAGCCGTCCGAACAGGCGGCCCGTGATGCTCCCCCGGTTGGCGGCGGGGCGCGGCTTCTCCCCGGCGACGATCGGGGCGTCGAGCGGGTGGACGTAAGCCTCGGCGCCGCAACTCTCCTTGACCGCCGCCAGGCTGCCGACGTGGTCAGCGTGGTGGTGCGTCACCAGCACGTGCCGGACGTCGTCCGGCTCGCGATCGATCCCGGCGATCGCCTTCCAGATCTTGCGCTCGTTGCCGCGCAGTCCGGCGTCGATCAGCGTCAGGCCGTCCTCCTCCGCCAGCAGGAAGGCGTTCACATAGCCCAGCGGGATCCCGTAGATGCGCGGGAAGATCTCCTCAATCGCAGCCATCAGCCGTTCTCCCTTCGTACCAGCGTCCCGGCGTGGTGCTCGGCCTGGTGCCCGTCCTCGGCCGCGACAGTCCCGTTGACGATCACGTAGTCGATGCCCGCCGGGTACTGCCTCGGCTCCTCGTACGTCGCCACGTCCGCGATCGTATCCGCGTCGAAGACGACGATGTCCGCAGCCCAGCCCTCGCGCAGCTCGCCGCGCTTTCCGAGCTTGAAGCGCCGCGCCGGGAGCGACGTCATCTTGCGCACGCCCTCCTCAAGCGACAGCAGCCGTTCCTCCCGGACGTACTTCTGGAGCACGCGCGGGAACGTGCCGTAGAGGCGAGGATGCGGCTTGCCGCCCGGCGTCGGGATACCGTCGGAGCCGATCATGCACTGCTCGTGCGACACGACGCGCTGGACGTCGGCCTCGTCCATCGTGAAAAAGATGGCGACTGCGCCCGGTGAGTGGCGCAGGATCGCGCTGGTGGCGTCTTCGGCCGGCAGGTCGAGCATCTCGGCGGCCTCACGCAGCGTCTTCCCTTCCAGCTCCGGCCGTCCCGGCACCGATGCCAGGAGCACGTTGTCCGGGTCTGCCCCCTCAGGCTGCGCGATGAAGGCGCTGAGCACGGTGCTGCCGGCAGTGTACGGGTAGACGTCGAACGTCACGTCCTGTCCCGCGGCGCGCCGCTCCTCGATGTAGGAGATCGAGTCCTGCGTGCGGCCCCAGCTCTTCTCGCCGTTCGCCTTGTGGTGCGATATCTGCGCGGGCAGGCCGGCCTCGTCGCCGATGCGCACCGCCTCCTCCACCGCCTCCATGAGCCGCTCGCCTTCGTCGCGGATGTGGCTGACGTAGACGCCGCCCTCCGCAGCCGCTTCTTTCGCGCACTCGATGATCTCCTCGGTCTCGGCGAAACGTCCGGGTGGATAGATCAGCCCTGTCGAGAGGCCGGCCGCGCCCGCCGCCATCCCCTCGCGGACATGCTCGCGCATCTCGTCGAGCTCCCCGGCCGAGGGCGCGCGCATGTCCATACCAATCGCCGCGTACCGCACGACGCCGTGCGGGACGAGGCAGGCGACGTTGACCGCCGGCTTCGCCCTCTCGACTTCCGCCATGTACTCGCCGAACGAACGCCAACGGGCCTCGCCGATGTCGCCCAGCACCATGCTGATCGCCGGTACGGCTCCGCGCTCCGGGTCGTGCGGAGCGATTCCGGCGCCGCAGTTGCCGACGATATCCGTCGTCACGCCCTGCATCAGCTTGAAGTCCATCGGCGTCGTCAGCACCGCCGCGTCGTCGTGCGCGTGCACATCGATGAATCCCGGCGCCACGATGCGCCCCGCAGCGTCGATCTCCCGCGCCGCCGCCTCGCCGGCCAGGTCGCCGATCGCCGCGATGCGGTCGCCGTCCACCGCGACGTCCGCCCGCACGCCCGGCGACCCCGTGCCGTCGACGACGGTGCCGCCGCGTATCAGGAGGTCGTATGGCTTCTCGGGCATGGCGTCGAGCAACGTATCGCGCGGAACGCGGCGCTGTCAACGAGAACCAGCAGGGGCTGTCAACGGATGGAGGAACGGATTACCGGATTGAGTGTCGTATGTGCCCCAGCGTATCCGTTTATCCGTTCGGCGAATCCGTTGACAGCGAGACAGCCGCCCGCCGCCATCCACATACCGGTGACACTTACCCGTTGCGGGGCGTCCCCGCGTGCGCCATCCTGCGGGTCGTGCGATACGACGTCACGGACCCGTCCAAAGCACCCCCGGAGGGCGCGGTCGGTGACGCCGTCCCGGCTGACGAGGCGCCGGACCTGAACGCCGCCCTCAAGCGATACTTCGGGTTCAGCTCCTTCCGGCCGCTCCAGGAGCAGATCATCGGCGACAGCCTGGCGGGCCGCGATGTGCTCGCCCTGATGCCGACCGGCGGCGGCAAGTCGCTCTGCTACCAGCTGCCGGCCCTCGTGCGGCCCGGCCTCACCGTCGTCGTCTCGCCCCTGATCGCGCTGATGAAGGACCAGGTCGACTTCCTGCACAGTCGCCGCGTTCCCGCCGCGCTCATCAACTCGACACTCGCACCGGATCGCCTTCAGGAGGTGACTCAGGGGCTCGACCGCGGCGACTTCTGCCTGCTCTACGTCGCCCCCGAGCGGCTGATGCAGCCGGGCTTCCTGACGCGCCTCGAACGCTGGAACGTCTCCACCTTCGCGATCGACGAGGCGCACTGCATCAGCGAATGGGGCCACGACTTCCGCCCCGAGTACCGGCAGCTGCGCGAGCTGCGCCAGCGCTTCCCGGACACGACGCTCATGGCGCTGACCGCGACCGCGACGGACCGGGTGCGCGCTGACATCGTCGCCCAGCTCGGCCTGCGCGACCCGGGCGTCTACGTCGCCAGCTTCAACCGTCCGAACCTGACGTACCGGGTCGAACCGAAGCACGAGGCCTACGCCCGCCTCCTGGCGTTCCTCCGCGAGCGCGACGGCGAGGCCGGCATCGTCTACTGCAGCACGCGGCGCTCGACGCAGACGCTGGCCTCGCGCCTGAGCGCCGACGGCATACCAGCGCTCCCCTACCACGCGGGTCTCGATTCCGGCGTGCGGGCGGCGCACCAGGAGCGCTTCCTGCGCGATGAGGTGCGCGTCATCTGCGCGACGATCGCCTTCGGCATGGGTGTCGACAAGCCGAACATCCGCTTCGTCGTCCACCACGATCTGCCCAAGAACATCGAGGGCTACTACCAGGAGACCGGCCGCGCCGGCCGCGACGGCGCCCCCGCCGATTGCCTCCTGCTCTTCGGTCGCGGCGACCAGACGCGTCAGGAGCGCTTCATCGACGAGAAGACCGACGCTCGCGAGCGGCAGATCGCGCGCGAGCAGCTGGAAGGACTCGTCGCCTTCGCCGAGTCCGAAGCCTGCCGCCGGAAGGAGCTTCTCGCCTACTTCGGAGAGGAGTTCCCCGCCGATAACTGCGGCCTCTGTGACAACTGCACGACCGAGGCCGCCCCGAAGGAGGACTTTACGCTGGAGGCCCGCCGCTTCCTCGCCTGCCTTCTGCAAGTGCAGCGCGCCAGCGGGTTCAGCGTCGGCGCCGGCCATATCGCCGACGTCCTCACGCACAGCGAGTCGGAGAAGGTGCTGCGCTGGGGCCACGACCGCCTCACGGCCTACGGCGGTGGCCGCTCTCGCAGCCGCAAGGAGTGGATGGAGATCGCCCGGCGGCTGATCGGCGAGGGTTACCTGGAGCGCACGCGCGATCAGCGGCCCGTTCTCAACGTGACTCCTGCCGGGCGGCAGCTCATCGCCGGCGAAGGTGAGGCGATGCTCGCGCCTCTCCGGGAGAAGCCGAACCCCAGGCCGGACGACAGTCAGTGCGACGGGACGCTGTTCGGCCGCCTCAAGACGCTCCGCAAACGCCTCGCGGACGAGCGAGAAGTGCCGGCCTTCGTCGTCTTCAGCGACGCGGCGTTGCGCCAGATGGCCCGCGAGTACCCGCAGACGTCCGACGCCTTCACCCGCATCAGTGGCGTCGGCCGGGCGAAGCTCGCGGAGTACGGAGCGCTCTTCACAGCCGAGATCACGGAGCACCTGGCCGGGAACGAGCGGCGCCAGTTCGAGGGAGCGCCGGCTGTCGCTCCGCGGAAGTCGCTCGGCGGCTCGGAGTGGGAGTCCCTCCGCCGCTTCCGCGATGGACAAACGCCGCAGGAGATCGCCGGCGAGCGCGACCTGAAGGCGAGCACCGTCATGGGTCACCTCGGCCGCGCGGCAGAGCTGGGCGAGGACGTGGACCTCCTCCGCCTGGTCCCCGAGGACGACGAGCCGGCCGTCGCCGCCGCCTTCGAGAAGCTCGGCTGGACGAACCTGACCGGTGTGCACGAGCTGCTGGGCGGCCGCTACGAGTTCGGCGTCCTCCGCATCTACCGCACCGTTCGCGCCAGCGACCGCGCGCGCGTTCCCGCAGAGGGGCAGGCTTCCCCAACGGGCCCGCAGGGAGCCTGACTCTGTCGCAACCGCGCGTGCTAACCTGACCGCGTGCTCTACATCTTCTACGGCTCAGAGCCTCTCGCCCGCAAGGACGCCCTCGACCGGCTGAAGGAGAGCCTCGACAGCGACGGCTCGCTCGTTACCAACACGACGTACCTCGACGCCGCGCGCTCGTCGCCGCCGGAGGTGATCGCCGCCTGCGACACCGTGCCGTTCCTCGGCGAGCACCGTCTCATAGTCGTCGAAGGGTTACTCTCGCAGGCGACCCGCCGCGGCCGCCGCGCCGGCGACGACAAGGAGCCACCTCCGGACGCCAGCCGCTGGGAGCCGCTGGTTGCCTACGTCCCGAACATGCCGCCCAGCTCCGTACTCGTCCTGGTGGATGTCGGCGCGACGGCGAACAACGCGCTCCTCAAGAAGCTCGGCCCGCTCGGAGAGGTGAAGCAGTTCACGACGCCGTCGGAGCGCGATCTGCCCGGCTGGGTAAACGCGCACGCGAAGAAGATCGGCCTCAAGATCGAGGCGCCGGCCGTGCGCCTCCTCGCCGGACTGATCGGCCCGGACACGTTGATGCTCGCTTCGGAGCTGGACAAGCTCTGCTCCTTCGCCAACGGCGAAACCGTGCGCGAGGCCGACGTCCGCGAGTTGGTGAGCCGGGCCAACGACCAGAAGGGCTACTTCCTCGCCGATGCCGTCGTCGACGGCCAGGGCGCGAAGGCCGCGCGGCTGCTTGAGGAGCTGATCGACGACGGCGCGCCGCTGCAGGTGCTGCTGTCGACCGTCGCTGGCCGCTACCGCCGCATCGCCGTCGCCAAGGAGATGATGGAGCGCGGCGCCCCCGGAGCCGAGATCGCGCGCCGCCTCCGCATGAAGCCGAATGCAGTCAGCTTCCTGCTGGAGCAGGCGTCACGCAACAGCTGGCCCGCCATCCGCCGGGCGTACGACCTCATCATCCAATCGGAGCTGGACACCAAGCGCGGCCCGATGGACGACCGCGTCGCGTTGGAACTCGTCGTGCAAGAGCTGGCGACGCGCAAGACCCGCGCCGCGTAGGTGCGGGGCGGGCGTAGGGGCGCAGCGCCCCCGATTGCGCGCCATGGCGGATAGCCCTCGACGTGCCGACTGTCTGACGTGGTACCGTTTCCCGGGCGCTGCGCCCCTACTGTAGTCCGGTGCGGGCGCTGCGCCCCTACTGCGCCCCTGCCGGTCGGCCGGGCCGTAGACGCCCCTGCGGCGGTTCTAGCGGATACGGCGCGCGTCTACGGGTTCGCCCAGGCCTCTTCCGTCTTGCCCTCCGGCATGTGAGCGATCGCCCGGTTCAGCGCGTTGAGCAGCGCCTTGGCAGACGCGACCACGATGTCCGTGTCCGCGGCGCGCCCCACGAACGTCCGCCCGCCGGCCTCGATGCGCACGGTCACTTCGCCCTGCGCGTCGATGCCCTCCGTCACGCTGTTCACGCTGTACTCGAGAAGCTCGTTGGGCACGCCGACGATCGAGTTCAGCGCCTGGTAGGCCGCGTCCACCGGGCCCGTGCCGCCCGAAGTCTTCTCCTTCGCTTGTCCCTCCGGGCCGGTGATCTTCACCGTCGCGCTCGGCTCGCCCTGGTTACCGCACGAGACCTGCAGAAGGTCGAGACTGTAGACCCCCTCGACCGCACGGCGCTCGCCGGAGACCAGCGCGTCCAGGTCCCGGTCATCGATCTCGCCCTTCTTGTCCGCCAGCTCCTTGAAGGCGACAAAGACCTTGTCCAGCTCCGCGCTCGTGATCTCGTAGCCAAGTTCGTCCAGCCTCGCCTTCAGGCCGTGGCGGCCGGAGTTCTTGTTGAGGACGAGGTTCGTCCCCTTCGGCAGGCCGATCTCCTGCGGGTCGATGATCTCGTACGTCTCGGGCATCTTCGTCACGCCGTGTTGGTGGATTCCCGACTGGTGGCGGAAGGCGTTGATGCCGACGATCGACTTGTTCGGCTGCACGCTCATGCCGGTGAGCTGCGAGACCAGCCTGCTGATGCGGTGGATCTGCCGCGAGTCGACGTTCGTCGTCAGGTGGAAGAAGTCGGGCCGGGTCTGGATCGCCATCACGATCTCTTCGAGCGAGGCGTTGCCGGCGCGCTCGCCGATTCCGTTGACGCAGACCTCCACCTGCCGTACGCCCACCTGCACCGCAGCCAGGCTGTTCGCAACGGCGAGGCCCAGGTCGTTGTGGCAGTGGACCGATATGCGCGCCTTGTCGATATTCGGAACGTTCTTCTGGATGTCGCCGATGAACCGCGCGAACTCGTCGGGGATCGCGTAGCCGACGGTGTCCGGGATGTTGACGGTCGTCGCGCCGGCGTCGATCACGTCGGTCAGCATGCGGTAGACGTACTCCGGCACGGAACGCGTGGCGTCCATCGGCGAAAACTCCACGTCCTCGCAGTAGCCCTTCGCCCTCGCCACCATGTCGCGCGCCATCTCCAGTACGCGCTCCTTGTCCTTCTCCAGTTGGTGCATGATGTGGATGTCCGAAGTGGACAGGAAGACGTGGATGCGTGGCCGCTCCGCGTGCCGGACGGCCTCCCAGCAGGCGTCCACGTCGTTCGGGACGGCCCGCGCCAGACCGGCGATCACCGGCTCGCGCACCTCTTTAGCGATCGCCGTCACCGACTCGAGGTCGCCGGGCGATGAGGCCGGGAACCCCGCCTCGATGATGTCGACGTTCATGCGCTCCAGGGCGCGTGCGATCTCCAGCTTCTCCTCGACGTTCAGCGCGACGCCGGGCGACTGCTCGCCGTCACGCAGCGTAGTGTCGAAGATCAGTACCTTGTTTTCGTTTGTCATCTCGTCTCAACCTCCGGTTTCATACTCAGGGTCGTCGGCCTTCAGGCCGGCTCACATCGGTCCGGAATCGGCCCTCTCTCCGCGCTTCACGCGGCAGAGGGCCGCCTAAGGTTGAGGCCGTCTAACGCGAGGACGTACGCCGGCAGGGGCGCCCCTTGGCGCGCCCCTGCGCTGCGTGTTCGTCGTTCAGTCGCTCGCATCATCCTGTCTCTTGTCTCTCGTCACCTGTCTCCGGGTCAGTCCTTCTTCAGCCACGGCATCATCGCGCGCAGATCCGCGCCCACCGTCTCAATCATGTGCTCGGCGTTCTGGCGGCGCAGCGCGTTGAAGCTGGGCCGGCCCGCCTGGTTCTCCAGGATCCACTCGCGGGCGAAGGCGCCGCTGCGGATGTTCTGCAGCACCTGCTTCATGTTCTGCCGCACATGCTCGTCGATCACCTTCGGGCCGCGCGTGTAGTCGCCGTACTCCGCCGTGTCGGAGATCGTGTAGCGCATGTAGGCCATGCCCCCTTCGTGGATGAAGTCGACGAGCAGCTTCAGCTCGTGCAGGCACTCAAAGTAGGCGATCTCCGGCTGGTAGCCGGCCTGCACCAGCGTCTCGAACGCCGTCTTGATCAGCTGCGTCACACCGCCGCACAGCACCGACTGTTCGCCGAAGAGGTCCGTCTCCGTCTCCTCCTCGAACGTCGTCTCGATGATGCCCGCTTTGGCCGAGCCGACGCCCTTGCCGTAGGCCAGCGCCAGCTGCAGGGCGTTCTCCGTGGCGTTCTGGTGCACGGCGACTAGCGCCGGTACGCCGACGCCCTTCACGAACTGTTCTCGCATGCCGTGGCCCGGCGCCTTGGGCGCGATCATCGTCACGTCCACGTCCCTGGGGGCGACGATCTGGTTGTAGTGGATGTTGAAGCCGTGCGCAAACATTAGCATGTTGCCCGCCTTCAGCCCCGCCTCGATGCTCTCGTAGTAGATCTGCTTCTGCACCTGGTCCGGCGCCAGCACCATGATGATGTCCGCGTCGCGGGCTACCTCTTCCACCGTGCCGACGCGCAGGCCGGCCATCTGCGCCTGCTGCCAGGAGCTCGATCCAGGGTACAGGCCAACCATCACGTTCTGGTGGTTGTCGCGCAGGTTGAGCGCGTGGGCGTGCCCCTGCGAGCCGAAGCCGATAATGCCGATCGTCTTGCCCTGGAGCAGCTCCAGGTTCGCGTCGTTCTCGTAATAAATCTTCGCCATGCTTCGGTTACTCCTTCGGCTACCAGGTATGCACGCCGGGATAGCGGTCGTACTGTTCTTCTTTGGGCAACTCCGGGTGCGACACGCCGCCGCCGCGGATCATCGCGACCCTGCCTGTGCGCACCAGTTCGGTTATCTCGTAATCCCTGAGCAGTGTGACGAGCGAGTCGATCTTTCCCTCGTCCCCCGTCGCTTCCAGGATCAGCGAGTCAGGGCTCACGTCCAGTAGGTTCGCCTTGAACAGGTCGGCGATGTCGATGATCTGGCTGCGTGTTTCCTTTGTCGATTTCAGCTTGATGATCGCCATCTCCCGCGCCACCATGTCCTCGTGCGAGATGTCACGGATGTCGACGACGTCCACCAGCTTGTCCAGCTGCCGTACGACCTGCTCGGCGTTGGCGTCCGAGTCGACGACGAACGTCATCCGGGAAAGGCCGGGCTTCTCCGAGTGGCCGACGGCCAGGCTCTCGATGTTGAAGCCGCGCTGCCGCCACTTGGAGGCGACGCGGTTGAGGACGCCGGGCCGGTCTTCGACCAGCGCGATGATCGTGTGCGGCCGTATCTTGCGGATATCGTCTGTTGAGTTCGTCATGCCTTCACCTCCTGCTTCCCGGCAGGGGCGGTCTCCATCGCCGGCTGATCGATCGTCTCGTCCAGCGAGGCACCCGGCGGCACCATCGGATAGAGGTTCTCGTCGTAGGTCACCCTGAAGTCGACGACGACAGGGCCGTCGTGCTCCATCGCCGCGTGGATCACCGGCGCCACCTCTTCCTTTCGCTCCGCCCGCAGCCCCTTGATGCCGAACGCCTCGGCCAGCTTCACGAAGTCCGGGCTCTTGAGCGGCGTGGAAACGACGTTGTTCTCGTAGAACAGCTCCTGCCACTGGCGCACCATGCCCAGCGTCCCGTTGTTGATGATCGCGAACTTGATCGGCCAGTCGTACTCGGCGATCGTCGCCAGCTCTTGCAGCGTCATCATGAAGCCGCCGTCGCCGCAGATCGACCAGACAGTGTCGTCCGGGGCGGCCACCTGCGCGCCCATCGCCGCCGGCACCTCGAAACCCATCGTCCCCAGGCCGCCGGACGTCACGAAGCTGTTCGGCTTGTCGTACCAGAAGTACTGCGCCGCCCACATCTGGTGCTGGCCGACGCCCGTGCAGACGATGCAGTCGCCCTTCGTCTCGCGGTAGATGCTGTCGATGACAAACTGCGGAAGAACCTCGTCCGTCTCGCGGATGGCGATCGACGGGTGGTCGCGGCGCATCTCGTCGATCCACTCGAACCAGGCCGTACGCTCGCCGGGCTTCACGTGCTTGTTCAGCTCCGTCAGGCCCGTCTTCAGGTCGCAGTGGATCGCCGCCGCCGGGCGCACGTTCTTGCCGATCTCTGCCGGGTCGATGTCGATGTGCACGATCTTCGCCTTCGGCGCGAAGTCGTCGAGGCGGCCGGTCACGCGGTCGTCGAAGCGCACACCGAGGCCGATCAGGAGGTCCGCATCATTGATCGCGCGGTTGTTCCAGTACATTCCGTGCATCCCCGGCATCCCCAGGTACAGCGGGTGCGTACCCGGAAAGCCGCTGATGCCCAGCAGCGTCGTGATCACCGGGATGTTCGCCGTCTCCGCCAGCTTCAGCAGCTCGTCGTAGGCCCGCGAGATGATCACGCCGTGCCCGGCGAGGATTACGGGCCGCTCGGCCTGCGCGATGAGGTCGGCGGCCTTCTGGATCTCGTTCGGGTCAGGGACGAGGCCGTTCTGGCGGTAGCCGCGCAGCTGCACCTTGTCGCTCCAGTAGAACTCGCCCTTCTGCTGCAGCGTGTCCCGCGGAATGTCGACGAGCACCGGACCGGGCCGGCCCGTCGTCGCGATGTGGAACGCCTGCTGCATCGCGCGCGGGATGTCATCGACGTCCAGCACCAGCTCGTTGTGCTTCGTGATCGGGATCGTGATGCCCTGGATGTCCGCCTCCTGGAACCCGTCGCGGCCGATCAGCGCCCGGATCACCTGGCCGGTCACGCAGACCAGCGGCACCGAGTCCATGAAGGCGTTGGCGATGCCGGTCACCAGGTTCGTGGCGCCCGGGCCGGACGTGCCGTAGCAGACGCCCGCCTTGCCAGTGATGCGGGCGTAGGCGTCGGCTGCGTGCGCGGCGGCCTGCTCATGCTTCACGAGGTAATGCTTGATGGGGTAGCTCTTCGGCTCAACGCCTTCCGGCACGGGGTTGATCCCGACGCCGCCGCGCTCCAGAACGTCATAGAGCGGCAGGTTGGCGCCGCCGGGCATCCCGAAGATCGTGTCGACTCCTTCTCGAATGAAGGACTCCATCACCATCTGTGCGCCGGTGTATTGTTTCTTGTCTCCGTTGTCCATGCCTGGGTTTCCTTCCAATCAGTTTCCCTATTCGGGGTTATAGACGCCGTAAAGTGGCCTTTCGTAGCATCCGCCCGTTGCGCCGCCGCCGCTAGCTGCAGACGGCTCCGCGGGCGGCGGACGATACGAGGCGGGCGTACTTGGCCAGGGCCCCCGTCGTGTGCTTCGGTTCCGGGGCTGTCCACTGGCTAAGACGCCGCTGCAACTCCTCTTCGCTCACTTCCAGCTGTATCTGCCGGTTCGGTAGGTCAAAGCTGATCGTGTCGCCGTTCTGGATGAGCGCGATCGGACCGCCGACCGCCGCTTCTGGTGATATGTGCCCCACCGCAAATCCGCGCGTCGCGCCGGAGAAGCGCCCGTCCGTGATCAGCGCCACCTCTTCGTCCATCCCTTGGCCGGAGAGCGCCGCCGTAACGGCCAGCATCTCGCGCATGCCGGGGCCGCCCTTCGGGCCCTCGTGGCGGATGACGACGACGTCGCCGGACGTGATCTCGCGCCGGCGGACGGCCTCGAAGGCGTCCTCTTCGCGGTCGAATACGCGGGCCGGGCCGGAGTGCGCCGTCTTCTTGACGCCGCTCGTCTTCATTACCGAGCCTTCCGGGGCCAGGTTGCCCTTCAGCACGACCATCGTGCCGACTGGCTCCAGCGCCCTGTCCAGCGGAACGACGACGTCGCCGTTGACGGAGGATGGCCCGTCGAACACCAGGTCTTTCAGGTTCTCTGCCATCGTCCTGCCGGTAACAGTCATGCAGTCGCCGTGAATGAGGCCAGCGTCCAGCAACTCCTTCATCACGCGCGGGGCGCCGCCGGCCGCGTGCAGGTCGCTCTGCACGAAGCGGCCACCCGGCCGCATGTCGGCGATGTGCGGGACTCGTCGCGCGATCGCGTCGATGTCGTCCAGCGTCAGCTCGATGCCGACTTCGTGCGCGATCGCCGGCAGGTGCAGCGCCGCGTTCGTCGAACCGCCGATGGCGACGACGACCGCGACGGCGTTCTCGAACGCTTGCCGCGTCAGGATGTCGCGCGGGCGGATGTCCTTCTCCAGCAGCGACATCACGCTGCTGCCGGCCCAGCGGCAGAGCTCCGTGCGCTCCCCGGCCACGGCCGGCATCGAGGCGCTGAACGGCAGCGCGATGCCCAGCGCCTCGCTGGCGCAGGCCATCGTGTTCGCCGTGTACATGCCGCCGCAGGAGCCTTCGCCCGGGCAGGCTGCGCACTCCAGCTCCTTCTGCTCGGCCTCAGTCATGCGGCCGGCTTCGACGGCGCCGACGCTCTCGAAGACGTCCTGCACCGTCACGTCCTTGCCCTGCCACTGGCCCGGCATGATCGTGCCGCCGTAGACGAACACGGACGGCACGTTCAGCCGCGCCATCGCCATGATCGTCCCCGGCAGGCTCTTGTCGCAGCCGGCAACGCCGACCAGCGCGTCGTAGCCGTGCGCGAAGATCATCAGCTCGATCGAGTCCGCGATCACTTCGCGGCTGACGAGCGATGCCTTCATGCCTTCGTAGCCCATGGAGATGCCGTCAGTCACGGCGATCGTCGTGAACTCCCGCGGCGTGCCGCCGCCGGCACCCACGCCTTCCTTCGCCCAGCCGGCGAGGCGGTTGAGGTGCACATTGCAGGGCGTCGCCTCGTTCCAGGAGCTGGCGACGCCGATGATCGGCTTCGCCAGGTCTTCGTCGGTCAGGCCCATGGCGCGCATGTAGCTGCGAGCCGGCGCGCGTGCGTACCCGGCCCGGTAGACGATGTCGCTCGGGCGAGGCTTCGCTTGTGTCATCGGCGTGTTATTTGTGACCATCGCTTCGTCCTTGTACTAAAAATCCCGTCCCCTGAAAGGGACGGGACACTGAGGTCTCGCGGTACCACCCTTGTTCCCCGATCAGATCGGGGCTCTCGGAACGCTGTAACGGGCGCACCCGACGGGGCCTACTGATCCGGTTCGACCCTGTGGCTCAAGGGCGACTTCACGGTGTCTCTGCTGCCGGGCTCTCAGCTAACCCCGGCTCTCTTGAGCTGACCACCGTTACTGGCTCCCTGTCGAAGCCGATACTATACCTGCCCCGCCAGGAGCAGGCGTAATTTCAACGAATTGTACGTGTTGATAAGTCGGCCCGTCAAGGTTTGCGCAAGAAGCAAGGGGCGCTAGCCGAGCCGTTTCACGTACAGGACGTTCCCCCGCACGCCCGTCAGCCGTTCGAACTCCGCGTCCGTCGCTTCGTCGCCTGCCTCGAAGCCGCAGCGTTCGTAGAGGCTGCGGGCGGGGTTGTTCGTGCGCGTGTGCAGCGCCATCACGGCGTGGCCGCCGGCCCGCGCCTGCTCCTCCGCCCGCGCCATCATCAGCGCGCCGAGTCCCTGGCCGCGGTGCTCCTCGCTTACGTGTATCTCGGAGATGATGTACGCACCGTCCGGCTTCTTCGGAGCAACGCGGTCCATGATTCGAAGCCGCGCCGGCATCCTGATCGCGCGGAGACCCATCGTCCTGATCGCAGCAAGCACAAGGCCGGGCGTGATCTTCATCGACGACGAGCCGCCTTGCAGGACGCCCGCCGGCTCACCGCCCACGAGCAGTAGCTCGCTCTGACGCCAGTTCTCCGCGTCCCGCCAGGCGTGCCGGAGGAGCGGCCTCAGCCGCTCAGAGTCGCTGATCCCGAAGACCGCCGCCGCCACTCGTCTGCCTTCCCCGTCCGTCTCGCCGAACACCAGGTCTGCCACGAGGTCGGAGTCTTCGGCTGTGGCTTTGCGGAAAATGGGCTCCATCGCTGCCGTCAAACCTATGGCCGCGGGTCTGGATCGTCTGTGACGACCGTCACTCAGCCGGCCGCTAGTCCTTCAGGACGGCGCGACCTACTCGGCCAGTGCGTCGAGCACCCGGAGAATGCTGCCTTACTCGACGTCGGCGCAGACGGCGCTTGCTTCAACCCTCCAGCTGTTTCCAGTCAGGTTCATCTCATTGGCAGAGGCGCCCCAGCCGCCGAGGTCCGAGAACGGGCTGGATGACGTGATGGCCACGAGACCTAGACCCTGGCCAAGAATCGTGGCACCCCCGCCAATCGCCCGTTTTCCCGCCGGGCACACGGCGTTGGCGATCTTGATGTCGGTGCTGTCATAGCTACTTGACCCCGTCACAAGCTCAACACCACTGACGCCCGCCGGAATCACCGTCGCGATGTCAGGGCACGGCTCGTCCTGCTGGACGGAGAGCCCCGCGTCATGGCGCAGGGTCTTTAGCGAATCGACAGGCGTGACGTTGCCGCCGCAGTCCACGTCACCCTGGAGAATGCCCCCGACACTGCCGGGGCTGACCGCAACATCGGCCTCGCCCGGCGTATTCGCGGAGATGGCGGCGTCCGCCCCGAACATCGAGCCGGTGAGAGCTGCGGTTGTAACTACGGACGCGGCGACGGCCGCGATGCTCGCGATTATGATCGTGTGACGCATGAGTGACCTCCCGAATGTCGCATACTGCTTCCGGCGCATTGTAGGCAGTCTCCGAAGAGCCACGGAAGTACCGAAAGTCACGCGATTGGGAATAAGAGTAGAGGCGCGTCGTCCCTGGGTCAGGATGCCAGGAAGGCGGGGGCGTGTTGCTCCACTGTGGCCAGGAGGAGCGGCTTAATGAAGGCGGACAGTGGCATATGCGGCTTCTTGGCGCACCACCCGACGTAGCTGAGGAGGCGGCCGAGACAGAACGCCGGGAGCATGATCAGGTGCTCGTCCGGAAGATCGCGCTGCTCGCGGTAGCCGCTCACGATGGCGGCGACGCAGGGATCGTAAGCCGGCGTGCCGAGGAGGTCAAAGAGTGCGGTGGCGATGTCGAACAGGTACCAGCTGTCGCCGGCGTCGTCGAAGTCCAGCAGCCGGATGCCGTCCTCGCAGACGAAGATGTTCTCCGCCAGAAAGTCGCCGTGGGAGAGGCCGTAGCGGTCGGGCGACTGACCGAAGTCCGCCAGCACCTCGCTCAGCTTGTCGCTGACGCCGAGCATCAGGCGCATCTGCGCGTCCGTCGCACCTTCCAGTCGCCGGAAGTCGCCGAGGTTGCCGTTGACTCCGTACATGCCGTCGGCGTCCCAGGCCGGACGGTCGAAGCCGGCCGGCTTCTGCCACTTCTCCGTGGCGTTGTAGATCTGCGCGGCAAGCCGGCCGACCTCGGTGTAAGCCTCCGTCAGCGGCGCGATCTCGCCGATCGGCTGGCCCGTCATGCGCAGCGGCCTGCCGTCGATCCACTTGAAGACGTCGCACTGGCGCGGCTCGGTCACGCCCTCCGCAGAGACCGTGGTGAAGAGCGAGCCGCTCTGCGTCGGCACGACGCTGGGTGTGCGCACACCCTCGCTGTCGAGGTAGGTCATGAGGTCCAGCTCGGACTGGATCTGGGCGTCGGTGCGGTAGTTGCCCTGGTGGATGCGCAGAGCGAAGACACCACGGTCGCCGGCGTCTACCCGGAACGTCATGTTCTCGCGGTAGGCGGCCTGCGTGACCGCCGCGCCTTCGAGGCCCCACTGGGGGAGTGCGACCTCGGCCAGCCCCGCGAGGCGCCGGACCTGCTCGTCCGGCGCTGCGTCGTAGAAGTCGGTCTCAGCGTTCATCGGTCGTCCTGCGGCCAACGTTCACGGCGTGGCGTCCTTCAGCGCGGTCTCGAGCTTCTCCAGCGCCTCGTCGCAGTACGGCTTGTCGACGAGCAGGCCGAGCTTGAACTGGAGATAGCGGCGGTCGAAGCCCGCGAACATCGCCCAGAGGCCGGTCTTGTACAGCGCTCGCGTCATGAGCATGCCGCCGACGTCATGATCGAAGCCGAGGCCGAAGATGACGCCGAGCTGGCGGATGTCGGTGAGGAACGGGTAGCGGTCCTGGAGCGAGTCGAGGCCGCCGCGCATGTAGGCCGCGTTCTCCCGCACGGCTTCGGTCGCGGCGGGCGCAGTAGTGATGTCGAGCGCGCGCGAAGCGATATGGCAGCCGATCTCCGAGCCGCCGAAGGTGGAGACGTAGCCCCAGCCGTTTTCCTTCAGCCAGCCGCCGACGTCCCTGGTCATGACGAGACAGCCCATCGGGTAGAGGCCGCCGGCGATGCCCTTGCCGGTGATGAGCATGTCCGGCTGCACGCCGAACTTCTCGACCGCCCACATCGATCCGGAGCGGCCGAGCCCGGTCTGTACTTCGTCGGCGATGAGGAGAGTGCCGTAGTCGTCGCAGAGCTTGCGGACGGTGCGGAAGTAGCTGTCGTCCGGCAGCGGGAAGCCCGCCGTGGCGGGAAGCGGCTCGGCGAGGAAAGCGGCGACGTCGCCGCCCTTCAGGGCGTCCTCAAGGGCATCGAGGTCGTTGAACGGGACCCTGACGAAGTCGTCGGGGAAGTCGGAGTTGAAATACTGGGCGTTCGTGTTGTCGCCGGCAGCGCCGGAGAGGCCGGAGAGGCCGTGGAAACCCTTGTCGATGGCGACGATCTTGCGGCGGCCCGTTGCGTGACGTGCCGACTTGATCGCCACGTCGTTCGCCTCGCTGCCGCTGGGTGTGAGGACGATGTAGTGCAGCTCGCCGGGGGTGTTCCGGGCCAGCTTCTCGGCGAAGACGCCGCGCGCCTCGCTGGGGAAGTGGTGGTTGCCGACGTCCAGCGTCTCCAGCGCCTCGCGTATGGCGTCGAGCAGATCGGGGTGGCGGTGGCCAAGGTTGTAAGTGCCGCCGTTGAGGTGGAAGTCCTGTAGCTCCGCGCCGTCCATGTCCCAGATGCGGTATCCCTGCCGCTTGCCGATGACCAGCGGAATGCCGGCAGCGAGCCATGACTCGACGCGGTTGGGCGCGAGGTATTCGTGGTTGAGGCGCAGGACTTCCTGCTTGCGGTCGGAGATGCCGGCGCTCTCGATCAGTTCGTCGAAGGACATAGGTGGCTCCCTGAGTCTAGCTTTCGCCAAGGGATATTAGCATGGGGAGGGTGAGGTGTGACGTGCCAGATGGAGTCGGCCTCGCCGCAGCGCGCGGCTATTGCCCGACGCCGACCGGCAGCTGCAGCAGGTCGTCCACGCGCACGTCGTTGTCTCCGAACCAGCCCTGATTGACCTCGACGGCGTAGCGGTACGGCCTCGGCGCCTGGATGAGCTCCTCAGACTGGGGCTCCATGTCCTGGACGTCGATCACGACGCCTCCCGCCGTCACGAAGGCGATCGACAGCGGGATCAGCGTGTCCTTCATCCAGAAGCCGCTCTCCGTGTCCCCCGGCCAGGCGAAGAGCATGCCCGCGTCGTCCGGCATCGAATCGCGGTTCATGAGGCCCTGCGAACGCTCGCCCGGCTCGTCCGCCACCTCGACGTGCAGCGTCACGTCGTGGCCGGCGCGCGTGAAGTGCAGCGTCTCGGTATACGGCCCAACCGGTCCGTCTGCGTCGTCGCCGCAGGCCGCCGCCAGCGCGAGGACGACGCCCAGGCAGCACGTCAGCACCCGGGTGAGTCGCACGCTTCTAGCGTCCGGCCGCCGCCATCAGGCGCAGGCCGGACTGCACGCGGCCCAGGCGGCGCTTCTCCGCGACGCCGGCGAAGAAGTCCATCCCCAGGCGCAGCGGCCCGATCATGCGCACGAAGTCGAGGTACGTCAGCTCGCCGCGGATCAGGTGGCAGAAGAAGCGCCAGAACATGTCGCTGCGGCGCATCATCGCCATATACGGCGGCGGCGCGAAGGTGAAGATCTCCTGCAGCTGCCGCGACACCGTCAGCTCCGTCTGCAGCTCGCGGTCGACGGCTGCCTCGTAACCGCTCATGTCGGCCGCTTCGCCGGAAAGGACCCGCAGCGCCTCTTCCGCGGCCAACCGCCCGCTGGCGAACGCCATGTGGATGCCCTCGCCGGAGAGCGGGTCCACGAGGCCGGCCGCGTCGCCCACCACAGCGACCCCGCCGCGCGCGATCCGTGACCCCGGAACGCGCACCGGCAGGTGGTGGCCGCGCAGCTTCTCGACCGAAGACTCCGCGAAGCCGTAGCGGCGCGACAGCTCGAAGAGCTTCGGCCGAAGCGTGAACCCGGCGTATTTCCAGCAGCCGACGCCGACGTTCAGGTGGTCTTCTTTCGGGAACACCCAGCCGTAACCGCCGGCCATGCCGCCTAGGTCCAGCCCCACGACGTCGGCCCAGTCCGCTGCTGTGTCCGCTGTGTACCGAACGTTCCCTTCCAGCGCCACCGCCTCCTCGAACTCCGTGCGCAGCCCCAGCGTGCGCCCGACGAGGCCGTTGGCGCCGTCGGCACCGATGAGGACACGCGTCGTGTAAGCGTCGTGGTCGGTGCGGACGGTCCGGCTGGACGGCGACGCTCCGTTGAGCGCCGGATCGATCTCGCGCAGGGCTTCGCCGTCGTGGAACTCCGCACCGGCCTCGGCGGCGCGCTCCGCGAGGTAGGCGTCGAGGCGGCTGCGCTGCGTCATGTAGGAAAGCGGTCCCTCGAAGTGGCGGTCGAACGCCTCGCCCAGGCGCAGCGTGAAGCGCGTGCCGTGGATCGTCCGCTCGATCACAGGTGAGAGGTCGATGTCCTGAAGAGCGGCCGCGCGCAGGGTGACGCCGCCGCCACAGGGCTTGTCTCTGGGGAAGCGCTGCTTGTCCAGCAGGAGCACGCGCGCGCCGCCTTCGGCAAGCAGGCGCGCCGCCATGCTGCCGGCCGGTCCTGCCCCGGCGACGATGACGTCGTAGGCGCTCACGCGGCTAGTCTACGACCGGCAGCCCGGCCAGCGCCATCGCTTCGATCACCGCTGCGGCCATCACGGCGTGTCCCGTGTCGTTGGGGTGGATCAGGTCGAAGGCGATGTACTCCGACTGCTGGCCCAGAAAGAGGTCGTACCACTCGACGATGGTGACACCGGCCTCTGCGCCGGCCGCGCGGATGGCGTCGTTTATGCCCTCCGGAAACGGCGTCCCGGCTTGCCCCTCCAGCGTCAGCACGCCCATTTCGTCGAGTGTGGACGCGCCGCCGGAATACGGATTGTAGATCGTCATCAGGAAGATCGGCGCCTCTGGTGCGGCCTCGGTCAGCCGGCCCAGCGTCTGCGTCAGGTTCGCGCGATAGGCGCCGAGCGCGCTTCCCAGGGCGCTCACGCAGAAGTCACGCTGCAGGGCCTCGACAAGGGTCGGGCAGTCGCCGGGGATCACGATGTCGAAGTAGATGTCGAGGAGGTCGTTGCCGCCGATCTCCAGCGTAATCGCACCGACCTCGTTGCCGGCTTCGGCGTCCGCCGCCCGGAGTCCGATCTGGCGCAGGCCCTCGTCCAGCGGTCCGCCCAGCAGCAGCTCGGCGCTGTCGTCGCCCGGAACGCCGAGGTTCAGCAGCTCCCAGTCCGGCAGCCCTGCGCTGGTGAGCCCGACCCATCCCAGCGAGACCTCATCCGACGCGCCAATGCCCGCCGAGAGCGAGTCGCCCAGCGCCAGGTAGAGGGGCCGCGGGCCCGTCGGCCTCGGCGTCGGTGTGACGGTTGGCGCCGCTGTGACCTGTGAGCCGGCCGGGAGTTCTGTCGCCGTCGGGCCTGCTGCTGCGTCTCCTGCCCCGTCGTCATCCCCGCCGCTGCAGGCCACGAGCAACAACGCTGCACTGACCGCGATAAAGCCAGCGATCAGCCGCCGCATGAGGCCCCTCAGGCGTTGACGACGGCGATTCCCGCGCCGATGAGGAAGAGCGCCTGAAAGAACAGCGTCGCGCTGAGTACCAGGTAGCTCGCCGCCCGTTCCTTCCATTCGAATATCAGACCCGCTATCAGGTTTACGCCGAGGATCACGCTCGCGGTTGTCGGTATCACCAGGATATCGGAGCGCGCGTGCAGCGTCGTGACGTCACCGATCGGCGGGAACTCAATCGTGATCTCGTTGTTCAGTTCGGGGTAGACGGCGAGCACGTAACCCCAGAGCGCCACGTTCACCGCGATCGCTGCCAGGGCCAGGTACTGCGCTATGCGGTCGCCCCAGATCGGGTGAGCGGCGATCTGCTCGCGGCGGATCGTCAACTCCGCCGGCCCGGCGCTGTCGCCCGCGCCCTGGAAGCGGCCTATCTCCTCGGCGAAGCGCTCCGGGTCCTGCGGGCTCAGCCCGTAGGCCACCGAAGCCGTGCGCACGTAGACCAGCTCTCGTGCAGAGCGGTGCGTGGAGAAGAAGACTGCCGGCCCAATGCCTTCGACGTCGCCTCGCCCGATGTGATAGCCCCACCAGCCGACGCCGCTGATCCGCGGCCGCATCTCCGCCGTGGCCGGCGTCACGGCAGTGATCGACGACATCGGCAGAAAGTGCGTGATCGGTCCCCAGCGGACAGAGAGCCCCTGGTGGTCGACCAGGTAGCGCATGCTGGAGCAGGCCCAGGCCCAGAACCCGAACGCCACCGCCAGCGCTGCCAGCACGCCCGCGCCCAGGTACGCCAGGAACCCCGGCCACGAAGCTGGCCAGCTGATCGCCCGCGCCAGCAGCGCGACGGCCAGCACCAGCGCGACGGCGAAAAAGGCTGTGCCGATGGCCGTTCCCGCCGCGCGGGACGGCCGCTCGATCGTTAGGCCTTGACCTTTGAGTAACAAGGAGTGCACCAGTGGGCGTACTTGGCGTTCTTGCCCGTGATGATGTCGAAATAACGCTTGACGAGGTCAGCGGTTATAGGGCCCATCTTGCCATCGCCGATCGTCCGCCGGTCCAGCTCGACAACAGGCGTCACATGCGCGGCCGTTCCCGTCATGAAGCACTCGTCGGCCGTGTACAGCTCCGAGCGGTCGATGTCCCGCTCGACGACCTCCAGCCCAAGCTCGTCTCGCGCCAGCGTGATCACCGTCTCGCGCGTGATGCCGATGAGGATGTCAGACGAGGGCGGCGGCGTAAAGATGCGGCCGTCCATGACGACGAAGATGTTCTCGCCGGAGCCTTCGGAGATGTGGCCGCGTTCGTCCAGCATGATCGCCTCGTCGAAGCCGTTGAGCTGAGCCTCCGTCTTGGCGAGCGCGGAGTTCGCGTATATGCCGGTGATCTTGGCGCGCGCCGGAATCCCCGTGTCGGCCACCCGTCGCCAGCTAGAGGTCTGGCAGCGGGCCCCCTTCTCGATGTCCAGGTACGGTCCGAACGGGGCGATGAAGATCAGGAAGTCGTCCTCCAGGTCGTGCAGGCGCACGCCCAGCACCTCGCCGCTCTTGTAGGCCAGCGGCCGCAGGTAGACGTCCTCGTGGTAGCCGGACATCTCGACGATCTTCGTGACGAGCGAGATCAACTCCTCCGTCTCATACGGAAAGTCGATCTGCATGATCTTGCAGCTGTTGCGCAGCCGGTCGAAGTGCTCCTTGAGGCGGAAGACGTAGATTTGCTCCTCGTCTTCGTTCCAGTTGCCGCGGATCCCCTCGAATACGCCCGTTCCATAGTTGAAAGCGTGCGTCATTATTCCGATCTTCGCCTCGGGCAGAGGGACGATCTCTTTCTTGAAGTAGGCGTACGGCGTCGCCATATGGGGGAACCACCTTCCTGCGGATATAGGCCAACATTATACGGACGCGCGCGAATTCAGGGCAAATGCGCGGGGCGGTATGGTGCCAGGCTAAGCGGGAGCGCCCGAACGCCGCGGCGTCGCGCCCTCCAGCGCTTGCAGCATCAACAGGCCCTTGCGGGTGTCGCTGGCCACCTTCGCCGGGTCGCAGTTCTTGACGCGATACTGGAACAGCCAGTAGCGCCACTCCGACAACTCCGCCAGGGATAGCCACCCGGAGTCGCTGCCGGTGCTCGTCTTGAACGCGGCGACCATCTCCGCGCCTGGCTTGCCGTAGATGCGCTGGAACGCCTCGTCTTCCAGGTGACCGTTGTTCTCCCAGACGCGGATGGCGGCGCGCTCCTTGCGCACCTCTTCTTGCACCGCGATCTGCAGTGCCGCCTCAACTCGCACGCCGTAGACGAAGTTCAAGTGCGGCTTGTACTTCGCACCCAGCAGCCCCTCGAAATCGGCCTCGTCCGTCTCCACGGGCAGCCGCTCGTGGAAGAGCAGCGCATCCGCCTCGTCTTCCGGAATGAGATCGGTCATCTCGCCACAGAGCCGCTCCGCCAGCAGCAGCCAGTCGAACGCCTCGCCGCCGACGAGGTAGTGGAAGTCGCGCTCGCCCCGGGTCTCGTCGCTCAGGGGCCAGTTTCGGATCGCGTGGAGGAGCGCGTGGAACCAGTGCTGATCGCCGCTCTCCACCGACTCCCGCATCTCGCCGATGAGACGCTGCGCTTCCACACTCACGTCTTCGGTGGCGTCTGTCTGTGGGCTCATGCGGCTCCTAGACGGCGCCAGCTCCGGCCCCGCCGTGGCACTTCTTGTACTTCTTGCCGCTGCCGCAGGGGCAAGGATCGTTGCGGCCGACCTTCTTGTTGGTCGGCGCCGTTGCCGTCGCCGTGGCCGTGCCGCCGCCGCCGCCGGCGGCCGCCGCAACCTTCGTTGCGGTTGCCCCGGACGCGGCATCGTCGGCCGGGCCGCTCTCGCTCACCTGCTTTGGTGGCTGCGGCCGCACCACCGGCGTCGTCAGCGTAACGTGGTAGATCTGGCGGACGGTGTTCTGGCGGATGTGCTCCGTCAGCTGGTCGTACATGTCGTGGGCCTCAAGCTTGAACTCCACCAGCGGGTCCCGCTGGCCGTAACCCCGCAGGCCGATCCCCTGCCGTAGCTCGTCCAGCGCCGTCAGGTGGAAGACCCAGAGCCGGTCGATCACGCGCAGGAGGAGCAGCCGCTCCAGCGTGCGCATTCGCTCCTCGCCCAGCTCCTCTTCCTTCGTCGCGTAGATCTCTTGCGCCGCCTCCAGCACCTCGTCCAGCGCTTCCTCGGCGCTTAGCTCTCGGATGTGGCGCGACGTGAACTTGGTGGGAAGCGGCATGATCGCCTTCAGCTCGCCGATGAGGCTCTCCGTCTCCCACATCTCCGGGTCGGCGTCGGACGCAAAGGCGTCGAAGACGCGTTCGATCTCCGGCTCGATCATCTCGACGATGTTGTCCCTCAGGTCCGCTCCCGCCAGGATCTTGCGGCGCTCCGTGTAGACGAAGTCACGGTGCAGGTTCATCACATCGTCGTACTGGACGACGTGCTTGCGGATATCGAAGTTGTGGCCCTCCACCTTCGTCTGCGCCTGCTCAATCGCCTTGGAGACCATGTTGCTCTCCAGCGGCGTGTCCTCGTCCATGCCCATCTTGCCCAGCAGGTTCGGTACCCACTCCGGAGAGAAGCGCTTCATCAGGTCATCGCCGAAGGAGACGAAGAAGCGCGAGCTGCCCGGGTCGCCCTGGCGCCCGGCGCGCCCGCGGAGCTGGTTGTCGATGCGCCGCGACTCGTGTCGCTCCGTCCCGATGATGTGCAGCCCGCCGGCCGCGATCACACGGTCGTGCTCGTCCCGCCAGTTCGCGCGCGCCTGCTCGCGGATCGGCCCCGTGACGTCCTCGTCTGCCGTCAGCAGGTCGATGCCTTGCTTGCGGCCGATCTCTTCGGCCATGCGTTCCGGGTTCCCGCCAAGGACGATGTCCGTCCCGCGGCCCGCCATGTTGGTGGCGATCGTAACGGCGCCGGTGACGCCGGCCATGGCGACGATGTGCGCCTCTCGCTCGTGCTGCTTCGCGTTTAGGACCGCCGGCTCCTTGAGCGGGCAGACCTTGTGATAATCCGCGCAGTCTTCAAGTCTGCAGGTGGACGTCCGCATGAGCATGTCGGACAGCAGCTCCGACGTCTCGATGGCAACGGTGCCGACGAGCATCGGGCGACCGTCGCCGTGTGCGTCCTCGATCTCCTCCACAACCGCTTTGAACTTGCCGCCGATGCCCTTGAAGATGATGTCCTGCATGTCGCCGCGCACCATCGGCCTGTGGGTGGGGATGACGAGCACGTCCAGGCCGTAAATCTGGTGGAGTTCGTCGCGCTCCGTCCATGCCGTACCGGTCATGCCGGCCAGCTTGTCGTACATCCGGAAGTAGTTCTGCAGCGTGATCGTGGCGTAGGTGACGCTCTCGCGCTGGATCTTGACGCCCTCTTTCGCCTCCACCGCCTGGTGTAGCCCGTCGGACCAGCGGCGCCCCGTCATCAGGCGCCCCGTGAACTCGTCGACGATCACCACCTCGCCGTCCTTGACGACGTACTGGTGCTCCCGCTGGTAGAGGTGCTCGGCCTTGAGGGCGGCGTCCAGGAAGCGGGTCAGGCGGAAGTTCGTAGGGTCGTAGAGATTCTTGATGCTGAGCGCCTTCTCCACCTTATCGACGCCCTCTTCCGTGAGGCTGACGCTCTTGTGCTTGAGGTCGATGATCGCGTCCTGCCCCGGAGTGATGCGCGGGACGATGCGCGCGAACGTGCGGTAGATGTCCTCGGTCTCCTCCGCCGGCCCGCTGATGATCAGCGGCGTCCGCGCCTCATCGATGAGGATGCTGTCCACCTCGTCGACGATGGCGTAGCTCTGTGGTATCTCCTGCCGCTGCACCGTGCGCGCGAAGTCCGTCGCCATGTTGTCGCGCAGATAGTCGAAGCCGAACTCGTTGTTCGTGCCATAGGTGATGTCGGCGGCGTAGACCTCGCGGCGTTCTACCGGCGTCAGGTGGCGCAGGCTCTCGTTGTCCAGGTTCGACGTCCGGTCGTAGACGTAGCCGGAGTCGTGCTGGAGGATGCCGACGGTGAGACCCAGGGCGTCGTAGACGGCGCCCATCCACTGGGCGTCGCGCTTGGCCAGGTAGTCGTTCACGGTGATCAGGTGCACGCCCTTACCGGCCAGCGCGTTGAGGTAAATTGGCAGCGTGGCAACGAGCGTCTTTCCCTCACCCGTCTTCATCTCGCCGACCTTGCCCCGGTGGAGGACGATGCCGCCCAGGATCTGCACGTCGAACGGCCGCATCCCCAGACGCCGCCGCGACATCTCCCGCACCACGGCGAACGCCTCTGGCAGGATGTCGTCCAGCGTCTCGCCGCCGTCCAGCAGCTCGCGGAACTCATCGGTCTTCGCGCGCAGCTGCTCGTCGGTCAGCGGCTGAATCTCGTCCTCGAAGGCGTTGACCTCCTTGACGATCGGCCAGAGCTTCTTCAGCTCCTTTTCGTTGTAGTCTCCGAAAACCCTGGACAGGATGCTCATTCGGTGTCTCTACGCTCCTTCCGCCCGCCGGTGCTCCACAGATAGTGCGGCCCCACGCGTCGGGCGTACAGATCAATGATACCGCACTGGCCGTGAACAGTGGCCAGTGCGGATCTAGAGTAGGGGCGCAGCGCCCACGATGATGCGGCAGCAGCACACGGCGGAACTATCGTCCGCTGAGGTGATGGCATTGGAAGGCCCGGGCACTGCGCCCCTACAGGCGTTGCGCAGCGCCCTGTTCCAGGTACCCTGTCCCGGGGGCGGGGCAGGTCGCGGCCTCAGTGGCTGGCGCCGTTGAACAGCGCGCCGACGGACTGGCCGGTGTGGATGCGCCGGATCGCTTCGCCCAGCAGCGGGGCCACGGAGAGCACCGTCATGTTCGGCAAGAGCTTCTCCGGCGGGATGGGGATCGTGTCCGTGAAGACGATCTCGTTTATCGGTGACTCCTCGATCTTCGTGACGGCGTCACCGGAGAGGATCGGGTGCGTAGCGGCGACGTAGACAGCCGTCGCGCCCTGCTCGACGACGACGTTCGCCGCGGCGACGAGCGTGCCACCCGTCAGGACCTCGTCGTCGACGATGAGGACGGCACGGCCCTCGACGTCGCCGATAACCGTCGTCGCCTCGACCTGTTCGTTGTTGCCCAACCGGCGCTTCTCGACTATCGCCAGCGGTGCGTCCAGCCGGTCGGCCATGCGCCGGGCGCCCTTCGCGCCGCCGGCGTCGGTGGCGACGACCGTCAGGTCCGGGATCTTCTTCTCCGTGATGTAGTTGGCCAGCAGCGAGCGCGCTGTCAGTTCGTCGACGGGGATGTTGAAGAAGCCCTGGATCTGCCCGGCGTGCAGGTCGATCGTCAGGACGCGGTCGGTGCCGGCGGTCTCCAGGAAGTTGGCGATCAGGCGGGCGGTGATCGGGACGCGCGGCTGGTCCTTCTTGTCGCTGCGGGCGTACGGGTAGTACGGAAGAACGGCCGTGATGCGGCCGGCAGAGGCGCGCCGCGCGGCGTCGATCATGATGAACAGCTCCATCAGCCGCGTGTTCACCGGCGAGCACATCGGCTGCAGGATGAACACGTCGCGGGCGCGGACGTTCTCGTTAAAGCGCACGAAGATGTTCTCGTTAGAGAACTCGAAGACCTCGGCGTCGCCGACATCTGTCTCCAGATACGAGCAGATATCCTGCGCCAGCACCGGATGAGCGTTTCCGGTGAAGACCTTGAGATCCTGGAAGACGGGTGAATCAGCCACGGCGGAACCGGCCTCAAAATACAATACTGACCACCCGGCAGCAACCGCCTGCCGCCTTCCGATTGACCGAGTCCACAAAGGCATGTACTGTGTGGCTCCCACACTCGCCGCGCCTCCTGCATTCGGTTGCCGAAAGCGGATAGTCCGGCCTCCGCTGCCTCCGCTATCGTGCGGATGGAGGTAATCACTATGACCATCACGACCGACGCCAGAACTCTGCCACAGACTGCAGTCAGCGCCGCCAGTCCGGCGTTCATCATCGCCGTGCGCAGTACGGGCATCTTCTGCCGGCCCGGCTGTCCCGCCCGCCCGCCAAAGCCGGAGAACATCGTCCTCTACTGGACGTCCGGCGAAGCACAGGAGGCCGGCTTCCGCGCCTGCAAGCGCTGCCGCCCGCTCGACCCGTCGCCGGACCCGCGCGCCGGCTACTTGGCCGCGGCCTGCGCCTACCTCGACAACGATCCGGACGCCGAGTCGTCGCTTTCCGCCGTCGCTGAGCGGTTGAACCTCCGTAGCGAGTACCTGCGCAGGCTCTTTCGGCGCCAGCTCGGCGTCTCGCCGCGCCAGTACCTGGCGTTGGCGCGGTCCGGCCGGCTCAAGGACGGCCTGCGTCAGGGCGCGACCGTCACGCAAGCGCTGTACGACGCCGGCTATCCCAGCGGCTCCCGCCTCTACGAGAAGTCGGACGACGTGCTGGGCATGACGCCGGCGACCTACCGCCGGGGCGGCGCGGGCATCACAGTGCGCTACGAGATAACGGACTGCGCGCTGGGCCAGCTGCTCGTCGGCGCCACGGAGCGTGGCGTCTGCATCGTCAAGCTCGGCGACGACGAGTCAGACCTCGAACGCAAGCTGGCCCAGGAGTTCCCGCGGGCGTTGCTGGAGCGCCAGGGCGAAAGCCTGCGCGGCTGGGTCAGCGAGATCGTGCGCTACCTGGACGGGGAAACGACGAAGCTCGATCTGCCGCTGGACGTCCAGGCCACGGCGTTCCAGATGCGCGTCTGGCGCGCCCTCCGCGGCATCGCGCGCGGCGAGACGAAGTCGTACTCGCAGGTCGCCCGCGAGATCGGCTCGCCGAAGGCCGCCCGCGCCGTCGCGCGCGCCTGCGCGACGAACCCGGTGGGCATCGTCATCCCCTGCCACCGCGTCGTGCGCAACGACGGCACCCTCGGCGGCTACGGTGGCGGCGTGGAGCGCAAGGAGGCCCTGCTGGCGATGGAGAGCCGGCCGCAACCGGACGTCGACGAACGGCCACCCGGTTGAGCAGCCCCGGCCGGCCTGCCGGACGGGCGATCCCGGTACTGTTCGCGCTGGGCGGCGTCTGGGGTGGCTCGTTTCTTTTCATCAAGGTCATCGTCGACGAGACGGGGCCGCTGGAGGTCGTCGCCGGGCGGATATTCTTCGGCACCCTGGCCGTCGGCGCCTACGTGCTGGTCACGCGGCACCGTGTGGCCGTCGCGCCCCGTCTCATCCCTCACATAGTCGTCCTCGCCGTCCTGGCGAACATCCTGCCGTTCGCGCTCATCTCCTGGGGTGAGGAGCACATCGAAAGCGGCACGGCGTCCGTTCTCAACGCGATGGTGCCGATCTTCACGGCGGTCATTGCCGCCATCGCCCTCGATGAAGAGCACTTCACGCGAGGCCGTCTCGGGGGCCTGCTCCTCGGCTTCGTGGGCGTCGCCGTGCTCACCGGCACCGAATCGCTGGACGTCACCGACTCGAACGTCGCGGGCCAGCTCGCCGTCGTCGCTGCGGCGTTCTGCTATGGCCTCGGCGCTGTCCACATGCGCAGCCTGCTCCGCCAGCAAGACCCGGTCAGCCTGACGATGGTGCAGCTGGCGATCGGCGCCGTGATCGCCGCGGGCGCGCTCCTCCTCGCAAGAGGGGGCGCGCCCCACTACTCGCTGAGCCTCGAGGCGTGGGGCTCATTGCTCGTGCTCGGCACGCTGGGCACCGGCATCGGCTACGTGTCGTTCGTCTGGCTGATCGAGAACATCGGCAGCGTGCGGGCGTCGCTCGTCACGTACATCGTGCCCGTGCTCGGGTTGCTGCTTGGCTGGCTCGTGCTGGACGAAGAGATCGGCGTGAGCACGATCGTGGGCTTCCTCCTGATCATCGCGGGCGTCGCCACCGTCATGCGCGGCCAGGCGCCCTCCAGCCAGCGCTTGCAGGACCCAGTCGCGCCGGCCGCCGTGGGCGAATAGGTTTCCGTACCTGCGCTCAGCGCCAAAGAAACAGTTGACACTGTGTTGACTTTTGGCTTGGCGCTCACTAGAATGGCTAACTGGATGGTTGTCGAATCCCCCTGATTCTATTCCCTGTAACTATTTGCCTTTGACGTTAGGCCTTGCCGCCTGTCCTGTCACCCGTTTCTAGCCTTCTGCTGGGAGGAAGTTTCTGCATGGTTGCCGCACGCAATGCCGTATCCGAAAAATTCAGCGTCCCCGAGCTGACCAAGTCCTACTCACGCATACCCGACGTTCAATCGCTACCAAACCTCGTCGAGATCCAACTCGACTCCTACGAGATCTTCAAGACAGAAGGCCTGCGCGAGCTCTTCGATGAAATCTCGCCGATCCAGGACTTCACCGGCAACCGCCTGGAGCTGCGCTTCGCCGACTACAGCTTCGGCGAGCCGAAGTACACGCAGGACGAATGCCGGGAGCGCGACGCCACCTTCTCAGCCCCTCTGCGCGTGAACGTCGAACTCGTCGTGAAGGAGACGGGCGAGATCAAGGAGCAAGAGATCTTCATGGGTGACTTCCCGCTAATGGCGGAGAAGGGCACCTTCATCATCAACGGCGCCGAGCGCGTCGTCGTCTCCCAGCTCGTGCGCTCGCCCGGCGTCTACCTCACCCTGGAGCGCGACGCCACCAGCGG
>JAJCYV010000008.1 GCA_029262695.1 Chloroflexota bacterium | reverse complement strand
AGGAATCTTCCGGTGTAAGCGGCAAGAATAGCACTACGGGCGAACGGAGTCTAATCGCCCGCGGAGCCCGCGACGAACACAGGTGGCGAGAACCCTAGAGATCTGCCTGGGCGGAGACCGCGCAGTCGTAGAGCGTGCTCTGGTTGCCCGCTGGGCCGCCCTGGCCGCCCGGCACGGAGAGGGTCACGGGAGCGCAGTTGCTATCGAGCCAGGCGGCGATGTCGCGCTTGGAACGGGCCACGTCATCGCCTGCGAGCACGAACCTGAGTTCGCCGTCATAGACCATCTGCGCGAGGCGCTCGACGTCGACGACGTTGTCGCTTCCAGAGAATCCGCCGAAAGTGAGGACAGGCCGCCCCGTCTCCAGAATGTACGTCGCCGCCTCGCGGGCGTTGAGAGTGGCGACGAGGTAGCCGTCTCGATCGGTGTTGGCGACGAGATACTCCAGGGTCGCCTGCTGCAGCGGCGTAAGCTCGTCGGACGCGTTTGGGCGAGCCTGTTGCCCGACGTCGGGGCCAGCGTTCGGCAGAGAGACGTTGGGGTCAGCATCGACGGCGGTGGCGCCGGACCAAACGAGCGGCGCAACGAGCAGGCTGAGGAATACCAGCGTCGGGCCGGCCATGCGGAGCCACGCTGCGGGCCGCAAGAGGAGCAGGCCAGCGCCCGCGAGCCAGAGGATAGCGGCGGCGCCAACCACCCAGCCGGCGTAGTCCGGGTAGTTCTGCAAGGTGACGGCCTGGAAGGCGAGGATGGCGCCGGTCAGCAGGACCAGCAATCCACCGCCGAGCCGGGGTTCGTCCCGCCAGGCACGCCACAGTGCCCAGGCGGCGACTCCTACGAGAGCGGCGATGGGCGGGCCAAGCATTATCAGGTAGTAGGCGTGGAAAAGACCCGTGGTGAAGCTGAAGTAGATCAGGGAAGGTAGGAGCCAGCCGGCCCAGAGGACGATCGCGACATGCTTATCGGTCAGGGGCCAGCGCCAGCGAAGTTGCACAAAGGCCAGCGGGACTGCGAGCAGAGCCAGAGGCAGCAGCCAGCCGGACTCCGTGGCCAGAGGTTCCGTGATGAGACGGAGAGCGCCCGGCTCCCCGACCTCGAACGAGAAGGGGTTCGAGGCTTGACCCGGGTTGGCTGGCTGTTGGCCATCGTCGGGCGGTTGGCCATCGGCAGGCAGTTGGCCAGCACCAGGCGGCTGACGATTGGCAGGCGGCTGGCCGCCCGGGAACGGCCCCGCCGGACGGCCGCCCGGAATCGACGGCAGCCCCCCGCCGAACGCGGGAGGACCATCGCCGCCGCCGAGCGGGCGATCGCCGCCGGCCGGAGGAGAGTTCCGAGTCGAGATAAGACGGCTGAGCCCGTTGTGGCCGACGATTAGCTCCATCACGGTGTTGTCGTCGCTACTGCCGACGTAGGGACGGTCCTCGGGCGGCGTCAGGTCCACGGCGACAGCCCAGGATAGTGAGACGACGAGGAGGACAACGGTAGCGGCAGCGAGATGGGTGAGCCGCTTCCACCAGGCGTGCGGCGCGGCCAGCAGGTACACGGCGTAGAAGGCGGGCAGCGGAGCGAACGCCTGGAGCATCTTGATGTTGAAGCCGAGCCCCACGAGGAGAGCGCCGAGCAGCAGAAAGCGTGCCCGGCCACCGTGCACGGACTTCAGGACGGCCCAGGTGGCCAGCAGCAGGACGAACACGAGAAGCCCATCGATCGTGTTGTTGCGGTCAGTGGCGACCGTCACCGGCATCGTGGCCAGGACAAGCGCGGCAAGAAGACCGGCACAGACGCCGAAGTGGCGCCTCACAAGCGCGAAAAGCAGGGGGATCGAAAGAACGCCTGCCAACGCCTGGGGCAGCGCCAGGGCGAACCCGTTCACGCCGAATACGTAGGCCGATGCGGCCTGGATCCAGAAGCCGAGGGGCGGCTTGTCCACGCTGACTGAACCGCCGGGCTCGAAGGAAGCGAAGAAGAAGTTGTGCCACGAGGTCAGCATGCTCTGGACCGTCGCGGCGTAGTACGTGTTGCCGATGCTGTTGGCGCCCAGCCCGTAGAAACGGAGGAAGGCGCCAAGAGCAACAACTGCTCCCAGGCCGCAGGCGACGGCGGCCTGCTTCCTCGTGATCGCTCGCAGCCATCGCGGGAAGTCCCCGACGTCCAGGATCGTTTGCAGGCGGTTGGTTATGACGGCCACAGTTGTCTCTTTCCGCCCCCGGCAGGGCTCCACCAAAGAGCATGCACCGGCGCCATTAAAGAGACGTTAGAGGATCATTAAGGCTCTCCAATCTGGGCGCCGTCGCCCTTCGACGATCGTTGGTACGGGCGAAAGGAGTCTAATCGCCGGCGGACAGCGGGATCAGCTCGGCCGTCTCCGGCGTCACCTGTATGGCGCCCGCTTCGCCCGCCCGCTCGCGGTAGTAGAGCAGGCGCGCCGGCACCGTCCGCAGGTTGCGGACAACGTCGCCTGCGCCGCCCGGATTCAGGTAGTACTTCAGTGCAAACCGCGCCAGGATGCCCGGCGAAAACTGCTCGCCAGGGCTGAAAGTCGCCCGGCCCCGGATGCGCAGTGCCCGGGTTGAGCGGCCGCGCTCCTTCTCGAAGAGGAGGACGACGTCGCCGTTGGCAGCGATGTCGCGCGCCCCGGGCGAGGCCGTGCGAGTGTTCATGTAGAAGTCGCCGCCACTGCGCACGAACCAGAGCGGCGTCATGTGCGGCAACCCGCTCGCCGAGACCGTCGCCACACGCACCACCATGCACCGCGAGATGAACCGGTCGATCCGCGGGTCAGCGAGGTCCAGCATCGTCCCTCTTCCGCATCGCGCCGTAGTGCCAGGCCGACATGCGTTCCGGGACGACCTCAAGAAAGCCCTCGAGGCCTTCTGGCGGCCCGTCCGGCGCAGCCAGGTGGCCGCGAACGGAGATCCCACGCAGCTCGGCGTGATAACACCCGTCGTCGATCAGCAGGGCCGCTCGCGCGCCCGCCTCCAGCCCGGCGGCGGCCCGCACGAAATAGCGTCCGCTCTCGTATCGGAACTCGACCGGCACCGCCTCGGCGCGCCCCTCGCGGACAGTGGCGACAGCAGCGCGGGGCGGCTCCAAAAGCATATCGCCCAGGTCTTCGGGCGTGACCGCGCGCGTGATCTCCTTCTCGCCGGACACGGCTACTCCCGCCAGCTCACTTCGTAGACCGCCACCGGGTCCTCGAAGCCGCGCAGGTCGTGCGCGCCCTGGTCTGCGAACGCGAGCCCCTTTCCGGCAACCAACTGTCGGACGACATCGGTCACGTAGATCGATCCGGCCGGTGCGGCGTCGCAGACGCGCCGCGCGAGCTGTACGGCGCTCCCAAAGAGATCACTCTCTTCCGCGACCGGCTCGCCCGCGTTTAGACCGGCGCGGACGCGAAAGGCGTCATCGGGGTTCGCCTCGCCGTGAGCGGCCGCGGCACGCTGGATGGCAACCGCCGCCTCGACCGCATGCGAGGTGAGCGGAAACGATGCCATGATTCCGTCGCCCGTGTGCTTGATCTCCGTGCCGCCGGCATTCTTGAGCGCATCCCGCACTATCGTGTTATGCGCCCGGACGATCTGTTGCGCTCGCTCGTCACCCAGCCGCTGAGTCAGCGTCGTCGAGCCCTCGATGTCCGTGAACAGAATCGTGACCATCCCCGTCGCCGCCGCTGGTTGCGCTGCAGGCTCACTGGCAGGCGGCGCAGACTCCACGCCCAGGAAGTCATCGATCTCCCGCACCACGGCTTCCAGGTCGCCGACCCATGGCAAGAGCGCTCCGCCGTCCAGCACGACGAGGTGCGAGTCCGGCACTCTCGCTGCGATATGGCGGGCTGCCTGGACGGTCGGGAAAGTCGCTTCCTCACGGTGAAGCACCAGCGTTGGGCACTTGATCGCCGCCAGGTCCGCCGTCACGTCGAAGCTGCTCTCAAGCGTGACCGCGACGGGCGGAGAACCCGGCGTCGTGGACTTTCGCATAATCGCGGCGAAGCTACGCGCCTCGTCGCCGGAGCCCCAGCCCGCGATCATCGCGTGAGCGACCGTCTCCGTAAAGAGATCGAAGTCCGTGTCCCGCAGCACCCGCATCGCCTCGCCCTGCGGAGTGGCGATGTCCTCCAGTCGCGAAGGCGAACACCACAGGATCAGCTTCGTCACCCTGTCCGGATGGAGCGCTGCAAAGCGGATCGCCTCGGGCCCGCCGATCGCGATGCCAGCGAGTGCGAACGAATCCAGGCCCAGCTTGTCCGCCACCGCCTCTATGTCCAGGCAAAGCGAGTCGATGAAATTCTCAGCGGTCAGCTCTGGAATATCGCGATCGGACGAACCGCTACCCCGCGAGTCGTACCGAATCCAGCACTTGCCGCGCGTCATAGCCGAATAGAAGGCGCGGTGGCCGGGATCGGCCCACTCCGCTCGCACGTCTGACCACGGCACCGGCGGCACGCTGATGACGGGCATCCCTTCTCCGGCGACCGCGTAGGCGATGCTCACACCGTCCGACGTCGTCGCGTACTGGATTCGGGAGGGTTCCACGCTAGCCCTCCCGCCAGCTCACTTCGTAGACCGCCACCGGGTCCTCGAAGCCCCGTAGGGCTCTTTCGCCCCGATCTGAGAAGAGGAACCCGCGCCCGGCCACCAGCTCGCGCACAACGTTAGAGGCAAGTATCTCGCCACCCGTCGCCTGCGCCGCGATACGGGCCGCCAGGATCACCGACGTGCCGAAGAGGTCACCGTGCCCGTCCGGGTCTTCCTCGGCGATCGGCTCCCCGGCGTTGAGGCCGATTCGCACTTTCACCTGCTTGTCCGCCAGCGCCCGCTGGATCGCGATCGCGCAGTCGAGCGCCCCGGCAGCGGAGCCGAACGAGGCCATGAAGCCGTCGCCCATCGTCTTCACCTCCGAACCACCGTGAGCCGCCAACGCCTCCCGCGTGATGCGCTCGTGTTCGCGGAAAAGCTCACGCGCCTTCGCGTCGCCCAATTGCTGAGTGAGCGCCGTCGAACCTTCGACGTCCGTGAAGAGGATCGTCACCAGCGAGCCACGCACCTGCTCGCCCGGCTGCGGCTGAACCCCCCTGGGCGCATCGCCGAGGAGGCGGCCGAGCGCGGCTTCCACGATCGGCAGGTCGCCGCCGGGTTGGGCCCACGTGCCTTCCAGCACAACAAGCTCGGCGTTAGGGAGGCGCGCGGCCAGGTTTCGCACCGTGTCGAAGTCCGGGATCGCTACGTTCTTGTGGCTGAAGACGATCGTGGGCTGCGTGACGCGCGACAGGTCGTCTGACGTGTCGGCTTTCATGACGTAGTTCTTGAAGTAGTTGAGCGATTGCTCCTGAGTACACGCCTCGTGGAGGAACTCGACGTACTCCTTCGCGGCAGGTGAGTCCCACTCGTTCATGCTGTAGGCCAGCGTCGTCGTAAACAGGTCCCAGTCGTTCTCCAGCATCGACAGGAACGCCTTCAACTGCGGTATCTCAGCGAAGCGCGCGCCGTCGGCGTATGTATCCCAGAGGATCAGGCGAGTTACGCGCTCCGGATTGTCCGCCGCGTAGGCGATCGCCGCGATACCGTCCGCCTCTCCAGCGCTGAGCGCGAACCGCTCCAAGCCCAGCTTGTCGGCCACCGCGGCGATGTCGCGCCCGAACGCCTCGACCGACACCTCACCGGCGCCCCGGTCGGAAAGCCCGCAGCCCCGGCAGTCCAACGTGATCAGGCGGCGCCGTGCGAACACGCTGCCGTACCAGGAACTGTACGACGTCTGCTTCCACTCCAGCTGGACGTGCGTGAACGGACTGCCTCGCATGTACAGCAGGGGCACGCCTTCGCCGCCGGTGTCGGCGAAGGCGATGTTGACGCCGTCGGACGTCGCGGCATACTTCACGCGCGGCTCGGCCATAACGCCCCAATTCTACGCCAGCGAGCCCACGACGCGCGCTTCGGGCTTATACTCCCCTCCATGCGATACGTAATCTACGGCGCCGGTGCGATCGGCGGCACGATCGGCGCCAGGCTCGCCCACGCCGGCCGTGAACTCACCCTCATCGCTCGCGGCCCGCACCTGGAGGCAATCCGCCGCGACGGCCTCACCCTGCGCACGCCGGACGAGACCCTGACGCCGGCGATCCCCGCCGCCGGCCATCCGGACGAGATCGACTGGCGCCCGGACGACGTCGCGGTCCTGGCGATGAAGTCGCAGGACACGGCCGGCGCCCTGACCGCCCTGCGCGGTGCCGCCGGCGACGTGGCCGTCGTCTGCGCCCAGAACGGCGTCGCCAACGAGCGCATGGCGGCACGCCTCTTCTCGCGCGTCTACGGCATGGTCGTCTGGATGCCGGGCACCCACCTGCAGCCAGGCGAGGTCATCGCGCACTCGTCGCCCATCGCCGGAATTCTCCACACCGGTCGCTACCCGCAGGGAACGGACGGCCTGATCGAGGCTGTGGCAGCCGACCTGCGCGCCAGCGGCTTCGCCTCAGAGCCCAACGAGAGGATCATGCGCTTCAAGCACGCGAAGCTGCTCTCCAACCTCCTGAACATCGTGCAGGCGCTCTGCTCCGGCGCCGCCGGCGACATCGTGCGCGCCGTCCGCGAAGAGGCACTCGCCGTCTACGCAGCCGCCGGCATCGACTGCGCCGGCCCAGAGGAGCTGCAGGAGCACGTGAAGGGGATCACCGTCAAGCCGGTGCCCGGCCTCGAGTCTCGCCTCGGCGGATCGACATGGCAGAGCCTCTCGCGCGGCGGCTCGCTGGAGACCGACTACCTGAACGGCGAGATCGCTCTCCTGGGCACTTTGCACGGCGTCCCCACGACACACAACCGCATGCTGCAGGCCGTGGCGGCAGAAGCCTCACGCGAGGCCCGCGAGCCCGGCAGCTACACGCCGGAAGATCTCCTCTCCCGCCTCGCGGCGTCCACCACGTGAAGGGCGCGTTACGAGCCGCTCAGGGCCCGCAGAACAAGCTCGCGAACTGCCGGGCTCATGTCCAGAGCCAGGGCGTGCTCCCGCGCCTCCTCGCTCATCTTCTTCCACGTCTTGCGCAGCACGTTGGCCATCGTCTCCTCGGGCAGCTGTTCGACCAACGCCGTAAGCTGCGTCTCCAGGAAGACCAGGCATAGCCCGTCTTCCAGCACCTGAACGTCGGGATCGCGCCCCAGACGGTGCTTCTGAACGATCTGCTGGACCCGCGCGATCGTCCCAGCATCGTACCCGCACTCCCGGAGGATCACCTCGGCCTCCCGCGCGTGGAACTTCTGGAGGTCGGCCCGCCAGCGCAGGTACCCCTTCCGTCCCTCCGGGTACGAAGAGCGCGGCATCTTCCAGCGCCGAATGTGATGGGCCCGCGCCGCCAGCAGCAACGCCTCATCCGCGTCCGGTCGCAGGCGCCGCACCCACTCCGTCGCGATCTCCGCGTGGGCCAGCTCCTTTGGGCGCGGCTGCTCGTTCACGATCAGAACAGTGGGATCAGCCGAGTTTGCCTCGTCGATCAGCTCGATCGCGCGTTCGAATCTTCCCGCCATCGCACATCTCATGATACGACGGGCCTCGTGTTCGATCGCCGTGGCCGTCACAGTGTGCGACGGTTTGACCTCGCCCGCCTGCCCGGCTAAACGACCGCTTCGGCCTCAATCTCGACCAGAAGCTCCGGCGCCGCCAGCGCCGACACCGCCACCAGCGTCGCCGCCGGCCTCACCTCCCCGAACGCCTCGGAGTGGGCGCGTGCCACCTCCCCGAAGCGAGCGATGTCCGTGACGAACATCCGCGTCCGCACGACGTCCGAAAGCGAGGCTCCCACTTCCCGCAGCGCCGCCTCGATGTTGCTGATCGCCTGCTTCGCCTGCGCGTACATGTCGCCCGCGCCCACCAGCTCCCCCGCCTCGCTCCAGGCCACAGTGCCGGAGACGAAAATTCGGTCGCCGACGCGGACAGCGCGCGAGAAGCCGAAGACGTCCTCGAACGGCGACCCGGACGATACTCGTTGGCGTTCTGCCATAGCGCTCACCTCACAGTCTGGTCGCGTATCTTATCGCACATCCGCCTGCCAACGGACCGCTAATCGCATAGACGAATGGACCGCGCCGCAACCAATCCGATTATCCGTTCCCCCATCCGTTGACAGCCCGTTGACGGCCGCCCGCTGTGCTAACCTGAACATGTTATGGCGGACGATCTCGTGCGGCTCGGCGTCACCAGCGACATCGAAGCGCGCATCTGGCGCGACGCCCTTGCACAGGAGGCGGTCCCCGTCTTCATCCGCCCCTCAAACGCCCGCTCCCTCACCGGCATCGGCCCTTCGATCGGCGACGTCCAGGTCTACGTCCGCGCCGCCGACGAGCGACGCGCCCGCTGGATCATCGGCGACGGCATCGCACCGCTGGTCCCGGACGCGGCCCCGGACACGGAGCAGGCCGTGCGCCCGGACGGCTCCCTCGGAGAATAGTGCCGTGGATATCCCGCTCTTCCCGCTCAACACCGTCCTCTTTCCCGGCAGCACGATCCCCCTGCACATCTTCGAGGAGCGCTACAAGCTCATGATCGGCGAGTGCATCGCCGAAAAACGCCCCTTCGGCGTCATCCTCATCCGCGAGGGCGAGGAGGTCGGCGGCCCCGCCGAGCCCGTCGAAGTCGGGACGACCGCCCGCATCATCGACGCGCAGAAGCTGGAGGACGGCAAGCTCAACGTCACCGTCCTCGGCGAGCAGCGCTTCCGCGTCCTGGGCGTCCGCCGCCGCGAACCCTACCTCGTCGGCGACGTCGAGATCCTGGGCATCGACGAAGAAGCCGACCGCACTCTGTCCGACCTGGCCGACCGCGCCGGCACACTCTTCGCCGAATACGTCCGCCTCAACCTCGCCGTCACCCACCAGTGGGCGCGCACGATCGAAATGCCCTCGGAGCCCGGCCCCCTCGCCGACTTCATCGGCCACCGCCTCGCCGTCGACCTGCACGCCAAGCAGCGCCTGCTCGAAGAAGAATCGCCGCGCCACCGCCTCAAGACCGAAGTCGACGTCCTCGGCGAAGGCATCCGCCTCCTCCACCCCCGCGTCCGCGCCGTCCGCACCGCCCGCTGGTCCGGCTTCGCCGTCGCCAACTAGCGCCCGTCCCGTCACCCGACCCGTAGGGACACGGCTTCAGCCTTGTCCAAACCCACGCCCCGCCCACGCCAACAACACCCCGCCAAACAGCACACAATCCGCCTCCTCCACCCGCGCGTCCGCGCCGCCCACTGGTCCGGCTTCGCCGTCGGGAATTAGACTGAGCGACGCGTTCCCTGAGCACATCGAACCTCTGATTCAGTTGGGGCCGCTCTGATTGATCGCGTCATCAGAATCGCGCGCCCTATACAAAGACATCACGAGAAACACGAGAACGACACGATCAGCATTGTCCTGACCACACTCAGCGTGTGTGATCATTCCGTGAGCTATCTTGTTCCTTAGGTTCGGGCCGACGTGCTCAATCAGTAGCTCTCTAACATAGTCATACAGTTGAGGGACTAATCGGAGAAGCGCCTCGACGTCGTCGTCATCCAGCAACCGATCCAATGACTTTTCAGTCATGATGCCGTTGCGTATGGCTGTCGTGTCGCATCCTAAGGCGGCCGCCTGCCGGCGGATCGCCTCTTCGATGCGAGGCACCAAGATGTGCAACGCGCTGACGAAATCACCCTCGATTAACCGCGTGAACCCGACACCCTCGATTGCTAGATCACGGTCTGTGAAGAATGGTGACTGCAGCAACGTTGAGATGAACTCGTCTGCGGTCAGTGTCATTCTTTCTCTGAGTTCGTTGAGCGCAGCTGACAAGAACACGGTCCTTAAGGCCATTTCCATCTGATAGTTATTGCGGACGTTGTCCTCTCGCTGTTGTTCGGGATTCCTAGGTTGGGACACGGGCCGACCGTCATCCAGCGTCGTCCTAGGAATGAGCTGAGACAATGGCGCAGTTCTTGCGGTGTGATCGCTTGACTCCTCAGCCTTGCCCCAATCCGGCATAAGCCAGAAGCTGGCACCAAGCTTGGACAGTGCCTCAACGGGTGACATTGATGTCCAACCTGCAACCTCCTTTTGCCACGGTTTCATGTCGAGCGGCGCTTGGTGGGAGATCTCGCCGAACTCGGATTCGGCCGCCAGATAGGTGGTACGCACCAATCGTTTCACGACCTCGGCCTTCTCTAACTCGCCTGCGGCCGCATACGCATCGAAAGCGTGCTGGTAGAACGCCGCGGCTACCAGAGCGCTGTCATCCACCCGTTCTTCCGCCTCAGCGACCCATTCATCTCCGATTTCCGCTCGGAGAGCGATCGCATCGTCAGGTCTCGCTAACCTGTCTAGCACACGCGCCAGCGCCCCTAGCAGATCCCGACGCACCCGGTGATCCTGTGCATTCGACAAAGCAATCTTGAGAATCTCCACCCAGGCCTTCAGCCGGCTCTCGCTGGATTGGCGGTTGTCAGCGATGCACTCTGCCACCTCGGGTAAGAACAGCGCGGCATCCTCGTTCTCTGACCACTCAGCACAGGCACCGCTAAGGGCATCCTCAGTCTCCTGCCGCAGACTCTCGTCACCAAGCGCGTAGCACAGTCTCAAGGCTCGACGAGCGCTGTCCGCCGCGTCATGGTATTTTTCGCGGCTTGCTTCGAACTTCACGAGTTCGATGTGGGACAGAACTGCCTGCCGTGCAGCTTTATGGTCTCCGGTCTTCTGCCAAAGAAAATCGGCGTAACGGGCTTTCAGATGCGGTCGGTGCGCCCCCTTCAGCCTCTCCTCCATATAGGCAATCAACTCCGGAGGCACCGTCATCGGGTCGCCAAATGCAACTCCGTCCATTACGGCAAATGGGTGCAGAAACTGTCTAACATCTTCCTCTTCTTGTTGATGACATCCCCAGACAAGAGTTTCCGCTAAGAACTGCCGAGCAGCTTTACTATCTCCGACTTGCGCAGCTGAATGTGCTGCGTCTCGAAAAATGCGCTCACGTGTGTAATCGAGACCCAGAGGGGAGTCTTCGCTCTCGACCCGTTCGTACACGGCTTCTGCGTCAGACTCGGGCATATTCCCATTGTACCAACGGCCACCTCCCCCTAGGACCTCCCGCCCCAAACCGCTACGCTACCCTCATGCCCCTCGCCTCAGAGACCCTACCTCGCTGCCCGCGCGGATCAATCAAACAATCCCACCGCCCCCAGACACGAAACCCCGCCGGAAAACGCGATTCGTACGGAAAACAACCAGCCACAGGCACGGCCCCGCGGAATCAATCAAACAGGCCCCGTTCTCGTATCGGGCCCGCCCGTCCGCCATAATGGGCCAATGAAGCTCAGCACCCGGCTCAGCCGCACCTACGCCGTCACCTCCCTCGCCGCCCGCGTCTACCTCGGCTACAAGGCCATCTCCGTCCGCGAGAAGCGCTTCGGCCTGCGCCACAACAAGGCCGAGCGCAAGCGGCTGCGCCACCACACCTGGTCCGCCAACCGCTTCTTCGACGTCGCCGTCCGCCGCCAGGGCCTCCTCATCAAGCTCGGCCAGCTCATCGGCTCCCGCCCCGACCTCATCCCCGACGAGTACATCGACGTCCTCTCCCGCCTCCAGGACGCCGTGCCGCCCCGCCGGTTCAACGTCATCCGCCGCGTCGTCGAAAGCGAGTTGGAGCGCCCCCTCGACGACATCTTCGACGACTTCGAGGAGGCGCCCATCGCCTCCGCCTCGCTGGCGCAGGTACACCGCGCGCGGCTCAAACCCAGTGCGTCCGCACCGGAAGGCCGCGTCGTCGCCGTCAAAGTGCAGTACCCGGGCATCGAGAAGATCGTCGACAACGACCTGCAGAACACCCGCCTCCTCCTGCGCGTCCTCGCCCAGTTCGAGCGCAACCTCGACTTCACGCCGATCATCGAGGAGCTGTCGCACAACACGCCCCAGGAACTCGACTTCATCAACGAGGGCCACAACGCGGAGATCATCGCCAGGAACTTCGCCGGCCGCGAGGACGTGATCGTGCCCGAGATCCTCTGGGAGTACTCAACCAGGCGCGTCCTGACGATGGAGTACATGGAAGGGATCAAGATCACCGACGTCGCAGCTCTGCAGCGCGAGTGCATCGACACGCAGGCGGTGGCACAGCTCGTCACCGACGTCTACTGCGAGCAATTCTTCCTGCACGGGATGTTCCACGCCGACCCGCACCCCGGCAACCTGCTCGTGCAGCCGGGCCCAGCGCTCGTGATGCTGGACTTCGGCCTCTGCCGCCAGTACGACGACACGTTCCGCCTGCGTTACGCCAGGATGATGAACGCGATGCTGCGCTGGGACCTGCCGGCCCTCGTCCGGGCGTACAAAGAACTCGGCATCAAGGTGAAGGACCCGGACGACCCGGCGATCTACATCGAGATGGGCCGCGCCTTCATGGAGACCTCTCGCCCCGGCGAAGGCTACGCCGACGCGGACCTCGTCGCCGAGGCCAACCTGCGCTTCGAAAAGGCCATGCGCGCGAACCCGGTCACGGACATCCCGCGCGAGCTGCTGCTGATCATGCGCGTATCGGGCCTCCTGAGCGGCCTCGGCAAGCACCTGGAGTCGCGCGTAGACGTGACTCAGACGCTGCTGCCCTACACGCAGGCGGCTCTCGACGGCGCGAAATAGCGCGCCGACCAGCTCTGAGATACAGAAGCAGGGTTCTGCATTCGCTATTGAAGTATTCTTCTGATCTTGTCAGTTAAGCGTTCGCTAACCTACGATTTTCAAGGACAACAGGGGCGGCAGCCCACGATTTCTTTCGCCCGCTTAACCCGGAGGTAACTCATGGTACAGACAGAAGCTGACGCAAAAACGGCAGCGGCTGCGGCCGCACCGGCGACCGCAGCGGTCAATTTCTCGATGGAGCTGAACGACGAGCAGCGCCAGATGCAGAAGTGGGTCCACGACTTCGCCAAGGACGTCATCCGGCCCGCCGCCCACGAGTGGGACGAACGAGAAGAAACCCCGTGGCCGATCATCGAAGAGGCCGCGAAGGTCGGGATCTACTCCTGGGAGTTCATGCAAAACTCGTTCGCCGACCCCACCGGCCTGATGATGCCGATCGTCAACGAGGAGCTCTTCTGGGGCGACGCCGGTATCGGCCTCTCACTCCTTGGCTCCGGCCTCGCGGTCGCGGGCATCGTCGGCAACGGCACCATGGAGCAGGTCGTCGAGTGGGTCCCGCAGTGCTTCGGCACTCCCGAAAAGATCCAGCTCGGCGCGTTCGGCGTCAGCGAGCCGGACGCCGGCTCAGACGTCAGCTCGCTGAAGTCGCGGGCGATCTACAACGAGGCCAAGGACGAGTGGACGCTGAACGGCACGAAGGCGTGGATCACCAACGGCGGTATCGCCGACGTGCACGTCCTCGTCGTCTCAGTCGAGCCTGAACTGAGGTCACGCGGTCACGCCGCGTTCGTGATCCCGCCGGGAACAAAGGGCATCAGCCAGGGGCAGAAGTATCAGAAGCACGGCATCCGCGCCAGCCACACCGCCGAGGTCGTGCTGGACGACTGCACGGTTCCGGGCAGCTGCCTGCTGGGCGGCAAGGAAAAGCTGGACGCCCGTCTCGCCCGCGCCCGCGAGGGCAAGAGCTCGAAGTCGCAGGCAGCGATGGCCACGTTCGAAGCGACGCGACCGGCCGTCGGCTCGCAGGCCGTCGGTGTAGCGCGCGCCGCATACGAGTACGCACTCGACTACGCGAAGGAGCGCGTGCAGTTCGGCCACCCGATCATCGAGAACCAGGCGATCGCTTTCAAGCTCGCCGACATGAAGACGCAAATCGACGCCTCCCGGCTGTTGGTCTGGCGCGCCGCCTGGATGGGTAAGACCGGCCAGCCGTTCATCGCGGGCGAAGGCTCGATGTCCAAGCTGTTCGCCGGCGAGACCGCGGTCAAGGTCACCGATGAGGCGATCCAGATCCTGGGGGGCATGGGCTACGTACGCGAGACTCCCGTGCAGCGCTGGAGCCGCGACGCCAAGATCTTCACGATCTACGAGGGCACTTCGGAGATCCAGCGCCTGGTGATCGCACGCGCGATCTCCGGCATCCACATCAAGTAGCAATCGCGCGGCCAGAAGGAGGCCGGGACGGGCGCGGCGAAAGTCGCGCCCGCTCTGCTATCTACGGATGGGGCTGGCAACGGATTCCTCTAACGGAAGATCGGATGCGTGGTTCCGAGGGCGGCGAATCCGTTTATCCGTTAGAGATCCGTTGACCGCTACGGCCGGCCCCGCTCGTTCCTTCGACTGCCCCGCTGCGCGTGGCGCTCAGGACGAACGGGACGGAGGGGCTACGCCAGCCAGCGCGCGGCTTCTTTGGCGTGGTAGGTGAGGATGATGTCGGCGCCGGCGCGCCTGATGCCCGTCAGGAGTTCGAGCGTGGCGCGCTCTTCCTCGAGGTAGCCGGCCGCGACCGCAGCCTTTACCATCGCGTACTCGCCGCTGACGTTGTAGGCGGCCAGCGGCACGTCGAAGCGCTCACGGGCGCGGGCGATCAGGTCGAGGTTAGTGAGCGCCGGCTTCACCATCACTATGTCGGCGCCCTCTTCGACATCCGACTCGATCTCGCGCATCGCCTCGCGGCTGTTCGCGGGCTCCATCTGGTAGCCGCGACGGTCGCCGAACTGCGGCGCCGACTCCGCAGCGACGCGGAACGGCCCGTAGAAGGCGGACGCCTGCTTGGCGGCGTAGGACATGATCGGCGCCGACTCGTAGCCGGAACGGTCGAGCGCGGAGCGGATGGCGGCGACCCGGCCGTCCATCATGTCGGACGGAGCAACTAGGTCAGCACCCGCCTCGACATGCGAGACGGCGGTCTGCGCCAGAAGCTCGATCGTGCGGTCGTTGTCGACGCTGCCGCCGTCGAGGACGACCCCACAGTGGCCATGCGACGTGTATTCGCACAGGCAGACGTCGGTGATCACGAGGAGGCCCGGCTGCGCGGCCTTGAGCGCGCGCACGGCCCGCTGGGCGATGCCATCGGCGTCGTAGGCCTCGGAGCCGGCTTCGTCCTTGGCGGGAGGTAGGCCGAAGACGATGACGCCACCGATACCGAGCGACACGACCTCTTCAGCCTCGCGAACGGCCTGATCGATCGAGAGCTGATACTGGCCGGGCATCGAGGCGATCTCCGTGCGCACGCCCTCGCCATGTGTGAAGAAGAGCGGGTATACGAACTCCGCAGGCGACAGCCGCGTCTCCCGCACGAGCGAGCGCATCGCCTCGCTGGAGCGCAGGCGCCGGAAGCGCCGGAACGTTTCGGTCGCGCGCGTCGTGGTCATGAGGTCACTTCCCGGCCCGTCATGCGCTTCGCAAGCGCCTCGACGAGGCCTTCTACAGTATATTCCTCCGCCATCACGTCCACCGCCAGGCCGTTTTCGCGCGCCGTCTCCGCCGTGATCGGACCGATGCAGGCGATCAGCGGGCGCGGTTCGCCCCTGAGCGCTTCGGCGTCGGGGCCGAGCAGCGCAAGCAGGTTGCGCACGGTGGATGAGGAGGTGAACGTCACGATATCGACGCGACCCGCGCGGATAGCGGCGAGCGTCTCCGGGTCGGGCTCGGAGGGAACGGCGGCGCGGTAGACGGGAATCTCGTCAACGGTCGCGCCCAGCGCCTCCAGGCCCGTAACGAGTTCGGCGCGTGCGGACTCGGCGCGCGGGAGGAGCACCGCGTCGCCCTCGCGCACGTGCGCTCGCATCGCTTCGACGACGGCCTCCGCGACGTACTCGTCCGGAACGACGTCTGGCGTGATTCCGTGCGACCGCAGAGCGTCGGCTGTCGCTGGCCCGATCGCGAACACACGCGTGCTGCCATACGCGCGGGCGTCGAGGCCGCTCTCGGCGAGGTGCTCGAACGTCAGCTCGACGGCGTTGGCGCTCGTGAAGCCGCACCAGGCGTAGCCGCCGTGGCGCAGACGATCGACGGCGGCGGCCAGCGGCGCCGTGTCAGCAACCGGCTCGATCACGATCGCCGGCAGTTCGACCGGGATCGCGCCCTGAGCGGCGAGGAGGCGCGCCAGGTTGCTCGCCTGCGGTCTGGTGCGCGTGATAAGGACGCACCTTCCGAACAGCGGCCGGTTCTCAAACCACGATACGGTCTCCCGCAAGCGCACGACCTCGCCGACGACGGTGATCGCCGGCGGCGTCAGGCCGGCTTCGGCAACGCGCTCGGCGATGTCGGAAAGCGTAGCGGTGACGGTGCTCTGCTCGGGCGTCGTGCCCCAGCGGATGACGGCGACGGGCGTCGTGCCGGGGCGGCCGTTCGCGACGAGGTTGGCGACGATGTCCGGCAGGTTCTTCACACCCATCAGGAAGACGAGCGTGTCGACGGCGGTTGCGAGGTGCGGCCAGTCGATAGCGGACTCAGGTTTGTCGGGGTCCTCGTGGCCGGTAATGACGGCGAAGCTAACGGCCACGCCACGGTGCGTGACGGGGATTCCAGCGTAGGCCGGCACTGCAACGGCGGAAGTAACGCCGGGTACGACCTCGAACGGGATGCTGGCGGCGCGCAACGCCTCGGCCTCCTCGCCACCGCGACCGAAAACGAACGGATCGCCGCCCTTGAGCCGGACGACGCGCCCCCCCTCACGCGCCTTGTCGATGAGGGTCTGGTTGATGGCGTCCTGGTCGTGCGGAGCGCCGGTTCCGCCGCTGACATGCGCCGGGATCTTGCCGACGTAGATCAGCTCGGCGTCCCTGCGGGCGTGACCGAGAAGGCGATCGCTGGCGAGGCGGTCGTAGACGATGACGTCCGCCTCGCGGATGCGGTCGAGGCCGGCGACTGTGATCAGGCCAGGGTCGCCCGGCCCGGCGCCGACGAGGTAGACGACTCCCGTACTCACTCTGCCGCCTCAAGAAGCACGTCGGCGCCCTGCGCGATCAGGTACTCGGCGAGGCGGACGCCCAGCGCATCGGCTTCCCCGGCGGGGCTCTCCATCTCACCGCGCAGAAGGCGTCCCTCGCCGCCGACGAGGCCGCGCAGGCGAAGTGGCGCGCGCTCAGGCGACGACCCGTATCCGACGACGGCGTAAGCGGCGATCGCCGCGTGGCAGCCTCCGCCGAGGCGGCGCTCAAGACCGCGCTCAGCCGTCACGGCGACGCGCGTATCCCGGTCGTCCACGGCGCGCACGAGATCGAGCGCATCGCGGTCGTCCGATCGCACCTGCACAGCGAGCGCGCCCTGGCCGACAGCCGGGAGCATCTCTTCCGGCTCGAAGACCTGCGAGGCGCGTCCCAACCAGCCGAGGCGTTCGAGGCCGGCAGCCGCCAGCACCACGGCGTCGTATTCGCCTTCCTCGGTCTTGCGGATTCGCGTGTCGATGTTGCCCCGGATGTCGCACACTTCGATGTCGGCGCGAAGAGCCGCGAGCTGTGCGGCGCGGCGCGGGCTGCCGGTACCGACGGTAGCGCCGGACGGCAGCGCGGCCAACGCCGAGCCATCACGCGAGACGAGGGCGTCCCGCGGATCGTCTCGCGGGAGGACGGCGGCGATCGTCAGTCCATCAGTCTCTGCGCTGGGCAGATCCTTGAGGCTATGCACGGCGAGATCGATCCCGCCGTCGAGGAGCGCGCGCTCGATCTCGATCACGAAAACGCCCCGCCCGCCAATCTCGGCGAGCGACTGCCGGGAGCGGTCGCCGGACGTGGAGATCGTGCGCGTGTCGAACGCAGAGCCAGGGTGAGCGCCGGAGAGAGCTGCGAGCGTCATCTCTGTCTGGCGGGTTGCGAGGCGGGAGCCGCGGGTGCCTATCGTGAACGTACGGGCAGCCACAACCGAGACCGTCTATTAGCGGCCGCCGGCCGGGTTGCGCGGCCGCGAGCCCGAAGGATGGACATCGAAGAGGTCTTCCAGCGCTTCCATGTACAACCCCTTGTCGGAGCCGTTCTTGAGGCGGGCGATCGGCCGGTCGAGCATCTTCTTGACGATCGCTGCCGTCATCGCCTCAATCCGTTCGCGGTCCGTGGCATCGAGGTCCATCTTGCCCAGGGTGCGCTTGATCTCGCGCTGGCGGATCATCTCGGCGCGTTCGCGGAGAGCGGAGATCACAGGCACGACGTCAAGCGAACGCCACCACTCCTCGAAGGCGGCGACTTCTTCGCCCACGATCGCCTCGACCTTCTCGACCTCAGCGCGGCGGCCGCTCCAGCCCTCGTTCGTGACGGCCTCGATGTCGTCAATGTCGCAGAGGTGAACGCCGGAAACTTCGCGGACGGAAGGGTCGACGTCGCGGGGCACGGCGATGTCGATGAAGAGGAGACCACGGCCGGCGCGGCTCTCCATCACCGGCCGCACGTCATCGGGCCCGATGACGAAGCCCTCAGCGCTCGTACCGCTGATTACGATGTCGGAGGCCACGAGAGCTTCGTGCAGCTGATCGAAGTCGACGGCCTCGGTCCCGGGGCCGAGCTGGTCGGCGAGGTCGGCGGCGCGCGCCCGCGTGCGGTTGGCGACCAGGATGTGCGACTGCGTCTGCTGCGCCAGTGCGCGAGCCGATAGTTTGCCCATACTGCCGGCGCTGATGACGAGGACGGTCTTGCCGCTCAGGTCACCGAGGGACTTACGGGCGAGCGACACCGCCGCCGAGCCGACGGAGACGGCGTGACGACCGATATTCGTCTCGGAGCGGGCGCGCTTCCCGGCGTGAATCGCGGAGTGGAAGAGGTACGAAAGAGTGCCGTTGAGGGTAGCGGCATCGGTGGCGATGGACATCGCCTCGCGCACCTGGCCGAGGATCTGGGACTCGCCCAGCACCATCGAGTCGACACCGCCGGCGACGCGCAAGAGGTGGTTGACCGCGGCGGCGTGCTGGAGCACGTAGAAGTGCTCGTCGCTCACGGCAGCCGCCTTCACCTCGTTCAGCAAGCGAATCAGGTCGCCTCCCTCGCCTTCCGGCACTGTGGCGTAAAGCTCCGTCCGGTTGCAGGTCGAGAGGAGTGCCGCGCCGCCCAGGTCGGCAGCAATCTGCGGTAGTTGCTCCCGCAATTCATCGCCCGTGAAGGCCAGCGTCTCACGCTCCTCAATCGGCGAGGTAACGTGGCTCAGGCCAACGCAGGTGACCAGCAAGTTCTTGCTCATGAGAGTTCAGGGATGGCCTGGCCGGACGGCGAGAAGAGAAGGTCGAGGACGCGGGCCTTCGCTTCTTCGCGCTTGCCGTCCTGGATGAGCTTCTTGACGATACCATCGAGAGCGGCGTTCCAGACGTCGAGATTGTCGCGCTGGCAGCGCGCGCAGCCCTCGACCTCAATGCCGCGCTCACGGGTCTCGCTGCGGATCTCGGCGGCGAGTTCGAGGAGCGCCGAGTCGTCCTCGCTCAGGAACGTCTCGAGGTCCTCGCGCACCTTGCGGGCCATCGCCGGGCTCTTGCCGGAAGTCGAGATGGCGAGCGTCAGGTCGCCCTTGCGGACGATGCCGGGCATGATGAAGTCGCAGTTGGGCACGTCGTCGACAGCGTTGACCCAGATGTGTCGCTCGCGGCCCTCTGCCCAGACCTTCTCGTTCTCCACGCGGTTGTCGGTGGCGACGAAGACAAGCTCGTAACCCGCGATGTCGCCGGGCTCGTACTCACGCTCGATGTGGGTGAGGCGGCCGCCGTCGCGCAACTCCGTCAGAGTCTCGTTTAGCTCCGGGCTGACGATCGTCACTTTCGCGCCAGCGTCCAGCAGGCCACCGATCTTCTGCTCAGCGATGGTGCCGCCGCCGATGACTGCGACTGGCTTATCGGCTATGTCAAGAAAGACCGGGTAGTAGCGCATGGATCAGGCAAGGCGACCCTTGACCGCGGGCGCCGCCATCTCAGCCTCCTCGTACGACTCGGCGATGGAGAGGAGGACCTGGTCGCCCAGGGTCGTCAGAAGCTCCCAGAGCTCGATCGCCTTGTCGCCGGTGAGATCACTCTTCTGCGCTTCTTCCATCGCCGTTTCGTCCAGCATCTTGCGGAAGAAGGTGAACGCCTCGACAGCGTCGCGCAGGCTGAGACCGTCACGAACGAGGAGCGCGCCGTACTCGTGGGCGATGCCACGCGCCTGATCGATCAGATGCGGGCGGTTGGCGCCGCCGGAGAGGTACTCCGACACGAGCGTGACGAGGCGCCGGCCCAGGGGGCGCAGGTTCTCGCGCTCCTCTTCGTTGAGCTCAGCGTACCAGTGCGCACCCTGGCCACGGGAACGCTGCAGGCGGCGACGGATGCGCGTAAGCGCGATATTGCCGATAGAGTCGTACGGTTCACGGGAGGCGGGCACCTGCCCGGCCATCAGGACGCGCAAGTCCTCCTCAGAGAAACGGCGGTGGCCGCCGGGAGTGCGAAAGGAGCGTACGTGGCCGGCGTCGGCCCAGCGGCGGAGCGTCGATTCGTTGACGCCGAGCAGCTTGCAGGCTTGACCGAGGGTTATCCAGCGGGTGGACAGGGGTTCATTTTCGTCACGAAAACGAACATTCATGGGCGAACCTCACTAAATTTCACGATTCGGTGGGACGGGGCGCTGTTCTGAGCAAGATTCTAGACATCCCGCTGCGAGGTGTCAACGCAGGTTTGCACAGTTCGGCAGATATAATCCGCCGATCTGAGGATTGCGTCTTCTACGGGCCGTTTCGGTCCAGCCTGTGCTACGCTGACCGCACCTTGAGCAGGGACATTCCGGAGCCAGACCTGGACGGCTCGGCGCTCCGCGTCGCCGTGATCGTGGCCCGCTTCAACGGGCACGTCACATCGCGCCTGCTGGAGGGCGCGCTGGAGGCCGCTAGGCGCTACGGAGTAAAGGAACCCGCGGTCTACGGTGTACCCGGCGCGTTCGAGTTGCCTATCATCGCCCAGAAGCTCGCTAAATCGGGCCGTTTCGACGCTATCGTCTGCCTCGGCTGCGTAGTGCGCCACGAGACGGACCACTACCGCTATGTCGCCGGTGAGGCAGCGTCGGGGATCCAGCGGGCCTCCCTGGACACGAGTGTACCGTGCATCTTTGGCGTCCTCACCTGCGACACGGACAAGCAGGCACTCGATCGCTCCGGCGGCGAGCAGGGAAACAAAGGCGCGGACGCCCTGCAGGCAGCCGTCGACGCGGCGAACGTCCTGCGTTCGCTGTAGGACACCTCCCCCACTACAATCGTTCCGTGAGCGAACTTGCTGTCGAAGTGCGGGGCCTGCGCAAGACCTATGGGCCCGTCGTGGCCGTGGGCGGTATTGATCTGTCGGTGCGGCGCGGCGAGATATTCGCGCTGATCGGCCCCAACGGCGCCGGTAAAACAACTACGCTCGAAATCCTTGAAGGGCACCGCCGCGCCGACGCCGGCCACGTCCACGTGCTGGAGGAGGACCCGGCGCGGAACGAGATCGCCTTCAAGGAACGCATCGGCATCGTCCTCCAGAGCACAAGCATCCAGCCGTATCTGACCGTTGAGGAGACGATCGAGCAGTTCCGCGGCTACTATCCGGCCCCGCGCCCGCTCGATGAGCTGGTTGACATCGTCGGGCTGGAGGCGTCTCGCAAGAAGCTCGTGCGACGTCTCTCCGGCGGCCAGCAGCGGCGGCTGGACGTGGCGATGGGCCTGGCCGGCGACCCCGAGTTGCTCTTCCTTGACGAGCCAACAACCGGCTTCGACCCGGCCGCCCGGCGCGGCGCCTGGGAGATGATCCGCGGCCTGAAGTCGCTGGGGAAGACCGTGCTCCTGACCACGCACTACATGGACGAAGCCCAGGCGCTGGCCGACACCGTAGCGATCATCCGCAACGGGCTGATCGTCGCCGAGGGCACGCCAGACGAGCTGCGCGCCGGTCAGGCCGAAACGGTGATCTCGTTCCGCTTCGCCGGCTCTGCCGCCGGCCTGCCGCCGGCCGCCGCGGCAGCCACGTTCGAGAACGGCCGCGCCGTACTGCGCACGGTGGACCCGACGACCGCCCTCCACGAGCTGACAGGCTGGGCAAAAGAAAGAGGCGAGGCGCTTGAAGGACTCAGCGTGACACCGGTGTCGCTCGAGGACGTATATCTGGGGCTGGCAGGAGACGAGGCGGAATGAGCGCGAGCATGGCGCTGCGTCAGGTGGGCTACGAAAATCGGTCGTTCTGGCGGAACCCGGCGGCGGCCTTCTTCACGTTTCTCCTGCCGCTGATCTTCCTCGTGCTCTTCAACTCGATCTTCGGCGACAGCGAGCTGACGATCGACGGCCGCGACCTGGACGGGTCGACGTTCTACGTGCCGGGAATCGCGGCGCTGGCCGTCGTCAGCGCCTGCTACACGAACATGGGCATGATGGTGACGATCTCACGCGACCTCGGCATCCTGAAGCGCGTTCGCGGGACGCCGCTGCCGCCCTGGGCCTACATCTTCGGGCGGCTGGCCCACGCCATGCTCGTCAGTCTGCTTCTCGTCCTGATCGTGACCGGCGTCGGCGCGGTCGCTTACGGGACGGACGTACCCGGCAACACGCTCCCGGGCTTCACAGTGACCCTGATGCTGGGAGCGGTCACGTTCTGCGCGCTGGGGCTGGCGCTGACCGCCGTGATCCCAAACGCCGACGCCGCGCCCGCGATCACAAACGCAACCGTCCTGCCGCTGCTGTTCATCTCCAACGTGTTCATCCCCCTGCAGGACCCGCCGGCGTGGCTCGCCTTCGTCGGCGACGTCTTCCCGCTGAAGCACTTCGCAGCCGCGCTGCAGACAGCGTTTCACCCGGACACGACCGGTGCCGGCTTCGAGTGGGGCGACCTGGCGGTCATCGCCGCGTGGGGCGTCGCCGGAACGGCGCTCGCCGTGCGCTTCTTCAGCTGGGAGCCGCGCCGCTAGCCTTCGGCGCCGAGATCCGGGAAGAAGAAGAGCGCGTCCAGGTCGCCGGGCGAGGCGGCCAGCGCCAGCAGCGCGACGCCGATCTCGGCCCGGTGCTGCGTGCCGTGCGTCGCCAGGTGCAGCAGCATCTGCCAGCGCGGATAGCCGTGCATCTGGCCACCTCGCTCCCGGCGCACTACGGCCGCGAGACTCTCGGGTGTGAGCCCGTCGGTGATCTCGCGCAGCCGAGCGTGCGATTCGCCGAAGCGGGTCCGCAGGGCCGCCATGATGTCCTTCTCCGGCAGCGGAGGCTGTGGCGTGAAATCCGCCTCGCTGATGACGTCAGACCAGCCCACCTGCGTGTTCACAAGATGCGCCAGGTTCTCAGCAAGCGAGCCCCGGCTGCCGCCACGCTCGCTCGTGAGCTGCTCGTCCGTGAGCCTGGCGGCGGCGTCCAGCAGGCGGCTGTTCGCCCACTCGTTGTAGGCGTATGTGCCGCGAACGTGTTCAGTCCAGGTCATGTGATTCCTCCTCGCCTCAGGATATTTCGGCCGCCAGGCCAGGCCCCAGTGGCAATTGGCTCGTTTCGAATCCGAACTACGCGTGGTGCTCGTACTCCCAGAAGCTGAAGTCGAGGTCGCCCGGCGAGTGGCCGAGTCCCGTCAGCATCATCGCGATTTCGCCGCGGTGGTACGTTCCGTGGTTGGCGACGTGCGTCATCAGCTGCCAGAGCGGCCGGCTGTACTCGTCGCCACGGCTGTCGCGGTACTCCAGCGGCGCTTCGAGTCGTTCATCCGTCAACCCGCTCACAAGTTCCCGCAGTCCGGCGTGCGAAGCGAGGAACGAGGCACGGACGGTGCCCAGGTCCGGCATCTTCTGCAGTTCGAGGAGCGGCGTCGCGTTCTCGCCCCCAAGCCATCGCTCCAGCCAAACGATCTGTCCGGCGGCGACGTGCGCGAACGATGAGAGCACGCTGTCGAAGCTGGCACCTCGCCCGGCGCTCAGCTCGCCTGCGGACAGACCGGAGGCAACGTCAAGCAAGCGGTCGTTCGCCCACTCGTTGTATTCGTAGACGTGGGTGATCAGCTCAAGCTTGCTCATCGGCGCACGCCACGCCCGCGCTAGGTGAGATCCTTCTCCTTCATCCAGGCCACGATCGCCTCGCCGATCTCGTGCGGGCGGTCTTCCTGGATGAAGTGGGCGCCGGGGCCAACTCCGACGTGCGTCAGGTTGGGCAGGTTGTCGATGCACCACTGGCCGGTGACGCGCATGATCGCGCCCGGTTCCGCCGTGAGCAGGAGCTTTGGCAGGTCCGTCTCCGTCAGCCACTGCGCGTACTCGTCAACGACCTTCGTTACGTCTGCCGGTTCGCCGTCAATCGGGATCTCGCGCGGCCAGCGCAGCGTTGGGCGGCGGCTCTGAGGCGTCGGGTACGGCTCGCGGTAACGGGCCATCTCCTCGTCGCTGAGCGTGCGCAGGATCGCACCGGGCAGGACCATCTCCACGAAGCCGTTGTTCTCCAGGATCATCTGCTCGCCCACGCCGGGCGTGCGGAACCCCTGGAACGGCGCCTTCGCCTGCTCCGGCCATTCGTCCCAGGAGATCGACCGCACGATCGTCTCCATCAAGACGATGCCGCGCACGTTGTCCGGGTGCTGGTGGGCGTAATGGAACGCCAGACCGCCGCCCCAGTCGTGCAGGACGAGCAGGATGTTCTTCAGTCCGAGCGCCTCGATGAAGCCCTCAAGGTGACGGTAGTGGTCGAAGTAGGAGTAGTCGATGTCCGGCTGATCGCTCTTGCCCATGCCGATGAGGTCCGGCGCGACGCAGCGGCCCAGCGGCTGGACGTGCGGGATGACGTTGCGCCAGAGGTAGGACGAAGTCGGGTTGCCGTGCAGGAACAGCACGTCCTTGCCCTCGCCGACGTCGATGTAGTGCATCTTCGAGCCGTGGACCTCGGCGAACTTCGACTCGAACGGGAATGCGGCTGAGATCTCGTCTGACATGGGGCGCGCTCCTTATCCGTACAGCCGCTTCCGCACGTCTTCGACGACGTTCGTGCCGTCGAGGCGGAGGTGGCGCTCGTTGAACTTATCGTGGTGGATTCCGATGACGAGGTGCTCCGGGTCCTCGTCCACCGGCAGCGGTACCCCGCAGACGCCGAAGCTGTCCGTCTCCGCGCGCGACACGACCTTGCCCTTGTGGCCGATGACCTCGACCTTCGCGCCGGCCACTGCCGGCCTCTCCTCGAAGCCGGACTCCGTCGGGTCGTTCTCGACGACGGTGATAGTGGCGGTGCGGCCGTCCTTCGCGTGCTCGATCGTGACGTCCATGTCGAGCAGGTAGACGAGCGGCGCGTGGACGACGGCGCGCAGGCCGGCGCCGAGGACGGCCTGCACCTGGTCGGCCGAAAGACCGGTGTCGATCGGCGCCATGCCGTGGTCCGTCGTGACCACGAAGAGAGTGGAATCGAACAGGCCGCGCGCGTCTATGACGTCGAGCACCTTGCCGATGCGCTTGTCCGTCTCGATCAACGCGTCGCGCATCGCGTCCGAGTGCGGCCCGTAGTCGTGGCCAACGGCGTCAGTGAGCGAGTATTCGTGGAACGTGAACATCGGCGGCGGCTGGCCGTCGGCGCCAAAGAGCAGCATCGACTGCACGGTGCCCTGGATATCGGTGTAGGAGTAGCGGTGCACGCTTTCCTGCCCGTCTTCCTTCCAGCGCGGGTTCGTGTCCTCACGGTTGATGCGTGCCAGTTCGCGCAGCTTCTCCTCTTCGATGAGGAACCGGCGTTCCAGCGTGGCGTGAGCGGCGCCCTTAACGCATGGCTCGTTGAGCGAAGCGGTAATCGCGCCTTCGCGGCCATCCCACTTGCCGTGGACACGGTGAACGGCCTCGAAGAGCGTCTCGACGTCGCCGGTCACGAACTTGGCCGTGTCCCAGACCTGTCCCTGCGGGGTCACCGTCTCGCGCGTCTCACGCACGTAGTACGTCGGGTTGACGATGTCGTGGTGGCCGCACCAAGCGCCGGAGCCGAGCGTGTTGTGGCTGGGCCAGGTGATGCTCGGGAAGTTGACGGTCGTTCCGTAGTTGAACATGAGGCCGCGCTCGATCAGGCGGGCGAGGTTAGGGATCGACTCCCGGTCGCTCTCCAGGCGTTCCTTGAGTTCGGTGTTGGAGAGGCCGTCGAGGAGGAAGATGTAGGCACGCTCCGGCCGCTCGCCTCCTTGCCCGTCTGCGCCTTGCCCGTCCGGGTCATTGATGATCTCGTCTATCGGCTGGCCGTCCTGTCGTCGCAGGTAGACGTCCGGCTCGGCGCCGCGCTCTGACGACGTGCGGCCCGTGGAGTCCATGCCGTCGATCAGCGGCAGGCCGAGCAACTTCGCCAGCGTCGGCGCAATGTCCACCTGCGCGCAAAGAGCGTCAGTCGCGCCCGTCTGCTTGATTCCCGGGCCGGAGAAGACGAGCGGCGCGCGCGACTGCACGACGTCGGCCGAGCCGTGCTGGCCGGGCTGCCGGCCGTACGCATAGGAGCGCGGGTTGACGACGATGTCTGGCGCGTTCGGGCTATCGAAGAGCTGGGCGATACGCTCGTAGGCAAGCGGATAGCTCAGCGCCTCGGGCGACATGAAGGCGCGGTTCGGGTCGCTGGCGTCGAAGCCGGACCTCGTTGACGCTTCGACCTCCTCGGCGATCGTGGCGACGGCGGTCGGGTCCTGGTTCGCGAGCGGGTTCTCGCCGCTCTGCTCGACGACCTCGTAGCCATAGCCGCCGCCGTCGGCGTCAAGAAATCGCTGGAATCGGATCGTCCCGCGCAGCGACCACACTTCGTACGCGCCGCCACCACCGGAGTCGTAACGATACGTGGCCAGCCAGTCCGTCGGGCCATGCGTATCGTCCGTCAGGAGCGCGACTATGGCGCGGTTGCCGGACTCCTCCTGGTTGGGGTCGAGTCCCTGTCCGCCCACGCGTTCAGGCGGGGCGAGTTGTCGTTCTGTCGTAGTCATGGGCAAGCTCCATCCTTTGAGAGTGGGGCCTATTCTAGCGCAGACGCGCCCCGGGTTCAGTGCGCGATGGGCGAAGACGTCGATTCCTCCCCATGTCTCCTCGCGTTTCCTGCGGGACGTCGGTATCCCTGGACTGCATCTTTCGACACAGTGCCATCTGTCACAGCCGAGTGATGACCATTGGCCCGGTATCGTCCTGCCGGCTGGTGGCTGCACCTGAGCTATAGGCTACGTTAATCTACTAGTGCCTTTTTAATAGACCGGCTCTATAGCCAGGAGGTTAGACATGAGAAACTGGACGAAGGTTATCAGGCACTGGATCTGGGTCGCTCCCCTGGCGATCGGAGTCGTGTTCGTGGTGGCCGGCGGCTACATGATGATCGAAGGCCAGAACGCCAAGGACGAAGTGCGGGACGCGATCGTCGCCGAGAACATCATCACGGGAGAGGACGCGAGCATCCCGAACGTCCAGGTCAGCAGCGCTGCGACGGCGAAGGCACAGGCCGACGTCATCGAGATGCACTATCTCGAGAGCACCGGTGGCTTGACGTATGCGGAGCTGGACCGCGATGACCCGGCGCGCGAGACGGCGTTCAGGGCGGCCAACCTGCGCACCAGCCTTAACCTGGCGGTGATGGGGTTCAAGGTCTCTGATCTGGTCATCGGCATGGGCGCCTTCATGGTCGTTATCGGCGCTGCCTTCGTAGTCTTCATCGCGCCGGCGATCTACTACTCAGCCGAGGTGGCTAACCACTACAACGAGCTGATCAAGAAAGAGGAGCGCGCGTTGGCCATCGGCGCTGTCGCGTCGCAGACCACCTAGAATCTAACCTCCTCAATAGCGCAAAGAGGCCGGGCCCCGAAGCCCGGCCTCTTTGTTTAGTGCGCATCTAGTCGACGGCGCAGTTACCGCTGGCGGATGCGCCGTACTGGGGGCACAACCCCTTGAATTCAGCCCGTGCTATCGGCTACTCGACGACAACCACCTGGACGCCGATCAGCGGGCAACCATCTTCCTGCGCCACGCTTAGCCCCGCGTCGTAGCGCAAGAGCTTTAGCGAATCGACGGGTGTAACCTCACCGCCGCAGTCCACATCGCCCCAGGAATGCGGCGAGGCGCCCTGAGCATCGACGACCTGCCCAAACTCCGGGCAATCGCCCGTGTTGGCGCTCAGACCAGCGTCGTGCCTCAGAGTGAGCAGCGAGTCGATCGGGTCAACTCCGCCGGAGCAGTTGTGGTCGCCCCAGATTCGCTCATCTCCGGCTAGCGGGAACGGCTGCGAGAACTGGGACGTATTGCCGCTGGCGTCGGTGGCGGTGGCAGTGACGTTGGGGCCGGTGACTGGTCCACCGAAGCTCCAGGCACCGCCCCCGTCCGCGACGGTCGACCCTTCGAAGATGCGGCCCTGGCCGGCGTCGTCCGAGAATACTTCGACGGTGCAGTTGGCGCAGGCGGTGCCGGAGGCGGAACCGGTGGCTGTGACCACGGGCGGCGCCAGTTCCGTGTTGCCGCCGGCGAGGTTCTGGATGCCGAGAGCGCCGTTGCTGTGAATTGAGTTGCCGGTGATGGTGTTGTTGACCGGCTGGCCAAAGCGGCCGTCGACAAGGACCCCGGAATTGGCGTTGAAGGCGATGATGTTGCCGCTGACGGTGTTTCCGAGCGCGAGGTTGTAGAAGCGCACGCCCTCGCCGGTGTTCGGCAGGGCGCCGGCGCCCGATGTGTCGGTGCCGATGTAGTTTCCCTCCACCGTGTTGTTCGTACTGAACCTCATCGCCAGACCGTTCAGGTTGGCTGAGATCAGGTTGCGCTGTGAGGGGGCGGCGCCACCGACCGTGTTGCCGATTGCGCCGGTGGCGTCGCCCTGCAACAGGGCGCCGAGTTCAACGCCACGGAAGCCCCCAGGGCCGGAGGCCCCGGATGGACTGACGCCGAGGAAGTTGCCCTCAATCTGATTGTTCTGTGCGGCATCGCCGAGGATCTGTATGCCACTGCCGGTGAATCCGTACACGGCCAGTCCGCGCACGACGTTGCCGGCGCCCAGGATTCTGAGCCCATCGGAGGATAGTGCCTGGCTCCCGTCGAGGGCGATCTTGATGGCGGCGTTAATCGGCTGCCCGAAGGCGTTCGTGTTGGGAGCGGCGCCGGCCTGGGTGTAGCCATCGATAGAGGTCATGCCGTCCCCACCAATAGAAAGGCCCACGCCGACGATGGCGATGGTGCAGACGCCGCTGCCGTCGCAACCGGGATCGGTCCCCGGGATATTGAAGGTGATGGTCTCGCTCCCGACGCTGCCGCCCGCGGCGTTGAGAGCCTCTCGCAGGGATCCTGCACCGGAGTCGTTCGTGTTGGTGACGGTGAAGGTAGGAGTGGCGAGCGCGGTCTGGGAAGGCGCGGCCAGGAGAAGGAGGGCGAGCAGGACGGGTATGAGGAGAGCTATGCGCAATATCGGTCCCCCTTCGCTAGTTGCTTGGGTGAAGTTCGTGCCAATCTAGCGCTGACGATGACCGGTTGTCAACGCAACCGATCAGGCCGAAACCTGACCCCGTAGATGATCCTCAGGGCAACGACTGGCCGTAGCGCTCCCAGCTGACGTACTCCTCGAACGGCTTGCGCGCCCGGTCGTGCGACATCGCCGTACCCGGCTCCGGGTGCCCCAGCGCAACGACGATGGCGATGCGCCAACCTTCCGGCAGGCCCAGCACCTCGCGGCCGCACTCGGCCTGGTGGATGCGCAGCGGGCACGATGCCAGGCCTTCGTCCCAGGCCACGATCATCATGTTCTGGGCGGCCCGTCCGGCGTCGAAGTCCATGCCGTCGGGGTCCAGACAGACGGCGACCGCGGCTGTGGCCGGCCCTAGCGGCTGAGCGAAGTCGCCGCACTCCGCCAGCTTCGCCATGTGCTCCTTGTCCCGGATGACGACGAAGCGGAACGGTTCGCGGTTCTTGCTCGACCCCGCCATACGCCCGGCCTGCAACACGCGGCGCAGCACGTCGCCGGCAATCGGCTCGCTGGAGTAGAGGCGCGTGTCGCGCTTTGTCGTGACAGCTTTGTAGGCGTCCATGAAACCCTCCGGAGCATAGAGTGGGCGGTGGAACGCCCGGCGGTCAAGTGCGGCGTCGCTACTGGAACTGGCTGAAGAACGCCCACAGCTCAGCCGTCGCGTCGAGGTCGTCCGACGGATCGGACCCGAAGATCAGTCCGGGCACGCCGCCGGGCCAGTTGTGCGATGCGCCGGCAACCACCTGCAGCTCTACGACGACGCCGGGCGGGCAACCCAGCCAGACCGTCGTCGTGATTGCGCCGTTCACGCTATCTTGCGACCCGCCCGAACAACCCATCGCGGGCGCCAGCACTGCCATCGAATCAGCAACGGACGTGAAGTCGACGCTGGACACCGATTGCGGCCCCTGGCCACCCTCCAAAGGATGGCTCTCGTCGGCGTCGCCGTGGATCAGGAGCGTCGAGACTGAATGCGACGGATTGCACTGCGCGACCTCAAGCGATCCGGCTACTGCACCAACCGCGCGGAAGTGGCCGGACTCGCAGGCCAGCCGCAGAGCCATGATCGCGCCGTTGGAGTGCCCGGAGGCGTATATCCGCGCCGGATCGACGCTGTACTCCACCGAGATCGCATCAACCATCGCCTCAATGAAGGCGACGTCATCCACGTTCTCACGTACGGCATAGCCACAACAACGGCCGCCGTTCCACGTGGGAAAGCCGCCTGTGCCGTCAGGATAAGCGGCCAGGAAGCCGCCCTCCTCCGCCTGCTCGTTGAAGCGCGCCGTCCGCTCGAACTGCTCACCCGAGCCGAAGCCGCCGTGCAGCCCGATGACGAGCGGCGCCGGGCCAGCCGGCAGCGTCGACGGCACGTAGAGAAGCCAGGTCCGCTCGCGCCCGCCGATCGCGAGCGTGGCGGTCTCGGTGCGTGGCCCTGGTGGCTGCTGGGCCACGGTCGGGTCGGGTGCGTCCGTTTCGGACGGAGCGACCGGCGTGGCGGTCGGTTCCGTCGCACCTGCCGTAGCGGTTGCGTTGGGTGGGGACGGCTCTCCCGTCAGAGGTGTCGGCGTCCCGGACGGCTCGCCCGCCAGAGGCGTCGGCGTCCCTGACGGCGCTGAGCCAGTCGCGGCCGCCCCGCCATCGTCGTCTTTCCGGCAGCCGGCGAGGACGATGAGCACCACCAGCAGGCCTGCGGCGAGCACCCAGAGCGACCGGTGATCGCCGGTGCGCAGTTCGGAGTTCGTCATGTTGTATGGATCGACGGCGAAACCGGCGATTCTGTTTCGTCCGCCTCCAACCGCCAGAGGGGGCACCCGGCGTCGCGAGGTGATCCATATCGCAACTGTCCGGCGCAACGCCTGATAGAATGCGGACTGAATTGCGTCAGGTTCACTACAACTACTGGGACTACAGCGAGCCCCCCTGGGACCGCGGCGAAGTGCCGTGGATCGTCCGCGTCCTCGTCCGCTGGGGCATCACCATCGTCGGCTTCCTGGCCGCCGAGTGGTTCGTGAACGAGGTCTTCTACGATTCGGATCGTTTCGTAGTCGCCGGCACAGAGGCGCTGCTCCTGGCGGCCGCGATCTACGTCGTCGTGAGGGCGATCGTGAGGCCGCTGCTCCTGCTCCTGACGTGCCCTCTGCAGCTCCTCACGCTGGGCCTCTTCGTGTTCGTCGTCAACGCCCTGATCGTGCTGCTCGTCGAGCAGTTGTGCGATTGGTGGAGCATCAAGTTTGTGATCGACGGCTTCTGGCCGGCGTTCATTGGCGCGCTGGTGATATCGCTGGTGTCGTTCGTCATATCGCGGTTCTTGCGGCGCAACCCGCTGCTGCCGCGTCTGCGCTAGACCTGTACGTGCACCTTGAGCGAGCCCTGGTTCTTGTCCGCCGCCGTGGCGAACGCCGCGCCGGCGTCGTCCAGCGGAAAGCGGTGCGTAATGACCCGCCGCGCCCGTTCCGGATCGGCGGCGATGATGCCCAGGGCGACGTCGAAGTCGGACTGCTGGCCCGGCCGGCAGTAGGTGATGCCGCCGACCATCGTGATCTCGTTGCGCATGAGCGAGAGCGCGTCCAGCTGCGCCGGCTGCGTGAACAGCCCGAGCACTGAAACACGGCCACCGAAACGCACGAGTCCGAGCCCCTGGCCGAGCGTCGGAGCGCTTCCGCCCACCGTCTCCACGACGACGTCCACGCTTCCTCGCTTCAGGCTCTCGATCTCGCCGTCCTTGACGACGTGCGTCGCGCCCATCGCCTCCGCAGCCTCACCCTGGTGGTCGTGGCGGTACGTCGCGATGACCTCGCTGGCGCCGGAGTGACGCGCCGCAAGCACGGTGAAGAGTCCGATCGTCCCGCTGCCCAGTACGAGCACACGCTCGCCTGCGCCGAAGCCGACGATGTGCAGGCCGTGGACGGAGACCGCCAGCGGCTCGGCCAGCGCGCCGGTCTCGAAGTCGACGTTGTCGGGCAGCCTGTAGAGGGTGTACGCGGGCACCGTGATGTGCTCCGCGAGGCCGCCCGGATGGTAGGCGCCAAGCAGGACGCGGCCGCGGCAAAGGTTGTAGTGACCGCTGCGGCAGTAGCTGCACGTCTGGCAGGCGAGTATCGGCTCGATGGCAACGCGGTCGCCCTCGGCAAACCCCCCAACGCCTTCGCCCAACGCCGCCACCTCTCCCGCGAACTCGTGGCCCAGCGAGGCCGGCGACGGCGGCAGGTTGCCCTGGTAGAAGTGCAGGTCCGTGCCGCAGATGCCGCACTGCCGCACGCGGACGAGCACCTCGCCCGGGCCGGGCTGCGGGTCGTCCGTCTCGCGGACCTCTATCGTGTTCCGGGCGGTGCAGAAGGCAGCGCGCATGGGCGGCATTGTAGCAGGAGACAGGGGACGAGCGACAAGGGACGCGCCACGTCAGGGACGCCACCCACCGTGGGGGTTGTGCGACGCAGGCGGTCAACCGCGCCCGTGGTGTGACGCCTTCGGGAAGCAACTCCTTGCCGCCAGACAGGGGTCATGCGCAACATCTACCCGGAACGGCGCGTCTTGCCTGCAGGAAGAGACCTGTGGCATCCAAACCTCACAACCATGCCCGCCATGTTCGCGTAACCCTCCGCTCGCGCGCTTATTTGCTGCTGAGCGGATTGCTGCTGGCTGCCTGCGCATCAGCGGCAACTCCGCTGGCCACACCGACTCCTTCCGCTACCGCAACGCCACCAGCGGGCGAGAGCGTGGTCTGGGGCGACAACAATTGCTCCGGCTCCGCCAACCCCGTCGACTCGCTGCTGACGCTGCGCCATGACGCTGGCCTGAGCGCCAACACGGGAAGCTGCCCCAGGATGGGCGCAGTCGTCGATGTTCAGAACGCCTCGTCGCATGCCTGGGGCGACGTGGATTGCGGCGGTGACGTCACGCCTGTCGATTCGCTGAAGCTCTTGCGCTACGACGCCGGGCTAAGCGTAACGCAGGAGGCGAGCTGCCCCGCGACCGGCTCGGACGTTCTGCTCGTCGAAGCCAGCGCGGCCTGTATCCCGTCCGGGGATCAGGACAGCATACAGAGCGCGCTCGCCGGCCCCGGATCGAAGGGCGTACTGTGCCCGAACGCGGTGTTTGAGCTGAGTGAGACGGTCTACTTCACAGCCGATGGCCAGTCGATCTATACGGAAGGCCTTCCTACGGACAGCACGCGGGCCTTTCTCAAGGTCGTTGGTGTTGGCATGGCGACGGCCGTTTCCGGCGAAGGAAACGACGACGTATCGCTCCGGAACGTGATTGTTGATGGCAACCGCCCTCAGCTTGGTCTCGCAGAGGGCGCGTTACTCAACTTTGGCCGTGGCGTTGAAGACCACAATGTCGAAGGCCAGGTGATCGAGTGGGTCAAGGCCTACGAGCCGCGAGGTTGGACTGTCTTGTACTTCGGTGGTCCGTGCAGAGGGGCCGCGGCCAGGAACAACGAGTTCGGCCCGGCGGGGCGGGCAGAATACGTCATCGCGGACGGCATCTCGTTGGAATGCCCGAACAGCGTCGTGGAGAACAACACGATCATTGACGCCACCGATGGCGGGATCGTCATCTTCCAGTCACCGGGCTCCCTTATCGCCAACAACACCATCCGCGCCGAGGACCGGATCATGTTCTACGGCATCTCGATGGAGGATTACCACCCTCTTGAGGGTGACTTCACGGGCACACGGGTCACCGGCAACGTCATCGATGCGGCAGGCTCCATGATCCGGCGCGGGATCGGCATGGGTCCCTATGTAGGCTGCGCACCCGAAGACGAGAACGCCCCACGGAGCCGGGGAGCGATCGTCACGGATAACACTCTGATGGGAGATCACATGGCCTATGGGTTTGTGGTCAGCGGCGTCGAGGACTGGACCCTCACCGGCAACGTCGATCTCTCTACGCACCTAGCTCCTGAGAGGGAAGGAGACTGTTCCGGCAACGTCGTCGATCCTCCCGGCGGATTTCAGTACAACTCCGTGACGTCGAGCGGCACCTTTCAGCCGGAGTTTGAAGCGGCCGTCCTGGGAGGTTCGACGGAGATGTTTCCGCTGCAGGCCGTGGCTTCGGAAGCTTGTGTGAGCGACCTTATCGGAGCTGCAGTGTTCGAGGACATGAAAGCGGGCAGCCTGGGAGAGCTGTGGCCGGCCCTGGAAACCGCCCCGAACGGCGAAAGAATCGAAGAGTGCATCAGCATTTACCAACCGCCTGATATCTCAGACCTGTCCGGCCATGTCGGGCTCGAGCTTCTTTCTTGCACACCCAACTGCGTTGAACTGAGGCTTTTCAATCTCTCCGACGACACTGCCAATCTGCAGCGGGCCGAGTTTCTTCTGGATGACTTTCTCGTCCCATGTCTCGGTCTCCCGGCATCCCTCGGTCCATGGGAGGAGGCCCACTGCACCGTTGAGGACTTCGTGATAGCAGGCTTCCACGTCTTCAGGTGGTATGGATTCCAGCCGGGCGGGGACATGTGGGTCTTCAACTACCCCCTTGAGGACGACGGGTAGCGCGTCGCCGAACGGCGCCCGGGGAGCCCCTGCGGCCTAACGCGTAGTCCCCGGGATCGGGGCCCACCTGCCCGGACAGGGATAACCGAACGCCCGGCGATCAGCCGGTCCGCTTATCCGCTCCCCATCCGTTGACGGCAGACCCCCGCACACCGTGCGGTATCATCGAAACATGCGAGCGCTGAACCAGCCGACGAGCTGGTGGGGGTGGCACTGGGAACCGCCGACGCCGATGTCGATCGCCGAGCTGATCATGGCCGGCAACCTATCGCCGGCCGTTGCGGCGATGTTCTGGGTGGCGATGGAGCACGGTGCTTCCATGATCATCGCCGCCGACCCACCATCGAGCGGCAAGACGACGACGCTGAGCGCGCTGATGTCGTTCACGCTCCCCGATACGCTCGTCTATTTCACGCGCGGCCATGGCGAAACGTTCTCTCTGCCGCCCGTATCGCCCGACTACGATACGTACATCCTGGTCAACGAGATGAGCGACCACATCCCCGTCTACACCTGGGACGATCACGCCCGCCGGACGTTCGCGCTGCTGTCGCAGGGCTATCGCCTGGGCACGACGATGCACGCCGACACCGTCGAGGGCGTCCTCGCGCAGCTGGAGCAGGACCTGGCGATACCGAAGAGCAACGTCGCGCACCTGACGTTCATCGTGCCGATGTTCATCGGTCGCCGGCAGGGCGTCATCCGCCGCGTCGCCGAAGTCGCGATGATTGAGGCAGACGGCGACGGCCATCGCGTCTCGCGCGCCGCCGAGTGGGACAGCGCCGGCGACACGTTCCGGCTCTTCCCGCAGCGGGGCTCCCGCGAGGCCTTCGCGCAGTGGGCACGGCTGACGCCGGACGAGCTGGACGACGCGATCGCAGACCGGCAACGGGTCCTTGAGGGGCTCATCAGGGCGGGCGCCACGTCGATCCCGGCCGTCAACGAGGCGGTGCTGGCGTATCAGGCCGAGACGCTCGGCATCTCGGTGCCGGCGGCCCAGGGCGAAGACGCCTCGGCCTAGGCACCCGGCTCAAACGTCAGCAGCCGCTCCGCCGCCGACTCGTAGTCCGAGAAGTCCTCGAAAGTGATGTGCGCACCGGACTCTCGCAGCTCTCCGGCGCTGTGGTTGCCGGTGGCGACGCCGACGCCGATCGCGCCGTTGGCGAGCGCGGCGGTGATGTCGTGCGGCGTGTCGCCGACGACCATGACGTCCTCCGGCGGCGTCCCATCCGCCACCTCGCGGATCGCCGCCGCGACGACGTCCGACCGTTCCTGGCTGATCTCACCGAAGCCGCCCCCGGCAAAGTGAGCGGCCAGCTCGTAGAACTCAAGCTTGAGGCGCGCTCCCTCGCTGAAGTTGCCCGTCGCCAGGCCGATCTGGGCGCCGGCCTCCCGCAGCCGGTCCAGCAGCTGCGGGAAGCCCGGCATCACGTGACCGTCGCGCTCGGCAAGCGATTCCGGAAGCAGGCGAATGTAGGCGCTGACGAAGGCGTCAATGTGTTCGCGCGGGCCACCCTCGATCTCTCCGTGCTCAAGCGCACTCTGGAGGATGAAGAGATCCGTGCGGCCGCTGAACTCGATCTGGCGGAAGCCGTCGTCAACGCCGAACAGCTGGGCGAAGGCGCGGTTCATGGCGTGGCTGCCAGCGCCGCCCGTGTACAGCAGCGTGTTATCGATATCGAAGAGGATGGTGCGTGATCGCGTCACTTGTCTACGGTCTCGCCCGACTTGATCCAGGCCTCAGTGCCACCTTCGAGGTTGAAGATGCGCGTGAGACCGGAGGCGGCAGCCATCTCCGCTCCGAGGGCGCTGCGCTGACCGACCGCGCAGACGAAGATCACGTCCTGGTCCTGCGGCAGCTCCTCGCGGCGCGCGTAGACGCTGTTCACCGGGATTAGCGTCGCCCCGGGCACGTGGCCTTCGGTGTATTCGTGCAACTCACGAACATCGATGACGGCGGCGCCGCCGGTAATCATCTCTTTCGCTTCGTCGACGCTGATGCGCGTGAACGGCTCGCGCGGGTCCTTGGTCGCCATGTCTGGGGCTCCTTCTGCAACTAGTTACTGAATTCATTGTAGCGGTTGACAGGCCCCTGCGCCGAAGGCGATGCTTCGCCGCGAAAGGAGCCGGGGATGGCGACCGATGAGCAGGTGCAAGACCTGAAGAAGAAGATGCGGGCCGAGCGCGGCAAGCTCCTCGACGCCTTCAATGCGCTGGGCGAGGACGACGCTGAACGCTCCACCAGCGGCGAAGGCGAGTGGAGCGCCAAGCAGCAGATGAGCCACCTCTGCGAGATGGAATCGGCCTACCGTGCCTGGGTCGAGCAAGCGCTGACCGAGGACAATCCAAACGTCGACAACGTCTTCGGCGGGCCGCCGGCCATCACCCTGACGAAGGCTCACGACCACACCGTGGCCGAACACATGGCGGAGATGCGCCATCAGCGTGCGCTGACCGAGGCCGTGATCGATGGGATCACCGCGGAGCAGTTCGAGCGGACAGCGACGCAGCAGATGTTCGGCACGCTGACGGTCATGCAGTGGCTGCGCTCCTATTACCGCCACGACCGCATGCACAACGACCAGGTTCGCGGCCAGGACCCCACCTACAAGCCGCGCTTCACGAGCGGCGAGCCCGATCAACGGCGCTAGAACGGAGCACCACTTGTTGACAGCGTTGCTCGTGCGGTGCTATCGTCGCGCTGTCTTTTGACGGCCCCAGAACGCGCCCGATGGGCGACCCGTGCGGCAGGGGCCTGTTCTTTTATGCCCGCAAATGACAGCTGAAGACGTAGGAAATCAGTGGCTCGCGCAGGCGTTGCACGAAGTGAACGCCGTACAGTTCGGCGACTTCACCATGGGCCGGACTACGATCAACTCTCCGGTCTACGTCAACCTGCGCAAGCTCGTTAGCAACCCGCGGGCGCTGGCGCGCGCGGCCCGCGTAATGCAGGAGAAGGTGCAAACCCTGCAATCCATGCGCCACCCTCAGGTACAGCCGTTCCAGCGCGTCTGCGGCATCCCGTTCGGCGGCCTGCACCTGGCGACGGCCTTTTCGTTGAGCAGCACGACGCCGATGATCTACGTCCACCCGGCGAAGGAGCGCAACGGCAGCCGTGTCTTCGTCGAAGGCGTCTACGAGGAAGGCGAGCACGTGCTGCTCATCGACGACCTCGTGACGACGGGCGGCGGCATCGTCGAGACGGCGGAGTTCCTGCGCACGAACGCCGGCCTGCGCGTCCGCGATGTGCTCGTGCTGGTGGACCGCCAGGAGGGCGCCCGCGAACGGCTAAAAGCGCGAGGTTACAACCTGATCTCGATCCTCGGGCTGGAGGCGATGCTCAACTACCTGATGGCAAGCGAAAAGATCGACGAGCAATGGTATCGCAAGAGCATCGATTACCTGCGGCAGCGGCGCTCTGAGCGTGGCGTCGAGTAGGCGGGGACGCGCTAGAGAAGACGGCGGATGGCCTTGCGGCCGGGGCGCGGATCGTAGTTCGACTTGAACTGCTCAAGCGCGTGACGCTCGATAAGGTACTTACCGGCGAAGAGAACGGCGGGCACCTTCTTCTGCTTGATCAGGCGCCGCAGGCTCTGCGGGTGGATATTGAGGATGCGGGCGGCATCCACAAGGTCGAGGTAGTTATCGAAGGGTTCGTCTGTCAATTCTCATTCTCCAATAATATGCTCAGACGCGTAAGCTAATGTATCACGGGCTGTCAAGGGCAAGCGTCGCGAACGCGGATTCCTAACAGAGAAGCACAGGGGCAGGGACGCGCCCAGGTGCTATCCTAATGGCCTGATCATGAGCCCTGAAAACGGCGCTGGCCGCAAACGAAAGTTCGTCACCACATCCAGCGTCCCGGTGGAGCCCGTCTACGGGCCGCAGGACGCAGCGTCCGACGGCGAGCGACTCGGCCAACCGGGGCAGTACCCGTTCACGCGCGGCATCCACGAGACAGGCTACCGGGGCAAGCTCTGGACGATGCGCATGTTCGCCGGCTTCGGCTCCGTCGAGGAGACCAACGAGCGCTTCCGTTACCTGCTCTCGCAGGGCAACAGCGGTCTCTCGATCGCCTTCGACATGGCGACACTCTACGGCTACGACACGGACGCCCCGGAGGCGCTGGGCGAGTTCGGCAAGTGCGGCGTCGGCGTCTCCTCGCTGCGAGACATGGAGATCCTGCTCGATAGCCTGCCTTTGGCCGACATCACGACCTCCATGACGATCAACTCCCCGGCGGCCGTCATCTGGGCGATGTACATCGCCGCCGCCGAGAAGCGCGGCGTCAAACGCTCGCAGCTCGCCGGCACGATCCAGAACGACATCCTCAAGGAGTACATCGCGCAGAAGGAGTTCCTCTTCCCACCCGAGCCCTCGATGCGCCTCGTCGTCGACACGATCGAGTTCGGCTCGCGGGAGATGCCGAAATGGAACCCGATCTCGATCTCCGGCTACCACATCCGCGAGGCCGGCTCGACGGCGGTGCAGGAACTGGCCTTCACGTTGAGCGACGGCTTCGAGTACGTCCGCTGGTGCCTCGACCGGGGCCTGGACATCGACGAGTTCGCGCCGCGCCTTTCGTTCTTCTTCAATTCGCACAACGATCTCTTCGAAGAGGTCGCCAAGTTCCGCGCCGCGCGCCGTATCTGGGCACAGGAGATGCGCGAGACGTTCGGCGCCAGGAACGAGCGCTCCTGGTGGATGCGCTTCCACACTCAGACCGCGGGCGTCTCGCTGACGGCCCAGCAGCCGGAGGTCAACCTTGTCCGCACCGCCGTCCAGGCGCTCGCCGCCGTGATGGGCGGGACGCAGAGCCTGCACACGAACTCGATGGACGAGGCCCTGGCGCTACCGAGCGAGAAGGCCGCTCGGCTCGCGCTGCGCACGCAGCAGGTGATCGCGCACGAATCGGGCGCGGCTAACACGGCTGACCCGCTGGGCGGCTCGTATTTCGTCGAGACGCTCACCGATGAGACGGAGAAGGCGGCCCGCACTTACTTCCGCAGAGTTGAAGACCTCGGCGGCGTGATCCCGGCCATCGAAGACGGCTTCTTCCAGCGCGAGATCGCCGACGCCGCTTACGTCTACCAGCGCGAAATCGACGGCAACGAGCGGACGATCGTCGGCGTCAACGACTACGTGATGGACGAGCCGCTGGAGATCCCGATCCTCGACATGGACCCGCAGGGCTACGACCGCCAGATCGAGCGCCTCGCCGAGATCCGCCGCTCTCGCGACGACCACGAGACGGCTCGCACGCTAAAAGCGCTGGGAGGCGCTCTGCGTAACGGTGACAACGTGATGCCCTTCCTGCTCGACGCCGTCCGCGCTGACGCCACGCTACAGGAGTGCTGCGACGTCATGCGCGAGACCTTCGGCGTCTACAACGAAGCCGCGATCGTCTAGCCGCCCGGCTTAGCCTTCGTCGCGGCCCACAAGCTTGCCGTCGCGCATCGTGACCACCAGATCGGCCTGACGCGCGATCGAGTTGTCGTGCGTGGCGATGAGGACGGTCCGGTCATCGCTGGCGAGGCTGCGCAGGAGTCCGACGATCTGTTCGCCAGTAGTTGAGTCCAGGTTCGCCGTCGGCTCGTCGGCCAGGATCAGTGACGGATCGTTGGCCAGCGCCCGGGCGATGGCGACCCGCTGCTGCTCTCCGCCCGAGAGGCGCGTCGGACGCCGGCGGTGGCGGTCCGGCGCCAGCTTGACTCGCGAGAGAAGCGACTCAGCCAGCGTCCGGCGCCCCTGTGCGTTCGGCTCGCCTCGCAGCTCCATCGGAAGCATCACGTTCTCGATCGCCGAGAGGTAGGGCATCAGGTTGAACATCTGGAAGACGAAACCCACCTTGTCGCGCCGGTAGGCCACCTCGGCCGCGCCGCTCAGGCCCGAAACATCGGCGCCGTCAACAACGATGCGTCCGGAGTCCGGCCGATCGAGCGCGCCCAGAAGGTTGAGGAGCGTGCTCTTCCCGCAGCCGCTCGGGCCTTTGAGAGCGACGAGTTTGCCGCGTGGGATCGCGACCGAAACGCCATCGACGGCGTGTACGGTGTCGGAGCCACTCTTGAAGTGCTTGACGACATCTTCCAGGACGGCCGCGCCAGAACTCGTGGCGACTGCAGTATTACTCATAACGAAGCACCTCCGCTGGCTTGACCCGGCCCACATACCAGGCCGGGATTAGGGTCGCCACCAGCGCGAGGCCAAGCGCGATTGCCAGCGCGTAGCCAAAGACTTCGGGCGAGACGGCAACATCAACCTCGCCGAGCAAGTTGCTTCCCGGGCCGTCCACCGCTTGAACGGCAGCGCCGCCGCCCGGCCGACCGAAGCCGCCGACCTGGATCGTCGGATCGGACACCAGGCCGTTAGCGACCGTTTGCGCCAGCGGGAACGTGGCGAGAGCACCGATAACCGCTGCGATGACAGCGACGAACGCCGTCTCCAGCGTCATCTGGCCGACGACGTGCCAGTTCGAAGCGCCGATCGCTTTGAGGATTCCGATCTCTTTGATCCGCTGCCGCGCGACGATAGCGACCGAGAAGAGGATGATCGCAGCACTGGCGATTAGCGCTGCGATCATGCCGATCCGGCTGCTGTCGGCAGCATCGGCCAGCGGCGCGCTGATGGCATCGAACGTCGCTTCCTGCGTCGTCACGTCGGCGACATCCTCGCCGAGAGTCTCGCGGATCGCCTCGGCCGTCGCGCTAACGTTCTCCGCCGTGTCCACCCGGACGCTGATCGCGTCGACCTCACCTTCGCGGTCGAAGAGGGCGCGCGCGGTGTCGAGCGGAAGGAACATGGCGTTGTCGCCGAACTGCGTTCCGCTGGTGTAGATCCCAACAACCTCTACCTCTGCCTCGTTCACGCTGAAAGTGTCGCCGACCACAAGCCCGTTGGCCTCCGCCAGGCCCTCGCCGATCACGGCGACGTTCGCCTCTCCTTCGTCAACCTCAAACGTGCGGCCACTCGTGATCTCAGCGTTTTGGACGCCGAGGGAGGAGAGCTCTGTCGGGTCATCGGTGCCGGTTACGAGGATGAGTATCGGGCGCCCACCTTCTGGCAGGTTCCCGGCGAACGGCGAGTTGCCAGGCCGTTCGACCGTGCCCGCGACCAACTCGTCACCGGAGTACAGCGCGGTGATCGTGCGAGCGTAGTCCGTCACGTGCTCGATTGAGGCGATCGCCTCAGCGGCTTCGTCGGTGAGCGTCGCCTGGCCAGCATCAGCGTCGGTATCGGCACCATCCGCGGTGTCGCCGGCGTTCGGGGCGTTGGGCCCACCACCCGCGCCGGGACCGAAACCGCCACGGAGGATGAACCCGCCGCCGAAGCTCCCCGCTGGCTGCACGGTCAGCGTCGTGCCGACCTCGCTCTGGATCTCATCGAGACGCTCGTCGAACGCGCCGTCGACTGTAATCATGATCAGCGCTAGACCGATGCTGACGCCGAGGACGCCAACCAATAGGGCCGCGCGTAGCGGTGCGCGCAAGAGGGCACGCGCAGCCCAACGAAGAGTCTTCATGGTCACTCCTTCTTCAGATATATCGCCTGAAATCGTAGGAGAGTGCAGTTAAGGTCAGGTTAGGAGAAAGTTAAGGAACGCTAATGTCCGGTGTCCGCAGATGGGCTTGGCCTAAACCTCACGTTTACGTTATAGTGGGAACGTCGGCCCCGGCTTCGCCCCATCCGCAGCTGGTTTCGGCGCACCGTTTCGCCCGTGCCCCGACTACGGCGGGGACCACGCCAGAGGGAGGCCCATATTGGCACAGCAGCGAGCCGAGGCGACCACGCTTGAGCCCGACGTCGATATCGAAGACGACGGCTGCGCGCACCACTGGCAGATCGCCACTCCGAACGGTGAAACCAGTGAAGGCGTCTGCAAGCGATGCGGCAAGTCCCGCGCCTTCCTCAACTACAGCCAGCGCAAGATGATGGTGCGCTCCGTAAAGTCCAACGGCAACGGCACGGCAGCGAAGTCCCGCTAGGCGAACGTTCACATGACATACAGGGGCGAGCCCAGCGCTCGCCCCTTCTTCTTGCCCCGCGTTGACCGTTACCGCGCAGGCTACGTATGATGGCGCCGCCCATGGTTACCCTCTCCGAAGCGATTGAGCGCGCCCGAAGTGAGGACCGCTCCGTACTCACCGAGATCGAGTCGAAGCAGATCCTCGCCGCCGCCGGTATCCCCGTAGCCGAGGCAACTCTGGCGACTTCGGCCGACGAAGCAGCGACGGCGGCGGCGAAGGCCGGCTTCCCGGCCGTGCTCAAGATCGTTTCGCCGGACGTCACGCATAAGTCCGACATCGGCGGCGTCAAAGTTGGCCTCGAAGACGAGGCGGCGGTGCGCGCGGCGTACGACGACATCCTCACCGCCGTAAAGGAGCACCAGCCGAAGGCCCGCATTGAGGGCATCGCCGTGCAGGCGATGGCGCGCGCCGGCACCGAGGTAATCGCCGGCATGAGCAAGGACCCGCAGTTCGGCCCGGTGCTCATGTTCGGGCTCGGCGGAATCTTCGTCGAGGTCCTGAAGGACGTCTCCTTCCGCATCGTACCGCTGGAAGATCGCGACGCCCGCGAGATGATCGACGAGATCAACGGCCGGGCCATCCTCGACGGCGTGCGCGGGGGCGAGCCGGCGGACATCAGCGCCCTGGCCGGCCTCCTGCTCAAGCTCTCCGCCTTCGCGGAAGCGAACCCACAGGTGGAGGAGCTGGACCTGAACCCCGTCTTCGCCTACAAGGATGGCTGCATCGCCGTGGACGCGCGCATCGTCGTTGGAGAGACCACGTAGGGACAGAGCTGAAGCTCTGTCCGAAAGGCGGTAGTTCTGGTGCGAGCGCCTGCCTGCCCCTCCCCAGCCCCTTCGGACAAGCCTGAAGGCATGTCCGTACGGAAGTAACCGTGCCCGATCTCACGCAGCGCCTCGATCGCGCCTTCAACCCGAAGACCGTGGCCGTTGTCGGCGACAAGCGGGCGATGGGCTACATGTGGCTGCACTCGATGAAAGCGTTCACCGGCAAGCTGTACTCCGTGCAGATCGATCCGGCTGAGATCCCCGGCATCGAGGCGCTCGAAGTACCGAACTACGCCAGCCTGGCGGAGATTCCTGACGACATCGACTACGTGATCTGCGCCGTTCCCCGGCCCGTCGCCGCGCGCATCATCGCCGACTGCGCGAAGAAGAACGTCGGCGCGGTGTCGCTCTTCACATCCGGCTTCGCTGAGACGGAAACGGAAGAAGGCATAGAGGCGCAGCGGCAGGTCACCGAGATCGCCCGCGAGAACGACCTGCTGCTAATCGGCCCCAACTGCATGGGCATCCACAACCGGCGGCTCGGCGTGCGTCACAGTCCGGACCAGGACCACGGCGACGCCGGCAACGTCGGCTTCATCAGCCAGAGCGGCACTCACTGCATCAACTTCTCGCTCATCGGCGCGACGCACGGCATCAAGTGCTCGAAGACAGTCTCTTTCGGCAACGCCGTCCTCCTCGATGCTCCCGATTACATCGACTACCTCGCCCAGGACGCCGAGACGGACGTCATCGCCATCTACATCGAGGGCACCAGGGACGGCCCGCGCCTGTTGCGCTCGCTGAAGGCGGCCGCCGCGCGCAAGCCGGTCGTCGTCTGGCGCGGCGGGACGAACACAGCGGGCTCTCGTGCCGTTTACTCGCACACGGCGTCGCTGGCGGCCGCGCCCGAAGTCTGGAGCGCGGCGATGCGACAGGCCGGCGTCATCGAGACCGATGACCTGGATGAGACGATCGACGCCGTGAAGGCGCTCGTCTACTGCAAGCCGGCGACGGGAAAGCGGATGGGCCTCGTGGCGATGACCGGCGGTCAGTCCGTCGTCATCACCGACGCCTTCGAGCGCGAAGGGATGGACGTGCCGCTGCTGACGCCGGCCTCATACGAGAAGCTGGCGTCGTTCTTCAACATCATCGGCGGCAGCTACCGCAACCCGCTGGACGCCGGCGGCACGATCGGCATGGGCTTCGTGCCCGGCAACCTCAAGAAGCTGTTCGAGATCCTGGACGACGACGAGAACGTGGACGCGATCGCGATGGAGGTCAGCGGTACTTTCATCGCCCGCCGCCTGCGCGACAACCCATCGATGATGGACGGGCTCCTCGACATCCTTTCCGAGCAGCGCGAGCGCTCCGCCAAGCCGTTCCTCGCCGTCACGCACCCGAGCCATGTCGAAGACGTCATGGCCGACGTGCGGCGCAAGCTCCTGGACCGCGGCGTCGCAGCCTTCACGAGCTTCCACGCCGCCGCCCGCGCCCTCTCGCGCACCACCGCCTACTGGGCACGCCGCGACGGCGCGTAGCGTTCGCCCATCGATACCGCAGGGCGAACGGGGAGAGACCGCAGAGGCGATCGAGCGATACATCGAGAGCCTCAGGATGGGCGGAGGAGCCCCGTCCCGTTCGTGGTGAGGTATCGAACCATGAACGGAGCACCCACATCAGGCCCACTGACAGCGCTTGACGGCGCAGGGTAAACTCGGCTGCTGTAGGAGGCGATCATGGCACGTATACCAACAATCGAACCCGAGGACGCAAACGCCGAGCAGCGGGCCGCGCACGACGACGGCGTCAGGCGGTACGGCCGCATGACCAACATGAAGCGCACTCTGCTGCACTCGCTGCCGGCCTACCACGCACTGATGGAGTTCTATCCGCTGGCGGACGTCGTCGTGCCGTTCCTCGGGGCGCGCCCTACGAACATCTTCCTCCACGCGATCTCGGCGGAGACCGACTGCCTCGTCTGCTCGACGTACTTCAGGCGCCACCTGGTCGATGCCGGCGACGACCCGGACCACCTCGACCTGAGCGAGCGTGAGGAGTTACTCATCGAGTTCGGGCGATCTCTTTCAACGCAGCGTTCGCGAGTGTCCGACGACGTCTACGCGCGCCTCGCCGCCGAATTCACGACCGAGCAGATCGTCGCGCTGACGGCGTTCGGGGCGATGATGGTGGCGACGAACGTCTTCAACAACGCGCTCGAGGTCGACCTGGACGAGTACCTGGAGGGCTACCGCAAGCCCGGCGCGCGGGCGCACGGAGCCGCCGGGTGACTGACGAGCGCGAGTTCGAAGGCAAGGTCGCCTTCATCACGGGCGCCGCGCACGGACAGGGCCGGGCCACGGCGCTGGCGCTGGCGAGGGCCGGCGCGAACGTCGCAGCGTTCGACGTCGCCGGGCCGCTGGCGTACCCCGGCTACGAGATGGGCAGCGGCGAGGACCTGTCGAGCCTGCAGGAGGAGTGCCGCAAGATTGGCGCGGAGTGCCTGACCTTCGAAGGCGACGTGCGCGACGACGCGGCGGTCACGGCGGCGGTAAGCGGGACAACGGCTTCCCTGGGGCGCATCGACATCCTCTTCAACAACGCCGGAATCTGCGCCTACGGCTACTCGCACGAGCTCAGCGAAGACGAGTGGGACGCGATGATCGACATCAACCTGAAAGGCGCCTGGCTGGTGGGGCGGCGCGTGATCCCGGTGATGATCGAGCAGGGCTCGGGCGTCATCATCAACAACTCGTCGATCGCCGGCCTGCGCGGAATGGGCCGGCTCAGCCACTACGCCGCGTCCAAGTGGGGACTGACGGGCCTCAGCAAGTCCTGGGCGCTTGAACTCGCCGGACACGGCATCCGCGTCATCTCGATCCACCCCACCGGCGTGAACACCCCGATGAACGACGGACTCGCGGCCCTGGAAGGCGCAACGCCTCAGGAGATCGCCGAGCGCTCAGCCGGCAACCTGCTGCCGGTACCCTGGGTCGAGGCCGAAGACGTCGCAGAGGCCGTCCTCTTCCTGGCGTCGGACCGCGCGCGCTACGTCACCGGCTCAGAGTTCGTCCTCGATGCTGGCCTGCTCAGCCGCTAACGACGCCCGGAGCACTTTGACAGGCGATGCTGCCCAGCGATACCCTTGTCACATACCCCGCCCCGGTATCGCAACACGATGAAGACGAGCATCTACCTGGACCACGCCGCCACAACGCAGCTACAGCCGAAAGCGCTGGAGGCGATGCTCCCCTACCTAGAGGGGCACTTCGGGAACCCGTCCGGCAACTACGCGCTCGGCCGCCAGGCCGCCCGGGCGATCGACGGCGCCCGCTCGACCGTCGCCTCGCTCCTTGGCGCGCGGCCGCGTGAGATCATCTTCACGGGCCCCGGTTCGGAATCGATCAACGCGGCGATCAAGGGCGTGGCGTCGGCGCAGAAGCAGGCCGGCCTCGGCGATCACATCGTCACGACGACGATCGAGCACCACGCCGTCCTCCACTCCTGCGAATACATGGAGAAGTTCGGCTTCTCGGTGACGCACGCGCCCGTCGACCGCTACGGCATCGTCAGTCCGGACGCTATCGCCGAGGCGATGGACGAACGCACGGTGCTCGTGAGCGTCATGCTCGCCAACAACGAGATCGGGACGATCGAACCGCTCGCGGAAATCTCGCGCGTCGTGCGTGCACGGGCGAAGTCCCTTGGACGCAGCGTCGCGCTGCACACGGACGCTGTGCAGGGCGCGAACGCGATCGATCTGGACGTCGACCGGCTGGGCGTCGACTTGCTTAGCCTATCGGCGCACAAGTTCGGGGGGCCCAAGGGCGCAGGCGTGCTCTACATGCGCCGCGGCACGCCATTTCTGGCGCAGATGAGCGGCGGCGGCCAGGAACGCCAGCGCCGCGCGGGAACGGAGAACGTGGCCTCGATCATCGGCACGGCGACGGCCCTGGCAGAAGTACGGGCGCGCCGCGACGAGTACACGAGCGTCTGCCGCGGCCTGACCACGCAGCTGGTCGAAGGCGTCCTGCGCACGATCGACGGGGCGGAGCTGACCGGCCATCCCGAGATGCGCCTGCCGAACAACGCGCACTTCAGCTTTGAGGGCGCACGCTCCGACACGATGCTCGACGCACTCGACAGGTTGGGCATCGCGGCAAGCGCCGGCAGTGCCTGCAACTCGGCGGCGACGTGGGAACCCTCGCACGTGCTGACGGCCACCGGCATGCCGTTGCGACGCGCGGTCGGCGCGCTCCGCCTCACACCCGGCCCGGAGAACACGGCACAGGAGATGGAGCGCGTCCTCTCCGCCCTGCCGAACATCGTGGCGGAGTCGCGGGCCGTCGCCGGTCGCGAAGAACAGCGCCACTTGGGCCTTGCCCCGACCTGAGGTCGCTCACTATCATCGCCCCATCGAACTGAGCCCTCCGCACGACAGGAGGTGGCCACGTGCCACAGTCACCGACCCCAATCGCCCGTTCGAGCGCACCGGAGACGTACGACCCCGTCGAAGTCCTCGCCTACGCGCTGACCGCACCCGAACAACAGGACCTGACGGTGGCCGATATGGCAGGCAGGATCCGCGAGCTTCTCGCGGCGGCAGGACAGCGCCGTCACGACGCCTGCCGCGACCTCGTGGAGCGCCTCGCTCCGCTGGCCCGCGCGAACGAGGACGCGCTCGCCGACGCCGCCTACATCTGCCACGCGGAGCCCGACGCCCTGGCCGAGGACATCTACGCTCTGCGCGCGTTCGCGGCCGACCCGAAGGGCGCGACAGCCGTCGCGGAGATGCGGCGCTACCTGGAAGAGGCGTTCGTGCCGGAGTCCGAACGGGAACTGGCGTTGGACCGCGCGATCGCCGACGGGCAGGTTTCGTTCGGCGTCCTCGTCGCCGACCGGGAGCGCGCCCGCAGGGGACAGCGGGGACCGACGACCGAGCGCGCGGTCGCCGAGGAGAACGCTGCCTACGGCTCATTCGTCACCGGCCCACAGCGAATGCGCACGGCGGAGCTGGCGTTCAACCACTTCCGGGGCGTCTACTCACGCCGCTACGAAGACTTCCACGCGGCGTACTGGACGGCATCTTCGCGTCTGCACGCGCGGCTTCTGGAAGCACGGCGCGACGTGCAGGCGCTAACGCGCCTGAACAGCCTGGTGGAACTCGGCGCGCCGGTGGGCGAGGCGACGATCGGCGTCTACGAAGAGTTGATCGAAGCGACAACAGCCTGCGAGGTGGAAGCCGATCTCGCAGAAGCCCTGAACACGGCGACCGTCTGCCCCGGCTGCAAGCTGCGGCTGGGCGCGGCCGATCACGCCGAGGCCGCCGGCGCCGTACTGAAACGGCTCTCGCAGTCTATCGAGCGGCAGTTGAGCCGGCTCTCCTCCGTGGCCGTCCAGGCGATCCTGGAGCGCAGCAGCGACCCACGCGTCGAGCGCTTCCTCAAGGTGGTGCAGGCAGCCCAGATCACGACGCTGACCGAAGTCCTGGATGATGATCTCGTCGGCTACCTGCGAAGGTTCCTCCTCGAAGCGCGCATCAGCACACTGCTCGACCCGATACTCGATCACGTGCAGGGCGGCGGCGAGGACGGCGAGTCTGCGACTCGGGACGCGCTCGAGAAGCTGGCTGACGTGCTGCACCGGGCGATACGCGGCGCCGCGCAGACACAGAGCGAGGACGAGCCTGCTCCGTAACCGACATCGTCGCGCGACACTCCTCACCTGTCACCTGTCACCTGTCACCTGTCTCCCGTAGAATGGCGGCGTGGCCAATGACCGCTGGCTGATCGCCGGCCTGGGCAATCCCGGCGCCGAGTATTCCCACAACCGTCACAACGTCGGCTACTGGTGCATCAACCGCCTGGCGCGGCAACACGGCATCAAGATCAAAGCGAAGACGCTGGCCACGCTGGGCGAGGGTGAGGTGCGCGGCACGCCGGTCGTCCTGCTCAAGCCGCGGACGTACGTGAACAAGAGCGGCGAGGCGATCGGCCCGGCCCTGCGCCGCTGGAAGATCGACCCGACGCACCTCATCGTCGTCTACGACGAACTCGACCTGCCAGCGGGCCGCGTGCGCATCAAGGCCAGCGGTGGCAGCGGCGGCCACAACGGGATCAAATCGATCATCGCCGCCGCCGGGAGCCAGGTCTTCGCGCGCATTCGCGTCGGCATCGGCCGCCCGCACGTCGAGGGCAAGCCAACGTGGGAGCCGGAACACGTGGCGGACTATGTACTGAGCGACCCCGCGCCGGAGATGGTGAAGACGCTGCAGGACGCCGCCAGCCGAGCGACGGAAGCGGTGGAGCTGATCATCACGGAAGGCGTCGAGGCAGCGATGAACGAGTACAACACCTGACGCAACACTGGTTGCGACGGGCTACAATAGCGACAAGCGAATAGTCCGCCGAAGGGGCCTCGACCGGTCGAGGCCCCTAAAAGCGTTGTTCACCCAATGATGGACCTTTCTGCACTACTCCCGATCATCGGCGAAACGGCCGGCCTGGAGCGCCTGCGAGAGGCGCTGCTTCGCCCATCTGGGCGGGGCAGTTCCGCGCGCGCCGTCGCCGGCGTTCGCGACGCCGCCAAGCCCGCCGCGCTCGCCGCGCTCGTGGCGGACGAAGAACGGCCCGTCATCGTCCTCACCGGACGCCCGGCCCGCGCTGAAGTGCTCGCCGAGGAAATCGCGGCCTGGCTCGGCCCGCCCATCGGCGGGGCCGAGCGCGTACTCCTCTTCCCGGAGCGTGACGCGCTGCCATACGAGCGGCTCGCGCCCGACCGGGAGACAGTGCGCGATCGCCTGAACGCCGTCGTCGCGCTGGCCGAGGAGCGACGCTGTGTGATCGTGGCGTCGGCGCTGGCGCTGGCCCAGCGCACGATCTCGCCGGACGACGTGGCGCGCTCCGTGCTCGATTTGCGCCCTGGGCAGAAGCCCGATATGGAATCGCTGCTGCGGCAGCTGGCGCGCCTGGGCTACGCGATGGAACCGCTCGTGCAGCAAACGGGCGAGGCGAGCCGGCGCGGCGGCATCGTCGACGTCTTCCCGCCCACGGAGCGGGCGCCCCTGCGCATTGAGTTCTTCGGCGACGAGATCGAGAGCATCCGCACCTTCAGCGCCTCAACACAGCGCACGTCGAGCGCGATCGAAGAAGCGCGCATCGTGCCCGCACAGGAGCTGCTGCCGTCGGAAGCCGGCGACTGGCTCGCGCCGCTGTCGAAGCTCGGCCTCAAGAAGATGCCGGACGAGGCGCGCGAGCGGATCGAGGAGGAGCTGACGCTGCTGCGAGACGGCGCATCGTTCAAGGAGCGCGACTTCTACGTGCAGTTCCTCGCACCGTGTTCGCTGCTCGACCACCTGCCCGCCGGTTCGCTCCTGGTCGTGGACGAGGAGGCGGACGTGCAGACGGCGATCGAAGAAGCCGAGGCGCAGGGCGAGGCGACGCGCAAGGAGCTGGAGGCCGCGGGCGAGATACCCTACGGCCTGCCGCCGGCGCTCGAAAAGTGGCCGGAAGCCCGCCGCCAGATCGAGGCGACAGGCCGCGTGCTGACGCTCGCGCGCTGGGCGATGCCCGTGGAAGGGCAGGCGGACGCCACAGACGGCGACGCGATCCGATTGCCGTTCCGTGGACCGGCCGCGTTCGCCGGGCAGCTGCGCAAGCTGGCAACGGAGGTCGCTCAGGGCGTGCAGTCGGGCCGGCGGTTCGTGATCGTCTCGCAGCAGGCGGAACGCCTGGCGGAGCTGATCGAGGAACAGGACGCGCACGCCACGGTGAGCGGAGACCTGACAAGTCCGCCGCCAAAGCTCTCGCTCGTGCAGGGATCGCTGCAGGAGGGCTGGAAGCTGGGCCCGGACGGGTCCCCGCCCGGAGGCGAGGCCGGCGAGCTGACGCTTCTCACGGACAGCGAGGTGTTCGGCTTCGTAAAGCAGCGCCGCGCGCCACCAAAGAAGGCCGTGAACCGTGAGGCGTTCCTCGCCGACCTGACGCAGGGCGCGTACGTCGTGCACATCGACCACGGCATCGGCCGCTTCGCCGGGCTGATCCGCCGCACCATCGACGGCAACGAGCGCGAGTACCTGGAGCTGCACTACGCCGAGGGCGACCGGCTCTTCGTGCCAACCGATCAGTTGGACCGCGTGAGCCGCTACATCGGCCCATCGGACAAGCAGCCGACGCCGACTCGCCTCGGCGCGGGCGACTGGCAGCGGGCGAAGCAACGGGCGCGGCGGGCGGTGGCAGCGCTGGCGAAGGACCTCCTCCAGCTCTACGCCTCGCGCGAGGTGATGCCCGGCTACGCTTACCCGCCGGACAGCGCCTGGCAGGCCGAACTGGACGCCAGCTTCCCCTACGTCGAGACTTCTGACCAGCTCGCCGCGATCAGTGCCGTAAAGCACGACATGGAGTCGCCCCGGCCGATGGACCGCCTCGTCTGCGGCGACGTCGGGTACGGCAAGACGGAGGTCGCGCTGCGCGCCGCGTTCAAGGTGGTGATGGACGGCAAGCAGGTGGCCGTGCTGGTCCCAACGACCGTCCTGGCGCAGCAGCACTACAATACGTTCCGCGAGCGCCTCGCCGCCTTCCCGGTACGCATCGAAGTGCTCTCACGCCTGCGCAGCGATGCCGAGCAGAAGCGCATCGTCGAATCGCTGCCGCAGGGCACGACCGACATCGTCATCGGCACGCATCGGATGCTGCAGAAGGACATCCGCTTCCAGGACCTGGGCCTCGTGGTGATCGACGAAGAGCAACGCTTCGGCGTCGCGCACAAGGAGTTCCTGAAGGAGATGCGCCGCGACGTCGACGTCCTCACCCTTTCAGCCACGCCGATCCCGCGCACGCTGTACATGGCGCTGGGCGGCATCCGCGACATGTCGACGATGGAGACGCCACCGGAAGAACGCCTGCCGATCAAGACGTACGTCTCGCAGACCGACGACCGCCTTATCCGCGAAGCCATCGCGCGCGAGCTGGAGCGCGGCGGTCAGATCTACTTCGTACACAACCGCGTGCACAACATCGAAATGATCGCCCGCAAGCTGCGCGATCTCGCCCCGGAAGCGCGGCTCGGCATCGGACACGGGCAGATGGACGAGCGAGAGCTGGCGCGGGCGATGGATGACTTCACGCACGGCCGCACGGACGTCCTCGTCTGCACGACGATCATCGAGTCCGGCCTGGACATCCCGAACGTCAACACGATCATCATCAACCAGGCGGACCGGCTGGGGCTGGCGCAGCTCTACCAGTTGCGCGGGCGCGTGGGCCGCGGCGCCCACCGCGCATACGCTTACCTGCTGTACGAGAAGAACAAGCGCCTGACCGAGACCGCGAAGGCGCGGCTGCAGACCATCTTCGAGGCGACAGAGCTGGGCGCTGGCTTCCAGATCGCCCAGCGCGACCTCGAGATCCGGGGCGCCGGAAACCTGCTGGGCGGGGAGCAGAGCGGCTACATGGCGGCGATCGGCTTCGACCTGTACGTCAAGCTGCTCTCGGGCGCCGTCGAGCGGATGCGGTCGCTGATGCGAGGCGAGACGCCGCCACCGGAGAGTGAAGGCATGGAGGTGTCGATCGATCTGCCGCTCTCGGCGCACCTACCGCCATCGTACGTTCCGGACCTGAACCTGCGTCTCGCGGTCTACCAGCGGCTGAGCGCGGCAGAGGACCCGGAGGCGGTGGACGCAATCAGCCAGGAGATGACGGACCGCTTCGGCGAGCCACCGCCGCTGGCGCGCAACTTGCTCTACGTCGTCACGTTGCGATCGCTGGCGAAGCTCGCCGGTGTGCAGTCGATCATTGCGGAGGGCGCCGCCGCCGTCGTCAAGATGGCGGCCGGCGAAACGCTGCCCGCCGCGGCGCTGGAGGAGACGGCGCCGCGCGGCGTTCAGGTCGGGCGCACGATGATGCACGTCGACCTGGACGAAGGCTGGCAGGAGCGCCTGCGCCTCGCGCTGGAGCTGCTTGCGGCGGCGAGGACGGCGGAAGACGCTGAGAACGCGGGCGAGGCGCTGGTTGACATCAATTAGCCGCTGCGTTTAGCCTTATCCATTGTGAACGAATTCACGCGGGATCGTCGGGGAGGCGACCCGCTCGCCCTTGGTTCAGAAGTCGGCCGCCTGGATCGCATACACGTACTGGCGGTTGTCCTCGCCCTTGGCATGGTCGCTTACCTGGCCGTCGAGCCGACCCAGGACTGGCTCCTGCTCCTCCTTGCCGGCCTCGCCGCGATCGCCACCGACAGTGTCGTCCGAAACCATCCGCGCGCGGACTTCCACCGGGTGGACGAGACGGCGCTCTACCTCTTCGTGCCGGTGCTGTTCACGCTTGGCCTCGGCCTCTTCCTCGAGGACGTCGTCGGCGGGTACGAGACCGTCGGCATCGGCCTCATCTCAGTGATCCCCTTCTGGGCGATCCTGCGCGCCGAGTACGAATCGGTCGATCGCGTCGCACCGTCGTACCAGTCGACGCGGCTCGTCCTTAACATTGCGACCTACGTCGTCGCTTTCCTCTTTTTCGCCACGATCTACGACTTCGACCTGGGCCTCATAACGTCCTCGTTCGCCGCCGGCCTCGTCGGCCTCCTGCTGGGAATCGAAGTGCTGCGCGAGAAGGGCCTGGACACGACGCGGACGATCCTCTACGCCGCGGCGATCGGCGGCCTCATCGCCGAAGCCGCCTGGGCGACGCACTTCCTGCCACTGGAAGAAAGCGCCGCCGCCGTCTTCCTCCTGCTGGCCTTCTACCTGACGACGGGGCTCATGCACAACTACCTCGGCAACAAGCTCAACCGCCAGACCGCGGCAGAGTTCAGCGGTGTCGCCGCGGTGGGCGTCATCATCATCGCCATCTCGCACGTCACCAACTGACCCCACCCCAGGCAACAAGGCCGACCGTTCCCGTGTTCCATGTTCCGTGTTCCATGTCCCACGCCACGTGTTCCGTGCTAGCATTGTCTACGGTTCGGGGCGTGGCGCAGTCCGGTTAGCGCACCTGACTGGGGGTCAGGAGGTCCTCGGTTCGAATCCGAGCGCCCCGACCAGATTTCGCCCCTGGCGACCCGCAGCTCTCGCGGGCAAATCCGAATTGGCGGCACCCTTCCGGCACCACCGACGAAGACGCCCAGCATTGCGCCAGGGCACCGCTCAGGCGCTGCGCTGATGGATCGAGCGCGGTAGGCGGCGCGGGTGATAGCGCCACTGGCCCGCGATCTTCACCGCGGGCAGCACGCCACTCCGAGTCAGACGGCGCGCCTGGTGAACGCTGATGCCAAACCTGGCAGCGACATCGTCTATCGTGAGGAGGGCACGCACTTCTCGGCTCATGATCCCAAACCTCCTCCGAACGTCCGGCGTCCGGCGATCGCTCGCTCCAAGAGCTTGCGAGGAGAGTGTTCCTTCCCCACCGCAAGGCGGAGCGTATGATACGCGGGCCGTCGCGACACGTTAAGCGCAATTCGCCGGAATCCCGTTGCGGATTCATTCCAATCGCCGCCGGCGCTGCTTTCGCCAACCTTCTTCGCGGGCGGAACGTGAGGCTGACCGGCGCAGCGCCGCAGGCCCGGCGAGCCCCGCCCGCTTTCCGTCCGCAGCCCGTTCGTGGATAATCGGGAGCATCCCGGACTGGAGGACTGCTGTGGCGACGCGCGGAATGCTTACACTGAAGGACCTGCGATCGAAAACGGACGCCGGCGAGATCGATACCGTCGTCGTCGCCTTCGCCGACCACTACGGCCGCCTGCACGGCAAACGCTTCGACGCCTCGTTCTTCCTCGAGGAGGCCACGGCAGACGGCACGCACGCCTGCGACTACCTGCTGACCGTCGATATGGAGATGGAGCCGGTAGCCGGCTACAGCTACGCGAGCTGGGAGCAGGGCTTCGGCGATTTCCACCTGGTTCCCGACCTTGAGACGCTATGCGTCGCGTCCTGGCTCGACCGCACGGCGCTGGTGCTATGCGATGTCGAGGACGAGAAGGCGCACGCCCCCGTGGCGGTGGCGCCGCGATCGGTCCTGAGGCGCCAGCTTGAGCGCGCCGCCGCGGCCGGGTTCACGGCGAAGGGCGCTTCGGAACTCGAGTACTACATCTTCGACGACAGCTACCGCGCGGCAGCCGAGAAGAAGTACAGCGGGCTCGACCCCGCCGGCTGGTACATCGAGGACTACCACCTGTTGCAGGGCACGCGCGAGGAGCGCTACAACGGCCCCGTCCGGCGTCACCTGTCGGCCTCCGGCATCCCCGTCGAGAACTCAAAGGGAGAATGGGGCCGCGGCCAGCACGAGATGAACATCCGCTACACCGACCTGCTTGCGATGGCCGACCGGCACAGCGTAATGAAGCTGGCGATGAAGGAGATCGCGGATGCGACCGGCGTCAGCGTGACGTTCATGGCGAAGCCGCACGCTGACCAGGCCGGCTCAAGTTGCCACGTCCACGTCAGCCTCTGGCAGGATGGCAGCTCCGCGTTCAGCAGCAACGACGGCACAGACACCGACGCCTTCCGATGGTTCCTCGGCGGCTGGATGGCGCACGTCACCGACCTGATGCCCTTCTACGCACCGACGGTCAACTCGTACAAACGCTACCAGCCGGCCTCGTGGGCGCCCGTCGGCATCGCCTGGAGCGAGGACAACCGCACCGCCGGCTTTCGCGTGGTCGGTAGTGGCGCCTCGCGGCGCATCGAGTGCCGGCTCCCGGGCGCCGACTGCAACCCGTACCTCGTCTACGCTGCGGTCCTCGCGTCCGGCCTGGACGGCATCGCCAACAAGACCGAGCCACCGGCAGAGTTCGCGGGCGATGTCTACCAGGCACAGGACCTGCCGCGCGTGCACTCGACTCTGCGCGATGCGGCCACCGCATTCGCCAGAAGCGACTTCGCGCGCAAGGCGTTCGGCGCGGAGGTGCATGAGCACTACGCACACTTCTTCGACGTTGAAGCGACGCAGTACGACAACGCCGTCACCGACTGGGAGCGGTGGCGCTATTTCGAGAGGATCTAGCGATGCGACTGGAAGACAAGGTAGCGCTGGTCACCGGCGCGGGCAGCGGAATCGGGCGGGATAGCGCGATCCTCTTCGCGAAAGAAGGCGCAGCCGTCGTCTGCGTCGACCTCAACGAGAACACGGCGCGCGGCACCGAGGCCGAGATCAAAAGCAGCGGCGGGCGCGCGATCGCCATCCGCGCCGACGTGGCGATCGGCGACGACTGCCGCGAGATGGTCGAGGCGGCCGAGCGGGCGTTCGGCAAACTCAACGTGCTCTTCAACAACGCCGGCATCATGCACGCCGACGACGACGACGCGCTGTCGACGACCGAGCACGTCTGGGAGCTGACGATGGACATCAACGCCAGGGGCGTCTTCCTGGGCTGCAAGTACGGCATCCCGGCCCTGCAACGCGCCGGTGGCGGCTCCGTGATCAACACGGCGTCGCTCGTCGCGCTGATGGGTTCGGCGGCCGCACAGGTGGCGTACACCGCCTCGAAGGGCGCGGTCCTGGCGATGACGCGCGAGCTGGCGATCGTCCACGCGAAGGAGAACATCCGCATCAACGCCCTCTGTCCCGGCCCGCTCAAGACGGAGCTCCTGATGAAGTTCCTGGACACCGACGCGAAGCTGCAACGGCGGCTCGTCCACATCCCAATCGGGCGTTTCGGCGAGACGAAAGAGATCGCCCAGGCGGCGCTCTGGCTGGCCTCCGACGAATCGTCGTTCATGACCGGCGCGCAGTTCGTGATCGACGGCGGCATCAGCGCCGCCTACGTGACGCCGGAATGAAGGACGTCCTCGGCCCGCTCATCGACGGCGAGCGATCCGACGCCTCGTCCGACGGCGTCACCAGCGTGCGCGACCCGGCGACGGGCGAAGAGATCGCCCGCGTTGGCCGCTCTTCGGCGGCGGACGCCGATCGCGCGGTCGAGGCAGCGCACCGCGCGTTTCAGTCGGGCGAGTGGCGGCGCGCGCCCGTGCGTGAGCGTCGCGACGTTCTGCGGCGCATCGCCGACCTCGTGCGGCGAGACCTCGAGAAGCTGGCGACGCTCGAATCGCGGGACGCCGGCAAGCCGATCGCAGCGGCGCGCGGCGAGATGGGCGCGGTGGCTGGAGCGTTCGACTACTACGCCGGCGCCGTCGACAAGTTCCACGGCCAGACGATCCCCTCGCAGGCCAACGGAACGCTGCTCACATTCCGCGAGCCGATCGGCGTCTGCGCGGCGATCACGCCCTGGAACTTCCCGCTGGCGATCACGAGTTGGAAGGTCTCGCCGGCTCTGGCAATGGGCAACAGCGTCGTCGTCAAGCCGGCGGAGCTGACGCCGCTGACGGCGCTGGCGCTGGGCGAGCTGGCGCTGGAGGCCGGCCTGCCGTCCGGCGTCCTCAACATCGTGCCGGGCAAAGGCTCAGAGGTCGGCGAGGCGCTGATCAACCACCGGCTCGTGCGCAAGATCTCGTTCACCGGCTCGACCGAAGTGGGCGAACACGTCATGAAGAGCGCCGCGGCCGGAATCAAGCGCGTCTCCCTGGAACTCGGCGGAAAGTCGGCGAGCGTCGTCTTCGCCGACACGGGCCTTGAGCAGTGCGTCGAGTCGTCGGTCTTCGCCGTCTACGACAACGCCGGGCAGGACTGCTGCTCCCGCAGCCGCATCCTCGTCGAACAGCCGGTCTACGGCGAGTTCGTGGAGCGCTTCGCCGCCCGCGCCCAGACGTTGCGCGTCGGCGACACGGCGGACGAGGCCACGGAGATGGGACCACTGATCTCGCCGGAGCACCGGGAGAAGGTCGAAGCCCACCTGGCAACAGCGGAGAGGGAGGGCGCAACGCGCGTTTGCGGAGGCGACCGCCCGGAGTCGCCCGGGAACTTCCTGCTACCCGCCGTCTACACCGGCATCAAGCCACAGATGCGCATCATGCGTGAGGAGATCTTCGGACCTGCGGTCGCAATCGTCCCGTTCGAGACGGAAGACGAAGCGGTACGGCTGGCCAACGATTCGATCTACGGGCTCTCCGGCTCAATCTGGACACGGGACATCGGCCGGGCGCTGCGGGTGGCCCGCGGCATCGAGACAGGCATGCTCTCGATCAACTCGTCGTCGTCGGTGCACATCGAGGCCCCGTTCGGGGGCGTCAAGCAATCGGGGCTGGGCCGCGAGCAGGGCATGGCGGCGCTGGAGCACTACACGGAGTACAAGTCGGTGTTCATCGCCGACGACTAGGAAGAACGACTGAACGATGGTTGGCAAGATAGGATGCGCCAGTCTCGCGGCTCTCGCCCTGGTGGTGGGTGCATGCGAGTCGGGGGACGACAGCGCCAACCCGACTGAAGTGGCGACGCCCACCGAAGAGCCGACACCGACGCCAGTCCCTCCGCCGCCGACAGGGTCGCCGACGTCAGCGGCCACACCAGTCGTGACGGCAACGCCCGTGACGCCAAGGATGTCGCAGTCCCCCTCCGAACTTCTCGCCGCACTCGAAGACAACCGCGCAAAGTGGGACTCGGCCCCGATACAGAATTATCGATACGACTTCACGATAGCGTGTTTCTGCGGATTCGACGGCCTGCCTATCACGATGGCTGTGCGCAACGGCGAACTGGAGTCGATGACGAACTCGTTCGGGAAAACACTGAGTGAGGGCTTCCCCTTCGATAATTTCTATCGCTATTCAACCGTGGCACGCACCTTCCAACAGGTAGCGACAGACATCCGCGAGGCAAGAGCACTCGCCGTGACCTATGACGGAGGGTACGGATTCCCGACCACGATCTGGGCAGGGACTCGCGGAGTAACGGACAGTGGCTCTTTCGTGACGATCTCCAATTTCGAGGTAATCCAATAACGACGCAAGAACAGCCACGTAACGACTAGGAAGGACACTTGATGAAAGACCTGTTTTCGGTGAAAGACAAGGTGGCGCTGGTGACCGGCGGCGGCCAGGGCATCGGCCTGATGATCTCACAGGGGCTCGTCGAAGCCGGCGCGAAGACGTACATCTCCTCGCGCAAGAGCGACGTGATCGAGAAGGAAGCGGCGGAGATGTCGAAGTCCGGGACGTGCATCGCCGTGCAGGCCGACGTCTCCACCGAAGAAGGCTGTCTCGCTCTGGCGGAAGAGATCGGCAAGCGGGAGGAGCGGCTGCACATACTCGTCAACAACGCGGGAAACAACTGGGGCGCTCCCTTCGAACAGTATCCCGACGCCGCCTTCGACCGCTGCTTCGCGCTCAACGTCAAAGGCGTGTTCCAGCTCACGCGAGCGCTCGTGCCGCTGCTGAACAAGGCAGCGTCCGACGACGACCCGGCACGCGTGATCAACATCGGCTCGATTGACGGCATCCAGGCGCCATTCCTGGAGACATACGCGTACTCGGCGACGAAGGCAGCGGTGCTGCACATGACGCGCGTGCTGGCCCGCAAGCTGGCGCCGCAGCGGATCACCGTGAACGCGATCGCGCCGGGGCCGTTCGAGAGCAAGATGATGCACGAGACGCTGGAGACGTTCGGCGACCAGATCAAGTCGACGATCCCTCTGGGGCGCATCGGCCGGCCGGAGGACATGGCCGGCGCGACGATCTACCTGGCTTCGCCGGCCGGCGCCTACCTCACCGGCCTGACGATCCGCGTCGACGGCGGCGTCACGACAAGCCAGGCCTAGGCCAGAGTTCCGACCGTGGTCCCACCGCTGCCGGGCGCTTAGCGAAGGCGGCGGGTAAACTACATTCCGATGTCCGAAGGTCCCCGCAGACAGCCGCCGCCGTCGCACCGCGTCCCACCCCGCAGCCGCGGCGAGGTGGAGCACGAGGCCGAACGTTCCTACGTCTTCCGGCAGGTCGTGCTGCCGGCACAGCGCTTCATCCACACCGAGGTCCTCGGTGGTGTCGTGCTGCTCCTGGCCGCCATCGTAGCGCTGGTCTGGGCGAACTTGCCGCCGTTGGACCAGGCCTACTTCGACCTCTTCGAGTCTCATCTCTCCCTGGATGCCGGCATCTTCCACATCGAAGAGGACCTGCACGGTTGGATCAACGACGGCCTGATGACGTTCTTCTTCTTCGTCGTCGGGCTTGAGATCAAGCGGGAGATGACACGAGGCGAACTGGCGGGGTTCCAGAAGGCGATGCTGCCGGTCACGGCTGCCCTGGGCGGCATGATCGTGCCCGCGCTCATCTACATCGCGCTCAACGCCGGCGGCGAGGGCGAGCGCGGATGGGGCATCCCGATGGCGACGGACATCGCCTTCGCGCTGGGCGTCCTGGCGCTCATCGGGCGCAGGATACCTTCTCAGCTACGCGTGTTCCTGCTCGCGCTGGCGATCGCGGACGACATCGGCGCGATCACCGTCATCGCCGTCTTCTACACATCGGACCTCTCGATCGAAGCGTTGCTGATCGCCGGCGCGCTGCTTGCGTTCATCAGCAGTATGAGCCGGGCGGGAGTGCGAGACATCAGCGTCTACCTGCTCGTCGGCGCGTTCGCCTGGGCGGCGATGTACGAATCGGGCGTACACCCGACGATCGCCGGCGTCGCCCTGGGCCTCATGACGCCCGCCAACCCGTTCTACGGCACGTCGAGGTTCGAAGAATCGATGGAGGACCTCTTCGCGAAATATCGCGACGCCCACGCCAGAGATGACGAGCCAGCGGCGCAGCACTTCCTCGGCCAGATGGAGGCGTTAACGCAGGGCACGGAGTCTCCTCTCGAACGCGTCCACCGGCTCTTACTCCCCATAACGAGCTTTATTGTCGTGCCCGTCTTCGCACTCGCCAATGCAGGCGTCGTGATCACCGGCGACAGCTTGAGCGACGCCGTATCGAGCGACATCTCGCAGGGCGTCGCCTTCGGCCTGCTGTTCGGGAAGCCGGTGGGCATCTTCCTGGCGACGTGGCTCGCCGTCCGGCTCGGCCTCGCCTCGCTGCCGCGGTCGATGAGCTGGTGGCAGGTGCTTGGCGTCGGGCTGCTGGGCGGCGTCGGGTTCACCGTCGCGCTGTTCGTGGATGAGCTGGCGTTCGATAACCCAATCCTCATCGACAACGGCAAGATGGGCATCGTCGCCGGATCGCTGGTCGCCGCGGTCATCGGGTACGTGATGCTCGTGCTCGCGACCCGCAAGCCAACTGGCTCATCAGAGGCGGACGAGCAATCTATCGGCGCCGGGCCCGGCTAGCCGATCGCGCGCAGCGCGACCGGGCGCTTTTCTCGATACGACTGCCATGCGGCCTCGGCCAGCACCTGCGAGGTCCGCGCCTCCTCCGGCCCAACGGGCGACGGCGTGTCGCGCCGGACGCAATCGACGAACGCCCGCATCTCCGCAAGGTACGACTCGCCGTAGCGATCCGTGAAGAACGCTGTCCCACCGGCGGCTCCCGCCTCGCGAGACGGGGGGTTGTCCGCAGTCACAAAACCGGACGTGCCGAAGACCTCGATCCGCTGGTCGTAGCTGGGACCGACACGGCTGTTGTCGATCGTGCCCGAGGCACCCCCGGCGAAGCGCAAGAGCGTAATCGCCGTGTCGGGCTCGTCGATCGCCGGTCCGTCTCCTTCCGCCATCACGCCTCCTGCCGCGTAGACGGTCTCGACCGGCGACCCCATGACGAAGCCGGCGAGGTCGAGATCGTGGACCGTCGTGCTAAAGAAGAGGTCCCCGGGAGGGTTCGGTGATGCGGCAAGCGCCGCGACCGGGTCACGGGAGATGAAGTGCGCGGCGAGCAGACTGCCGGCCTCGCCGGCCTGGACAGCGTCGCGCAGGCGCAGGAAGTGCGGGTCATAGCGCCGGTTTAGCCCGATGAAGAGTTTGACGCCGGCCTTACTCACGGCAGCTAGCGCGGCGTCAGCCCGATCGAGTGTCCGCTCCAGCGGCTTCTCGCAGAAGACGTGCTTCCCTGCCGCCGCGGCCGCCTCGACGATCCCGGCATGCGTTTCGGGCGGCGTACAGACGATGACGGCGGCAAGGTCCGGGTGCGCAAGCAGCTCCGCTTCGCTGGCGTAGGCGCCGTCGGCTTCGTTGTCGGCGGCGCAGGCTTCCGCCTTCTTGCGCTTGACGTCGGCGACGGCGGCGAGACGGGCGCCCGGGACACGGCGCGCGAGATTGGCGGCGTGAACCGTTCCGATCGCTCCGGCGCCGATCACGCCGATGCGCAGGTCACCCATCATAGGCCCAAACTCCGAAGGTACTCGCGGTCGGCGCGAGCGCTCTCCTCGGGATCGCCGTCGCCCGGCGGCAGCTCGTCCTCAACGACGACCCAACCCTCGTACCCGGACGACCGCATGGCCGCGAGAAGCGCCGGAAAGTCGACGTCGCCGGTGCCGGGCCGGTGGAAGACGCGCTTTGCAAGGCCTTCAAAGTAGTCCAGGCCCTCCGACAGCATCTGCTCCGCGATGCCCGCGTGGTACTCCTTGAAGTGAACATGCCAGATACGCTCACCGTAAAGACGGAAGGCCTCCAGGACGTCCCCGCCGCCGAGCGCCCAATGTCCCGTGTCGAAGCAGAGGCCGAGTTCTCCGGCGTCCGTCAGCTCCATCAACCGGGCCGTCTCGGCGGGCGTTTCGACGTAGCCCGCGCAGTGGTGGTGGAAGACGGTGCGCAGTCCGGTCTCGTCGCGCACGGCGCGGGCGATCGCCCCCGCGCCCTCGCCAAAGGCACTCCACTGCTCGTCTGAGAGGCCCTGCTCCGGCGCGATGCGACCGGCGTTCTGCACTCGCACTGGGTCCGAGCCGATGGCGTCGGCGAGAACCAGGAGCGGAGACGGCGCGCCTTCGGACGCCACCGCGGCGAGAAGCCGTGCCGTGCGCAGCGCGTCGGCGACTCCCGCGGCGTGCGCGGAGCGGTCCGCGAGCGGTGCGGGCACGAGCCCACCGATCATCGCCAGATCGCGCCCTACGAGTTCGTCGCTTAGCTGCTGGGGGTCGGTCGGCAGGTAGCCCCAGTCACCCAACTCGGTGCCGGTGTAGCCAGCGGCCACCATCTCATCCAGCACCTGAGCATGCGGCGTATCGAGCGTCGTTTCGTAGCCGCCGATCAAGCCCCAGGAGCACGGCGCGTTGCCAACCAAAATGCCTCTCATAGACGCATCGTAGAGCCAGCGCCTGAGCCACACCAGCCGCCAGTGCCCGCCGGAGGAAGCCGCTACTGATAAATGATCAGGTCCGGACGCACGTTCAGCACTTCTTCCTCGCTCAGGAGCGGATCGTCCTGCTGAAAGAAGAGCTTGATCCCGCCGTACTCCGCCGGCGCTGAGAAGAGATCGAACTTCGCCAGCTTCGTCGCGCCGGGGCCGAAGCCGTCCATGTCGATCACCAGCCGGACGCGGCGGAAGCTCTCGATCTCGTCCCGATTGGTGATCATGCTCTCCTGGAACTGGTGCACGACGAGTATCTTGTCGCCCAGGTTATGCTCCTCAATCAGGTCGTCCAGGATCTGCTGCGCCCGGTTGATCTGAGCCGCATCGAGGTGGCCGATCTGCTCGCCCGGCACCTGGTCGGCCGCCATCGCGAACTCCGGGTCGAGCGAGAGGTGGACGTGCGTCTGCCTGAGGTACGGCAGCAACTTCTCGATCTCCGTCTCCATGTCCGCGCGTCCGAGCTGGAGGTCGAGGAAGATGAAGAGCTTGTTGTCGCAGGCGAGGCGGATATACTCCTCAACCGTCTCAGCGTCCACGCGGCGGATGTAGAGACCGTCTTCGCCGGCGAAGGCCTGAGCCGTGGCATAGATGAAGTGCAGGCCCGCCTGGACGCCGCGGAAGCCGTTCAGGTCGTCATAGGTGCGCGCGTGCTCGTTCAGCCGCGCCACGAGGGCGTCCGGCTCTAGCTGGCCGAGGATGCCGAGGGTGACCGCATCCGGGCTGCCGTAGTAGGTCAGCACCTGGTTCGCACGCATGAAGTCCCCACCGACGAGGGGCGCGCAGCCGTCTCCGACCGGGCCGGCCGCATCTCCGTCGCCGTCGCCGTCGCCCTCGTCGCCGTTGCCGCCGCTGCCGTTTTCGCCACCGCCATCGCCGTCACTACCGTTACGGTCGCCGCTGCCGTTGCCCGCAACGACAAAGTCCGGCCCGCCGGAGTCGCCGGAGCCACCGAACGGCGGCGCGACGATCATCCAGACGAGAATGACAGCGCCGATCAGTAGCGCCGCCTCGATCATCAGCGTGCGGGGAGACATAGTACTTCAGAAGAGCCGCTTCGGATCGTACCGAGGGATGGCTCACGGTTCCGCCATTCGGCCCACGATATTCTCCGCCGGTACTGCCTATCCAAGCGTCGCGATGACCCGCTCACTCCTGTGGGTTCAGCAACGTGGTCGGGTCGATGATGATGCCCTCGCCCGACGGTAGAAGGGCTATCGTAATGTCGTCAGCCAGCTTCTGGACTGCCTCCCACTGGATGAGGAGCGGATTGATCGACTCCGTGATGAGCCGGTTGGCTTCGGCCTTACCTTCGGCCTCAGCGACGAGAGCGCCCGCCACACCCTCGGCCTCAGCGATCACTGCCAGGGCCTCGTTCTCAGCCTTCGTGATCAGCTCTTCAGCGCGGGCGGCTTCCTGGGTGGCGATCTGCTTGCTGTCGATTGACTGCTGGAACGCTTCGCTGAAGCTGATGTTCTCGATGAGCAGCGCTACGACGTCGATGCTGAACTGGTCCAGCTCGGCGTCCAGACGCTCCTCGACCTCCGCCTTGATCTCGTCCCTCGCCGGCGCGATGTCGACCGTCCGGTACTGGACCGTCACGTCCTTGAACGCCTGCGACACACGCTGCGGGATGAGTTGGTTCACGTAGTCGCTACCCACCGTGCGGTACAGAATCTGCACGTCCCGCGGGCTCACCTGAATGTCGAGCCTGGCGTTGATGAACACGTCCTGCGTCTCGATCGAGAACGAGTCCAGGCCGCTGCCAAGCACCGTCACGTCCTTAGCCACCTCGTTGGGATTGTTGGTGAACGCGAAGCTCCGTACCTGAACGGTCGCGTTCGTCACCTCCCGCCAGGGAGCGACCCATTGCGGGCCATCACCGGTCTGCGCCACGATGCCACCGAACTCGTACACTACTCCAACGTGACCCGCCGGCACCTGATGGAAACTGAAAACGAACGTCACGATCACCCAGAGGATGGCGAGCGTTATCGGGCCGCCGAAGCCAACTACCTTGGCGATCAGATTCTTGTCGTTCGCGAGGTCCTCGAGGCGATCAAGATCACTCTTGCGCCGCGCGCTAAGATAGTCATCTTCCTCGACACTGACCTCCGGCGCAGTCTTGGCCCTGACCTTGTCCCTGTCGGACAAGCGCTTGACGACACCGCCAACGAGGGCACTCGCCGCGACGGCGATTGCGATCAGGATCGTAAAGATTATCCAGAGCATTTCGTCTCCTGTCTCTAGTCGCTCGGGTCGGTACTGTGTATGACTCTTTCGTCCCCCGGCCACACTCCTATCTGAGTTGTGTAGACCACCTGCTACCGCGCATCATTGTATCGCCTGGCCGCAAGGCGGGCCGCTACGCAAGCGCCTTAAGCACCTTGCTGATCGCGGTCACGTAGTCGTCAAGGTCGGCGGCCTGGACGGTCGGGTGGACGAGCAGCGTGAACAGCTCCCCGGACAGGCGCTCGGCGACCGGGCAGGGAGCGCCCGCGAAGCCCGCGTCGCGGAAGACGGGTTGCTGCGGGAGCGGCGTCGGATAGCGGCGCGAGACCGGTACGCCCTCGGCGGCGACAGCGGCAACGAAACGCGCGATGTCGATTCCGGCGTCGGGGCGCAGCCGACAGATGTACTTGTATGCGCTGTGCACGGCGTAGTCGGCGACGAAGGGCGGTTCGATCGGCTCCAGTTCGCCCAGCCGCTCTGAGAGATAGCCAGCGTTCCGGCGGCGCACGTCCAGGTACTCCCCCAGGCGGCGGAGCTGAACGAGTCCCGCCGCTGCCTGCACCGACGTCATCCGGAAATTGTAGCCGAGCTCAAGGTGGTAGTAGGCCCTTTCTCCGGCATCCTCAACGGCGCCCTCGCCGTGGTGACGCATGCGCCGCATGCGCTCCACGAGCGCCTCGTCGTCGCTGATGACGGCACCACCCTCACCGGCAGTCGTGATGATCTTGTCCTCCCAGAAGCTGAAGCAGCCCGCAACGCCGATCGTGCCGACCTTGCAGTCCTTGTAGAACGCCCCGTGGGCCTGCGCGGCATCCTCAACGACGGCGACGCCGCGCGATGCAGCAACCTCGAGAAGAGCGTCCATGTCGGCCGGGTGACCGTTGAGGTGCACGGCGACGATCGCCTTCGTGCGCTCGGTCAGGCGCTCTGCGACGCTCTCGGCGGAAATGCAGAACGTCTTCTCGTCGACGTCGGCGAACACAGGTGTCGCACCCTGGTGGAGGACAGGCGTCGCCGAGGCGATGAACGTGTGAGCCGGCACCAGTACTTCGTCTCCGGGACCGACACCGAGCGCCCCCAGCGCGACGTGGATCGCCGCTGTGCCGGAACTCGTGGCGACGCAGTCTCCGGCGTTGTGCCACTGCCCGAACGCCACCTCGAAGTCGCGAACGAAGCTGCCGGTAAGCTGTGTCAGCCGGCCGGAGCGCACGGCCTCGGCCACGGCCATGCCGTCCTCCGGGCCGAGAACGGGCCAGGGCGGAAACGGCTCGCTGCGGGTCTTCGGCCCACCGTCGATGGCGAGATCGGACGCGCTCACGCTGAAGAGTATAGAGGATGAGACAGGCGAAAGGAGACAGGAGCGGAGTCAGAAGCGATAATCCTGGCGAAGGAGGGTTGCGATGGACCTTGGTATCAGCGGAAAGGTGGCGCTGGTGACAGGCGCCGGGCGCGGCATCGGCGCCGAGATCTGCCGGACGCTAGCAGCCGACGGCGTACGCATTGCGGTGAACGACCTCTTCCAGGAGCGCGCCGATGAGGCCGCCAACGAAATCCTCACCGGCGGCGGCGAGGCGATCGGCGTCGCCACCGACGTGACCGACCTGGCGTCGATCGAGGCGGCAGTCAGTCGCGTCGAGTCAGATCTGGGCCCGGTCGACATCCTCGTGAACAACGCCGGCATCCCGGCGACGACGACACAGGACGCCGTGCCTTCGACCGGCGGCTTCTTCCCGGGCAGCAGCCGTGAGGACTGGGACCGCACGATGGGCCTGATCACGTACGGCGTGCTCAACTGCAGCCGGGCCGTCATCGGTGGCATGCAGGAGCGGCGCTGGGGCCGCATCGTCAACGTTATCTCGGACGCCGGCCGCGTCGGCGAACCGAGGCTGGTCGCCTACTCGATGGCGAAGGCCGGCGTCATCGGCTTCACGAAGGCCCTGGCGAAAGAATCGGGCCGCTTCGCCGTGACGGTGAACTGCGTTTCGCCGGCGACGACCGTTACCGACGCCACGCGCGAATGGATCGAGGAGCAGGGCGAAGCGATCATGCGCGGCTATCCGCTGGCGAAAGGCCTGAGACGCCTGGGACAACCGTCGGATATCGCCTCCTCGGTGGCCTTCCTGAGTTCGGCCCGCGCCGAATGGATAACCGGACAGGTGCTGAGCGTTAACGGCGGGTATTCAATGGCCAGTTAGCGGCTATCTCTTCACCAATCCTCAACTTTTTCTCGCGTATTCCCCTTTCACCATGTAACAGGCCTATCGAGAAGGCGTCTGGTGTTATGTACAGGCTCCTTAACTCTGCCTGCACCTGCGAGACCATGGCCATGAGTATACAACGCACAACGATGCACGCGAGAACAGCCGAGGCCGCATTCTGGCTGGCCGCCACGGCCGGCATCGGCGGCCTCGTCTTCCTCGCCGGCGAGGTGCCGAGCGCGTTCACGACTGCCTTCTTCCTGCCGATATGCTTTGCCGCCTACCGCTTCCCGCTGGCGTTCAGCGTCCTGCTGGCGGCGATCGCTTCTGTCTTCAGTAGCCCGGCCCTGACAGCTGTCGGCGTGAACATGAACGAGTCTGTCATGCCCGTGATGTGGCTTGGCTGGCCCGCCGTCTACCTCTTCCTGGCCGTGAGCCTCAACCAGTGGGCGAGCATCCAGGAGCAGCGGTCGCACCTGGCGGAGAGCGAGCACGAGCTGAACGAGATGAGTCAGCACAACCAGCGCCGCGAACGCGAACTGGAGGCGCTGTCCGGCATCCACACCGCCATCATGTCCGGCGGCGACGAGCAGCTGGTCGTCGAAGAGGTCACGCACCGCGTCGCCGAGACTTGCGACGCCAGGATCTGCACGATCATGGTGCCGGTCGGCACTGCGAGTCAGCGCCCGTTCCTGCCCGTCGGCTTCAGCGAGGACGCCTTCCGCGAGATCTTCCCGAACGGTGCGCCGTACGGCGAAGGCGTCGAGGGATGGGCGATCCTTCATCAGAAGACGGCCCAGACGAAGAACGTGTTCGAGGACCCGCGCTACGACAAGCTCCGAGATTTCGCCGCGCACGTAGGGTTCGTCGCCGCGGCGGCCGCGCCGATTGAGCTGGAGGATGACGTCTACGGCGCCCTTCTCGTCGGCTTCCCGGAGGAACACGAGATGTCGGCGGAGGACCTCACCCGACTCGAGCGACTGGCCCACCAGGCGGAGATCGCGGTCCGCAGCGTGCGCCAGCGCGAATCGCTCTCGCGGTTCGCCCTCGAAACGGCCATGGGGCTGACGGAGGCGATCGAGAGCCGCGACCCGTATACAGGCGGCCACTGCCGGCGCCTCGCAGACTACTCGTCGATGATGGCCAGGGAGCTGGGGATGCCCGGCCACGAGATCGAGACCGTGCGTCTGGGCGCCGCTCTGCACGACATGGGCAAGATCGTCGTGCCGGACTCGATCCTGAAGAAGCCCGGTGGCCTGACGCCCGAGGAGTACGCGATCGTCAAGCAGCACTGCTACTCCGGCGGCCAGATATGCAAGCGGGTCGGCTTCCTCGTGAGCGCTTACCCGATCGTCTACCACCACCACGAGCGCTGGGACGGTCGCGGCTACCCGGACAGCATCGCCGGCGAACGAGTGCCGCTCGGCGCCCGCATCGTGGCCGTCATGGACGCCTACGACGCGATGACGACAGACCGCCCGTACCGCGAGGCGATGAGCCACGAGGAAGCGCAGTCGATCCTGCGCGACGGCGGCGGCAGCCAGTGGGACCCGACCATCGTCACCCTCTTCCTCGGCATGCTCACCGCGCGCCCGGACCTGCAGGTAGAAGAGACCGTTGTCGGCCAGGATGGCCTGATCCTCCCGGACCACGCACACCACCATTCGCCCGAGTCATCGTCCAGCGAACTCAGCCGAAAAGCTTGAGCTGTTCCTTTCGCTCTTCCTCCAGGTTGCTGCACGATATCCCGATCAGCCGGAACCTGTCGCCGCTGCGCACCACTTTCTCCAGCAGCGCAGCCGCTTCACCATAGATCGCGTCCGTGTCGTCCGCCGGCTCCTCGCGAGTCGATTGACGAGTGACCGTGTTGAAGTTCGAATACCGCAGCTTGACCGCGATCGTCTTCGCGCGCGCGCCGTGCCTGCGCAACCGCCCCCCGACCTCCTCCGCGATCCGGCGCAGCTGATGCCGTAGCTCGTCGCCGTCCGGCAGGTCGCGCGGGAACGTCGTCTCCGCACCGACCGACTTGCGCTCCGAGTCCGTGACAATGGGCCGCTCGTCACGCCCACAGGCCATCTCGTGAACTTCGGAGCCGCGCGAACCGAGGATCGCCCCCAGCCGTTCGGGAGTGGACGCTGCCAGGTCGCTGATCCTCGCGAAGCCGGCGTCCGCCAGCGCCGCCTCGGACTTCGGGCCGATACCCCATAGCGCGCGCACGGGTAGCGGCGCCAGGAACTCCGCCTCGCGCCCCGCCGGCACGAGGACGAGCCCGTCCGGCTTCCCGCTTGCGGAGGCGATCTTGGCAACCGTCTTGTTCGTACCGAGCCCAATTGAGACGGTGAGACCGGTGCGCTTCTTGACGTCGGCCTTCAGGAACTCGGCGAGCGGTCGCCGGCCGCCGTGGAACTTCTCGCGGCCGCTCACGTCCAGGAACGCCTCATCCAGCGACAGCGGCTCAATGAGCGGCGTGATCGAGCGAAAGATCGCCATCACCTGCTTCGACACTTCGCCGTAGCGTTCGAACCGCGGCGAGATGCGGACAGCGTCGGGGCAGAGGCGCAGCGCGCGACTCATCGGCATCGCCGAACGTACACCGAAGGCGCGCGACTCGTACGAGGCCGCGGCAACTACACCGCGGCTCTCGGCCGAGCCGCCGACGACCACGGGTCTACCACGCAGCCCGGGATTATCCAGCTGCTCGACGGAAGCGTAGAACGCGTCGAGATCCGCGTGAACGATCGTGCGCGCCATGGCAACTATGATATGGCGTTCCGCGTCCTGGCCTGCAGAAAATCTGTCACACGCGAGTGCTAAGATCGAATCAGATGGTTGAACCGAAGAAGCGCCGGCGCCGACCCTACACCACCGGCGACACGGCGCTTGACGAGAAGATCGCCGAACTCGTTGCCGAGTCCGGCGCCAACGGCAACGCCGACCTTGTCCAGGAGATGATGACGACGGCGCTGCGCCTCGTCCGCGACAAGGCCGAGCGCGGCGAGCAGAAGTTGGTAAACGCGGCGCTCAAGGAGTTCGCCTACTCGTTCCGCGTCTTCAGGAAGTGGCAGGGCCACCTCAAAGTCTCGATCTTCGGCTCCGCACGAACAACACCAGACGAGCCGGCGTATGAATACACGCGCCGCTTCGCGGAGGCGATGACCCGCCAAAACTGGATGGTGATCACCGGCGCCGGGCCCGGCATCATGGCCGCAGGACACGAAGGCGCGGGCGCGGAGAAGAGCTTCGGTGCCTCGATCCGGCTGCCGCTGGAATCAGAGCCGAACATCTTCATCCAGGGCAACACCAAGCTCATCAACTACAAGTACTTCTTCACGCGCAAGGTCACGTTCATCAAGGAGTCGGACGCCTTCGCCCTTCTGCCCGGCGGCTTCGGAACGATGGATGAGACCTACGAGCTGCTGACACTCATGCAGACCGGCAAGAGCGACCTTCACCCCGTCGTCCTCCTGGAAGAAGAGGGCAGCACGTTCTGGAGCGACTGGCTGCGCTTCACGGAAGCGCAGCTGCTGGGCCGCGGCCTGATCTCAGAGGACGACCTGCACCTGCTTTACCACGCGACGAGCATCAAGTCGGCGGTGAGGGAGATCACCCGGTTCTACGCCAACTACCGGTCGCAGCGCTACGTCGATGGCGTGCTCATGCTGCGCGTCTGCCGCCTGCCTCCGGAGGACAAGATCGCCGGGCTGGGACACGCTTTCAAGGACATCCTGGGGCGTCGCGGCATCCGCGCGTCGGAGCCTTCGAAGGTCGAGATCGACGACGATGACGAGCTGGACTGCAAGCGCCTGGCTGTCCACTTCAACCAGTCCAGCTTCGGCCGGCTGCGCAGGTTGATTGACGAGCTAAACCGCTACTAAGCGGGGGCCCTCGCCCCGTTTGGCAGCCTGCTTATACGCTCTCTTAGGAGCGAAAGGCGCACAAAACCTGCGCAAAGCTGCGTCATCCGTACGAAAAGGCCCTTCGGCACATGTTGACTTACGTTATGGGAACGCTATAGTTGTGCGCATCGGAAGGCCCATACGCACCCCGCCAGGGGCAAGGAGGAGCAATGGAAGGCTATTGTCTCAAGTGTCGGACAAAGCGCGAAATCCAGAACTCGGTATCAGTCACCCTGAAGAACGGCCGCCCCGCGACACAGGGCACATGCCCGGTCTGCGGCACCAAGATCACCCGCATCGGCAAGTCGTCCTAACCACCCCAGCCAATCTTTAGCCCCGCCACCCGGCGGGGCTAACTCTTTTCTACGAATGCTTGATCGCGTCGATCGCATGCTGGTTGCGGTGCGTGACCGCGCCGCCGCCGCCGACACCTTCAGCGCCGTCCTCGGCGCTGTGAAGGTCGGCGTCGATACACTCGCACTCTACGCTGCGAGCCGCACTACCATGCGCGCCGGCGACAGCGAGTTCGACCTGCTCGAGCCGGCGGGCGATGGGCCAGTCGCGGAGCTGCTGGAGTCACGCGGTGAGGGCATCTTCGGTGGCGGCTTCTCGACGCCGGACCTCGATGACCTGACGCGCAGCCTTGAGGGCAACGGCATCAAGTTCAGCCGTGAAGCAGGCTCACTCTACATCGAGCCGGACCAAACGCACGGCATGCGCACGGCCATCCGCCAGAGCGAGCAGCGCGATCCGGCCGGCCTCATCTCCTTCGTCTACGAAGTGACGAACGTCGTCGACGACCACAAGGCGGCCGCCGACTTCTACACGCGGATCTTTGGGCTGGACCCGTCCCGCTTCTCGCCGATCGACAGCGACATGTGGGGCTACGTCGGCACGCTAACGCTGTTCAACCCGCCCGAACGCCTCGACCGCATCGAGATCACGCAGACGACAGACTCGACGCGCTCCATGGGGCGCTTCTATGAGCGTCGCGGACAGTCGGTCTACATGTGCTTCGTCGAAACGCCGGACGCCAGCGCGATCAAGGACCGGCTGGACGCCAGCGATGGCCGCTACCAGCAACTGGCAAACGATCCGGCCGCCGGCCTCTACATCCACCCGTCGGCGCTGCACGGAATCCTTATGGGCGTAAGCGCGACGAACGTGGCCTGGCGCTGGTCCGGCCACCCGGAACTGGCGCCAGCGAGCGCCGACGGCTCATCCTAGCGCCCGGCGACAACCCTAGGCCTTGACCGCCGGCAGTCCGACGGTAACCGTCGTTCCCTCGCCGGCCACGCTCTCAAGGCGGACCGTCCCGCCGTGCTCTTCGGTGATCCAGAGCGCGATCGCCAAGCCCAACCCCGTGCCACCCATCTCGCGGGAACGCGCCTTGTCGACGCGGTAGAAGCGATCGAAGACGTGGGGCAGATCGGAGGCCGGGATGCCGTGGCCCTTGTCGGCGACGGCGAGGCGGACACCAGAGCCCTCGGCCGCCAGCCGCACGCTGACGCTCCCACCCTCGTCGCTGTACTTGAACGCATTGTCGAGCAGGATCAGCAGGACTTCGCGCAGCCGCTGCCCGTCGCCGGCCACGTGCAGACCGTCCTCACCTTCGTAGACGAGCGTGATCGACTTCTCGCGCGCCAGCACCTGCGCCTCGCGGACGATATCGCCGGCCAGGCTCGAAAGGTCGACGTCCTCTCTCGCGAAGGGCGATTCGTGCACATCGGCGCGCGCCAGCGTCAGCATCTGGCCGACAAGGTAGCTCAGGTGGTCCGTCTCTTTGATGATGTCGTCCACCGACTCGGCGCTCTCACCTGCGCCCTCGCGCTTCATGATCTCGGCGTTGGCGCGGATTAGCGAGAGCGGCGTCCGCAGCTCGTGCGAGGCGTCGGCGACGAAGGTGCGCTGGGCGTCCATTGCGCTCCGGATCGGCCGCAGCGCACGCCCTGAGAGCAGGAAGCCACCGCCACAGGCCAACGCCAGGCCGAAGACGCCGCCGGCGGCCAGGACGAGGAGCAGCCGGTTCAGCGCCTGCTGCTCTGGCTCGATGCTACGCCCCACGGTCATGAAGGCAGTCGGGCCCAGCCGCTCCACAAGCAGGCGAACGTCCTCACCACCCGACGTGCTGCTGTCAATGATGGCTGAACCCTCGCCGACATCCGCCCTGAGCTCCTCGAACGACGGGATCGCGATCTCCTCGATGTTCGCCGTGCCGACCGGGTCGCCCTCTCCCTCTACGACGATGGCAGCCGAATAGCCTCCCGCAGACAGCAAACGAGCCGCAAGCCGGAACTCGTCGCGCTGAATGCCCGGGCCCAGCGGCCCGCGAAACTCCCGGATGAGCGTGCTCTGAAGGGCTGAGATTCGCGTCTGCAGGTCGTCGTCGACCTGATCGTACAGAGCCGCCCGGGTGACGAAGTAAACGGCACCCCCGATGAGAACGAGGAGCACGGCGAAGGCGCCGGCAAACCAGAGCGCCAGGCGCCACCGAGCCGCGCTGAACATGCCTAATCACCGAGGGCGTAACCGACGCCCCGGACCGTGCGGATCAGCTTTTGGTCGTGGCCCTTATCGACCTTGCGGCGGAGGTAAGCCACGTAGACGTCGACGAGGTTGGAGTCAGTCGCGAAGTCGTAGCCCCAGAGGTGGTCCAGTATTTGCGTCCGGGTGACGACGCGACCCTGGTTGCGCATGAGGAACTCGAGCAGCGAGAACTCCTTCGGGCTGAGATCGATCGGACTCCCGTCGCGCTCGGCACGACGGCGGCGCACGTCGAGGCTCAGATCGTTAACCTTCATCTCCAGCGGGTCGCTCGTCTGGACGCGGCGACGGGAGAGGGCGCGCAGACGGGCCAGCAGCTCCTGGAAGGCGAACGGCTTCGGCAGGTAGTCGTCGGCGCCGGCGTCGAGGCCGCGGACGCGGTCGTCCACGCCGTCGAGCGCGGTCAGGAGCAGGACGGGCGTGTCGACCTTCTTGCGGCGGAGCGACTTGCAGACCTCGATGCCGTCCTTCTCCGGGAGCATGATGTCGAGCAGGATCACGTCGTGCGTGCCTTCGAGGCCCATCGCCAGACCTTCCTCGCCGTCGAAAGCGGCATCGACGGTGTGGCCTTCTTCTTCGAGCACGCGGCGCACGAGTTGCGAGAGGCGGCGTTCATCTTCCACAAGTAGTACGTACATGGTTCGCCTGGATGGTAGACGCTTGACATTAAAGGAACGTTAACGGCGCACATCCGGTTTCGCCCGCGGGGATTCTGTCAACTAATACGGGAAACGGGTAGACGGATGTTCCCGCGCTGGCGTGATTCGCTTATCCGTTGATCGATCCGTTGGCAGCCCCCTGTTCGCCCTTCGATACTCAGGGCGAACGGACCCCAACCTTCCAGCATTAAGAAACTCTAACGCCCCTCTAATAGTCGGTTCATGGCGCAACGAGAGTATGGCTCTAGAACCAAAGAGCAATTCTCAGAAGGAGGGATCGAGTGAAAAAGTTCCTAGTCGCAGGAGGTGTACTGGCAGCGCTGGCCGTCGGCATCGTCGCCGTCGCCGGTGCGGGCGCCCAGGAGGCCACTCCGGAAGGCGACACCGCAGCCGTCGAGGGAGAACGGCCCGTCGACCACTACCTCGAAGTGCTGGCGGATAACCTCGGCATCACCGTTGAGGAGCTTGAAGGGGCGATGACGCAGAGCCACGTCGACCTGGTCAACGAGAAGGTTGCCGACGGCACGCTCACGGCGGAAGAGGCCGCGGAGATCATCGAGCGCATCGAGAGCGGCGAAGGACGCCTGCTCCCGCCGTTCGGTGGCGGTCATCACGGCGGTCACCACGGCAAGTTCCAGCGGCTCGTCGCCGGCATCGTCCAGAACTCGGCTGAGGTGCTCGGCATGGAAGTCGAAGCGCTCCAGGAAGAGCTGCACGACGGCAACAGCCTCGCCGACGTCGCGACGGCTCAGGGCGTCGAAGTGGAGCAGTTCAAGGCCGACCTGCTCACCGCCATCGCGGCCGACCTAGACGCGAAGGTCAGTGAAGGGGCGATCACGCAGGAGCAGGCCGACAATATCCTCGCGAAGATCACCGAGTCGATCGACCGCATCGTCGAGAAGGTACCTGGCGAAGACCGGCCGGACGGCCTCGGCGACGGTTCCCGCCCGTTTGGCGGCCCGCGCTTCGGGGGCCCCGGCTTCCGCGCCCCGCTCGATGACGCAGGAGCGACGGACGCCACCTTCAACTAGACAACGAGACAGCCGTGGCCCCATGCCCCTCGCAAGGGCCCGGCTGGTGGCGGATGGATGCGCAGAGGCGGCCTTCGGGCCGCTTCTGCGCGTCTGCGGCGTCCCGCAGCGCTAGTACGCGTCGATGACCTTGCGAGCGGCGGAGAGCGCCATCACTTCGTTCGTGCCGTCCTCAATCAGCGAGGCGCGGGCGTCGCGGAAGAGCTTCTCGATCAGCATCTCCTTCGCGAGTCCCATTCCGCCGTGCAACTGTAGCGAGTCGCTCGCCACCTTGAACGCGGCGTTCGTGCAGAAGACCTTCGACGCCTGCGAATACTGCGTCTCCGGCGGGCTCGTCTCCGAGTTGTAGATGAGGGCGGCACGGGAGAACTGGCGCGCGGCCTCGACGCTGATGAACATGTCGATCAGCTTCAGCTGCACGGCCTGGTGCTCCGTGATCGGCTTCGCTCCCTGCACGCGCTTGCGCGCGTAGTCCAGGCCCTCCTCGAAGGCGGCGCGGGCGAGTCCGGTGAACGTTGCGCCCATGAAGGCGTTGGCGCCGGCCAGCACCGAGTGGATCACGAACGGGTACCCGCCGGGCTCGACGAGCATGAACGGCTTCGCCACGCGGACGTTGTCGAAGAAGATTTCGCCCTGGTTCAGCGCCCGCTGACCGAGCTTGTCGAGCGGCTTTCCCCTCGTCACGCCCGGCAGGTCGAGCGGCACGAAAGCGACGCCGCCGCCCTCCTGTCCCTGGCTCTCATCCGTGTTCAGGAAGAGCAGCGCGTGCGAGGCAACGGTGCCGTTTGAGACCCACGCCGCCTTCTGGCCATTGATCACCCACTCGTCGCCATCGAGCTTGGCGCGCACGTCGCCGGCGGCCTCCGGTTCGCGGAACTGCGGCGTGCCGACCATCAGCATGTCGGAGCCGTGCTGCGGCTCGGTGATGGCCCAGCAACCGATGAAGCGCGCTTCCTTGTCCTGCGTGAACGGTAGTACGTGATCCTTCAGGATGTCCTGGTTGCCGCTCATCGCAGCGTAGCCGAACGGGAACGAGGTGACGCCGATGCCAACCGCGAAGTCGGCGCTGCCCCAGCCCATCTCTTCCGTGAAGATGTGGCGGGCCAGCGGCGAAAGGTCAGCGCCGTTGAGCGCCGCCGGCAGGTAGCTCCGGCTGTACCCCAGCTCGTAGGCCTGACGGAAGACGTTCCAGTACGGTGAGCCGCCTTCGATCACCTTATCCGGTGGCATCTTGTCCAGCTCCATCGCCGCCGGCCGCAGGACATCGACCGCGAAGCGGTGGACCTGCTGCTTGATCGCCTCTTCTTCTTCTGTCAGCTTCTTGTTCAGCTCAAGGTATGTCGCCATCGTGTCGCCCCTCTTTCGTCTGCTCCCGTACTTTATCCGGCGTGGCGGGCGCTGGCCAGCCTATAATAATCGCCGATGCGTGAGAACCGGCTGAAGGAACTGTGGGCCCAGGGCCGCCCGGCTCTCGGAGGCTGGCTGGGCATTCCGTCCAGCACGTCTGCGGAGATGATGGCACACGCCGGTTTCGACTGGCTCTGCGTCGACATGCAACACGGCGCGATCGACTACCAGGTCGCCGTGACGATGCTGCAGGCGATCTCGACCACCGAGACCGTGCCGATCGTGCGCGTGCCGTGGAACGAGCCGGGGATCATCATGAAGGTGCTGGACGCTGGCGCCTACGGCGTGATCATCCCGATGGTCAACTCACGCTCCGAAGCCGAGGCCGCCGCTGCCGCCTGCCGCTATGCTCCCGACGGGATCCGCAGCTACGGACCAGCACGCGCCGTCCTCTACGCCGGGCCGGACTACTTCAGCCGCGCCAACGATACCGTCCTCTGCATCCCGATGATCGAGACACGCGAGGCGGTCGCCAACGTCGACGAGATCGTGGGCACGCCCGGCGTCGACGCCGTCTTCATCGGCCCAAGCGATCTCAGCGTCTCGCTGGGCCTGCCGCCGTCGTACGACCAGGACGCCGCGGAGTTCGTGGCGGCCGTCGCCAGCGTCGAGGCCGCCTGCAAGCGCCACGGCGTGGTCGCAGGCGTCTTCGGCGGCAATGCGAAGGTCGCGCAGAAGCGCATCGACCAGGGGTTCCGCCTGATCGAAGTCGCGGACGACGGCCGGACGATGGTCACCGGCGCGGCGGCGGCGTTGGCACAGCTGCGTGAGCGCGCGTAGGCGTAGAGGAAGCCTAAAGGCTTCCATGCTCAGTCCGGCCAGCGGGACGCCGCGCCGTGCGCAGACGGCCGCGTGCTGTAGAATGTCACGACGATGACTACTTCTAGCCCGCCCGGAATCGACCTCGACCAGCTCGTGCCCTGGTTCAGCGAGCACGTGGAGCCCGTGAAGAGCCTCTCGGCGCAGGTAGTGGGGCATGGGCGCTCCAACATCACGTACCGCGTCGAGGCGGAGGATGGGCGGCCCTGGGTGGTGCGCCGGCCGCCGCTCTCCCACGTCCAGAAGACGGCACACGACATGGGCCGCGAGTTCCGCATCATCTCCGCGCTTGAGCCCACGGGGTTCCCCGTGCCGAAGCCGTACGGGCTCTGCACAGACGAATCGGTCATCGGCGCGCAGTTCTACGTGATGGAGTTCGTGGACGGCATCATCGCCATCGACCCGGTCGCGGTCGGCGCGAAGTTCGACGAAGGGCAGCGCCACAAGATCGGCCAGGAACTCGTGGACGTGCTCGTCCGGCTGCACTCGTTCCACCCGGAGGAGATCGGCCTGGAAGACTTCGGCAGGCCGAAGGGATACCTGGAACGGCAGGTGCGGCGCTTCAGCGAGCAGCTCGAGAATATCCGCTACCGGGAGACGGAGGAACTGGACGAACTGGCGAACCGCCTCCAGGCGGCGATCCCGGCGGAACGCCGCCCCGGCATCGTCCACGGAGACTACCGCCTGGACAACGCGATCCTCAACGACGAGGGGCACATCATCGCCGTGCTCGACTGGGAGATGTGCACGCTGGGCGACTCGCTGGCCGATATGGGCCTCTTGCAGATGTACTGGGGCGCTCCGACGAGTTCGCAGCTGAACATCGGCGCGACGTCCGTGATGACGCTGCCCGGCTTCCCGACGTGGGAAGAGGCTGCGGCGCGCTACGAAGCGAAGAGCGGCGCCGACCTCTCCGGTCTCGACTTCTACACGGTGCTGGCGCATTTCAAGCTGGGCGTCATCCTGGAGAACATGTACAAGCGCTTCCTCGACGGCGGCACCGTCGGCGCCGGGTTCGAGATGATCGGCCAGCAGGCGGTCATCCTCGGCAAGCGCGGCCTCGAGGTCGCGGACCAAAGCGCGATCGCCGAGCTGCGCGGCTAGCGGCGCGCAAGAAGAACGGCCGCCGTCGCCGGCGACCGTTCGATCCTCAGGTTCTCAGGCGCTATAACTCCGTGACCGTCACCTCGCTGCCGATCGCGAAGCAGATCGGCTCCTGCGGGACGCTGAGGCCCGCGTCGTGACGCAAGATCTTGAGCGAGTCAACCGGGCTCATGTCGCCTGTGCAGTCAACGTCGCCCCAGGGGAGGTCCAGACCGTTGCCCTGAATGCCCTGTCTGAAGACGACCTTCGCCCGAGTATGCGAGATCTCTCCCATGTCCGGGCAGTCGCCTGTATTCGACGACAGGCCGGCGTCGCCGCGCAGCACGAGCAACGAGTCGATCGGGTCCACCTGCAGCGAGCAGTTGTTGTCCCCCCAGGTCGCGTCGAGGCCGGGCGCCGCGGTCGGCGTCGGCGATGGCGAGGCAGTTGGCGAAGGCGTGGGTGTTGGCGTCGGCTCTTCGCACGTCTCGGGGAACGGTTCCGGCGATGGCGTCGGTGTTCCGCTGATGCCCGACATCTGGAAGCCGGAGGAACTCGGCGCCGGGCAAGTACCCACGTAGACGTCGTAAGGGATCTCCGTGATCTGTCCGTGGCAGTCGATCTCTATCTCGTACTCGTACACGCCAGCGGGCACACCCGCCGCGATGCCCGTGACGGCCGTGGTCGTGAAGGATCCGTCACTCTCCGAAGGATTGAAGCCGGTGACGATACCTGCATGCCCGGAGCCTGGCTGCTTTTCGACGACCGAGATCGTCACCGGCGGCTTTCCGTCGGGCAGTTCCTCCGGATCAGTGACGATCCTAAACTTCTCCTGGTATGCGCTGCCGGGCTCCGCACCGACGAGGAAAGTCTCATCCAATGGCGGACCGTCGATCGGTGAGAAGAACAGGAGCGGGTCCGCCCCGCACGGCCCGGCCAGCGCCGTCCGTGGTTCGCTTGCGGGCGAGTTGCTGATGAACACGACGGCTGCCAGAGCGATAACCGCAGCCACTGCGATGGAGATTAGCGTACGTGAAGCTGCCACTTGGGGCCCCCTTCCGGGATGCGGACGCACCGCTCGTCGGGCGTCTCGATGCGGTGAAGGGTAGCGCCCCACAGGCGAGCCCGTCAAGCGCTACGGCTTAGCCGCGGCGCTCCTGCGCGGGATCAGGGCGCCCGAAGCGGATCGGCGCCTCCACCTGGCGCGGTGGGCGGCCGTACGTCACCGCCATCGCCACGCCGTTGGCGGAGTCGTCGCGGATCAGATCGAGAACAGTCTCAGCGATCGTCCCAGCCTCGATCAGCGGCATGGCGGCGACCATCGCCTCCGCGCGCGCCTTCGCTTCCGGGTCGGAATTGTCGCGAACCTTGCGGATCATCGGCGTGTCTACGACACCCGGGCAAACGCAGTTGACGCGGATGTTCGCCTCGGCCTGGAGGAACTCCATCGAACGGGTGAGTCCGACGACGCCGTGCTTGGCGGCGGCGTAGATCGGGTCCGGCATGTAGCCCATGAGGCCGGCGATGGAGGCCGTGCTGACGATGACGCCGCCGCCGCGTTCCTTCATCACCGGCACCTGCACCTGGATGCAAGCGACGACCGCCAGGAGGTCGATCAGGAGTGTGCGCTCCCAGTCCTGGGGTGCCGCGTCGGGAAAGCGAGCGCCCGGCGTGCCGACGCCGGCGTTGTTGTATGCGATATCGAGACCGCCGTACGTCTTCTTCGTGAAGGCGACCATCGCCTCCACGTCGTCGCGGCTCGTCACGTCCGCGTGCACGAACGCCGCCTCGCCGCCCGCCGCCTTCACCATCCCTACCGTTTCGTTGCCGCCGCTTTCGTCAACGTCGGCGACAACGACCGAAGCGCCGTTCTCCGCCAGCAGCAGCGCCGTCGCCCGGCCAATGCCGGAGCCTGCGCCCGTGATCAGTGCTACTTTCCCGTTTGGGTTCATCGTCTCGCTCCCTTCCTGCGCTCGGTAGTCTGTGACAATCGCAGCCATCCTGCAACCCGCAGGGGCGACGGCCGTATTAGAATAACGGCACCTTAGTTAGTCAGGCAGAGCCATCGTCGGCGAATCGTAACGCCGGAAAGGGGGGCGCCTTGAGCATCCGCGTGGGGATCGTTGGATCTCGTTTTGTCGCGGCGGCGCACGCAGAAGGGCTGCGGCAGGTGCCGGGAGTGGAGCTGACGGCCGTCGCCTCTCCAAACGCCGAGCACGCCTGGGAGTTCCGCCGGCGCTTCGAGGTTGAGCACGCCTTTGCCGACTACAAGGACATGCTGTCCAGCGACCTGGTCGACGCGATCACGATCGCCTGCCCCAACGACCTGCACGCGCAGGTGACGATCGACGCCGCGGCGGCCGGTAAGCACGTCCTGGTCGACAAGCCGATGGCGATGAGTCTCGCCGAGTGCGACCGCATGATCGAAGCCTGCAAGAAGGCGGGCGTGATCCTGATGTACGGCGAAAACCTCTGCTTCGCACCGAAATACGTGCGCGCCAAGCAGCTGGCCGACCGGGGCGCGCTGGGCGATGTCTATTATGTACGGCAGCTGGAGTGCCATTTCGGCCCGCATTCGGACTGGTTCTGGGACATCAACCGCTCCGGCGGCGGCGTACTGATGGACATGGGCTGCCACTCCATCGCTTACTGCCGCTGGGTCTTCGGCAACACACGGATCGCGTCCGTCTACGCGGAGGCGAGCAACTTCGTGCACGGGAGGCGCACTAAAGGCGACGACCATACCGTCGTCATGCTCCGCTTCGCCGAGTCGAAGAGGCACCCGAGGGGCGGCCTGGGCGTAGCGGAGAACGCCTGGGCGCGCGCCGGCGGCCTCGACGACCGGGCGGAGATCTACGGCTCCAAAGGTCTCACCGTCGCGGATATCGCCCGTGGCGGCGCGCTGCAGACCTACAGCGCCATTGGCTACGACGACGCGGGCGAAAAGGCTGAACAAACACGCGGCTGGACCTGGACCAGCTTCGACGAGGCGTGGAACTATGGCTTTCCGCAGGAGATGGCGCACTTCGCCGACTGCATCGAGAACGAGAAGCGGCCGATGCTCACGGGCGAAGACGGCCGCGCCGTGCTCGAAATCATCTGCGCGGCGTACCGGTCGGCACGCACGGGATCGCGCGTGTCCTTGCCGCTTGAGACGGACTCGCGCAAGCCCGTCGACTACTGGCTCAAGGGCGAACCGCAACCGAAGCCGCGCGCGGAGACGCCGCCGGCTCCAGCCGAACCCCCGAAGGAAGCCCCGGCGAAGCCTGAGCCACGAGCGGCGGCCGAACCCCCCAGGGAAGCCCCGGCGGAGGCCAAGCCACAGGCCGGAGCTGAATCCGGCACAGAGGCGACCGCCCAACCAGCAACCGCAGAGAGCGCCGAGCCCAGCGAAGCGGCGGAGGACAGCGAACCCCGGCAGGCGTCAGGCGAGCAGCCAGAAGCCGCGACAGAAGCCGCTGAACCGGCCGAGGGGCCGCACGAGAAGGCGGCAGAGGACGCCGCGACCTAGCGCCTAGGACTTGGAGAGCGCGCTCGCCATCTCCGACTCGTCGAAGGCGCGAAGCGTGGTGCTGTGGACGTTTCCCGTCTCGGCGATGTTGAAGAGGCCGGCCAGCATCGACTCCTCGCTCGGCGCCTCGACGATCGAAACGATGTCGTACTCGCCCTGCGTCCAGTAGGTGCCGATGACCTTGAAGCCGCGAGATTCGTTGGCCTTGCGCACCTCGGCGGCGCGGCTGACCGTGTCCTTGATGCTCTTCAGGCCCTGATCCGTGAAGTTGTAGAGGACTACGTAGCGGGGCATCTGGGACCTCCTTTGGCTAGCGCCGGCATTCCCGGCGCCACAATTGTAGACCCGCAGTCAAGGCGCACGGCGCGCGTACAATGGGGACCGTGACCACGAAATCAGCGCCCGACCCCGACTTCACGGCGGCGGCCGCCGCCGACATGCCCTTCATCGCCGAGACGATCGAACGCCTGCGGCTCGACGGCGAACGGCTGGCGCCCGAGCAGTTCATCACGCTCCGCCGCGACGGGCGCATCATCGCCTTCGGCCGCATCAAGCCATACGAGAAGACGCACGAACTCGGCAGCGTCGCCGTGATCGAGGAGGAGCGCTCGCAGGGGCTGGGCGACCGGATCACGCGGGAGCTGATCCGGCGTTTCCCCCAGGACGAAGTCTACATCACGACGGACCTACCCGCCTACTACGAACGCATGGGCTTCCTGCGCACCGAATTCCTGCCTCAGGAGCTCGCCGACAAACTGGAGCGCGTGTGCGCCGCCAACCTGCGGGAGAACCCCATCGGCATGGTCTACGACAGACGTATCGAGCAGCTACCGACGCTCGCCGACGCCTACCGTGCTAAGGACCTGCTGGAGCCGCACCTCCAGCGCACGCCGCTGGTCCGCAACCCGGCGATGTCACGCGAGCTGGGCTTCGAGGCGTGGCTCAAGCTCGAAAACCTACAACCGATCGGCGCCTTCAAGGTGCGTGGCGGCGTCTACCTGTCCGCGAGCATGACAGAGGAAGAGCGTGCGCGGGGGATCATCGGCGCGTCGACCGGGAACCACGGTCAGTCGCTGGCCTACGGTGCGAAGCTGGCGGGCATCAAGTGCACTATCGTCATGCCCGACGAAGCGAACCCGATGAAGGTAGAGTCGATGCGCGCGCTGGGCGCCGAGGTGCTGTTCCACGGCGCCAACTTCGAGGAAGCGCGCGAGTGGGCCGAAGAGCACGCCGCCGGCGAGGGCGTGCAGTACATCCACCACTCAAACGCGCCCCGGCTCGTCACCGGCGTCGCCACGGTGAGCATCGAGATCATCGAAGACCTGCCTGAGGTCGACGTCATCATCGTGCCGATCGGCGGCGGCAGCGGCGCGCTGGCACACTGCCTCGTCGCCAAGGAACTGCGGCCCGGCCTCGAGGTGATCGGCGTGCAGGCGGCCGGTGCACCAGCGGTCTACGAGTCGTGGAAGTCGCGGACGCTGAGCGCGGCCGGCATCGACACGGCCGCCGAGGGCCTGGCGACAGGCGCCGCCTACCATCCCGCCGTACGGACGCTGGTCGACCGCCTCGACGACTTCGTGCTCGTAAGCGAGGCGGAGATCCGTGAGGCGATGCTGATGCTGGCCCGCACCGCGCACGTCATCGCCGAAGAAGCGGGTGCGGCGGCGACGGCGGCGGCCGTGCAGCTCCAGGAGCACCTCGCCGGCAAGAAGGTCGTGATCATGGTCAGCGGTGGCAACGTGCCGCTGGACCACCTGCGCCGCGTGCTCCTCGAAGCGTAGCGCCTGGCCCCACCAGAGACGTAGCGCAGGGCTTTAGCCCTCCAGCCGCGTTCCGTTGGGGTGATTCCGCGCCGCCCGCCCCACCTCACCCGTGGAAGCCTGAAGGCTTCCGTTACGTTGCGCTGCGCTAGTAGCCGCGCGAGGGGTCGACGACGTTGCGCAGCGGCTCGCCGTCGGCATAGCGGCGGAGGTTGTCGCAGAAGAGGCCGATCGCGCGTTCCATGTAGCGGGGCGTGCCGCCGCTGATATGCGGCGTGATCATCACGTTCGGGACGCCCCACAGCTCGTGGTCTGACGGCAGCGGCTCCGGCGTCGTGACGTCGAGGGCGGCGCCGGCGATGCGTCCGTCCCGCAGCGCGCCGATGAGCGCGTCCTGGTCGATCACGCGGCCGCGGGCGATGTTCACGATCACGGCGTTCGGCTTCATCACCGCCAGCTCCGCCTCGCCGATAAGGCCGGTGGACTCGCCAGTGAGCGGCAGCGCCAGCACAACGTAGTCGGACTCCACGAGAAGAGCGTGCAGGTCGGCCGGCGGGAACATCTCGTCGACGGCCGGTTCACCCGCGTCCTCGCCGCTCATCCGCCGTTCGCACGAGCGGCGCATCGCGAGCACGCGCATCCGCATCGCGCGGCAGACCTCTGCGGTGCGGCCGCCGATCGCCCCGAGTCCGATGATGCCGACCGTCGCGTCCTCCAGCTCCTGAGGCCAGTACGGCTGCCAGGTACGTTCGTCCTGCGCTCGCAGCGACTTCGTGAAGCTCTTGGCAAAGCTGATCATCGCGCCGACGATGTGCTCGCTGATCGTCGCCGCGTGGATGCCACTGGCCGTCGTCACGGTCACGCCCGGCGCTCGCACGACTTCGTGATCAGCGAGCGAGTCAACGCCGGCGCTCGTAAGCTGGAGCCACTTTAGGGCCCCGGCACGGGCGACGATGTCATCGGGGAGCACCTGGTTGGACAGAAGCACCTCGGTCGTGCCGAGAATCGCGTCCAACGCCTTGCGCGCTTCTTCTTCGCTCTCGTCCTCGGGCGCAGGCGGCTCCCGGTAGCCGCCCCAGAGCGGGCGGCCGCCCCGATAGACGAACCGCTGCGCGCGCGACAGGTACGTCAGCGACATTCGCGGGGAGGCCTTGCGCACCTGTTCCACAAGCGCCTCGTCGAGCGGCATGGCGATGGTGACGTTGATGGGGTCAGTCATGTGAGGCGGATTATACGCCACACCTGTTAGCGCGATCGTTCCCCAAGCCGCGACCCATCTTTACCGGCTGTTAACTGAACCCGTCTAAACCGTTCCTTAACCTCGATTTAGGTACGGGGACAGCGTCCCCGGCGCACCTGGGGCGAACCCAGGATGGGAGGGACGGGGACTGTACAGAGACCGGGCTGGCCAGAGGGGCCGTACGACGAGCCACCGGGGAGGGTGGAAGCAATCACAGGGCCTTCTGGCCGCGGTCTCAACCGTCGCTCTGCTGAGCGGCGCCATCGCCGGGGCGATCGCGTTCAGTACGACGGGTGACTCGGGACAGGCCACGTACGCCTACGCCACACCCACCGTCGCAGCGGGACACGCCACACCGGCTACCACCGCTCCGGCCACCGCCACACCGGCTACCACCACTCCAGCCACCGCCGCACCGACTACCGGCGCACCAGCCACCAGCGCGCCGGCCGCTTCTATCGCACCGACGCTCGGCGAAGCCTGGACTGCGCCGCCGCCCCTCTACACCCCCGCGCACCCCGCGCCCCCCGCAACTCCGGCGCCCAACGCGGCGCTTGAGCTGGCGAGGGAGATCGAGTCGAAATGGAGCGTGCGCGTCGTGATCGCCGGCCAGGACTGGGGCGCTGACGAAGCGGCGCGGTTGCGCAACCTCGGCGCGCTAGCCAGCGCACTCGCCTCGTTGCCCGCCAACGTCGTCTCGCTGGCAGCTTACAATTCGCACGGGTCGCTGTCCGTGCTCTCAAACGAAGCTGGACGCACACTCGCCGGATGGCAACCGTACGGTGGCGGCGCCGCCAACTTCTACACCACTCAGGACAGGGACGGCGACTCCCGCAGCGTCGCCAGCCAGATCGTCCTGCAGACCGGCGCCGACGGCGTGACGATCGCCCACGAGCTGTTGCACGCGTACCAGATGCGCGACGCCCCCTCCGGGAGCTACGGGCAGGCGCTGCTGGCGGCGGAGATGCGCTCCTTCATCACCGCGACCGGCTGGGTGCTGACGGTGTCGGACGAAGAGCTCGCGAGCCGGTCGCACGGCTCCTGGGACGAGATCGCGGCGATCTTCCGCTATGACGGGGCCGACCTCACTTACGTGAGCGAGACCGGCGAGACCCTCCAGGCCTACGCGCCAAACCCGGTCGAGGCGTTCGCAGCAATCGGGGCGTTGATTTACGCCGCGCCCGACGGCAGCGTGCTGCCAGACTGGACCGAGTACAGGCGCTGGTTCGAATCGAACCTGGGCTAGCGGCCCTCTGACAGCCGCTCGATCAGCCAGCGCGGCAGCCCGGCCTTCTCCATCAGCCGCTGCGTACTGCCAATGTCGTACTCCACGCGGCGCAGCGTCACGCTCTGCGTCTCTGAGTCGTAGACGGCGTACGAGGCACGCGGGTCGCCGTCGCGCGGCTGGCCGACACTGCCGGGGTTGATCACGACCTTCGTCCCCGGGTCGAGCGAGACGGACTGACCGTCCGCCAGGCGACGGAAGTCGCAGCCGCCCGGCGCGTCCGCATCGAGCGACGCGATCGCCGGCACGTGCGTGTGGCCGCAGAACCCGAACGGCGTCTGCTGGAGCGCGAGGTGCGCAGCGCCGGCCTCAACCGAGTACAGGTACTCCCAGATGGGGCGGCGCAGGGTCCCGTGCACGAGCGAGAAGTATTCCGCCTCGATGCGCGTCTCCGGCATCGCGTCGAGCAACGCCTTCTCGTCCCCCTCGAGACGGTCGGCCGTCCAGAGCGCCGACGCGCGGGCGTCCGGATTGAAGTCGTCGACGCTGATCGCGCCGGTCGCCGCTCGCTCGTGGTTGCCCGCCACGGACGCGGCGCTCTCGTCGCTCAAGCGCGACAGGCATTCGCCCGGCAGCGGCCCGTAACCAACGCAGTCGCCGAGGCTCCAGACGGCATCGAGCACACCGCCGGTCCGAGCGTCGCGAAGGACGGCCTCGAGCGCGTCGAGGTTGGCGTGAACATCGGAGACGACAAGAACGCGCATGCGGCCAGTATACGGGCGAAGCTGATTGACATCGCCAGTGCACGCGGTTAGTCTGCGGGCACGAGAAGGCGAAAGGAGGGCCCTTACAACATGAGATGCACATTCGTTGCCGCGAGCAGCGGGCCCGTCCTTTCGGTCGCCGGCCGCCCGGCCTAACCCTTCCCCCAGACCGCAGTACGGGTCCGCTCCCCGAGTCCGTGTCCGCGCGCGCGCATCACCAACATCGATCATACAAGGAGCGATCCGTTGTACTCACTTGAAGACCTGGGCTGGGGCCCGTTCTTCGCCGAACAGACGAAGGACCTGCCCGATGACGACCTCGACCCAATGCGCGTCGCCGAAGAGCAGCGCGGGGCGTACGTGCTCTGGTCTCCTCACGGCACCTTCGAGGCCGTGATACCGGGGCGCATGCTGCACGAAGCCGAGGGCCGCAACGACCTGCCGGCGGTCGGCGACTGGCTGCTCGCGAGACGCCTGCCGGGCGAGCCGCGCGCCGTCGTCGAGCACCTGCTGCGGCGCCGCTCAGCACTCTCGCGCAAAGTCGCCGGCGAGCGCACCGACGAGCAGATCATGGCCGCCAACGTCGACCTCATCTACGTCGTCGCCTCGCTCAACCGCGAGCTGAACTTGCGGCGGCTGGAGCGATACCTGGCGGTAACCTGGGACAGCGGCGCAACACCCGTCCTGGTCCTCAACAAGGCCGACCTCTGCGACGATCGCGACGCGATCCTCCACGACGTCGAAGCGATAGCGCCCGGCGTCGAGGTGCTCGTGACGAGCGCCTCGACCGGCGAAGGCATCGAGGCGCTCCGGCCGACGCTCGCGCACGGCATCACAGCCGTCTTCGTCGGCTCGTCCGGCGTCGGCAAGTCGAGCATCATCAACCACCTGCTGGAGCGCGAGGCTCAGGACATCAAGGGCATCCGCGCCGATGACAAGGGCCGTCACACGACGACTGTGCGGCAGATGCTGGTCGTGCCCGGCGGCGCCGTGATCATCGACACGCCCGGGTTGCGCGAACTGGCGATCTGGGACACCGGCGAAGGCCTGGGGCAGGCGTTTGCGGACATCGAGGATCTCGCCGAGGGCTGCGGCTTCCGCGACTGCAGCCACAGCTCTGAGCCGGACTGTGCCGTGCAGGCGGCGATCGGCGGCGGAACGCTGGACCACGGGCGACTGGAGAGCTATCGCAAACTACAGCGGGAGCAAACGTTCATCGCCGGCAAGAAGGACGAGCGGCTGCGCGCGGAGGAGCAGAAGAAGTGGAAGCAGATCGCAAAGACCAACCGCGCTCGTTTGAAGGCGCAGCGTCGCTGATCCTACGTCAGGACGACTGTTCCGTGCGGGCCCTCAATCGTCGCAATCAGGGCGGGACGGGGCGCCTCCGCGAGCGGCAGGTCGACGCCGAGTGCAGAGAGCATCGGCTCGACCTCTGCCGGGCGCGGGTGCTCTGCCGTCAGGTCGGTCAGCGTGCAGCCGCCGGGGGACGAGGCGGCCGGGTGCGGCCCGCCGGGATTCCACTGGATGAGGAAAGGGACGAGGCCGTCACCGGCGGCCGGGCGGCGGAGAGTCAGGCGCCAGCTCAGGTCATCGCCGCCGGGCAGCGCCCGGGTCATCGCGATCACGGAGCCGGGATCGTAGCCCGCGTCGCGTGCCGACGCGGCCCGCGACTCGATGTCGGTGACGTCGAGCGCCCAGGCGGCGAGGCCGGGCTCATGCAAATCACCGAGCCCGAACGGCAGCGGCCCGCTGGGCGGCGGCTGATCGGGGTCGGGCGCGATGATCTCAAGGTAGACGCTGCGCCCGAGGGAGAGCAAAGCGTTGTGCGTGCCGATGCCGGTGTGCTGCCCACCGTGCGCGGCGGTAACTCCAAGCCGCTCCGCCATCGCCTCGATGCCAGCGTCCAGGCTGGGTACGGCGTAGACGAGGTGATCGACGGCCGGCAGCACTGCGTCCCTCAGGCGGTGGCTCGCGCCCAGACTGCGATGCGCCCGGCGAGCGAGCGGCCCTGCTCGCGTCCCGCCTCAACGCAGAGGCCGCGCCGGGAGGAGTCCATGCGGTTGATGCCCATCGCCTCCTGCGCGCCGTCGTCCGGGAAGGTCAGCTCCACGCTGGCACCGGCCGCCCTCAGCGCCTCCGCCTCAGCCGTCGCCAGCCGGTTCGACAGCGGGTCAATGCCGTCCGGCCGCGCCCCTATCGGCGCCACGATCAAGACGGCTTCGAAGCCAGCCGCGAGGTCCGCGTTCGTTGCCGAGCGCACGCCGCCGTCCTGGTAGCGCCGGCCGTTGATCGCCACCGGCGGGAAGAGACCGGGCACCGAACAGCTGGAGGCGATCGCCCGGTGGAGATCGACGCCGGAGTCGCGGGTCCACGTCTGGAACGCGCCGCTCTCAGCATCGACGGCAGTCAAGATTACGTCGCGGTCCGACCAGCGGGGGCCGATCAGGACGCCGAAGGATCCGATCCAGCGGTCCTCGTCGACCGTCTTCGAGGCGAGCGCCATCGCTCCGATCTCAGCGCAGTTTTCGGGTGTCATCTCCGTGTAGGCGGCCCACCTCGCGAAGATCGCCATCGTGCTCTGGAGGTCGATCTCCATGTTCAGCTCGATGGCGTCCGGGTCGCGCGGCGCGTGGTGCCACTCGACCATCTTGTCGAGCGGTGCGCCCTGCGCGAGCTGCGTGCCAACGATCGAGCCGGCGGAGGTGCCGACGATACGGTCCGCACCGGTCACGTCGACGCCGGCGTCGTGCAACCCCGCGATCATCCCGGTGGCCCACGACACGCCGAGCATGCCGCCGCCGCCGAGTACAAGCGCTGTCTTCGTCATGTCGCCTCCTCCTCTGCCCGCAGTTTAGCAGGGGGCCGGGTATAATCGCAGCGCTATGGCGAAGAAGAACCTGATCGCCGTCCAGGCACGGATGGAGCGATCCGACTACAGGGACGAGGAGTCGTTCCGGGCGAAGATCGGCGCGCTGATGCAGATGGCGGCCCGCGAGGCGGACTTCTCGCTGCCGACTCTCGTCTCCTTCCCCGAACTGATCGGTATGTTCCTCTCGTTCCTGCCGCCGTACTGGGACGACCTCCAGGACGAGACGTCGCTGGAGGCCGGCGCGACGAAGATCGTGATGCAGCACTTCGCGTCGCTGCCGGAGGAGCTGCGGACGCCCGAAGCAGCAGCCAAGCGGCTGCTCTTCGTCGACACGGCGGCCGAGGCGGAGCGCGTTTACGGCGAAACGTTCGCGGCGATGGCTCGCCAGTACGGCTGCTACGTCGCCGCCGGCAGCATCGCCCTGCCGCCGCTGGAGGACGAGCCCAGCAAGGGCGGCCGCCACGTGCGCGACGCGACGCAGGTCTGGAACACCTCGTACCTCTTCTCCCCGAAGGGATTGTGCCTGCAGCGCGTGCCTAAGGTGTACCTCGTGCCGGGCCTGGAGGAGCGCCTGTTCGACCCGGCGCCGCGCAGTGAGGTCATCCCGGCCGAGACATCGCTCGGCCGGTTGGGCACGCTAGTCTGCTTCGACGGCTTCCACGAAACGCTGGTGGAGCGCTACGACTCTCTCGGCGTGGACGTTCTACTCAAGCCCTCCTACAACCAGCACTCCTGGGAAGGGCCGAGCACCTACGACCCGGAGCACAGGGAGGGCGAGAACTGGCTGCGCGCCGGCTGCCCCGCCATCATCCAGGGCCGAGAGAATATCCGCTACGGTGTCAACGCGATGTTGGTCGGCGCGGTCTTCGAGGACATGTACGCCGAGGGGCTATCGAGCGTCTCGCAGAACACGGGCCGCCCCGGTGCGTCGTGGGAAGACGGCGTCCTGGCGATCGCCTCGCGCCCGGATGCAGAGGAGATCGTGGCGGCGGTCGTGGAGTTGTAGAGTACGTCCAGCGGCATGGTCCTGCTCATACGTCTGCTGCATGGAGCGCTCACAGCCTTCTTCTTGACGTGCATCGGCTACGTTTACTACGCGGCCCTGAGGCAACGGGGCGGGCGCTTGCTCTTCGGCGCGATCGGTGCGCTCACCATTGAAGGCGCGGTGTTCCTCTCGAACGGCGGCGACTGCCCGCTCGGTGCAGTGCATCGTCGCTACGGTGACGATCGTGATTTCTTCGAACTCCTCATGCCCCGGCGCTTCTCAAAGCGGGCCGTGCCCGTGCTGGGAGTCGTCACAATCACTGGCGTGATCCTTGCGTTGGCCCGGAAGCGTGAACCGCGAGGTATGAGCCGGTACTAATCGGGGAGCGCTTCAGCCGAACGAACTACCACCCGGGCGGCAGACCGCGGACTACGAGTTCGCGAAGTAGGTGACGCCATCCCGCCGGTACTCGCGGAGCCGGTCATTGCCGGTGAGGAAGCGCAGATGGGCCAGCGTCTCGCCTATCGCCGCGCGCTTCATCCAGGCGGCGAAAGAGTCGAAGGAGCCGGTGTTCCAGCGGATGCGCCGCGCGACGTCAGCGGCCGTCGCCTCGGCTTCGACGCCGACGGCCTCTACCATCTCGTCGAGGCGCGACTCGTGGTGGCCCAGCAGCTCCATGACGCGCTTCTTGAACCAGTCGATGTCCCACTCATGGGCCGGCAACACACGGTCGACCTTCATGTCGGCGATCTTCTCCAGGCTGTCGATGTAGTCCTGAAGCGGGTTCTCGCGCTGCTGCGGGTGGAGGCTGACGTTGGGCGAGATCATCGGCAGGACGTGGTCGCCGCTGATCATCAGCCTGTGGTTCGGCTCGTAAAGGCAGACGTGGCCCGGTGAATGGCCCGGCGTCCAGATCACCTCGAACGTGAAGTCACCAACGTCGATCGTCTCCCCGCCCTTAAGCGGGTTGTCCGGCATCACGGTAGCGACGAAGAACCGCAGCGGCATCGACCCGCGCTCCAGGTCCTCGACGTCATCCTGCTCGACGCCGTTCTCCTTCAGCCAGACGGCCATCTTCTCGAGGATCGCCTCCGGAGCCGTGTAGCGCGTGCGCAGGAAGTCGATCTCAATCTCATGCATGTAGACCTCGCACTTCGCCTCTTCGTGCAGGCGTCCGGCGAGGCCGCAGTGGTCCGGATGGGCGTGCGTCAGCACCAGCTTCGTGATGTCATCGATGCCGAGGCCAATCTCGTGAAGCTGATCGGAAAGCGCCGCGTGCGAGTCGTCGGTCGCCCAGCCGCAGTCGACGAGGAGCGTCTCGCCGCGGCTTGTGATCGCGTAGGGCATGACGTAGGGTAGCCCCTTGGTCACTCGCGGGTGCTCCTCCATGTCGTCGCGCAGGCGATAGACCTCCTCGCGCCCGAACTCGGGGAAGGGGCTGATGATCTGGTAGATGCCGTCCTGTATGCGTTTCAAGCTCTCGTCCTTTCGTCGGTACGAGGCGTTACGCCCGTCCGGAATGTCGCGTCAAGCCTATCGCGAAACCGATCAGGGCGCGACGCCGAGCGTAACGCAGCCGATGACGATCAGCGCCGCCCCCCAGATGCGCGACGTGCCATATCCCTCGCCCAGAATGAGCACACCCAGCGCCGCACCGAGAACGATACCGACTTCGCGCGCCGGCGCCACGTAGCTGACGCGGCTCGTCGTCAGCGCGATCAGCACGAGCGTGTAGCCTAGCGGCGCCAGCACCGCCGCAAGGACGATGCTGCGGCCCCGCTCTCGCCACTCCTCAACGAGCGTCTCGCCGCCGACCCGGAAGAGCGCGAACGGCGCGAGAAAGATGAAGTTGCCGGCCATGGCAAAGCCGTTGACGGTCAACGGGTTCACGTCTTCGTCGATGGCGTTCTTGTCCCACAGCGTGTAGGAAGCGATGACGACGCCCGTGAGAAGCGCGAGGGCCGTCGCTGGCGTCGCCAGTGCACGCAGAGGGTGCGAGAGATCCCGGATGAACCGCCTGTCGACGTGCGTCGCGTAGATGCCGATGACGACGAATGCGATGCCCACGCCCGCCATGACCGAAACGTGCTCGCTGAAGATCAGGACGGCGAAGAGCGGGACGAGCGCCGGGCCCATGCCGCGCGCAATGGGGTACACAGACGACAGGTCGCCGAGGTCGTAGCCCCGGGTGAGCGTGTAAGCGTAGACGCCGTGGATCGAGGCGGTGCCACAGCCCAGCCAGAGCGCCGTCCAACTGAACCCGTCGACAACCGCGAAGGCAACGGCTGGGCCGGTCGTAAAGAGCACGCTGAAGCCGCACATGA
>JAJCYV010000007.1 GCA_029262695.1 Chloroflexota bacterium | reverse complement strand
TCGGCAAGGTGACCCGTCAGGAGGCCCGTGCCGCCCCCGACCTCGATGACGGTGTCGCCGGGCTCGATTCCGGCGGCGTCGGCCATGCGCGCAAGGACGCGGACGTCGGCGAGCCAGTGCTGGCCCAGAGACTTCTTTGTGCGCGTGCTGCCGGCTGGTGTCACAGGCCGATGATACGGCAACCGCGGGAGATGATCAGGTATCGCCGCAGCGTCAGTCGAGGAGACAGATCTCGACGTGCCTGGCGCCCCAGTCGTACACGTCGTTGGCGCCATACGCGAGGTCGATGTGCGCGCCGATCACGCCGCCACCCGTGTCGGCCGCCACGCCATACCCGTAGCCCGGCACGTACATTCGCGCGCCGAGAGGTATCACGTCCGGATCAGTCGCGACGATACCCCTGAAGACGCCCGTCCCCGTCCGCGTCACCGTGCCACCTGCGCTCACGGCCGTGTAGTACGTCGCCCAGACCGCCATGGTCGACCGGCACTGGCCCTCTCCTGGCGGAGCGAGCTGATTCTGGATGTTCGCGCCGAGGAGGACGACCTGATTCGTCGGCGCGATCGTCTCTTCTCCGATGAGGCTCCGGCTAATCTCATCGTCGTTAACCGTGCGCACCTCGTAGCTGCGTCGAGTAGCGCCGTCCACGCCCACCTGGAGCACAACCTTCTGCCCCAGCGAAATCGTGTCGTCGTACCGCAACTCGGCCCGGTGCGCAATCGGCTCGTCTTCGTGCACAATGACGTCTCTGACGAGCCGCAGACTGATCACCATGCCCGGCCGGATGATCGCCGTTGACGCCGGGAAGACGCTGTCGCCGGGCTGCATCACGATGCCCTGCTCGATCAGCAGGCTTGCCACGGTGGCCGCGCGCGTGTCGACCGGCCGGTAATCGTCGCCAAAGCGCAGCCGGACGGGCGTCGTCGTGACCGGCGCCTCTGCTGCCGACTGCACGGCAAGAGGGGGCGCAGGCGGAGGAACATCCGCGTCGGTGCTGGAGATGGGGACGGCGAGGACGACGAACAGGGCAGCCACCATAGCAATCAGGATTGCGATGTGCAGATGCCCGTTGGGGACCGCCACCAGAAACTGCTGTAGCGGCGACCCCACTCGAAGCGGGAATCCCCTCTTTCGCAGTCTTGACTGTTCGCCTCTGATAACTCCCCGTCCTGAACTGTCTGTCCGATTGCACTACGCCCCCCGGCGCAGTACGGCCGTGCACCCGCTGTCGATCTCGGTCCTCAGGCTTGCCCGTAATAGCCAACTCCGGCCCGGTGTACCTGCGGCACCCAGACCTAACCACGTACCGTTGCTTCCTTCCGGATCTGGCGGGGTTGGTGGCGGCCTGCCGCGCAGGGCCAGACCATCAATGCCGCTTGTTACGAGTAGTCTCTGCGGAGCCTCGACCTCGAGCGGGAATTCGACCCCGCTGTAGCGGATTGCGGGTTCAGGGCACCGCTAGCTCCCCGTCTAGCACGACCAAGAGACAATCCTATGGGTGCTAAGGTTGAGTGTCAAACGGCGTGTCGCTCATCGTGTCGCCTTGATGCTCTTCTTCCCGCTGCTATAGACTGCGCTTAACCTCTTCAGTGGAAAGGAGCCCGGCGTGCGCATCCGCAAGGCCGTCATACTCGCCGCCGGCTATGGGACCCGCTTCCTCCCCGCCACCAAAGCCGTCCCCAAGGAGATGCTCCCCATCGTCGACCGGCCGGTCATCCAGTACATCGTCGAAGAGGCGCTCGCCGCCGGCCTGGATCAGATCATCATCGTTACCGCCATGGCCAAACGCGCCATCGAGGACCACTTCGACCGCAACCCGGACCTCGAGGCCGCGCTCCAGAAGAAGCCCGATTACCTGGAAGAGGTCCAGCGGATCAGCGGCGTCGAAATCGCTTTCGTGCGCCAGAAGAAGATGCTGGGCCAGTCGCACGCCATCCTCGGCACACGCCGCTTCATGGGCGACGAGCCGTTCGCACTCTTCTATCCCGACGACGTTATCTTCTCCGACAGGCCGGCCATCGGGCAGCTGCTCGACGTCCAGGAGCGCCACGGCGGCAGCGTGATCGCCGTGCAGAGCCTGCCACCGGAGGAGGTCGTCCACTACGGCGTGATCGACGCCGAGCCCGTCGCCGACCGCGTCCACCGCATACGCCGTATCGTCGAGAAGCCACCGGCGGACGAGGCCCCTTCCAACCTCGCCTCGGTGGGTCGCTTCGTGCTCTCAGCCGACATCTGGCCGCTGCTGGAGAAGACGCCTCCCAGCATCGGCGGCGAGATGTTCTTCACGGACACGATGACGATGCTGATGGAGCAAGGCGGCGAGGTCTTCGCCCATGAGTACGAGGGCGAGCGCTTCGATACCGGACGCCCGATCGGACTCCTCAAAGCGTCCATCTATACTGCACTGCGCCGCCCCGACATCGCGCCGGAGCTGGCGGAATACCTGCGCGTCCTGAACGTGCCGGCATGACGGTTCGCACCCTGGTCACCGGCATCCCGCTTCCGAACGTGGCGTTTGACAACGCCTCGTTCCTCTCAGCGCCTTCCTTCAGCGAGTACACGCGCATGGTCATCGACCCGGCAGCCGCTTCCCGCCTGATCGATGAGGTAACGCAGGGCACCGCGGCCCACCAGACCTACGGCGGCCAGGCCATAGTGAACGGCGAAGGCAGTTCGTTCGCCTTCGGGCTTGGCGAACTGTTGGAGATGCGCCGCCGTGAGACGGCACGGCTTCTGGAGCGCGGCGGCCTCATCGTCTGCCTCGGCCATCCCGACGCCGCGCATGCCGAAATCGCCTGGAGCCGCTACGCCTGGCTGCCCGAGGATGAGGGCTTCGCACCGGCGCAGCACCTGCTCCCCGGCTTCGGGACGACGGGCGCCGTCCTCACCGTCGAGGACCACCCGTTCGCCTCGTTCGCACAGGCGCTTCAGAAGCACATCGCCTACCGGGCGTACGTCGACGAGGACGCTCCCGCTTTTAGCCAGCGCGGCCGGGCGTTCGCACGCAGCGCCGGCGGTTGCGCCGTCGGCTTCGACCTGCCGCTGGCGGGCGGAAACCTGGTGTTCCTCCCGGCGCTACAGAAGCCGGAGGCCATCCGCATGCAGGTGGCGCAGGTCATCGCGGAATGCCTGGAAGCCTGGGACGCGCCCGAAACCGGTGAGCGGCCACCGGAGTGGATACGCAAGGAGGCATCGTGAACGAACTGCTCAAGGGTAACCGCGCTCTCATCATGGGCGTCGCCGACAAGCACAGCATCGCCTGGGGAATCGCCCAGGGAATGCACCGCCAGGGCGCCAGCCTCGCCTTCACCTTCCAGCACGAGCCGAGGGGCCGCATCGAGCGCAACGTCCGCAAGCTGCTGAGCGAACTCGGCAACCCGCAGGACTTTCCGCTAATGGCCTGCGACGTCACAAGCGACAGCGATATCGACAACGCGTTCCGGACGTCAGCGGCGGCGCTCGGCGGGCTCGACACGCTCGTACACGCCATCGCCTACGCAGACCGCGAAGACCTCAACCGCCCCTTCTCGGAGATCTCCCGCAACGGCTACAAGATGGCGATGGAGATCAGCGCTTACTCGCTCAACGCCGTCGCGCGCGCCGCCTCGCCGCTGATGGAGCAGGCCGGCGGCGGCAGCATCATGACGCTGACCTACAACGCCGCGGAGAAGGCCGTCCCGGGTTACAGCGCGATGGCGCCGGCCAAAGCCGCCCTGGAGGCCGGCGTGCGCTACCTGGCAGCCGAACTCGGCCCGCGCAAGATCCGCGTCAACGCGATCTCCGCGGGGCCTCTGCGCACTCTCTCGGCCAGCGCCGTCAAAGGGATGACGGTGCTGCGGCGTTGGACGGAGGCCGCCTCGCCGCTACGCGAGAACATCACGCTGGAGGATGTCGGCAACACGGCGGTGTTCCTCGCCAGCGACATGTCGCGAATGGTCACGGGCAACACAATCTTCGTGGACAGCGGCACGTACATCCTGGGCTCGCAGGTCGCCGCGATGCCGGCGCCTGAAGACGCCGGCTAGACGTCTTCGTCAGGTTCTTCTTCGTCGTCCGCCGGGCTCAGGAAGTCGTCGCGGATGATATCTTCACCCTTCTTGCGGCGCTCCCTGCCGAGGCCGCGCAGCATGTCGATAACCTCCCCCAGCCCTTCCAGCTCTTCGGCCAGCTCCGGCCGGGCCTCCATCTGCTCCTTTAGCGACCGCCGCCCCGTGAGCAGGTCGTCAAGGTCCGGCGCCTGTGGTTCGGCCTCCGGCTCCGGCACCGGCCTCAGCGGGGCCGGGCGAGCCTTCAGGGCGCCCCCACCAGCGAGCGGCATCGTGCGGATCGTCTGCAGCGCAGTCTTGAGCCAGCGCTGCGTCGCCCGCGATGAGCCCGCCACGCGCCGCAGCACCTGCGGGTCGATCTTCTGAGTCGTGTCGTCGTCCAAGCTTCCCCCCGGTAGACTTCGGGCGCTATTCTACGCCCTCTCATTACGTAAACAAACCGGGAGCGCCGGACGTTTCGCCGCCCGCGACGATTTCGGCTACTCGTCGATGCGCAGAAGCGACATGAACGCCTCCTGCGGGATCTCGACGTTGCCCACCCGCTTCATCCGCTTCTTGCCCTTCTTCTGCTTTTCGAGCAGTTTACGCTTGCGCGTCACATCACCGCCGTAGCACTTCGCCAGAACGTTCTTGCGCAGCGCCTTCACGCTCTCGCGGGCGATCACGTTGCCACCGATCGCCGCCTGAATCGGCACCTCGAACATCTGGCGCGGGATCAGCGATCGCAGCCGCTGGACGAGCGACCGCCCAACCCTCTGCGCCCGCTCCGAGTGGACGAGCATGCTCAGCGCATCGACAGCAACGGCGTTGACCAGGATGTCGACTTTCACCAGCTTGTCCGGCCGGTAGTCAGCCAACGTGTAGTCAAGGCTGGCGTAGCCCTGCGTCTTCGACTTCAGCTGATCGTAGAAGTCGACCAGCATCTCGGACAACGGGATCTCGTACTCCAGCAGCACGCGCCGCTCGCCCGCCTTCAGGTGCGGGTCGTGCTCCAGGTAGTCCATCTTCACGAACGAACCGCGGCGCCCCGTCACAAGCTCCATCATCGCCCCGATGTAGCGGTCCGGCGCCACGATCGAGAGGTGCATCCACGGCTCGCGCACCTCGTCGATCTTGCTCGGGTCCGGCATCAGCGCGGGCGAGTCCACCTCGAGGACGGCCCCGTCGGTCAGATGCACCCGGTACTCCACGGACGGCGCCGTCGCCAGGATGTCGAGATCGTACTCGCGCTCCAGCCGCTCCTGCACGATGTCCATGTGCAGGAGCCCCAGGAACCCCGCACGGAATCCCGGCCCCAGCGCGACCGAGTTCTCCGGCTCGTAGTTCAGAGCGGCGTCGTTTAGCTGTAGCTTCTCCAGCGCCTCCTTCAGCTCTTCGTAGTCCTCCGCGTTTGAGGGGTAGAGACCGGCGAAGACCATCGACTTCGCAGGCTTGTAGCCGGGCAACGGAGCTGGCGCCGGCGACGCCTCGGCCGTCACAGTGTCGCCGACCCGGCTGTCACGCACCGTCTTCAGCCCGGTCGCGATGTAGCCGACTTCGCCCGTCTCAAGGCCGTCGGTCGGGCTGAACGAAGGCCGGAAAGCGCCGGTCTCCAGCGGCTCAATCGTGCGCTTTGTGGCGAGCAGGCGCAGGCGGTCCTGTCCGCTGATCCGGCCGTCGACCACGCGCACATAGGCGATCACGCCCTTGTAGGAATCGTACTTCGAGTCGAAGATCAGCGCCCGCAGCGGTGCATCCGGATCGCCGGCCGGCGGCGGCACGCGCCCGGCGATCGCTTCCAGCAGCGAATCAACGCCGGTGCCCTCCTTCGCCGAGACGAACAGCACCTCATCCATCTCGAAGCCGATGACTTCGCAGATCTCGTGTGCGACACGCTCTGGCTCCGCGGACGCCAGGTCGATCTTGTTGACGACAGGGATGATCTGGAGGTTGAGGTCGAGCGCCATGTAGACGTTGGCCAGCGTCTGCGCCTCGATCCCCTGAGAGGCGTCGACGACGAGCAGCGCGCCTTCACAGGCCGCGAGCGCACGCGAGACCTCGTACGTGAAGTCGACGTGGCCGGGCGTATCGATCAGGTTGAGCTCGAAGGCGCCGCCGGCGCCCGACGTGTAGGCCATGCGCACGGCGGCCGCCTTGATGGTGATGCCGCGCTCGCGCTCCAGGTCCATCGTGTCGAGCACCTGCTCGGACATCTCGCGCGACGATATCGTGCCCGTCGCTTCGAGCAGGCGGTCAGCCAGCGTCGACTTGCCGTGGTCGATGTGCGCGATGATGCAGAAGTTACGTATGTGAGATTGATCCACAGGCTTCAGGTTACAGGTTTGCGGTTCGAGGTTACAGGCACGCGGCCACGCTGCTCCACGTCACTCTGGGCCTCCTCATCCTCTCGCGGCTGAGGCGTCGGCGCTGTTCGAGGCCGGGTTCGCCGACGCGAACGCAGGAAACAGTGCCCTGCGTCCCCGGGACCAGCGTTGCGCCACTCCCCGGCTTCCTCTCGTCGCATCCGCTCATCCGTTGCGCCGCAGGCAATCCGTGACAGCCCCCACCACGCCGGCACGTTCCCGCCGGCAGACCCCTTTCTCACCCGCCGAAAAATGCAAAGCAATTTCACGCCTCCGCATCTCCCCCTCGCCCACGGAGTGGGAGAGGGGGCCGGGGGGTGAGGGCCGCGGCTATTCGAGGCCGGGTTCGCCGACGCGGATGCAGGCAACCCAGTGCTCGTTACCGGACGTGCCGACGTCGCGCCACTCCGGGACTTCCTGGCGGCACTGATCTATCGCCAGCGGACAGCGCGTGTGGAAGACGCAGCCGGGCGGCGGGCTCAGCGGACTGGGCACGTCGCCGGTAAGGATTATGCGCTCGCGCCTGGACTCCAGAGCCGGGTCGGGGATCGGCACGGCCGAGAGGAGCGCGCGCGTGTACGGGTGCAGCGGGTGGTCGTAAAGCTCGACGCGGCCCGTTAGCTCCATCAGCTTGCCGAGGTACATCACGGCAACGCGGTCGCTGATGTGGCGGACGACGGAGAGGTCGTGGGCGATGAACAGGTACGTCAGGCCGAACTTCTCCTGCAGGTCCTCCATCAGGTTGATGATCTGCGCCTGGATTGAAACGTCGAGGGCCGACACCGGCTCGTCCGCGACGATGAAGTCCGGCTGCACCGCCAGCGCCCGCGCGATGCCGATGCGCTGACGCTGCCCGCCGGAGAACTCGTGCGGGTAGCGGTTGGCGTAGTAGGGGTTCAGGCCGACCGTCTCCATCAGCGCCTGGACCTTCTGCTGGCGGTCCTTGCGGTCCTTCGCCAGCCCATGGATGATCAGCGGCTCCGCGATGATGCTGCCGACGCTCATACGCGGGTTTAGTGACGCGTACGGGTCCTGGAAGATCATCTGCATGTTGCGGCGCATGCGGCGAAGGTCGCCGCCGCGCATCGTCGTCAGCTCGTCGCCCCGGAACGTTATCGAGCCAGCGGTCGGCTTGTACAGGAGGAGCACGGCGCGGCCGAGTGTCGTCTTCCCGCAACCGCTCTCGCCAACGAGGCCCAGCGTCTCGCCCCGCTTGATGGCGAAAGAGACGCCGTCGACGGCCTTCACGTCGGCGACCTTGCGCTGGAAGATGATCCCGGAAGTCACCGGGAAGTACATCTTCACGTCCGTCACCTCGACGATCGTCTCGCCGAGAGTGCCGGGCGCCGGTGATGGAGTGGCTTCTTCGATCGTCATCACGTTCCTCGCTCTAAGCGGCGTCCACGCCGGCGTCGGCTGCTGTGGCCTTGCGCACGTTCTCCCATTCCCAGCATGCCGCGATGTGCTCGGACCCGACGCTGACGAGCGGCGGGACCTCTTCCTCACAGCGGTCCACGGCGAACCGGCAGCGGGGCTGAAATGAGCAACCGTTGCCCATGTTGATGAGGTCCGGCGGCATACCTTCGATCGCTTCGAGCTTCGACTTGTGCATCGTGTCCAGCCGCGGCACGGAGCGCAGCAAGCCCAGCGTATACGGGTGCTGCGGGTTGTGATAAAGGTTGATCGCGCTGGCCGACTCGATCACGCGGCCGGCGTACATCACGTTCACGCGGTCCGCGTAGCGGGCGACGACGCCGAGGTTGTGCGTGATGATGATCACCGACGTTCCCAGCTCGCGGGTGAGGCGGGTGAGCAGCTCCAGGATCTGCGCCTGGATCGTCACGTCAAGGGCGGTCGTTGGCTCGTCGGCGAGGAGCAGCTTCGGGTTGCACGAGAGCGCCATCGCGATCATCACGCGCTGGCGCATACCGCCGGAGAACTGGTGTGGATAGTCTTTGATTCGCGCCTTCGCCTCCGGGATGCCGACCATCTCCAGCAGTTCGATGGCGCGCTGGGTGGCGGCCTGCTTGTCCATCTTCAAGTGCAGTTCGAGCGTTTCGGTGAGCTGCCGGCCGATCGTCAGCACCGGGTTGAGCGACGTCATCGGCTCCTGGAAGATCATCCCGATCTTGTTGCCGCGGATGTGGCGGACTTCTTCATCGCCCATCTTGAGGATGTCTTTGCCCTCGAACTCAATCGTACCGCTGCTGATCTTCCCGGGCGGGCTTGGGATGAGACGAAGGATGGAGAGCGCGCTCACGGTCTTGCCGCAACCGCTCTCACCGACAAGGCCCAGTATCTCGCCCGGCATGACGTCGTAGCTGACGCCGTTAACCGCATTGACCACACCTTCTTCCGTGAAGAATTGCGTGTGCAGGTCTTCTACCTTGAGGAGTGGATCCGCCAACTAATCCTCCTTCATTCCGGTTGGGCCGAAGCGGCCCGATCGCCTGGTGGGGAAGGGGGGACTCGAACCCCCACGCCTCTCGGCACGTGAACCTAAATCACGCTCGTCTACCAATTCCGACACTTCCCCGCGCTGTTCGACGTCAAGCTGATGCGGAACTCCGTCCACGTAGTCTGCCTCTTGCCGTGCGGGTAGAAGTGCCAACATCGTTTGTTCTCAACCTGGTGGGCCACCAAGGACTCGAACCTTGAACCTAGCGATTAAGAGTCGCTTGCTCTGCCAATTGAGCTAGTGGCCCGTCCTGTTTAGCCCTGTTTTCTCAGGTTCGCGCAGTATATCACGCGCCCGAAAAGCAGGGCAACGAACCGGCCCCGTCCCGCTATGGGATGGGGCCATCGCGAACGCATTGTCTCAGGAAGCGCGCCAACGAATCAAGCGGCCTCCCGCGAGTTGCACGGGTCAACCGGCCCTGTCCTTTCAGGAGCAACGGGCCTGTCCCGTCGCAACCTCTTCTCAACACAATAGGCATGTCTTGAACAAACGCCGATCGAAGGGCCGCCCCCACCGTCAGCGAGCCGCATCGCAGAAGGGCCTGTACATCTTCGGAGCGCTCGTTACGCTCATGGCCGTGGGCGCTGTCATCGGAGTCGCCATCGCGACCAGCGGCGGCAGCGACTCGCCGCCCGAGGCCGTCGTAGTACCGACGGCGCGGCCGACCGACGTCTCCCAGCAAGGGCGTGTGCTGGGAAACCCCGACGCGCCGGTGGCGATAGTCGAGTATCTCGACTTCCAGTGTCCATTCTGCCAGAGGGCGGCAGAGCAGGTGATGCCGGCGATCGAAGAGACGTTCATCGCCCCGGGCATTGCGTCGTTGGAGATCCGCCCGATCGCCATCCTCGGCGATGAGTCCGTCCAGGCCGCCGCCGGGACCGAGTGCGCGAAAGAGCGGGGGCAGTTCTGGGCGTACCACGACATCGTTTACGCCAACCAGGGCTCGGAACGCGGCGGCGCCTTCTCAGACGACCGCCTCAAGGAGTTCGCCGAAGAGCTGAACCTCGACACAGGAGCGTTCAATTCGTGCCTGGATTCGGGCCGCCACACCGAAACGGTCGAAGCAGCGACGTCCGCTGCTCTCGCCGACGGGATCAGCGTCACGCCAACAGTGCTCGTCAACGGCCAGGTGGTTGATGCGACGATCGAAGCGATCTCAGCAGCGATCCAGCAGGCCGCTGGGTCGTGACGACGGCGGCCCGCATCGGCGATACGGCAAGCTGGCTACTGCTCATCCCGCTGTCATTAGCCGGTCTGGGGACGTCTGGGTACCTCACTTACAGCCGCTACGCAGACGAGGCAACAGTCTGCGCCGGCATTGGCTCCTGCGAGTTAGTCCAAACCAGCGAGTACTCCGCGATCCTCGGCGTCCCCGTCGCCTTGATGGGCCTCCTCTTCTTCGTCGGTATGGGGGCCCTTTCGCTTCTACGAGTGGCTCTCTGGCAACGCGACATCGAATGGGCCCGGCCTGCCGCCTTTTCGATGGCACTGGGAGGCACCGCGTTCGTCACCTACCTGACGTACGTCGAGCTGTTCGTCATCGACGCGATCTGCATCTGGTGCGTCGTCACCGCCTGCATCACGGCAGCGTCACTTCTTGCGGTCCTCGTGGGTATCGCCTCCGCTGCACGCCCGGTTCGTTGACCGCTTCTCAATGCCGTTGGTACCATGAGTACCCGCGTGGGCTTTTCTGCTACAGGCGGATGCTCCCACGTGGACGAAGAGGATTCGTGGGCGCTTAGCTCAGTTGGTTAGAGCGCAGCGTTGACATCGCTGAGGTCGTAGGTTCAAATCCTACAGCGCCCACCATTCTGTATACGAAGGCGCTGACCGGGACGAGTAGCCGGCGCACGGCGACAGGAAGGCAAGCACCCTCCCGGGGTACTGAGAGCAAGCCGGCCCGCTGCCACGGCGAAGACCACCCGCGAGCCGGCCGTGAGTCCGCCTGGCGGACATAAGCGGCCCGGAGGCACCCGTTAGCGGCCGAAGGAGTCCGCCAGACGAGCGCAAGTTTTCGCCGTCCGGCGGAGAAGCTGGGTGGAACCACGGAAGCCTCTGTCCCAACGTTGGGCGGGGGCTTACTCTTTGGCGAGAGGCACACGAGGAAGGAAGCAGGAGTTAGATGGCACAAGGGCCGTCCAGCGACAACAGCCTGACGATGCTGTTCCTGCGCGTCTGGTTGTGGGCCGTGCCCATCGCCCTGCTCGGTGCGGCCGTCGTCTTCGGTGGCATCGCCGCGGCGGACGGGCGCTGGGGACTCACAGGCGTCATGTTCGTGCTGGGTCTCGTGGCCGTCGGGCTGATGGTCATGCACTACTGGCTCCTGTACCGCTTCGGCAAGGAGCCGCCGCAGTGAACCGCCTGCTGGGCGCCGAAATCTACCTCATCCACTTCGGGCACGGACTGCTGTACCTCTTCGTGCTCGCGATCGTCGCCCTGCACGTCCCCGCGTGGGCGCTCCTGGCCGGCTCGCCCCTGATTCTGCTTTCGGCGGCGTTCTGGCTATACGAGGCGAGGTTCGTCCTGCCACCGGCCTCAGACATGCTGCGCGGACGGAGCGGCGTCGCCAGAGAAGAGATGATGGCCACCGCCACTATGGAGCCGCGCGGCGACAACTCTGCGCGGCGGGACGATGAGACAACCGAGGACGAAGAAGAGATGAGAGGAAACAGATGGCGAATCTGAAAGAGATGTCCAAAGAAGAGCGCCTCGATCGCATGCGCCACTCGGCAGCGCACGTCATGGCGGAAGCGGTCGTCGAGATGTTCCCCGACGCCCGCGTCGGCATCGGCCCACCGATCGACACCGGCTTCTACTACGACTTCGAGCTGCCGCGCGCCCTCACGCTGGACGACTTGCCGGAGATCGAGAAGCGGATGCGCAGGCGGATCAAGTCGAACGTCGGGTTCGAGGCGTCGTTGATCTCGAAGGACGAGGCGCGAAAGCTATTCAAGGAGCAGCCATATAAGCTCGAACTGATCGACGAGATCGCCAACGAAGAAGTCGGACTCTACAAGCAGGGCGAATTCCTCGACCTCTGCCAGGGACCGCACGTGGAGCGGACCGGCCAGGTGCCGGCGTTCAAGCTGATGAGCGTGGCCGGCGCCTACTGGCGTGGCAGCGAAGAGAACCAGATGCTGCAGCGCGTCTACGGCGCCCTCTTCGACACGCAGGAGGAGCTCGACGCTCACCTCGAGGCGATCGAAGAGGCGGCGAAGCGCGACCACCGCCGCCTGGGCCGCGAGCTGGACCTCTTCTCCTTCCACGAGGAGTTTGGTCCCGGCCTCGTCTACTGGCACCCGAAGGGCGGCCGTGTTCGCACGATCATCGAGGACTTCTGGCGCGAGGCGCACTTCGCCGCGGGATACGAGCAGGTCTACACGCCGCACATCGGTAAGTCGACCCTCTGGGAGACGAGCGGGCACCTGGACTTCTACAACGAGAACATGTACTCGCCGATGGACGTCGACGGGCAGGACTACTACGCCAAGCCGATGAACTGCCCGTTCCACATCCAGATCTACAAGACCGACCTGCGCAGCTACCGCGAGCTGCCGATCAGAATGGGAGAACTCGGCACCGTCTACCGCTACGAGCGCTCCGGCGTCCTCCACGGCCTGATGCGCGTCCGCGGCTTCACGCAGGACGACGCCCACATCTTCTGCCGTCCCGACCAGGTGAAGGCAGAAATCGAGCGCTGCGTCGACTTCACGAAGTTCTTCCTCGGCGCGTTCGGCTTCGACAAGTTCCACGTCTACCTGTCGACTCGCGACGAAAAGGGCAAGTACGCCGGCTCGCTGGAGGACTGGGACATGGCGACGAACACGCTGCGCGACGTCATCGAATCACACGACCTGCCGTACGACGTCGACGAGGGCGGCGCCGTCTTCTACGGGCCAAAGATCGACATCAAGATGATCGACGCGCTCGGCCGCGAGTGGCAAACGACGACGATCCAGTTCGACTTCAACCTGCCGGAGCGGTTCGACGTCAACTACGTCGCCGAGGACGGCGCACAGCACCGGCCGTTCATGGTGCACCGCGCCCTCCTGGGCTCCATCGAGCGTTTCTTCGGCGTCCTCCTGGAGCACTACGCCGGCGCCTTCCCGATGTGGTTGGCGCCCGTGCAGGCCGTCGTCATCCCGATCGCCGACCGGCACGTGCCCTACGCCACCGAGGTCGCCGATAGCCTGCGGGCCGCCGGACTGCGCGTCGAGGTTGACGAGCGGAACGAGCGCATGCAGGCGAAGATCCGCGACGCCCAGATGCAGAAGACGCCCTACATGCTCGTCGTCGGCGACCGCGAGGCGGAAGCGGGCGCCGCCGCCGTGCGCCTGCGCAGCGGCGAAGACCTGAAGGCGCTGCCGGTAGCGGAGATCGTCGAGCGCATGCGGGGCGAGTCGGAGGTGCCGGCGTACGTCGCGCCAAAGGCGGCGGACTGAGTCGTGACGATCTTCACAAGCGCTCCCGGTCAGTGATAGGCTGGCCTGCGGAGGAGCCTGCCAATGTCGTGGATACCGTCTGCCGTCGATGATCTCTTGAAGCGTGCGCTCGTGGCCGAACTCTCGGTCGTGAATCACCGGGGCGAGACGTCGACCCATCCGCTGATCCCCCTCTGGGACGGCGAGAAGATATACCTCACCTCGAGCGTCCTCTTCTCGCGCAAGCTTGAGCACATCAAGCGCAACCCAAAGGTCGCGCTCGCCGTCACCGATCCGGTCGCCTGCGACGGACTGACGGCGCGGTGCTCAATACAGGGCGACGCCAGGGTGCTTGAGGACGATCCCCACAGCACCTGGGAAGATGTCCTGCCGCTGTGGCGGGCGAAAGAACCGGCGATCGACTTCTTCATCAGCAAGCGCTTCGCCTTCCCGCTCTTTTTCGAACGCTCGATCATCGAGATCACCCCGCGGCGAGTCTCGTGGTGGGCCGACGGCAACCCCACCCGCGAACCGCAAGTCGCCAACGCCGGGCAGGTGGCGTGATGGATCTGCCTGAACTGCTGCGACGATTGTCTGGATACCCGCACGTCGTAGTGTCGTGGATCGCCGACGACGGATATCCGGCTCAAACTCCGGCTCACTTCGCCGTTGATCCCGCTGCGGAGCAGATCGTACTGCACGACACCGGTCAGGCGGTTCCTACGGACCGCACTTTGAACGTCATCGCCAGCCACATCCGGCCCCAGCCCGGCGTCGGCTACGACCAGCGGCGCTACATCTCCGTCTGGGGCACCGGAGAACGAGCGGATTCTGGCGTCAGGATCAAGATCGAGCGCCACTGGGGCTGGGACGAAGACATCACACCGTTCCCCGAATACGTGGAGCGATCGAACCCGCAGGCCCGTCGCTACCTCGAAGAGCTCTCGATCGAGAGAGGCGTCGAACTGAAGCCCAGGCTGTCACCGTTCTGGACGTTCTTGCTCGCCACGCGGCTGCCCTTTCTTACCGCGACCGTGGTGCCAATCCTTCTCGGCATCGCCGTCGCGGGCCACGCGGGCGAATTCAGTCTCTGGCTTGCCCTGGCGACGCTCGTGGCGGGCGCCGCGACCCACATCGGCCTGAACGTTGCGAACGATGTTTTCGACGCGCTTTCCGGCGCTGACGAAGCGAACGTGCGGCCGACACAGTTTAGCGGCGGCTCGCGGGTCATTCAGCGGGGCATCGTGCCGCTCCAACGCATGATCGCAATATCTGCTGCCGGGTACGCCGTCGGTGGAGGGCTCGGCCTCTATCTGGTGATCGAAACCGGTTCGTTACTCCTTCTGGCCATCGGCGTCGCCGGCGTCTTGCTCAGCGTCTTCTATACAGCGCCCCCGCTGCGCCTGGTGCATCGCGGCCTGGGAGAGCTGACGACGGCCGTCGGATTCGGCCCGATCATGGTGCTCGGCGCATACGTCGTGCAGACCGGCGAGCTGGCCTGGGAGCCGTTCGTAGCCTCACTTCCGGTCGCGATCTTGATCGCCCTTGTGCTGTACGTTAACGAGATTCCGGACCGGCCATCAGACGCCGCCGTGGGAAAGCGGACGTTGCCGGTGCGCTGGAGCCGCGAGACAGTGATCCGCGTCTTCCTGATCGGCAGCGTCGCAGCGTTCACGGTCGTTGTAGCCGGAGTGGCGACCGGCTTGCTACCGCTGGCGACACTCATCTCACTCGCGGCGTTGCCCCTGGCGATTCAGGTACATGCTGGCATCCGCAAATACTACGAGTCGCCGTATGAGCTCATGCCGATCATGGGCCGCAACGTGCAGCTCCACTTCGTGACCGGAATGCTCTTGTTCGGCGGCTACCTGCTGGCCATCGCCATTTAGCAACGCCATTTTCATCTGGTGAGCGACGAGAGCGTCGCCCTCTGTGCGGACTGCGCTTTTGCGCACGTCGTTGAGACGGCCCGCGGCAGCCGCTTTTACAGCTGCCGCCGCTCAGAGTCCGATGCGCGCTTTCGCCGCTACCCGCAGTTGCCGATGCTTAGCTGTGAGGGCTACGAGGAAACGACGCCCCAAGGGGGCGAACAGACGCCGCAGAGTTGACGAATTCTGCGCACGACCACCGTTTGATGACGCCACGAGATGTGCTATGCTTTTCCATTAGTGGCGCAGTGCATCTTTAAGGGGAAATAACCCATCGCTCGGGAGCTTCGTATTAACGAGCGCATACGCGCTCGCGAGGTACGCGTCATTGGCGAAGGCAGCGAGAACTACGGTGTCATCCCGTTCGCTGAAGCGATGACCCGGGCCCGTGAGGCCGGTCTCGATCTCGTAGAGGTCGACGCCAACAGCCAGCCGCCCGTCTGCCGCATCCTGGACTACGGCAAGTTCAAGTACGAGCAGGCGAAGCGGGAGCGGGACGCCCGCAAGCACCAGCGCGGGACGATGATCCACGAAGTGCGCCTGCGACCACGGACCGGCCAGCACGACATCGATCTCAAGGTCAGGATCGCCACCAGGCTCCTCTCCTCGGGAGACAAGGTCAAGCTCTCGGTGATGTTCCGGGGACGCGAGATTTCGCACCCGGAAGTCGGCCGGGAAGTGCTGGACAAGGCAATAAAGGGCCTCGGAGACACAGTGGCCATCGAGAAACCTCCGGGAATGGAAGGCCGGTTCCTGACCGTGATCCTGACGCCGACGGCCAAGAAGCCGGCGGCAAAGGACGAGGCCGGGACAAAGCCCGCCGGCAACGGCAAGAAGACGGCAGCGAAGGCGCGGAAAGCAGTCGAAACCAAGGTCGAGGCCGAGGCTGAGCCCGCCAAAGCCGAGACCAAGGCTGAGGCTAAAGTCGAGGCCAAGGCGGCGCCCGCCAAAGACGGCGATGCTGATGCCGCCAAGAAGGCGGAACCGGCAACACCGGCAAAGAAGGACGAGGCATAGCAGTGGCCAAGAAGTACAAGATAAAGACCCACTCCGGCGCCAAGGCCCGGTTCTACGTGACCGGCAGCGGCAAGTTCCTGCGCCGCAAGATCGGTATCAACAACTTCCGCCGCAAGAAGCGCGGCGAGACCCTACGAGACATCTCTGGTAAGCTTCCGGTATCGAAGGGCGACGCCCAGCGACTCAAGAAGCTGATGCCGTACGCCTGATCTTAGGCAAACGCCCACGGGCAGACGCCGAACAGGAGACTTCCAACAGATGACACGAGCACGAGGCGGAGGCGTAACACGTCGCCGCCACAAAAAGATCATCAAGCTGGCGAAGGGCCACCGCGGCCTCAGCCATAAGATATTCAAGCAGGCCAACCAGTCTGTCATGCACGCGCTGCGCTACGCCTACGAGCACCGGCGCGACCGCAAGGGCGACTTCCGGCGGCTCTGGATCCAGCGCATCAACGCCGCCGCCCGCGAGCACGGCCTCACCTACTCGAAGCTGATCCACGGCCTCGCCACGGCCGGCGTCGAGGTAGACCGCAAGGTCCTCGCTGATCTGGCCGTCCGGGACGAAGCGGCCTTCGCCGCCATCGCCGAAAAGGCGAAGACGGCCGTCGCCGCGCCCGCCTAGCCTAAGCCCGTAGCTCGGCGGCCAGCTCGCGCTGCAGGCGCTCGACGATCCGCCTGCGCTCTTTCGCCACGTCGGCGTCGCTCAGCGTCTTACCCTCAGCCTGGTAAGAGATCGCGAAGGCGAGCGACTTCTTGCCGGCCGCTATCGGGTCACCGCTGTAGACGTCGAACACCGACACGTTAGCCACCAGGTTCGACGCCCGGATCAGCTCCAACGCGCGGGCAGCGGGAACGTCCTCCGCAACGACGATCGCCAGGTCCTCCTCAACCGCCGGGTAAGGTGACACCGGCTGGAAGTGGACGACCTCGCTGACGTGCGGAAGAAGCGCGTCGAGATCGACCTCGAACATCGCGACCTCGCGTCCGATGTCGAAGCGTTCGGCAACCTGCGGATGGACCTCGCCGATGAGGCCAACGCGGGCACCGCCCACGAACACTTCGGCAGTGCGGCCGGGAAGGTACGCGGAGTCCGTCGCCTCACGGTAGTCCGCGGTCAGGCGGAGGGCTGAGAAGACGTGGGCGAGTCGCGACTTCGCGGCGTAGAAGCCTGCCGCGTCGCCGGTAGGCCGGCCCCAGCGGTCGGGCTCGCGGCCGGAGACGACGCCGACCGCCATCTCGGCTTCGTTGGGCAGATCGTCCTCTCGCGGCAGGTAGACGCGCCCCATCTCGAAGAGGCTTATCAGCGACTGGTCGCCCCTCAGGTTGGAGGCGAGGGTGTCGAGCAGCGCGTGGCGCAGCGTCGTGCGCGCGTACTCCCACTGCCGGCTCAGCGGATTGGAGACGCGCAGGGGCGGCGTCACCGCCAGCTCCCCCTTCGGCAACACCTTCTGCAGCGACTCCATGTCGGTGAGCGAGTAGGTGATGATCTCCTGCATCCCGGCGTTGGCCAACGCGTCACGCACCCGTTCGCGCAGGTCACGGCGCGGCTGAGGCACAAGCTCCGGGATCTGCCCGCGGAGCTGGCTCGTCGGCAGCTGGTCGTAGCCCTCGATGCGCGCAATCTCTTCGATCACATCGTCGGCGATGCTGACGTCGGTGCGCCAGTACGGGACGCGCACGACGAAGCGGTCCGGCGGCATCCAGCGCGCGCCGAAGCCAAGGCCCGAGAGGATCTCGCGGATGCGGGCCGTCGACGGCTCCATGCCCAGCACACGGATGAGGCGCTCCATAGTCACCGTCACGCGCCCTTCCTTCGCCTTTCCGGGGTGCTCGTCGATGATGCCCTTCGCCGCCCTGCCGCCGGCGTGATCGACCATCAGCTTGACGGCCCGTGCGGCGGCGATCGGCGGCAGGTGCTCGCTCAGCCCCTTCTCGAACCGCGTCGAGGCGTCGGTTCGCGCCTTCAGCGCCTGGCTCGTGCGCCGGATGTTGGGGCCATTGAAGTTCGCCGCCTCCAGCAGCACCGTCTTCGTGTCGTCGGTGACCTCGCTGTCGAACCCACCCATCACGCCAGCCACGGCGACCGAGCGCTCCGCGTCGGCGATCATCAGCATCTCATTCGTGAACGTGTGCTTGCTGCCGTCGATCAGCTCCATCTTCTCGCCGGCCTCAGCGCGGCGGACGATGATGTGGTGCCTGGCCAGCCGGTCGTAGTCGAACGCGTGCAGCGGCTGGCCCATCTCCAGCATCACATAGTTAGTTATGTCGACTATATTGTTGATCGGGCGCAGGCCCGCCGCCGTCAGACACTCCTGCATCCAGTCCGGCGAGGTGCCGATCTTCACGCCGTCGATGATGGCGCCGACGTATCGCGGGCAGAGGTCCGGGTCGGCGATCGTCACTTTCGCCCGCCCCTTCGCAGCGGCGCCCTTCTCCTCGTACTGGATCGACGGATCGCGCACCTTCTGCCCCGTCAGCGCCGCCACCTCCCGCGCGATCCCAAGCACAGAGAACAGGTCGGGCCGGTTGGGCGTCAGGTCGAAGTCGAACACCGTGTCGCCGAGCACGTCCGATAGCGGTGTGCCGACGGACGCCTCAGCCGAAAGGACGAGGATGCCCTCGTGCGCCTCGCCCAGTCCCAGCTCCTTCTCCGAGCAGACCATGCCCTGGGACTCGACGCCGCGGATCTTCGCCTTGCGCAGGACGGTCGGCTCCCCACTGTGACCGTCGATCAAGCGCGCGCCGACCGCAGCGTAGGCGATCTTCTGGCCGACGGCGATGTTCGGCGCGCCGCACACCACCTGGCGCTGCTCGCCCCCGCCGATATCGACCGTCGGCAACGTCAGGCGGTCGGCGTTCGGGTGCTTGTCCAGCTTCACGACTTCACCGACGACGATGTTCTGCCAGTCGCCCGCCGCGATGATCTCGCCGACCTCGACGCCGGCCGTCGTCAGGCGACGCGCCAGCTCCTCTGGGTCGAGGACGAGGTCAACGTATTCGGACAGCCACCGCAGTGGTACTCGCAAAGGGCCTCCTCAGAACTGTCTCAGGAATCGCAGGTCGTTGCTGTAAAAGTGGCGGATGTCATCGACGCCGTAGCGCAGCATCGCGATCCGCTCGACGCCCATCCCGAACGCAAATCCGGTGTAGCGCTCCGTGTCATAGCCAGCGTTGGCCAGGATCTCCGGGTGCACCATGCCCGCGCCGAGGATCTCGATCCAGCCGCTGCGGTGGCAGGTGCGGCAGCCGTCGCCGCGGCAGATGAAGCAGTCGATGCGGCACTCCATTCCCGGCTCGACGAACGGGAAGTAGTCGCAACGGAACCCCACCTTGCGGTCCCGGCCGAACATCTGGCGGGCGAACTCAGCGAGCGTGCCCTTGAGGTCGGTCAGGCTGATGCCTTCGTCCACCGCCAGGCCCTCGACCTGCGTCAGCATCCACTCGTGCGTGGCGTCGGTGGCCTCGAAGCGGTAGCACTTGCCGGGAACGATGATGCGGATCGGCGGTTCGCGCTGCTCCATCACACGCACCTGGTTGGGCGACGTATGCGTGCGCAGCAGCATCGGGTGGCGGCCATCCATCTCGTAGTCGATCCAGAGCGTGTCCCACATGTCGCGCGCCGGATGGTCCGGCGGGATGCGCAGCGCCTCGAAGTTATAGCGGTCCCATTCGATCTCCGGCCCTTCCGCCACCTGGAACCCCATGCCGGACAGCGATGAGACGATATCCCGCATCGTCTGCGTTATCGGGTGCAGCCGGCCTCTGGGCAGCGGCGGCCCCGGCAACGTCACGTCGCGGCGCTCGCCCACGATGACGCGTTCGACGCGCGCCTCCTCGACCGTTCGGCGGCGGGCCGCGTGTGCCTCTTCCAGCCGTTGTTTCAGCTCGTTGGCGGCGCTGCCAACAGTACGCCGCTCTTCGATCGAGAGCGACGCCAGCCCGCGCAGGAGGCCGGTCAGGCGGCCCTTGCGACCGAGATAGGCGACGCGCCACTCCTCAAGCGCGGCGATGTCAGTCGCGGCGCCGAGCTCTTCGAGCGCGGAGGCTTCGAGCTGCTGGACGTCAGCGTCAGGTGGCATGGCCGGCTGTTCTCAGTTCGCCGCCCAGGCGCTGGCCGCGTCCAGGGCGCTCACCTCGTCGGCGGACAGTGACAGGTCGCCCGCCGGCAGCAGGTCGGCGAGCTGCTGCGTGTTGTTGGCGCCAATGATCGGCGCGACGATGGCCGGCCGCGTCAGCGACCACGCCAGCGCCACCGCAGCGATCGTCGTGCCCTTCGCCGAGGCGATCTTTCCGAGCGCCTCAACGACGTCGAAACCGTCGTCGGTCAGGAAGCGCTTTACGCCGCCGGCGCGCTGGCTGTCCGGGAGCGGCTGGCCGCGGCGGTACTTGCCGGTGAGGAAGCCGCCCTCCAGCGGGCTGTACGGGATCACGGCGATGCCGTTCTCCTCGCAGAACACCGCCTTACGGGCCTCGTACTCCTTGCGCCAGACGAGGTTGTGGTGCGGCTGCAGCGAGACGATGCCCGGCAGGCCGTTTTCGGAGGCCAGCCGCAGCACCTCCGACATGTGCTCCGTGGGCGAGTTCGAGAGGCCCACGTAGCGCACCTTGCCCGACTTCACGAGTTCGCCGAAGACCGTCAGCGTCTCCTCCAGCGGCGTGTCATCATCCGGCCAGTGCGTCTGGTAGAGGTCGATCGTCTCAACCTGGAGACGACGCAGGCTGTCCTCGGCCGCGCGCTCGATGTGCGCCCGGCCCAGCCCTTCGCCGTCCGGGCCATCCCACATCTGGCCGCGCACTTTCGTCGCTACGACAAGATCCCCGCGGTTGCCACGCTCCTTCATCCAGCGCCCGATGATCTCTTCCGAAACGCCGCCGGGGTTGCCGGGGGCCCAGCGGCTGTAGATATCGGCTGTGTCGATGAAGTTGCCACCGGCCTCAACATAGCCGTCCAGGACCGACACCGACGCCGCCTCATCGGCCGTCCAGCCGAACTGCATGGTGCCGAGGCACAAGTTCGTTACTTCAAGGTCCGTGGAACCGAAAGAAGCGGTCTTCATGGGGACAGACTAGCAGCGTCCACCAGCCTGCGTACAGACGTATTGACAGGCCTCCCGTTCGCGCTATGCTCTGCACCGTCAGGAGACGCGAAGCCACACGAGGCCACGTATAGCAAGAGGAGGCAGCCCAGGACATGCGCGCGTACGTATTGATTGAATCCGCAGTCGGCAAGGCGAGCGATATCGCCAAGGGCGTCAAGAAGGTGAAGCTGAAGGAGGCCAACGTCGTTTCCGTTGAGGCGGTCACCGGCCCCTTCGACGTCATCGCGCTGCTCGAATCGGACGACCTGGACAAGCTTGGCCGGGCGATCACCGACGCTATCCAGCAGGTAAGTGGCGTACAGCGCACCACCACCTGCCTCGTCGTCAAGCTCGGCTAGGCTGGCCGGCCACCCCGCTTGATCAGCATCGAAGACGCCCTCCAGCAGCTCCTTGCCCACGTTCGGGTGCTGCCGGAGGAGCAGAAGCACCCACTACAGGCGCTTGGCCAGGTACTGGCCGAGGACATCGCCGCCGGCTTCGACCTCCCGCCCCTCGACAACACAGCAATGGACGGCTACGCCGTGCGCGCGGAGGACACGACGGGCGCGGCCGAGGCGTCGCCACGCGAGCTGCGCGTGATCGGCGAGGTAGCGGCCGGATACATCTTCGAGGGCGCCGTCGGGCCCGGGACGGCGGTGCGCATCATGACCGGCGCACCGGTCCCCGACGGCGCCGACGCGATCGTGCCGTTCGAGGAGACGGACGAGCCGTTCACGCGCCCGCCCAGCGGCGCCGGATCACTTTCCGGCAGCGTTCACGTGCTCAAGGAAGCCGCACCCGGAGCCAACATCCGGCGGGCGGGTGAAGACGTCCGCGAGGGCGAGGGCGTCCTGCGGCGCGGCACCGTGCTCCGCCCGCAGGAGATCGGCGTCATCGCCTCGCTGGGCCGCGATCACGTGCGGGTGATACGGCGGCCCGTCGTCGCCGTGCTCTCGACGGGCGACGAGCTACTGGAGCCGGGGCAACCTCGCCAGGGTGCCCGCATCTACGACGCCAACGCCTATAGCGTCGCGGCGCTGGTCCGGCGCTTCGGCGGCGAGCCGCAGCTTCTTGGGATCGCCGCGGATACGGTTGAGGCACTGACGGCGAAGATCCACGAGGGCCTCAGCGCCGACATCCTGATCACGTCGGCAGGCGTCTCAAAGGGCGACTACGATATCGTCAAGGACGTGCTGGCCAGGGAAGGTGAAGTCGCCTTCTGGACAGTGGCGATGAAGCCGGGCAAGCCGCTGGCCTTCGGCACTTTCGAGCGCGACGGACGGCGTATCCCGCACATCGGCCTGCCCGGCAACCCCGTCAGCTCAATGGTCGCATTCGAACTCTTCGGACGGCCGGCGATCATGAAGATGATGGGCAAGCGAGAGTGGCTGCGCCCCGTCATCCGGGCCACTACCACGGACCGCATCACGAACGCCGGCGACCCGCGCCTGTTCCTGGCGCGCTGCATCGTCACCCGCCGCGACGGGCGCTACTACGCGTCGCTGACGGGCTCGCAGGGATCTGGGATCCTCACTTCGATGGCCAGGGCGAACGGCCTGGCGCTGATCCCGCCCGAGGTGGATGCGGTGGAGGAGGGCGCAAAGGTAGACGTGCTGATGCTGGACTGGAGCCTGGGCGACGAGTGGGGCTCGTGGACAGACGACGGCGCGGGCGACGGCGCGCTTCTGCCCGGGACGACCGTGATCGGCCCGGCGGACGGCTCCGTCTAGCTGGCGCCGATGCCGGCCGCGTCGACGAACGTCGTGAACGGTGTGACGACAGCGCCGCCGAGCAGCACCAGAGCGGCGACCGCCGCAACCGCGACGAGCGCCAGGATGAAGCCGTACTCGGCGATGGTCTGTCCTTCGGCCTCGTGGGTGCGAATGAGCAGAGAGCGGGCGAGTTTCCGAAACTGCATAGGAATTTGGCCTCCTCACGTACATAGACGCGAAATCGGCGCAGTGTTACGCGCGGTCGTCGTGAACGTTCGGGTGTACCTCCGGTTAGCTGGCGGATAAGATCACGCCGCCGCGTCGTTCGCTAGAGCGGAACTTCCGAGCCGCCACCCTCGCCGGAGCGGTAGATCGCATCGACGACGCGATGAGCTTCGAGCGCCGTCTGGAAGTCCGGGAACGGCTCCTGTTCCTCAACAAGCGCCTTCAGGAAGAGGTAGTCCTCCAGCGAGTAGCGAAGCATCCCCCCGAACTCAGCGGCGTCCAGCCCCAGCTTCTCGAGGTAGCGGCGCTGGACTTCCTCCTCCGGAATCGTCTCGGCGTTGAGAGCATGCGTCTGCATGTGGATCGGCCCGAGGTAGTCGTGGTCAACGTGAAAGAACCCCTTTTCGAAGAACACCTCGATCAGCCGCGTTGACGGGCGGCCGATGACGCTGTGCCAGATCGACGTCAACGAAGCCTGCGCGCCGCTCTCGAAGTCCAGGCTGGCGACCACGAGGTCCTCGATGCCCTCGTGCCCGGCGAAGTTGCGCGTCGTTCCCCGCGCACCTCGCACCGGCCCGGCGAGCCAGTGGAGGATGTCGATGTCGTGGATCGAGTGCTCCAGCAACGTGCCCGCGCCGGCCACCGCCACGTCCTTGCGCCAGTCGGACTCGTACTGGCCGGTGACGGGGAAGAACTGGTCGTCGCGGAAGACGACGGTCATCAGCCGGCCCAGCGTCGCGTCCTGCATCAGATCGTGCAACACCGTGAGTATCGGCGAGTGGCGGAGGACGAGCCCGACCGCCGCCTTCACCTTCGCCGCCTTGACGGCCGCCGCCATCTCCTGGACGTCGGCGAGGTTCGTGTCCAGCGGCTTCTCGCAGAAGATGTCCTTGCCGCGGCTGGCCGCACGCAGTACGAGATCTTTGTGGTGAGCCGTCGGCACGCAGACGTAAACCGCGTCGATGTCGGGAGAGTCGATGACCTCGGCGGCGTCGGTGACGGCCTCGGCGCCCGTGATCTCGGCGAACGAGCGGGCGCGGTCCGCGTTCTCGTCGCAGACTGCGACGTACTCGATGTCGAGCAACTCGCGTCTGGCGACGGCGCGGATGGCAGAGGAGTGAAAGCGCCCGATGAAGCCGCAGCCGATGAGCGCGACCCGGACGGTCATAACGGGAGCAAGCTAGTTCTTGACGCCGCGCAGCAGCCGGTCAAGGCTGGGGCCAAGGAACGAGCGCAGCGCTTTCTGGCGTTGGTCGGGCGTCGGATTGCCGAAGCCGTGGCGACCGATGAGGCTGTCCTGGAACGCCATCAGGATCGTGTAGATGATGTGCGGCGAAAGCTCCTCGGACACGCCGACTGCCAGCTCGCCCTTCTTCTCGTACCTCCCGAAGGCGATGACCAGCGCCCGCTCCCAGAGATCGACGAGGCGCGTGTACTGCTCAAGCGCGGCTTCGTCGCCGCCGAGACCCTCCATGATGATCAAGCGCAGGAAGTCGCGGTTCGCGTCCATCAGGTTGACCGCGCCCGCCGACATCCAGAGGACAAAGTCCCGCAGCGGCAACTCGGCTTCGACGCGCTCCAGGTTCTCGAGGCTCGTCAGGAATCCCCGCTCCTCCACGAGCGCTTCGAGGAGCACCCGCTTGGACTCGAAATGGTAGTAGATCGCCGCGTCTGTTATTCCCGCCTTGCGGGCGATATCACGCACCGTCGTCCGCGCGAAGCCGCGCTTGGAGAAGAGACTGAGGGAGGCGTCGAGGATTAGCTGGCGTGTGTACGGGCCACGCCGTGTGCGCTTTCCGTTGGTCTGGGCAGGATTCTTGCGTTTCGTCACCATTGTTAACTTATCAAGCGCTTAGATCGCTTGTCAG
>JAJCYV010000006.1:70000-73182 GCA_029262695.1 Chloroflexota bacterium | reverse complement strand
ACCCGCATCTTCACGGGTCCTGCAATTTCGCCGAGCCCCCCCTCGAGACACTGCCCAACTCGTGGCACCTTTCGTGCGGGTCGGAACTTACCCGACAAGGAATTTCGCTACCTTAGGACCGTTATAGTTACGGCCGCCGTTCACCGGGGCTTCGGTTTGAGCCTTATCAGCCCGCCCCTTAACCTTCCGGCACCGGGCAGGTGTCAGCCCCTATACCTCAGCTTTCACTTTGGCAGAGACCTGTGTTTTTGTTAAACAGTCGTTTGGGCCGCTTCGCTGCGACCCCCGTCAGCTCCAGGGGCTAGCCCTTTCACCAACAGGGGCACCTCTTATCCCGAAGTTACGAGGCCAAATTGCCGAGTTCCTTGAGGGGGGATCACTCGACCACCTGAGGGCGCTTACCCCAGCCTACCTGTGTCGGTTTGCGGTACGGGCGCCTGCATGCCTCGACGGCGAGGCTTTTCTAGCCAGTGTGGGTTCAACTCACTCGCGTTGACCGAAGTCGCTGCTCGCCCCAACCCCTCAGCTTAACCCGGGAGGGGATTTGCCTCCCCCCGGACGCCTACAGGCCAGGGACGGACCATGTCCAATGGGCCCGCTGTGCCTACCCTACTGGGTCCCCCCGCCGTCTAATAACGCCATGCAGACGGGGACGGAATAATAACCGTCTGTCCATCGGCATCGGCTATTCGCCTTATCCTTAGGCCCGCCTAACCCTACGTGGACGAACCTTCCGTAGGAAACCTTAGGCATTCGGTGGGCGAGATTCTCACTCGCCTTGTGCTACTCATGCCGGCATTCTCACTTCCGCACGCTCCACCAGACCTTACAGGCTGGCTTCACAGCTGAGCGGAACGCTCCCCTACCCCTGCCCCGCCCTAAGGCGGAACAAGCCACGGCTTCGGTGGTGCGCTTTAGCCCCGTTACATTTTCGGCGCGGGATGGCATCGACCAGTGAGCTGTTACGCACTCTTTCAAGGATGGCTGCTTCTAAGCCAACCTCCTGGCTGTCTGGGCTATCCCACATCCTTTCCCACTTAGCGCACACTTGGGGACCTTAGCCGGTGGTCTGGGTTGTTTCCCTTTCGTCCGTGAAGTTTATCCCCCACGGGCTCACTCCCAGGATTAATCTTCTGGCATTCGTGGTTTGGTTGGGTTTGGTAGGCGTTAAGCCCCCTAGCCCATCCAGTGCCCTACCTCCAGAAGACATTCTCTGAGGCTGCACCTCAATGCATTTCGGGGAGAACCAGCTATCTCCGGGTTCGATTGGCATTTCACCTCTACCCACAGCTCATCCAGTAACTTTGCAACGTTAAATGGTTCGGGCCTCCATCAGCCGACTAGGCTGACTTCACCCTGGCCATGGGTAGCTCACCCGGTTTCGGGTCAAATCCCAGCGACCTGCCCTAAGGCAACGCCCTGTTCGGACTCGCTTTCGCTCTGGCTCCGCAAGCTCCCTTGCTTAACCAGCCACTGAGATTTACTCGCCGGCTCATTCTTCAATAGGCACGCTGTCATCCGCCCGAAGGCAGACTCCAACGGTTTGTAGGCACGCGGTTTCAGGGTCTTTTAACTCCCCTCCCGGGGTGCTATTTCACCTTTCCCTCACGGTACTGCTGCACTATCGGTCACTGGAGGTGTTTAGCCTTGGAAAGTGGTCTTCCCAGCTTCCCACGGGATTTCACGTGTCCCGTGGTACTCAAGAACACGGACGGAAGAGTCCTCTACTCTTTCGTGTACGAGGCTGTCACTCTCTATGGCGGCCCTTTCCAGGTTCCTTCCACTAGAGTGAGGTTTTGTAACTCTCCGGCGGCCAGCACGCTACCGCCAATCCGTGTCTTACAACACCCGCAGGGCTTTGGGTCGTGCCCCGTTACCTTCCATGCGGGTTTGGGCTTTTCCCCGTTCGCTCGCCGCTACTAAGGGAATAATCTCTTTTCCTCGGGGTACTTAGATGTTTCAGTTCCCCCGGTTCCCTCTCCGATTAAATCGGAGTGCCTGGATTATTCATCCAAGCGGGTTCCCCCATTCGGAAATCCCCGGCTAAGCTTGCAAGGCAGCTAACCGAGGCTTATCGCAGCCTTACCACGTCCTTCTTCGGCCTCCAATGCCTAGGCATCCACCGCGCGCCCTTCGTAGCTTTAACCACCACTCCATTATCGACACAACATGTCGTTCATTTCTTGGCACGGGTTTGATCCCTCAGGTCATCAAACTCTATTCGCTTGTTAACGTCCGCTCCGGCAATCCGCCGGACCTTCCGGCCGCAAGAACTGCTTGCGGCAGGAGGGTCCGTGGACTGCTCCTTCGGCGGGTGCTCTGGTGGAGCCGGGGGGACTCGAACCCCCGACTTCCGCCTTGCAAAGGCGGCGCTCTCCCAACTGAGCTACGGCCCCACCTCTGAACTGCGGCTGGTGGGCGATGGTGGACTCGAACCACCGACCTCGGTCTTATCAGGACCGCGCTCTAACCAGCTGAGCTAATCGCCCTCCGGATACCGGCCCCATTGATGGGCGGGGCCGGCCGGCGTTCCGAGGCGCCGCCGGGTCAGGGCCGCTGCCGGCCTTAACCCCTGGATAGTGGATGGAAGCGCTTGGCTCCCTGTGTTGCTAAAGGTAGCGCTTTCGCGCTAGGCCCACTCCCTGCCGAAGCAGAGAGGGTCGACCTAGGAGTGTTGACGAGGCCATAAAGGCCACGTGCTGTGTTTCAGCTCCCTAGAAAGGAGGTGATCCAGCCGCACGTTCCCGTACGGCTACCTTGTTACGACTTCGTCCCAGTTACCAGCCTCACCCTAAACGCCTGCCCCGCTTGCGCGTTGGCTCAGCGGCTTCAGGTGCTGCCGGCTTCCATGACGTGACGGGCGGTGTGTACAAGGCCCGGGAACGTATTCACCGCAGTATTGCTGACCTGCGGTTACTAGCGACTCCGCCTTCATGCAGGCGAGTTGCAGCCTGCAATCTGAACTGGGGCCGGCTTTGGGGGATTAGCTCCGGCTCGCGCCTTGGCAGCCCACTGTACCGGCCATTGTAGCGTGTGTGTAGCCCAGGGCGTAAGGGCCATGCTGACTTGACGTCATCCCCACCTTCCTCTGGGTTTATCCCAGCGGTCCCGTTAGAGATATTTAACTAACGGCGAGGGTTGCGCTCGTTGCGGGACTTAACCCAACACCTCACGGCACGAGC
>JAJCYV010000006.1:0-67500 GCA_029262695.1 Chloroflexota bacterium | reverse complement strand
TCGCGCGCGCGGCCGCGCTCCCCTGACCAGCCGCCAGCGGCACCCGAAGCGCCTTGCACAGAGAGGCGACGAAGCGCCGGTCGCCGTCGGCCTCGGCGCGGCCCCGGAGCTGGTGATCGAAGTGGCCGGCCCTGATCTTGACCCGGATATCCCTGGCGATGCGGGACAGGATCAGCAGGAGCGCCGTCGAGTCCGGACCGCCGGACACTGCGACGACGACCGTCTCGCCGGCCTCCAGGCAATCGCGGCGACTGATGAATTCCGCAACGCGCTTATCGATCCGGCGGGTAAAAGGCGAAGACGAGGGCTTGAGCGGCATGCTGAAGTGCGCTCCTTCCGGCTGAGAGTGTACCGCGGGCGAGCCGGGCTAGCGTATCAGGACTTCCCACCACAGGTCCGTCGCGGAGCCCTCTGCGGGCGCCGGCGACGGCTGGGTGGGGATGGCGATGAAGGCGGTCTCGCCCGGCTTTACCAGGCCGAGCTGCTCGCGGGCGATCGCTTCGACATACTCGTCGGATTCCAGGTACTCCTCCAGCGCAACGAGCCGTTCGTAGCGCAACTCCAGGTCGTCGATCTGTGACTGGAGGCTGCTCTCTTCCTGCGTGAGCTGATGAGAGCGAACGAGGTTCGCGGCACCGGAGGCAAGGAAGTAGACGACCATGCAGGCAGCGGCGAGAAAGATGAGCCGCGTTCCGGAGAAACGGGGTAAACGTTTAAGCACTTCTGTCCTTATCTGAGAGAGTAGCAGCGTCCTGCAGGTTCGGCAACACCCTTACAAACGCGGCGGGAGCGCTCAGGTTATCCCGGCCAGGTGACAGGTGTCGTTCAGCGAGACCACCATCGGCGCGCCATGACGCCATTCGACGCGCGTGATCGCCGCCACAGAGTGCCTCAGGCGACGGAAGCCCGCCAGCTCCAGGCCCATGAGTTGCGTGAGCAGCGACAGGATCACGAAGTTGTGCGACACGAGGCAGACACGCTCGCCCTCGTGGCGTTTGACGATCGCCGACAGCGCGGCGGTGGCCCGGTCCCGGACATCGATCAGCCGTTCGCCGCCGGGCGCGCGTTCGTTCCAGCCCTCGGGGCCGAGCCAACGCTCGAGGAAGCCCGGAAACTTCTCCCGCAGTTCCGTGAGCGGCAGACCGTCCATCTCACCGACGTCCATCTCGATCAGGCCACCGTCGATCACGATCTCGAGGTCGTGCGGTCCGGCGATCGCCTCGGCCGTGCGGCTGGCCCGCGCGAGGGGACTGGCGTAGACGACGGCGAGCCGCTCTCCCGACAACGCGCGGCCCAGCGCTTCGGCCTGGCGCAGTCCAGTCGCGTTCAGCGGCACGTCCTCCCGGCCCAGCGCAATGTTCTGGCGGTTGTGTTCCGTCTCGCCGTGGCGCACGAGGAAGAGGTCCATCAGCGGTCGCGCTCGCCGCCGGCGCGAAAAGCGCGCAGGACCGCCGGAATGTCGTCCAGGTGGAGGCAGCGGCGGTGCACGCTCAGCGGCTCCGGCAGCTCCAGCGCCAGGACCGTCTGATCGGCACGGGCCGTCATCTCTTGTTCGGCGCGCAACCGCATCGCCAGCCGGAACGCGCCGTCCTCGACTCCTTCCAGGCGGATGTCGAGCACCAGCGGCCGCAGATCGTACTTGCGCACCTTCTTCTCGCGCCGGTACTCAGCAGGCACCGAGCTTGCCTCCAGCAGAGCCGCGATCCTCCGGCCCAGATCGTCTTCCGAGAGGCCGTTGGAGGGCACGCGCACGTCGTACTCGGCCGAGCGCAGCAACGCCTGCAGGGAAGGGCCGCCGACACCGACTTCGTTGACGCTTACAGGCTCCACACCGGGCCGCATCGTCTTCTTGACCCCGGCCAGGGCGGACGCTGGATCAACCGGCTGGTCCAGGAAGATGTCCGCCAGTTCGCCGTCGGCGGTCACTCCCTGGGGTAGCGCTGCCGCAATCTGGATCAGCGGCCCTGAACGCTTGCCCTCAGAGTGGGCGAGCGGCAGGTTGGCGGCAACGATCGCCTCTTCCCACGCCCGGGCGAGGTCACGCTGGCCGAGGCCAACAGCCTCCGGCGTGATGCGATAACGGAAGCGGAGACGCTGTGCTTTCACACTCACTCCCGCGTTATCGTCACTTCGTCGATGCGGTTTCCTTCAACGCGAGTGATGGCGATGAGCAGACCCTCGTGGGTCACCTGCTCGCCTTCCTCCGGGATCCGCCCGAGCTTGCTCAGGATAAACCCGCCAACCGTCTCGTACTCGCCGTCCGGCAGGTCCAGCCTGAGGTCCTGGTTGGCGTCGTGGATGCTCATTCCGCCGTCGACCTGCACCGTGCGCTCGTCGACCTCGACGAACTCTTCCTCGTGGCGGCGCAGCTCATCGCTGACGTACCCCACCAACTCTTCGAGCAGCATCTCAAGCGTGACGATGCCGGCCGTGCCCCCGTACTCATCGACGGCGATCGCCATCTGGTGACCGGCCTCCTGCATCTCGAAGAAGGCCGCGCCGACGACCTTCGTCTCGGGGATGAAGAGCGCCGGCCGCATCGCCAGGTCTATCGGATCGCCCTCGGCCATCGTGCCTTCGCCGATGCCCCGGAGGACGTCCTTGATGTTGACGATCCCGACGACGTTGTCGTGCTTCTCTTCGAACACCGGGAAGCGGGAGTGCGGATGCTCCATGTACGTCGGGAAGAAGTCTCGCAGGGCCGTGCCGCGCTCCAACCAGACGACCTCTGTCCGGGGCACCATGACCTCGTTGATCCGCCGGTTTCCGAACGCGAACACGCCGGAGAGCAGCTCCGCCTCGTCGCTCTCGAGCACGCCTGCCTCGGCGCTCTGAGTGACGAGCAGACCGATCTCCTCCTTTGTGTGCACGCTGTGCGCTCCTCCCTCCGCGGCGCGGAGACCGAAGGGATGGAGCATGGCGTTGGCGACACCGTTGAGGAACCAGATCGCCGGCCAGAACGCCAGCCGGAAGACCTCCGTCGGCGGAACGGTGAAGAGCGAGACGCGCTCCGGGTTGAACAGAGCGATGCTCTTCGGCGCCAGTTCGCCGAGGACGATGTGCAGCGCGGTGATGATGATGAAGGCGATCGGCACGGCGACGGCGTGCGAGGAGATGCCCGCCGCTTCCTGGCCGAAGATGTCTTCGAGGACGGGCTCCAGCAGGCCGGCCAGCAACGGTTCGCCGACGAAGCCGAGACCGATGCTGGCGATCGTGATACCGAGCTGCGTCGCCGCCAGGTAGTTGTTGAGGTTGTCGATCGCCCGCAGCGAGAGCCGGGCCAGACCCTGCCCCTGGTTCGCCAGCGTCTCCAGCTTCGTGCGGCGGACGGCGACGATGGAGAACTCGGCAGCCACGAACAGTCCGTTAACGAGTACGAGCGCTACGACGAGGAGCAGTCGGAGCGAGACCGATAATATTTCGTCCATCAATAAGACGAGTCGGCACCAGGCCGACCCTGACGAGAATTATACACCGGCGACAGTCCAGGCCGGCACCCGCTTGGCCACTCGTCGCTGATTCGGTACGATGCCGGCAGCATGTCACTCGTCGTCTCGGTCTACGTCCCCAGCGGCATCGTCATGGCCGCCGACTCCCGCATGAGCGCCCTGCTCAGCGGCCAGATCCAGGACGGCGAGAAACAGGAGACCGTGCGGCAGCAGCTCGTCCTCTCCGACAGCGCCTACAAGGTCGTGGCGCTGCCTGAGGTCGGCGCCGGTGTCAGCCTCTACGACTCGGCCGTCATCAACAACCAGCCCGCCGACAGCCACCTCCACGCCTTCGCCGAGCAGGAGCTGTCGGAGGAAGACGACGCCGTCACCATCGCCGATCGCTTCCTGGCCTACTTCCAGGAGAAGTTCCCGAACGTCAACCTCGGCTTCCACGTTGCCGGCTACCGTGTCGAGGACCGGGCCAGCGTGCCCTACGTCCTCGTCGGCCACACAACCCGCGAGCCGAAGGTGCGCCGCGTCAACGCCACGGAGCAGGGCCAGGTCCAGTACGGCGTCGTCCGCGCCGGCGATGTCCTGGTCGCCAACCGCCTGATCGACAAGCAGCACCTGCCGCTCTTCGCCGCCATGCCTCTGCAAGACGCGATCGACTACGCGATCCACCTCATCCGCACCACGATCGACACCCTGCGCTTCGAGCCACGCTACCCGTCCGTCGGCGGGCCGATCGATGTGCTCGTCGTGACGCCTGACGGCATGGAGTGGGTCCAGCGCAAAGAGCTGACCGGCGAAGACCAGGCGATCATCTCCTCCGGCCTCTAACGCGCCGGCGCTAGCTCTTCGCGGCGGCGATCAGCCTGTCGGCGGCCGTGCGCGGGTCGATCTCGCGGCGCGCGATCTGCTCCACCAGCTCATCGACGAAGTCACCGGCTTCCGCCAGGGCGCCCTCCAGTAGCATCGCCTGCGTCACCGTGAGCAGTTGGCGGTGCGCACGCTGGCGGCGCATCTCCTCAAGGCGGCCGGACTCTGTCAGGTATTCGCGGTGCTTTTCGATCACGTCGGCCAGTTCGGCGGCGCCCTCATCCTTGTGAGCGATGGTCTTGATGATAGGCACGTCCCAGCCGGCCTGTCGCTGCAGGTCCGTGTAGATGTGCAGCTGCTTGAAGACGCCCTCTGCCTGGGGCAGATCGGCCTTGTTGACGACGAGAACGTCCGCGATCTCCAGAATACCGGCCTTGAGCGCCTGCATATCGTCGCCGGCGCCCGGAATGTTGACGACAACTGTGGTGTGGGCCGTGTCCGCGATCTCCACCTCGTCCTGGCCCGCGCCCACCGTTTCGACGATCACGACGTCGTTACCGGCAGCGTCGAGCACCGTGACGACGTCTGACGTAGCAGCGGAGAGGCCGCCCAGCGCGCCGCGCGTCGCCATGCTGCGGATAAACACTCCCGGGTCGGAGGTCAGGTCCTGCATGCGGATGCGGTCGCCCAGGATTGCACCGTGGCTGAACGGGCTCGTCGGGTCGACGGCGACGATGCCAACGGTCTTGCCGCGCTGACGAAGTTCACGTGTCAGCGCGCCGACCAGGGTGCTCTTGCCGGAGCCGGTCGGCCCCGTGACGCCGATTACGTGCGCGCGACCGCTCTTCGGGAAGAGTTCGCGCAGTGACTCGCGCCCCTCGGCGCTGCCGTTCTCGACCCAGGTGAGGACACGCGTGAGCGACCGCCTGTCGCCTTCTAGCAGGCGCTGGACGCGGTCGGAAGCCACCTACGCAGCCGTGGCGCCGCTCTTCGAGGCGTTCTCAGCAACCCAGGCGACGATGTCGTGGGTGGATGCGCCGGGACCGAAGATGCCGCCGAAGCCCATCTTATTCAACTTGTCGCGGTCCTCGTCCGGGATGATGCCGCCGGCGAAGAGAGTGACGTCCGCCATGTCCCGCTTCTTCAGCTCATCGACGACGCGCGGAAAGAGTTCGAGGTGGGCCCCGGAGAGGATCGAGAGCCCGATCATGTCGGCGTCCTCTTGCAGCGCCGTCTCGGCGATCATTTCGGGCGTCTGCCGGATTCCCGTGTAAATCACCTCGTGGCCGGCGTCTCGGAGCGCCCTGGCAACCACTTTGGCCCCGCGGTCGTGCCCGTCGAGGCCGGGCTTGGCGATGATGATCTTGAGTTTCGGTGCGTCAGTCATGGTAGGGCGGCCCTCCTGCTAGGCAATTATAGCGAAGATGTGCATAACCGCCAGCGACCGTCCGCGCAGCCTCACGGAGACCGAAACGTGATCGTATATCCGAGAACGTCGTGGTGGCAGGTAGCCTCGACGAATCCGGCCCGGCCGCACATCTCACGGAGCTTCCCCAGCCGGATGTAGTCGGGGTCGCCCATCGTCTCGCCCAGTCCCAGCGTTCCGCCCGGCTTCAGCACCCTCCTCATCTCAGCGAGAGCAGCCTCTGGATCAGGCACCTCCCCAAGCACGGTGATGAGGTAAGCGACATCGATCCTGTCATCCGTCAGCGGCAGGCGTGTGGCATTGGCGACTCCGGTCTCAGCGGAGACGTCGGCCTCAGCCAGTCTCCCCCGGAGCTGCTCGATCATGTCACGCTGCAAGTCGAGGCAGATGAGGCGGCCGTCAGGGCCGACCCGTCGGCTTGCCTCGATCGAGTAGTATCCGGGCCCGGGCCCGACCTCGAGGACCACGTCGCCGCCGGCAACGCCGAAGCGGTCGAGCGTTCCGCCCGCCGGCATGATCACGCCTCGTAGCGGATGCAGCAACGTAGAAGATTCGCTCGCAGGAAAGACACCGTGTCGCTGCCGCTCACGCCACCAGGTAAGAGCGTAGCGTCCAGCGTAGTAGCCGGAGGCCAGGCCTCCGATAATCAGGATCGCACGCAGCAGCCGTCCCATGGCGCTACGACCGTTCGATGAGCTGGACCGACACGCCGTGTGTGTAGCCCTGGTTGATGCGGGCCACGCGCGCGCCGGGCCAGATGCTCGGCTCCGGGTCGGACACACGCGCGCCCGTGCCTCGCAGGTACTCGACGGCAGCGTCCAGGTCCTCGACCTCGATGCTGATCGAAAAGAGCCCTTCGCCGCGCTCCTGGAACTGCTCGTGGAAGCGGCCCTTCTCCTCGACCGGCTGCACCAGCTCGAGGAACGAATCGCCGATGGGCAGGCGCGAGACCTTGAAGCCGGCGCCCAGCGGCTGGTTCAGCGAGGCGTCCGTCTTGAGACCGACGTTGCGTTCCCACTGAGCGAGCGAGTCCTCGATGTCTGCGGTGGCGATGACGACGTGGTCGAGCTTCTTCACGTTCATGCTAGCCACGGTACACCTCCATCGGCGTCGCCAGCTCAACCAGCACGCCGCGGCTGGCCTTCGGGTGGAGGAAACAGATCATGCCGGCCAGGCCAACCCGCGACTTCTGGTCGACGAGCTGGACGCCTTTCTCCTTCAGCTCGTCCAGGTCGCCGTCGACGTCCTCGGTCTGGAAGCAGATATGGTGCAGCCCCTCACCCTTGCGCTCGAGGAACTTCGCCATGTTCGCTTCGGGGCTCGTCGGCTCCAGCAGTTCGATCTCGCTGTCGCCGATCGTGAGGAGGGCCGCCCGCACGCCCTGGTCCTCGACAGTGTCCTCCGCATGCACGTGCAGGCCCAGCGTATCGCGGTAGAACTTGAGCGCCTCGTCCAGATCGTGGACGGCGATGCCGACGTGGTGGATCTTGTCGATCATATGCCCTCTCTCTTTCGCCACGCCTCGATCGTCTCGGCGTGTTCGTCGTCGTGTTCGATGCCGGCCTGGATGCCGCACTCACCGTAGCGGCTCTCCTCCAGCGCCTCTTCCGGACAGTTGGCGACCCCCTCGATGACCATCGCGCGAGCGAACTTAAGGTCTTCGGCCACCTGCGACAGGGGCAACCCTCGCCGCAGATCCGTAAACGTGCGGTTCACGGCCGCGAGCTGCTCGTCGCTAAAGGGCGGGTACGCCGTCTGTCCGCCCCGGCTGATGCGCATGATCTCCGTCGCGCGGAACTCGTGCCAGTGGCACATGTGGCTCAGGTGGTCCTTCACCGACCAGTCGCCGATCGCCACCGCGGAAGCCTGTCCGTCGCTCAGCCCGCTGATCGCCGCCGACACCCTCTTGCCAGCCGCTTCCAGCTCGCTCCTCAGCTGCGCACGGTCTGTCAACGCCCTCAAACTCCTTCGCGCTTCCGCCAGGCGCGGATCACCGGCGCGTGCTCGGCGTAGTGCTCCGTACCGGTCCCCGTGACGATGCGGTAGGCCGCGCGCCCCTCCTCGAACTTCTCGTCAGGCACCTTTCGCGCCGCCCCAACGAAGAAGTTCTTGCTGGCGGTCAGCTCAGCGACTACGGCCTCCGGGCTGGCGTTGCGCCAGGTCTCGACAAAGCGCGCGTTCCAGGCGTCGCTATCGCTATAGTCCACGTCCTCGGGCACCGGCCGCTCGCCGCGCGCGATCCGCGCCAGCGCTTCGTCCATCTCGTGGTGCCAGCCGATGATGTGGCCCAGCATATCGCGCACGGACCACTCGCCTTCGAACATTGTGATCAACTGTTCGTGCGTCAGCCCATCGATCGCGTCCTGGAGGTCGCCAAAGGACTTCTCGAGGTCGTCGAGCAGCGCGTCAAGTCGGCTCACGGTAGACCGTCCCCTTTCCACTTAGTCGGCGTACGTACGCACTCTGTCCGGCACCATCTCCAGCAGCCGCCATCCGGACTCCATGGCGCGCCAGCTTTCCAACGCCGCCGCCCGGCCGGGGTCGCTGAGGTCCCAGTAGCGTTGCGCGAGCTTCTCCGCCAGCTCCAGGCCGCCCTCATCACCGACGGCGACGGTGCCGTCGAACGCCACCCATTTCTCTTTCTCGTTGACGTGGTTCGTGACGAGCACGGACGCCCGGGCGTCGTCAGCGAGGCGGCGGAGCTTGGGCGATCCGACGTAGGTGAACATCTTCACGCTGTCCCCGTCCCAGTCGAACCAGACGGGGATGGCAATTGGCGAACCGTCCGCGCGCAGCGTCGAGAGGATGCCGTAGCGGTTGACGGCGAGGAACGCGTCCCGGTCTGCGTCCGACATCTGGGCCATCGGTCGCGGGCCTTAGAACACCATGAACTCGCGCTGCACACCGAAGACGCCGCGCAGCACGTCGCAGATTTCGCCGATCGTCACGTAAGTCTCGACGCACTCGATGAGGACCGGCATCAGGTTCGTGTCCGACTTCGCCGCCTCTTCGAGCTGGCTGAGCATCGCCTGCGCACGGGCTTCGTCGCGCTCGGCGCGCACGCGGTTCAGGCGATCCACCTGGCGGCGGACAACCTCCTCGCGCACACGCAGGATCTCAGGCCGCACTTCCTCCTCGGACGTGAAGTCGTTCACGCCAACGATGGTGCGATAGCCGTCGTCCACCGACTGCTGGTAGCGGTATGACGCTTCCTGGATCTCGCGCTGCTGGTAGCCACCCTCGATCGCCCGCATAGCACCGCCGAGGTCTTCGATGCGGTCGATGTACTTCATCGCCTCCGCCTCTATGCGGTCCGTCATCACCTCGATCTCGTAGGAGCCGGCCAACGGGTCGAGGACGTCGGCAACGCCGCTCTCGTAAGCGATCACCTGCTGCGTGCGCAGCGCGATCTGCACCGACTTCTCCGTCGGCAGCGCCAGCGCTTCGTCCATCGAGTTCGTGTGCAGCGACTGCGTCCCGCCCAGGACGGCGGCCAGCGCCTGGATCGCCGTGCGCACGATGTTGTTCTCCGGCTGCTGTGCTGTGAGCGTGGATCCGCCCGTCTGCGTGTGGAAGCGGAGCATCATGCTGCGGTCGTTCTTCGCGCCGAAGCGCTCCCTGGCCAGCCGCGCCCAGAGCCGGCGCGCCGCCCGGAACTTGGCGACTTCTTCAATCAGGTTCGTGAAGGAAGCGAAGAAGAACGAAAGGCGCGGCGCGAACTCGTCGAACTCCAGGCCCGCCCCCAGCGCCGCTTCGCAGTAGGCGATCGCGTCGGCGAAAGTAAAGGCGACTTCTTGCACGGCCGTGCAGCCGGCCTCGCGCATGTGGTAGCCGCTGATGCTAATGGTGTTCCAGGCCGGCAGGTTGTCCTTGCACCAGCCGAAGACGTCCGTGATCAGGCGCATCGAGCCCTCCGGCGGGAAGATGTAGGTGCCGCGGGCGATGTACTCCTTGAGGATATCGTTCTGCGTCGTCCCGCCGATCTTTGACAGGTCGGCGCCCTGCTTCTTGGCCAGCGCCACGTAGAACGCCAGCAGGATGGGCCCCGTGGCGTTGATCGTCATCGAGGTCGTCACCTTCTCCAGCGAGATGTCCTTCATCAGGAGTTCCATGTCCGCCAGCGAGGCGATGGCAACGCCGACCTTGCCGACTTCGCCCTCCGCCATCGCGTGATCGGAGTCGTAGCCGATCTGCGTCGGCAGGTCGAAAGCGACGGAGAGGCCCGTCTGGCCCTGCGAAAGGAGGTAACGGTAGCGCTGGTTCGATTCTTCAGCGTCGCCGAAGCCGGCGTACTGCCGCATCGTCCACAGCCGGCCACGGTACATCGTCGGCTGAACGCCACGGGTGTACGGGAACTCGCCGGGGAACCCGAGCTGCTTCTCGTAGTCCCAGCCGTCGAGGTCCTGCGGCGCATAGAGCGGGTCTACCTTCTCGCCGTCCGACGTCTCGAACGGGTACTCGCGCTCGGCCGACCTGGCCGTGCTGCGCTCGTACGTGCCTTCGAGCCAGTCCTTCTTGCTGGAGCTTCCGTTGGCCTCGGTCACGTCGTGCCTCTCTTCCTCGCGCTGTGTCCGGCCCCGCGCACGGGTCTCCCGACCTGGGTACCGGCGCAAATCACTGTATAATCCGCCGCTTCAGGGTGTCAACGAAGCGACTGTTCCGGCTAACGTCCGGGCCGGATATACTGCGCACGTATGGCCGCCGGCGACCGAGAGCCCGACCGCAGCGACGATATCTCGTCTGTGGCACCCAACGGCAAGGCCAGCGGGCCGAACGGCCGCGAGTGGCTTCTGCTCGCCACCGCCCTTTTCGCCGCCCTGCCGGCGCCCGTCCTCCGCCTGGGTGAGCTGACCGGCGCCTTCCACCTGGACGTCCCCGTTTACGTCGAGGCGATCATCTTCGGCGTCGCCATCTTCGCCGCCGCCACTCTGCTTACCTGGGCTTCCGAGGTCGCCGAGACCGAAATCTCGGCCGGTCTGGCGCTGGTCGTGCTGGCCCTGATCGCCGTGCTCCCGGAGTATGCCGTCGACCTTGTCTTCGCGATTCGCGCACCACACGTCGAGGAGTGCATCAACGCCGCGGCGACCCTCCCCGTGGGCTGCGAAGACCCCCACCCGAGCCACCTGGCGATCGCCAACATGACGGGCGGCAACCGGCTGCTCGTTGGCCTCGCCTGGCCCGTCATCTTCTTCATCTTCTACATGCGCACCAGGACGTCCTCGATGCCCGTGCAGAGGAGCAACGCGCTCGGCATTCTCTTCCTCGGCCTGGCGACGCTGTACAGCTTCTCGATCCCGCTCCGTGGCAACCTCAGCCTCATCGACACAGGCGTCATGTTCGGTCTCTTCGGCGCCTACCTCTTCGTCGCTTCGCGGGCGCCGCCCGAACACGAGCGAGAGTTCGTGGGCCCGGCGGCGGTGATCGGCGCGATGAGCCGTTCGAATCGGCGCGCCGTCGTGCTCGCCATCTTCGCCTTCGCCGCGGGCGTAATCTTCGCCAGCGCCGAGCCATTTGCCGACGGTCTCGTGGACACGGGCGAGAGCGTGGGCGTAGACGAGTTCATCCTCGTGCAGTGGGTGGCTCCGCTCGCGTCGGAGTCGCCGGAGTTCATCCTCGCGGGCATGCTCGCTTTGCGGGGCCGTTACGATGCCGGGATGACGATCCTGATCTCATCCAAGGTCAACCAGTGGACGCTGCTCATCGGCAGCCTGCCGCTGGCCTTCAGCATCTCCGGCGGGACTATCAGCCCCCTGGACTTCGACACGCGGCAGTCGGAGGAGATCTTCCTCACGGCCGGACAATCGTTGTTCGCCGTGGCGATCCTGGTAAGCCTGAGCATGGCCCGCTGGGAGGCGATTGTGCTGGCCGCGCTCTTCGCAACGCAGTTCGTGTTCACGCAGGGCACGATCCGCGTCGCGTACGGCGTCGTGTACTGCGTGCTGGCGCTCGCGGTCCTGACGCGCGACATCCCGCACTTCCGGCCGTTCTTCAGCGCCGCAAAGGAGACGTGGACCGATCCCGGCGGCGGACGCCCCAGAGGAATGCCGGAGGACGCGGCCGATCCGTAGGCGGATTCCTCAAGTCGGGAGCGGGCCGTAGAATAAGGGATGAGCTCGTGGGCGATTAGCTCAGTTGGCTAGAGCGTCTCGCTTACACCGAGAAGGTCGCTGGTTCAAGTCCAGCATCGCCCACCACAGCCGTTCCCACCTTCGGGCCTGCCCGCTGCTCTGCTACAATCGGCACCACTTCCCGGCGACGCACGAAGGAGATGCACCGATGATCAGCCCCAAGCCCGACAACTTTCCGCGCATCACTCCCTACCTCTATTACGAAGACGTCGGCGCCGCCTGCGACTGGCTCATCAAGGCGTTCGGCTTCAGCGAGCGGTTCCGGATGCCCGGACCGGACGGCAAGCTCAGCCACGCCGAGTTGGGATTCGGCGGCGACGGCGTCGTAATGCTCGGAAACCCGGGCCCGGACTACAAGGCGCCGGCCGCGAACCACGGCCAGCTCTATGTCTACGTCGACGACGTCGACGCTCACTTCGCGAGAGCGCGAGACGCCGGCGCGAAGATCATCGAGGAACCGGCCGACCAGTTCTACGGCGACCGCCGCTACGTCGCCGAGGACCCGGAACGCCAGCAGTGGAGCTTCGCGACGCGCGTGCGGGAGGTCTCTAACGAGGAGTTGGCGCAGGCGCAGGCCTAGCGCCGCGATCAGCTGCTGCGCCGCCGCAGCGTCAACGCCCCCAGGCACAGCGCGGCCAGCGCTGCGGCAAGAATGATCCCGACATCACGCCACATGAGGTCCGTCGCACCGCCATGCTCACTGGCGTCGGTCAGCGCTTCAACTGCATACGTCAGAGGCATCAAGTCGCTAATCACGCGCAGCCAGTCTGCCATCGCATCCCGCGGCGTGATCAAGCCGCATAGCATCGTCTGCGGCATTACCACCAGCGGCATAAACTGCACAGCCTGAAACTCGCTCGATGCGAACGCGCTCGTTAGGAGGCCGATCGCCATTCCCAGAATCGCCGTGGCGATCGCGATGACGCCCACGAGAAGCGGGCTGGCACCCGTGTCGAGGCCCAGCAGGCCGTACGCCGTCGCGGACGTGACGGCGCTCTGCGCGGCCGCCGCGACTGCGAAGGCGATGCCGTAGCCGACCAGCAAGTCCAGCTTGTTCATCGGCGTAGTCAGCAGCCGCTCCAGCGTCCCCGTCGTACGCTCGCGGAGCATCGCCACGCTTGTAACGAGGAACATCGTCATGAACGGGATGATGCCGAGCATCATGAGCCCGACGCGGTCGAAGGTCTCGGGCCGCGCATCGAAGACGAAGCGCAGGAGCGTGATGAGCAGCACGGGGACCCCCAGCATCAGAGCGACAGTCCGTGGGTCGTGGCGCAGCTGACGCAAGACCCGACCGGCCGTCCTCAGCGTCACGCGCGGCGACATCAGGCGCGCCCTTTCCCGCGGCTCTCGACCACCAGCCGCAGGAACGCCTCGTCCAGGTCCTGCGTGCCTGAGGCCCGACGAACGCCCTCCGGCGAGTCGTCTGCAATCAGGCTGCCGTCGCGGATCAGGAGAAGGCGGTCGCAACGGGCCGCCTCATCCATGACGTGGCTGGATACGAGGAGCGTGACACCCTCATCGGCGAGATCGTGGAATCTCTGCCAGAGTTCGGCGCGCAGGACGGGGTCCTGTCCCACGGTCGGCTCATCGAGTACAAGCACTGACGGACGGGCCAGCAGCGCGCAGGCGAGCGAGGCGCGGGCTCGCTGCCCTCCCGAGAGGGTGTTCACAACTTGCCCCGCCGCTTCGCCGAGCCCAACATCCGCCACGGCCCGGTCTGCCGCCCAGTGGCTCGCACCATGGAGCGAGCCAAAGTACCGTGCATTCTCGCGCACCGTGAGGTCTCCGTAGACGGAGGGCGCCTGGGTCATGTAGCCGACAGAGTTCCGCAATGGCGCTGACCCGGCCGGCTGGCCAAGGACTGTTATGCGCCCGGAGCGTATCTTCTGGACGCCGACGATGCTGCGCATGAGCGTAGTCTTGCCGCTGCCGCTGGGTCCGAGGAGACCGGTGACGCTACCCCGCTGAACGCTGAACGTGATCGACCCCAGAACCGGCCGTCCACCGCGATGGACAACCAGTCCTTCAACCTCGATCGCGTTCTCCTTACTGCTCACGCCGCATACCAGTCTATGCTGGCTTCGGGATGCGCGTATCACCCCCTCTCTGCTAACGTGACCACGGCATGCACATCGGCGTCCGCATCACACCGGCGACCGACCCCAGCGTCGCAGACCTCGCGCGACGAGCCGAGGACGCCGGGTTCGACTCAGTCTGGCTGAGCGAGCGTGTGGCCACACCGCTTGAGAACCACCCCTACGCCCCGTCGGTCGACCCGTGGATCGCACTGTCGTACGTCGCGGCCCTCACCACTCGCGTCAAGCTCGGCACGTGCGTCAGCCAGATCGCGATCCGGCACCCCGTGATCATGGCGCGCCAGCTGGCGACTCTCGATCGCCTCTCCGGCGGACGCGTGATCGTCGGCGCCGGCGCCGGATGGGTGCACGAAGAGTTCACTTCGACCGGCGTGGACTATGACACCCGCGGCGGACGGCTCGCCGAGGCGATTCATGTGATACGCCACCTCTGGTCGGAGCCGGAGAAGGGCTGGGACAGCAAGCATTTCCAGGTGCCGCCGATAAAGATCGTGCAGCCGGCGACCCCGGGCGGCCCACCCTTCTTTCTCGGCGCATCGAACAGCAGGGGCCTGCGCCGCGCGGCGCTTTACGGCGACGGCTTCATCAGCGTCGGCTTGACGCCGGACAAGCTCGCCGATACGGCGCAACGGCTGCGAGAGAGGCGCGCGGCCGCCGGACGCCGCGGCGACTTTCCGATCTTCTGCCAGGTCGATCCGCCGGCGTCACCAGAGTCCGGCCGGGAGCTGGTACGCGAATTCCGGAACGCCGGCGCTAACGGCCTTATCCTGGCCGAGCCGATGGGCAAGAGCCACGGCTTTCCGCCGGACGACGCGATCACGCGTGCAGTGATAGACGAAGCGCAAGCCTAGGCCGCATCGGCCGGGGGCGCCAGCGGCAGCGTGACGCGGAAGACGGAACCGGCGCCAAGCTGGCTGTCCACGCCGATGCTGCCGCCGTGTGCCTCGACGGTGTGCTTGACGATCGCCAGGCCCAGTCCCGTGCCACCGCGCTGGCGGGCGCGGTCCGCCTTGAAGAAGCGCTCAAAGACGCGCGGCAGATCGAGCGGATCAATGCCGGCGCCCGTGTCCGCAACCTCGATCGTCACGCTCCCATCCTCGACGCGAGAGGACAGGTCGACGGAACCGCCTTCGGGCGTGAACTTGATCGCGTTGTCGACGAGGTTCACGACCGCGCGCTCCACGGCTGCCGGGTCGCCGGAGATTCCCTGCGGCCGGCCATTGACATCGACTCGCAGCGCAACGCCGGCGCGCCTGGCGTAGGGCGCCATACGCTGGCCCACGGAGCGCACCACGTCGCCCACGTCCAGGGGCCGCTCGGTAAAGCGCAGATCGCCGGATTCGAGCCGTGAGAGCGCCAACAACTCCTCAAGCAGCTGCACCAGCCTCTCGACTTCTGTTTCGGCGCGGGCGAGGAAGTCGCGGGCAACGTCGGGCTCTTCGACGGCCCCCCCCTGCAGCGTCTCGATCACGGACTTCACGCCGGACAGCGGCGTCCGCAGCTCGTGCGAGACGTTGGCGACGAAGTCGCGCCGTACGTCGTCCAGGCGCTTCGACTCCGTAACGTCGTGGAAGACGAGGAGGTGCGTCCAGTCGCCCCCGCCCGCAATCGGTGCAACGTAGGTCTCGAGGACCTGACGGTCCGGGCGCTCGATCAGGTGGCGGCTCGCCGCGCCCTCCTCTCGCGCGCGGCGCACGGCCTCGATCACATCGCGGTCCGCCACCGCCCAGGCAAGCGGCCGGCCGACGAGCCCATCTTCGCCCTTACGCAGGAGCGTCTCGGCAGCGGCGTTCGCGAAACGCACGACGCCGTCCTCACCGAGCGCAACGACAGCGTCGACGCTGCTGTTGATCGCGGCCATCAACCGGACTTGCTCCTGCGATGCGGCCTCCACCCGGTCCTCGAAACTGCGCGCCATCTCGTTGAAGTCCTGGAAGGCGCCCGCAAGCTCCCCGGCGTCCTCAGCCGGAAGACGGGTGCCGAACTCGCCCTGCGCCATCTCGCGCGCAGCGCCGCGGATGACCCTTACGGAGCGTTCGACGTGTTCCGCCGCGAGCCAGAGGACGACACCGCCCGCCGTGACGATCGCGCCGACGGAGATGACGGCCGCCAGAGACGCCTCCGCCAGCACGAGCGCCAGCGCGGAGGCCCCGGCGGACGCGGCGAAGGCGATGAGCAGGCGGAGACGCAGGCTACCCAACGCTATCCCTCGAAACGGTATCCCACGCCGCGCATCGTGATCAGCCGCGACGGCTGCGCGGCGTCGGGCTCGATCTTCTGGCGCAGCCAGCGGACGTGCACGTCAACCGTCCTCGTGTCGTGCGCGAACTCGTAGCCCCAGACCTGGTTCAGCAACTCCTCGCGCGAAAACGCCCGCCCGCGGCGGCGCATGAAGAAGACCAGCAGGTCCAGTTCCCTGGGCTTGAGGTGCAGCGGCAAGCCACCCCGCTGGACTTCCCGCCGTGCGAGATCGACCCGCAGATCGCCGGACTCCACGACGTCGGACGTTTCGTCCGCCCCCGGCTCGGCGCGGCGCAGAAGCGCGCGGACACGGGCCATCAGCTCTGGCATGCCGAACGGCTTCGTCACGTAGTCGTCGGCGCCGGTCTCCAACCCGACGACCTTGTCCACTTCGTCGTCCTTGGCCGTCAGCATGATGATCGGCACTCTCGTCTCCTTGCGCAGGATGCGGCAGACTTCGAGGCCGCTTAGCCCCGGTAGCATGAGATCGAGCACGACGAGGTCGGGGCGGCCGGCCCTCGCTGCTTCCAGCGCCGCCTCGCCGTCGGCCGCCTCCAACACGCGGAAGCTCTCACGCTCCAGGTTGTACTTGAGCGTGGCGACGAGCGTGGGCTCGTCATCGACTACGAGGATCGTCTTCACGTTCGTCATGGGGGCGCCGGTTCGCTTCCATTATATGACCGGCGCGCGTCACGAGGCGCCGATTGCCCGACAAGAAATCGCCCTGCTACACTCGAAGCTCGTGGCAGGGTAGCTCAGTGGTTAGAGCAGGGGCTTCATAAGCCCTGTGTCGCGGGTTCGAATCCCGCCCCTGCCACCACCTTCTTTGCCGGACACGCCGCGCGCCGGCGCGTTGACGCCCTTTCCGCGCGAGCCATACAATCGAATCCGGCGCTCAGTGCGCCGTCGCCACCAGTGGGCGGTTAGCTCAGCGGTAGAGCGCTTCGTTCACACCGAAGAGGTCGCAGGTTCAAGCCCTGCACCGCCCACCACCTTTTCGCCTCATAGCCCACAACCAGCGCGCACTCTAGAATCAGGTTCACCATGTCCTCCGGTTCACGCCAGCTCAACCAGCTCCTCAAGTCGCTCCAACTCGATCAGCTAGACGACGACCTCTTCCTCGGCGACGTCGGCAAGGGCGAGGGGCGCCTCTTCGGCGGCCTCGTCCTGGGGCAGTGCATCGTGGCGACCAGCCGCACGGTCGAGTCCGGGTCGATCCACTCGCTGCACGCCTATTTCCTGCGCCCCGGCAGCCACGGCCCGCCCATCCGTTATGTCGTCCAGCGCATACGCGACGGCCGCACGTTCACGACTCGCGACGTCGTCGCCTACCAGGCCGGCGAGGCGATCTTCCAGATGTCGTGCAGCTTCTCGCAACCGGAAGAGGGGCTGAACCACCAGAAACCGATGCCGGAAGCGCCGGGCCCGGAAGAGATGCCGGACTGGGACTTCGTCCGGCCCGATCGCCAGCAGGAGAACGAGCGGTTCCAGCGCTGGCGCCGGGAGCGGCCGGTCGAAGTGCGCTCGGCTGACCCCAACGACCCGGCCGCGCTGGAGCGAGACTTGCGCCAGGTCTGGATCAAGCCAAAAGGTGTGCTGCCGGAGGACCCGGCCGTCCACGCCGCCGTGATGGCCTACTCAAGCGACATGGGCCTCATCAGCACTGCCCGCCACGCCCTCAAGATGATGCGCTACGATGCGCCCGGCGCCGCGGCCAGCCTGGACCACGCGATCTGGTTCCACCACCCACCGCGCATCGACGACTGGCTCCTGTACAGCAGCCACAGCCCCATCGCCCACGCCGCGCGCGCCTTGATCCACGGCCAGATGCACCGGCAGGACGGCACGCACGTGCTCTCCGTGACGCAAGAAGGGCTGCTCAGAGTGCCGCGGCAGCAACCGGCCGGCTAGTCGCGGGGGATGAACTCCGCCACGTGGCGGAATACGTCCTCAATCGAGACAAGAAGCGTCGTCCCGTCGCCCGAGACGAACGGGATGTGACGAAATCCGCCGACCGACATCTTGTGCATGGCGACTGCCAGCGTGTCGCCTTCGCGCAGCATCACCGGGTCAGGCGACATGATCTCTTTCACCGCCATCGCCATCAGGTCCTGCTTCGAGCCGGCGGCCTTGAGGAGAATGTCGCGTTCCGTGAGGATGCCGACGATGTTTCCGTCCTCGTCCTGCACCAGCACGCACTCGACACCCTTATCGCGCATGAAGTGCACTGCGAGGGCGACGGGATCGCCCGGCGCGACGTTGAGCGCGTCCTGTGCGGCGACCTCACCCAGGCGCGCGTGCAGCAGCTGGTCTTCCAGCTCACTCGCGGCAGAGGGCAGCTTGAGGTTGCTCAGGTCGGCGCCGCAACCCTCGCAGACCTCCACTCCCTCGATGTTCTCCGCGCGGCAGTCCGGGCAGATCATCGTGTTGCCGGCGTTGGCTACTCCACCGTCCATGTATCGCCTTCCATGAAGAGCGCATCAAGGTCGCCCTCGCCCTGCCGCTCGATCGCCTCGTCAACCTGCTGCTGGACGAGCCCCTCGTAAGTCGGTCGCTCGACGGCGCGGATCACGCCCATCGGCTCCGGGAAGTCCGGCCAGTGCATGCGTGAGAGGATAAACGAAAGCGCCGGGTCTTCGCGCGTCTCGTCATGGACCCAGAGATCAGACTCGCTCGCGCCGTTACCGACGTCCACGATCTCCGGCGTCGTGCCGTTCAGCCGGACGCCCTTCTCCAGCTCCTTACCGAAGAGCATCGGCTGGCCGTGCTCCAGGCGCACCGTGCGGTCGGAACGCACGGCCTTGTCCGCAAACTCCATGAAGGCGCCGTCGTTGAAGACGTTGCAGTTCTGGTAGACCTCAACGAACGATGTCCCCTTGTGCCGGGCGGCGCGCTCGAGCGTCGCGATCAGGTGCTTCTGGTCGATGTCAAGAGAGCGCGCGACGAACGACGCCTCCGCGCTGATCGCCACGCTGAGCGGGTGCAACGGCCTGTCCACCGCGCCGGCCGGTGAGCTCTTCGTCCGCTTGCCGAACTCAGACGTCGGCGAGTACTGGCCCTTCGTCAGGCCGTAGATGCGGTTGTTGAACAGCACGATCGTGAGGTCGACGTTGCGCCGCATGACGTGGAGCAGGTGGTTGCCGCCGATGCTCAGCCCGTCGCCGTCGCCGGTGACGACGAAGACCTTGAGATCCGGATTCATGACCTTCAGCCCGGTGGCGATCGTTGGTGCGCGACCGTGGATGCTGTGGAAGCCGTACGTGTTCATGTAGTACGGTAGGCGGCTGCTGCAGCCGATGCCGGAGATGAAGACGACGTTCTCGCGCGGGACGCCCAGGTCGGGCATCAGCTTCTGCGTCTGCGCCAGGATGGAGTAATCGCCGCAGCCAGGACACCAGCGGACCTCCTGGTCCGTCACGAAGTCCTTGCGCTGGAGCGCCAGCGGGCCTTCGGGCGCTGCTTCCGTCGTCATCAGACCTTCACCTTGCTTCCCACCAGCTCGTGGATCTTCTCCTCCACCTCACCGATCAAGAACGGCCGGCCGGTAACCTTGTTCAGGCTCGCCGCGTCCACGACGTAGCGCGAGCGCACCAGCATCGCCAGCTGGCCCAGGTTCAGCTCCGGGATCAGTATGCGGTCGAAGCGGGCGATGACATCGCCCAGGTTCGATGGGAACGGGTTCAGATAACGCAGGTGTGCGAACGAGACGGCGAGTCCCTTCGCCCGCGCCCGCTGCACCGCCGAGAGGTTCGCGCCGTAAGTGCTGCCCCAGCCCAGCACGAGCAGATCGCCCGAGTCGTCCCCGACCACTTCGAGGTCCGGAATGTCGTTGGCGATCCTCGCAACCTTCTCCGCGCGGAAGCGGGTCATCTTCTCATGGTTGTCGGGATCGTAGCTGACGTTGCCGGTGACGTCCGCCTTCTCGAGTCCGCCGACGCGGTGCTCCAGTCCCGGCGTGCCGGGCCTGGCCCACGGCCGCGCCAGAGTCTCCGGGTCACGATCGTAGGGGTTGAACGTGTCCGCATCCTTCGCGAACTTGACCTCGATGCGAGGTAGCTCGTCGGCCTGCGGCACGCGCCACGGTTCCGAGCCCGTGCCGAGATAGCCGTCGGAGAGGAACACTGTCGGCGTCATGTGCCGTAGCGCCAGGCGGAACGCCTCGATGGCAAAGTGGAAGCACTCGGACGGCGTGGCCGGCGCTACGACCGCGACCGGCGACTCGCCGTTGCGCCCAAAGAGCACCTGCAGAAGGTCTGCCTGGTCCGTCTTGGTCGGCATGCCCGTGCTGGGACCAGACCGCTGGATCATGGCCACCACGAGCGGCAACTCGACCATGACGGCGAGGCCCAGCGCCTCGCTCTTCAGCGCCAGTCCGGGGCCGCTCGTGCCCGTCAGCCCGAGGTAGCCGCCGAAGGAGGCGCCGATCGCCGAGCCGATAGCCGCGATCTCGTCCTCCGCCTGGAACGTCTTGACGCCGAAGTTCTTGAAGCGCGAAAGCTCGTGCAGGATGTCGCTGGCCGGCGTGATCGGGTAGGTGCCGTAGAACAGGGGCAGGTCCGCCAGCTTCGAAGCCGCGAGGAAGCCCAGCGCCGTCGCCGCGTTGCCGGTGATGTTGCGGTAGCGCCCGGGCGGCAGGTCCGCCTTTGCCACGTGGTAGCGCATCGGGAACAGCTCCGCCGTCTCGCCGTAGTTATAGCCGGCCTTCATCGTCGCGATGTTGGCGTCGCGCACTTCCGGGTTGCGCGCGAACTTCTCCTCGAACCAGCCGATAGTCGAATCCAGCGACCGCTCGTAGAGCCAGAACATCAGGCCCAGCGCAAACGAGTTCTTCGAGCGGTCGATCTGCTTCGTGTTCAGCCCGCTGTCGGCCAGAGCGCGGGCGTTCATGCTGCTTATCGGCACCTCGACGGCGCGATAGGCGGCGAGCGAGTCGCCCTCGAGCGGGTTCTCCGCGTAGAGCGCCTTGCGCAGGTTGGACTCCGTAAACTCGTCGGTGTTAACGATGAGCAGGCCACCCTTCGGCAGTTCGCCCAAGTGCGCCTTGAGCGCAGCGGGGTTCATGGCGACGAGGACGTCCGGCCGGTCCCCCGGTGTGTGGATGTCGTAGCTGGAGAAGCTCACCTGGAACGAACTGACGCCGGGGATCGAGCCCGCCGGCGCACGGATCTCCGCCGGAAAGTCCGGCATGGTGGAAACGTCGTTGCCGAACACGGCCGACGTGTTGGTGAACTGAAGCCCGGCGAGTTGCATACCGTCGCCGGAGTCACCCGCGAAGCAGATCGTTACGCGGTCCAACTCCTCAATCTGATCGGTACGTGCGCTGCTGGACCGTCTGCCGTCTCCTGCGCTCATCGGCTCTGCCTCAAGCTCCTTCCCGGGTGCTCATCTCCTGGTGGGGACGGGGCGGCAGGTTCAGTACGTGCGCAGGGAACGACTGCGCGACGAACTCGATGACGTCTTTGATGCTAAACACGGCCAGCGGCTTCTCTCCGCCGTCTTCGGTAATCGGAATGTGGCGGAACTTGCGCTCGATCATGATGCTCACCGCCTCGCCCATCGTCGCGCTCAGCGGCAGCGTGACCGGGTCCGGCGTCATGAACTCGTCCACGGGCGTAGCGTAATCAACGTCCCTGGCGACGACCTTGAGCAGGACGTCGCGCTCGGTGAGGATGCCGATGAGCCTTGGACCCTGGCAGACGATGACGCAGCCGACTGCACCGCGCTCGATCGCCTCCATAACAGTGCCGATGCTTGTGCCACTTTCGACGACGACGGGCGGTGTGCGGTCCAGCGCGCTGATCTTTTCGGTCAGCATGACGGGCCGTGAAGGCTGAAGAGGATTAAAGGCGGGGCGGCTGGTTCGTCGATCTCGTCGTCAGCCGTTGGCGATAGTTGGGGCGGATTCGCTCGACTCATTGCGTCTATCAGTAAGTATAACGCGCTAGCCGTCTCTGCGAAATCAGGACCTCCGGCGACGAGCAACGAAGGCAAGAAACGGCGCGCTCGGTGAGACTCGCCCGGACGGGTCCGCCTCTGGCGGAAACTCACGACCTCAGCCTGGCAGTCAACGTTCACTTGAGCAAGAAAATGGCGCGCTCGGTGAGACTCGAACTCACGACCTCAGCCTCCGCAGGGCTGCGCTCTATCCGCTGAGCTACGAGCGCGCGATGGGCCATCGGCCCGGGACTTATTGTAGGTTTGGTGCCGAAGGTGGGATTTGAACCCACACGCCCCGAAGGGCACTGCGCCCTGAACGCAGCGCGTCTGCCGTTCCGCCACTTCGGCACGGGACATTTGGTGTCCATACGCAGGATACAGCCGGGGCGGCAAGCCGGTCAATTTGGCCGCGGGCTATTACAGCAACAAGCAGCGCGCCAGCGGCAGCTCCGTCGAAGCACCGGCCCCGAACGCGGCCGCTACTTGATGACTTCGCGCTCGACGAGACCAGCGATCTCGTCACTGCCCATGCCCAGCAGATCGCCGAAAACGTACTCGTTGTCCTGACCCATCACCGGCGCCGCACACTTGACGGAGAGCGGCGTCTCCGAGAGGTGGTAGGGGATGCCCGCGTGTCTGCGGACGCCGACCTCCAGGTGCTCTTGCTCGACCCAGAAGTCACGCGCGGCCAGCTGCGGGCTCTCCATCACTTCCTGGTTCACCAGCGGCGGGTAGGCCGCGACGCCGGCCGCCTGCAGGAGCTCCATCGCTTCGAACGGGTCCTGCTCCGCCGTCCAGGCCTCGACCTCAGCGTCGAGCGCGTCTTCGTTCGCCCTGCGGTCAGCGATCGTGGCAAAGCGGACGTCAGACGCCAGCCCGGCCTTGCCGATCGCCGCGCAGAGCGCGCCGAACTCCTCATCGGTGCCGCAGGCGATCGCGATCCAGCGGTCTTCGCCGGCGCAGCGGTAGACGTTGTGCGGGGCCATGTGCGCGTCGTGACTGCCATCGCGCTCTGGCGGAACGCCGTTCATCACCTGGTGCATGAACGCCTCGCCAATGACGGCCATGCTGGACTCCCATTGCGACATGTCGATGTACTGTCCCTTGCCGGTGCGGTCGCGGTAGAAGAGCGCAGCGATCACGGCGAAGGCAGCGTGCAGGCCGGCACTCGGGTCGCCGTAGGACATGCCGACGTGCATGGGGCCCCAGCCTTTGTAGCCGGTCAGCGACGAGAGACCGGACATCGGCACCTGCGCCGGGCCGTAGGAGACGTAGTCCTTCTCCGGACCGGTCGCACCGTAGCCGGACATGGACATCATGATGATATCGTCGTTGACCTTGCGCAGGTCGTCGTAGCCCAGGCCCAGCTTGTTGATGACGCCCGCCGCGAAGTTCTCGACCGCAACGTCGCTCATCTCGACGATGCGCCTGGCGATGGCCGCGCCCTCAGGCTTCGAGAGGTCGAGGAGGATCGCGCGCTTGCCCTGGTTGTACTGGTTGAAGTAGCCGCTGCGGTTGGGATGCGGCTTGCCCTCCGGCCAGGGAGGCAGCATCCGGATCGCGCAGATGCGGTTCGACGTCTCCATGCGGATGACCTCGGCGCCCATGTGCGCGAGCTGCATCGTGTTCATCGGGCCCGCCCAGACCCAGGTGAAGTCGGCGACGCGGATCCCGTCCAGTGGCCCGGCCATCAGACGACTCCCTCCGCCGTGAGCAGCTCGATCTCGGCTTCGGAGAGGCCGAGCCGGCCGCCGAAGACCTCGGCGTTATGCTGGCCCAGCGTGGGCGCCGGTGAGCGGATCTCCCACGGCGTCTCCGAAAGCCTGTAGGGCGCCCCGGCGTGCTTGAGTGTGCCCGCCTCCGGGTGCCCGACTTCGACGAAGAACCCACGCTCCTTGAGGTGGTCCGAATCGAGCAGATCACCGAGCGTCGAGACAGGCGCAAAGGGGATACGCCTGGCCTGCGCGGCGCGGTAGAGGTCGTCGGCGTTCCACTGGCTCACCCACTCCTCCATGAACGGCCGCAGCGCGTCCCAGTTGGAAGCACGCACGAAGCGGTTTGCCGCCACTTCCCAGGTGGCCCACTCCGGCGTCTCCATCAGCTCGACGAGGCGCTCCCACTGGTGCTCCTCGATGCAGAGAACGTAGATCCAGGCGCCGTCCTTGCACTGGAACATGTCGATCGGGTGGATCGGCCGCTGGCCATAGCGCACGACGGGCGTCTCCATGTACGACCACGTGGGCAGCGTCAGTTCGATGATCGCCGCGACGCATTCCTGGATCGAGACGTCGATGTGCTGCCCGGGGCCGCCGCGCGACCGGCCGTACAGCGCGCCCATCGTCGAGAGCGCCGCGTTGACGCCGCCCTGGTATGACGGCTGCCGCCCGTAGACCTTGAGCGGCGGCATCTCCGGGCTTCCGGGCTGGCCGTTGATCCACGTCCAACCGCCGGCACTCTGTTCCGTCAGGTCGTAGCTCTTGTAGTCCTTCTGCGGGCCCGTCTGGCCGAACGGCGTCACAGACGTCATGACGATGTCCGGATTGGCGGCGCGAATAGCGTCGTAGGTCAGACCTGCGGCCTCGGCTTCGGCCGGTGGATAGTCGTGGATCAGCGCGTCGGCCTTCGCCGCCAGCTTTCCCAGCACCTCGCGGCCCTTCTCACTGCCGACGTCGAGCGTGACACCGAGCTTGTTCGTGTTCAGGTAGAGGTACGTCCCGCTCTTCTCCCGGTGCGCCTCGCCGCCTGGGAACGGGCCGAGCGCGCGGTCCGGGTCGCCCGCCGGCGGCTCGATCTTGATCACGTCCGCGCCGAGATCGGCCAGCATCTTCGCGCCGTATGAGGCGGCGCCACGGGTGCCGACTTCGATGATCGTGAGTCCTTCCAGAGCGCGGTCCAGCATAACGAGACGCATCATAGCCGATGCGCTATCGATTGCATACCGGCGCCGCGCCTATACTGGCGACGGCATGCCCGCCGAAACCGCGAAACTCGCCCGCGCATTCGCCGCGCAGCACGACCACAATCCGCGATTCATCGCCGAAGCGCCGGGCCGCGTCAACCTCATCGGCGAACACACCGACTACAACGAGGGCTTCGTCCTCCCGGTCGCCATCGACCGCACGGTGGCGGTGGCCGTCGCGCCGCGGGAGGACACACGCGTCCGCGCGCATTCGGTCGACCACGACCAGCGCGACGACTTCTCGCTCGACACTGCTCGCCGGCATCCGATGGGCGGCTGGCGGAACTACGTGCGCGGCGTCCTCTGGGCGCTGCTGGACTCGCAGCTCCCTCTTCGCGGCGTCGACCTTTCGATCAGCGGCGACGTCCCTCAGGGCGCCGGGCTGTCCTCCTCGGCAGCGCTCGAACTGGCGCTGTCGGGAGCGGTCTGCGCCGCGTCCGGCATTGAAATGACGCCGCGCGACCTGGCGCTCCACTGCCAGCGCGCAGAGCACATGTACGCCGGCGTCCAGTGCGGAATCATGGACCAGTTCGCCGCCGCCCTCGGCCGGAAGGGCTGCGCGCTCTTCATCGACTGCCAGTCTCTCGAAACGGAGGACGTGCCGCTCCCGACCGGCCTCGCCATCGTCATCATCGACTCGAAGGTGCCACGCGAACTCGCTGATACGCCGTACAACCAGCGCCGCCGTGAGTGCGCCGAGGCGGCGCGCGCGCTGGGCCTTGCGTCGCTCCGAAGCGCTGACGAATCGCAGATCGAGTCGCTGCCGGACGACCTCGGCCGCCGGGCACGCCACGTCGTCACTGAGAACGCCCGCGTCCTGGCGGCGAAGGCGGCGCTGCGCGACGGCGACTGCGCAACGATCCGCCGTCTTTTCGCCGAGTCGCACGCCAGCCTGCGGGACGACTTTGAAGCGTCGACGCCGGAGATCGACCTGCTCGTCGAACTGGCGACCGGCGCGCCCGGCGCGATCGGCGCGCGGCTCACCGGCGGCGGGTTCGGCGGCTGCACGGTGAACCTCGTCGAGGCGGCCCGGGCGCAGCGTTTCGGCGAGGCCGTCGCGTCGGAATACCGGCGGCGAACCAGCCTCGACGGTGAAGCGTACTTCTGCCGCGCCGTCGATGGAATGAAGGTGCACGATGCCTGACGTACGAGTCGAAGAGACGGAGCGCGGCCCCTCGATCACGAACGGGCTGGTCAGCGTGCGCGTCCACCTCAACAAGGGCACCTTCGACGTGCTCGACGCCGACGGCCGCCCGGTCATCGCCGACGCCGCCGCGACCGTCAGCATCACCGACGGCCCGACGTTTACGACGCGCGGCGCCGGTCTCGGTTTCTCCGGCTCGGACGACGTCCGGGACGCCCAGGGCGACGGCCTCGCGCTGGTGCTCCTCCGCGACGGCGACGAGCACGAACCGGACCTCTGCGTAACGGTGTCGCTCTACCCGGACCTGCCGTTCGCCGTGATCCAGGCGGACATCCAGAACACCTCGCCGAAACCCATCCGCATTCGTGAGTTCCGGCCGCTGGATGGGGCGCGCCTGGACCTCGGCGCCCCGGCCGCAAACTGCGTCTTCTACAAGCACGGCTGGCAGAGCTGGTCGCCAACGATCGTGCTCAACTGCGCGGGCGAGGACGTGCCCGCCCCGCCGCCGGTGATCGGCCCCGGCACTCAGCCCCAACCCCTCTCCGGCCGCTTCGTCTCGGACCTCGTGACGGCGGTCGTCGATCCCGCCTCGGGACGCGGCGCCGTCGCCGGGTTCATCTCGGCCGCGGACCAGTTCTCGCACATCTGGCTCGACACGGAGCCAGGCGCGATCACTGCCGCGTCGTACGCCGACGGCGTCGAGGTCGGGCGCGCCGGTACTCTCGCCTCGGAGCGGCTGGCGGTCGACGTCAGCGCTCCACCGATCGCGGCGTTGGAGCGCTACGGCGACGCCCTGGGCCGCGAGATGAAGGCGATTGAGAGCAAGTCTGTCGCCAGCGGCTGGTGCTCCTGGTACTACTACTTCCAGGGTATCAGCGAGGACGAAGCGATCGCCAACCTCGACTACCTCGCGCAAAACCGCGAGGCGATCCCCGTCGACTACGTCCAGATCGACGACGGCTACCAGGCGGAGATCGGCGACTGGCTGACGACGAACGAGAAGTTCCCCCGCGGCATGAAGTGGCTCGCCGAGCAGGTCCACGAGCGCGGCATCAAGGCGGGCCTGTGGCTCGCGCCGTTCCTCGCCGGAGCAAAGTCGCAGCTCTTCCGCGAGCACCCGGACTGGTTCGTGAAGTACACCACCGGCCTTCCCGCGATCGCCACCGTCAACTGGAACCAGCCATGCTTCGCGCTCGACCTCACGCACCCCGAAGTGCAGGCGTGGGCGGCGGACGTCTTCCGCACGGTGCTCGACGACTGGGGCTACGACTACGTGAAGATCGACTTCATCTTCGCCGCCGCCGTCGACGGCGTACGGCACGACCCGAACGTCACCCGCGCGCAGGCCTACCGGCGGGGACTGGAGATCGTCCGGGAGGCCGCCGGACGTCGCTTCGTGCTTGCCTGCGGCAACCCGATGGGCCCCAGCGTCGGCCTCGTCGACGCCGCGCGCATCGGCCCCGACGTCGCGCCTTACTGGCACCCGTTCGACCGCGGCGCGCCACGTCCTCCCATGAGCGACCCCGCCGCGATCAACAGCATCCGCAACACGCTCACCCGCTACTGGATGCACGGCCGCCTCTGGCAGAACGACCCGGACTGCCTCCTCGTCCGCGCCACCGATACGGCGCTCGCCGGCGACGAGGTGCGGGCGCTGGCAACGGTCATCGGGCTGACCGGCGGCATGGTCCTCGACAGCGACAAGCTGCCGCCGCTGACGCCCGAGCGACGCGACATCATCTCGCTCCTGCTTCCGGTCTACGGGCGCTCGGCGACGCCCCTCGACCTCTTCGAGACCACCGATCCTTCGGCCGCGGCTGCCGCCCCGCTCAGGACAGGCGTCCCGGCGCTCCTCCGCCTCGACCTGCCGACGCACACGCTCCTCGCCGTCTTCAACTGGGACGACGCGGACGGCGAGCGCGAAGTGGCGCTGCCGCAGGGCTCGTGGCACGTCTTCGAGCTGTGGGAGGAGGAGTACCTCGGCCTGCAGTCGGGCTCGCTGACGCTGCCCGTACCGCCGCACGGCTGCCGGCTCCTGCGTCTGACGCCCGACGCCGGCCGCCCGCAGGTCGTCGGCTCGACGCTGCACGTCCTCCAGGGCGCCCTCGAAATCGCCGCCGAAGACTGGGACGGAGAGACGCTACGCGTCAGCCTGCGCCCCGTCGCGAAGAAGGACGGCGCGCTCTACGTCACAGGCGAAGACGGCGTGCGGAAGGTCGTGGTCCGCGACCTGACGTTAGAGCGCACGATCGAGGCGAACTAGCCAACCCGCCGCCGGAATCGGCGCCAGGACACTCCCGCGACGCCAACTGCTGCCAGGGCGATCGTCAGCGCAGCCACCGCGCGCTCCGGGCCTCCGCCGCTCTGTTGTGCTTCTGACGAGTCGCCTGATCCGACGGCGAGTTCCACGACACCGCCAACGCCGGGCGGCAAAGACTGCCAGTCGGGCCCGGAGTCGTTGGTCGCGTTGAGCGTGAGACGTGTCACTCCTGAGCCGTCAGCGTTCATGGCGTAGACATCCGTTTTCGGAGGGTCACGATCCGAATCGAAGACGATCTTGGTCCCGTCCGGTGACCAAGTTCCGCGCCAATCGCCTATGCTGTGATTAGTGAGATTCACCTGTCCGGTACCGTCGGCGTTCATCACAAATACTTCCGGGTTGCCTCCCGGGGAAGTGAGTTCTTTGGTGAAGACGATCTTCGCGCCATCCGGCGACCATCTGCCTCCGGACTCATGCGTTGCCGGGCTACAGCAGAGAAGCATCTGGCCGGTTCCGTCCATGTTCATCACCCAGACATCTAAGAACTGCACACCCACATTGCGATCGGTGTGGAACACAATCTTCGTCCCATCGGGGGAAACCCCGGTAGCACCATCACTGCTGCTATGGTTCGAGAGGTTGGTCTGACCTGTTCCGTCTGCATTCATCACGTAGATCTCGTGGTTGCCGTCTCTATTAGTGTTGAAGACGATTCTCGTCCCGTCCGGCGTCCAGCTCGGACTTCCGTCAGTGGCGCTGTGATTGGTGAGATTCACCTGTCCGGTACCGTCGGCATTCATCACATACACCTCACGGTTGCCATCCCTTTCGGAGTGAAACGCAATCTTTGTGCCGTCAGGTGACCAGCGTGCGCCGTCGTCTGAGGCGGAATCGTTGGTTAGCCGGGTCTGGCCCGTGCCATCCGCGTCCATCACGTAGATCTCTCTATTGCCGTCTCGCTCTGAAGTGAACGCGATCTTGCCGTTCGCGCCAGGAAACGTAGCTTCGGATTCTCCGGTGTTTCCGGTGAACGCAAACAGCGTGGCCGCAACCAGCGCCACGAGTAGTATCGGACGGAACATGCCGCACCCCCTTCTTGGGGGCTCTTTCGCTAGCGCACGCCGGAAGGAACCTTCCAACGCGGCCACTGCCCCCACCCCCTATCAGATGTGGCTCCGATTATGGTCAACTTTCTGGGCGTTGTCTGTGGGGCATCACCCGGCGACGGCGGTGGCGGCCGGAATCAGCGGGGCGCCTTCGTCCAGGGGGAGCACGCCCCGCCGGCGCGCCGTCAGCGCCGGCGACGGGCAGCGGCTCGCAGGGCGACCGCCGGAGGGAGGTTCAGCCTCCACCTCCCCCCGGCGGTCGCGTTCAGATCGCTCGATCTACTTATCGACGTGGCACTTGACGCAAATGCCCCGGTTGTCCATCTTCAGGAGTCTGCTGTTGTTGTTGTCGGTCGTACCAGTTCCGCCGCCCGGCCATTCGACCGACGAAGAGTAGGAGCCCGTCATCAGCGCGTTGGTGCCGTGCGAGGCGTGACACGTGACGCAGGCGCGGTTCGAAGATCCGTCGCTCCGGTGCTGGTACGTGTAAATGGCGTCGCCCGTGTCCACCGGCTCGGTAGACGTGGAGAGATAGCGCGTGTGACAGGTGGAACACCATTCGGACAGCTCCAGCAGGGAGACGTCGGCACCCATGTACAGGTAGTTCGTGACGCCATAATTCTTCGGGCTCGGCTGGCTCCAGTCCGTCACGTTGACTCCCACGGCCGCTCCTGAGCCCGTCGGTATCGGTCTCAGGATCCGGAATTGGCCGTTGCCGTGCGGATTGTGGCACGAACCGCAATCCAGCGTGAAGTCACTGAGGCCGACACCAGAACCGATGGCGCCGTTGCCCCAGAGGGTGCCGGCGGTCGTCCCGTCGACTGTGTGCCAGGACTGCGTGGGTTCGCCAATTGTGAGAGCACCGATGAAATCGAAGGTAGCGTCGTCCGTATCGATGAGCGCGGACTCGAAGCCGCCGCCTCTCAGTGCCCCATATGTGGTCTTGCCACCATAAGGCTCGCCGGACCCGTACCCGTAGTACTTACCTTCCGTGACAGCAAGGTCCGACCCGAGGCCGCCGTCACCGTGACAGGAATAGCAGAAGTCTTGAACCGTCCCTGCCTCTTTCAGCAGGTACTCGTTTTGACCGGTGTGAATTCTGTGGCAGCTGGCGCACTTGTCGGGCGTAGCGTCTGAACCGGTGGCAACGTGCGGCCCGCCGTCTGCTGAGGCCGTCGTCGTGCCACCGGCGCCAATCGCCGCCACCGTCAAAGCGACGCCGGCGATAACACCCAGGAGTAGTGCTGCCCTCGTCATTTCGCACCTCCTGTCTTGCGGAAGCGACCGCGGGGGGAGGTTCAGCCTCCACCTCCCCCCGAGGTCATGTCAGATCGCCCGATCTTCTCAGATCGCGCGATCTACTCGTTGTGACACTTCAGGCAAATCCCGCGGTTATCCATCTTCAGCAGGCTTGCCCGCTCAAGATCGTTCGGCGGGTTGACAACGCTGCCGTCAGGCCACTCGACCGATGACGAGGCCGGCCCTGGCATCGAAGCGTTGCTTCCGTGCGAAGCGTGGCACGTGATACAGGCCCGGTTGTTGAACTTGAACCCGGCCGGATCACGGTAGCTGCTATAGCCGTAACCGGAACTCGTATGACGGTACGTGAAGATCGGGTCACCGCTGTCCTCCCGGCTTGCATCAGCAGGGTCAGCCGCATGATGTTCCGCGAGGTAACGGGTGTGGCACTGTGCGCACCACGCCGACGTGTCCATCAGGATGCTCACCCCCGGGGTCCTGTCATCGACTATGGGGTTCGCCGGAGCGACACCACCGAAGTACATGTTGAGGTAGTCCGGCGTGGCGTAGTCCGCCGCCGCCTTCGGGTAGGTGTCGGGGATGGCGTAGCCAGCTCCAGGGGCCCCAACCGGAACCGGTCTCAGGATCCGGTACTGGCCGTTCCCATGCGGATTGTGGCACGAGCCGCAACCCAGCGTGACGCTGGGCTCACCTGCACCGGAGCCGATAGGCCCGCTTCCCCACGTCGTCCCTGCTGTCCCGTCAATCGCGTGATTGGAAACAACGGTCTCCGTTGTTGCCAGCACACCGATCGCTGCTGAGCCGTACCCAGCCGATGGGTCGGTGGTATCGATACGGGCTGCATCAAAACCGCCCGCTCTCAGGCCAACAGTGGCTAACTCGGTCTTGCCACCGTACGGGTCGCCGTAAGGGTCACCCGCGCCACCGTAGAGGGTCCCTTCCTGCGCCGCCAGGTCAGATCCCGGCCCGCCCGTGCCGTGGCACGAGTAGCAGAAATCTGTCTCCGAGCCTGCCTCTTTCAGCAGGTACTCGTTCTGACCGGTGTGAATGCGGTGGCAGCTGGCGCACTTGTCAGGCGTAGAGTCTGTGCCCGTGTCCACGTGTGGCCCGGCGTCTGCCGAGGCCGTCTGTGTGCTCGTGCCCAGACCCGCCAGCAACGCGATCGCAATACCGGCAACTATGCCGACGAAAAGGGTTGTCTTCCTCATGTTTCTCATTCTTCACCTCCTTTCGTCTTGGCATTCAGGAGGGGAGTCCCTCCACCACACGCCGTGGTGTTCGGTTCCCTTCTGTGTTCACGGTGGACGAGGTCGCGCACTCTCCACAACGCACCAGAAGTAATGACCGAGATAGTGTGCAGCGTGGTAACCGAGATATATAAGAAGACGGGGCGCGAATCGCCCGCGCCCCCATCTGACCCACTTACCCAGTTACCGAACTGTCGGCGCTGCGCAGAGGAACGGCCCCCATGGCCTGTGACTGATGGCTCGAATGGCACAGTGCAAGATGGCACAGCCGTTTGAGACTCGGCGTTCCGACGATCTCGCCTGATAGAACGCAGATAGCATTCGCAGGCACGCGAGATGGCGGAGCAGGTGCTCAAACGGGCTTCTTCTATCTGGGTTTGACCATCTGCCCGGGAGGCAGCTGCTCCGCCATTGAGCTACTGCCGCCCGTTCTCGTATCTACTCAGAGCATCCGGTGCGAAGAGGGCGACTCCCAGGTACGAAACGGGAGGAAGGAGCCATCAGGGGCCACGAAGAAAACCAGCCGAGTTCGATGTCGCAAACATCAGGTCGTGAGTTCGACTCTCACGGTTGGCTCCAGCGTCACGTCTAGTCCCGCTAGATGCACCTTCATGCTTTCGGGTATCCCCCATCCGTCTTGATCCGCTCGATCTGCAGGATGTGGTCCATTGCGTGCAGCCCGTGGAACGCCAGCCACTCCTTCATAGTCAGTGGTCCGAACACCGGGTGCGGAAACGTCGCGCCCAGCTTCTCCGAACTGCGGAGCGCGCCGATTAGCCCCACCGTTTCCTCAAAGAACTCCGACAGCTTCTCCCTCAAGCCATCCAGCGGAAGCGCCTCATACTCGGCGGACTGTGCGCCCATCTCGCTGACGGTCGGCCCCGGATCGGGCGGCGGCGCCACGCCGGCGAGCCCCGCCACTGCATTGTTCAGGCTTCGCTCCGTGACCAGGTAGTGCCCGACAACCTCTTTCACGCACCACCTGGGCCCCTCCCCGCTCACTGGTGTCCGAACGTGCTCCGACGGCTCGGGTTGAAAGGCCGCCTGCGCCTCGGTGACCTCCCGGAGGCAAGCGTCCCAGTCGCTGCCGCTCTGCCCCATGAGCGCCTCGAGTTCCTCGAAGCTCTTCGCTCCCTGGTGATGCAAGTAGTTCGCCGCCCGTTCCAGGGGCTGTGCCTGCTGCGTCATCGGTCCTCTCCTAACTGATCTCGAATCCCTCGACTGTCCATCTTATCGGACGGACGTGGATCGCCAGAAGCGCCGATCCTCCGCGTCGATGGCCGGAACGTGGCTCGTCGAACGAGGGAGCGTCCTCGGAGATACCTTAAGCGTCTGGCAGAGCATCAAACTTAGCTTTGAAATCATCCATATATTTCTTCACAGCTTCGGGACCTTTAAGCATTTCTCCCATCTGCTTCATCTTGTTCTTATGAGCCTCGTCATTCGCGCTCATAGCGTGTTCTCGTGAATTTCTCGCCATCTCATCTGGTGTGTCTCCTGTGATTTCAGCATCACAAGCGCCATCCAGTTCTTTGCATGTCATCTTCTTCATGGACACTTACCTCCTTAATTTCAAATCAGAATACGCGATCCCAGGGATCGACGTCTTCCATGATTCTCTCTCCTTAGGGAATCCTTCGGATGTTCACAGCATCTTCACACCTCCGTGGTGTCCTGACCGTGGACATCAAGAAAGCAAAGCAAGGAGGAACAACGATGTTGAAACGAATCGGACAGATGGCGGCGGTGGTCGCCTTGCTCATCGGCGGTGCGGTGGGAGTTTCTGCTGCGGTCTCGAATGATGCCGCAGCAGAGAAGACGCCAGACGCCGCGCAGGCTGCGCCGGCCCCTGAAGTAGATGGCCAGCTTGAGGTCTCGGCCCTCGGCGGCGACGCCGTGTGTGGCCCGTCCGAGCCGTCGGACGAGGAGCTGGCGGAGATCAACGCCGAGACCGATGCGTTGGTCGAGTACCTGCGCGACCGCGACTACGAGGCGACTGTGGAGACCGACGAGTACGGGGTTCGCTACCCGGTGTTCGACGAGGATGCAGACGGCATCTTCGAGGCGCTCGACGAGTTCTACAAGGCCCAGTTCGGAGAAGAAGTGGCGTCGTGGAGCGAAGAGGAGAAGGAGCAGTGGAACGCCGATGTTGACGCCATGGTCGCCGACCTGGCGGCCGAAGGAATCACCGTCGAGACTGAGGAGATCGCCCCCGGCGTGCGTGACATCGTGTGGACGGACGAGGCTGGCGCTGCCTTCTTTGGCCCGGTTGACCCGACGGGCGAGTTCGACGCTGTCCTCTCTGGCCCGAATGACCGGACGGACGAGTTCAGCGTTGTCGTCTCTGGCCCGATTGACCTGACGGGCGAGTTTGACGCTGTCTTCTCTGGCCCGATCGACCTGACGGGCGAGTTTAGCGCTGCCTTCTCTGGCCCGATCAACCTGACGGGCGAGTTTAGCGCTGTCGTCTCTGGCCCGTTCGAGCTGTCTGACGAGGACCTGGCGGACGGAATTGATGATCCCTTCTGTGGCCCGTTCGAGCTGCCGGACGAAGAGCTGGCGGAGATCAACGCCGAGACCGACGCGTTGGTCGAGTACCTGCGAGACCGCGGCTACGACGTGACCGTGGAGACCGACGAGTCCGGGGTTCGCTACCCGGTGCTCGACGAGGACGCAGACGGCGTCTTTGAGGCGCTCGACGAGTTCTTCATGGCACGGTTCCGGGAAGAAGTGGCGTCGTGGAGCGACGAGGAGAAGGCGCAGTGGAACGCCGATATTGACGCTCTTGTCGCCGAGTTGGCTGCTGAGGGCATCACCGTGGAGACTGAAGAGATCGCTCCCGGTGTGTATGACGTCGTCTGGACGGACGAGATTGGCGCCTTCTTCGGCCCGGACGAGTGCTGGGACGAGGAGCTATCGAACGAGCTTGAAGCTCCCTTCTGTGGCCCGTTTGAGCTCTCGGATGAGGAGCTGGCGGAGATGAACGGCGAAACCGACGCGCTGGTCGAGTACCTGCGCGACCGCGGCTACGACGTGACTGTGGAGACCGACGAGTACGGGGCTCGACACCCGGTGTTCGACGAGGATGCAGACGGCATCTTCGAGGCGCTCGACGAGTTCTTCATGGAGCAGTTTGGTCCAGATGCCTACGAGCAGATTCAGCCCGCGGTCGCGAACTGAGTCACACACGCTAGGGCGACTCACTCGAGAACGTTCGTTGCAGCGGGATCGGCCCAATGGGCACGGTCCCGCTGCGGTGTGAGACCATGACGCCATGAAGGGCCGCATCATCGTCGCCGAGGACGATCCGCGACAGGCGCGCATCGTCAAGCTGTACCTGGAAGACGAAGGCCACTCCGTCGTCGTGGCCGAGGACGGACTGCGCGCCGTCGAAGAGGTCAGGAGACGCGCTCCCGATCTGCTGATCCTGGATGTGATGATGCCGAATCTAGATGGGCACGATGTGTGCCGGATCGTGCGGGCCGAAACCCAGATTCCGATCCTCATCCTCACCGCCCGAAGTGCCGAGGACGATGTCCTTGTCGGGCTCGATCTCGGCGCAGACGACTACGTGTCCAAGCCATACCGGCCTCGCGAACTCATGGCCCGCGTACGTTCGCTGCTCCGGCGCAGTGAACGCGTCGGTGACGCGACCGCGCTGATCGAGCACGCCGATCTCGCCATCGACACCGATCGGCGGACCGTGCGCCTCGGCCAGAGGTCCGTGGTGGTGACAGCGTCCGAGTTCGACATCCTGGCTACGCTCCTCCGCAACCCGGGCCGAGTGTTCACGCGGCTCGATCTTATAGAGGTGGTCATGGGCTTCGAACATGACAGCATGGAGCGGACGATCGACGCCCACGTCAAGAACCTGCGACGCAAACTCAACGACGACGCACGGAAGCCGAGGTACATCGCCACCGTCGTCGGCGTCGGCTACCGGGCACCGGACGATGCGTAGCCTCAAGACGCGCCTGATCCTCGTCATCAGCAGCCTGGTGCTGCTGGCCGTCGCCCTCACAACCCTCGTCACCGCTGCTACAACTGAAGACTCGATCGGTAGAACGCTAGACGAGCAGCGAGACGCCGAAGACGAGATCGTCGCAGAACTCACGTCGCAAGCCTTTCTGATCGGCTCGTGGGCCGAAACACAGCCCGTCGTCGATGAACTGGCGGACGAGTTCAGTGCGCAGATTGTGCTGACCGATCTCGACGGGCGTCGGCTCGTGAACTCGCCGGGCGGTGATCCATCTCGCCTCGTAGGACTCATCGACCCATTCAGCCCATTCGCAATCCTGGACAGCGACATCTCCTTCACGATCGACGAACTCAACGCCGGCCTGGTCGACTGCTTCGAGTCCACGGGTATCCCCTACGAGACTGATGAGTTCGGTAATCTGTTTCCACTGGTCGAGGATGAGTTCGCAAAAGAGTGCTATGACGCGGCAACCCAATCATTCATCGAGGGTGGGGCGATCGGAGTGGCGCAGCCAGCCCTGCTGTTCGTCGACTTCTCGGTCTCACCAGACATTCCGTGGGCCTCGATCGGAGTCGTCGCCACGGCCGTGGTGGCCGCGGCCGTAGTCGCCGCCGTGGTAGTCAGCGGACTCATATCGCGCCCCATCAGCCGAATGGCCGCCGCAGTACACGCCGTGCGACAGGGCGACCTGGACGTGCGAGTCGACGCCGACTCCCCCGCCGAGGTCGCCGAACTTGCGGTGTCGTTCAACGAGATGACCGAAGAGCTGGCCCGAGCAGATGAGCGCCGCAGGCGACTGACCGCCGACGTCGCCCATGAGCTCCGCTCACCGCTGACAAACATGATCGGCCATCTGGACGCCATCAACGACAGCATCATCGAACCGACTTCAGAGAACTACCGTATCGTGACCCAGGAGGCGATCCGTCTCGGCCGGCTGGTGGAGGACCTGCAAGAACTTACCGATCTGGATCAGGGCTTGCTCGCTCTGAGCCGCAAGCCGACGGACGTGAAGCAGGTAGTGACCGCCGCCGTTGAGGCGAGACGAGCGCGCGCTCGGGGACAGTCCATCGATCTCGACGTCTCTGGTGGGACTTCCCGTGATATCGAGATCGATCCGGCGAGGTTGGAGCAGGTCGTCGGCAACCTCCTTGATAACGCGCTGGAACACACACCGGCGGGCGGCTCCATATCGGTTGCGATCTCAGACAGCGAGTCGATGGTGACGATCACGGTCTCCGACACCGGCCCCGGAATTGCAGCCGATCTTCTGCCCTTCGTGTTCGATCGCCTGAGTAGAGCCGACGCCGCCAGGACTCGACGTTCTGAGGGGCGCGGGCTGGGGCTCGCGATAGCGAAAGGGCTGGTCACGGCACATGACGGGGACATCTCTGTCACCAATATGGAGCGAGGTGGCGCTTCCTTCGTCGTGACCCTGCCCCGATCAGAGGGTGTTTAAGAGCTGCTAGACGATCCCCCGCACGGATCGCTCAATCCTTGCTAAGCTTCTTTCGACAGGAACCTGGCCCCTTCGATGATGCATGAAGAACACGATTCTTATCCCCCTATATCGGCCTACGGCCTGATTAGCGACATGCACTCTTGCGCTCTGGTGTCCAGAGCGGGCTCCATAGATTGGTGCTGCTTTCCCCGCTTCGATAGCCCCGCCCTCTTCAGCCGCATCCTCGATTGGGAGAAGGGCGGATACTTCAAGGTCGCGCCCGAGGGTGTGCGATCAGTCAGCCGACGCTACCAGCCAGGAACCAACATCCTCGAGACCACCTTCGAGACTGAAACAGGCGTTGCGAGGCTGACGGACTTCATGCCCACGCATCCACATCCTGCGCCGGCAGACGCGCACGCCAGTGATCGCCAGCGGCGGCTCGTGCGAATCCTGGAGTGCGTCAGCGGCAGTACGCGCTTCACGGTCGAATGCTACCCGCGCTTCGACTACGGCACGATTATCCCTCACGCTGTCGTCGAGAACGCGAATTCGGGCTTCGCTCACGGGGGCGTTGACGCGATGTCGCTATACTGCTCCACTCCTATCGCCGAGACGGATGGCGGGTTCTTCGCCGAAGGACGGCTGACGGCCGGCGAGAAACTCTACGCCGTCGTCACCTATCAGCCCGGCCTTCCAGTGGGGCTCAGGACATTCGCCTCGCACAGCGTTGAGCCGACCACCGGCGCCGAGATCGATCAAGGCCTCGAAGACACACGGCGGTTCTGGGAAGAATGGTCCTCAACGTGCGACTATGACGGGGAGTACAGCGACGAAGTCGTTCGCTCCGCCCTCACGCTCAAGGCTCTGACCTACGCGCCGTCGGGCGCCCTTCTGGCGGCCGCGACAACCTCGCTGCCCGAGGCGATCGGCGGCCCCCGCAACTGGGACTACCGCTTCACCTGGATCCGGGACGCGTCGTTCGCCCTCTATGCTCTGTCTATCCTCGGCTACACCACGGAGGCGCGGGCGTTCAAGGAGTGGCTGGAGTGGAGCACGGTGGGGCGCGCCAGGGACCTCCAGATCATGTACGGCCTTGGGGGCGAGCGGCGCCTCACTGAGACGGAACTTCCTGAACTGGAAGGATACCGCGGCTCGCGTCCTGTTCGCACAGGCAACGGAGCGTATGACCAGTTCCAGCTTGACATCTACGGGGAGCTGCTGGATTCAGCACACCTCTACCGGAAGTTCGGTGGCGAGATGGACTCCGAGTACTGGGAGTACCTGCAGCGAGTCGTCGCCTTCGTGATCGACCACTGGCAAGAGCCGGACGACGGAATGTGGGAAGCGCGCAGCGGGCGGCAGCACTTCGTTTCCTCAAAGGTCTGGTGCTGGGTCGCTCTGGACCGGGCGATAAAGGCTGCCCGCGCCCTCGGCCTGCCGGGCGACCTTGATACGTGGCGCAGGGTTGGGGCGGAGATCAAGGAGGACGTTCTGTCCAACGGCTACGACTCCGAGAGAGCGGCGTTTGTGCAGGCGTATGGCAGCAAGAATCTCGACGCGAGCAACCTCCTAATGCCGCTGGTCGGGTTCATTCCCGCAACTGACCCACGCATGCGCTCCACCATCGCAGCGATAGAGCGTGAACTGACCTCGCCGCAGGGCTTCGTGTACCGTTACAGCGGCTTCGACGACGGCGTTGCCGGCAGCGAAGGTACGTTCGCGATCTGCACTTTCTGGCTCGCGGATAACCTGATCGCATTGGGAGAGGTGGACCGAGCGCGAGACTTGTTCGACAAGCTCCGGGGATGCGCCAACGACCTCGGCCTCTTCAGTGAGGAAACGGACGCTGAGACAGAAGAGATGCTGGGAAACTTCCCGCAGGCATTTAGCCATCTCGCCCTAATCAGCACCGCAGTCCAACTTCACGAGGCGGAGGCACGCGGGAAGAAAGGCCAGTCGGGCGGGAACGCCAACGAAGCGTCGTGAGAGCAGTGGTGCCGCTAACCCGGCGCCTCGCCCAACAGGAACACGCGCGCCGGCGCGCCGTCGGCGCCGGCGACAGGCAGCGGCGCGCAGACGAGGAAGTACTCGCCCGGCGCGACGCCGCGCAGGTCGAGGCCTTCGAGGATCACGGCGCCCGTCTTCAGCAGCGCCTTGTGCACGGCGTGCGTCGGCGAGTGGAAGCGTTCGATCGACATGTAGTCGATGCCGACGAGGACGATCCCACGCTCGACGAGCCACGGCCCGGCGTCGTCGTCGAGGCCGATGAACTCCGGGTGGAAGGCGTCATCATCCCAGAAGCGGCCGTTCTTCGTCTTGACCAGCAGGCGGGTTGTCCCGCCGGGTATGCCCGCCGCCTCCAGGTCCGCCGCCGAAATGTGGCCGTCGCCCGCGTACTCCATCACGTAGCACGGCCCGACCATGTACTCGACGGGCATCTGCTCGACGGTGACACCGTTGCCCAGGAAGTGGTCCGGAGCGTCGACGTGCGTACCCGAGTGCGAACCAAGCGACAACGCGCTCACGTTCGCTGACTTCCCATCGCTCATCAGTGAGTGGAAGTCGAGCACGGGCCCCGGCTCCTCGCCGGCGTAGGTCGCCATGCCCTCCCGCAGCCGCACAGTGACGTCGTAGATCTCCATTCGCGCTCCTCCTGTCGTCCTGATTATCCGGGGCCACCGGCGAGCGGTGCTATTCTGGCGGGAATGGCGGAGTAGGAAGGTGCCACGCAGGCCCAGGCGCGAGACACAAAAAAGCGCTCCCGAGCCGGTCTTCGGCTCCCTCCGGGTCTGACCAGGTCGCCCCAGCCAGTCCTTTCGTCGGCCGCTCCGTACTCAGGAGCAACATCTATTCTGCTCTCGCCTATAGAAAATGTCAATAGCATCAGGACACGACTTCGTGGCGATGCGACCCTTATCGAAGCAGCTAGGGAAGCAGGTCGTGCTTCAGCGTGCCGATGTACGGCAGGTTGCGGAACCGCTGGTGGAAGTCCAGGCCGTAGCCGACGACGAACTCGTCCTCGATCTCGAACCCGACGTAGTCCAGCGGCACATCCATCATCCGCCGTGCCGGCTTGCTAAGCAGCGTGCAGACCTTTACCGACGCCGGCCGCTTCGTCTGCAAGTACTCGACCACGTGGTTGAGCGTCATGCCCGTGTCGACGATGTCCTCGACCAGGATCACGTCGCGGCCCTTGATGTTGAGGTCGAGGTCCTTCTGGATGCGCACGGCCGCCGAGCCAGCGCCGTTCCCGTCGTAGGAGGAGATCGCCATCAGGTCGATGTTGGTCGGCACGGTGATCTGGCGCATCAGGTCGGCGATAAAGACGACCACGCCGCGCAGGACGCCGACGAGCACCGGCTCCTTGTCCGCGTAGTCGCGGCTGATCTGCTCGCCCAGCTCCTTCACGCGCTGCTGCAGCTTCGCCGGCGATATCATGACGTGATCCACATCCGGCACGTGACCGGCCGTGAGCGACCCGTAGCCATAGTTGGCGAGCAGGCGCAGGTAGTCCCGCTTCTTCAGCATCATGATCTTGATGTCCGGGTAGAGCTCCTTGATCTGACGCATCTTGCGGTTCTTCTCCGCGGTCAGATTGGACTTGAGCGTGGTCAGCTCGATGAACAGGTCGAGGTCCGGCAGGTAGAAGTCCGGCGTGAACGCCTCAGTGACGTGGCCCTCCTCCCAGCGCAGAGGGAACGACCGGGGCTCGTATATCCACTCGACGCCGTAGAAGTCGAGTACGCGCGCGAACTCGTATTCGGCGTTGTGCGCGAACGGCGCCGGCACATCCGCCGAGGGCGCACCAGTCAGCGGCACCTTCAGCCGCGGCGGCGCCAGCGTGCTCTGCGCGGGAGCGGCGTCATCGTAAGAGCGTTCCGGCTCCGGGAGCTTCGGTTTCGGCGCTCGCCTGGTGCGTGTGCGCGGCTTCGCGCTCGTCTCCGCCTTCGTCTCGCTCCGGGAAGCGGCCTTCTTGACGGGCTCAGTCTCAGTCGTAGCCTCAGCGGCGGCGGCGGCCGCTTTTGCCTTCGCGGCGGAGCGCTTTCGGCCGCCACGAGAGCCGCGGCGGGTCGGCTTCTTGGCCGGTGCTTCGGTCGTGGCTTCGGGCTCGGCGGGCTTCCCGGCCGGCTTGGGAGAGCGCCTTCGTGGATTCTTCTTCGCGGGCGACTCGGCGACAGTACCGTGGGCCTCGGCCCCTGCATCCTCGCGGTCACCGGCTTCACGTCGGTGGTGGCGGCCAGAGTCGTTGGCTCCCGTGCGGCGGCGCCGCGTCGGACTGGACGGCGCTGATTCGGCCTCGGAGGGAGTCGCGGAGCGCCTTCGACCGCGCCGGGGAGGGTTCGTCCCGTCGCTGCGGGCTTTCAGGGCATCTGGGGCGTCTGCCATCTGAATTCATTCTAAGATAAGTACCGCGGCAAATGCTATGACTTTTGCCTATTTCTTATCCACAATTGTTGATTGTTGCGGCGCGGCTCACCTGCCGGTTACCATCCCGCCATGCCCTTCGCACCAGTCAACGGCATCGACATCTACTACGAGGAGCACGGCAAAGGCACGCCGATCATTCTCGCTCATGGCGCGGGCGGCAACCACATGAGCTGGTGGCAGCAAGTGCCCGTACTCTCCCGCCACTGGCGCACCATAACGTTCGACCACCGCGGGTGGGGCCTCTCCCCAGACACGGACGATCGCGGACCCGCCGCGTTCATCGAAGACCTGGGAGCGCTGCTGGACCATCTCAAGATCGACGAGGCGGTGCTGGCCGGTCACTCGATGGGTGGCTACAGCTGCCTCGGCCTGGCAATCGCGCAGCCGGAGCGCGTCAAGGGCCTGATGATGTCGAACACGTTCGCCGGTATGCGACGCGAGGTCTGGCTCGCGGCGAGCGACGGTCAGCGTGAAGCTGTGCGCCTCGTCTGGGAGCGACGGAGCACGGAGAAGGTCAAACGAGTGCTGGCGCCCGGATTCTCGCGTCAGCACAGGGACCGGGCGTTCCTCTACAGGCAGATCCGCCTGCTCAACGAGAACGGCCCAAACCGCCTGGACCGTGCACGCCAGGTCCAGCGTCTGCGCGCCCTTGAGCGGCCGACCGAGACCGGCGCCACACGAGAGCAACTGGCAACCCTACAGATGCCGGTACTGTTCGTCGGCGGCGAACACGACGAGGTGTTCCCGGTGTCCCTGATGGAGATCGCCCACGCGCTGCTGCCGGACTCACGGATGGTCATCGTACCGGGCGCGGGACACTCCGTATACTTCGAAGCGCCGGAAACTTTCAACGAGCTGGCGCACGAATTTGCGGAATCCTGCATTGGCTAATGTAACGTTTGGGCCAACATCTGCCTTCTAATGAGTAGAACATAGCTGTTCCGTATTCAGAATCTGGCCATAATGAGCGACGACGACGTAACCACCAAGGAAGGCAGCTTCGCCAACTTCGGCGAGGAGTCCTCCGGCAAGACCGCACCCTGGAATGTGGAGAAGCACTTGAACCAGGACAAAATTCGCACGATTCACTACGGCATCGGCGCCATCGGCTCCGAGGTTGTGCGTGCCGTCCTCAACAACCCCAATATCGAGATCGTCGCCGCCATCGACGCTCACCCTTCGAAGTCCGGCCGCGACCTGGGCGAGGCCGCAGACATCGGCCACACGCTGGGAGTCCCGGTCCAGTACGACGTTGAGCCTGTACTCAGGGACACCTTCGCCGACGTAATCGTGCACGCCACGGGCTCCTCACTGACCGAGGTCTATCCCCAGATCCTGGACGTCCTGGCCGCGGAGAAGAGCGTCATCTCGACCTGCGAGGAACTCGCCTTCCCGTGGGTCCGCTACCCGGAGATCTCCAACAAGCTGGACCGTCGTGCCCGCGAAAGCGGCGTGCGCGTCCTGGGGACCGGAGTCAACCCGGGCTTCGTGATGGACCTCCTCCCTCTCGTGATGCTGACCGTCTGTCAGGGCGTGAAGGCGATCCGCGTAGAGCGCATCGTCGATGTCAGCCAGCGCCGCATCCAGTTGCAGCGGAAAGCCGGCGTCAGCCTCAGCCCGCAGGGCTTCCAGCGGGGCGCCACGGACGGGGCGATCGGCCACGTCGGCCTCCGCGAGTCCGTCTTCATGATCTCCGATACGCTGGGCTGGCACCTGGACGACGTGATCGAAACGCTCGAACCTGTTGTCGCGCGGGAGCGCAAGAAGACTGAGTTCTACTCCGTCGAGAAAGGCTACGCGCTGGGCCTTCGCCAGTCGGCGCGCGGCATCATGGGCGGCAACGAGGTCATCCGGCTCGACCTCGAGATGTCGCTCGGCGCGCGCGAACCACGCGACGCCATCGAGATCGACGGCAAGCCACCGGTGCGCATGGTGATCCCCGGCGGAATCCAGGGCGACGGCGCCACGGCGGCGATCGTCGCCAACTGCATTCCCGGAATCGCCGAGAGCCGGCAGGTGGGCCTTATCACGATGCGCGACTTCCCACTGCTCCCCTACTACCGCCCCCGTCCCGTCGCCCGCGAGTTCGAATAGCCCGCTGCCCGCGCCAGCCCTATCCTTCCACCCCCTGTCTGCACGCCCCGCGGGCCACCGCTTGACCCCCACTCGCGCGTCTCCGAGAATCCCAGCAGACGTGCGGAGCGAAGGAGTTTTCGGATGAGAATGCTGGGCCTGCTTGCGACCGTGCTCGCCGCTCTACTCACACTCACCGCCTGCGGCAGCGGCGGCGGTGACAACGACGACGAGACGACGCCAACCGCTTCCCCCACGTCAGAGGAAACACAGGGCGAAGTGTCGATCTCTGACCTGGCGCAGTCGGTCGTCCAGATCCAGGCACTTTCCGGAGATGACGCGGTCTGGTGGGGCTCCGGCACGATCGTCTCAGCGGACGGACTCATCCTCACCAACGCCCACGTCATCGACAACCGCTACGGTGAGTACGACACGCTGGCGGTCGGGATCACGCGCGAGACCGACGAAGCGCCGGAGGCCGAATTCATCGCCGAGGTGGTAGCGGTGGACTTCGCGCTGGACCTGGCGCTGGTTCAGATCACGGAGCGGACCGACGGCGGATCCGCACCCCGCGACTTCCCGTTCGTCCGCGTCGGTGACTCCGGCGCGCTGGAGATCGGGGATGCGGTCCGCATCCTCGGTTACCCGGGCATCGGCGGCGAGACGATCACATTCACCGACGGCTCCGTCAGCGGCTTCACGGCCGAGCGCAGCGTCGGCAACCGCGCCTGGATCAAGACAGACGCCACGATCGCCGGCGGCAACAGCGGTGGCCTCGCCGTCAACGACGACGGCGAACTCATCGGCGTGCCAACGGTCGTCGGCTCAGGCGCCGGTTCGGAGACCGGTTACGTCGACTGCCGCGTGCTTGAGGACACGAACAACGACGGCGCCCTTGACGACGACGATACGTGCGTCACCGTCGGCGGCTTCATCAACGGCCTGCGGCCGGTCGGGCTGGCGTCCGACATGATCGCCGCTGCCGAGGCCGGCGAAGCGTACGTCTCGCCCTACCACGAAGCCAATCTCGCAGACGTCCCCGTGGACATCGATGCCTCGGAAATCAGCCTATCGAACCTCCTCTTCTCGACCGGCGTCACGAGCGACGACGAACCTACCGAAGTGCTCGCACTCTTCCCGTCGAACGCTGAACGCGTCTGCGGGTTCTGGGACTTCGAGGGGATGCAGGACGGCATGACGTGGGACGCTCTCTGGTACGTCGATGGCGAACTCAACGAGGGCGGCAGCATAATTGCCGACACGTGGGTGGGAGGCGAGGACGGCAACTGGTGGGTGTGCATCCTAGATGAGGAGTCCGGCCTCCCGGACGGGCTGTACGAACTCGTACTGCAGATCGAGGGCAGCCCCACGGGCTCGGACGCCGTCTACGTCGGCGACGACCGCCAGTTGGTCGAATTCGATATCGTGAACGAGTCCTCCGTCGAGATCTGCGGCGTCTGGGCATCGCCTGCCGACGCGCAGAACTGGGGCTTCGAAGACCTTGGCCCGACGGTAATCGTCCCGCCGGGCGACTTCTGGCCGCTCTTCATCGCCTCCGGCACTTACGACCTCCTCATGTACGACTGCAGCGGGGTCACACTGCTCGAGGAATACGGCATCGACATCCTCACGGACAGCACATACACGGTAACGGACGCCAGCTTCCAGTAGCCGCTGCCGCACCGCACCCCTCGCCCGAGCGCTCACGTACTTGACCGCGGCTTGTCTGTCTCCGAGAATCCGCAGCAGACCCCACGAACTGAAGGAGCTACGAATGAGGATCCTCGGACTGCTTGCGAGCGTGCTCGCGGCCATGCTGCTGACCGCCGCCTGTGGTGGCGGCGATGATGCGCCCGAACAAACAGAGAACGACCTGGCAGAGGCGATGCTCCTCGTGCTCGGCGACTTGCCGGCCGGCGAGGAATGGGAGTACGAACCGCCCAGCGACAGTGACGAGGACGACGAGCCCAACCCCTTCGACCAATGCGACCGCGACAACGAAGATAGCATTATCGGCACAGCGGACGGCGGCGACTTCTCGCGCCGAGGCGCCAGTGAGATCTCGCAGGACATCCGCATCTTCGACAGCGTCGACTCGCTGGCGCAAGACCTCGACGACATCGAGGACCGGGGCGACTGCATGGCGGACCTCGTGAGCGACGGCGCCCTGGACACCGATTTGGCGACTTATGCCGACTTCAGGATGGATCGCGTGGAGTACCGTCAGTTCGGCGATGATTCACGCACCTACCGTATCGAGATGACGGCGACCCTGATTGATGAGCCCAACGTGCCCGATCCGTTCAAGATCTATCTCGACGAGATCTTCGTAGAGATCGACACGGTGGGCATGCTCATCAGCGCCTCCGACGTCTTCGAGCCCTACGACGAGGACGAAGTCGGGCGCATCGCCGCGATGGGCGAGGAGAAGGTCCGCGCCGCCCTCGCTAACGATCCCATCGGGAACGACTAGCAGACATCGAGAGCCTTCAGGGCGTCCGGGGGAGCCTGCCAGGGTTGCTAAGAGGCCGCAATTAGGCGAATCTGACGCCATGAGTGAGACGGTTCTCGACGCCTACGTGCGGCTCCATCCGAAGTCTGCCGCGCTGTATGAGGAATCGTCGCGCGTCTTCCCCTCGGGCGTTACGCACGACGTGCGCTACCTCACGCCGTTCCCCATCTTCGTGGAGCAGGCCGCAGCCGCTCGCAAGCGTGACGTCGACGGCAACGAATACGTCGACTTCGTCATGGGGCACGGCGCGCTCTTCATGGGCCACACCCACCCCGACATCACCGCGGCGATCGTCGAGCAGGTGGGCAAGGGCACGCACTTCGGCGCCAACCACCGGCTGGAGCTGGAGTGGGGCCGCCGCGTCAAGGACCTCGTGCCCTGCGCCGAGGAGGTGCGCTTCACCAGCTCCGGTACCGAGGCGACGCTGATGGCGATCCGCCTCGCCCGCGCCCACACCGGCCGCGACCGCCTGCTCAAGTTCGACCACCACTTCCACGGCTGGCACGACGCCGTCGTCGGCTCCCGCGATCCCGAAGCGGAGAACCCGGAGTCGGCCGGCGTCCCCAGCGCGACGATGAGCAACACCGTCAGCGTCCCGCAGGGCAACATCGACGCCGTTGAGGAACGGCTCGCGACCGGCGACTTCGCGGCCGTTATCCTGGAACCGACCGGCGCCGCGTGGGGAACGCTCCCCCTCGCCCCGGCGGTCCTCTCGGCGCTTCGCGATGCGACGACACGCCACAACACCGTGCTCATCTTCGACGAGGTCATCACTGGCTTCCGGGTTTCGCCCGGCGGCACACAGGCCCGCTACGGCGTGACGCCGGACCTGACGACGCTCGCCAAGATCTTGGCCGGCGGCATGCCGGGCGGCGCCGTCTGCGGCCGCGGCGACATCATCTCCATGATCGAGTTCCGCGACTCTCCCTGGAACGCCCGCAAGCGCGTGCAGCACCCTGGCACCTTCAACGCCAACCCGGTCTCCGCCGCCGCCGGAGACGCGATGCTGGCGATGGTCGCCACGGGAAAGCACCACGTCCGCGCCGACGCCCTCAACGAGCGACTCGTCCGCGAGCTGAACGACGCACTCGATCGCACGGGCGTGCCGGGCGTCGCCTACGGGCTCGCCAGCTACTTCCACATCGCTCTGGGACAGGAGGCGCCGCGACCGCAAGCCGGTATCGAATGGCCGGGTCCGGACGCGCCGCCGCAGATGCCGCCGAAGCTGACCATCGCGCTCAAGCGGGCGCTGATCAACCACGGCGTCGACCTGATGGGCGGCAGCGGCGGCTTCGTCAGCGGCGTCCATACGGATGCCGACATCAACCACACTATCGAGGCGTTCGAGGCAGCCGTCGGCGAACTGCGCAGCGAAGGCCTCGTCTGAGGCGCGAAACAGGGGACAGGGTCGCGCTGACACCTGACACCCAACACCTGACACCTCGATGAACCCCGACGAGCGCCGCATCATGACGTACATCGCGATGGCGCACGGCCTCGCCCATATCCTTGAGCTGACGTACCCCGCGATGCTGACGCGGATCGAGGACGACTTCGGTATTCGCGCCGTCGTCACCGGCGGTATCGCGACGATGTTCGGCTGGGCCTTCGGCAGCAGCGCGATACCGGCCGGCTTCCTCGCCGACCGCCTCGGCTCGCGGCAGGTGCTCGTCTACGCCTTCAGTGGATCGGCGGTGATGGCCGTGCTCGTCGGGCTCTCGCCGAACGAGTGGTGGCTGGGAGCGGCGTTGCTTGGCCTCGGGCTGACGGCGGGGCTGTACCATCCGGCCGGCATCTCGCTCGTCGCGCAGGGAGTGCGCCAGCGGGGGATGGGGCTCGGCTTCCACGGCGTCGCCGGGAACGTCGGCCAGGCGATGGCGCCGGCGATCGCCATCGGCCTCGCCGTGCTCGTCGACTGGCGGCTCGCGTTCTTCTTCGTCGGCGGTCTGTCGGCGCTCCTGGCGCTGGTCATGGCGACGACGCGGCTCAACGTGCGCGCCGGCTCGGAGACCGTCGCCGTCGTCGACGCCGCCGAGGAGGCCGGTGACCAGAGCACAAAGGAGGGCAACCGTTTCTTCGTGCCGCTGCTGCTGGTCTACGCGGCCTTCATCGTCAGCGGCATGGTCTACCGCGGCGCGATCACCTACCTGCCGAAGCACCTGGAGGACTTCGTGAACGACGACTTCGGCGGCGCGTTCGTCACGGTCGCGCTGCTCACCGGCGCCGTCGGGCAGCTCATCGGCGGCGGCCTCTCTCAACGCTACCGGCTGGAGCCGCTCGCCCCGATCATCTGCCTGCTGACGGTGCCACCGCTCGTGCTCACGGGCGTCGTCACCGGCTGGGCGCTCGTCGTCATCGCCTCGGCGTTCGTATTCTTCTACTTCGCCGCGCAGCCGCTCTGGACGGGCCTTATCGCGGACTACTCGCCGCCGGGTGCGATCGGCCGCAGCTACGGCTTCTCGTTCTTCGCCGGCTTCGGGCTCGGCGGGACGGGCGGCGTCATCGCCGGCGCCTTCGTCGACATCTGGGACACGCAGGCCGCGTTCCTCGGCCTCTCCGCGATCATGTCGCTGTCGTTCTTGATCGCCACCGTACTGTGGGTGCTGGCGGAGCGTCGCCGCCGGCCTGCTCCAAGCGAAGGGGCGTCCGGGACTGCCTGAGCGCGGCTATCCGCCCGCCAGCAGGCCCGCCAGTTGTTCGCTGGCGTCGCGCATGCCGTCGAGGACCGCCTGGCGTTCCTCGCCCACCATCGGCACGGGCTGCGCGTAGTTCTCGATCAAGGTTGGCACGTACTCGACGCCGACAAGCTCGTCGTCGAAGAACGTGTACTTGCCGATGACCCCGACGCGCGTCTCGTAGCTCCAGTCCTGGTCGAAGATGTAGTTGCCGTGCGCGTACGTGATATACCCGCCCTCATAGACTTCGACCGCCTGCACCCAGTGCGGGTGGTTGCCGATCACCAGGTCGGCGCCGGAGTCGATGGCGAGATGGCCGATCGTCACCGGGTCGTCGTCCGCAACGCCGGGCGCGACCGTCGGCAGCGAGACGTACTCGGCGCCCCAGTGATAGGAGACGGCCAGCACGTCGACCCGGAGGCGCAGCGCCTCGATCTGCTCGATCATCGCGGCGCGGTCGATCACTTCGATCACGCCGTTGAAGGCGATGAAGCCGAACTTGAGGCCGCGCACGTCGAGGATCGCCGGCGTCTGGCGGTCGGTCCAGGTCATGCCGGCGGCCTCCAGGTGGTCGACCGTTTCGACGACGCCATCGTAGCCCCAGTTGAGGATGTGGTTGTTCTCGATCGTCACGACGTCGACGCCGGCCTCGACCAGCGCGTCCGTGAAGCCCGGCCGGCCGCAGAACGTGAAGCCTTCGGTGTGCACGGGGCAGTGGCCGATCAGCGGCGCTTCCAGGTTGACCACGGTGATATCGGCGTCCGCCACAATGTCGGCAGTCTTCTCGACGGTGTAGAGGAAGTTATCGCCCTCCTGGCGGATGATGAAGTCGGTAAAGCGGGCGGGAATCACGTCTCCCGTGGCGATCACCGTCCGTAGGCGCGACGGGTCGAGGTCGTACTGCGCGAGGTCGCGCGGCGGAAAGACGCCGGCGATCGTCAGCGCGGGAACCGGACCGGGCGTCGGGCTCGGCGAAGGCGTGGGCGTAACGACAGGCGTCGGGTTCAGCAGCAGGTCTGTCGGCGCGGGCGTGGGCTCGTCGGCCCCGCCACCAGAACAGGCGAGGGCGAGGAGAACCAGCGCCGGGAGCGAGAAGGTCAATCGCAACATGCCCGTGTAGTATAAGTACGGCGCGCTGGCGCCGGATAGCATATGAGATTCCGATTCTCTCCCGACGAAGAGGCTTTCCGCGAAGAGATCCGTGCTTTTCTGCGCGAAGAGTTGCCGGACGGTTGGGCGCAGGGCAGCGGCGGCGGCGTCTTCGGCGAAGCTGCGGAGGACCGCTGGGAATTCCTGCGCGACTTCCAGCGCAAGCTCTCGGCAAAGGGATGGCTGACGCTCGGCTGGCCGAAGGAGCAAGGCGGCATGGCGGCCGGGCACATGATGCAGGTCATCTACAGCGAGGAGATGTCCTACAACCGCGCCCCGACGCAGGTCGGCGTCGGACCGGACCGCGTCGGCCCGACGATCATCCTCGCCGGCACAGAGGAGCAGATGGCGCAGCACCTGCCCGCGATCGCCGGCGCCGATAGCGTCTGGTGCCAGGGCTTCAGCGAACCAGGCTCGGGCTCCGACCTCGCCTCGCTGCAGACGCGCGCCGAGCTGGACGGCGACCACTTCATCGTCAACGGCCAGAAGACCTGGACATCGATCGCCCACAGAGCCGACTGGTGCGTCCTGCTCGTCCGCACCGACCCGAAGGCGCCGAAGCACAAGGGGATCAGCTACCTGCTCGTCGACATGTCGTTGCCCGGCATCGAGCTGCGGCCGCTCATCGACCTGACCGCGCGCCACACGTTCAACGAGGTGTTCTTCGACAACGTCCGCGTCCCCCGTGACTGCCTAGTCGGCGGCCTCAACGAAGGCTGGTACATCGCCGCCGCCACCCTGGACTTCGAGCGCTCCGGCATCAATCGCGTCGTCGCCGGCATCCGCATCTATGAGGAGTTGGCGGAGTACTGCCGGGCGTCCACCGACAGGGAGCGGCCGATCGACCGGCCGGGCGTCGCGACGAAACTCGCTGAACTGGGCCTCGAGTTCCAGATCGGGCGCCTGCTGGCTTACCGCGTGGCGTCGATGCAGGCGCGCGGACAGGTGCCCAACGCCGAAGCGTCGCTCTCCAAGGTCTTCGGGTCGGAGCTTCAGCAGCGATTGGCCGACAGCGCGCTCAACATCATCGGCCTCCCATCGCAGCTCACAACCGAGAGCATCGGCGCGCCGCTGGCGGGCCGGCTACACGAATACTACCTCTCGACCGCCGGCCTCACGATCGCCGCCGGCACGAGCGAGATCCAGCGCAACATCATCGCCGGCCGTGGCCTGGGACTGCCCCGAGGCTAGCGCTGGGCATCCGGACCGTCCCCTCGCTGCCACCACCGACGCGGGCGACGCCGCTCAGCCACATCGCCGTCATCCTTCTCGCCCTGGCGGGCGGCGCGCTGGGGATCGTCGGCGCCGTCATCGCCGAGATCGGCTCGTTCGGCTTCCTGCTCCTCGTCTTCATCGGCGCGCCGGTGATCGAAGAGATCTTCAAGCCGATCGGCGTCTACCTGGGACAGGTGTGGTTCCCGCAGGCGTTGCGAAACCGCATCTACGTCGCCCTCCTCTGCGCGCTTGGCGGCGTCGTCTTCGGCCTGCTCGAAAGCTGGGTCTACGTCAACGTATACGTCGACGACCCGTCCGACGCCTACGTTCAGTTCCGCTACACCGTGCCCGTGGCGCTCCACGCCGCCGCCAGCTTCATCGTCGGCCTCGGCCTGACCTATGCCGTCGTCGACTGGGTGAACGGCCGGGGCGCGCTGCCAAAGTCGTCGCGCAACTTCTACGTCGGTGGCGTCCTGCTGCACGCGGTCTATAACACCAGCGCCGTCATCCTCTCGATCGCCGGCGTCCTCGACGACTTCTAGGCGCCACCCTCCGTATACTGGGAGGCCATGGACTTCGAGACGACGACCACACATTGCCCGATCTGCGACGCCGACGTTGAGGTTCCGGCGGACCTCTTCGCCGGCATGGCGCAGATGCCGAAGGTGATCGCCCGCGCCTTCAAGGAGCCGCACGCGACGGGCGGCGGCGCAGGCTGGTCGCCCTCCGAGATCGTCGCACACCTGGCGGACATCGAGGTCGGGCTCGGCTGGCGCATCCGGCAGACGCTGGCGGAGGAGCGGCCGGAGCTACAGCCGTTCGACCAGGACACGTGGGCCGACGCGCTCGACTACAAAGCCCGCGACCTGGCGACGTCGCTCGCCGCTTACGGCGCGAACCGCCAGCTCAACCTGGAGCTGCTGCGCCGCGCGGGCGAGGCCGGCATGGCGCGCATCTACCGCCACCCGGAGTTCGGCGAGCACCCGGTCGGCACACTCGTCACGCACATCGCCGACCACGACCTCGCGCACCTGCGCCAGATCCGCGGCGATTAGGCGACGCCCTCAGGCTGTGCCGGCCCGGATCCGCCGGAACTCCTCGCCGATGATGCGCCAGACTGCCTCGCTGTCCGCGCAGCGGATCGACATCGACTCCGTCGCGCGGTAGCTCCAGGCCGCCAGGTGCGTCGCGCCGATTTCCTCGGCGACGCGCGCGCCCATCCGCAACTCCTCCTCGCGACCGGCCGGAACGCGAAACGCCTGCAGCCACAGCTGCAGCTCGCGACCGTGCTTGCGGGCGGACTCGGCGGCGGCCTCGCTGTAGACGCGCATGAACCGCTCCGGGTCGCTGCCGAAGAGGTACCAGTACGGGTCCGTCCCGAAGATATCGAGGTCCGGGATCGCCGCCGCGACGTCGAAGTCGCCGACACCCATGTGCATCATCGCCTCGATCGCAGACGCGGACGCCCCGCCGGAACGCGACTCGATGCCCTTCCGCAGGCGTTCGGCCGGCTCCGGAAAGCCGTAGCCGGCGAGGTCAGTCGGGATCAGGCAGAGGGCGTTGCGCATCCCCTTTTCGTGGCCGTAGCGGCAGAGTTCCGTCAGCACCTCAACCACGGACGCCTCGTGGAACGCCTTCATCTCGGCCGTGAACTCGGCCGGCAGGTCGCCGCCGAACCGCTCACGGCAAGAGTCGCAGTAGCAGGCCCAGGCCGGCGCGAAGTCGCCCACCGCCAGCCCCATGTAGAAGTGCGGCTCGTCCCAGAACAGCACCTCTCCCTCGGCCGCCGCGCAGGCCTCCACCCAGCCGCGCAGGAACTCGCGCGTCGCCGGGTGGTTCGGGCAGGCGAAGGGGACGCGGCGCCCGTCCGAGAGCAGTTGCCACGTCTCCGGATGCTCCAGCGGGAAGCGCGTGAACGTCTCGCCGGAGAAGACGCCGGCGAGGCCCCACGGGTCGAACCAGACCTCCATCCCGGCCTCGCGCGTCGCCGCCGCGATGTCGCGAACGGCGTCGCGGTAGAACGCCAGGTCCGTCTCGGTGAAGCAGTGAACGACGTAGGTACAGCCAGCCTCTGCCATCTCGCGCAGGTCAGCGCGGACGTGCCGCAGGTCGCGCGAGGAGAAGTAGCTAACGCCGGTCTGCATAGCCGGAGTATAGCCGCGCCCACCGCGTAGGGGCGACCGGCGGTCGCCCTCTCGGTTGGTTCGGCTGCGACGCTTCGATATGATGTCCCCGCCATGCCTAACGAACGGCCCGCTCAGCCCACGGGCGATCCCCTGCACGCCTTCTTCCGCAACGCTCTCCTCATCGGCGGCGAGGCGACGCGGCTCTACCTCATCCGCCACGCTCAGTCCGAGGGCAACACCGGCGAGGACCTGACGACCGGCGACCCCGACCTCACGGACGTCGGCCGGATGCAGGCCGGGCGGCTGGGGAAGCGGATGAAGGACGCCCGCCTCGACGCGCTCTACGCGAGCCCGCTCAGGCGCACGCAAGAGACGGCGTTCGCGATCGCCGACGCCACCGGCCTGGAGGTCGTGCCGAAGGCGGCCCTGCGCGAGGTGACGCTGGGCCAGGCCGACTCCGACATCAGCCGGCTGCCGATCGCCGAACAGCGGAAGATCGAGCGCAAGATCCTGGCCGACGGCACGTGGGACGCCTTCCCCGGCAGCGAAGGCAGCTCAGCCTCCCGCAAGCGCATCCAGGGCGTCCTCGACGAGATCATCGCCACTCACCCGGGCCAGCGCGTCGCCGCCGTCGTCCACGCCGCGTTCATCCAGACCTACATCTCGATGATCCTCGGCCTCGACCGCGACTTCATCTACTACCCGTTCAACGCCAGCATCTGCTCGGTGCGCGCGCACGAGGACCGGCGCGTCATCTGGCGCCTCAACGACGTCTCGCACCTCTCGGACATGCCCGCCGGCTGGGACGGGATCAGCTAGCTCGGCCCACAGCGGGTCCGCCTAGATAACGTCCGTGCGCGAACTCTCGTACTTCGCGAGCTTCTCTTCGTCCAGCTCGATGCCCAGGCCGGGGCCTTCCGGCAGGTGGACGTAGCCCTCGTCGTCGATCGTGATCGGCTCGCGGAAGATGAAGTCACGTTCGGCGGGCGTCCAGTTTGGCGGGTCGTACGGGAACTCGATGTAGGGAACGATGCGGGCGGCGGCCGCGCAGTGCAGGTTGGCAACGAAGCCGATGCCGTTCGTCCAGGTGTGCGGCGTGAACACCTTGCCGTGCGCCTCCACCATCGCCGCGATCTTCTGCGTCGCCGAGATGCCGCCGATGAACGTGCAGTCCGGCTGGTAAACGTCGAAGCAACCCTTCTCCAGGTACGTCTTGATCTCCTCCGGGCCGCGGTTCAGCTCGCCGCCGGCCAGTCGCAGCGTCGTCAGGTTGCTGCGTAGCTCGGCCAGGCCTTCGTAGTCGTAGGCGTCCAGCGGCTCCTCGAGCCAGTAGACGTTGTAGTCCTCCATCGCCTTCGCCGCCGCGATCGCCGTGCGCAGGTCCCAGCGGTGGAGCTGCTGATCGGGCGGGATGCGCCAGCCCCAGTTCCCGTCCACCATGATGTCTATGCCGTCGCCGACGGCCTTCCTCACCGCCGCCAGCGTCTTCACGTCGTCGCGCCAGTCCTCACTGTGGAAGCGGATCTTCAGAGCGCGGAACCCCTCGTCAACCACCTGCTTCGCCGCCTCTACGCGCGCCTCGGTGGGCCGGCACTCTCCGCTCGAGGCGTAGGCCCGAATCTTCGAGGTGCCGCCGCCGAGCAGCTTGTACACGGGCTGGCCGCTCGCTTTGCCGATGATGTCCCAGAGCGCGACCTCCACCGGCCATGGCCGCCCGACGAAGAACGCCATCGAGCGCAGGTTCCAGGCGTGCGCCTCGAGGTCGAACGGGTCCTGTCCGACGAGCATCCTGGCGGTGACATCCCAGCGGACTGGCACGCCGCCCGAGCCGATGCCGGTGATCCCTTCGTCGGTGTGGATCTCGACGACGCTCATGCGCGCGTTGACGACCGGAAACGGCTCCCAGGTCGGATGGAACGGTCGCTCCATCGGCATTTCGAACAGGCGGATGCGGACGTCAGTGATCTTCATGAGTAATCTCCTGGACGGTCTGAGGCGATCGTAGGAGAGACGAACGCCCGAGGCAAGCGAGCGGTCTTCTAAGAAACAGGCATGCCCACCAGCACCCCCGCCGGTGGGCATTTAGCTACGGGACTTGTCCAGACCATCCTTGCCGCACACGGACGGCCGGAAAGCACACCCCCGCGCTCGCCTGCAGTTATTATGGCGAGTCCGCAGAATTCGTCAAGCCCCCGTGTCTTCTTCACGTTCCTGACTTTCGAGGGCCCGTTCGTACTCCAGGATGCGCTCCACGGGCCCCGGCAGCGGTCCGAACACCACCTCGTCCGCGCGTAACCGGCCGATCTCCTCGTCCGTCAGGCCGAGGAGACGGCGCAGCACTCCGTCTGTATCGGCCCCGAGTACCGGCGGCGGCCCCTTCACGCCACCGGGCGTGCGGCTCATCCGCAGCGGACTGTTGGCGATCCGCAGGCTGACGCCGGACGGATGCTCAACGTCGACGAGCATCTCGCGCGCCACCACCTGCGGTTGCTCGGCGGCGTGCGGAATGTCGTTCAGGGGACCGCAGGGCAGGCCGATGGCATCAAACTCGCTCAACCATTCGGCCGTCGTCTTCCCGCGCAGGCCGTCGATGAGCACAGGTTCGAGTTCGGCGTGGTGCTTCGTGCGCAGCCCGGGCGTCTCGAAGCGAGTGTCGCCGATCAGTTCGTGCTTGCCGATCCTGTCGCAGAACAGCTCCCACTGATTTTCGACTCCCCAGGACACCGCGATCACGATCCAGCCATCCGCCGTCGGGAACGCCTGGAACGGCGTCGTCACCGGATGGCGCGTGCCGATCGGCTTCGGCGCCTCGCCTGTCGCCGAGTAGCGGGCAAAGGCGTTCTCGAGGAGCGCGACCTGGCAGTCGAGCATGCTGACGTCGAGCATCTGGCCTTCGCCGCTGCGCTCGCGTTCCTGCAGCGCTGCAAGGACGCCGATCGCCGTGAAGAGGCCGGCCGTGACGTCTCCCTGCGAAACGCCGGGGCGTATGGGCGGCCCGTCCGGCTCGCCGGTGATGCTCATGATTCCGCCCATGCCCTGCACGATTATGTCGAGCGCGGGACGTTCGCGGTCCGGGCCGGTCTGGCCGAAGCCGGACGTTGCGGAGTAGATGAGGCGCGGATTGTGCTCTTTCAGCGTCTCGTAGCCGATGCCCAGGCGCTCGGCCGTGCCCGGCGTGAAGTTCTCCATCACGACGTCGGCCTTCTCGGCGAGGCGCAGAAAGAGGGCGCGGCCGGCCTCGCTCTTCAGGTCCAGGCAGATGCTCTTCTTGCCGCGGTTCACGGAGAAGAAGTACGCGCTTTCGTGGCCGGCGTACGGCGCTGTTGAGCGACCGACGTCCCCGTAGGGTGGCCGCTCGACCTTGATGACGTCGGCGCCGAGGTCGGCCAGCACCATCGACGCATAGGGGCCGGCCAGCACCCACGTCAGGTCGAGGACGGTGACGCCGGAAAGTGCGCCGGTGGCAGAAGTAGACATCGCACACCCAATCATATCGGGCGTGCGATGTCTGTTCGAGTTCTATTCGGTTATCGGGCGTGGATTACCAGCGGGCGCCGCCTCCGCCACCGCCGCCGCCACCGCCGCCACTACCGCCGCCGCCACCGGGGCGCACCTTCGAGAAGCAGTCGCTGCAGTAGACCGGGCGGTCCTGGCGCGGCTCAAACGGTAGCGACGCCTCGTTGCCGCACTGGTCGCAGGTGGCCGTGTACATCTGGCGCTCGCCGCCGTAGCCGCCGCCACCGTACCCACCACCGCCGGAACGGCGTGCGGAACGGCAATTGGGGCAACGCTTCGGGTCCTGATAGCCTTTTTTGCTGTGAAATTCCTGGTCGTCTGCCGTGAAAACGAAGTCGTTTTCACATTCGACGCACTTCAGGTTTCGGTCTTCGAAAGCCACTCGATGTCCTCCTTGTGTGACCTCGGTTATCGTCCTGATCATCGAGCGGAGCCTGTTACGGGAGCCGACACGGGGACTTTAACCATCCGCGGTCCAGACCGCGGGTTATAAGTTTTACTAATGGTAACACCGGCTTACGTGATTCACAAAGCAGCCGCTGGCGCTATGCAGACGGCCGCCGGGGCATTCGCTGCCGCGCCATACAGCCCGGCTTGAGCGCCGGACTTCCGTCGTCCGCGGGCGCGATCTCGACGGCCTCCGCGCCGGCGAGAGACGCGATCCGGCGGCCCAGCTCGTTGAGATCGTCCTTCGCGAACCCCTCACACGTAAACTCGACACGCCCATCGCGGCCGATCAGGTAGAGCGCCGGCGTCGACGGTGGGTCGTAGAGGCGCGAGACCTCAAGTTCCGCCGCATCCAGCAGCACCGGGTGATTGAGCGCGAACCGCTCGGCATATTCCGCCGCACGTTCCCGGTCGTCCTGGCAGACGGACCACAGCTGCCAGCCCGCCGGGTAGGCGTCCTTCAGACGGTTGATGTACGGGTACGCCACATCGCAAGTCGCGCACTTCACCCGGAAGAACGCAAGGAGCAGGGGCCCGTCGCCGCGATCACCCGGGAGTGAGTACTCGCGCCCGTCGACGGCAGGCAGGGTGAAGTGTGGCGCCGGCACGCCCGGTTCCAGGTTCATTCGCTCTATCGTAGTACGCGCCCGGCTATTCGCCAAAGGCCCCCAGCAGCGACTTGCGATAGCGCTCTGTCTCGGCCGGGTCGATCAACTGGTCCGGCGGCGAAAGACAGACCGTGTCCGCGAGGTCAAGGTATGGCTGCACCTGCGCGCGCACGTGATCGGCGTCGCCGGCCGCCGCGAACGTGTCGATCATGTCGTCGCTCACGGCGTCCGTCGCGCGCGCGGTGTCGCCGTTGACGAGGGCGTCCTGGACCGCCCGCACCTCCCCCGGGAACGACGCGAAGAGCGGCTCGTACGTCTTGACGGTCGCGTAGAAGGCGATCGTAGCGGCTGCCGCACGCCGCGCCCGTCCGACGTCGCTGTCCACGGCGCAACAGACGCCGAGGCACAGCTCGAAGCCCTCCCGCTCGCGCCCGGACTCCTTCAACCCACGTGCCAGCGCCGGGACCACGACGTCCTGCGTCCAGCGCAGCGAGTAGATCGGATGCCCCAGCAATCCGTCCGCTACGCCGGCAGCGGTTCGGATCATCCCTTCGCGCACGCCGGCCAGGTAAATCGGGATGCGCTCACGGACGGGCGCCTGCGGCCGGCGCCAACCCTGGATGTCGAGATCGTAGAACTGGCCGGAAAACTTGATCGGCTCGCCTTCGTGCGCCCGTTCGGTGATCAAGCGAATGATCTGCACGACCTCGCGAATGTGCGGCGTCGGCTTGCCGTAGGCGATGCCGTGCCAGCGCTCGTTGATCCGCTTCAGACCGGTGCCCAGCCCGAGCACGAAACGCCCTCCAGACATCGCGTCCAGGTCCAGCGCGGCGAGCGCCAGCACCCAGGGGCTGCGCACGAAGGCCAGCGCGATCGAGGTGCCGAGGCCGATACGTGACGTCCCGGTCGCGGCGGCGGCCAGCGGCGAGAACGGGTCGTGGAACATCTCCGACGTCCATAGCGCGCCGAAGCCCGCGGCCTCCGCATCGGCCGCCAGCTTTGCAACTTCCTCCGCGCGTCCGGCGCCCAGCGCCAGCGAATACCGGCTCATCTGTCTCCCCGTGTTATATTTCGCGTCAAGCCTATCGTGCGCGCATCTGCCGCGCTAGCGAACGGACAAGCCCCATGCAAACGCTCGTAACCGGCGCCACCGGATTCCTCGGCAGCCACATCACCGACCGCCTTATCGAACGCGGCGACTCCGTCCGCGCGCTGGTGCGGGCAACGAGCGACACTTCGTACCTAGAGCCGCTCGGCGCCGAACTCGTAACCGGCGACATCACGGAGCCCGGTTCGCTCCCGGCGGCGCTCGCCGGCGTCGAGGTCGTCTATCACGCGGCGGCGAACGTCAGCGACTGGGGCCCGTGGAGCGAATTCAAGCGCATTACGGTCGACGGCACGCGAAACATGCTGCGGGCGGCCGCCGACGCCGGCGTCAGCCGCTTTCTTCACGTCAGCTCAGACGCCGTCTATCGCTTCGACGACCTCGCCAGGGGCGTGGACGAATCAACCCGACTGGAGACACGGTTCGGCCCGCTGGACTACTACCGCCGCGCCAAGACAGCGGCCGAGAAGATCGCCCGTCGTGCGCACGAACGCGGCCGCGTGCCCGTCACGATCGTGCGGCCGGCACTGATCCTGGGAGAGCGCGACGCCTCAATGCTGCCGGGGCTCGTCACCTTTCTCAAAAGCTCGCTGGCGGCCTACATGGGCAAAGGGCGCAACCGTCTGCCATGCGTCTACGCCGGCGACGTCGCCGACCTCTGCGTCCGCGCCGCCACGTCAGAAGGAGCGCCGGGCGAAACGTACAACGCCGTCAACGAGGAGCACATCACACAGCGCGACCTCTTCGACGCCGCCGCCGAGAGCGCCGGCGTCGACCCGCCACGCCGCTCCGTCCCGCTGCGGCTCCTTTACGCGATCGCCGCCGGGTCGGAGGCCGTCGCGCGTCTGCGTGGCTGGTCGCACCACCCGGACCTGACCCGCTTCGCAGTCAACCTCATGGGCGTCGACTACATCGAGGACAACTCGAAAGCACGCACTGAGCTGGGATGGCGAGCCGAAGTTGGTATGAGAGAGGCTGTGAGGCGCAGCGTTGAGTGGGCCCACGAGCGAAAGCGCGAACCCGTTAGCGGCTGAGGCCGTCGCCGCGCTCAAGGCGAAGGGCCTGACCGTGGCGACCGCCGAGGCGACCACCGGCGGGCTGATCGGCCATCAGATCACGGCCGTTCCCGGCAGCTCGGCTGTATTCGTGATCAGCGTCGCGCCGTACTGGAACAAAGTGAAGGTGCGCATGGGCGTGCCAGAGGCCGTCCTGCGCGAACACGGCGCCGTCAGCACCGAAGCCGCCGAAGCGCTCGCGATCGCCGTGCGCAACTGGTCTGGCGCGGACATCGGCCTCGCGGAGACAGGCATCGCCGGCCCCGGCGGCGGCTCAGAGGAGCGCCCGGTGGGCCTCTTCTACATCGCGATCGCCGACGGCAAGAACGTCACGAGCCGGCGCTTCGACTTCGCGGACGACCGCACGGGCAACCGCCTCGCCTGCGCGGAGGCGGCGCTGCGGATGCTCGTGGCGTCGGTGTCAGGTTGAAGCCTGGCTCTCTGAACACCTCTCCCGAAAATCAGGCTTCGGGCTGAGCGGCCTTCGCCCACGGGAGCAGGCTCTCCGGCGCCTGCATGAGCGGTTTGACGACTCCGTCCGCCACCAGGCAGACGAAGTCGACGCCGCTGTACGACGTCGGGTCGTAGCCGCGCATCGCCGTCGTCGCGCCTTCCATCTCGATCCGCGGATAGTAGCCGGTGACGAGCAGCGCGCGCACGTCTGCCTCCGCCTCGCGCAACGCGGGCACGGCATCGCGCAGTAGCCGGCGGAAGTTCCGCCGCACAGCGAGGCCAATGTCGTCTGTCGCCTCGCGCGGCAGGCCAACAATCGTGCAGCCGTTATCGCCCGACAGGCGCTGCACCGTCCAGGCGTCGATCGTCTCGATTTCGCGCACCTCGCCGTCGCTCATCTCAGCGGCAACCGCGACGATCTGCTCGATCAGTTGCTCCAGGTGCTCGCTCGACTCGGGCAGCCGGTGCAGCACCCTCGAGTCGAGGTCGAACGTGCCCTGGACGCGGCTCGTGAAGGTCGCCCAGTGCGGGTTCAGGCCGCCGGTCGCCGTCATCACGCTGCCCTCACTGTTGCTCTTGCGCAGGCCGATCCGTATCGGCAGCGGCACGTGCGCCCGCTCCTGCGGCCCGAGCTTGACCGCCGCTTGCCGCACCGCCTCCGCGAACTCGCTCGCGGCGGGCTCCTCAGAGGGCAACGCAGCGCCGGGCGGCAACCAGAGCGCGATTCGCGCCGGCAGGCCGTCCGCGATCTGCGACTCCAGGCGCTCTCGCGCGGCGTCCCAGCGCTCGTCCTCGACCGGCACCAGAGACCCAACCGACACGGCGAGCGTGAACTCGCCGTCGCTCGCGGTTACGACGCCATCGCTGGCCTTCACTGCGAAGCCGCGGCCGTGCCCCTCCCGCAGCCAGTGCAGGAAGAGTTCGAGGGCAGCGTCAGATTCGGACATATGGATAACTCCTGGAACCGTAGACCCCAGAACCTGAGCCGGACCCGGTGGAGTTCCCGCCGGTTCTGGGTTCTTCGGTTCTCAGTTCTAGAATCTCTCTAGTTCGCGTTCTCGACTATCATTGCGATGCCCTGGCCGCCGCCGATGCAGAGCGTCGCCAGACCGCGCTTGACCTCGCGGCGCTTCATCTCGTGCAGCAGCGTCACCAGGATGCGCGTTCCGCTGGCGCCGATCGGGTGACCGATTGCGATCGCTCCGCCGTTGACGTTGACGCGCTCCCAGTCCCAACCAAGCTCGCGCCCGACGGCCAGCGACTGCGCGGCAAACGCCTCGTTCGCCTCGATCAGGTCCATGTCGCCGATGCTCAGCCCGCTGCGAGCGAGCGCCTTCTGCGTCGCCGGCACGGGTCCGATGCCCATCACGCGCGGTGCGACGCCGGCGCTGGCGTACGAGGTCACAGTGGCCATCGGCGCGGCGCCAAGCTCTTCCGCCTTCTTGCGTGACATCACGACAACCGCACCCGCGCCATCGTTGATGCCGGAGGCGTTGCCGGCGGTCACCGAGCCGTCCGCTGCGAACGCCGGTCGCAGCTTGCCCAGCACTTCTGCCGTCGTGTCGGCGCGGAAGTGCTCATCCTTGTCGACGCTGATCGTCTCCTTGCGCCTCTTCACCTCGACGGGGACGATTTCGTCGGCGAAGCGGCCGGCCTCCCAGGCCTGCGCCGTCTTCTGCTGGCTGCTGGCGGAGAACTCGTCCTGGTCGGCGCGGGAGATCTCGAAGTCGCCCGCCACGTTCTCAGCGGTCACGCCCATGTGGCAGTCGGCAAGCGCGCACCAGAGGCCATCGCGGATCATGTGGTCGATGACCTCGCCGTGGCCCATCTTGTAGCCGTAGCGCCCCTTGGGTAGGAGAAACGGCGAGCCGGACATGTTCTCCATACCGCCGGCGACGACGACGTCGGCGTCACCGAGCAGTACCGCCTGCGTCGCCAGGGCGACGGTCTTGAGTCCGGAGCCGCAGACTTTGTTCACTGTCGTGCAGGGGACGGTCTCCGGGATGCCGGCGGCGAGCGCTGCCTGTCGCGCCGGGTTCATGCCGAGACCGGCCGAGAGCACGTTGCCCATGATGACTTCGTCCACCTGGTCCGGCGCCACGTTCGCGCGCTTCAGTGCCTCGGCGATGACGATCGATCCCAGCGTCGTCGCCGGTGTATCGACAAAGGCGCCGCCGAACGTCCCAACAGGCGTCCGCACGGCACCGGCGATAACGACTTCCTTCGTCCCGTTTGTAACCATAGAGCCTCCGTTCTGCCGCCTATCTTATCGCACGCACGGACGTCGCCGCGCGCACGCCGGTCTAGCCCTCGGCGCCGGTGGTCAAGAAGCACTATGTGGGGTGATACCTGACTCTTGTTGGACGCAAGCTCCAGTTTCCGTATACTGAGAATCGCAAGCCCCCAGCGCCCTGTAGGGCTATACCTGACATCAAGCGCACCTTGGGCGACATTTTCAGTCAGAACAGAAGGAGACACCGCCTTGGCCCCACAACAAGCATCCACGGAACAGCTCGAAACAGCAGTTCGCGGCGCCGTTATCACCTCCAGTGATCCCCGCTACGACGACGCCCGCCGCGTCTACAACGCTCAGATCGACAAGCGGCCAGCCGTCATCATCCAATGCGTCGACGACGCGGACGTCGCCGCTGCCGTCACCTTCGCCCGCGAGAATGATCTCGACCTCAGCATCCGTTGCGGCAGCCACAATCCCAACGGATTCGCGGTCAACGACAACGGCGTCGTCATCGACCTCCGGCCAATGAAAGGCATCCGCGTCGATACCGCCACGAAGACCGTACGCGTCCAGGGCGGCTGCACCTGGGGTGACGTCGACCACGCCGCCCACGCGTACGGGCTCGCCGTACCCTCTGGGATCATCTCCACCACGGGCGTCGGCGGCCTTTCTCTCGGCGGCGGCATCGGTCACCTCACACGCAAAGCTGGCCTCACCTGCGACAACCTCATCTCCGCTGATGTCGTCACCGCCGACGGCAACCGCGTCACCGCCAGCGCAACCGAAAACGAGGATCTCTTCTGGGCCCTTCGGGGTGGCGGCGGCAACTTCGGCGTCGTGACCTCATTCGAGTTCCAGGCACATGAAGTCCACACCGTATACGGCGGCCCCATCTTCTATGACGTCGAAAAGGGCCCTGAAGTCATGAAGCTCTTCCGCGACTTCATCATGGACGCGCCCGAAGACATGAACGCCTTCTTCGCCTACCTCATCGTCCCGCCCGCCGACCCCTTCCCTGCCGAGCTTCAGAACAAGACTGTCGCCGCCATCGCCTGCTGCTGGGCAGGCCCGGTCGAGAAGGGCAACGAGATGACTCGACCCCTGCGCGAGTTCGGGCCGCCGCTGATGGACGGCACAGGCGAGATGCCCTTCCCTGCACTGAACACCGCCTTCGACGGCCTCGTACCTGAGGGCCTCCAGCACTACTGGAAAGCCGACTTCGTCGACGACCTGACCGACCCACTCATCGCCGGCCACGCCATGCACGGCCCCAGCATCCCGACCTTCCAGTCGGCCATGCACATATACCCCGTCAACGGCGCCGCCCATCGCGTCGGCAAGACCGACACCGCCTGGAGCTACCGCGACGCCAATTTCACTCACGTCATCGCCGCCATGTTCCCCGACCCGGCCGACACCGACGCAAATCGCGACTGGGTCCGCCGCTACTGGGACGAACTCCGCCCGCACTCCTCCGGCGGCGCCTACGTCAACTTCATGCACGAAGAAGATCAGGAGCGGATCAAGGCCAGCTACCGCGACAACTACGACCGCCTCGCCCAGGTCAAAGCCAAGTACGATCCCTCCAACCTCTTCCACATGAACCAGAATATCCGGCCGGCCTAGCCGCCCAACTGATCACATCGCGGGTGCTCTGTGAGCAGTGGCGTCGGCACTACATTGCTGAGTGCCCGAACCGTCGCGCCGGTCTAGCCCTCCGCGCCGTCCTTCTTGTAGCCACGTCCCTGCTCCGGCACGTCGACGCCCAGCGAGCGCCACATGTACCAGGTTCCGACGCTGCGGTAGGGACGCCACGGCTCGGCGATCTCGCGCATCACCTCTGGCTTCGGAAGCTCCTTGAGGCCGTAGGTGACCTCCATGCCGCGGCGCACGCCCAGGTCGTCCACCGGCAGCACGTCCGGCCGGCCCAGCGAGAACATCAGGAACATCTCCGCCGTCCAGCGGCCGATGCCCTTGACCAGCGTCACGCGCTCGATCACGGCCTCGTCGTCGAGGTCATCGAACTCGTTCTCCGTAAGCTCGCCAGAGCCGAACTTCTCGCTCAGGTCGCGCAGGTACGCCATCTTCTGCCGCGAGAGACCGGCGGCGCGCAGATCTTCGTCAGTCGCCTGCAGGAAGCGCGCCGGCTCGTACCAGCGCTCCTCGTCCGTCTCCAGCGTCGCCAGCACGCGGCCCATGATCGCCCGCGCCGCGGCGCCCGCCAACTGCTGGAAGAAGATCGCCCGCGCCAGCGACTTGAACGCGCCGCCGCGCGCCTCGATGTCGAACGGGCCAGCCGCCTTGATCACGGCGGCAAGCGCAGGATCGGCCTTCTTGACGTGGCGGAGCGCCTTCTTCCTGTCGTAGGTGAGCATATTGCCCGGATTCTACCAGCGGCCACCGGGCCAGGCCCAGTGATGGGCGTCACCCGCCCGCCACAGCGACCGGTCAGAGACCTCAGCGATATATCAACGTCTTGGCCCTTCGCGCCGTTGACATCGGCGCCAGATCGGCGGATCGTACAGGTGTCACGACGCCCAGCTGGAGTGTAGAGGAGAAGGCGATGCGATTCCTGATCCCGATGGCTGGTGTGCTGCTTGCGCTCGGCGCCTGTGGCGGCGGCGACAGCCCCTTCGACAACACGCCCTCTCCCACCGCCCGCGCCGCGTCTCAGACGCCCTTCGCCGAGACGCCCACGCCGACCACTCCGTCAGAATGCGAACCGACAGCCTACGAGGTGAGCGACGGCGACACGCTCGCCGCCCTGGCCGAAACCTTCGGCGTCACGATCGACGCCATCGCCGAAGCGAGCGAACTCGAGGACCCGAACGTGCTGGCGATCGGCGACCCGCTGACGATCCCCTGCCCCACCGAAGCGCCCGAAGAGACGCCCGCCGACGGCGCTTAGCCGGCCGCGCTCACTCCTCGTGCGCCCAGCGGTCGGTACCCTGGAGCACTGAGCGAAGGTGGTTGATCTCGCCGCCATGGTAGAGGTCGTGCTCGATCATCACGCGGACGAGCCAGCGCGTCTCCTTCATCTCCCCCCAGTTGGCGCGGCGTTCGACGAGAAGCTCAGAGTCGTCTCCGAGCGCGGCCACGTAGGAGCGCAGGAGGTCATGGCCGCGCCGCAGCCAGCCGATGATCTCCGCCGGTGAGCGGCCGAACCCGGTTGCCCTGTCCGCCGTCTCCCACGTCAACTCGCCTTTGGCGAAGGCGTGGTCGGCGTACATGAACTTGCAAACGCCGATGTGGTTGACGATCTGCCACGCCTTGCGCTGGCCACCGGGAGGCCGCGCGTCCCAGTCGCGGTCGTGAAGGGAGCGCAGGTTGTTGAGGAGCGAATGCTCGTCCGGTCCGTCGAAGGCCTCGTCCATCCAGTAGAGGTACTGTTCGATAGCTTCGCGTGCCATGGAGGGCCCCTATTGCATGTACATCCCGCCGTTGATGTTGATCTGGGCGCCGGTCACATAGTCGCCTTCCGACACGAGGAAGCGCGTAATCGCCGCCACCTCTTCCGGCTTGCCGAACCGGCCCAGCGGCACGGTCGCCAGCAGCGCTTCCTTCACCTCGTCCGTCAGGTTGATCACCATGTCCGTCTCGATGAAGCCGGGGCAAAGCGCGTTGACCGTGATGTTGAAGCGCGCCAGCTCCTGCGCCGCCGACTTCGAGAAGCCGACGATCCCGGCCTTCGCCGCCGCGTAGTTCGACTGTCCCAGGTTGCCCTTCTGGCCGATGATCGAGGCCATGTTCACAATGCGGCCGCCGCCGCGCTCGATCATGTGCGGCACCGCTGCCGACGTGCAGTAGAAGACGCTGTCCAGGTCCGTCGAGATCACCTCGCGCCACTCTTCCGCCGTCATCCGACGGATCGTCCGGTCGCGATTTACGCCGGCGTTGTTGACGAGGATGTCGAGACCACCGAACTCCTTGATCGCCGCCTCGACCAGGGCGCCGCACTCATCCGGGTGCGCAACACCGGCCTGCACGGCGATCGCCGCGCCGCCCTTGTCCTTGATCTCCTTGACCAGCGCCTCAGCCGGCTCCTTGCTCTGGTAGTAGTTGACGACGACCTTCGCGCCGTGCTCGGCAAACTCCCAGGCGATGGCCCGGCCAAGGCCGCGCGAACTCCCGGTGACGATAGCGACCTTCTCGTTCAGACAGCCCACAGTGGCATCCCCTCCGTATCGATTACACTTGCGCGCGCCCAACCGGCGCGCCATCGGCCTTTTATACCACGCGAACCGCGAGAGTTACAGCACGGCCCAGTGACTCACGCGCAACCTGTCTGCTATATTTGCGGGCGACCAGAAGGACACCAATGCCCGAATCCGAAACTGCCCTCGGCGATATCCGCGTCCTCGACCTTGCGGGCGAGGCCGGACAGTACTGCACCAAGCTGCTCGCAGACCTGGGCGCCGACGT
>JAJCYV010000005.1 GCA_029262695.1 Chloroflexota bacterium | reverse complement strand
CCAGAGGATCGCCCGTGGCCTCGTCCGTGACCGTGCCGGAGACCGAACCTCCGAGCGCCAGCGCCGCGTCGATGCCGGTCGTCTCGACGCCGAGGCTCACCGGAACGAGGTCGGCGGAGCCGGAATCAGGCTGGTCGTTGTACCACTCCGAGAGATACAGCCCAGCATCGCAGTCCCGGAAGCGCACCCAGTAGTCGCCGCCGGACAGCCCCAACACGGTGTAGGCGCCGGAAGCGTCTGTCCGGGTGGATCCGGAACCAGGGCCGGATACGGAGACGCAGATATCCGCCAGAGGACCGCCCGTGGCCTCGTCCGTGACCGTGCCGGAGATTGAACCCAGGGTCACCAGCGCCGCGTCGATGCCGGTCGTCTCGAGGCCGAAGCTCACCGGAACGAGGTCGGCGGAATCGAAATCAGACTGGTCGTTGTACCACTCCTCCGCGTAGACGCGTGGAGAATTTGCACAGTCCCGGAAGCGCACCGTGTAGTCGCCGGCAGACAGCCCCAACACGGTGTAGTTCCCGGAGGCGTCTGTCCGGGTGGATCCGAAACCAGGGCCGGATACGGAGACGCAGATATCCGCCAGAGGATCGCCCGTGGCCTCGTCCGTGACCGTGCCGGAGACTGAACCCAGGGCCGTAAGCGCCGCGTTGATGCCGGTCGTCTCGACGCCCAGGCTCACCGGAACGAGGTCGGCGGAGCCGGAATCAGGCTGGTCGTCATACCACTCCTGCAGGTAGAGGCGTGCCGGATTTGCACAATCGGAGAAACTCACCGTGTAGTCGCCGCCGGACAGTCCCGACGCGGTGTACGAGCCAGAGGCGTCTGTCTCGGTCAATCGGGATAGAGGACCGGATACGTCGACGCAGATGTCCGCCAGAGGATCGCCGGTGGCCTCGTCCGTGACCGTGCCGGAGACCGAACCCAGGACCGCTGCCGGCTCCCCACAACCGATTATGGCCTCCTCCTCGCTCGAGACGGGATACGCGCTCTGTGCCTGCGGTCTGAGAATACCGATAGTGCTGCCGCCGTTGGTGATGGTGTCAGACATCGCGAGGAGTGAGGTTCCGATGCCCGTGCACTCAAGCTGAAGCGTTAGCAGGCGGCCGGGGCCAGTCTCGTCAACGCCGCTCAGGTCGGCGACGTCGACTCGGAGGGGGCTGGTCGTATCGGGAAGAGCGTCCGTAACCGGACCGAATGGGACTACGGTGGGGTGGCAGAAGTAGAGTGGGCCGGCCGGGAGGAGCGAAGGAATCGCCGCGTTAGCGACGACACCCGTTACGTGCATGATGCTGTCGTCAAAGTCAAAGTCGAGGCCGATGCCGGACGTACCGGGCGCCGGCACGCCATCGACGACGATGTCAACGAGGAACGGTGAGTTCAGGGGCACGTTGTCGAGGGTCGAGGTGATGTCGCCGCCGTCGATGCCGACGGATCCACCGCCGATACTGCTGCAGGTATTCTGGGCCGGGCTGCCTGGCTCCAGGTCGATCGCCACGGTTCCGACGCCCAACGCAGGCGCCGTCGCGGTCGGTGTGCTCGTCGCGGTCGCCGTTGGGGTCGGCGTCGCAGTGGCCGTAGGAGTTGGTGTGCCCGTTCCGCTCGCCGTAGGAGTCGGCGTAGCGGTCGCGGTCGCCGTGGTGGTCGGCGTGGGCGTTGCGGTCAGCGTCGGAGTCGGTGTGCTCGACGCAGCGGCCGTGTTGCAGCCGACCGTCGCCTCTATCTCGTTCAAGACCATATACCCGGGCCCACCAGAGTGCGATGCCGCGTGTATATTCACCGTCCCGGTGTTGGTGGCCGGGTTCCTGCTGGGGTCTGACATAGTGAGGAATGACGTACCCGTACCCGTGCACTCGAGTTGAATCGTGAGCAGGCGGCCGGGGCCGGTTTCGTCCACTGGGTCGAAACTGACGTCGCTGGCGTCAACTAGGAAGGGGCTGATCGTACCCGGCAGAGCGTCTGTATACACAGCTGGGACTGCGGTCGGGTCGCAGAAGTAGAGTGGGCCGGCCGGGATGCCAAAGGCGGGAATCGCCGGGTTGGCAATGGCAGCCGTCACCCGCATGATGCTGTCGTTGAAGCCGAAGTCGACCCAGATGCCGGACGTACCGGGCTCCGGCACGCTATCGACGACGATGTCAACGAGGAACGGGGAGTTCAGGGGCACATTGTTGAGGGTCGAAGTAATGTCACCGCCGTCGATGCCGGCCGATCCACCGCCGATCGAGCTGCAGGTATTCGCGGCCGGAAGAGCAGGCTCCAGGTCGATCGCCACGGTCTCGACGCTCGTCGAGGGCGGCGTCGGTGTCGGTGTGGGCGTGGACGTGGGTGTTGGCGTCGGCGTGGGTGTTGGCGTCGGTGTCGGCGTCGGTGTCGGCGTCGGCGTCGGCGCGCTCGTCGCTGCCGTAGTGTTACAGCCGACGGCAGCTTCGATCTCAGTCGTAACCGGGTAGGGGTTGGCCAGGTTGGTGGCAAGAATGGCTATCGTGTTGCTGCCGCCGGGGCCGATTCCGTTACCGCCCGTGAGAGTGTCTGAGAGTGTGAGGAAGGACGTCCCGGTGCCGGTGCATTCCAGGAGTAGCGTGAGCACGCGGCCGGGGCCTGTCTCGTCGGTGCCGCCCAGGTCGCCGACGTCTGCCCTGAAGGGGCTGACCGTATCAGGAACAGCGTCCGTAACCGGCCCGAACGCGGTTACCGTCGGATTGCAGAAGTAGAGCGGGCCGGCCGGAATGCCGACCGCGGGAATCGCAGCGTTGGCGATGACGCCAGTCACCTGCATGACGCTGTCGTTGAAGCCGAAGTCGAGGCCGATGCCGGACGTACCGGGTGCGGGCACGCTATCGACGACGATGTCAACGAGGAACGGCGTGTTCAGGGGCACGTTGTCGAGGGTCGAGGTAACGTCAGTGCCATCAATGCCAGCGGCCCCACCGCCGATAGAGCTGCATGTATTCGCGGCTGGTACGGAGGGCTCAAGGTCGATGGCCACAGCGCCGATGTGTGGAACGGCAGGGCCGTGGGTCGCGATGGCGTCCCTGCTCGGGGCAGGGGCGAACACACCTGTCAGCAGCGCCGTGAACAGGGCAAGCGTCAGCACGGCGGCGGTGGGCGGGGTTATCAGAGAACGGAACTGTAGAACGGCGCGCCCCGCAGAGGACATACGACACCCCCAATATGTACGGCCATTATAGTCAATTCAGAAGGCGCGTCAACGAATGATAGAATTGTTTTGCTTTGTGAGCGCCATGCTTCAACTCAGCGGATGCCGCAACGGCAGTTATCTGCTCTAATCAGATACGAAAGCGGCAATCTTCGGGAGCCAACGTAGCTCGGTGACGTCGGCGCGTGGCTCAGCAGGCGACGATGGCACGTGGCGGCTCCTGCCCGAGATCACTAGAATGCCATGCGCTAGGCCGGAAATCTCGATTGGGACAAAGGGCACGAGACCGGAGACGAGGGGCTAGGGCATCTCATGCGTTTCGGGCGGCGATCGTACCAGCCCTTCCCGGACCGCGAAGGCGGCCGCCTGCACACGGTTCCGCAGGTGCAGCTTCTCCAGGATGTTGTGGAGGTGGTTCTTCACTGTCGCCTCCACGATGGACAGTCGCGCGGCGATCTCCGCATTGCTCAGCCCTGACGACACAAATTGCAGGACCTCTTTCTCCCGCTGGGTCAGCCCCGATCCAGCTGCCTGGGTGGTCTCGAGCCGTGGACCGTTCCGGAACTCGCCGAGCAACTTGCTGGCCACCGACGGCGAGATCGGCGTCTCTCCGGCCATGACACCTCTAACCATCTGAAACAGATCTTCAGGCTTCAAGTTCTTTGGGAGGTATCCGTCCGCTCCGGCCTTGATTGCGTCGAACAGGTCGTCGTCCACGTCAGACACCGTGAGCATGATCACGTGTATATCCGGGCGCTGCGCCTTGATACTCCGGGTTGCCTCCACACCCGTGCAGACCGGCATCTGCACGTCCATCAGGACTACATCGGGGTGAGTGGCAAGGACAGTCTCCTGGCCGTGCGCGCCGTCGGATGCCTCTCCCACGACTTCAAACCCACCCTCGTCTTCGAGGAGCGCGCGTACCGCTCTGCGAAACAGATCCTGATCATCGACGAGTACTACACGAATCACACTCATTACTTTGGCTCCGCTCACCTCTACTCAAGCGCGGGAAGAAGATCGGCACCAGTGCCGCTCGGCATACGGATGACTGCGCGAAATACGTAGAAGCACCGCCCGCTGCCGGTTGCGCAGGAGCACGAGGCTGGGGCGGCTGGTGCCCCCCCAGCCCGGCCCTTAGTGCGCCTGGCCAGTGGAGAATGATGCCCGTGGCGCGGGGATCGAGGGGCGGGGAAACTGGCTCCGACGCCGCCCGCAGTTCTCAGCCGCTACGGTAACGCTGCGAAAGCCACCTCGACGGTTGCCGCCGACATTCGGCGGACGAAAGCAGACCGGGCTCAAGCACTCGGTATCTGAGACGGACGCCATCGGATTGGGGTGGACGTCGGGAAGCGATTTCGTACAATGGCTTCACGGACGCCAACGTAGCTCAGTGGTAGAGCAGCTGTTTCGTAAACAGCAGGTCCTCGGTTCGAATCCGAGCGTTGGCTCCAGCTTTTAGATACAAAAGCGGCCCCTGATGGGGCCGCTTTCTGCTGGCAGGGTTATCAATTGCTAACCGTTCGCTAACGCTTTGTCAGAAAAGAGCGCGTCAAACTTCTCTGCGGCCTCGGCTTGAAGCCCAGGGAGAACATGCGAGTAGGTGTCGAGCGTGATCGCTGTCGTCGCATGTCCCAAGCGCTCTGAGACGATCTTTGGATGGATCCCCTGCTGAAGCATCAGAGTCGCGTGCGCGTGCCGAAGATCATGAAAGCGCATCTTGACCCCGGCGCCGTCGGTGATCTTCTTCCAGGCGCGACGAATATTTGACGGGTCGAGCGGGAGACCAACGACAGTACAGAAGAACAGATCAGAATCGCGATACGCCGGGCCAAGTAAGATGCGCTTTTCGACCTGATCCTGCCGGTGATGGCGCAGGCGCTCGATCGTCGACGGCGAAAGAGCGATGGAGCGCGAACTCTTGGCGGTCTTTGGTGGCCGATACGTGACGCCGATTCGAGGCAGCCACTGCGCGGTTTGCCGAATCGCCAACTCCGCTCGATCCAAGTCCACGTGCTGCCAGCGGAGCCCCAACAATTCGCGTCCCATCCCCTGGGAGAAGTGCGGGGATCCTGTTTTGTAGTTGAGGTACCTTGTGACCGAGGCGCAGCGGCAGACCTTCTTCGACGTCTCTTACGGAGCGCGGCGACGTCTCCGCAGCCTGCCATGCCGTGGAGGTAAGCACGGGCTCTCTCCGGGCCTGACTGCGCCACGCCTAGTCCCGCGTCGTATCCCACGGCGGATGGCTAGAAATAGGTATTGTGCTTTTGCCCGGATATGCGAGCATATGAACCCTGAACGGGCTCGCAGTCTAATTATGGACGCGGGATAGGGTTCGCATTGGCCCCGATGGTCTCGTCCCGCACCGAGGGAGCGTTGCGCTATGTCGCTAGCCCAGCGAACCGGTCGATACACACTGGGAATCACTGCGATCGCTCTGGTTGCGATTGTCTCATCCGTGGTAGTTGTGGGCTCGGGAGGCGCCGCCGGATTCGCCGTCAATTCGACCGCCGACGCTGTTGATGCCGTGCCTGGGAACGGAGTGTGCGCGACCGGAGCTGGCCAGTGCACTCTGCGGGCTGCCATTCAAGAAGCCAACGCCCTGCCCGGCGCAGATACGGTTTCCGTTCCAGCCGGAACTTACACACTGACCGTGGGGCCCGCTGGTGACGATGCCGCAGCGAACGGAGACCTCGATATCACGGGGGATCTGGCCATTACCGGCGCGGGAGCCAGTAGCACGATCGTCGACGGCGATAACCTGGACCGGGTCTTTGATACGCGTGCCGGTACTGTGAGCATTTCCGATCTCACGATTCGGGACGGCTTCGCTAACACGGTCTTTGGTGGAGGAGGCGTGCGTAATCTGGCAGACGTCACACTCACGAACGTTGAGGTTCGCGAGAACCGAAGCACCGGCCCGGGCGGCGGAGTCCGCAGCGACGCGGGCTCAGTCTCGATCATCAACAGCATCGTCGACGGCAACGAGACCAACCAGAGCGGCGGTGGTATCTACATCTTCAACCTGGGCGGCACTCTTGACGTCGTCGACAGCACCATCAGCAACAACAAGGGTCTGAAGCAGTTGTTCCAGACCGGGGGCAGCGGCGGTGGGCTTAGCAACGGCGGCAGCGCAACTATCACGCGATCGACATTCCAGGGGAACTGGGCTCCCCAGTTCGGCGGGGCCATCGTCAACTTCCGGGAAGTCGAAATCACGAATAGCACTTTCAGTTCCAACGTGATCTGGCCCGACCCGTTCGTGGGAGGAACCGGCGGCGCTCTCTACGCATCAACCACAGGCGGCGCAGGCACTGCCACTGTGACGAATAGTACGTTTACCGGGAACAATGCCCGTGATGGCGACTCCCTGTCGAAGGCTTCGGAGGCCACGCTCGTCCTCAAGAATTCTATTGTCGACGGCGACGACGGCGAGAACTGTCTTGGTGGATTGACGTCGCAGGGCTACAACCTCAGCAACGATGGATCATGCGATCTTGATGGACCAGGCGACAAGCCCAACTCGAATCCGGCGCTGGCGCCTCTGGCGAACAACGGCGGTCCGACCGAGACCCACGCGCTTCTGGCGGGGAGTCAGGCGATCGATGCCGGGAGCCCAGACTGTCCCCCTCCGTCAACCGATCAACGCGGCTATGCTCGCCCCGCAGGTTCGTGCGATATAGGCGCCTTCGAATTGGGTGCTTCCTCATCGGCGACGCCGGGCCCAACGCCCACGCCCACGCCTACACCAACGCCCACGCCTACACCAACAGCCACACCCGTCGGGCAGACGCCGTCACCGACGCCTACGCCAACGCTCACACCGACGGCCACGCCCGCAGGACAAACGCCGTCACCGACGCCTACACCAACGCCCACACCGACGTCCACGCCCGTGGGACAGACGCCGTCACCGACGCCTCTGCCAACTGACACGCCAGTGCCTACACCCACGCCGACCACGGCGCCCGGGCAGCAAGTGATCTGGGCGGATGGCAACTGCTCGCAGCAGGTGGACCCGGTCGACTCGCTCTTCGTGCTGCGCGGCGACGCGGGCCTGCCCACGAATACTGGCGATTGCCCGGACATGGGCGCGAACATCGAGATTCTGAACGCCTCGCCTCACATCTGGGGCGACGTGGACTGCAACGGCGCCATGACCCCGGTGGACTCGCTGAAGACTCTGCGGTACGACGCCGGTCTCAGCGCGTCCCAAGAGCAAGGGTGTCCGGGAATAGGGACTAGCGTCACAATCGTCGAGGGTTGACCTGATCACGCCGCGACCTCTCCGTGTGCGGGCGGTTCTGGCTGACCTGCATTAGATAGGGAAGCGATCTGGAGGGCCCGGTGGGATTCGAACCCACGACTCCCGGATTAGAAGTCCGGAGCTCTTCAGTCCATGCTCGGTGGGACGAATCTAAATGCTGGGGTTCTCAGCAATTGCTAACCATTTGCTAACCCCTTGGTTAGCAATCCCCCGACCTTGGACGCGCCGGCTGTGACAAGAGTCCTCAGTTCTAGATACGAATCTGGCCCAACGACGCCGCCTCAGGATGCGTTAGGACGTCTGCCTACTGTTTCGTAAACAGCAGGTCCTCGGTTCGAATCCGAGCGTTGGCTCCAGCTTTTTGCCTGCTGTTTGCGCTAGTCCTTGACGGCGCCGAACGTCACGCCGCGCGTTTCGAAGCTGGCGGCAGACGATTCATGCTTCGAGCCGGAGAACACGTCGATCTGCTCTCCCCAACGCACGTCGACGAAGCCGCTGTGCCTCAGCACGGATTCCCACTCTGCTTCCAGCAGAGCACCGGCGATTCACCCGGACCAGAGGTCGATGTCATCTTTCGCGCTCTGCGGCACTTCCTTGTGGACGACGATGTCGGCGATCTGGACGCGTCCGCCGGGACGCAGCACGCGGCTGACCTCCTTCATGACGGCCATCTTGTCCGGGCAGAGGTTGATGACGCCGTTGCTGATGACGACATCGATCGATGCATCGTCCAGCGGCAGCCTCTCGGCCAGCCCGTCCCGGACTTCCACGTTCATGAGCCCGGCCTCGCGGGCTCCAGCGGAGGCCTTCTGGCGCATCGCCTCGGTCATGTCGACGGCGATGACGTGGCCGGCCCCACCGACCTGGCGGGCGGCGATAAGGCTGTCGAACCCGGCGCCGCAGCCGATGTCGAGCACGGTCTCGCCCGGCTTCAGGCTGCCTAACGAGAACGGGTTGCCGGTGCCGGCGAACGATTCGACGGTGCCCTCGGGCAGGGCGTCCACATCGGCCGCTGGATAGCCAAGCATCTCCGCGAGGGGCCTGCCAGTGTGGAAGTGGAAGCCCTTTTCGGGCTCCTGAGCCACTTCGCTGTACTTCTCGCTGATCTGAGATCGCAGCACTTCGGCGTCTACCGCCGCCGGCCGTACTTCCATCGCCATCTGGCACCTCCTACCCGTGATTGCGGCATTCTAACACGCCGAATCCGCCGGCGAAGGGTTGCTCTGATAGCCCCGGCCGACCGCCAGCGCCGTGCGGGCCGGGTCGGCTGGCACTCGGCCCTGCGCAGCCGTTTACCAAATCTGAACGCGATGGCCACCGTTCATTGGCAGAATGTGCAGGAGAGTTACGTAAACTTCATCAGAGGAGGCCTAGCTCAGACCGCGCCCCAATTACTCAGCCCCGCAGCCGGGATCGAAGGCCCCGGCACCCAGTTCTTGGAGGCGTGATCGGTCAGGAAGCGGTGATGAAGACGACGAAGATGACGAAGACTCGCGAGACTGGCGAACAGGGCCAGATTCTCGTCCTTGCCGCCCTCATGATGGGAGTGGTAGTTCTGCTCGTGATGGCCGTCGTCGACGTCGGCTTCTTCATCCACGAGCGCCAGACCGTGCAGGCAGCGGCCGACGCCGCTGCTCTCGCCGGCGCCCAGGAGTTGCCGGACGACCCCAACCTCGCCCAGCAGGTCGCGCTCGATTACGTCGCAGCAAATGGCGTTGACCCAGGCACCGTCGACATCACTTTCGCCTGCACGAGTCCGCAGGGTGTCTGCGACGAGGCTGCCGGCATCTACGACACGATCTTCGTCACGCCAACGAGCAAGGCGCCGGCATTCCTCGGCGGCATCCTGAACCTCGTCGGCGCCGGCGACAGCTGCTGGGTGACCGGCTGCAACGTTGACGCAACCGCCGGGGCTTGTCGCGGCGGCTGTGGCGCCGTCGGCAACGGGCCGGCGGAAATCGTGACCGTCCTGGACCACAGTGGGTCCATGTCGAGCACGGACCTCGCCGAGGCCAAGGCCGCCATCCTCTCCATGTTCGGGAACTTCAATCCTGATTTCCAGCGGATATCAGCTGCCATGACACCGCCAGTCCAACCCCAGGACTACTGCGCGACCCTCCAGGACTGGGACGACCCGCAGGTCTGGCTGCCCGCTCCGCTAACCGACACCTTCCAGACATCGCCTGGCGTTCTCAACTACCTGAGCCCGCCTGTCGACGCGGTCGATTGTGTCGAACGCGGCGGGCCACGGGGCGCGCACACAAACCTGGGTAACCCGATCCAGGCAGCGACGGACGAGCTCGTTGCCAACGGCCGCCCCGACATCACCTGGGGGATCGTCCTCGTCACGGACGGTGCCGCCAACGTAGCACCGGACAACGGCGGCGGCAACTCTACGGGAGAGCACTTCTGTAGCAGTCAGGCGCCTGTGACGAGTGGCAGCGGCGACAACAACGGCTTCCAGTCAAATGCGTCCCAAGCATGCAGTAATGGCAACGGGTACGCCAGGGACAACAACAGCGGCAACGGCTCCTCCACCAGCTGCAGCAGCAGCGAGAAGGACCGCCACGACTTCTGGGACTTCGGCGTCAGCAGCAGCGTTCCCGCCGGCGCCACAATCTCCGGCATCGAAATGCGCCTCGACGCCTGGGCACGAGGCGGCGGCGGGGGAAGCCGCAAGATGTGCGTGCAGCTGTCCTGGGACGGCGGCAGTAGCTGGACGAGCGCCCAGGACTTCGACATCGACGGGAGCCAGGAGAAGTACTACATAGGCGGCGCAGCGGATGACTGGGGCCATAGCTGGAGCATCAATGACCTGGCCGACGGCAACTTCCTGGTACGTGTGACCAACGTCTCAAACAGGTCGGGCAAAGACTTCCGTCTTGACGCCGTCGCCGCGGACGTCTACTACGATGATTCGAGCGGCGCTGGCTACCAGCACAAGGGCCCGTGCGACTGGGCCGCCTATAACGCTGACCTGGCCAAGGCGCTGGGCATCGAGATCTTCACGATCGCCTGGGGCGCCGACAACCGGTGCGACCGCGACGATCCCAGCAGCCCTTACTACAACATGGACGCGGCTGTGTTCCTGGAGTCGCTGGCCACCGACAGCAGTCACGCCTTCAACGAACCAAAGTCGGCCGACCTCGAGCCCATCTTCTTCGCCATCGGTACAGTGCTGACGTCAGGCTCGCGCCTCATCCAGTAGCCCGGCCGGTCAGCTCGATCAAGGCGCCGTCGTTGGAGCACGGCGGCGCTTTCGCATGCCTGGTTAGCGGCTGAACGAGCCGACGAGTTCGCTCAGCGCCAGCACGTGGTCCGCTCGCCGGCGAAGACTTCAGACGGCGCCAACGTCGTTATCCAGGGCGAAGACGGCGTAATCAGACTGGTCGAGTAGCGGCGGCCGGCGGGGGCTTACGCGGTCGCGCCGGAGATGTCCGCCAGGTGGACCAGGACGTGGTCGCGGATGTCCTCGTCGAGGATCAGCGCGCCCAGCTCGCCTTCCGTCTGCCACGGCGTCGTTATCTGCTTGGCGAGAAGCTCGTCGGGCGTCGCCTGGACGACGTTGACCGCCTGCTCGTAGGTGCGGTTGATCTCCGTGAGGATCTCCGAGACCGGCTTCTCCATGCGCATCGCGACCTGGCTCTCGTTAAAGTCGTCGATGTCGCCGGCATCGCCCGGCATCTGCGCCGGCTCCGGTGAATTGGCCGCGGCGATGAGAAACGCCGGCACGTTCGCCGATAGCGCGATGTGGCAGAGGATCTCTTTGGCGTTCCATCCCCTCTCGTAGACGCCCTTGTCCCAGGCGTCCTCCGGCATCTCCGCGGCGATCCGTGCCGCCTCGGCCTGCACCTGCCGGATGCCCTCGATGATCCCGCGCTTCGAAGCCATAACGTGTCCCTTCTACCAGCCGCGTTTGGCCAGGCGCTCTTCTTCGCTGATGGAGCCGACGGCGATGCCGGACATCGGCTGGCCCAGCCCCTTCGAGACTTCGGCGATGACGGACGGGTCGTTGTAGTGGGTGACCGCCTGCACGATCGCGTGCGCGCGCGGCGCCGGGTCGTCGGACTTGAAGATGCCGGAGCCGACGAAGACGCCGTCCGCTCCGAGCTGCATCATCAGCGCGGCGTCGGCCGGCGTCGCGAGGCCGCCGGCGGCGAAGTTAACGACGGGCAGGCGCCCCAGTTCCTTCGTCTCCTTCAGCAGGCCGTAGGGAGCGCCCAGGTTCTTCGCCTCCGTCATCAGCTCGTCGTCGGGGAGGTTCTGCAGGCGGCGGATGCCGTCCCAGACGGTACGCATGTGGCGCACGGCCTCGACGACGTCACCGGTGCCGGCCTCGCCCTTCGTGCGGATCATCGCCGCGCCCTCGCCGACGCGCCGCAGCGCCTCGCCCAGGTCGAGGGAGCCGCAGACGAACGGCACTTTGAAGTCCCACTTGTTGACGTGGTGGGTCTCGTCGGCGGGCGTCAGGACTTCCGACTCGTCGATGTAGTCGACGCCCATCGACTCGAGAACCTGCGCCTCGACGAAGTGGCCGATGCGGACCTTGGCCATCACCGGGATGCTGACCGAGTCCATGATGCGCTGGATAATCTCCGGGTCGGACATGCGGGCGACGCCGCCGCTGGCGCGGATGTCGGCGGGCACGCGTTCGAGCGCCATGACGGCGCAGGCGCCGGCCTCCTGGGCGATCGCGGCGTGCTCGGGCGTGACGACGTCCATGATGACGCCGCCCTTGAGCATCTGCGCCAGGCCGCGCTTAACAGTATCGGTTCCGGTTTCGATAGCCATGGGGCACCTCCGTTGAGTGGAAACTCAGTATAAGGGGCCGAACCGGGAAGTTGAAGCGAAGGCAAGCGGTTACGATTGGCACATGCGCATCGGCCTGATTTCGGACACGCACGTACCCGTCGCCCGGAAGGAGCTATGGCCCCAGGTCTACGAGGCGCTGCGAGGCGTCGACCTGATCATGCACGGCGGCGACCTGATGGTGCCGGAGGTGATCGACTGGCTGGAGGAGGTAGCGCCGGTGATGGCCGTCCACGGCAACGGCGACTACACAGGCTTTGAGCGCTCCGTGCCGCCGGCAGACCCTCGCCTCTCGGAGGCGAAGGTGCTGACGCTGGACCTGGCGGGCGAAAGGCGGCTGCGCATCGGCCTCGTCCACGACTTCCAGCTACCGGAGGCGCCGCCCCTGCGCACCATCGAGGGGCAGATGCAGCACAACTTCGGCGGCCCGGTCAACGTCATCGTCCGCGGCAGCACCCACCGCGCCGAAGTGACGACGGTCAAGGGCGTGCTGATCGTCAACCCGGGCAGCCCCACGTTCCCCAACCACATGACCACGCGCCTCGGGACCGTCGGCTTCCTCGACATCGACGACTACGGCCGGGTGCAGCCGACGATCCTGCAGCTGGAGTAGCGCTCAGCCGCGGATCGCCTGTTCGCTGAAGCGGGCGGGGGCAGAGTAAGGCACGAACAGAGGGCTCCGTCCTGGCCGTGGAGCCGCGCCGATAGTTAGCGCGGGAGGCGACCGGGGCGGGGTCTTCCGTTATACTTCGGGGAAACGTGCGAATTCGGCCACTGCGCGGGTGTTGATCGGGCAGCTTGAGTTTTCTTGACACCGCTAGGGGCCGATGCTAGATTCGGCGTATTGCAACAGGATTCACAAAGTAGATCAGATTGGAATTGAGCGTTACCACAGTCTTCCTGCGCACCTTCTGGGACATGTTCGATATCTTGAATCCGGACAATTGGTTCCGGCAGGTTCCAGAAGGCATGGAGTTCGTGGGCGTGTTGCTGACGGTCCTGGGTTCGCTCAGCATCATGGTCGTCCTCGGCGCCTGGTGGCAGCGCTAGCGGAGCCTGTATGGCCGTAACTGAAGACCCAGGCAAACCACGAAACTTGTCGGAGCGCATTCAGGCGCTCCAGGACCGCGCCTATAACGCACTTTTCCACAACTACGTCTGGCAGTCTATATTCCGCTCCGGCTACCCCAACACGCCGCGCAACCAGATGCTCGTGGTCGCCACTAACGTCTTCCTGCACCTGCACCCCACGCGCATCCACCGCACGCACGTCAAGATCACGCACACCTACTGTCTGGGCGGGCTGACGTTTTTCATGTTCCTCATCCTCACCGTGACCGGCGTGCTCCTGATGTTCTACTACGTGCCGTCGGTCGAGCGCGCGTACCAGGACATCGCCGCGCTTGAGACGAACGTCAAGTTCGGACTCTTGATGCGCAACATGCACCGCTGGACGGCGCACGCCATGGTGATCCTCGTCTTCCTGCACATGATGCGGGTGTTCTACACCGGCGCTTATAAGCCACCGCGGGAGTTCAACTGGGTCGTCGGCGTGATCTTGCTCGTTCTGACGCTGGTGCTCAGCTTCACCGGCTACCTGCTGCCGTGGGACCAGCTGGCGCTCTGGGCCGTCACCGTCGGTCACGGCATCGGCGGCTCGGCACCGTACTTCGGCGACGAGACTCAGCTGATCGTCTTCGGCGGCTTCGAGGTGGGGCCCAGCACGCTGATCCGCTTCTACACTCTTCACGTCATCGCCCTACCGCTAATCGCCGCGGTGTTCATGGCCGTGCACTTCTGGCGCATCCGTCGCGACGGCGGCATGGCCAGGCCTCTCTAGGGCCGTCAGCTGATGGCAGTCGATACACGGGCAGCACCGCAGCCGGCCGCTAAGGCAAGGCCGCGTCCCAAGCGCGAGCGCGAAGAAGAGGTCCTGGTCTGGCCCGACCTCGTCTTCATCGAGTTCATCTCGGCGGTGCTCTTTACGATCACCTTCCTGATGCTGTCCGTCTTCATCAACGCGCCGCTGCTCAATCGAGCAAACCCGGAGCAGACGCCAAACCCCTCGAAGGCCCCCTGGTACTTCCTGAACCTTCAGGAGCTGCTGCTGCACATGGACAAGGCCTGGGCCGGCGTCCTCCTGCCGACAATCGCGCTCGCCTTCTTCGCCGCGATCCCTTACATCGACCGCAGCCGTGAAGGGCAGGGCGTCTGGTTCGGATCAAAGAACGCCGTCCGCCTGACGGTGATCTCGGCCGTATACGCCGTCATCATCAGCGGCGCTCTGGTGGCGTTCGACTCCGGCGACCGCACGTACACGGAGAACCTGACCCGCTGGATCCCGTCGTGCAACGGCGACGCGCAGCACCAGGGCACGCCTTGCTTGCGCGACGAAGGCGATGATCACATCGGCATCGTCTCGACGAAGGACATCTCGAAGCGGCTGGAGTTCAGCATCCCCTGGCCCAACGCCCTTCTGGCCGACGACGACAGCAACCTAGACTGGCCGGAGGACCTGGACCACATCGGCGTGCCTTTCAACAACATCTGCGGCAACATCGGCAGCTTCCACCTCTGGTGCGACATGCACCTCAATATTCCGTCGATCATGGCGGAGCAGGTGATCCCGCTGTCGTCGATCGCCTTCTTCGCAGTGGCGATCATCTATGTCCTATTCCGCATCGGCTGGTTGCGTACTAAGCGCGACCTGTTCATCGTGATGTTCACGGCCGTGCTGGTCGCGTACCTGACGCTGTCGATGGTCGGGAGCTTCTTCCGTGGTGAGGGTCAGAACCTGATCTGGCCATGGGAGATCAAGGTAGACGAGGGCTAGGCGAGGAGTGAGATGACCGACGAACCAGACCCACAGGCCGACGTGCCCCAGGCGACGCCTGACCCGGCGCGCTCGCTGGCCGTCGACACGCCCGTCGCCAGGCCCCTTCCGAAGCGGGAGCTGGTCACGCGGCGCGTCTTCATCCTGGGCGGCTTCTGGTCCGCCATGGGGCTCGCCGCAGTCGGCTTCCTCGGCGCGCCCCTGGACTTCATGTGGCCGCGCGGCGGCGGCGGCTTCGGCGGGCCGATCACCGTCTCGCCCGACCGCGTGCCCGCCGAGGGCGCCGACCCCAGAAAGATCGTTGAGGGCCGCTTCTATCTGGTCAACATGGAGGCCGGCGAGACGCCTTCGGGCGTGGATACTCCAGGCGGGCTGATCGCGCTCTACCAGAAGTGCCCACACCTGGGTTGCGTGATCCCCTACAGGCCCGGGTTCACGTTCCAGGGCGCCAAGGGCTGGTTCCTCTGTCCCTGCCACGGGTCCACCTACACGAAACGCGGCGGAGTCATTCTCGCAGGCCCGGCGCCACGCCCGATGGACGTCTTCCCTCTGGAAGTGAACGATGACCTCAGCATTACCGTGCAGACAGGGCGCGACTTCGAGGGCAACGGCAGTCCCGACAATCCGCGCCGCGCCACCCCCTACGAGCCCGGCGCTACAACACCGGGAGCCGACGAGGTGGCGGGCGGCGACGAAGGCAACGAGGAATAGAGAGCCGCAGGATACCACTTGAACACCGATAAGCAAGTCAACATGATGATCGGCCTCATGTTCGTGGGGCTCTTCGGCACGTTCCTGTACTTCCTCTTCGACAACGGCTTCAACGCCTTCGGGATCGACTTCGAGGGGCGCGAGGCCGCCGCCACCGTCCGCCAGGAGAAGACCAACGTCGAACGCGGCGCTGTCCTCTACTCGCTCAATTGCCGCTCCTGCCACGGGATCATGGGCCAGGGCGCGCTGGAACGTGCCGGGTTGCCGGGACTACCGCTGAACGTCGAAAGCTTCCGCCCCGGGGGAGACGTCTCCGAGGCCAGTGTCGCCATGACAGCGGACCGTTTCAACGGCACGATCACGTGCGGCCGCGTCGGAACGCTGATGCCGCAGTGGTCGAACGAGGAGGACGGCGCTCTCAACGAGTTCCAGATTGAGCAGCTCGTCACGCTCATCACAAGCGAGTTCGCCGAAGAAGGCTGGGAGCACGCCGTGGAGGAGGCCAACCACGCCGACGAGTTCGCCCCGCGGAAGCACCTCGCCGCAGCCGTCGGTCCGGACGGCACCACGATCGAACTGAACGACGCGTCCGGCCTGACTCTCGGGGACACGCTGCGCATCGGCGGTGACACGATTGATGGAGCCTACGAAGTTCTTGTCATCGTCTCCGTCAACGAGAGTACCGGCAGTGTTGAAGTAGAGCGGGGCACGAATGGCTCCTCGGCGCCGTCACATGAGGCCGGCGCGGAGGTCTACAGGGGCCCGATCGTTCCTCCTGACGGCCCGGTCCTCGGCCTCCCGGGTACGACACCACCGTGCGGCCAGAAGAACGCGCAACCGATCGCGCCACCGGGGCCTGCCGTCACCATTGCCGTCACCGGCGACGTTGAGTTCACGATGGGCGACAACTTCTTCGACCTGGACGGCTCGCTCAACCCGACCCTGGAGATCGCCGCGGGAGATACCGTCAACTTTACGGTCCCGAACAACGGCATTGCGATCCACAACCTGCGCTTCGCCGGCCCGGACGGCGAATACAACACCGACGACGACGACGTCTCCGACCCGGCCGTGATCATCGGCGGCGCACAAGGCACGATGGAGTTCACGCTCCCCGAGGCGGCGACCTTCCCCTACCAGTGCGACTTCCACCCGCTGGAGATGCTGGGCGAAGTGACTGTCACCGGTTAGCCTGTGCCCTTTCCGGGGTAGCACTCTCGATCTGAAGGCGCACCCCGGAGGTTGATTGATTGAAGCTCGCGCCCGCGCTGCTCCTGCTCCTCGTCGCCGCGTGGTTCGTTGCCGCCTGCCGTGACGACGATGACAGCGGCAACGGCGTCGCCACAGAAACGCCGAACTTCTTACCATTGCAGATTGCGATGGGCGACAACTTCTTCGACCTGGACGGCTCGATCAACCCGACGTTGGAGATCGCCGCCGGAGAGATGGTGAACTTCACGGTCCCGAACAACGGCATTGCGATCCACAACCTGCGCTTCGCCGGCCCGGACGGCGAGTACAGGACGAACGACGACTTCGTCTCCGACCCGAACGTGATTCTCGGCGGCGCTCAGGGCACGCTGGAGTTCACGTTCGGCGAAGCAGCGTCGTTCCCCTACCAGTGCGACTTCCACCCGACGGAGATGCTGGGCGAAGTCACCGTCACCGGGTAGCCGGTGCCCCTTCCGGGGTTGTACTCTCGATCTGAAGACGCACCCCGGAGGTTGATTGATTGAAGCTCGTGCCCGCGCTGCTCCTGCTCCTCGTCGCCGCGCTGTTCGTTGCCGCCTGCGGTGACGACGATGACAGCAGCAGCGTCGCCACCGAAACGCCGAACCTCTTCCCATCGCAAGCCGGGCCGCAACAGCAGCCGGACCCGGCCCAGGCGGTAGACGCCACGCTAGCCGAGCCTGTGGACGGCGTCATCGAAGTGACGCTGGCTGAGATCCTGTTTTCGCCGAACAACCTGCACGTGCCACTCGACGATGCGGTGACTATCCGCCTCACGAACGACGACCCGGCGACGCACACGATGCGCGTCGCTGGCATCGACGGCCGCTACGACACCGAGGACGACGCCGTCGTGCCGATGATCGGCCCCGGCGCCGTCGAGGAGCTGACGTTCGCCGGCGCTGCCGCCGGAGTCTACACGTTCCGCTGTGATCTGCACCCGGGCAGCATGGGCGGCGTCATCGTCGTCGACTAGCGCGCCCGCTTTCACGCTACGAGGCACCGGGCTGCATCCCCTCCCCTCCGTGGAGGCCTGAAGGCCTCCTCTACGTCCGGGGGCGGTTACTTGCGGCCGAGCGAGCGTTTGAGCGGCCGGTCCCGCCGCTCGTCGATCAGCTCGCGGCAGTCGCCGTCGCTGACCTCGTAGACGTGCGTGGCGACCCGCTCCAGGATGCCCGGATCGTGGGCGGCGCAGATGATGGTGCCGTCGTACTTCGCCAGGACCTCGATCAGCTTGCGGCGCGTCGTGCGGTCCAGGTGGTTCGTCGGCTCGTCGAGGATGAGGACGTTCGTCGGCTGCACGGTTAGCCGGGCCAGCGCGACGCGGCTGCGCTCGCCGCCGGACAGCGTACTGATGCGCTGGAGGACGTCGTCCCCGCGGAAGAGGAACTGGCCGAGCACCGTGCGCAAGCGCTCGTCGCGCTCTGCCGGCGCGGCGTCGCGCATCTCCTCGAGCGGCGTCTTTTCCGGATCGAGCGCTTCGTCCTGGTGCTGGTCGTAGTAGCCGCGGCGGGCGAGCTGAGCCCACTGCACGCGGCCCTCAGAAGGTTGTATGTGGCCGGCGGCGATCTTCAGCAACGTGCTCTTGCCGCTGCCGTTCGGGCCGACGAGCACAGCCTTCTGTCCACGCTCCACATGCAGGTTCACGTCGACGAGGACGACGTGGTCACTCTGCCCGTCCGGGTTGCCCTCTCGTAAGGGGTAGGCGTGGCCGATTCCTTCGAGCACGAGCACGTCGTTCTCCGTGCGGCCCTTCGCCTCCAACCCGATGTGCACTTCGGAGTCCTTCTTCGGCCGCTGGATGCGCTCGATCTTCTCGAGGGCCTTCTCGCGGCTCTTGACCACGGTCGCCTTCGTGTTCTTGGCGCGAAAGCGCTCGATGAAGCGCTCCTGCTTCTTTAGCTGGCGCTCCTGGCGCGCAGCCGCCTTGTCCAGCTGCTGGAGCTTGTCGGCTTTCACGCGCTGGTACTCGCTGTAGTTGCCGTGGTACAGCTCGACCGCGCCCTCGCGCAGCTCCAGGATGCGGTTGGCGACACCATCGAGGAATTCGCCGTCGTGGGTGACGATGAGCAGCGCGCCGTTGTAGTCGGCGAGGTCTTCCGCCAGCCAGTCGCGCGCTGCCTTGTCGAGGTGGTTGGTCGGCTCGTCGAGGAGGATGTTGTCGGGGCGGCGCACCAGCACTTTGGCGAGCGCGATGCGCATCTGCCAGCCGCCGCTGAACGCGCCGCAGTGCTTCTTCCGGTCCGGCACCGAGAAACCTAGGCCGTCCAGCACGCGCGCGATGCGAGACTCGATGCGATAACCGTCGAGGCGGTCGAACTCCTCGAAGAGCGCGGCCTGCTCCTCGATCAGCGCGTCGATGTCGCCGTCGCCCCTCACGAGCGTCTCGGCGATCTCCGCCAGGCGCAGCTCGATGCGGCGGGCGTCGGGGAAGGAGGTCCACATCTCGGCGAAGAGGCTGTTGTCGCTCTCGACGGCGGCCTCCTGCTTGAGGTAGCCCAGCTCGCCCGGGCGGCCCTCCAGGGACTTGCCGGAGACGCCGGCGCGGCCTTCGTCCGGCTCGTCCTCGCCGGCGATGATGCGCAGGAGCGTCGTCTTGCCGGCGCCGTTGGGCCCGACGAGGCCGGCGCGCTCGCCCTTGCCCACGGTGAAGGAGACGCCCTGGAGCACGTCCAGGCCGCCGAACGATCGTGCTACGTCTTCGGTAAAGAGCATCGCTATCCAGTGTATAGCGCACGCAAGAACGCCGCCCCGAAGGACGGCGCTCGCATGAGAAGCGGTGTTGCGTCAGGCCCGAGGAAGGGCTTCGTCTGCCTTTTCGCGCATCGCCTGCGCCCTGGGCCCTCCGAGGTGGGCGTCATCCTCGGCGGAGTGCAGCTCCGCGTCCGGGAACTTCTCGCCGATGTAGTGCTCGGCGGCGATGGCCGCAGTGACGCCGTCGCCGACGCTGGAGGCCACCTGGCGGGCGCTGTTCTGGCGCACGTCGCCGGCGGCGAAGAAGCCGGGTTGCGGCGTGCGCATCCACTCGTCGACGACGATGTGCTGGCCCTTGTCCATCGGCACGAGGTCGCCCATGAAGTCGGTATTCGGGTGCTGGCCGATGAAGATGAAGACGGCGGATGTGGCCATCTCGCTCTCCTCGCCGGTCTTGACGTCCTTCAGCTTCACGCCCGTCACGTGCTCGTCTCCGAGGACGTCCGTGACGACGGTGTCCCACTTGAAGTCGATCTTGTCGTTGGCGAAGGCGCGCTCCTGGAGGATCGCGCTGCCGCGCAGCTCGTCGCGGCGGTGGACCAGCGTGACCTTGTTGGCGTAGCGCGTCGTGAAGATCGCTTCCTCGAGCGCCGCGTCGCCGCCGCCGACGACGATCGTCTCCATCTCCTTGAAGAAGGCGGCGTCGCAGGTGGCGCAGTAGGAGACGCCCTTGCCGATCAGTTCCTCCTCGCCGGGGATGCCCAGCTTGTTGTAGTCGGCGCCGGCGGTCATGATGACCGCCTTCGCCGTGTAGTCGCCGTCGCTCGTGCGGACGGTCCAGAGGTCGCCGGTCTGTTCGATGCCGCTGACCTCGACGTAGGCCGTCTCCATGCCGTAGCTCTCGGCCTGCTGCATCATCTCCTGAGCAAGGTCGAAGCCGTTGATGCTCTTGATGCCGGGGTAGTTCTCGACCAGCTCCGTGAGGGCGATCTGGCCACCGATTACGCCCTTCTCGAGAAGGACGGTCTTGCGACGGCCGCGCGCCGCATACACGCCGGCGGCGAGTCCGGCCGGGCCGCCGCCGATGATCACGACGTCATATTGTCGGTCGTCGTTCATTTAGGCGAGCACCTTGTCCAACGACTTCTTGAGTTCGCTCTTGGGGCGGAAGCCGACCACCTGGTCAACGGCCTCGCCGGCCTTGAACACCATGATCGTCGGGATGCTGCGAATCCCGTACCTGGACGCCGTCTCGATGTTGTCGTCGGTATTGAGCTTGACGAACTTCACCTTGCCGTCGTACTCCTCGGACAGCTCATCGACGACGGGAGCTACCATGCGGCAGGGGCCGCACCAGGGCGCCCAGAAGTCTACGAGCACCGGCGTATCGCTCGACAGCACCTCAACATCCCACTCGTTGTCCGATACATTCTGGGGCTTACTCATGCGATCCTCCTGGGGGTTCTTGACTGCGGTTTGACTCGGTTAGTGACCTCATGGTAGCATACCCCCGAGGGGTATGTCAATGGACGCTGATACAAAGCAAGAAACCGGCGGCGATCTCGGCCAGGAAGTGCAGAGCCTGCTGGCTCGTCTGCGCCGCATTGAGGGGCAGATCCGCGGTATCCACCGCATGCTTGAAGAGGACCGCGTGTGCGAGGACATCGTGACGCAGCTGATGGCCGCGCGCAGCAGCCTGGACCAGGTGGGCGTTCGCCTGCTGGAGCACCACGTGGAGCGCTGCCTCTGCGCCGATGAAGCGCCAGAACAGGCAGCCCGCAACATGCAGCAGGCGCTCAAGATGTGGATGCGCATGGGCGCGCCAACGCAGCACGACGCCTAACGTCAGGCTACTGCGCCAGCGTTGCCCGTTAGACCGACCGGTCAGTTTCTAAGCTCGCACTCCCCCTGTTGCGGCGTGTATAATTCGGCACAATTCATGACTGACGCCCAGACGCCTCCCAAGCGCCGCCGCAGCCGTGAACAGACCCGCCAGCGGCTCCTCGACGCCGCCCTTCAGGTATTCGCCAGCAACGGCTTCGAACGCGCAACCATCGACGAGATCGTGCGCGAGGCCGGCTTTTCCAAGGGCGCCTTTTACGTCCATTTCGAGAGCAAGGAAGACCTCTTCTGGGACATGCTGAGCGAACGCATCGAGGCGCGTAAGGAGACCCTCCGGCACGCCATCGAACCGGGCACCAGCATGGCCGAAAACCAGCGCCGCCTCCTTGAGGCGTTCTTCGATCCCCCCACCAGTGAGCCGTTCGGCACCGCGGTCTACTATGAGTTCCTGGCCCACGCGATGCGCAACGACATGGTCCGCGCGCGCCTGGCCGAGTTCTACGCCGGCTGGCACACGTTCGTCGTCGATGCGCTCAAGCTGGGCCGCGAGTTGGAGATCGTGCGCGACGACGTGGACATCTCTCTGCAGGCCTCGGCCCTCATGGCCACCTATGAGGGCGCGCTGATCCAGTCCCAGCTGGCGCCCGAGCACCTGCGCCTGAGCGGCCGCGTAAACGAGTTCGCGGAACTACTCGCCGACTGGCTCGTCCGCCGCTAGAGCGGCCCCGGCCTTCGCCAGGACCGTCTGGCGGATCGCTTCCAGCATGCCCGACCGCGCGGACTCCGCCGCAACCCTCAGCGCGCTGGATATCGCCTTGGCGTCGCTGCGTCCGTGGCCGATGAAGACGAGGCCGTTCGTGCCCAGCAACGGGCCGGCGCCGTACTCACGATAGTCTGTCTTCTTTCGCACTTTCCCGAACGCGGGCAGGAGCAGCACGCCGGCCGCCATGTACCAGGGACGGCTCTTGATCGCGCTCCGGATCTCTCCCATCACGTAGTCCGCCATGCCCTCCATCGTCTTGACGACGACGTTGCCCGTGAATCCGTCCGTCACGATGACGTCGACCGTGCCGAACGGCAGTTCGCGGCCCTCTACGTTGCCGATGAAGTTGAGCGAGCTGGCCTTCAGCAGGTCGTACGTCTCCTGCGTGAGCGTGTTGCCTTTCCCTTCCTCTTCGCCAATGTTCAGCAGCGCCACGGTGGGGTTCTCGCGTTTCCAGACGCGTTCCATATATGCCGCCGCCATCTGCGCCCACTGCAGCATGTACGAGGGCCGCGCGTCGGCGTTGGCACCGACGTCCAGCAGCAGAGTGAGTTTGCCGGAAAGCGGCATCAGCGCCGCGATCGACGGCCGCTCTATGCCGCGGACGCGGCCGATGTACATGATCCCGCCCGCCATAATCGCGCCGGTGTTGCCGGCGGAGACGAAGGCGTCCGCCTTGCCGCTCTTGATCAGCTTGAGGCCGACGACGATCGACGACTCCTTCTTCTGCCGGGCCGCCTGCGCCGGTGGCTCCTTCATGTCGATCACTTGCGGCGCGTGAACCACAGTGATGCGCTCGGGGCGCGCGCCGTGCTTCGCGAGTTCCGCCTGGAGCACCTCCTCCGGCCCGACGAGCGCGACGCGCACGCCAAGGTCGCGCGCTGCAAGCACCGCGCCGTGCACGATCTCGCCGGGGGCGTTGTCGCCGCCCATGGCATCGAGGGCGACTACGGGGTCAGAGATGGTCATCCTGGCGTCGCCGGGCGGCCTATCCCGCGCCCTCGGACGAACGTCCGCCCGCCTGAGCGAACTCGTCCTTCATGCGTTTGCGCAGCTCCGGGCTGAGGAGCACATCGATGCCCGTCATTGCCAGCGCTTTGGCGCCATCCAGCAGACCGGCGTGGCCCGACTCGCTCTTCGCGAACTCGCGGAACTCTTCCGTGTGGATCGGTACGTCAAACGGCGCGATCGAGATCGCCGGGTGGATGCCGGGCACGATCTGGCTGACGTTGCCCATGTCGGTCGAGCCCATGGAGCGCTTCGACTCCGGCATTACCGTCGCCCGCCCGAGCCCCTCGACGTTGTCGCGATAGGCCTCGGCGAGCGCCATGTTCGTGCGCATCGTCTTGTAGCGGGACTCCTCACCCCACTTGTGGATCAGCTCGCAGCCGGTGGCCCTGGCGGCGCCCTCAAAGCAGGCGAGCACTTTCGGCTTCAGCACCTCATCCATGTACTCGTCTTCCTCGCTGCGGATGAGGAGCTTCGCCCTGGTGAGGGGAGGGATCACGTTCACCGCCTGCCCGCCCTCAGTGATAATGCCGTGGACGCGTGCGGAATCGCGTATCTGCTGGCGCATGAGGCCAAGGTTCGAGAACGCCGCGACCATCGCGTCGAGGGCGTTGAGGCCGGCCTCCGGACGGGCGGCCGCGTGCGCTTCCTTGCCCCGGAACTCGATGTCCAGCTCCAGGCAGGCGAGGGCGTAGGCCACGGACGTGTTGCGGTTACCCGGGTGCACCATCATCGCGCAGTCGAGGGCCTCGAAAGCGCCGCGGGCGACCATGTACACCTTGCCACCGGCCGCTTCCTCGGCAGGCGCGCCGATCACGAGCACGGTGCCGCCGTCCCTCTCCTGCAGCAGGCTCTTTAGGGCAATGCCGGCAGCAGCAGCAGCGGTGCCGATGATGTTATGCCCGCAGCCGTGACCGACGCCCGGCAGCGCATCGTACTCGGCCACGAACGCCACTCGCGGTTCGCCGCTACCATACGTGGCGCGGAACGCCGTCTCGATCTCGCAGATGCCGCGCTCCATGCTGAAGCCCTGCGCCTCCAGGAAGTCCGCGAGCATGGCGGAGGACTTGTGCTCCTGGAACGCGACCTCGGGCGTGGCGTGGATGCGCAGCGAAAGATCGATCAGCTCCTGCTTACGCCGATCGATCTCGTCTGAGGCCTGCTGCTTGATTGCGCCGGCGTTACCGTTGACCCGTTGCACGCTTACGAAGCCTCCTCTGACGAGATTCTAACGCAAGACGTGGACTGGGACGCGCACAGGCGGTAATCTTACGCTCCGGATGGACCTCAAGAAGCTGATCCGCGACGTGCCGGACTTCCCGCAGCCCGGCATCCTCTTTCGCGATATCACGCCGCTCCTCAAGGACCCCGAGGCGATGCGGCACGTCGTGGACACGTTCACGGAGAAATACCGCCACGCCGAGCTAACGGCGGTCGTCTCGATCGAGTCGCGCGGCTTCCTCTTCGGCGCGCCGCTGGCGTACAACCTGGGCCTGCCCTTGATACCGGTACGCAAGCCCGGCAAGCTGCCGGCCCGCCGCATGAGCGTCGAGTACCAGCTGGAGTACGGCACCGGCTCGCTCGACATCCACGAGGACGCTTTGACTAAAGGCGACACGGTCGTGATCGTCGATGACCTGCTGGCTACGGGAGGCACGGCGGTGGCGGCGGCCAAGCTCGTCGAGCTGCTGGGTGGGCGCGTGCACAGCCTCGCCTTCCTGGTGGAGCTGGACTTCCTCAGCGGCCGCTCACGGCTCGAAGACTACGACGTCTTCGCGCTCGTTAACTACGAGTAGCGAACGCGCCGTGTTTTCCTTGACACCTCCTCTGCGCGGCCGATACCATCAGCTACGTAAAACCGAATAGAAACACTCTCATCGAGAGCGGTGGAGGGAACGGCCCTTGGAAGCCCGGCAACCGGTCCTCGGATACGGTGCCAACTCCGATTCGCCCCCGGGCGAATGAGATGAGAGTGGAGTATGAGACTTCTCCGCCGCGAGAAGTTTTTTTATGCCCACGAGCGAGGAGTGACGCGCTGCAAGACCTGTTCCTGCCGATCCAGTGGCTCACCGAAGGCAACGTGCGCTTTCTCGACCAGACGCTCCTGCCGCAGGAAGAGACCTGGGTCGAGACGGCCGACTACCGGACCGTCGCCGAGGCGATCCGCCGCCTGCAGGTTCGCGGCGCGCCGCTGATCGGCGTCTCTGCTGCCTACGGCCTCGCGCTCGCGGCCCTCGAGAGCGCGGCAACGGACGCCGAATCGCTGCGGCGGGACGTGACCGAAGCGGCGGACGTGCTGCGCGCGACGCGGCCGACCGCCGTCAACCTCGCGTGGGCGCTCGACCGCTGCCTGCGCGCGCTTGAGTCCGCATCGGACGCAACGGGCGCGCGGGAGACGCTGGTGCGCACGGCGCGGGAGATACATGAGGAGGACGTCGCCGCCAACCAGCGTATCGGCGCCTACGGGGCGGAGCTGCTCCCTGCCGACGCCTCTGTGATGACGCACTGCAACGCCGGCGCCCTGGCGACGGGCGGCTACGGGACCGCGCTCGGTGTCCTGCGCGCCGCCTGGACCGACGGCCGGCTGCGCCACGTAATCGCTACGGAGACGCGGCCGCTCTTGCAGGGCGCGCGCCTCACCGCCTGGGAGCTGAAACAGGAAACGATCCCCTTCACGCTAATCGCCGACAGCGCGGCCGGGTCCGCCCTGAAGCGCGGCCTCGCCGGGGCGGTAGTCGTCGGCGCCGACCGGATCGCCGCCAACGGCGACGTCGCCAACAAGATCGGCACCTACGGGCTCGCCGTGCTCTCGAAGGAGAACGGCGTCCCCTTCTACGTCGCCGCTCCGACGAGCACGATCGACCTGTCGCTCCCCTCCGGAGATGAGATACCGATCGAAGAGCGCTCCGCCGATGAGGTGACGGCCGTGCGCGGCGTCAACATCGCGCCGAGCGGCATCGACGCCGCCAACCCCGCCTTCGACGTGACGCCGAACGCGTACGTGAGCGCGATCGTCACCGAGAACGGCGTGGCGCGCCCTCCGTACGAGGAGAGCCTGCGCCGCGCCTGCGTAGCCGGAGTGGCCGCCCGTGGCTGAGGCGATCCGCGCCGCGGTGATCGGCGGCAGCGGCTTTTACGAGATGGAAGGCCTCTCGGACATCGAGACGCTGAACGTCGACACACCCTTCGGGCCGACGAGCGACGCCATCACGACCGGCGCGCTGGACGGCCAGAGGGTCGCGTTCCTGCCGCGCCACGGCGTGGGACACCGCTTGCTGCCCGCAGAGATCCCGGCGCGCGCCAACGTCTGGGCGCTCAAGCAGCTCGGCGTCGAGTTCATCGTCAGCGTCAGCGCCGTCGGCAGCCTGCGCGAGGACATCGAGCCGCTGCACATGGTCGTGCCGGACCAGCTGATCGACCGCACCAGGGGACGAGCTTCGACGTTCTTCGGCGAAGGCCTCGTCGCGCACGTCGCGTTCGGCGATCCGTTCTGCTCGCACCTGCGCGGCCTCGTCGGTGACGCCACGCAGGAGACGGAGGCGACCGTGCACAACGGAGGCACCTACGTCGTGATGGAGGGCCCGGCGTTCTCGACGCGCGCCGAGTCAGACCTCTACCGCACGTGGGGCGCCGACATCATCGGCATGACGGCGCTGCCCGAGGCCAAGCTGGCCCGCGAGGCCGAGATCTGCTTCGCCGTGCTCGCCTGCTCGACCGACTACGACTGCTGGCACGACGGCCACGAAGACGTGACCGCTGAGATGATCGTGGCCAACCTGCTGCGTAACGTCGAGGTCTCACGGCAGGCGGTGCGCACGGCCCTGCAACGACTGCCGACGGCACGCCAGTGCGCCTGCAAGGACGCGCTCAAGGACGCGCTCGTAACCTCGCTCGACCTTGTGCCGGAGGCGACGAAGCGACGCCTGGGGCCGATCATCGGCCGCTATGCCGAACAGGCGGTGAACGGATGACCGCCGTGTCTCGCGAACGCCCGACGGCAACAACGCGATCCGATTACCGCATCACGAAGCTGTCGGACGCGGCGGCGATCCGGCGCCTCCTGGAGCCGCACCACCCCTACACGGCCTACGCGCTGGCGCAGCTTGACCCGCGGATGTTCCCGCGCAACAAGTGGTACCTGTCGACCGGGCCAAACGGCCAGGCGCTGCTCGTGCACTCGAAGAGCCCCCTCGGCAGCGCGCTCTTCGCGCTCGGCGACGCGACGGCGCTGGACGCCGTGCTCTCGGTGCACCCCGGCCCGCGCTTCGCCTTCGGCAGTCTGACGCTTGAGCACAGAGCGATCGTTCGCAAGTACTTCCTGATGACACGCCCCCAGGTGATGCTGCGCATGACGGTGCACAGCGGCACGTTCCAACCGGTGGAGGCGACCGCCCAACGGCTGGCGACGTCCGACATCGCGGCCGTGAACCGCCTGTACTCGATGGAGGGCGGGCCAACCGCCTACCGGGCCGAGCACCTCGACGCCGCCGTCTACTGCGGCATCTACGAAGGCCGAGAGCTGATCTCGATCGCCGGCACACACGTCGTCTCCGGCGCTGAGCGGATCGCCATCGTCGGCAACGTTTTCACGCATCCGCGGCGCCGCGGCCAGGGCCTGGCGAAAGCGACTACGAGCGCCGTCACCCGGCGCCTCCTGGAGGACTGTGATCTCGTCGCCCTCACCGTCGAGGAAGAGAACGAACAGGCCATCGCCGTCTACAGCGGCCTCGGTTACGAAACACAGTGTAAGCTGCACGAAACGCCCCTCGTGCGCAAGGCGCCCATCGGAGCGGTCAGCTTCGTCCGGCGCGCACTCGCCGGCTGGCGCGGCCGCCACGAGGGCAAGGAGGTTGTCACGAGGTGACGAAGACTATCGGCATCGTCCTCTTCCCCGACTTCGAAGACCTGGACGCCATCGGCCCCAAGGAAGTCTTCGGCATGTTCGCCATGGGCTCCAACGGCGAGTGGAAGGTCGTCACAGTCTCGCAGGACGGCGGATCTGTGCGATCCTACCTCGGCACGACGATCGTGGCGGACCACTCGTTCAGCAACTGCCCACAGCTTGACGTGCTGCTCGTGCCCGGCGGGCTCGGCACGCGCACAGAAGTGGAAAATGAGGCGACCATCGGCTTCATTCGCAAGCAAGGCGCGAGCGCCGAGTGGGTGACGTCCGTCTGCACGGGCGCCTTCCTACTGCACCGCGCCGGCTTCCTGGAGGGCAAGCGCGCGACGACGCACTGGGGCGCGGTCGAGCTGCTGAAGCAGGAAGGCAACGTCACGGTTGCCGGCGATGAGCGCTGGGTACGGGACGGCAACGTGATCACAGCGGCGGGCGTCTCCGCCGGCATCGACATGGCGCTGTACCTGGTCGCCGAATTGACTTCCGGCGACACGGCGAAACGAGTTCAGCACATGATGGAGTACTATCCCAAACCCCCGGAATTCGCCCAGCCGGGCGAGGAGGCCCCGGCGTGACGTTTTCAATAGTCGCACGCTGCCCGCGCACCGGTGCTCTCGGCGTCGCTACGTCGAGCAAGGCGCTGGCGGCCGGCGGCGGTGTGCCCTACTGCCGCGCCAGCACGGGAGCCATCGCCAGCCAGTCGTTCTCGAACCCCTACCTGGGGATCGACGGCCTCGCCTTGCTGGAGCAGGGCCTGCCGGCCGAGCGGGCCCTGGAGCGCGTGATCGAGAGCGACGCCGGGCGAGACCTGCGACAGCTCGGGATCGTGGACAAGGATGGCCGAGTGGCGGCGTACACCGGCGAGCGCTGCATCGATTGGGCCGGCCACGTCCTCGGCGGAGGCTACGTCTGCCTCGGCAACATGCTCACCGGCGAAGACGTCGTCAAGGCGATGGCCACCGCCTTCGAGAGGAGTATCGAGGAGGAGCTGCCGGAGCGACTGGTCCGCGCCCTCGTGGCCGGGCAGGACGCGGGCGGCGACCGGCGGGGGCGTCAATCGGCAGGCATCCACGTTGTTCAGACCGAGGAGTATCCCTACTGCGACCTGCGTGTGGACGACCATCCGGAGCCGGTGGCTGAGCTGCGGAGAGTACTGACGATCTTCCAGCGGATCGAGCCGTTTCTCCGAATGTCGTCGCGGAGGGACGACTTCACGCCCGACTGGGAGGCAGTGCTAAGAGTACGAGAGATGATAGAGGAGTCGCTGCAGGAAGACGCAGCGGCCAGGTAAGAAGGAGAGTTAATGGTCAACCCTACGATCAACCACGACGTGAAGGACCTCGCCCTCGCTGATGACGGCGTCAGCCGCATTGAGTGGGCGGCGCGGGAGATGCCTGTGATCAAGCTGATCCAGGACCACTTCGAGCGTGAGAAGCCGCTGCGCGGCGTGCGGCTGGCGGCCTGCCTGCACGTGACGACGGAGACCGCGAACCTGATGATCACACTGCAGGCCGGTGGCGCAGAAGTCTACCTCGCGGCCAGCAACCCACTGTCGACGCAGGACGACGTGGCGGCGGCGCTTGTCGCGCGCTACAACATCCCGACGTTCGCCGTCCGCGGCGAGGACGACCCTCTCTACTACAAGCACTTGCACTCCGTCCTCGACGCCAAGCCGAACATCACGATGGACGACGGCGCCGACCTCGTCGCGACGCTGCACAAGGAACGCCGCGATCTCCTGGACGGCATCATCGGCGGCACGGAGGAGACGACAACGGGCGTCATCCGCCTGCGGGCGATGGCGAAGGACGGCGCGCTGGGCTACCCGATCGTCGCCGTCAACGAGGCGCAGACGAAGCACCTCTTCGACAACCGCTACGGCACCGGCCAGAGCACGATCGATGGCATCACCCGCGCGACGAACATCCTCTGGGCGGGCAAGCACGTGGTGATCGCCGGCTACGGCTGGTGCGGGAAAGGCGTGGCCCTGCGCGCACGCGGCCTCGGCGCCAAGACGATCGTGACCGAAGTCGACCCGATCCGCGCACTGGAAGCGACGATGGACGGGCACGAGGTGATGACGATGGAAGAGGCGGCGCGCGTGGGCGATATCTTCATCACCCTCACCGGCGACCGAGACATCCTCGACCGCCAGCATTTCGAGGCGATGAAGGACGGCGCGGTCGTCGCCAACAGCGGCCACTTCAACGTCGAGATCAACATCGCGGCGCTGAAGGAGATGAGCGAATCGCAGCGACGCGTACGTGAGAGCGTTGAAGAGTACCACCTGATGGACGGCCGCAAGGTCTTCCTGCTGGCGGAAGGGCGCCTGATCAACCTCGCCGCGGCGGAGGGCCACCCGGCCAGCGTGATGGACATGAGCTTCGCCAACCAGGCACTCGCCGCCGAGCTGATCACGCGCTCGCAGGACAAGCTGGCGATTGAAGTGCACACCGTCCCGGCGGAGATCGACAACGAGGTCGCTCGCCTCAAGCTGAAGTCGATGGGCATCGAGATCGACGTGCTCACGGAAGCGCAGCAGCGCTACCTGACCAGCTGGGAAGAAGGCACTTGATTGCGGAAAAGAAAAGGCAACAGGCTTTCGCCTGCTCCCAACCGCCGAGTGGCAGCCGCGCTTGATACCAGTTCAATCATCGCGCGTATCGTTTGCCTATACAACGACTGAATGGCACCCGAAATCGACAAGGAGGAACGAACCCCAATGACCATGACGTTTATGAGCAGCCCCAGCCTTCTCGTCACGTCCGAGAGCGTGACGGAGGGCCACCCGGACAAGGTCTGCGACCAGATCGCAGACGCGATCCTCGACGAGATCATCGCGCACGACCCCGACGGCCACGTCGCCTGCGAAGTCGTCTCGACGACCGGCCTCGTGATGATCACCGGCGAGATCTCGACGAGTCACCACGTGGACTACACCAAGATCGCCCGCGAGGTGATCGCAGATATCGGCTACACGAAGCCGGAGTACGCCTTCGATGCAATTAGCTGCGGGGTCATCGTCTCCGTGAAAGAGCAGTCGAAGGAGATCTCGAACGCAGTCGGCGAGGACGAAGGCGCCGGCGACCAGGGGATCATGCTGGGGTTCGCCTGCAACGAGACGCCGGAGCTGATGCCCCTGCCGATCAACCTCGCGCACCGGCTCTGCCTGCGATTGGCCCAGGTGCGCAAGGAGAAGACGCTCACCTACCTGCGGCCGGACGGCAAGTCACAGGTAACGATCGAGTACGAGTTTGGCAAGCCGAAGCGCGCACACGCCGTCGTCATCGCGGCTCAGCACGACACCGGCGTCTCGGAGAAGCAGCTCTGGGACGACATCAACGAGCACGTCATCAAGCCGGTACTGGGCCGCTGGGTCGACGACAAGACCGAAGTCCACGTCAACCGCAGCGGATCGTTCATCCTGGGCGGCCCGGCGGCGGACAGCGGACTGTCCGGGCGCAAGAATATCGTCGACACCTACGGCGCCGTCGGCCGGCACGGCGGCGGATCGTACTCCGGAAAGGACCCGTCGAAGGTAGACCGCTCGGCCTCATACGCCGCGCGCTGGGTGGCCAAGAACCTCGTCGCCGCCGAGCTGGCGGAGCGCTGCGAAGTCGAGCTCTCGTACGCCATCGGGCACCCGCAGCCGATCGGTGTCTCGGTCGAGACTTTCGGCACACACAAGATCAACCATGGGGCGATCCAGCAGTTAGTCCGCGACCACTTCGACCTCAGCCCGAAGGGGATCATCCGCGACCTCAAGCTGCGCCGCGCCATCTACCGGCCGACCGCCTCATACGGGCATTTCGGCCGCGTGGACATCGACGCCCCGTGGGAGGAGACGAACAAGGCCGACGAACTGCGCGCGGCGGCGGCGAAGCTCGGCGCCGAGGCGAAGGCCGGGGAAGCGCAGCGGGCCTAGGTGTACGCGCTGATCATCGCCGGCGGCGAAGGTGAGCGGTTGCGGCCCCTGACCAACGACCGGCCGAAGAACATGGTGCCGGTCGCCGGCCGGCCGATCGCCGAGCGCCAGCTGGAGTGGCTGCGGGAGAACGGCGTCACGGACGCCGTCTTCCTCTGCGGCTACAAGGCGGACGTCCTGCAGGCGCACGTCGGCGACGGCTCATCTTTCGGCGTCCGCGTGCAGTACTCCGTCGAGACGGAGCCGCTGGGCCGCGGCGGCGCGCTCAAGCTGGGGTTCGCGCTTGTGCCTGAGGGCGAGGAGACGATCATCGCCTGCAACGGCGATATCCTGACCGGCCAGGCGATCGGCGATATGATCGCTTCTCACAACGCCCGGCGTGCGAGCGCCTCCGTCATGCTGACGCCGCTGAAGAGCCCATACGGCGTCGTCGACGTCGCCGAAGACGGCCGCATCACGTCGTTCCGCGAGAAGCCGGTGCTGCCCTACTGGATCAACGCCGGAATCTACGTGCTCTCGCGCTCGTTCTTCGCGCTGCTTCCGGACAAGGGCGACCACGAAACCGAGACTTTCCCGGCCCTGGCCGGCGAGGGCAAGCTCTTCGGCTCTAAGAGCGAGGCCTACTGGCGGCCTGTCGACAGCATCAAGGACGTTTCAGAGGCGGAAAAAGAGCTGGCGGCCGGACTTGGCTGAGGCAACGACGCATTGTCAACGAGATTCAGTCCGGCACTCTGGAACGTAAGCGGCGCGTGTTGTCAGATGTTGGCGGCTTGAAAGACTCACCCATTAAGTTCGGCACGGACGGTTGGCGGGCGATCATCGCCGACGAGTTCACCTTCGCCAACGTGCGCTACTGCGCGCAGGGCACGGCCGACTACGTCAAAGGCAGCGGCCTGGCCGATCGCGGCATGCTCGTTGGCTACGACACACGCTTTCAGTCGGAGGCGTTCGCGACGGCCGTCGCCGAGGTCTTCGCGGCCAACGAGATCAAGGTCCGGCTGGCGTCTGCCCCGGCGCCAACGCCCGTCATCGGCTACGAGATCGTCCGTGACGAGGCCGCCGGATCTGTCGTCATCACATCGAGCCACAATCCGGCGGAGTACTCCGGCTTCAAGGTGCGCACCGAGTACGCGGGCGCCGCACCGCCCGAAGTGCTGTCGCAGATCGAAGCGCACATCAACGAGTGCTACGGCAAGGACGTGCCGCGCCTGCCACTCGATGAGGCCATCAAGCGCGGGCTCGTCGAGCGGTTCGATCCGAAACCTGCCTACGTCGGGCACCTGGGCCGCCTTCTGGACCTGGAGGCGATCCGGGACGCCGGCCTGAGCGTCGTCGTCGACCCGATGCACGGTGCGGGCGCCGGCTACCTGCCGGAACTCGCCGGCGGCGGCAAGACGCAGGTGCGCGAGATCCGCGGCGAGTACAACCCGGCGTTCCCGGGCATGCACAACCCGGAGCCGATACCGCGCAACCTGGAGATCACGTCCGCGGCCGTCAAAGACTACCGCGCGGATGTCGCGCTCTGCACGGACGGCGACGCCGACCGCATCGGCGTCCTGGACGCGGGCGGCAACTTCGTGAACCAACTCCAGACGTACGCACTCCTGGCGTACTACCTGTTGGAGGTCCGCGGCGAGCGCGGGCCGCTGGTCAAATCGATCACGACGACCAGCATGGTGAAGAGGCTGGGGGAGCTGTACGACGTGCCGGTGCACGAGACGTCAGTCGGCTTCAAGTTCCTCGGCCCCAAGATGCGCGAAACAGACGCCTTGATCGCCGGCGAGGAGTCCGGCGGCTTCGCCTTCCGCGGCCACCTGCCGGAACGCGACGGCGTGCTCTCCGGCCTCTACATCCTTGACCTGATGACGCGCAAGGGCAAGGACCTGGCGGCGATCATCGACGAGCTGTTCAGGAAGGTCGGCGCGCACTACTACGACCGGGACGATATTACGATGACGCCGGCCGAACGTGACCGCATCGCGGAGCTGCTGCCGACGATCGAGCCGAAGGAGATCGCCGGCCTGCCCGTCAAGGGCTACGACCGGGCCGACGGTCTGCGCTTCGTGCTGCCGGACGGCGCCTGGGCGCTGATTCGCCTCTCCGGCACAGAGCCGCTGATGCGCATATATACCGAGGTGCGCGACGAAACGCTCGTGCGGCCTGTACTGGACGCTGTACGCGGGCTCACGAGCGCGTGAGCCCGTCTGACGCGCTCGACGACCCTGCCGCGCTGGCCAGGCTCGACCCGGGCGGCATGCTGTCCAGTCTGCGGGGGCTCCCGGAGCAGTGCCGCGACGCCTGGAAAACGGCCCGCGGCCTGGAACTTCCCCGCTCTTACCAGGAGATCGACCGTATCGCCGTGCTGGGCATGGGCGGCTCGGCGATCGCCGGTGACCTCTGGCGCGCGCTCCTCGAACGCGAGTGCGCCGTCCCCGTGTTCAACGTCCGCTCGTACGACCTGCCCCCCTACGTCGATGAACGCACGCTGGTGATCGCTTCCAGCTTCAGCGGGGACACGGAGGAGGTGCTGTCGGCGTTCGGCCAGGCGCTGGCGCTGGCGGCGCCGAAGATCGTTGTCACGACCGGCGGACAGTTGCTGGCGACGGCGCGCGCCAACGGCGTACCGTCGTTCACGTTCGACTACGAGGGCGAGCCACGCTCCGCCCTCGGCTGGAGCCTGATGCCGCTGCTCTCCATCGCGGAGTCGCTGCGGCTGATGCCGGGCGTCGCCACCGACGTTGACGAAGCGGCCGCTGTCCTCGATGCGCTGGTGCAAGAGATCGCCGAGGACGTCCCGGCCGCGGGCAACCCGGCGAAGCGGATGGCACGCGACCTGCAGGGCAGACTGCCGGTGGTCTACGGGGCCGGGCCGCTGATCGAGGTGGCGCGCCGCTGGAAGGCGCAGCTCAACGAGTCCGGCAAGTCGTGGGCGTCCTTCGACGACCTGCCGGAGATCCACCACAACGCGATCATCGGTTACTCGTTCCCGCACGAGATCGCCAGCCGCACGGCCGTGGTCTTCCTGGAGTCCGCCGACCTCGTGCACCAGCGCGTGCAGTTACGCTACGGCTTCACGAAGGACCTGCTGAGGCGCGCCGGCGTCGCGGCGCACTCGGTCGAGGCACGCGGCGTGAGCGCTCTGGCGCAGATGCTGTCGCTGGTTCTCTTCGGCGACTACGTCAGCGCCTACCTGGCGTTCCTCTACGGCGAAGACCCAACGCCAACGGCCGTTATCGACGAGCTGAAGGCCTGGCTGGCCCAGCAAAAGTAACAGCGCCGCGACAGCAAGTATACTCCGTCGCAGGAGAAGATGCGGCAGGTCGAAGAAGCGCTCCGATACGCGCTGGCACTTCCCCGCTTCCAGCCCTGAGCCAAACAGAGCGAAAAGGACAGGCCGAAGCCTGTCCCTTTCTGTTTTCGTTCCCGGATACGCCTAGCGCTTGGTGTACTGCGGGGCCTTGCGCGCACGCTTGAGGCCGGGCTTCTTGCGCTCCTTGACGCGCGGGTCGCGCGTGAGGAGGCCGGCGCGGCGAAGCGCCTGCCGATGACCCTCGTCTGAGAGGAGCAGAGCGCGGGAGATGCCGTGCGCCAGAGCGTCGGCCCAGCCGGTGATGCCGCCGCCGTTAATCTTGGCGTAGACGTCGAACTGGCCGGCCGTGCCCGTAACCTCCAGCGGCTGTCGGATCTTGATCTGGTATACGGAGCGGCTGAACAGCTCCAGGTACGGCTTGCCGTTGATCAGGATGTTGCCGGTGCCGGGATACAGCCGCACGCGGGCGACCGCTTCCTTGCGGCGGCCGGTGCCGTAAATGTACTCGCCGGGGGGCGGGGCCATCTCAGTTGTGGGTTCGTCCGTCATGATTTCTTCTCCGAGGTAGCGGCCGCGGCCGGCTGGCGGCGGTCGGCACGCTTGCGCGAAATGTTGACCTGGGCTTCGTGCGGATGGTCGGCGCCGGCGTAAGTCTTGAGGTGGCGCAGGAGGTGCTTCGCCAGCTTGTTGCGCGGCAACATCCCGCGCACGGCAAGTTCGACGACTCGTTCCGGGCGCCGCTCCAGGAGGGTGCCCAGCGTCTCCTCCTTGAGGCCGCCCATGTAGCCGGTGTGACGATAGTAGATCTTGTCCTCCAGCTTGTTGCCGGTGACCTTGATCTGCGAGGCGTTGACGACGACGACGTAGTCGCCCATGTCCAGGTGGGGCGAGTAGGAGACCTTGTGCTTGCCCATGAGCAAGCCGGCCACCTGCGTTGCAAGGCGGCCCAGGGTCTGACCCGCGGCGTCCACCACGGCCCAGTCCTTTTCTATGTCCTTAGCCGAAAGGCTAAAGGTCTTCATCCGTCTCATCGTCAAACAACCCGCTTTCGTAACGAACCTTCATCAGGCAGAGGCCCCGGGCAGGGGCCGTGTAACTCGCATCTCCCGGCGTCGCCTCGCGCACAAGACGCTCGAACGCGTCGGGATGCAGTTTACCGCGTCCCACCTCGACAAGTGTGCCCATGATACGCCTCACCATGTTCCGGAGGAAGCCGCTGGCCTCGATGTCAAAGCTGGCTGTTCGGCCCCGCCTCAACAGGGCTACTCCGAAGACGCTCCGCTCGGTGCGCCTGCGGCTAGCCTCTGACGGCGGTGTGAAGGCCGCAAAGTCGTGGCAGCCTTCGAGGCATCGGGCCGCCGCTTCCATCGCCTCGAAGTCAAGGCTCGGCCCGACGCGCCAGACGACCTCTCGGTCGAGGACGGGGCGCTCCGGGCCCAGGTGCAGCGTGTAGCGGTACAAGCGGCTCAGGGCGTGCCGCCGCGGATCGAACTCCGAAGGGACTTCGGCGGCGGCGCGTACAGCGATGTCATCCGGCAGCTGGGAGTTCGTCCCCCGCACGAAGACGTCGGTCCGGCGCCGGCTCTCCGTTGGGAAAGCGGCCACCTGTCCGCGCGCGTGGACGCCAGCGTCCGTCCGGCCTGCCATCGCCAGTCGTATAGGTTCGCCTGTTAACGTTCCCAGGGCCCGCTCCAGCGCGCCCTGCACCGTTGGTGCGTTCTTCTGGTACTGGGACCCACCGTAGGCTGTCCCCTGATACTCGACCAGGAGCGCTATGCGGTGAGACCCATTTCCATTCAAGTTATCCGGCGCCCCTGTCCGTCCGGGCCTTCGCCGGCGAGGCTAGACCTCCGACCCCACCAGTTCGATCTGCGCCATGCGCGCGGCGTCGCCATCGCGCGGGCCCAGCTTGACGACTCGCGTGTAGCCGCCAGGCCGCTCGGCGTAGCGCTCTGCCAGGTCGTCGAAGATCTTGTCGACGACGGCCTTGTCGTAGACGAAGCCGAGCGCGCGCCGGCGCGCCGCGAGGTTGCCCTTCTTGCCAAGCGTAATCATGCGCTCGGCGAATCCGCGCATCTCCTTCGCCTTCGCCTCCGTCGTGATGAGCTTCTCGTACTTGAGGAGGTCTGTGACGAGGTTTCGGAACATCGCCAGACGGTGATCGGTCGCCCGGCCAAGCTTGCGGCCGGTGATGCGGTGGGCCACTTAGTCCTCGCCCTCGCCATCGGTTAGCTCGAGGAGCTTGCGCTTCCAATCGGGCATCTCTTCGTCGCCGCCTTCGGCTGCCGGCTCGGCCTTTGCCTTGGCCTTCTTCGTGCGGCGGCCGACGGGCGCTGGTTCGGTGTCAGGCGCCACTTCAGCTTCTGGTTCGGCCACTGCCACCGCTACGGGCTCCTTGGCAGGCTCCTTGGCGCCGATGGGCCGCTCTTCGGCGTCCAGCGGCGGCGCGTCGAGAATCTCCTCTTCGCCGCCGTCGCCGGCGGGCAGCAGGCCCAGTTCGTCCAGGCGCTCCCGCAGCTCGTCGTAGGACTTACGTCCGAAGTTGCGCAGCGCCAGCAGCTCCTCTTCGCTCTTCTCCAACACCTGGCCGATGGTCATCAGGCCACTGCGGCGCAGGCAATTGTAGGCGCGCATCGAGAGGTTAAGGTCCTCGATCGCCATGTTGTACTTGTCGGGCGAGAGCTGGATTCCGGCACCCAGGCCGCGTTCGACCATCGGCATCGCTGGGCGGCCCATGTGCGAGAAGAGGTTGAACTGCTCGATGAGGATGTCCGCGCTCTTGCTCACGGCCTCGCTGCCGCTGATCGTGCCGTCGGTCCAGAGCTCGATCGTCAGTTTGTCGTAGTTCGTCGCCTGACCGACGCGGGTGTGATCGATGCGGTAGTTGACTTTGCGCACCGGCGAGAAGATGGCGTCGACGGGAATGACGCCGAGCTGCGTCCCGTCGACCTGTCCAGCCGGCACGTAGCCGCGCCCCTGCTCCACGTTGAACTCGACGTAGAGTTTGCTGTTCTTGCCGTCGATCGTGGCCAGGTACAGGTCCGGATTAACGATCTCGAAGTGCTCCGGAAGCTGGATATCGCCGGCGGTCAGTGGCCCGCCGCGTCCGCTGTGGTCAAGGACGAGCATGCCGGCGCGGTCTGAGAGAGCGCGCAGACGGATTTCCTTGACGTTGAGGAGGAACTCTATGGAGTCCTCCTTGATGTCGGGGATCGTCGAGAACTCGTGCTGGACGCCTTCGATGCGGACGGACGTGACCGCAGCACCCGGTAGCGAGCTTAAGAGGACGCGCCGCAGGGCGTTGCCAAGCGTGATGCCGAACCCCGGCAACAGGGGCGCCGCGACGATGCGCGCGTAATCGTCGGCCGACTCTTCGACTTCGATCAGCGGCTCATCGGGCGGCTGCTGCGTGGTTACGGATCCGGCTCCCCGGTACAATTGCTGTTCTAGCATCTCCACCTCTACCGCGAGTAGTATTCGACGATCGTCGCCGCGTTAAACTTGGCGCCGATCTCCTCCATCCCCGGCAGCTCGTTGACCGTGCCTGTCATGGCAGTGTCATCGCGGCTCACCCAGGAGGGAAGTTCCTTACTCGCTATTTTTTCATTTGCAAGCTTGAAGTATTCGCTTTTTTCTCCGCGCGGGCTCCAACTCACGACGTCGCCGATCTTAAGTGTGCGCGAGGCGATCGTCGTCCGGCGGCCGTTGACTGCGAAGAGGCCGTGCGATGCCACCTGGCGGCCCTGCTGCCGCGAATCGGCGAAGCCCAGCCGGTAGATGACGTTGTCCAGGCGCAGCTCCAGCGTCCGCAGCAGCGTCTCGCCCGTCACGCCGGGGCGGCGTACGGCGTCCTCGTAGTACTTGCGGAACTGGCTCTCCAACACGCCGTAGATGGCACGAGCCTTCTGCTTCTCCCGCCACTGCAGACCACGGTCGGACACCTTGCGGCGGCGCGACTGGCGCGGTCCGGGCGGGAACGGGCGCTTATCGAAGACACAGTTGGAGTAGCACTTATCGCCCTTGAGGTAGAGCTTCTCCCCAAGGCGGCGGCACAGTCGGCAACGGGCGTCAGTGTATCGAGCCATCGGTGCGCTTACACTCGCCGTCGCTTGGGTGGGCGGCAGCCGTTGTGCGGCATCGGTGTCACGTCGCGGATCAGCGTTACGCGCAGGCCGCTGGACTGCAGCGAACGGATCGCCGCCTCGCGGCCGCTGCCCGGTCCCTTGACTCGCACTTCAACCTGGCGCAGGCCGTGGTCCATCGCCCGGCGGGCGGCGGCTTCGGCGGCGAGGCCGGCGGCGTACGGTGTGCTCTTGCGGGAGCCTTTGAAGCCGGCGGTGCCGGCGGAAGCCCACGAGAGCACGGCGCCGTTGGGGTCGGTCAGCGTGATCACGGTGTTATTGAACGTCGAGGTGATGTAAGCACGGCCCACGGGCACGTTCTTCTTTTCGCGTCGTCGTGGTTTGCTTTTGCGTTCTGCCATCGTTTGTCCTTCTTGGTCTACTTCTTGACCGCGGCGCGACGCCTGCCGGCGACGGTGCGGCGTGGCCCACGCTTCGTGCGGGCGTTCGTCTTCGTTCGCTGCCCGCGCGCGGGCAAGCCGCGGCGGTGCCGGATGCCGCGGTAGCTGTTGATCTCGATGAGGCGCTGAATGTCCTGGCGCACCTGCTTGCGCAGCTCACCTTCGACGGTGAAGTTCTTGTCGATGAACTCGCGGATGCGGGAGACTTCTTCGTCGGTCAGGTCACGGACCTTGCTCTCGCGAGAAACGCTAACGGAGTCGCAGATCTTCTCCGCGCTGGGCCGACCGATGCCGTAGATGTACGACAGCGAGATGTCGACCTTCTTGTCGCGGGGGATGTCTACGCCGGAGATGCGCGCCATATGCCTCTCCTAGCCCTGCCTCTGCTTGTGGCGAGGGTTCGCACAGACGACGCGGACGACGCGCTTACGCACGACGACTTTGCACCTTTCGCAACGCTTTTTGACTGATGCCTGAACCTTCATAACCTACCTGAATCGATACGTGACTCTGCCCCGGGTCAAGTCATAGGGAGACAGCTCAACCAGGACTCGGTCACCGGGGAGAATTCGGATATAGTGCATCCGGATCTTGCCGGACGCGTGGGCAAGAACTCTGTGCCCGTTAGCCAATTCTACACGAAACATGGCGTTGGGCAAATTCTCCTTTACGGTCCCCTCGACCTCAATTGCTTCCTTTTTAGCCATTCACCCCTTACGGGGCATTCTCCTCCCTGAGTTGGTCGCCCAAAATATAGATTCTACAGACACTCGTACTCTTACGGCAACGTTAGCACTTCGGCTTCGCCGTCCGTGATCGCCAGCGTGTGTTCGAAGTGTGCAGACAGCGCACCGTCGATCGTCCGCACCGTCCATTCGTCGTCGTCCCGTTTCGTCCGCCAATCGCCCAGGTTGACCATCGGCTCAATCGCGATCACCATGCCCGGCCGCAGCGGCGTTCCGGTGCCCGGCTTGCCGAAGTTCGGCACCGCCGGGTCCTCGTGCATCTGCCGCCCGACGCCGTGGCCCACGTATTCGCGCACGATCGCCAAGCCCTGGCTTTCGACGTAGGTCTGGATCGCGTGGCCGATGTCGCCGGTCCTCGAGCCGCCGCGAGCGGCGTGGATGCCGCGCCAGACGGCTTCGCGTGTGACGTCGATCAGGTTCTGGGCCTCCGGCGCAACGTTGCCCACGCCCGCTGAGACGGCCGTATCGGCGACGAAGCCTTCGTACGTGCAGCCGATGTCGATGCTGACGACGTCACCGTCCTCAATCTCGCGCTTGCTGGGGATGCCATGGACGATTTCGTCGTTGATCGAGACGCAGACGGTGGCGGGATAGCCGCGGTAGCCCAAGAAGGTTGGGATCACACCCGCTTTCTTGAACTCGCGGCGGGCGATCTCGTCCAGCTCCAGCTCCACCATGCCGGGGTGCAGGCTGTCGATAAGCAGGTCGCGAACGCCGGAGACTATGCGCCCGGCCTCTTTCATGATCGCTATTTCGTCCCGCGATTTGACGACGATGGCCACCTTTAGCCCTCCAGCGCCTTTCGCAGATCGGCTGAGACGGCTTCGGGGTCGCGACTGCCGTCCACGGTCGTCAGCTTGTCCTGGCCCGCGTAGTGGTCCACCAGCGGCTGCATGTTCCCGATGTTCACTTTGAGCCGGTTGCGGACAACGTCGGGCTTGTCGTCGGAGCGCTGCGTCAACTCGCTACCACACTTGTCGCAGAGGCCTGCCTTTGCCGGCGGCGCGCTGACTTCGTGGTAGACGGCGGCGCAGTTGGGGCAGAGCCAGCGACCGGAGAGCCGGCGCACGAGTTCGTCCTCAGGCACCTCGATGTAGAGGGCGCGGTCTATCTGCTTGCCGGCGGACGTAAGCGCCTGGTCCAGCGCTGCGGCCTGCTCCACGTTGCGCGGGTAGCCGTCGAACATGCAGCCGTTGGCGCAGTCGGGCTGGCTGATGCGATCGAGCAGCATGCCGATCGTCAGCTCATTCGGCACGAGATCGCCCGCGTCGTAGTACGGCATGGCCTTCTTGCCCAGCTCTGTCCGAGCGGCGATGTTCTCACGGAAGAGATCACCCGTGGTGACGTGGGGAAGCCCCAGCTCCTCCTTGAGACGAGCAGCCTGCGTTCCCTTGCCTGCACCGGGCAGGCCGAGGAGGACTACGAACACGCTACCTGATGAAGCCTTCGTACTGGCGCATCATCAGCTGCGCCTCGATCTGGCGCAGCGTATCGAGCACGACACCGACAGAGATGATCAATCCGGCGCTCGTGATGCCGAACGCCGTCGCGCGGTTGCCCCCTGTCCCCTGCCCAGCACCGATGAAGGTCGAGAAGATGAACGGCGCCACCGCCACCGAAGCGAGGAAGAAGGCGCCGGCCCACGTGATGCGGATTAGCACGCGGTTGATGTACTGGTCCGTCGGCCGGCCGGGCCGGATGCCGGGCACAAAGCCGCCCTGTCGTTGGAGGTTCTCCGCCAGGTTCTGCTGTTGGAAGACGACGATCGTGTAGAAGAACGTGAAGATGATCACCGTGAAGAAGACGAATATCCAGTAGCCAAAGTTGCTCGGGTTGAAGGCCGTCACGATGAAGTCGCCGAACGTCGCCATAGTGTTGTTGTCGGAGGCCGCGAATATCTGGCCGATGAACGCCGGGAAGATGATCACGGAGAAGGCGAAGATGAGCGGGATCATGCCGGAGCTGTTCAGCTTGAGCGGTATGTGAGTCTGCCCCGACTGTCTATACATGCGGCCCGATCTGAAGACGCTACGCGAATACTGCACGGGGATCTTCCGCTGCGCCTCCTGGAAGAAGACGATGTACGCCACGAGCAGGATCATGAACGCACCGAGGAGGATCGTGGTCGTCACGCCGTCCCCGGTGCCGGTATATAACCGGCCACCGATAAACTGCGGTAATCCGGCGATGATGCCGGCGAAGATGAGCACGGAGATTCCGTTGCCTATGCCCTTCTCGCTGATCAACTCCCCGATCCAGACCAGGAACATCGTGCCGGCGGTCATGGTGATGACGGCCGCGAACGTGGGTAAGGCGTTGGGGCCCGTCAGTTCGATGCCGGTGATGCCGCCCTGGCTCTGGACGATGATCAGCTGACCATAGCCCTGCACGAAAGCCATCGGCACGGTCATCCAGTGTGTGTAGATGTTGATCTGCTTGCGGCCAGAGTCGCCTTCCTTCGATAGCGCCTGCAGCGTCGGTACCAGCGGCACCATGAGCTGCATGACGATCGAGGCGGTGATGTACGGGTAGACACCCATCGCCGCGACGCTCATGTTGGCCAGCGCGCCGCCGCTGAAGATGTTGAGGAAGCCGAGGACCGTGCTCCTCTCGAACAGCGCCTCCAGCGCCAGTGGGTTGACGCCGGGCACCGGCAGGTTCGATACGAACCGGAAGATGATGAGCATGGCGAACGTAAAGAGCAGCTTCTCGCGGATGTCCTGCTGCCCCAGCGCCGTGATAGCCGACTGCAGCAACTGCGGTTGCTGTTGCTGCGCCCGTGACTCTGCCCTACTCGCCATCGCCCTCGGAGTCCTTGGCTGCTTCTGGCTTGTCGGCGGTCGCCGTTTCGTCTGCCCTGTCTTCGGTTTCGGCGCCGCCCTTTTCGGCCCTGGGCCTGGCTTCGCCCTTCTGAGCCTTGCCCTTGCCTGCGCCCTTCTTGCCTTCGGTTTCGTCGGCGCCCTTTTCGGCCTCAGCCTTCGCTTCGCCCTTCTGAGCCTTGGCCTTGCCCGCGCCCTTCTTGCCTTCGGTCTCGCCGGCGCCCTTTTCGGCCTCGGCCTTCGCTTCGCCCTTCTGAGCCTTGGCCTTGCCTGCGCCCTTCTTGCCTTCGGTCTCGTCGGCGCCCTTTTCGGCCTCGGCGGGCTTGGCCTTCCGCCGCTTCCTCTTCGCCGCGCCGCGCCGTTCGGACCTCACCTTGCGCTCGGTCGTCTCTTGCGCCGTACCGCCCGCCGCTTCGATCTTCTCCATCGCCGCCAGCGAAAGGCGCTCGACTCGCACGGTCAGCTTGCGGGTGATCTGGCCTGTTGCGAGGATCTTCACCGGCTTCTTGGCGGAGTCGATGAGACCGGCTTCCTTGAGGGTTTCGTTCGTCACTTCGGCGCCGTCGTCGAAGCGCTCGAGGTCACGCAGGTTTACAGGCTGGTACTCGATGCGGAAGTGGTTGACGAAGCCGCGGCGGCGGGGCAGACGGCGCATGAGGCGCGTCTGGCCACCCTCGAAGTGGCGGCGCGGCTTGCGGCCGGAGCGGGACTTCTGCCCCCCAAGGCCGCGCCCTGAGTAGGTGCCCGTGCCAGCTGAGTTGCCTCTGCCAATCCTTGTTCGGTTCTGCTTCGATCCGCGCGCGGGCTTAAGCTCGTGGGCCTGCATTTATTCTCCATCCTCGCTTACGTCGACGAGGTGGCGAACCTTGTGGAGCATACCACGTATGGGCCTCGTGTCCTCGTGCTCTACGGTGTGACCAAGGCGCTTGAGGCCCAGTGCTTCGATCGTTCGCTTCTGGTCGATCTTGTAGCCGATTGCGCTCTTGCGCCAGGTGACGTGCAGCTTAGCGGCCAATGGTCGCCTCGTCGGAAAACTGCCTTCGCCTCTCGAGCACTTCCTCGGGGGAGCGCATCAGGGAGAGCGCTAGCATGGTCGCCTTGACGGCGTTCGTCGGGTTGCTGGAACCGAGCTGCTTGGCGACCGCGTCCTTGACGCCGGCCATCTCCAGGACGGCGCGCACGCCGCCGCCGGCGATGAGGCCGGAGCCGGCCGGAGCGGGCTTGATCAGGACCTTGGACGCGCCGAACCGCACGAGCAGCGGGTGAGGCAGGCTCGTCTTTAGCATTGGCACTCTGATGATGTGCTTGCGAGCGACGGCGGCGGCCTTGCGAATCGCCTCCGGCACTTCCTTGGCCTTGGCCATGGCGACGCCGACGTGACCGTCCATGTCGCCGACGACGACGATGGCGGTGAAGTGGAAGCGGCGGCCGCCCTTCATCACCTTTGCCACGCGGTTGATGAACACGACCTTCTCCTGAAGCTCCAGGCCGTTCGGGTCCACGCGGTCTTTCTTCGCGATGTATTTACCGGGATTCGACATAGCTTATTCGTCCTGCCCTAGAAGGTCAGGCCTCCCTTTCGCACAGCCTCGGCCAGCGCCTTGACGCGACCGTGATAGCGGAATCCGCCACGGTCGAAGACGACCGTTGTGATTCCCTTCTCTTTCGCGCGCTTGGCCAGCGCCTCGCCGACGACCGTCGCCACTTCCGTCTTCTTCTGCTGCTCTTTGACCGTGGTACGGATCTCCTTGTCCACGTCGGAGGCAGAGACGAGTGTGTGGTCGGCGGTGTCGTCGATGATCTGAGCGTATATGTGGTTCAGGCTGCGGAAGACGTCCAGGCGCGGACGCGCCGGCGTCCCCGTGACGCTCTGTCGCACGCGTAGGTGGCGACGCTTCCGGGCAGCCCTTGCGGTCTTTGATCCCTTCATAGCGGTCTTACTCCATCGCCTTGCCGGCCTTACCGGCCTTGCGTCGGACGTATTCACCTTCGTAACGGATGCCCTTGCCCTTGTAGGGCTCGGGCGGGCGGATCTTGCGCACTTCAGCGGCCGCCTGGCCCACCGCCTGCTTGTCCGCGCCCCTGATGATGATCTTCGATGTGCCGTCTACTTCGAACTCGATGCCTTCCCGTGGCGTGACCTTCACCGGGTGCGTGTACCCCACGCTGACCTCCAGGTCTTTGCCCTGCATCTGCGCGCGGTAGCCGACGCCGTGCATCTCCAGCGTCTTGGAGAAGCCCTCCGTTACGCCCGTCACCATGTTGGCGAGGAGCGTGCGCGAGAGGCCGTGCATCGCCCTGTGGCGCACCTGGTCGGACGGCCGGGTGACGATGATCTGGTCGTCCTCCTGCTTGAAGGTGATGTCGGGCTGGAAGGTCCACGAAAGCTCGCCCTTCGGCCCCTTGACGGAGACCTGCGGGCCATCGATCTTGAGCTGAACGCCCTTCGGCAGGGCGATCGGGTTGGCGCCTACTCTAGACATCGTTCATTACCACACATAGCAGAGTACTTCGCCGCCGACGCCGCGCTTGCGCGCGTCCTTGCCGGTCATCACGCCTTCCGGCGTGGACAGGATTGCGATGCCGAGACCTCCGTAAACGCGCGGCACTTCGCTGCCCGACGTGTAGACGCGCAGGCCCGGCTTGCTGACGCGGTCCAGGCCGACGATCACCGGCTCTTTCTTGGCCGTGTACGCCAGCTGGACGCGGATGTGGTCGTGACCGTCTTCGTCCCGCCTTTCGTAGCTGGCGATGTAGCCTTCCCTCTTCAGCACGGCGGCGATCGACTCCTTGAGCTTGGAGGCAGGCATGTCCGTGAAGTCATGCCGCGCTACGAGCGCGTTGCGAATGCGGGTCAGCATGTCTGCGATGGGATCAGTGACCATATTGTCTTACCAGCTCGACTTCTTGACGCCCGGCAGGTTGCCCAGCAACGCATTCTCCCGAAAGCAGATGCGGCAGAGGGCGAAGCGGCGCATGTAAGCGCGCGCCCGGCCACAAAGGCGGCAGCGGCTGTTCTGGCGCACCTTGAACTTTGGCGTCTTATTGAACGTTTTTTCGTAGAGGGCTTTTCGTGTCACGTCTTGCTCCCGTTACCCGCGCTCCGCGAAAGGCATGCCCAGCAGTTCGAGCATCCGCTTCGCCTCTTCGTCTGTGGTTGCTGTTGTCCCGATGGTGATCTGCATGCCCCTGATCTTGTCGATCTTGTCGTATTCGATCTCGGCGAAGATCACCTGTTCGCGCAGGCCCAGGCTGTAGTTTCCACGGCCATCGAAGGCGTTGGGCGAAATGCCCTGGAAGTCCCGGATGCGCGGCAGCGCGGCGTTGACCATGCGGTCGAAGAACTCCCACATGCGATCGCCGCGCAGTGTCACCGTAACACCGATCGGCATATCTTCGCGCAGCTTGAAGTTGGAGATGGACCTCTTGGCGCGCGTGATCACCGGCCGCTGGCCGGAGATCGTGGCGATGTCGCCGACGGCAGCGTCAAGTGACTTCGGCTCACTAACCGCCTCGCCGAGGCCAATGTTGAGGTTGATCTTGCCCAGACGCGGCGCCTGCATGACGTTGCTGTAGCTGAACTCTTGCACAAGCACAGGCAACACGTCGTTCTTGTAGATCGCCTTCATCCGGGGTTCTACTCTGGTGACCAACTTCGCCTCACTAATCGATATTCTCGTTGCAGCTCTTGCAGAAGCGCGCCTTGCCGCCAGCGGGCAGCTCCCTCACGCCGATGCGCGTGGGTTCACCGCAGGCCGTGCAGACGAGCGCTACGTTCGTCCAGGAGATGGGCGCCTCGCGCTCGATGATCCCTCCCGGCTTCTGCGGGCTTGTCGACTTCATGTGCCGCTTGACGATGTTAACGCCGGCGATGATGACCTTGCCCGGCGTGGGCTGGCCATACTTGTTCGTCTTCTTGCCGGGCGGGATCACGCTTCGCACTTCGCCGGTAACACCGCGGTCCTTGCCCTTGGTCACGATCACGGTGTCTGCCTTGCGTATCTTGTTCACGTCTATACCACTTCCGGAGCCAGCGATACGATCTTCATGAAGTTGCGTTCGCGAAGCTCCCTTGCCACGGGGCCGAAGATGCGCGTCCCCCGCGGGTTGAAGTCGTCTTCCAGGATAACGGCGGCGTTTTCGTCAAAGCGAATGTAGGAGCCGTCGCTGCGACGCCACGGCTGTGCCGTTCGAACGACGACGGCCTTCACCACTTCGCCCTTCTTGACCGCGCTGCCGGGCGCCGCCAGCTTCACGGAAGCGACGACGACATCACCGACCGCACCGTAACGGCGCCGCGAACCACCCATCACCTGGATGACGCGTATCTGCTTGGCGCCGGAGTTGTCGGCAACACGGAGACGGGAGAGTTTCTGGATCACTCGGCTTTCCCTTCGTCCGCCGGTTCCTCGGCTGCTGTCGGCTCTTCGGCTGCTGGTTCTTCGGCTGCTGGTTCTTCGGCCGCCGGTTCTTCGGCCGCCGGTTCTTCGGCTGCTGGTTCTTCGGCTGCCGTTTCTTCGGCCGCTGGTTCTTCGGCCGCTGCTGGCTCCTCATCGACAGCCGCCTCCGGAGCAGCCTCCGCCTTTTCGGCGGCGGGCGCTTCCGGTTCGGCGGGCGCGTCTTCGGCGGCCTCCACTAGCTCGGGAGTCTCGATCTCCCGGGTAGTCTCAGCTGTGGCCGGCTGAACGGCTTCATCCGGCGCAGCGGCCGCAGGCGGCTCGGCAAGAGTCTCCTCGATGGCGGCGGGGGCTGGTGCTGCCGCTTCGGGCGCCGCTTCTTCCTTCGGCTGCTTCACCTCACCGATGATCTCAAGGTCGATATCTTCCGGAGCGACGGACGGCAGGTCGACCTGGCGCAGCACTTCGATCAAGCGCCAGCGCTTGGTCTTGGAGACCGGCGCTGATTCGACGATGCGCACGCGATCGCCTTCGTGAGCCTCGCCGTTCTCATCGTGCACGAAGTAGTGGCGGTTGCGGCGGATCATCTTTTTGTAGAGCCGGTGACGGGTAACCGAGGCGACTGAGACGACGACGGTCTTGTCCATGGAGTCGCTCACGACCGTACCTTCGCGGACTTTGCGTCCGCCGTACTTGCTGGTAACGGTCGTCATGACGCCTCTCCCTGGCTCGCCTGTAGTAGCTCACGCTGGCGCTGGAACGTCTTCAGCCGGGCGATCGTGTGTTTGATGGCGGGGATCTCCCGGTGGTTCGTCATCTGCAGGGTCTCTTTCTGGAGGCGCAGTGAGAAGAGCCGGCGATATGACTCGTCCAGCTGCTTCTGCAGGTCGTCGTCGGACAGTTTGAGGATCTCCTCGACCTTGCCCCTGATCTTCTTCGCCACTGTTAGATTTCCATCCTTCCGATGAAGCGGGTCTTGATCGGCAGCTTCTGGGCCGCCAGCCTCATCGCCTCCCGCGCAAGCTCTTCGCTGACGCCGGATATCTCGTAGATTACGCGGCCCGGCTTGACGACGGCGACCCAGCCTTCGACGGGGCCCTTACCGCTGCCCTGCCGCACTTCCAGCGGCTTCTTAGTAATTGGCTTGTCCGGGAAGACGCGTATCCAGAGCTTACCGCCACGCTTGACGTAGCGCGTGATTGCACGCCGGCCCGCCTCGATCTGACGGTTGGACATCCAGCAGACGCCCAGCGCCTGCAGGCCGAAGTCACCGAACGCGATCGCGTTGCCGGTCTGGGCCATGCCGCGCCGGCGGCCGCGATGGGCCTTGCGGTACTTCGTTCGTTTAGGCTGAAGCATCGCTCTCCTCCGCCTTCGCTTCCGGTGCGGGTTCTGCAGCCGCTTCGGGCGCCTTCTCAGCAGCCGGCACAGCGGGCGCTTCTGCAGCAGCCGGCTCAACGGGCGCTTCTGCGGCGGCCGGCTCGGCAGGCGTTTCTGCGGCGCCTTCGGCGGTGGGCGCTTCAGCCTCAGCCTTGGCCGCGGCGGGTGCGTCGGCCTCGGCTGCCTCCGCCTCTTCGGCGGCGGCAGCCTGGGCGGCGGCGCGGGCGCGTTCGCGTTTTTCGGCGATCTTGTCGCCCTTGTAGATCCAGACTTTGACGCCGATGCGGCCCAGTGTCGTTCTCGCTTCTGAGGTGCCGTAGTCGACGTCGGCCTTGAGGGTGTGCAGGGGCACGCGGCCCTGCCGTTCCTGGTCGATGCGGGACATGTCCGCGCCGCCCAGGCGCCCGGCGACGCGAATGCGCACGCCCTGTGCGCCGCGCTGCATGGCGCGTCCGGCTGCCTGCTTGATCGCCCGGCGGTGGGAGACGCGACGCTCGATCTGCTCGGCAACGGCGCGGGCGACGAGCGGCGCCTCGGTCTCCGGCACGCGGATTTCGCTGATGTTGACGCGCAGCTTGCGGCCGGTCAGCTTTTCGAGGTTCGTGCGCAGCTCATCGACGCGCTGGCCGCCACGCCCGATGACGATGCCGGGGCGCGCCGTGTTGATCGACACGGTGACCTGGTTGGCGTTGCGCTCAATCTCCACGCGGGCGATCCCGGCGTCCGGCAGCATCTCCTTGATCTTCTTGCGGATGCCCAGATCTTCGTGGAGGAGTTCGGTGTAGTTCTTGTCCGCGTACCACTTGCTCTTCCAGTCGTAGATATAGCCCAGGCGGAAGCCGTTGGGGTGAACTTTCTGTCCCATCTAGTTCTCCTCTTCTTCCACCATGATGGTTATGTTGGCGCTGCGTTTGCGGATGATATCGCCGCGGCCGCGGGCGCGCGGCCTCATCCGGCGCAGCTTTTCGGCGTCGCCGGCGAAGGCCTCGATCACACGCAGACGGCGCGGGTCCATGTCGTAGTTGTTCTCAGCGTTGGCAGCTGCCGAGCGCACCGCCTTGGCGATCAACTCGGAGTGTGGCGACGCCATGAATCGCAGGATGGACATCGCCTCGTCCACGCGCTTGCCGCGGACCTCGTCCAGAATGAGCCTCAGCTTCTTCGGCGAGGCGGGCGCGCGGCGGGAGAAGGAACGTACTGCGACCATCGCTAGATCTTCCTCACCTGCGTCGCGGCGGCGCTCCTGGCGGTGTGGCCGCGGAAGGTACGGGTCGGCGCGAACTCGCCCAGCTTATGGCCGACCATGTTCTCGGTGATAAAGATGGGCACGTGGCGACGGCCGTCGTGAACGGCGATCGTCATGCCGACCATCTCCGGAAGGATCGTGGAGCGGCGCGCCCAGGTGCGGATCACTTCTTTGCTCCCGCTCGCTTGTAACGCGTGCACCTTGGTGGTCAGTTTGGGGTCGGCGTAGGGGCCCTTCTTCGTCGATCGTGACATTAGACGTCATACCTCCGCCTGACGATGTACTTATTGGTGTCCTTGCGGCGGCGCGTGCGCGCACCCAGAGTCGGCTTGCCCCAGGGCGTCTTGGGCCCCGGCATGCCGATCGGCGCTTTGCCCTCGCCACCGCCGTGAGGATGGTCTCGCGGGTTCATGGCTGAGCCCCGGACGTGCGGCCGGCGGCCCATGAGCCGCCTGCGGCCCGCGCGGCCGAGTTTGATCTGGCTGTGTTCAGCGTTGCCCACCTGGCCGATCGTCGCCATGCAGTCCGCCAGGACGCGGCGGACCTCGCCGGACGGCAGCCGGACAAGCGCGTAGTCCTCTTCGTCGCGGGCCAGTAATTGTGCTGCACCGCCGGCGCCGCGCACGAGCTGCGCGCCCTTGCCTTTGTGCAACTCCAGGTTGTGAACGATCGTGCCCGACGGGATGTTCCGCAGCGGCAGGGCGTTCCCGGTCTTGATCTCTGCCTCGGGCCCGGACATCACCATGTCGCCGACTCCGAGGCCGGCCGGCCAGATGATGTAACGCTTCTCGCCGTCGACGTAGTGGAGGAGGGCGATGCGGGCCGTGCGGTTCGGGTCGTACTCAACAGAAGCGACCTTCGCCGGTATGCCGTGCTTGTCCCGCTTGAAGTCGATGATGCGCAGACGCCTCTTGTGGCCGCCTCCGCGGTGACGAACGCTGATGCGCCCCTGGTTGTTGCGGCCGGCATTCTGCTTGCGGCCAACGACGAGCGACTTCTGAGGCTTCTTGCGCGTGATCTCTTCGAACGTGTAGCCGGTCGCGCCGCGGCGGCCGGGTGATGTGGGCTTGTACTGCTTAACGGCCATCTCTATACGCCCTCAAATAGCTCCAGCTTGTCGTCCGGGTGCAGCGTGACGACGGCCTTCTTCCAGGTAGGGGAGCGCTTGATGCGGTTGCCCCGCACGCGCTTCGGCTTGCCCTTCATGTTCATCACGTGGACGTTGAGCACCTTCACATCGAAGCCTTTTTCGACGGCTTCCTTGATCTGAATCTTGTTCGCGACGCGTCGCACCTCGAAGCAGTACTTGTTGTCGCCGCCGAGGCGGGTCGCCTTCTCCGTGATGAGCGGCCGGACGAGGACGGCGAGTGGGTTCAGTGCCTTTGACACGGCCTAGCCCTCGCTCTCTTCGGTCTTCTTCGTCGTGCGGCGGCGGGTTGTCTTCGGCTTGTCCTCGCCGTCGGCTGTCTTCGCCCTGGCGCGGGTCGCTCGCTTCGGCTTCGGCTTGTTCTCAGTCGACGCTGCGGCCTTCGGAGCGCGGCGGGTGGCCGTCTTCTTCTTGGCCGCGCCCTCGTCCTTCGGCTTCGCGGCGGCGCGAGTCCGGCGAGCGGGCTTCTTGGGCGCGGCCGGTGCTTCGGCGGTCGCCTCGGCCTCGGCTGCCGGTGCTGCGGCTTCCGGCTTGGCCGCGGGCTTCGCTTCGGGCTTGGCCTCGGCCTTCGGCCGGGCGGCGGCCTTCTTGCGGGCGGGCCGGGCGGGCTTCTTGGCCACTTTGGGTGCGCCCGCGACGGCCCACAGCGACTCGGCGATGCGGACCGCGTCCTCCGTCATGAGAAGGCTCTGGTGGTTGAGCATATCGCCGACGTTGAGGTAGCGCGCCGGAAGTACTTTCGTCTTGAGCAGGTTGCGTGTGCTTGCCAGCACGGAGCGGTCGGACTCGCTGGTGACGATGAGCGCCGAGCGCTCGATGCCGACGTTGCTCAGGATGCGAGAAATCTCTTTCGTCTTCGGCGTCTCAAAGGCGAGCTGGTCGATGACCACGAGCTGGCCGTCGGCCGCCTTGCCCGAGAGCGCGGAGCGGATTGCGAGGCGACGCATCTTCTTCGGCATCGCCTGGCTGTAGTCGCGGACGCGCGGGCCGAACGCGGTGCCACCACCGACGCGCGTCGGTGAGCCGGCGGTGCCGGCGCGGGCGCGACCGGTGCCCTTCTGACGGTGTAGTTTTCGCGTACTGCCGACGACTTCGCCGCGCGTCCTCGTCTGCGCCGTGCCGGCGCGCTGGTTGTTGCGCTGCCTGACGTAGGCCTGATGAAGGACGGTGCCGTTCGGCTTGATGCCGAAGACGCTGTCATCGACGTCGAGCTTTCGCAGCTCCTTACCTTCGGCGTTCATTACGGCGAGTTTCATCGCTTGGCCTTCCCTGCCGGCGACTTGCGCACGCGGACGACGATGCCTTCGTTGCCCGGCACTGCGCCACGGACGAGGAGTACGCCCTTGTCGGCGTCGACTCGAACGACCTTCAGGTTCCTGGTGGTGGCCTCGCCCGTGCCCATGTGGCCGCCCATCTTGAGGCCTTTGATGACGCGCCCCGGCGAAGTGCCGGCGCCGATGGAGCCCGGTGAGCGGTGGCGGTCGGACTGGCCGTGCGTCTTGGGGCCACCATGGAAGCCCCAGCGCTTCACGACGCCGGCGAACCCCTTGCCCTTGGTCGTGCCCGATACGTCGACGAGGTCGCCGACTTCGAAGATGTCGCAGCCAACTTTGCCGCCGGCCTCTGCGGCCTTGACGTCGTCGGTGCCGAATTCACGCAGCACCTGGAACTGGCCGAAGTCCTTCATGTGGCCCTGGAGCGGCTTCGTGATGTGCTTCCGCTCGCCAAAGCCGAGCTGGACGGCCTCGTAGCCGTCCTTCTCCTTCGTCTTAACCTGGACGATCGTGCAGGAGGCTGTATCGATGACGGTGACCGGGACGGCCGTGCCGTCATCCTCGAATACCTGCGTCATGCCGATCTTGCGGCCCAGTATTCCTTCAACGCTCATAGCTTGATCTCGATGTCCACGCCTGACGGCAGCTGAAGCCGCATCAGGGCGTCGACTGTCTTGGGAGAGGGCTCCAGGATGTCGATGATTCGCTTGTGCGTCCGCGTCTCGAACTGCTCGCGCGAGTCTTTATCGATGTGCGGCGAGCGGATCACGGTGTACTTTTCGATGTGAGTGGGCAGCGGGATCGGACCGGCCACGGCGGCGCCTGTGCGCTCAGCCGCTTCGACGATGAGCACCGCAGACTGATCCAGTATGCGGTGGTCGAACGCTTTGAGACGAATCCTGATTTTCTGCCGTGCCATCTGTTATCTCCGTACTGCCCCTTGCATGCGTCCAGACACCTGTTCGGCGATGGACGCCGGAACTTTGCTGTAGTGGTCGAACTCCATCGTGTAACTGGCGCGGCCCTGCGTGACGGAGCGCAGCGTCGTGGCGTAGCCAAAAGTCTCCGCCAGCGGAACGTGCGCCGATATCACACGCAGGTGGCCGCGATGGTCCACGTCAGAGACCTGACCCCGACGAGAGCTGGCGTCGCTCAGGACCTCGCCGAAGAACTCGTCAGGTGTTGCCACCTCTACCTTCATGATGGGCTCGAGAAGAACAGGGCGACCCCTCTTCATCGCTTCCTGGATCCCCAGGGACCCCGCCATCTTGAAGGCCAGCTCGGATGAGTCTACAGGGTGGTGCTGCCCATCCACAAGCTCCACACTCACATCGACGACTGGATATCCCGCTTTGACGCCTGTTTCCAGCGCCTCACGGATGCCCTGCTCGATGGCCGAGACGAACTCTCGCGGGACGTTGCCGCCCACGATCTTGTTCTGGAACTTGAAGCCGGCGCCGCGCTCCTGCGGCTCGACGTGAAGCTTGACGACGCCGAATTGGCCGCGGCCGCCGGTCTGGCGCACGAAGCGACCCTCGGCGTCGGATGTCTCTGTGATCGTCTCCTTGTAGGCCACTTCCGGCCGGCCGACGTCTGCCTGCACGTTGAACTCGCGCAGCATGCGGTCGACGATGATCTCCAGGTGCAGTTCGCCCATGCCGGAGATGATCGTCTGCCCGGTCTCGTCGTCGTAGCGGGCATGGAAAGTCGGGTCCTCTTCGACCAGGCGGACGAGCGCGTCGCCCATGCGTTCCTGGTCGTCCTTGGTCTTCGGTTCGATGGAGACGGCGATCACCGGCTCCGGGAACTTGATCGCCTCAAGGACGACTTTGGCCTTGTCGTCGCACAGTGTGTCGCCGGTGAACGTGTTCTTGAGAGCGACTGTGGCGGCGATCTGCCCGGCCTCTATCTCCGTCAGCTCTTCGCGGCGGTTGGAGTGCATGCGCAGGATGCGGCCCAGGCGTTCTTTCTGGCCACGCGTGCTGTTGATCACCATCCCGCCCTGCCTGGCGACGCCGGAGTAAACGCGGAAGTAGACGAGCCGGCCGACGTACGGGTCGGCGACGATCTTGAAGGCCAGCGCGGCGAACGGCTCGTCGGCGCTCGGCGCGCGTTCCAGCAGCTCGCCGGTCGCCGGGTCGGTGCCGGTGACAGGCGGTACTTCGAGGGGCGAAGGCAGGTAGTCGATGACAGAGTCGAGCAACGGCTGCACGCCTTTGTTCTTGAGGGCGGTGCCACAGAGAACGGGGTTGACGAGGCCGGCGAGGGTCCCGCGGCGGATCGCCTTCTTGAGTTCAATCGACGTCACCTCGTGCTGCTCGACGAAGCTGATCATCATCTGGTCGTCAACTTCAGCGATCGCCTCGATGAGATCGTCGCGACGCCTGGCGGCCTCTTCGGTGAGGTCGGCCGGGATCTCCCCGACGGTAGGCTCGATCGCTCCGTCGGGGAAGGTGTAGGCGATCATCTCCACGAGGTCGACGGCGCCCTGGTGCTTGTCCTCCTGGCCGATGGGCATTTGAACGGCTATCGGGCGCGCGTTCAGTCGCTCGCGGATGCTCTCAATCGCCGCCCAGAAGTCGGCGCCGACGCGGTCCATCTTGTTAATGAAGCAAACGCGAGGAATGCGGTAACGGTCGGCCTGGCGCCAGACGGTCTCCGACTGGCTCTGGACGCCGGCGACAGCGTCGAACACGACAACGCCGCCGTCCAGAACGCGGAGGCTTCGTTCGACTTCGACGGTGAAGTCCACGTGGCCGGGTGTATCTACGATGTTGAACTGGTAGTCCTTCCAGGTCGTCGTCGTGGCAGCCGCAGTGATGGTAATACCGCGCTCTCGCTCCTGCGCCATCCAGTCCATGACGGCAGTACCGGCATCGACGTCACCGATCTTGTAGGTGATCCCCGTATGAAAGAGGACCCGCTCAGTCACGGTCGTCTTACCGGCATCGATGTGCGCGATAATTCCTATGTTTCGTACCCGTTCGACGGGCACAGACTCACTCATGTCTCCCACTTGCACTTCCTGGAAGGATTCGCTTAGTTAACTGTCATTGGCCGCGCCTGTTGCCGCCCCTACCACCTGTAGTGAACGAAGGCCTTGTTGGCTTCGGCCATGCGGTGCGTGTCTTCACGCTTTTTGATTGCGGAGCCCTGCTCCCGGTAGGCGTCCAGCAACTCTGCTGAGAGCCGCTCTGCCATCGGCCTGCCGCTGCGGGCGCGGGCGGCGGTGAGGAGCCAGCGCATGGCCAGGGAGACCTGGCGCGCCGGGCGGACTTCCAGCGGGATCTGGTAGGTCGCACCACCGACGCGGCGGGGACGGACCTCGAGAATCGGCATCGTGTTGCGGATCGCCTGTTCGACGACCTGCCGCGGGTCTTCTTTTGTGCGTTCGGCCATCTGGTCCATCGCCTCGTAGACGATGCGCTCGGCAGTGCTCTTCTTGCCGGCGTACATCACCTTATTGATGAGCGTCTGGACCAGGACGCTGTTGAACTTAGCGTCTGGCGTGGTCGGGCGCTTAAGGGATTTTCCTCGTCGCGGCATCTTCTCGTCCTCGGGTCCTACCCGGCGTCCTTGCGGGTGCCGTACTTGCTGCGTTGCTGCTTTCGGCCCTGGACGCCGCCGGCGTCAAGCGCACCGCGGACGATGTGGTAGCGGACTCCGGAAAGGTCTTTGACGCGGCCGCCGCGGATGAGCACAACGGAGTGCTCCTGCAGCGTGTGGCCTTCGCCGGGGATGTAGGCCGTGACCTCCATGCCGTTCGTCAGACGCACGCGGGCAACCTTGCGCAGCGCCGAGTTTGGCTTGCGGGGCGTGACCGTGCGGACGTTGGTGCAGACGCCGCGCTTTTGCGGGCTGCCGTTGCCGCGGATCATGCGGTTTGTGAGCGCGTTGAAATGGAAACGCAGGGCCGGCGCCTTTGTCTTCTTCGTCAGCTTCTTCCGACCTTTTCGCACCAGTTGGTTGATTGTTGGCACTTCTCGCGTTTCCCTTCCTGACGTTACTCTCGGCGCAAACAAAAAGCCGAAAGCTTGCCGCATCTGCCCTGGCCAAGCGCCACAGCCTATGCACGGCCAAGTCTTCCGACCGTTGAAACAGCCGCACGCCCGCACTATACGGGCGCCAAAGAGAAATGGTAGCTACCAGAGGGGCGTGTGTCAACCGAAATCGCTCGTTGACCGGCCGCCGCCCGTAGTGCTAATTTTGGCGCATCTTCACCGGGGAGGCCACCATGCAAGCTCTCGCGCGCCCGTTCACTCGCACCGTACTCTTCTTCGCATTCGCCGCTTTCGCCGCCGTCTTGATCGCGGCGTGGACTCAGGACGCCAGCGCCGACGGCGCCGCAGTCGTGACGACAGGCAACGAACACTCGTGCGTGGTCACGAGCGGCGGGGCGGCCCAGTGCTTCGGCAGCAACGCGTACGGCCAGATCGGCGTCGGCGTCATTGGCGGGCCGGACATCTGCGGCGGCCAGGGCAGCACTGAAGTACCGTGCGCGAAGACGGCGATGACGGTCTCCGGTCTGGGTTCGGGCGTCCAGTCGATCGCGGCCGCGTCGCGGTTCACCTGCGCGCTGACAGATCTTGGCGGAGTCAAGTGCTGGGGCGCCAACTCTTCGGGCCAGTTGGGAGCCGACGACGAAGGCCCGGAGACGTGCCCTGCCACCTTTGATACGGCGTGCAGCACGACACCCCTGGATATCAGCGGGATCACCGGCGCCACTGCGATCACCGTCGGCTCATCGCATGGCTGCGTGATCACGGCCGCGGGCGGCGTCATGTGCTGGGGCGGGAACTTTTACGGGCAGCTCGGCGACGGAGACCAGACCGGACCCGACACCTGCGGCACGCTCGGCTGCAGCCTCACTCCCGTGCAGGTCGCAGGCCTTGCGTCCGGAGTCGACAAGATTAGCGCCGGCGCATCCCACACCTGCGCTCTGTTGCTGACCGGCGCGATGAAGTGCTGGGGGAATAACTGGAAGGGCCAGCTCGGCATCGGGACGCACGAAGGCCCGGTCGAGAACTGCTTCAGCGGCCGCGCCTGCAGCCCGACACCCGTGAACGTCCCCGGTCTGGCCAGCTTGAAAGACGTTTCGACGGGCGCCAACCACACGTGCGTGCTGACGAACACGGACACGGTCAAATGCTTCGGCGCCAACGCCTGGGGCCAGCTCGGCACGGGCTCACCGGACGGGCCGGAGAACTGCCTGGGATTCTTCGACGACCCCTGCAGCGACAGCCCGGTCGACACCGTTGACCTCGCCGGTGTGACCTACTTGAACGAGAGCGCCGCGGACACCGTCTGCGCCGTTCTCAGCGGCGGCGGCGTCAAGTGCTGGGGCGCCAACAACCAGAGCCAAATGAGCATCGGCACCAAGGACGGGCCGGAGACATGCAACACCGGCTTCAAGTGCAGCACGAAGCCGATGGACGCCCAGGGCCTCTCGGACATCAGCGCTATTGCGACCGGCGGCGAACACGGCTGCGCCATCACCACCGACGGCGCCGTCAAGTGCTGGGGCAGCAAGTTCCACGGCGCCACGGGCGACGATACCTGGAGCCCTTCCGCCTTCTACGCGCATGTTCCGGTCGACGTCATCGGCCTCGGAGGCGGCACACCGACGCCGAGCCCGGTCCCCCCGGCGGCCCGCGTCTGGGGCGACCTCAACTGCTCCGGAGGGTTCGATCCGGTCGATGCACTCGGCGCACTGCGCTTCGACGCCGGCCTCAGCTTTTCGCAGGGGCCGGGCTGCCTCGCGCTCGACCAGCAGGTGCAGGTCAACGGGATCACGGTGGCGTACGGAGACGTGGACTGCAACGGGGCGATTACCCCGGTCGATCCGCTGAAGATCCTGCGCAAGGATGCGGGGCTGTCAGTCTCCAGGGAGGCGGGCTGCCCGGAGATCGGCGAGGCGATCCTGCTTTAGGCGACAACTCTGGCTAGGGCGCCTGGGCGACAGCGACCTCGCGCAGCATCTCGAACAGTTCGTCCGCAGGCAGGGACCGGCGGTCGATGACACTGCTGGCCACGCCGTCTCTGATGATGTAGGCGACGTCGAGGCTGCCTTCGCCCGGCATCACGCGGTTCGGGTTTATGAAGACGACCGCCTGGTCGCCCGGTGCGAGCATGTCGTTGCAGGAATCGGTCGTCTGGCTGACGTCGCCGACGGTACCGCCCCAGAAGGAGACTTCGCCTTCCTCCGGCCCCTCGCCCTTGAACCACTCCTCAAACGTCACCGAGACGGTCGTGTATATCTGCATCGTTCCCGTGAAGGGTTCCAGCTCCGGTCCCAGAGTGGACTCGCCAGCATGGGCCTGCACCAGCGCAACGCGCTCGTAGCGGGGCACCCAGACTGATGGCTGAACATCCTCCGGCAACGAGCCACGGTAGCACTCTACGCCTATCGACGTCACCCCTGCCGGTAAAGCGACGGGAGATGGCGTCGGTGAAGACGCCTGCGCGGCCTCAAGGGTGCCGCCCGGTCCACCTGGCGACGTGCCGATCGCCATGATCGCGACCAGCACGGCAGTGAGCCCCACACCCATTGCCGCAAGCAGCGCGCGCAACTGTTTTCGCATGGCGATACGTTGATCAGACGGATGGGGTGTGCGAAAAGTTCCGGTCTAGACGCCGGCGTAGCTGTGCAGGCCGGAGACCCAGAGGTTGACGACGAAGTACGTGAACAGCACCGCCCCGAAGCCGATCACGAGCACGACGGACGAGCGCGCGCCCGACCACTTGCGCAGGCCGCGCATGTGCAGGTAGACGCCGTAGACCAGCAGCGTGGCGAGCGCGGCTGTCTCCTTGGGGTCCCAACCCCAGTAGCGGCCCCAGGCGCTGTTCGCCCAGTACGCGCCCAGCGCGATGCCGCCCGCCAGCAGCGGAAAGCCCACCATCACGCTCTTGTAGCTGATCTCGTCAAGAAGCTTTGCCCTGGGCAGGCGTTCGAATCGGTTGCGCGCGCGCCTTCCATCCGACTCAGGCCAGGCTTGCGCGAGGTAGAGCACGCCTGAGGCGAAGGAGACGCTGAGCGCGGCGTAGGCGAGGATCATCGCCGCGACGTGTATCGCCAGCAGGTCTGTGTTCTGCAGCGCCGGCACCAGCGGCCGCACGTCCGACGGAAAGAAGAGAACCGATACGACGAGTCCGGTAAGCACGACCGGCAGCGCAACGCTGCCAAGCGCCCGCGGCGACCGTGTCGGGCCGAGAGCCCGACCCCCGGAATCCTGGCGGGTCAGACTGAGAGCCTGACCCCGACGCACGTAGATGTGCTCGAAGACAGCGTAGAAGCCGCCGATCGCCGTCGCGAAGGCGATCGTGAACTCGTACATGTTCGACCACGGCGCGTAATCAACGGCCTGCCAGCGGGCGATGAGAGAGACGGCCAGCAGCGCCAGTGCGGTCCACGTCGCGAAGGTCGCGAAGCGCCCGACGGCTCCGTTGGACGCCCAGCCGTTGGCGTCTCCGCGCTCGATCGAGGCGACGGCGGGGCCTTCGCCGGCCGGCGTCGCCAGCCGGCGCACGACGAGACCGAGACCGAGCGTGTGCGCCCAGTAGGCCGTCGTCGCCACGGCGCAGGCGGCGATCGCCAGGTAGAGGGTGGTGCTGGCGAGCGACTCCATCGCCTAGCGCCAGGCCATGCGGCGGAACGGTTCGGCCAGCTTGAAGTCCTGGTCCTTGGCCGCCTCCGCCATGCGCTCCTTGACGCGCCTGCGTATCTCG
>JAJCYV010000004.1 GCA_029262695.1 Chloroflexota bacterium | reverse complement strand
GGCGGCGCCGCGAGTGCCTGGAGGAGTCCGGTGGCTGCGGCCGCCGCTTCTCGACGCTGGAGCGCGTGGAGCTGGCGGGCGTGTCGCTGGTGAAGAAGGACGGCCTGCGCGAGGAGTTCGACCGCGGGAAGATCATCGCCGGCGTGCGCAAGGCGTGCGAGAAGCGGCCGATCCCTTCGGGGGCGATCGAGGCGCTGGCGGACGACATCGAGCAGCAGGTCTACGCGCAGGCGAAGGCGGAGGTGCCTTCGAGCTTCGTGGGCGAGCTGGTGATGGAGCGCCTGCGGACGCTGGACCACATCGCCTACATCCGGTTCGCCTCGGTCTACCGGGCGTTCGCGGACGTGGACGAGCTGGCGGAGGAGCTGGACGCGCTGAAGGCCGGCTGGAGCCGCCCGGACGTGCCGCCGGACCAGATGGCGATGCTGCCAGAGATGGCGCCGCCCGCAGCGCCGGCGAAGAAGCGCCGCCGTCGCAAGCGCGGCGAGGCGCAGCAGGTGGTGGCGTTCCCGGAAGGACAGGACAGCAAGGGCAAGTCGAGGGCGAAGGAGGCCTAGGAGGCATAAGCATGAAGCGATACCGCGTGATGTACCGGTCGACGGAGAGCGCCGAGAACGAGATGGCGCGCTTCGAAGAGGTGGACGCCGACGGCTGGCGAGTGGACAGCGAAAAGGTGGTGCTCTACCAGTCCGCCGCGGCGGACGCTGATGACACGCCGGTCTTTGACGTACCGAAATCGCGAGTTATGAGAATACAGGAGATCAGCGGCTAGACCATCCGCCGCACGCTAACACCCGCAACCAACAAGACGCCGGGGCAACGACGAGAGAGGGACAGGGGGACACATGACGATCGCGCCTGATAAGCCGACGACGACGGGCCAGACGGCCGGCAAGCCGAATACCGTACGCAACGCAGAGGCCAGCCTGCCGGTCACGCGCTACTTCACGCGGCCGGAGACCGACCCGTACGACGAAATCGCCTGGGAGATCCGCTCCGCCGTCATCGCGGGCCAGGACGGCACGCCCGTCTTCGAACAACACGAGATCGAGTTCCCCGAGACGTGGACGCAGAACGCGACGAACGTCGTCGCCTCCAAGTACTTTCGCGGGCCGCTCATCCCCACGGACGGGATGGTGCGCGAAAGCTCCGTCAAGCAGCTGATCGACCGCGTGGTCAACGCGATCAGCGGCTGGGGCTGGGACGACGGCTACTTCGCCTCCGAAGAGGAGCGCGAGACGTTCCACGCGGAGCTGAAGTACGCGCTGGTGAACCAGTACCTCTGCTTCAACTCGCCCGTCTGGTTCAACGTCGGCGTCGAGGAGAAGCCGCAGTGCTCGGCGTGCTTCATCCTCTCGATCGAGGACTCGATCGACTCGATCCTCGACTGGTACCGGACCGAGGGCAAGATCTTCAAGGGCGGCTCCGGCTCCGGGATCAACCTCTCGACGCTGCGCAGCTCGAACGAGCACGTGACCGCGGGCGGGCTGGCCTCCGGGCCGGTGTCGTTCATGCGCGGCGCGGACTCCGTCGCCGGCACGATCAAGTCCGGCGGCAAGACACGGCGGGCGGCGAAGATGGTCGTGCTCAACGCCGATCACCCGGACATCGTCGAGTTCGTGGAGTCGAAGGCCAAGGAAGAGAAGAAGGCCTACGCGCTGGGCGAGGCCGGCTACGACATGTCGCTGGACGGCGACGCCTGGATCAGCATCCAGTTCCAGAACGCGAACAACTCCGTGCGCGTGACCGACGAGTTCATGCAGGCAGTGCAGAACGACGGCAAGTGGCAGACGCGCAACGTGCACAGCGAAGGCGTCGCCGAGGAGATGGAGGCACGCGGGCTGATGCGCAAGATCGCGCAGGCGGCCTGGGAGTGCGCCGACCCGGGGATGCAGTACGACACGACGATCAACGACTGGCACACCTGCCCGAACACGGGCCCGATCACGGCCTCCAACCCCTGCTCCGAGTACATGCACATCGATGACAGCGCCTGCAACCTGGCCTCGATCAACCTGCTGAAGTTCCTCAAGGAAGAACCGAGAACCAAGAACCAAGAACCGGCGGGGAATGGCACAACGTCCGACGGTTCTGGGTCCTCCGGTCCTGGGTCCTCCGGCCCTCAGTCGTCGTTCGACGTCGAGGCGTACCGGCGGGTGATCGCGCTCAGCATCATGGCGCAGGAGATCATCGTCGGTAACTCCAGCTACCCGACGGAGAAGATCGCGCAGAACGCGGCCGACTTCCGCCAGCTGGGGTTGGGCTACTCGAACCTGGGCGCGCTGCTGATGTGCCTGGGCGTGCCGTACGACTCGGACGAGGGCCGGGCGTACGCGGGCTCGCTGACGGCGGTGATGACGGGCGAGGCCTACGCCACGTCCGCGCGCATCGCCTCGCGCATGGGTCCGTTCGCGGGCCACGAGATCAACCGCGAGCCGATGATCGGCGTGATGGAGAAGCACCGGGCGGCGACCGAGGAGATCGACGCCGAGTCCGACGGCTCCGTAGGAAAGGCGCCGGCCGATCTTGTTGCCGCAGCGAAGGCGTGCTGGGCGGACGCCGTGGAGACGGGCCGCGAGCACGGCTATCGCAACTCGCAGGCGACGGTCCTCGCGCCGACGGGAACGATCAGCTTCATGATGGACTGCGACACGACGGGCATCGAGCCGGAGATCGCGCTGGTCAAGTACAAGACGCTGGTCGGCGGCGGGCTGATGAAGATCGTGAACGGATCCGTGGAGCGCGCGCTCGGGAATCTAGCCTACAGCGAAGAGGACAGAACGGCGATCATCGCCTACATCGACGAGCAGGGAACGGTCGAGGGCGCGCCCGGCCTGGCCGATGAGCACCTGCCGGTATTCGACTGCGCGTTCAAGTCGCCAAACGGCACGCGCACCATCCACTGGCTCGGCCACGTGAAGATGATGGGCGCGGTGCAGCCGTTCATCTCCGGCGCGATCTCGAAGACCGTCAACCTGCCGGAAGAGGCGACGGTCGAGGAGATCGAGGAGGCGTACATCGAGGGCTGGAAGCACGGCGTCAAGGCGCTGGCGGTCTACCGCGACGGCTCCAAGCGGGCGCAGGTGCTGAGCACGAGCAAGTCCAACGGATCCGTCGGAAACGGTGCCAGTCCCGCCGAGTCTCCGGGTGAGCCGGTGCGCAGGCGTCTGCCGGCGACGCGCACCTCGATGACGCACAAGTTCTCGATCGAGGGTCACGAGGGCTACATCACGGCGGGCCTCTACGAGCACGGGGCGCCGGGCGAGATCTGGCTGACGATGGCGAAGGAGGGCAGCACGCTCTCCGGCATGATGGACGCGTTTGCGACCAGCATCTCGCTGGCGCTGCAGTACGGAGTGCCGCTGCGGGACCTCGTGAACAAGTTCTCGCACATGCGCTTCGAGCCGTCGGGCCGAACGGAGAACAGCGAGATCCCGGTGGCGCAGTCGATCGTCGACTACATCTTCCGCTGGCTGGCTTCCTCGTTCTTGAGCGAGGAGGAGAAAGAGGAGTTCGGAGTGCTTTCGCCGGCCGTCAAGGCGAAGCTGATAGCGCAGGAGTTCGACGCGCCATCGTCGGCCGGCAACGGCCACACCGCAATCCACGGCACGCAGACGGACGCGCCACCGTGCGCGAACTGCGGCTGGATCATGACGCGCGCAGGCACATGCTACAAGTGCGACAACTGCGGCAACACGACCGGCTGCGGATAAACCGAATACAACTGCGGCGCGGGCCTGGGCAGCCCGCCGACCGCACGGGCAACCTCCTTCTGGGGAAAGGGCGCGGGATACATGCCGCGCCCTTTCCCTTGCGCGCTAAACCGAGACTAAACATTCGTATTAGCGATCATTCGTAACTGTTTCTATGCATTAGCCATCCTTTATCTGCAAGACCGCTCTTCCTTAAGAGTTAGCGCAATGATCGATTCAATACAGACTAACCGCCGGCAGTGGCATCACAGGCTGGGCCTGCAATCGCTTGGCGTACGTATGATGCTGGCGATAGCCGTGGTGGCGCTCTTCGGAGTCGCCACGGCGGCTATCGCCATCTGGCAGGCAGAAGTGCACAGCGACGAACTCGCCAGGGCAAGTGAAACGTACGACGGAGCGCTGGACCTGCAGGAGGCGGGCAACTCGTGGATTCTCACAAGCGTCCTGGCGAGCCAGTACATCACGGCGCCTGACCCGGAGCTTCGCTTCGGAATCGAGCAGGCCTCGGCGGCGATGCTCGCGTCGATCGACCAGTCCATCCAGTTCGAGATTGAGATCCAGGACGAGGACGCGCCAGAGCTGATGGAAACACGCACGGAGATAGCGGCTACGATACCCGCGCTCACGTCAGTTCTTGACCTCGCCGACAGCGGGCGACAGGAAGAGGCGCGAGCAGCGCTGGTTCAACTCACTAACGATACTGCTCTTCTTCGGCTTCGCTTCGCCGATCACGTAGATGACGAACAGACGGAAGTCGCCGAGATCGTCGCTTCTACTGACAAGACGGCCCGGACCCTCAAGTACATGCTACTGGCCGCGATCGCACTAATGCTGACATTCGCGGTCGGTGTCTCGATGGTGACCGGGCAGTGGCTCCTGCGGCCGCTGACGAACCTGCGGCGGACCGCGCTGGCTATCGGTGAAGGCGACCTGACGGCGCGGGCGGGAGTCACCGGCCCGATTGAGGTACGGGAACTCGGGGCAGTACTCAATTCGATGACGACCCGTATCGAAGAACGAGACGCGGCGCTGCGACAATCGGAAGGCTACTGGCGGTCGTTGATCAATAACGCGCAGGACGTGATTGTAGTCCTCAACGTGGACGGCACAATCCGCTTCGTCAGCCCCGCGGTTGAGCAGATGCTGGGCCGCACACCAAACGACATCACAGGGAAGAATGCCTTCGATCTGGTCCACCCGGACGACCGTGACGTGCTAAGCGACAGCTTCGTCAAGATCACTCGCACTGGTGAAGATTCGCAGAGCACCGAGTTCCGGATGCGCCACAGGAACGGCGAGTGGCGGTTCGTGGAGGCTCTGGGCGGCTTAGTTGACGGCGACGAGAAGATGATCGTGATTAACGCACGTGACATCACGGATCGCAAGCGCGCACAGGACACCATCACGCACATGGCGTACCACGATGCACTCACCGGCCTCCCCAACCGCCTCCTCCTCCATGACCGGCTTGAAGTGGCGATGGCCCAGGCGCAGCGCAGCGGCGAAAGACTCTACATCCTGAGTGTTGATATCGACCGGTTCAAGATCGTGAACGACACACTCGGCCACGCCGCTGGCGACGCAGTCCTCAGGGAATCTGCCGGCCGCCTGAAGAACCTCGTGCGCGCCGGAGACACTGTGGCGCGTCCGGGAAGCGACGAGTTCTTGCTTCTCCTCGCGGGGATGGATTCGAACGAGAACAGCGAGGCGAAGGCGGAACGAATAGTCGAGGCGTTCCACCAGCCGATGGTGCTTGAGGGGATCGAGTATCACTCGACGGTCAGCGTTGGCCTCGCCGTCTACCCGGAGGACGGCGACAACCCCGAGGCCCTGACGAACGCTGCCGACGACGCGATGCACGCGGCGAAAGACGCCGGCCGCGACACCTCCCGCGTGTATAACGCCGGAATGAGCCGCCACGGCCGCGACTGGATCGAGCTGGAAGCAGAGCTACGGCGCGCGCTGCGGGCGGACGAGATTGAGGTGTTCTACCAGCCGCAGGTACGGATCGACACTAATGCTGTTGTCGGCGTCGAAGCGCTCGCCCGCTGGCGGCATCCCACCAGGGGCCTCGTTTCCCCGGCTGAGTTCATCCCGATCGCCGAGGAGACGGGTCTCATCGTGCCTCTGGGAGAGCAGGTGCTGACGGGCGCCATAAGCGACTTTATGCAGTGGAACGCCGACGGCATCGCTCCGCAGCGCCTCTCCGTCAACGTATCCGCTCAGCAGATCGAGCGCCCGGACTTCGTTCAGCGCATCGCGGCGATACTGACGGACACCGGCCTTCCGCCAGGACGCCTTGACCTGGAGATCACAGAGACGACTGTGCTGAAGGACGTGTCGCACACGAGAGAGGTGGGAGATGAGCTGGCGGCGATGGGCGTCTCAATTGCGATTGACGACTTCGGCGCGGGCAGCACATCGCTCCGCTATCTGAGCGACCTCCCGGTGGGCACGGTGAAGATCGACCGGATGTTTGTGACGGACGTGACTGAGAACCCTAACAGCGCCGCGATCGCTACCAGCGTCATCGACCTGGGCCACCAGCTGTCCCTAAACGTCATCGCCGAAGGCGTCGAGACAAAGCGGCAGCTGGCGTTCCTGCGCCGCCACGCCTGCGACGAGTTTCAGGGTTTCCTGAGCAGCCGGCCCATACCCGCGCAAGAGATCCGTCAGTTCCTGCAGGCTTGCGACAACCGCGAGTCCGTTCAACGAAAGGCGGCCGGAGAGACTTCCGCCACGCCGCTAGCCACTTAGCGCCTGCGGCCATCGGCTCCTAGATGCGGCGCAGGACCGGCCGCGGCAGACGCTCGCGCAGGTACTCCGCCAACGTCTTCACAGCCCGGCTGCCGCTGGCGCGCACCATGTAGTGACCGCGAACGGAGTGCCAGAAGCCAGCGCTACGACCGACGTAGGACAGCGAATCCGCCATGCGCTGCGGCGAGAAGTCATCGCTGCCTCGGCAGATGTCGAGGACGTCCGGCAGGATCTGGTGCAGGGCGCCGGCGCCGAGCGGCTTCTGGAGCACGTATTCCTTTGGCGCCTCAAAGGCGGTGCCCCAGATGCTCCGTGCGGCGTTCCAGTAGTTGAGCAGCAACCTTGTAGCCTCTTCATCCGTGACGCGCTTGACGAAGCCGTCGCGCAGGACCGGCTCCAGCGAGGCGACGAGGCTGTGCTGCTTGAGCGTGTGCTCCGGTTTCAGGGGATCGCCGGGCATGCGGATCATTCCGTGCCAGGGGCTGGAGTCGTCGTCGTTGAGCGAGTCCACCAGCATCGTCGCCCGGCCACGCAGGTAGTTCTTCTCGCCTTCGCGATCGATGAGGGCCAGACCTTCAGCCTGCCGCATGGAGAGCAGGTGTCGGTCGACGACGTCCGTCGGGACGCCCTTGTGGCGGGTGTTGATGACGTGGAAGGTGCGCATCTCTTCGTAGGCGTCGATGCCGTCGACGATGACGACCGGCAGCTGATAGTCGGCCAGCCACTTCGCCTTGTCCTTCTCCAGGGCGCGCCGCAGACCGAACAGACGGTGCTGGCCATCGACGATCCACATCGGGACGCCGGCATCGACCGTCAACGTACCGGCAGTGCCGTCCGCCGACTCGAAACGGGCGCGGTGAGGCTGGCGGACGCAGAGGACGACCGAAGTCGGCAGTGTGCCCTCTTCTTCGCGGACGTAGTGAGAGATCTTGCGCAGCCGGGACGGAGTGACGGGCCGCTGATACCCAGACGGGTTGTTGGAGGAGTAGGTATCGGAGTCGAAGCGGCCGAGGAGGTCCCTGAGGGAGATCGCCGTCACGTAAAGGTTGACGTCGGGGCGCTTCTGGCGAAAGCGGACAGCGGGGGCTGCGAGGGGCTTTTCGCCGGTGCTGTGTCCGTTGTTGGTCGCCGCCTGGGGCGTGGCGGTGATGGTCATTGCGGGTCTCCTTCTTTTTCCGCGAGCCGGATCGTGATGCGTTAATCGTGGTGCGATTGTCGAGTGTGCCACAGGTCGCTCCGTCGTGCGAACAGAGGGGCCTATAATTGAGTAGATATGCCGATGAAAAAACCCGGCCGCCCGGGAGAACTCGCGCTATCCGACAACGCCCGCCTCGTCCTCGCACGCCGGTACCTGGCGAAGGACGACGCCGGCCACCCCGTCGAGACGCCGGAGGAGTTGTTCCGGCGCGTCGCGCTCAATATCGCGCAGGCAGAGGGGCGGTTCAACGGCCAAGATGTTGACAGCGGCGCCGCCGTGGCGGAGTGGGAGCCAAAGTTCCTGGCGATCATGCAGGATCTCGACTTCCTCCCCAATTCGCCGACGCTGATGAACGCCGGCCGCGAGATCCAGCAGCTCTCCGCCTGCTTCGTGCTGCCGGTGCCCGACAGCATCCCCGGCATCTTCGAGGCGATCAAGGAGACGGCCGTCATCCACCAGTCAGGCGGCGGCACCGGCTTCGCCTTCTCACGCCTGAGGCCGAAGGGCGACCGCGTGCGCTCGACGATGGGCGTGGCCTCGGGGCCGGTCTCGTTCCTGCGTGTCTTCGACGCCGCCACAGAGGCGATCAAGCAGGGTGGGACGAGGCGCGGCGCTAACATGGGCATCCTCGCCGTCACGCACCCGGACATCGAAGAGTTCGTATCGCTCAAGGCCGACATGCGCACGCTCACGAACTTCAACATCTCGGTCGCCGTGACGGAGGAGTTCATGGACGCCGTCGAGCGAGATGAGGACTACACGCTCGTCAGTCCGCTGGACGGCGAGCCGGCGGGCAGGGCACGCGCCCGCCACATCTTCGACCGGGTCATCGCTAACGCCTGGCGCAACGGCGATCCGGGAATAGTGTTCATCGATCGCATCAACCGCGACAACCCGACGCCGAACCTGGGCGAGATCGAGGCGACCAATCCTTGCGGCGAGCAGCCGCTGCTGCCGTACGAGTCGTGCAACCTGGGCTCGCTGAACCTGGGGCGCTTCGTGAGGGAGGGGAAGAAGCCGCGCATCGACTGGGAGCGGCTCGCCGGCGTGATCCCGACGGCCTTGCGCTTCCTGGACAACGTGATCGAGGTGAACCGCTACCCGATCGAGGAGATCGGCCACGCGACGAAGCTGACTCGCAAGATCGGCCTCGGCGTGATGGGCTGGCACGACATGCTCTTCCAGCTCGGCGTGCCGTACGACTCGGAGGAGGCGCTGGCGCTGGGCGAAGAGCTGATGCGCTTCATCCAGGAGAAGGCGAACGACGCCTCGCTGGAGCTGGCGCGCAAGCGCGGCGTCTTCCCGGCGTGGAAGGGCTCGCGCTACGACCCGGAGGCGCCCTACCGCAACGCCACGCGGACGACGGTGGCGCCGACGGGGACGATCTCGATCATCGCCGACGCATCGTCCGGGATCGAGCCGGCCTTCTCGCTCGCCTTCACGCGCCGGCACTACCTCGACGGCGACGACCCGTCGCGCCTGACCGAGCTGACGGAGGTGAACAAGCACTTCCTGCGCGCCGCCGAAGAAGGCGGCTTCTACGGCGACGAGCTGATCGCGCACCTGGCGCAGGGCGGAACGATAGCGACCTGGAACGAAGCGGCCGGAGACGCCGCGAAGGTGCCAGAGGAGGCGCAGCGGCTGTTCGTCTCGGCGCACGAGATCGCGCCGGAGTGGCACGTGCGCATGCAGGCGGCGTTCCAGCGGCACACGGACAACGCCGTCTCGAAGACGATCAACTTCCCGGCCACGGCGACAGAAGCCGACGTGGCGTCCGCCTACTGGCTCGCCTACCGCGAGGGCTGCAAGGGGATCACGATCTACCGCGAGGGCTCGCGCGACTTCTCGGTGCTTTCGCACACGACGGCGAACGTGAAGGGGCCGGAGCAGGAGACGCAGACGGCGCTGGACGAGATCGAGGGCAAGATCACGTCGATCGAGCGGCCTCGCCCGTATCGCCAGCACCTGGCGGACGAGCGGCGCTCGGTGACGCACAAGTTCCGAGTGGCGGACCACGAAGGGTACATCACCTGCGGCCTCTACGAGGACGGGCGCCCGGGCGAGATCTTCGTGAAGATCGCGAAGGAGGGCTCGATGGTCTCGGGGCTGATGGACGCCGTGGCGCTCCTGACGTCGGTGACGCTGCAGTACGGCGTGCCGGTGGAGGACCTGTCGCGGAAGCTCAAGAACACGCGCTTCGAGCCCTACGGGACGACGGGCAACCAGGAGATCCCCTGGGCGACGAGCCTGGTGGACTACATCTTCCGCTGGCTGGAGCTGAAGTTCGCGGCCGGCGAGGCTGTCTACACTGACGACGCGCCGCGAGCCGCCCGCACGGAGGAGCCGACGGGCATGGGCTGCCCGGAGTGCGGCGCGCTGCTCGCGTACCAGGAAGGCTGCCTGGTCTGCCGGGCGTGCGGCTTCAACAGGTGCGGATGATTGCGTGAGCGCTCCCCTGCTACACTCCACCTCATGAAAGTACACCGCACGCCTGCCTCTGCCGCCGGGGACGGCGGGACGGAGTACTTCGTCGGTGGCGGGGTGAACGTGCAGGAGATTGTGAGCGCCGACGAGGGGATCGACATCATCCTCGTGCGCTTCGCGCCGGGCGCGCGGACGTACCTGCACACGCACGCGGTGCCGCAAGTGCTGCACTGCGTCGAGGGTCGCGGCATCCTGGCCACGAAGTCGGAGCAGAACCTCGTCGAGCCGGGGGACATCGTTCACGTGCCGGCGGGCGAGGAGCACTGGCACGGCGCGACGGCGGACTCGCACTTCGTCCACCTCTCGGTGCGGCCCCCGGGCGAGTCCACCTGGACGAAGGTCGACCCGCTGGGGTAGCGCTTCTCGTTCGCCGCCGCGCGTCGTATACTCCCCTTCAACCCGCCCGCCCGGACGGGCTCGCGGAACGCGAGAACTTTAGCTCCGGCAAGGAGGTCCCGATGATCACAGTACTCGCCCGCTTCGAGATGCTGGAAGGCAAAGAGATCGACGTCGTGGAAGCCATCCGCAAGATGGTCGCCGCGGTGAAGGCGAACGAGCCCGGCTGTCTGCTTTACACCGCGTCGCGCGGCAAAGTGAACGGCAGCGAGCTCTACTTCTTCGAGATCTACGAGGACGAGAAGGCGTTCCATGACCACGCCCGGACCGGCCACATGCGCGAGATGCAGGCGGCGATGGACGGCATGATCGACAACAGCTCGTTCAACGTCGAATCGCTGGACCAGGTCGCCGGCTTCGTGCGTAACGGAATGGACGAAATCGGATGATCACCGTAACCGCGGGGTTCCGCATCAACGAGGGCAAAGAGGCTGAGGCGATGGCGGCGATCGAGAAGCTGGTGGCCGGCGTCAACCGGGAGGAGCCGGGCGCGCTGATGTACACGTGGCACCGCGACATCAAGGACGCGGCCCAGATCCTTGTCTACGAGGTGTACGCCGACGAAGAGGCGACGAAGGTGCACCGCGCCTCCGAGCACCTGGCGGAGTTCCAGAAGGAGTTCGCCAGCGGCGTCTTCGACGCGAGCTCCGTCAAGATAGCCCGCTTCGAGCGCATCGCGGCGATCGACCGCTAGCCGTCGAGCCGCGCCTCGACGCCCAGTGAGCGCGCGAGGTCTTCGGTGAACCCGCGCCACTCGGCCGGGTCGGCCCAGCCCTCGAAGCCGGTGTAGGAGGCGACGGGCACGCGCTCTTCCTCGGGCCCGATCACGGCGACAACGGCGAACGTCTCCTGCGGCCCCTTCGTTTCGTGCGTCAGTTCCAGATGGCGTATCTCTGAAGTGCTGTATGAGCGCTTCTCGCGGCCGAGAAGGCGCTTGCGGCGCGATATCCGCACCTCACCCGTGACCTCGTCCAGAACGACGTCTGAGCGGCCACTGGTGGCGCTGAGACGGCCCATCTCGTCGCGCTGAGGCAGGTTGCCGCCGCTGCGGCCCGTCGGCGCGCCTTCGTGCTGCACTTCGAGGCCATAGGCGGACGCGATCGCCGCGGCGATCTGCCCGGCGCAGTCGCGTTCAAGCTCGTTGACGGTGAGGTCTCCGCCGCCCTCGTACTCAGCGACGACGCGCGAAAGGCCCGCCGGCATGGGGCCGCCGCCCGTGTGCGCCTGCATCGGCGGCTGCGACCAGCGATACCAGGTGACGGAGCGCACCGGCTGCAGGCGCTCGACGGCGTCCGGCTCCTCGGCGTGTCCCTTGCCTTTTCGCGGGAAGTGGCGGAGTTCGCGAATGACGGCGTCCCAGGCCCAGTCGCCGCAGAGGAGTTCGCCTTCGTCCGGCACGGCGCTCTAGACCTGACGCTCGAAGTTGCGGCGGACCCAGGCGCCGTCAGGGAAGGCGGCCGTCGGGATCGCGGCGTCCTCGAGAGTGGCCACGGTCGCCGCGCCGCCGCCGCGGACGTAGTTGAGGCAGTCGTCGGGCGACTCCCATGTCGTGATCTGCGCGAATACGCCGGGCTCATCGGTGCTCCAGAGATACTCGACGGAGACGAAGCCGGCCTCACCATCGAGTACTGCCTTGAGCTTCGGCAGGACAGCTTCGATCGCCGACTGCCACTGGGAGCGGTCGGTGATCCGGGTCTTGCGGGTGAGCATCGAGACGACCATGCGCATCAGGCTCCGATGCGCCGATTATGCCCGAAGAGCTAGGCGGCGTGCCAGAAGCTGCGCACGGCGTAGGTATCCGGCTGGCCCTGGTTTTCCCAGTACGCCGTCATGACGTGCTCGACATCAAACTCGAAGAGCCAGTCGCTATCGTGAACCGTGTGACCGGCGGACTTCGTGATGAGATCGCGCGTCTTCTTGTCTTCGATGAACGTGGCGCTGCCTGTCATGTAGAACTCGGCATCACGCTTGTCGGGCAGCGCGTGCATCGCATAGCGGCGATCGCGCTTCAGGTCGTGGCGCTTGGGTGAGTTCTCGTTGACGGCGACGAACATGCGCCCATCGCCGAGAATCGGGCAGATGGGGTGCACGCGGGGCGCGCCGTCCTTGCGCACGGTCGCCAGGTAGGTAATCGGGATCCAGTCCAGTAGCGACGTCAGGACCTTTGCCATCTCCGGCTCTGCCTCAGTGAATTCGCCCCAGTTCGCCATCGTTAGGTCTCCTCTCTCAACGCAGTGCCGTCACCATAGGACGCACCCCCTGACAGCGACCTGTCAGTAAGTCTTCAGGCGCCGGGATAACGGCCGGCCAGCGCCCGGGACTCCTCCCGCAGACGCTGCACGAGGTCGGGTGGTGAGAGCACGCGCGCGGCGGCCCCCCGGCTGAGGATCCACGGCAGGAGGCGCGGCATGTCGCGCACGCGGAAGGTGAAGACGAACCCGCCGTCCTCCGGATCTTCGGAGACGAACCCGAACGCCGGCTCCTCGCGCGCCCAGCGCGCCGCCGGCTCCGCGATCCACACTCGCACCTCGTGCTCCATATCGCCGGGATCGTAGCCGTCATCGATCGGCCGCCGCGCGAACGTCTCGTCCAGCAAGTCGGCGGACTCGATGCGGCTCGCGCGGAAATCGCGCACGTCCTCGCGCAGGCGGCAGTAGCCGATGAGGTGCCAGTCGCCGCTGTAGAAGACGAGCATGTGAGCCTCGACGTCTCGCTCCGTCACGCGGTCGGGCTCATACGAGTGGTAGCGGAGCCTGACGACGCGGTCGCCGACGACGGCCTCCTGCAAGAGAGGAAGGTGGGGCGACAGCTCGCCGGCGACGTGCGGCGAGGCCCGGATGCGCTCACGCAGGCGCACGACCGCCTCGCGGGTCTCGGGGAGCAGCACGGCGTCGACTTTGGCGGCGGCCGATCGTGCGGCATCACGCTGCGCCATCGTGCCGAGTCCGAGCGCGAGGTCGAGGCCGAGCAGGATCTGGACGGCCTCCTCAGCGGCGAAGGCGATGGGCGGCAGATGATAGCCCGGGACGAGACGGTAGCCCTCGCCGGGCATCGAGGCCACGGGCACGCCGGCCTGGCACAGGGCGTCGATGTCCCGGTAGACCGTGCGCACGGAGCACTCGCAGTCTTCGGCGAGGTCGGAGGCGCGAACGGGAGTCTCCTCACGCAGGCGCATGAGGATGAGCAGGCGGCGGTCCATCTGCTTCACAGCCCAGCCAGTATACTCGGCGTGTGGACGGGGAGACGATAGCCGCACGGCTGGCGCAGGTGCACGATCGCATCGCCGCCGCCTGTGAGCGGAGCGGCCGCGCGCCCGGAGAGGTGACGCTGATCGCCGTGAGTAAGGGGTTCGGCGCCACCGCCGTTCGCGAAGCCGCCGCGGCCGGAGCGGCGGACATCGGCGAGAACCGGGTGCAGGAGGCGGCGGACAAGCGGCCGGAGCTGGCCGGTCTCAGCGGCGTCACGTGGCACATGATCGGCCACCTGCAGACGAACAAGGTAAAGGCGGCGCTGGGCCTCTTTGATATAATTCATTCCATAGACTCAATCCGCCTCGCGGAGGCGATATCCAGCCGGGCACTATCGGACGTGCCCGTTTTTCTTGAAGTGAACGTTTCGCAAGAACCCACGAAGACCGGATTCACGATCGATGAAGTCTCCGACGCCTACCGCGCCGCGCGGCCTCTGCACCTTGACGTGCGCGGCCTGATGACGATCGCGCCACTGAGGGACCGGAACGAGGACGTCCGGCCCATCTTCCGCGACCTGCGGCAGACGGCGCACGGACTGGGCCTGGAGCAGCTCTCGATGGGGATGACGAACGACTACGAAGTTGCCATCGAAGAGGGTGCGACGCACGTCCGCATCGGGCGGGCGATCTTCGGGGAGCGGCCGGCGTGAAGCTGGCGTTCATCGGCGGCGGAACGATGGGCGAGGCGATCGTTGCCGGCGCCATCGCCAACAACATCGCCGGCCCGGATGAGATCGCCGTCTGCGACGTGGCGCCCGCCCGCCGCGAGCATCTGTCGTCCACCTACGGCGTATCGGCGACCGAATCCGCGCCCGAAGCGGCCGTCGGCGCGGACATCGTCGTTCTGGCTGTGAAGCCGCAGGAGTTCGCAGCCGCTGCCGGCGGACTGAAAGGATCACTCATGGCCGGTCAGGCCGTTATGTCGATTATGGCCGGTGTCCGGATCGACACTATCGCCGAAGTCACCGGTCACACGGCGATCGTTCGCACGATGCCCAACACGCCAGCGACAATCGGCGAAGGGATGACCGTCTGGACGGCGACAGAGGCCGTCGCGGGCCCCGCGCGGGAGTCTGTGCGCCGGCTGTTGTCAGTACTGGGCGAAGAGACCGCCGTGGACGACGAGAAGTACATCGACATGGCGACCGCCGTCAGCGGGAGCGGCCCGGCCTACGTGTTCCTTTTCATTGAGGCGCTGGTGGACGCCGCGGTCGAGATCGGGCTCGAGCGTGAGATGGCGACAGGGATGGTGCTACAGACGTTAAAGGGGTCAGCGCGGTACGCTAAGGAAAGCGGCGCTGAGCCGGCCGCGCTACGAGATCAAGTAACGTCGCGGGGCGGCACGACGGAAGCAGCGCTGCGGGAGTTACAGGACGCCGGCGTGCGGGCGGCCTTCGCCCACGCTGTGCGTGCTGCCTACGATCGAGCGAAGGAGCTAGGAGGCTAGATGGAAACACTGGGGCTCTTCATCACAGTGGCCGCCTACGTGCTTCTGGTGGCGGTCTTCATCCGCATCATCTTCTCGTGGACGGGCTTCGATCCGGAAAACCCGATCGCGCAGGTAATCCAGGAGATAACCGAGCCGATCCTGGCGCCGATCCGGAGCGTCTTGCCGCGGATCGGGATGTTCGACCTGTCACCGATGGCGGCGAGTTTTCTGCTGATCATCCTGGCGAGCCTGGGCACGCGCCTGCAGTCTGTTTGACGCGTTATCGAGGTTCCACATCTTGCCGTATAGTGACATTGGCATAGCGCGCGTAAACTGTACGCAGTGGTAGCATTCCGTCGAACGCATGTTCCAGCCGAGTAGGAGAGAGCGATGACTGCCAACGGAGCGAGCGACAACGGAACCAAGGACAACCGCCTCCGCGCACTCGAAGTAGCGATCGAAAAGATCGAGAAGGACCACGGCCGCGGCTCTATCATGCGCCTCGGCGAGGTCAGCGCGGCGATGACGGTGGAGACGATCCCAACGGGGTCGCTGGCGATGGACATAGCGCTGGGCGCCGGCGGCATCCCCCGCGGACGGATCACCGAGATCTTCGGCCCGGAGATGGCCGGCAAGTCGACCGTCGCCATGCACATCATCGCGGAGGCGCAGAAGGCCGGCGGCCTCGCCGCCTATATCGACGTCGAGCACGCGATGGACCCGGCGTTCGCGCAGGTCATCGGCATCAACATCGAGGACCTCCTCATTTCGCAACCCGACACCGGAGAGCAGGCGCTCGAAATCTGCGAGGCGCTCGTCCGCTCGAACGCCGTCGATATCGTCGTCGTCGACTCGGTCGCCGCGCTTGTGCCGCGCGCCGAGATCGAGGGCGACATGGGCGACTCCCTGCCGGGGCTACAGGCGCGGCTGATGTCGCAGGCCTTGCGCAAGCTGACGGCGGCGATCTCACGCTCGCGTACGAGCGTCATCTTCATTAACCAGCTGCGCGAGAAGATCGGCATCGTCTTCGGCAACCCGGAGACAACCCCCGGCGGCCGCGCTCTCAAGTTCTACAGCTCGGTACGCATCGACCTGCGACGGATCGAGAGCCTGAAGCGGAACGGGACGGTGATCGGCAACCGCGTGCGGGCCAAGATCGTGAAGAACAAGATCGCGCCGCCGTTCCGCGTCGCCGAGTTCGACATCATCTTCTCGGGCCCGAAGATCGGGATCAGCCGCGAGGGCGACATCCTGGACCTGGGCACGGAGGCGGACATCGTCAAGAAACAGGGTGCCTTCTACTCCTATAAAGACGACAAGATGGGCCAGGGCCGCGAGAACGCCAAGGAGTTTCTGCGCACGAACCCGGCGATCGCCTCCGAGATCGAAGACATGATCCGGGCGCAGGGCCAACCGGAAGCGGTGCCCGCCGGCGCCGAGGAGTAAACGCAGCCGCAGACGATGCGTGTTACCGCGATCGAGCGACCGCCCCGCAAGCGGCGCTATGACGTACGAATCGACGACGCGCGTGTCGTCCCGCTCTCCCGCGAAGTCCTGGCCGCAGCCAACCTGCGCGTCGGCCAGGAAGTCGACGATTCGCGCGTCGCGGAGTTGGAAGCAGCCGAGGCACGGCACACCGCGATGACCTCGGCGCTGAGGCTTCTCTCGTACCGCCCGCGCAGCGAGCGCGAGATGCGAGATGCGATGCGATCCAGGCACATCCCGGAGACGATCGCCGGCGAAACGCTGGCCCGCCTGCGGGAGCTACGCCTGCTCGACGATCAGGTGTTCGCCGAGGCCTGGACCGAGAGCCGCCAGCGCAACAGCCCGCGCGGCCGCCGAATGCTGCTCGCTGAGCTGGCGCAGAAGGGCGTCGAGCGCGAAGTAGCGCAAGAGTCCGTGGCAGCGGTCGACGAGGGGGCTGCCGCCGTACGGGCCGCACGCAAGCGGTCGCGGACGCTCCGGGGCCTGGAGTTCCGCGACTTCCGGCGCCGGCTGGGCGACTTCCTTGCACGCCGCGGGTTCGGCTACGATGTCTGCGAGGCGGCGATAAAGCAGCTCTGGGCCGAGGGCGACGATGCCGACGGCAAATAGCGACGGTCTATAGCGCCTACAGTCTGCCATTCGCGCGGGTGCCCTCTTTTCTTGACACCTTTTGCTCACTGAACCTATGATGAAATCATCAGAAGTCATTGCTTCTGGGCCAGTCATACCATTTCACATGCTTCTACCATTTGTCCTTTTCACAGGAAGTGAGGCGAAATGCCGATCATTGCCCTTATTCTGGGGCTTGTCGGCGTTGCTATTGGTGTACTCGGCGCTCTCTTCGTTCAGCAGTACCTTCGTCGCAGCCGCGTCGAAGCTGCAGATCGTAGCGCCGCCCGCATCCTTAACGAAGCCGACAGGCGCCAGAAAGACCTACTACTCGAGGCCAAGGAAGAGGCCATCCAGATCCGCCGCGAGGCGGAATCAGAGATCCGCGAACGCCGTACTGAGCTTAAGAGTGGCGAACGCCGCCTAAGCCAGAAAGAAGAGACCCTCGAACGCAAGATCGAGGGTGCTGAACAGCGGCAGCGTAACCTCCAACAGAAGGAAGCCGCCCTCGAAGAGCAGCAGCAGGACCTTTCCCACGTCTTCGAGGAGCGCCGGGCGGAGCTTGAGAAACTCTCCAACCTCACCGTAGCCGAGGCGCGCCAGATGCTCCTGGACCAGGTGGAGCGCGAGATCCGCGACGAGTCCAACCGCCTCCTGCGCGAGATCGAGCAAGAGGTCAAGGAGGGGGCCGACCAGCGCGCGCGCAAGGTCATCGCGACGACGATGCAACGCCTGACCAGCGACGTGGTCTCCGAGGCGACTGTGTCCGTCGTGCCGCTACCCTCCGAAGACATGAAGGGCCGCATCATCGGCCGGGAGGGCCGCAACATCCGGGCGATTGAGCACGCCACCGGCGTTGACGTCATCATCGACGACACGCCGGACGCCGTCACGCTGTCCGGCTTCGACCCGGTGCGGCGCGAGATTGCACGCATTGCCATGACGAAGCTGCTCGCCGACGGCCGCATCCACCCGGCGCGCATCGAGGAGATAGTGGAGAAGGCCCGCAAAGAGGTCGATCACACGATCAAGGAAGCCGGCGAGGACGCGATGGTCGAAGCTAGCTGCCCGGGCCTGCACCCGGAGATCGTGCGCACTCTCGGGCGACTGAAGTTCCGCTACAGCTACGGGCAGAACCAGCTCAACCACGCCGTCGAGACGGCGAACCTGGCGGCGATGATCGCGCACGAACTTGGCGCCGACGTCGAAGTCTCACGCCGCGGCGGCCTTCTGCATGACCTCGGCAAGGCGATCACGCACGAGGTCGAAGGCACGCACGCGCAGCTGGGCGCGGAGCTGGCAAGGCGCCACAAGGTACCGGAGGCCGTCTCGCACTGCATCGAAGCGCACCATGAAGAGGTCGAGCCCGGCAGTGTCGAGGCGATCATTACGATCGTCGCCGACGCCATCAGCGGCGCCCGCCCCGGCGCCCGCCGCGAGTCGATGGAGCACTACCTGAAACGGCTCGAGGCGCTGGAGGCCGTGGCCAACGCTTTCCCGGGAGTCGATAAGTCGTTCGCGATCCAGGCCGGCCGCGAAGTCCGTATCATCGTCAAGCCGGAAGAGGTGGACGATCTGGGCGCGCAGCGGATGGCCAAGGAGATTAGCAAGAGCATTCAGGAGAGCCTGGACTACCCGGGCCAGGTGAAGGTCACCGTGATCCGGGAGCGCCGCTCAATCGAATACGCCAAGTAGGCGAATACGCCAAGTAGGAAGGGAGAACGGCCGGCTTTGCCCCGCTGAAGCCATGGCGCTGAACATCCTCATCATAGGCGACGTCGTCGGTAAGCTCGGCCGACGGACGGTGGCCACGCTTCTCCCCGGCCTGCGCGAGACGAAATCGATTGACCTCGTGATTGCCAATGGTGAGAACGCCGCCGGCGGCCGGGGCATGACCCCGGCGACGGTCGAGGAGCTGCGCGGCGCGGGCGTCGACGTCATCACCTCCGGCAACCACATCTGGGCCAAGCGCGAGATCTATCCCGTTCTGGAGGACGAGTCGGTGCCGCTGATCCGCCCGCTTAACTACCCGGAGGGCGTCCCCGGCCGGGGCATCCACCGCGACGGTGACGTTGCCGTGGTCAATCTGATCGGGCGCACGTTCATGGCCGACAGCGTAGACTGCCCTTTCCGCGCCATTGACGCCGTGCTGAAGCACCTCACCGACACCTCTGTAATCATCGTTGACTTTCACGCTGAGGCGACGAGCGAGAAGATCGCGATGGGCCACTACCTCGACGGCCGCATCAGCGCCCTCATCGGAACTCACACGCACGTGCCGACCGCCGACGCCCGCGTGCTGCCAGGCAGAACGGCCTACGTGAGCGACCTGGGCATGGTCGGCGCAACGAACTCGGTCCTTGGAATGGAGTATGAACCCGTGCTGGAACGCTTCCTGACGCAACTGCCCAACCGCTGGGATCCCGTGAAGACGGGCCCCGCGATGTTCAACTCGGTCTTCGTCGCGGTCGATGACGCCGGCCGCGCGACCGCGATCGAGCGAGTCGACAGCGAGGTGGCGGCGTGACGAGCCTTGCCGACCTCCACCTGCACAGCACGATCTCCGATGGGCGCCTGAGCCCGTCGGCGCTCGTGGACCTGGCTTACAAGAACGGCGTTCGCGTGATGGCGCTGACCGACCACGACATCGTCGACGGCCTGCCCGAGGCGTTTGAGGCAGCCGAGAAGTACGACGACCTGACGCTGATCCCCGGGATCGAGATGAGCACCGACGTCCCCGGCAACGAGGTGCACATCCTCGGGCACTTCATTGACTGGCGGAGCGAAGACTTCGGGGCCAAGCTGGCGCACCTGCAGGACTCGCGCCTGGGCCGGGCGCGGCGGATGGTCGAGCGCCTGGCCGAGCTGGGCAAGCCCGTGGAATGGGAGCGCGTGCAGTCGTTCGCAGAGGGCGCTGTCGGCAGGCCGCATATCGCGCTGGCGCTCGTCGAGGCCGGACACGTCGAATCGGTGAACGAGGCGTTCGATCAGTACATTAGCCGCACCGGGCCGGCCTATGTCGAGCGCGAGCGGCTGGAGCCTGAGGAAGTCGTCGCGACGATCCTCGGCGTCGGCGGCCTCGCCACGCTCGCTCACCCGCGGGAGCTGCACGCCGCCGGCAGCCTGGACGCGCTCCTGGAGCGGCTGCGCGCGGCAGGGCTGACCGGGATGGAGACGTACTACCAGGACTACGACGTGGGCGAAGTGGAGATGTTCCGCCAGATCTGCGAACGCAATGAGCTGCTGCCGCTGGGCGGAAGCGACTTCCACGGCCTGGGCGGACCGAAACAGCGCGAGCCGGGCGACATCCCGCTGCCGATCGAGCCGGTGAACGAGCTGTTCCGGCTCGCCGAGGAGCGCGGGTCGGTCGAACGAGCACGGCTGAGGCACACCTATCGCTGAGCAGGTGGGGGAGGCCCGCTACTGCCCGCGACATCCCAGCGTCGAGACCGGCCTGGCCTGCGGACGCTGCGAGACGCTGATTTGCCCGCGCTGCGCCGTCTTCACCGATGTCGGCGCCCGCTGCCCGGTCTGCGCGCCGCGGCGTAAGCTGCCCCAGTTCGAGATCAGCCCGCTGATCGGCGTCCAGGCGATCGCCGCTTCAGCCGGCGCGGGCGCGGCGCTGGGAGCGGCCTGGGGCTTAGTGCTACCGCAGGGTTTCGGGTTCTTCATGATCTTCCTCGGCATCGGGATCGGTTACGTCGTCGCCGAGGCGGTCGGCTGGGCGACGAACCGCCGGAGCGGGACGCCGCTGCTGGTGATCGGCGCGCTGGGAGTGGTGCTGGCCTACTTCGTACGCAACCTGGTCGCCGGCGACGGCCTCGTGCCGACGAACGACTTTGGCGGCTTGCTGGCCCTGATGGCGGGCGTCGTGATGGTGATCAACCGGCTCCGCTACTAGCGGAAGAAGCCGGCGACGATGATCCCGGTGATCAGCACAGCGCCAAGGATGGCGATGCGCACGACTTCGTTGCGGACGTGTGAGTAGTCGCGGCTGACGTGGCGCTCGCCACGAGCGCCGGGCGAAACGTCACGCGCATAATCGGCACCGGGCGCTGCGGGCTCGGACGCCTCTGTGGCGGTCTCGGAATCGACCTCGGTCGCGATCTCGCCCGCCGGGGCTTCGGCGAAATCGTACTGGACGGTCTTACGGTCCCGGCGGCGGCTTTTCTTAGGCACTGTGTTAGTTGGCTCCTTACGTGGGATTCCAGTGCATTATAGCTGGACGCCGGGTAACGCGCGAACGGCGCGCAGCACGTTGACCGCCTCCACGTTCGTGCTAAAATTGTGGCACGGCCCCGTGGTGTAGCGGTTAACATGCCACCTTGTCACGGTGGAGATCGTCGGTTCGAATCCGATCGGGGTCGCCACATCACAAGACCGAGTCGCCGGGTACATCACCCGGCGATTTCGTATTTCGAGGTGCCGCGCTGGCCCGGGCTCTCAAGCGGCGGGCCGGGAACGAGATCACCACTCCATGACCAGGCAGCTCGCGCTCATTCCACGACGAGCGTCCCCGACATCAGATCGGGATGAACATCGCAGACGAAGCTGTAGCTCCCGGCTGCGCTGATCTCGAAGGTCAGCGTCTGGAGCACCGGCCCCGCTATGATATCGGTCTTGAAGTCGCCTTCCGCACCGGCCTGAACGTGCAGGTTGTGAGGGACGGCGGCGTCCTGATTGTCGAACGTGAAGGTCACTTCCTGACCCGCAGGCACCGTCAACGCGTCGACGTCAAAGGCGATGTTCTTCCCCACTATCGTGGCACTCGTGACCGCGTCGCCGCCGCCGGGGGCCTGGCCCGAACCGGCGTCGGTGACGGGTGGGAAGGGGATCGACCCGAGGTGGGGGCCGATCCAGTTCAGTTCGTTCGCCAGGTGCATCGCACCCGCCGGCACGAACGTATCGCTCGTCACCTCCCAGGCGGTGCCATCCCATGTCACCTCGCCGGCGGGGACGGTCAGCTTGCCGGCGGCCGGCGGCGGCGGAGTGTCTGCGGGGTGATAGTAGACGACGCCCGGGAGGTCCTTCTCCCATTCACCGGCCATCGCGCCATCCTTGCCCGGTGGTGCCGAGAGTTGCATCCCGGCGACGCTGATCGTGCTCTCGTAGAAGGCGAGAAGTGCCTTGCTGGCCGGCCCTCTGGTGGCATCGCCGCCAAGCTGCGTCAGCGAGTTGAGGCCGGCGATGATCCACGCCACGTCGTCGACGCTGTATACGCTCCTCGACGCAAACACGCCGTGGTCTGCATCGAAATCAGCGGACAGCACCTCGAAGATGTCGTCCGCGGCATCGCGGTACCGCGTGTCGCCCGTTGCGGCGCTCGTCGCTATCAGGCCAGCCACCGCGGCAGCCTGCTGCGTGACGTCCGCCGACGTGAAATCAACCAGCTGCTCGTCCGCGATCGCCTGGGCCCTGCTGAGCGCCCGTTCGGCGACGGCCGAATCGTCAGCCGTCCAGGCCCGGTAGACCAGCGCACGGACCGCCGGGGCAGCCTCGTCGGCGGAGGCTGGCTCGCGAGCCTCGAGGGCTGCGAGTAGATCGTTCGCTGCGCCCTCGAACGCTGGATGCACATCCGGGTTCATGAAGCGCGCGTGGTTCAGCTCATCGCGATCGCCGGTCAAGCCGGCGACGTCCGAGAGCGCGTGGAGCATTACCCAGTTGGCGGTGAAGTCCAGCGCTCCATCGGAGTCGTGGTAGAGCCCGTCATCGCCGAGCAGCTCTTGCATTGCGTACTGTCCCTGCATTTGCGACAGCAGCGCCACCATCATGCCGATGAACCGCTGCTGTGCACCGAAAGCGCCTTCAGGGTCGCCGAAATGAGCGTTGGCGAAGTTGTGTGCCCACTGGCTCTCCTTCAACATCGTTTCCGCCTGACCGCGGACGCCGACCGTGACATCAAAGGAGGCCGAGTCGAGGCGAAAGGCCTCGAAGTCGAGCGGGTCGAAGTCTCTGGGGTCGTTGATCAGGGTGGGGCTGCCTGAAGCGTATATGGCCTGTAGCGGCGCCATGTTCGCCGGAATCATCACCGGGTCGTCCGGATTCTGGGCGATCATCTGCATCGCCTGCTGCAGCATGTCCATGGGCGGCTCGAAGGGAATGCCCATGCCGGAAGCCATCACAAACGGGCCGAAGTGGTCGCGGGAAAGCCAGTACGCCTGCCACGTGAGAGCCGAGAGGTTGAAATCGGGGTCTCCCCCGACGATTCCGCTGCTCGCGACGAGGTCGATGGCGACGGGAGCAGCCGTCGGCTGAACATCACTGGGACTGGCGCTGGGAGTCGACGATGCGCCATCGTCGTCATCGCCGCAAGCAGCAGCGAGCAGGCCCAGGCCGACGAGAACGATGACCGGTAGCGCGAGGCGACGTATTCCCATTCAGAGTCCTCCTGGCAGGCGATTGTGACTTCTTACACAAATCGTAGACAGTACGCCGCCGCCCCACGGTAACCCTCATTACGAAGTCACTGAAAGAACGGGCGACGCAGAGCGATTGTCTGGTTTCAGGCAAATTCGCCGCCCATAGGGCCAGTCCCGAACGCGAGAGAGCAAGGGAAACGAGCTAAGGAGATACGAGAACTAACGAATCCCCTCCCATAGGCGTCCTTAGATAAGAGTGAGCAGTTGAATCGCGCGACTGAGACACGACACGGAAACGCTCTTGCGGACTACGCGAAGCCACGGACCAACCGCCCGCACGAACCACGCCGGTCGGGGCGCCTGACGAAAATGATGGGATATGATAAAGTTTGCCGGGCAACGCCATCATCTTACATGCAGCAGTGTGAGATATGATTCTCTCTAGACTGGCGATCCAGCGACGGAGCCGCAGAGTGGCTCACACAGTGAGTACAATCCTGCCTGCTGCGCTCCGAGCAGCCGGTGCGCTTTCGATCACGGCTCGTGTCGTCGGCGGGTTCGCATTGCTCCTCCTTGTCTTCACCAACGTGCTCGCGGCGTCCATCATGCTTTCTCAGCGGCAGCAGGCCGCCATGGACCAACTCACTTTCAGCCTACGTACGCACGACGCCTACCATGAGGCTGGGCACGAGGCGACCGCCACCGACCGACTGGTCGCACGTCTCGCGCTCACCGGGAACCGCCAACTTCTACCAGAACTCCGTACTGGCATCGCCACAGTAGAGGAAAGGCTGACTGAAGCCCGCTCTCATGAACTGGCGCGCGGTGAGCAGGACATTCCAGGTGTCGACGACACGGGAGAACTGACCGAGCTTGACGAGATGCTGGTCGCAGTTTCGGCCATTTCCGGTGCTATTGAACAGTTCGCCACGCTGCCAGCCAGCGACGACGTGGCCGGCACCAGACAGGCCCTCGATGCGGTCAGTGATGATCTCTCTTCGCTAGAATCCTCGATTGTCGTAGCCGCCGAACTGGAAGGCCTGGAGGCCGCAGAGTATCAGGACCTTGCCAACAGATCGAGAAGGTTGACCACTACGCTTCACGTTATTGCGGCGCTTCTGGGAGGGACGGTTGCGATTATCATGGCGACCGCAGTCTCTCTCTCGATCCTGCGACCGCTGAACGCGCTGCGGAGGACCGCGCGCGCCATCGCCGCCGGCGACCTGGAGGCGCGCGTACCGCGCGACGGCCCACGTGAGCTAGCAGACCTCGGCTCGGACTTCGATGTGATGAAGAAAGAGCTGCTAAGCCTGACAAAGAAGCAAGAGCTGGTCGACGCCCTTCGAGAGAGCAAGGATGCCGTTCAGCATATGGCGAACCACGACGCGCTTACCGGGTTACCGAACCGCGTGCTGTTCCGTGACCGTCTCTCTCTGGCCGTGGCTCAAGCGCGCCGCACGAAGGAGAAGACCGCGGTGATGCTCCTCGACATCGACCGCTTTAAGTTTGTAAACGACACGGCCGGACGCTTGCAGGGCGACGAGCTGCTAAAAGGCGCCGGGGACCGACTGGCGCGCCAGGTCCGTGAAGGTGACACAGTCGCCCGCATCGGTGCCGACGAGTTCGCGATACTGCTGCCGTCTCTCGCTGAGGTCGATAATGCCGTTGGCTTCGCCAAGAGAATCCTTGAAGACTTCAGGCGGCCGTGGGCGTTGGACGGCCACGAGATGCTTGCCACGGCCAGCATCGGCGTTTCCCTCTACCCTGACGACGGCGAGGATGCGGATACTCTTCTGCAGAATGCGGACACAGCGGTGTACCGGGCCAAGGAACATGGCGACCAGTTTCAGCTCTACACTGCGGGCATGAACGCCACAATGATGGAGCGCATGGCCCTGGAAGATGATCTGCGCCGTGCGTTCGAGCGAGAAGAGTTCGTACTCTACTACCAGCCTCAGGCGAACGTTGGGAGTGGACGGGTCGTCGGCTCTGAAGCCCTGATCCGGTGGCAACATCCTTCGCGAGGACTTGTCCCTCCCGGCGACTTCATAAGTATTGCGGAAGACAGCGACCTGATTCTGTCACTTGACGAGTGGGTCTTGCGCACTGCATGCGCCCAGAACAGGACGTGGCAGGACGCTGGCCTTCCGCCAATCACAGTGGCTGTGAACCTTTCGGCCCGACACATCCAGACCGACGGCCTGACAGAGTGGATCGCGCGTGCGCTTGCCGATAGCGGACTGGCCCCCTGTCACCTTGAACTGGAAATCACCGAAACTGCTGCAATGGCGGATGCGGAGCGTAGCGTCGCGGTATTGACCGAACTGCGCGCTCTAGGGGTCCGGATCGCCATAGACGACTTTGGCACCGGTTACTCCTCCCTGAGCTATCTGAAGAGACTCCCCGTAACGACGGTGAAGATCGACAGATCCTTCGTGTCAGACCTCGATGCTGATGACCATTCTCGTGCCATCGTGTCCGCGATCATTTCCCTGTCCCACGGCCTGGGATTCGACGTCGTCGCGGAAGGTGTGGAGACCGAGGACCAGCTAGCTCTGCTCAAAGCGTACGGCTGTGAAACGTATCAGGGTTTTATCTTCAGCAGGCCACGGCCGGCCGCCGAGATCGAAGAGATATTTCGCCGCCAGCGTTCGGGTTCGCGGCCAGTGACACTAAGTCCGGAGACCGCCTGAAGACCCCGGCATCGATCACGGCCGGCGTGGGCGCGAAGCCACGAACCGAGATGGCCGGGGCGCCGAAGGAACATGATGGCTCCTGTGAAGGTCACTGAGCAGACACCCCATACTAGCTTCGAGACGACCCGGGCAGATCTCCCCCGACGATTCCGTTGCTTGCGACGAGGTAGATAGCACGGGAGCTTCCGCCGGCTGAACTTCGCTGGGACTGGCGCTGGGAGCCGACGACGCGCCATCGTCGTCATCGCCACAGGCAGCGGCGAGTAGGGCGAGACCGGCCGGAACCAGGACTGGCGACGCGACGTTTCCCCATTCCGAACCCTCCTGCTGGTCCTGGCGGGTGGCCCGCTTCGGCGTCGCCACGATGGCCACAAGGCCAAATCCCAGACGCGAAAGGGCAAAAGAAACGAGCCAAGGGGTTACGAGAGTTAACGAATCCACCTCTCTAGGCGTCAATAGATAAGAGTGCGCAGTTGAATCGCGCGACTGAGAAACGACGCGGAAACGCCCGCTGACTACGCGAAGCCGCGCACCGATCGCCCGAACGGACCAGGACGGCCGGGGCGGGTAAGGAAGATGATGGATTTGATTAAGTTCGCTGAGCAGATACCCGACATTAGCTTCGAGACGACCCTGGCGAGTCTCGCCCGGGATTCTCGCGCGGTTCTTGCCTTCTCAGGAGGTCGATGTTATGCGATCCACAGTTCTGATTAGCCTGTTCGCGGCGGGACTGGTCCTTGCCGCGACTATGAGCTCCGAAGCCTCAGGCCAGGCTACCGTGAGTGGAGGAAGCTGGTCGTTTCCCGCGGGGTCTACAAGTAATCAGGTCGAAATTAAGGTGACGGGTCTTCCCGCAGGAGGCCTTGGCGCGTCAGATGTCAGGATAGCGTTCGACTCGTCTGTACTCGAAGCGACCACTGCATGCACGACGGGAGATATGGCGGGAGCCTGCAACCCGAACGCTCCGGCCGGGCCAGCGAGGGCCGCCGGCTTTGCCATATTCCCGATTACCAGCGAACCGGTTGTCATCACTCGGGCTACCTTTAACTGCGTTGGCGCCCCCGACTCTTTCACAGCACTGACGTTGACGGTGGTAGATGATGAGCTCATCGACGGCAACCTCGCACCAATCCCATATAGCGTCCAACACGGCAACGTCGTCTGCTTCGCGCCTGCGACACCGACACCAACACCGGTCCCCACTCCAACTCCAACGCCTACGCCGGTCCCCACACCGACGCCTGTACCGACCGCCTCGCCGACGCCGGATCCAACCGCCTCGCCAACGCCCGTCGGTCAGACGCCGTCACCCACACCTGCGCCAACGCCCACGCCGACGCCGACGCCTGTCGGACAGACTCCGTCACCCACGCCTGCGCCGACGCCAACGCCGACAGCGACACCGGAGCCCACTAAACCGGCCATCGGCGACGTCGACTGCAGCGGCGAGGTTAATCCCATCGATGCGCTCAAGCTCCTGCGCTTCGACGCCGGACTGAGCGTTTCGCAGGCGGAAGGCTGCCCGGAGATCGGCGACTGACACGACAGTGTACGGAGCGCCGCCCCGGCAGGGGCAGAGATCGGGCCAGGAGCCCGCGCGGGATCTAGAGGAACGGGAAGAACAGGAAGAGGCCGATGTTCGTGAGGCCGTGCGAGACGGTCACGCCAAGGATCGACCGCGTCCTCAATACGACCCAGCCGAAGAAGACGGCTACACCGAAGACGAACACCACGTCGAGGACTGACTCGTAGCCGATGTGAAGAACGGCGAAGACCGTGGCTACGTACAATACTGCGAACCGCCCCAGGGACTCCTGAGCGGTGGCCTGCATCACCCCGCGAAAGAGAAGCTCCTCCATGAATCCCGTCCCAACGAAGAGTATCAAGGCTGGCAGAAGTATGGCCACCCAGGAGAAATCGTCAACCAGAGGCTCCGGACTCAAGATGAGGTACTCGATGCCCCCAAGAGCGATGCCGCTGATCCCGACGAGGAGCTGGGTCGGCGGGTAGCCCGCGGTCAGGCCGAGTTCGCGCCGACCGAGACCGATCATCCGGGCAACCACGACCGTGGCAATCAACAGCGGAACGGCGACGGCGGCGTACCAGTAGATGATCTCGATGTCCTGGAGCGGCAGTGAGAGACTGAGGATGCGAACCAGCGGCGTCAATGAGAGGGCAAGAAGGAAGCCGCGGGGAGTACTGTTGTCGTCCAATGAAGCCTGCAAGAGGATCACGGACAACAAGGCGGTGTGGATCCCCATGCCGATCCGCGCATCGGCGAACGTGGTAGTCAGCTCGGCGATCGCCAACACGCATAGATAGGCGATGGCGATGACTCCGAAGTACTTCGCGCTCTTGTCAGCGAGGCTGGATGCGCGGCCCGGAACCGCACCAGGCAACTGCAGTCGCTCGACCTGGGGTTCTGCCTTCATGCTCAACGAAAACTCTCGGCGGACCGAACTTGTCGTTTGAGCAGCATCACTGCGCTTGTATTACTATGAGACACGCAGTCCTTACTCTAGCCAAGTTCTCTGCATTTATCAATGATGGACCGCCGATACGTCGACCTTCTGGCCGTGGCCGGATCATCGCTGCTTCTGGTTGCCCTGATCCTGGTCGTCCCCTCGGCCAAGCCTCTCCGTATCATCTTTGGTCTTCCCTTTGCGCTGTTCTTCCCAGGGTATGCGCTGATGGCAGCGCTCTTCCCACGCCGGGAAGACCTGAACCCGACCGAGCGCATCGCCCTGGGCCTGGGCCTGAGCATAGCCGTCATCCCTCTGATCGGCCTGGCCCTGAACTACTCGCCATGGGGCATCCGCCTCGATCTGGTACTCGCGTTCATTACCCTCTTCATCTTGGTGACGGCAGCCGTCGCCGCATACCGGCGTCGCAAGCTTCCGGTGGACGAGGCCTTTGCCATCGAGATCGACGCCCAGCTGCCGTGGTGGTCTGAATCCGGTCTGCCGGACCGGCTTCTGGCTGTCGGCCTGGCGGCGTTGCTGGTTGTACTGGGGGGTGCCGGTTACTTTGTTGTCACGTCCAGCGACAGCACGGAGAGCTTCACCGAGTTCTATGTCCTCGGCCCGGGCGGCCAGGCCGAAGACTACCCGAGTGTCATTGAGCTGGGCGATGACGCCGACGTTTTCGTCGGCGTCATCAACCAGGAGGGCGAGGACACGACATACCAGATAGAGGTCCGAGTGGACGGCGACGACACGGATGAGCCGGAGAGCGTACATCTCGCGACGGGCGACACCTGGGAGAATAGGATAACGATCGTTCCAGCCCACGCCGGACGGGGGCAGAAGGTCGAGTTCCTTCTCTACAGAGAAGGCGAAGGCAACCCGTACAGAAACCTTCACCTCTTCATTGATGTGGTGACCGGTTACGCGGCGCCGAAAGAGACTCCAACGCCCGCACCATCCCCGGAGCCTACGCCGGAGCCCACGCCGGAGCCCACGCCAAGCGTCAGCGCGCCGACCGGGTTCCCCTACGTGTTCCAGGCCGGCGACACCCTGGCCGCGCTATCCGAGCGCTTCGGCCTGGACCCCGATTCGATCGCCACAACCAACGGCCTTGATGCCTCAGAAGCTATCGTACCCGGAAGCGAACTCACCATCCCCGGCGTGCTTTATGTCATTCAACCGGGTGATACGCTGACTTCCATCGCCGCGGAGCTTGACGTCTCGCAGGCTGCGATAGTAGCTGCTAACGATATCGAAGACGCGAGCAGGATCTACTGGGGCGAAGAGATCGTGATCCCCAAGGATTGAACTTCAGGGCCTCGGGCTAGAGTGCTTCTTCTAGGCCACGTTGGCTATACGGTGGGGGGTGGCTGGGCCGCCCGGCGACTGGGCGTGAGGAAGCCTGTCGACTTCCGCCTGCTGGCTTTCATGGCCATCCTGCCGGACATCATCGATCGGTCACTGTTTCTTCTCGTACTCGACGCATCATCAGGCCACCTGATCGCCCATACCCTCCTCTTCCAGCTGCTTCTGCTCGCAGTCCTTGTGGCCGTCCGCAGGGAGTTCTGGATATACGGAGTGGCGTCGATGCTGCACCTCGTACTGGACATGGAAGGCCTCTCTGCCGAGCAGGCGTTCTGGCCGTTACTGGGATCGGACCTGGCGCACATCGGCATTATGGATGCAGACATCGTGACCGCAGGCCAGCCGTTCCTGGAGCGAGTCTGGGACCGGCTTGGCGGGGAATCCGACAACTACTTCGACGCCGGCGCGCACGCCCTCCTGCTGGACCTCGGAGGAATCGTGATGCTGCTGGTGTTCGCCGGCACCAACCGGCTATACCAGGGCAGGCGCCTCCTCAGCTTCGCAAGGGACGGGCGATCTCCCTCGACCAGCCGGGGCCAGGGCGGAACGCGGCGGCCGGTAGTCGGCGACATGCAGAGCCCCGGCCTGGATGATCTCTGAGGGGAGTGTTTCCGCTTCCACCAAGTCACGGAGCCAGGTTAATCCACCCGTCCACGGTCCCGTCCACATCGAGAGTTATCTTGATCCGCCCAATGCTGAATGGCTCAGTCATAGAGTACGACGTGGCCACGCCCGCGTTGAGGGATACCTCCGCTATCTTGTCCCACTGACCGCTCCAGATACCCAGGTTTTCGAAGTCGCCGCTCTTCTGGCCAAACCTGGCAACCTCCAGCTCCATCTTCCCCGACTGAGTGGGCACGATGACTATGTTCTTGTTGGTGTTGAACCAGTCGACGATGGGCGGGCTGTATATCGGTGTAGAAGGCGCAGCGCGCTTGTCAGTGAAGAGGACAGCGACCTTGGGGGTCCCGCTCTGCCACATATAGGGACTATTTAGGTCCAGCTCATTTATCTGATTCTCTCCCCAGGAAACGATGGCGCGGTATGGCTGGGAGGGGTGCCCAACCACTGAATCCACGGGGCTGGGGTAGTGCCACATGGGCCGCGCGTAGGCATGGTCGGGGACGATAAACACGCCATAGGGGTTCTGAGCCGCAATACCGGAGTAGTAGGCGATGTTGGTAGCTCCCCCTATGTAGGCCACCTGGGGATACGGAAACGGCAGCTGGAACTCGATGTGCATGTCCAGGGCATTGAGGTGGAAGATTCGATGATTGTTCCAGTCCGCAGCGATGGCATGGGTATAGGCGTAGCTGCCCTTTATCAGAGAAATGCTAGTGGGCCGGTCCAGGTGGTTATCGTCGCTGCCGGCAATGCCATATTCGCCGAACTGCCTGTCAACGTTGCCCTGCCAGTCTGTCCGGATTATCACGTGGTTTTCCGGGTCCGCTATCCATATCTTGTCCGGCTCGTGGGGGTCATACACCGCCTGGGATCCCCAGGTCATGCCTTCATGGCCAATAGGCCCCAGGGTCGTGTCTGACAGCTCCCGGATCAGCGAACTATCAGAGACCCATCTCTCAGCTATCCCCCAGGATTCGCCTTCAGCTTTGGCGAATTTGTAGACCAGGAATCTGTCGCCGTCCGGGTGGAGAGACATTGGGCCGTAGGTGCCACCATGCAGCTCCCACAGGACCTCGCGCGTTGACATATCCAGCCGGTAGAGACCATACATGGCAGGATCGAATTCGAAGTTGCTCACCCCGATGATGGTTCCGCCTTCAAGGTCGCCGTAGATGGCGGCACCGCCTGTCGCAGAGTAAAAGGGTGCCTCAGGGTTGTAGTCTCGCTCAGGCTTAATGGCTACGCGAGAAATGCCGGGAGCATCGTGAGTTGCCGGCTCATCTGAGTTGGAACAACCCAGGGCTGATCCCAGCACAAAGGCGGCTACTATCGACGTGGCGGCTATCCAGCGCACCATTTTCCATCAGACCTTTCAGGCAGCGTCTCCCATTTCAACCCGGTGACTCCGAAGTGTGCCGTGCCCCAGACGGCCCGTATCCTACCCCTGGCTCCTTATCGCGTCAAACTGCTACCAATAGACGTCCGTACCCACACACAGGGGGTGCTAACCTCGAATAACTAAGTATAATACCCAGTGCATATTCGCCCCCAGCATCCAGAGCCTTCGGGAGAGCAGATCAAGCGCCGGGGCCGAAATGCCCGTAAGCAGCGTTTCGGGAGGCGAGGATTGGAATGAGGCCGACAGCTTTCGGTAGCAGCGAGAGAGTCAAACAGTCGAAACGGGTGGCCATCGTAGGCCTGGGCAAAATGGGCCTGCTTCACGCCAGCCTTCTGAACGTCCTGCCCGGAGTTGAGCTCGTGGCGATATGCGAGCAGGGCGCTTTGATCCGTCGGTTCGGGAAGAACGTTCTCAGTGGCCTGCAAATCGTCGGCAAGGTGGGTGAGCTTTCCGGCCGGGGCCTCGATGCGATCTTCGTAACAACGCCCCCATCCACTCATTTCGGCGTTGTTGAGACCATACTGTCGGCGAAGCTCGCCCCCAACATCTTTGTCGAGAAACCCCTGGCTGCAAACGCTGCCGAATCTGAGGAGCTCTGTCGCCTGGTCGAGAAGCAGGGGCCGGGAACCAACATGGTGGGCTACAACAGACGGTTCGCGGTCACGTTCGGGAAAGCCAGGGAGGTCCTGGACGAAGGCACTCTGGGGGACGTGCATTCCTTTCAGGCGCACGCTTATTCGTCCGACTTCCTGGGCGTCAGGTCGAGTTCGAAGGCCCGCGCCAGAGGCAGCGTACTTCGAGATCTAGGATGTCATGCCGTTGACCTCGCGATGTGGTTCTTCGGCGAACTTCGGGTCGAGGCTGCAGAGGCTGATGCAGTGCCCGGAAAGGGCTCAGTGGATTCGGTGTCCTTCAGAGCAGTAACCGGTGACGGTCTGGCCGGGGGATTCAAGGCCTCGTGGTGCATGGAGAACTATCGCCTGCCCGAGATCGGCCTGACGGTCAACGGCTCGAAGGGAATGATGCGGGTAAATGACGACGACCTCGAGCTGAATTTGAAGGACGGAGATGAGCACCGGTGGCATCGGCATGATCTCAAAGACGACGCCGCGTTCTTCCTGGGTGGGACGGATTATTTCCGGGAGGATGAGGCCTTCGTAAGGGCGCTGACGAGCGGTTCCGAAGTGGAGCCGGGTTTCCGGTCAGCCGCCATGGTGGACCAGGTCGTGGATCAAGTGGAGGAGAAAGCGAGCGGTCATGGGCGATAGGAAGACCCTGCTCGTCGGAGACAATCCATTTCACGGTGTCAGCCACATCTCTCAAGAGCGAGCCATGTCTAGAGGGAAAGACCTCGCCAATCCGGGCCATGCCGCTGAGCTGGTCATGGCTTCTATCGAAAATGGCGCCGATGGCTTTGCGTTCACCACGAGTGAAACAACCCTCTCGATACTGCGGGTCATCGGTAAGCAAGAGCGACGGGAGCCTTTGCGTCTCCATGCCCTGGTCCCGAACGTAGTGGAATTCACCCGGACCGCTGCTGTGGCAGGTGGGATTCCGGGATTAGCCAGGAAGCTGGCGACCGAAATCGTCATCTCGGCGAACATAAGGGCCGTTGCCAACGGTGTGAAGGGAGTCGCCACAAACGACCCTGCCGCCCTCCTGAGAGGCCTTCTGAGCTATGAGGTCTCTCGAATCAAATCCGCAATGGGGCGCGGGGCGACCCTGGTCTCTATATCGTTGCACGAGCTGGTCACGGATATGGCTCTTGCGCTCAACGCGGACTGGCTCTTCAGGACTCACATAAGTTTCGCACGAGGGCTGGGAATAAGACCGGGCTTCGAAACGCGCAATTTCGCCTGCCTGACGACGAAGTTCGAGGAGTGGGGGATCGACTTCGCCGGAGTTGTGATCACCGCTCCTTTCAACTCTATCGGGTTCCAGATGTATCCCTCCAAGAAGGAGTGCGAGGAAGCACTATCCAGGGCACCGCAGGCTGAGACCATAGGATTCAGCATCCTGGCGGCGGGATATCTGAGCATCCCTGAAGCGATCGACTACGTGTCGACATTGCCGGGCCTGGATGGCGTTGCGGTTGGAGTATCAACGATGCAGCAGGCCTCTGAGACTTTTGGGCTTCTGAGCGAGAGGCTCGCCGGGTAAGCGGCCTGCGAGGCTGGGACACGGAAGATGACGTACGGATTCAACGTCGGTCACGGCGCCAGGTCGATCCACACGTCGACGGCCCCCAGAAACGCCAATCGCATCGGGCGTCGCATCGCCTTGTGCGGACCGTCCGGGTCCGGGAAGTCCACAGTGGCCCGTCACATTGGAGAAGGCCTCGGCCTTCCCGTCGTCGAGCTGGATGCTCTCTCCCACGACCTTGGCCGGAAGCCCACGCCCGAAGATGAGTTTCGGAGGAAGGTGCGGGACATACTCGACCGCCACAATGGTGGCTGGGTGTGCGACGGGAACCACGGCTTCGTACTTGACCTCATCCTGCCTCTGGCGGACACCGTCGTGTGGTTGAAGCTCCCATCCAGGGTAGCGCTCTGGCGGCTTCTAAGGCGGACAATCACCAGAGCCTGGATCCGAGATCTGCTCCGGAGCACAACGGACCGCAAGTCGCTCCGGCGGCGCTTCCTGAGCCGGGATTCGATATTTCTGTGGGGAATCACCCACTTGAGAGCGCAATCGGATGGAGCGCGCGAATTGTCGCGGTCTCTAGAGGAAATTCCACATCGCGCTGAAGTGGTCGAATTGCACGCGGCGCCTGAGGTCAGTGAGTTCCTTCGATCGCTTGACCAACCCCATGAACGCTACCATCAGCTACGTTAGTGCACCGGCGGGCGCCGCGGCCATGCGCGGCGCGAGGCGGCGCCTGCCGGGCGGCCGGCAGCCCTGTGAGCTATGGGCAGTCGCACAGCGCTGCAGCGCCGTCGCCACCTCCCACAGAGCCTATCGCTTCAAACTCCCATTCTCTTCTCTGTCCGTGAAACTTGCCCCCGGAGGTTCGCCGGGTGAACGGCCGGGGTCCAGAGACCAAAAATGGGTATGGACTGAGCATCATCTGGCACGTAATATGTCGAGCATCACTCCTGTGCACTAATACGCACAGAAGCACTAACGTAGAGGGGACATAGAGCACCAATCGCCACGAAAGAGTCCTCGGTTCCGACGGGATTCACTGGCAGTCTATCTGGCCTGCTTGCCCATCTCCGGGTACCTCTTTACACGAACGCCTTCTACCTCTGGGTCAGCACGACGGGCGCCGCGCTCGCGGGATTCGTCTTCTGGGCGATGGCCACACGCTTCTACGGCGCCGACGATGTTGGGCTTGGTGCAGCGGCCTTTTCGGCCTTCACCCTTCTGGCGATGTTCTCTCACCTCGGCCTGGGGCTGGGGCTTGTCCGCTTCCTCCCAGACTCCGGCAAAGAGGGACCGCACCTGGCGAACGCCGTGTTCACAAGCACCGCCCTTGTTGCCGCCGGTTTCTCGATTGCGTTTCTTGTCGGGCTGCCTTTGTGGGCGCCACGCCTCGACTTCTTGCGCGAGCAACCGTTGTACGCGATGGCTTTCGTCGCGTTTGTCGTCGCTGCCACTGTGTCCTATGTGCAGACGCACACATTCATCGCGATACTGAAGGCGAAGTACGTGCTCGTGCAAGCGACAGTCGTCCTGCTGAGCCGAATCGTCCTGCTGGCGTTGATGGCCACCTTCTTCGGCGCATTCGGCATCGTGGCGTCGCTGGGCGTGGCGATGGTGTTGGGTGCAGTGATTGGGGTCTGGCTGCTGGTGATGGGGTGGCCGGGCTATCAACCGAGGGCCGTGGTCGATTGGGCGTCCGTATCCAGCGTGGCTCCGTTTTCCGCCGGGAACTACGGTGCAGATCTGCTGATCGCGTTGCCGTCTCTCGTTCTCCCTCTCATAGTGATAAGTTCCCTGGGAGCCACTGAAGGAGCCTACTTCTACATGGCGTGGTTCCTGGGGCACATCCTCATCTCATCCTCGTCGTATTTGGGGCTGTCGCTGTTTGCCGCTGGTTCCAGTGACCCGGGCAAGCTGCTATTGCTCTCACGAAACGCTCTGGTGGTCGGACTGGCGGTAGCTGCCATCGGCGGCCTATTCATCTTCCTGCTGAGTGAACAGGTGCTTCTTGTTTTCGGGGAGAACTACGCCGCAGAAGGCGCGCCCCTTCTGCGCCTTGTGGCCCTGGCCGCTGTGCCGGCTGCGGTAGTGAACGTTTACGTCGGCTCGCTCAGGGTCATGAAGCGAATCTCAGAGTTGCTACTCATCTCTGGCCTCGTGTCTGTCACTACGCTGGTGCTGAGTATCGTCTTGCTGCAAGTCGTGGGATTGACGGGAGCGGGGATCGGCCTCGGTTTGGGACAGGGACTCGGCCTCGTCGTCGTACTGGGCCGGCTGCTGGCGACTCAGGAGGGCACTGCGCCGCAACGGATCCGTGCGCTCCTGGGCTCTCCCAATGGGACATCCTCGGATCCGGCGACAGCAGTCGCAGCGCCGTTACGGGACGAGCGGATATCGGAGTCTCCAGACCTGAGCGAGGAGCGCTTGCTCCAGGCCAAGTCAAAGAGAGAACTGAGGGTGACAGCTCTAATATGCACGCTCAACGAAGAGGAGAACCTGGCTCACCTGCTGCTCAGGATCCCGGCCTGGGTCGACGAAGTCTTGTTTGTGGATGGTCACTCCACGGACGACACCGTCCCGACGGCCAAGAAGCTCCGTCCTGACGCACTGATCCTTCACCAACCCGGACGGGGTAAAGGCGATGCCCTGAAGCGCGGTATCGAGCGCGCTGGTGGAGACATTATCGTTACGCTTGATGCCGACGGCACCACCGATCCCGACGATATGCCGAGATTCGTGGAGCCTCTCCTGAGAGGCTATGACTTCGTCAAGGGCTCCAGGTTCGCTTTGTCCCGGCCCATGGGCAAGCCCCAACACCGGATAGTTGGCAACCGGATAATCGTCACCCTCTACAACATCCTCTTCCGCGCGAACTACACGGACCTCTGCTCCGGGTACAACGCCTTCTGGAAACGAGCGTTAACACGGGTTGATCTGTCGGGCTGGACCAACCAGGAGGAGCCGCTCCTGAACGCCAGAGTGCGCAAGGCGGGTCTCAACGTGATTGAGATCGGACACCACGATCGAGGGAGGATGGGTGGCGAGACCAAGCAGCCCAGTCTGCGACAGGGATCGGGCGCCATAAGAACGGTCATAAGGGAACGATTCCGTGGTTAGCGTGAAGCCTCTCTTGTCGCTCGTCGTCACCTCGTACACAACCGAGCGACTGGAGGACATCTACGAACTCCTGGACAGCATTGAGGTGCAGCGCTATCCAGAGTTGGAGGTGGTATTCGTCGCTGAGCGCTCAGAGGAACTCAGAGAACTTGTCGACGCCTACGCCAGACAGCGGTCGATGGCCAATACGAGGGTGATATTCAATGACGGGCCCCGTGGGCTATCGGCCTCGAGGAACCTGGGCATGAGGGCGACCAGCGGCGACATCATTGCCTTTGTCGATGACGATGTCGTGCTCTTCCCGGACTGGGCTGAGGAGATGGTAGAGGCCTACGCCGGTGGAGACTCGACGATCGGCGTGACGGGCCCTGGATTCCCGCGATGGACTGACGAATCTCAGAGTTGGCTCCCGGAGGAGTTGTACTGGATCATCAGCTGCACGGGCTTCACCGGCTGGACCGGCATGAGAGAGGTCAGAAGCGCCTGGGGGATGAACATGTCGTTCCGGCGAGAAGCCTTCGACTACTGCTCGTTCTCGGAGAACTTCGGGCACACGAAGGGGGGTCAGGCGGCGCTAAAGGCAGGCCCCTTCGACGACGCTGAGTTCTCTATCAACCTTAGATTGAGGGCCGGGAAGGCCATAGTCTATGCCCCGGACGTGCGGGTCTGGCACAAGGTCTACCCTTATCGGCTGGGGTTCGACTTTGTTCGCGGTCAAGCCTATTGGCAGGGGTACAGCAAGTCGCTCTACCGCAGAACATATCCCGAGGATAACGATACACAATCACTGGCGCGCGAGTACGACCTCTTGCGACGCATCTTGCTCGGGCTCCTGCCTCGAACGCTGGTGGAGATCTTTCGCTCCCCCGCCATTGCGTGGAAGAAGCTGTCAATCACAACGATCGTTCTGATCCACGTGGCGCTGGGATATGCTGCCGCGTCCGCTCCCAGGGTAATGGGCTTCACGCGAAGGTACTTCAGCTAGCCTATGTCGACCGCCATGGGAGCCTCGTCAACAGGGGTCACCAGAATCGAAGGAATAAGGGAGGGATACAACACCATGTCGAGCAATTCAGGATTCGAGCGATGCTTCCTTACAGGCGGGGCCGGCTTCATCGGAAGCCATCTGGTCGAACAGCTCCTTGCGGCTGAGAAGACGGTGACCGTGTACGACAACCTGTCATCCGGTCGCAGGGAGTCAATCGAGCACAGCCTCGGCCGGCCGGGCTTCACTTTCATTGAGGCCGACCTCCTGGACGTGCCGAAGTTGCAGGAGGCGATGGCCGGGCACGACTTCGTCATTCATCTGGGTGCCAACACTGACATCCCCGCCGGCAATACGGACGTGCGTCTCGACCTGGAGAACTGCACCATCGCCACTCATAACGTCCTGGAGGCGATGAGGGCTACTGGTATCTCGAGACTCCTCTTTTCGTCCACTTCCGCCGGCTACGGGGAGGCGCCAAAGATCCCCTCGCCGGAAGACATCGGCCCTCTCCTGCCCATCTCACTCTACGGCGCCGCCAAGCTGGCGTGCGAGACTCTCATTAGCGCCTACTGCCACGTCTTCAACCTGCAGGCCTGGATGTTTCGTTTCGCTAACGTCGTCGGTGGCCGGATGGAGCATGGGGTGATCCACGACTTCATCGAGAAGCTTGAGCGCAACCCTCAAGAGCTGGAGATTCTCGGCGACGGCCAACAGGAGAAGTCGTTCTTCCTGGTCGAGGACTGCATCGACGGCATGTTCAGCGCCTTCCACAATTCTGACGCCTGGTGTGACGTGTTCAACCTGGGTTGCCCTTCCGGCACAAGGGTAACCCGCGTCGCAGAGATAGTTGCGGAGGAGATGGGCCTCAGCGATGTGCGTTTCAGGTACACGGGTGGACGGAGCGGGTGGGTCGGGGACGTGCCGCTGACGCGCCTGGATGTGAGCAAGATGAAGAAGCTCGGCTGGGAGGCGAAGCACACATCGAACGAGGCCGTACGCACGGCGGCAAGACGCCTTCTCGGGATAGCGAATCCAGTCGGCTGATCCAGTTGAAGATGATGGTCTGAACAGTGGTTGCGAGTAGCGAAAGAATCTGCGTGATCGGCCTGTGGCATCTCGGCCTGGTCACATCGGCCTGTCTCGCCGATCTGGGCCGAACGATTGTCGGCTTCGACACCGCCCAGGAGCTCATCGGTGGGTTGCGCAGCGGTCGCCTTCCCCTGTTCGAGCCGGGCCTGGACGCACTGGTCGAAAAGGGGATCGCGGAGGGGAGGCTCTCGTTCACGGCCGACCCCCAGGAGGCCCTGTCCGGAGCCAGGTATGTCATCGTCGCCTACGATACGACGGTAGACGAAAGCGATGAGTCGGACCTGTCGCAGGTGATGGGGGCCGCTTCGCTCATGGCAGAGCACCTGGAAGACGGATCCGTAGTCATCATCAGCAGCCAGGTCCCTGTTGGCACCTCCGAGCTGATCCAGGCGACGATCCGCCGCGCCAGACCTTCGCTGGAGTTCGGCATCGCCTGTGTCCCGGAGAATCTGCGGCTGGGCCAGGCGATTGAGCGGTTCAAGAAGCCGGACATGATCGTGATCGGCTCTGACGACCCCGCTTCCGCTGTCGCCGTGGACGCACTCCTCACGGGTGTCGATGCTCCCAGGGTTGTGGTGGGCATCCGTACAGCAGAGATGACCAAGCACGCCCTGAACGCCTTTCTGGCGACATGCATAAGCTTCGCGAACGAGATGGCGAACCTCTGTGACGCAGCCGGGGCGGATGCGCTCGACGTGGCCAGGGCGCTACGCCTTGACGGACGGGTGGGGCCGCGGGCGCCGCTGCGGCCGGGTCTGGGTTTCGCCGGCGGCACGCTGGCCAGGGACCTCAAGACTCTGCGGAGGCTGGGCGAGGAAGATGGGAACGGAACGCCCCTTATCAATGGGGTGTTGATGGTGAACGAGCAGCAGAGCCGTGTAGTCGCTCGAAAGCTGACGGAGGCATGCGGATCGCTGGAGGGCATCACGGTGGGCGTCCTGGGGCTCACCTACAAGCCCGGTACCAGCACACTCCGGCGGTCGGTCGCCGTGGAGATCATTGGCGAGCTGACCGCTCTGGGGGCGGCAGTCAAAGCATACGACCCGCGCGCCAATCGCGAGGAGTTGCCTGATATCGCGAACTTCGAGTTCTGCCCTGACGCCGGCGCCGTCGCCGAGGCAAGCGATGCTCTGGCGATCGTTACCGAATGGCCAGAGTTCCGGGACCTCGACTTCGCCGCGATCAAGAAGAGCATGAGGATCCCGGTGCTCGTCGACGCCCAGAACATGCTCGACGCGAAGGAGATGACTGAGATGGGCTTCCAGTACTTCGGTGTGGGACGAGGGAGCACGGTGTCCGTTGGATCAATGGGAGACAAGTCATGAAGCTGGCAGGCAAGACCGCCATCATTACGGGCGCCGGCCGGGGCATCGGCAGGGCGACCGCGCTCGCCTTCGCACACGAGGGAGCGGATGTAGTCGTCACATCTCGCACGCTGTCCGAAGTAACGGAAACGGCAGAGGAGGCGCGGGCTTTAGGACGTCAGGCGCTGGCGTTGAAGGTCGACGTATCCGATCGAGACGAAGTACAGATGATGGCCGCGCGGGCGCTCGAGGAGTTCGGGAAGATCGATATCCTGGTTAACAACGCCGGCATCTACGGGCCGATAGGCCCTCTTGCAGACAACGACCCGGAGGAGTGGGTACGCACCATCGGCATCAACCTATTCGGTGCATTCTTCTGTACGCGTGCGGTTCTTCCGTACATGATCCGCCGGCGGCGCGGCAAGATCGTCAACCTCTCAGGAGGCGGTGCCACGTCGCCGCTGCCAAACTTCTCAGCCTACGCCACGTCCAAAGCAGCCATCGTTCGCCTCACCGAAAACCTGGCTGAGGAAGTCAAGAGATGGAACATCCAGGTCAACGCTATCGCGCCCGGCGGAGTGAATACCAAACTCACAGAGGAAGTCTTTGCTGCAGGAGCCGCCGCCGGGGAAGAGATGCTGGAGCGAACCCACAGGCAGAAGAGCAGCGGCGGCGTACCGCCTGAGCGGCCTGCTGCCCTCGCGGTCTTCCTCGCCTCTGAGGAAGCCGGCAGCCTGACAGGACGGCTGGTCAGCGCCGTCTGGGACGATTGGGAGAGCATGAACGGCCGCATCGATCAGATCATGTCGTCAGACCTGTACACTCTGCGCCGAGTGACGGAGAGCGAGCGATGAAGGTCGCGATTGTCGGGGCGGGGCTGCAGGGCAGGCGCCGCGCCCGGGCACTCAAGGGAGTGGACGGCTCGGAGCTGGCAGTAGTAGCTGATGTTAGTCAGGATGCGGCCGCTGCGCTGGCGGCGGATGCAGGCTGCCCGGCCACGTCCCGGTGGGAGGATGTGGTGGCCCGTGATGATGTAGAAGCGGCGATCGTCTGCACACCTCCCCACCTGCACGCCGAGATCGCGATTGCAGCCATGAAGAGAGGCAAGCACGTCCTGTGTGAGAAGCCGCTTGCCAGGACGGCGGAAGAGGGCCGGCAGATGGTGCAGGCAGCCCGCGAGGCTGGTGTGAGACTCAAGTGTGGCTTCAACCTGCGCTATCATCCCGCCATTCGCCAGGCGCATCGGTGGCATGAGTGCGGCGACATCGGGGAGATCGATTGGATGCGCTGTCGGTATGGCATAGGCGGCCGGCCAGGCTACGACCAGGAGTGGCGGGCGCAGCCGGGGGTGAGCGGCGGCGGCCAACTCATGGACCAGGGCATCCACGCCCTGGACCTCTTCCGCTGGTTCGCTGGCGACTTCGTTGAAGTGTTCGGCTATCTGGCTACCCGCTTCTGGGACGTGGCTCCTCTGGAAGACAACGCCTTTGCCCTTCTGCGCACCGCCAGGGGGCAGGTGGCCTCACTCCACGCCAGCTGGACCCAGTGGAGGCCCCTGTTTTCGCTCGAGATCTTCGGCCGCGACGGCTACATCACGGTCGAAGGGTTGGGAGGAGCCTACGGCACGGAGCGGGCCACCCTCGGGCGGCGGGACTTCGCCGCGCCGTTTGGTGAGGAGGTCATCGATTTCCGTCGCGAGGATCAGTCATGGGAGGAAGAGTGGCGGGAGTTCGTTTCGGCGATACGTGAGGGTCGGGAACCGTCGGCCAACGGTGAAGACGGTCTGGCGGCCATCGAGCTAGCCCAGCGCATCTACGAGAGTGCGCCGCCGGGGAAGACGGCGGCGCCAACGACCAGGTTCACGAGATCGGCTGACGGGCGGGAGCCTCCCGGCACTCGCTAGGGCTCGATGCCCATGCGTTTGAAGGCGGCCGGGATTACCCGGTCGACTCGGTACTGTTCGGCCAGGGTGAGTGCGTTCTCGCGGCATCGTCCGTAGAAGTCGTCGTCTGACAGAAGCTTCAGGAGAGCATCTACAAGCTGCTCTTTGTCGTATTCGATGATTACGCCAGCGTCTGCGCTCTCGATCTCAGCGGCGATAGGTGACACTCCAGTCATGACTACCGGTACACCTCGAGCGAGATACGTCTTCACTCGTGAGTCGCTGTACTTCTTGTGGCTGTTGGTACGAGGCTCGTAGAGGGCAAGGCCAACACGTTGCCGCTGCACCACTTGCGAATACTCGCGATCGTCGGGAATGAACCCCATCAGGTCAAAGCAGTCATCCAGCCCCCGCTCACTGATGAGAGTGCGCAGCCTCTCCGGGAAGGGCCCGTACGTCGTCACCGTGACACGTGCGCTCGGATTCCGCTCACGGACCAGGGGGATCGCCTCCACGAGAAGGTCGAAACCGTACCCATCCTTCACCAGGCCGGAGAGTAGTATCGAGCCAGCCGGCACCTCCTTCGCCGGCAAGCTAGCCAGCTCCTTCTCCTCCAGCGGATCGCAAACAACGAGCACCCGCTCTCGGCACGTCTGAACGCCCCGTTCCAGCCTGTGCTCTCCGATTGTGGGCACGACGTCCCACGACCAGTCAGACTCCTCGGCCACCAGTCGATCCAGGCGCAGATAGAGACTGTTCAGCAGGGGATTGCGGAATCGCCGGGGATGGTAGTCGTGCGTCCAGAACACCGTCTTCCGTACGATTCCCAACCGCCTGAGGATGAGCCCCAGCAGCCCGAAGTGAGGACTCCCCGAGACGTAGAGGTCGTGCCGGCGTCGAAGGATCAGGACAAAGAAGGTCGTCAGCGCCAGGTCCAACAGGTAGGAGAACGCCCACCAGTGCGGTTCGCGCCCCAGTGTCCACCTTGGACGGCTTCTTCCCCCGCGATAGTCGACGAGCTGGGACCGCCTTTCGAGGTCATCCTCAAATGGATGACCGATGAAGCTCACCACTTTGGCCCGGCCGGCCGAAAGGAACCGCGTGAGATCGGGCAGCGGGCCGGCCGTGTTGTTCCCACCCACAATCATGACGCGGGCGCGGCGCAGATTCATCGCCGCCCAGATCCGCCAGCACCCGCCCTGTGCTTGAGTCGAGGCAGGCCCTTACCCTCCGCTGCCGTCAGCGGCTGAACTTGTTTGACACAGACCATGCCTCCTCCTATCTCAGGCAGGAAGTACGAGAACGGCGTGGCGACCATCCACACCGCGTTCGCGAGCAACCTCAGCAATTCCGGCAACGGAGAGTTCTCTCGAGCGATGAGTCCGCTGAAGCCTCGCAGCCCGGAGCCACGGACGCGGTAGCCGAGCCCACGCAACGCTGAGGGCGTCCATGCGCTGCGGTGGGCCTGATACTCGTTCCCGTCGTAGGCGTGCTGATCACAGCGCCCTACGGGGGTGGTCAGTATCACCTGACGGCGGGCCACGCACTCCATCGAGGCAAGGAACTCGCGCCCTTCCGCCTCCTCCAGGTGCTCCAACACTTCGCCGCAGAAGACGACGTCGAAGGTCGCCGCGCCGAAAGGTAGGTGTCTGACGTCGCAACGCACCAACCCCTCGTACGTCCCGCGGTCGAGGTGGCCCCGCAGGTAGGGCAGGAAGGTGTCCACGCCCACGGCAAACAGCCGCCGCCGCGACCGGACGTAATCGATAGGGCCACCCTGCCCGCAGCCCACGTCCAGCAGGCTGCTGACCCTCTTCTCCATATGCCTGGAGACGGTCCACCAGGACGGGAGTGGGAGCAGCGAACGCAGCGCACGGGCGACCATTGAAAGCACCGCTTATCCTTCTGCCTTCATTTATGTCCGGTAAATAGGGCGTTGGCGTAGATGTCATAGTCGCCGTTGGAGTAGATCCTGCTGAAGGCCGGAACCTGGACAGCGTCATCCAGATACTCGAAAGGGAGTTCACCGTAGGCGAAGTCGGCAGACCTCTCACCGAACTCGGACAGCACGACAAAGGCGAACTGGTCTTCGAGTCCGTAGGCTCCCGGCACGGGTTGGTCAGGTTCGCGGCCAAGGCAGGCTGTGTACGGGGCGTCCAGGGTGTGCATGATCGCCCCCAGGGGCAGACACTCGCCCTGGATAACTGCATCCCCGGGGGCCGCGGTTCCTACGATGAAGCCCGCTCCCGCGAACTCCTGGGACGTCGGCAGTTCTTCGAATTCGCGAGCGTAGAGTATGGCGAATCCCAGCCCCGCCATCACAAACAGGAATGCGATGGCGGTCCCTCTTGCCCTGGACTCGCGGGCCAGGAACCAGGCCAGGAACGGTATCGCGTATAGAAAGACGCGCAGGAACGCCTCGAACGAGAAGTTGCCGGAGCCCATGACGAGAAGGGGCATCCCCGCCACTACGAGGAGGGGGAACAGGCGCTCACGCGAGAGGCCCCTCCAGAATCGCCTCGTAGCAGCAAAGCTGACTAGCCAAACCAGAAGCACCGCCAGGAAGCCGAAGTTCAGCAGAGAGACATCGGCCCGGCCAACGCCCTCCCGGCCGGGCGAGACGTGCGAGAACGGAGAAACAAAGGCCAGCGGTTCGCGCAGTACGGTGTCCCGAAAGGAAGTGATGGCGGTGGGAAACCAGAAGTCGCTGGAATACATGAGCCAGGCCGCAAAGGAGGCGGCGAAAATGAGTGAGAGTGAGAGCATAGCCGGGCTCCACGTACGGTTGTGCGCACGCTTCCAGAGCACGAGCGCCGAGGCGGCAGCCACGTAGACCGCGACGATGGTGGTAAGGCCATGCGTAACGAGGATCGCGCCGAAGACGGTGAAGAGCGCGATGCGGTTCACCACGGGTTTGGCATCCAACGTGAAGAGGAACGCGAAGGCGAACAGCATGAGAGAAAATGACATCTGGTGCGGCGTTAAGCCGACCCCAAGCACGGCGGCCATGCATAGCGCGACGAGGGTGGCGAAGAGGACCGATCTGCTGTCCGGTAGCACACGCCCAAACAGCGTTACGAGCCCCGCGGCCAGGCCTGCGTACATCACGAGCAGGCCGATTCTCATCATCGCCAGGTGACCCAGATCCGTGATCGTAGCCAACTCGGCAAAAGCGGCGTGAAAGCCGAGCCAGGGGAAGTAGAAGAAGTCCTTCTCCCTGCCCGCCAGGATATGCTCGACGCCCCAGAACTGTGCGTAGGATGAGACGCCGCGGGGGTTCGCCTCCATCAGCTCCGGGCCCACGAACAGGTAGCCCGTCCAGAGCGCCACGAGGAGGAAGTGGTACGGCCTCGTCACACCACCGAAGTACCAGATGACGGTGCTCGCGAAGAGAAAGGCGAGCCCGACCCAGTAAAGGGTCGGCAAGAGATAGACAAGCGAAAGGATGCCCGTTTCGACGCCGTCGATCCGCGTGGACCGTATGCTCAAGATCAGGAGATAGCCGGACACCAGCGCGGCCACCAGGAAGAGTGTGCCGAGTTGACTCCGCACTGCCTCTCGGACGTCCACCAGCCCTATGGTCCAGACCTCCGCGTATCGCTGCACCCGCATCAACACCCCCTGCACGGCCTAGTCGTCAACGGCGCCATCCAGCACGCCCTGCAGCACCTTGTTTCTGTGACCGATGGAGAGAGGACCGGCCTCCACGGCATGGCGGCCCGCCATGCCCATCCGTTGGCGCAGCTCCTGGTCCTCGATCAACGGGATCAGGGCCCGCACCAGGTCATCCACCAGGCGCCGGTCCGCCGTCCCGAAGAGCCTTCGATCCAGCCGCGAGCCCGGCGGTGGGATGAAGTAGCGCGGGAGCATCTGCGCCCGGTGCTTCGCCACCGGCCCATCGTGGACGAGCAGACCGCTCACGCCCTCTTCCACAACCTCCGGGTTGCCCCAGACGTCTGTCGTCACGACCGGCAGCCCATAGCTCATCGCGTCCAGAATCACTGTCACCGGCGTGAAGTGCGTGGGGAACAGGAAGATGTCGGCTGTCATGAACTCCCGCTCCATTTCAGGCCAGGGAACGACGCCCTCGATGAGCCGCAGCCCCGGCATGCCGGCAAACCGCTTGCGCACCGGCTCGGGCAGAACCGAGCGCACCAGCAGCTCCAGGTCGGGGTAGCGCTCTCGCAGTGCTGCGAAGGCCTCCATGGCCTCCAGTCCGCCCTTGTAGTAGAACTGCCCCGGTATGTTAGCCGAGTCCACGAACAGCAGCTTCACAGGCCCACTGGCGGCGTACTCTTTGACGAAGGGTTTCGCCGCCTCCACAGCCCATGGCACTACTGCGGCTTTCGCCGCCACCTTCTCGCCCAGGGCGGCCGCCAGTGCCCGGCGCCCGTAATCCCCGTTCACGATGATGGCCCCGCAGCGGGGCGAGAGCAGGGCCCGGCGCACGAGTCCCCGGTAACGGCGGAAGTGGCGGTAGCCGCCGATGGTGTTACTCACGTGCTCACCGGGCAGATCTAGCAGCCACCGCTCTCCCCGTAGCACCAAATGGTTGACGGCATACGTCAGCATGGTGCCTTTCGGGGGGCGCCTGGTCACGTCCCAGAGGGACTTCAACAGGTGGGCCGGCACCAGTCTATCCAGCGCGTACAGCAGAGAATAGGCGGCGCGAAAGCGGGAAGCCGTCTTGATCAGCGATTCGCGGCCGCCGACTGGACCGACGAACCGATACCCGTTCGGCGGACGCTGCAGCAGCAGCCGGTACGAGGTGTGAGACTTCCAGGCCGGCTCCAGATAGACAGGCCGCGCTACTGGCGCAGCAACGCAGTCAAGTGGCTTCCTGGCAGTGCTTCTCACAGGGCCCCGTCGCGCATTCGCACCTCCTGCCCGCCGTTAGGTGAGGCTGCAGACGCTACGCCCCGATAACGATCGAGGAACTCAAGGAGATAGTGTTGCGCCGCCATTCGCTCACGTTCGCCGATGCCCTGGTGGTTACCGAAGAAGAAGGCGTTAGAGTGAATGAAACGGGCGTTGGGCAGATCTCCCACTGTGCGGTAGGGGAAGCGTTGCAGACCTGGCTGCTCGGCGATATTGCCGGCCATGATGGGCCTGGTTTCCAGGCCCCACTCTTCCAGGGATGCCACCAGCTCCGACCGCTCAAAGGGTGCCGCCGGGTCCACTGTCACCTGGTAGCCAAAGGAGACGTGCCGCGTCCCCTCCCTCTCCTCGTGCGCCCACAACCAGTCCCGGTAGGGTCTAAGGGCCTCCGTCCAGTGACGGGCGTTGGCGCGCCGACCCTCGATGAACTCCTCTAGCCTCCCCATCTGGTGGATGCCAAAGGCCGCCTGAAGCTCTGTAGGCTTGAGGTTGTAACCGATGTTGACGAAGAGGAAGCGTGGGTCAATTCCCGCGTGACGAGCGGCGATCGCGTCCCGATCCGCCAGATCGCGCACCCAGCCGAAGGCGCGCAGGGCGCGGGCCAGCTCGGCGAGCTGGTCGTCATCGGTTACCAACATGCCCCCTTCAACGGTGCTGACGTGGTGTGTGAGGAAGAAGCTGAAGGTGGCCAGATCGCCAAAGCTCCCGGCCTTTCGGTCACCTATCGTCGCCCCGTGGGCCTCGCAGGTGTCTTCGATGACCAGCAGGTCATGCCGACGAGCGATCTCCATGAGCCGCGACATGTGACAGGGGTTCCCCAGCAGGTGCACCGGCATGATGGCCCTTGTACGGGGAGTTATCGCCCTCTCCACCTCGTTGAGATCCAGGCAGAACGTATCGAGCTCCACGTCCACGAGCACCGGAACGGCCCCAATATTGATGATTGGGAAGACGGTTGTTGCCCAGGTTACCGCCGGTGTAATCACCTCATCACCGGGGCGAAGAGGCCTCGGTGCCAGGGGATTGCTGAGCACGGACAGCGCCAGCAGGTTGGCGCTGGAGCCGGAGTTCACCATCACCGCATGGCGCACGCCGACGTAGTCGGCGAACATCTCCTCGAATCGGCGAACTTTGTCTCCCATCGTCACCTGGCGGCTGAGCATGGAGTCCATGGCTTCCCAGACCTCCTCCCAACCAAAGGACGGGACATTAAGGGGTATCGGAGTCTCTCCCTCGATGAAGGGCGGCGATGGCTCCTCCTGAAAATAGCGCCGCACCAACTCCCTTATGTCCCTGGCAATGTCAGCGGAGTCGCTCATGGGTCATTGCCTCCTTCTCCTCGTGCCTGAGTGGCAGCCTCGCTTCCCGGTACCACTCAATGGTCCGGTGCATCCCATCCTCCAACGGTGTCGTAGCCACGAAGTCGAATGCTTCCTTCGCGCGCGAGACTTCAAGCCTGCGTCTAGGCTGGCCATCGGGGCAGGACGGGTCCCAGCGCACAGAACCCCTGAAGCCGCTGAGACGCACGATGAGATCGACAAGGTCCCGGATCGTCACCTCCTGCCCGGACCCCACATTTACCGGCTCCGCACCGTCATAGCGCTCCGCGGCGAGGACTATGGCTTCGGCGCAGTCTTCAACGTACAAGAACTCACGCGAGGCACTGCCACTTCCCCAAACTTCAATGGCGTCCTCATCGCCTTCGACGGCCTCCAGGCACTTTCGAATAAGGGCTGGGATGACGTGGGAAGACCCCGGGTCAAAGTCATCTCTTGGGCCGTACAGGTTAACCGGCAGCAGGTGGATGGCGTTGAAGCCGTACTGCTGCCGGGCGGCCTGGGCTTGCACGAGAAGCATCTTCTTGGCCAGGCCGTACGGGGCGTTCGTCTCTTCAGGGTAGCCGAGCCAGAGCTCCTCCTCTCGGAACGGCACCGTCGTGAACTTCGGATAGGCGCAGACGGTACCGATGGCCACGAACTTCTCGACGCCGTGGAGCCTGGCCTGCTCCAGGACCTGCACTCCCATCATGATGTTGTCGTAGAACAGATCGGCGGGCCTCTCTCGATTGAGGCCAATTCCACCGCCTCTGGCTGCAAGATGGATCACGACCTGCGGCCTAGAATCCGCGTACATCCGCAGCACATCCGCCATCTTCGTGAGATCGTAGTCAGCGCTGCGCGGGACGAAGATCTCTTCGCACCCCCGTCTTCGCAGAGCTTCTACCACGTGCGAGCCGAGGAAGCCGCCGCCGCCCGTGACGGTGACTCGCCGTTCAGATAGCCAGTTCATTTGCCACCTACCGCAGAGGGGACCGCCGATTCGGCACGCCGTGCCAATCGCTTTTCGTCGCCTGGCGGGGTGATGCCGGCCGCCTCCAGATCCGCGTCCATCATGATCTTCACTAGCTCCCGGAAGCTGACCCTGGGCTCCCAGCCCAGCCGCCGCCGAGCCTTGCTGGCGTCCGCCTGTAACACCTCCACCTCAGTGGGCCGGAAGTAGTGGGGATCGACGCGTACATGCTCCTGCCAGTCCAGACCCGCGTACTCGAAGGCCTCCTCGAGGAATTCCCTTACTGAATGCGACTCCCCAGTGCCAATGACGTACTCGTCTGGCTCCTCCTGCTGCAGCATCAGCCACATGGCCTCCACGTACTCTGGGGCGAATCCCCAGTCCCGCCGGGCCTCCAGGTTGCCGAGATAGATATCACTCGCCCGCCCGGCCATGATCTCCGCGATGCCGCGCGTAATCTTGCGCGTGACGAACGTCTCCCCCCTGCGGGGAGACTCGTGGTTAAATAGGATGCCGTTGCAGGCGAACATACCGTATCCCTCTCGGTAGTTGACTGCGGTCCAGTACGCGTAGAGCTTGGCGGCGGCGTAGGGGCTGCGCGGCCGGAAGGGAGTCAACTCACTCTGGGGCGGCGGCGCGCTGCCAAACAGCTCGCTGCTGGAGGCCTGGTAGAACCTCGCCTTGACACCACTCCTCCTCAAGGCCTCCAATATCCTGATTGCCCCCAGGCCTGTTATGTCGCCTGTGTACTCCGGAATGTCGAAGCTGACCCGAACGTGGCTCTGGGCTCCCAGGTGGTACACCTCGTCCGGTTGTACCTCATAGATCAGGTGGATCAACTGGGTGCTATCGGCCAGGTCCCCATAGTGCAGGAAGAGCCGGGCGCCTGCCTCGTGAGGATCGACGAACAGGTCCTCGATCCGCTGAGTATTGAATGTGCTCGCCTTTCGGATAATGCCGTGGACTTCGTACCCCTTGGCATGAAGCGACTCCGCCAAGTAGGAGCCATCTTGTCCAGTGATTCCGGTTATGAGGGCCTTCTTAGACATGCTACGCTCGCACTTCTGTGCGTGGCTGCTCCGGTTCCGCAATCGCCAGCGCCTTCCGGGCGTCCTCGTTGAACTGGCCCACGGTGGCCCTTGTGAACTGGTGATCCAGCCACTTCGTCATGAACTGGGGCGGTATTGTGATGACATGAGTCCCCGCCAGGACGGCATCTTGAAGGTTGATGACCTCGCGCACGCTGCCAACGATGATCTTGCTTGCGTAATTCCATTCGGTGAGCCAATCGACAGACTGCCGGATTAGCTTTGACGCATCGTGGCCCTCGTCTGCGACGCGGCCGGCGAAGATGCTGATGTAGGTGGCCCCGGCCTTTGCGCCCAGCACGACCTGCCCGAAGGACATGCAGGCTGTCATGTTGACCTTGATGCCATCCGCCTCCAGCTCTTTGACGACGGCCAGTGACGGTTCGCCGTATTCGTCAATGACGGGTATCTTGACGACGATGTTGGGGGCCCAGCGAGCGAAGGTCCTGGCCTGCTCCAGCATCTCCTGATGGTCGTTGGAGTAGACCTCCACGCTGACAGGGCCGGGACTCACGATTCCCGCAATCTCCCTGGCGCGAGCCTCGATATCGTAACCGCCATCCTTGAGCAGAATGCTGGGGTTCGTGGTGACGCCGTCCACCACTCCGTATCCAAGCCAGCGACGAATTTCGTCAACGTTGGCAGAGTCGATGAAGATCTCCATTAGTTCTCTCCTTCCAGGCTCTGGATGATTCCCGCAGCCGCGAGAAGGTCGACTGCGACGTGGTCAGGGCTTGCGATGAGCGTCTCGGGCCTGCTGGTCGTTGCGTGGCCGTTCAGCAGCACCGTGCGGCAGCCCGCCGCCGCGCCGGCTTCGATGTCAGTGGGCTGGTCGCCGATCATGAAGGAGTTCGCAAGATCGATGTCACGTTCGCTCGCGGCTTTGAGTAGAAGCCCCGGCCTGGGCTTTCGGCACTCGCAGACGCCACGGAGGCTGGGGACGACGGCTTCCGGGTGGTGGAGGCAGTAGTAGATCCCGTCCAGGCGCGCTCGCTCCTCAGCGAGAGACGCGGCAAGGCGATCACGCAACTCCTCAAGGAATTCGGCGCTGCACTTGCCCTTGGCCAAACCAGGTTGATTGGACGCGACCAAGACTTGAAATCCGAGGTCGTTGATCATGCGAACGCCCATGGCCACACCCGGAAGCACCCGGAACTCGTCGAGGCTGTAGGGTGAGTCCAGCTTGTCCTCGACAGAGTTGTAGATGGCGGCGTTGATGACGCCGTCCCGGTCCAGGAAGACCGCCCTACACATCCCCGTTCTCCGCGATGCGTAGCTTGAGTGCAGTACAGACCAGGTGGTGAAGCAGCACATGGTATGACTCCACCAGAGGAGTTCCCATGGGCTCATCCTCGACCGGGATCACGAGGCACTCTTCGCTCAACTCTTTCAGACCGCCGCCTCCGAAGCCGCTGAACCCGATGACCCTGGCGCCTCGCTCGCGGGCCAACTTCACAGCCTGCAAGAGGTTCTGTGACCACGGGCCGGCGTCTCCGGCGCCCGAGCCGCCGTGGACGGAGAGGCCGATCAGGACGTCGCCTTCCTCCAGCCAGGGGTCGAGCTGTTCGGCGTAAATGCTTCCGAAGCCGGAGTCGTTTGTCCAGGCGCTCACGAGAGGGATGTTGTCCACCAGGGCCATGACCTTGAGGCGGTGGCGACCGGGGGCGATGGTGCACTTGGCCAGGTCGCAGGCCAGGTGCGTAGCCGTGGATGCGGAGCCGCCGTTACCCATGGTGAATATCGTGCGGCGGCCCTTCCAGGCTTCATGGAGGATGTCAACAACGCGCTCGATCTCATCGTGGGGCAAACGCCGCGCGATTTCGCTCGTCTTCTGGATATAGGCATCGATGATGTTGGCGCTGGTTATCCGTTCCGGGCTCCTGGCGCTCACCATCAGATGTTCACCAGAACTTTGGAGCCTTCTTGCTCGATGCCGAAGCGCATCTCGCGCAGGCCTTCATCGGCCATCGCCTGGCGCAGCCTGGGCTTGTCGCCGTTGTCGCAGCAGAACATGAAGAAACCTCCTCCTCCGGCGCCGATGAGCTTGCCACCGAGGGCGCCGTTTACTTTTGCTAGCTCGTACCAACGGTCGACCTGACCGCAACTGACTTTCGGTGAGAGCAGTTTCTTGAACTGCCAGTGCTCGTCCAGGAGATTGCCGAAGCTGTGGAGATCGCCGTTCCCCAGTGCGTCGCGTATCTCCAGGCCGATCTCCTTGACCTTATGGAGAGCCTCTGAGACGTCTCCGTTCCCCTTGGCCACGGATTTGCTCTCGTCGGCCAGAACGTCGGAGGCCATGCGCCTGATGCCCGTGTAGAAGAGGAGAACGGAGCTCTGGAGCTCGTCCAGAGTACCGTCGTTGACTGCTCCTGGGCTGACCTCAACAGAGCCATCCTGGCCGATCTCCAGGCAGGTAACGCCGCCGAAAGCGGCGAGGTACTGGTCGTGCGTTCCGATGGGCTCTTCGAGGACGTCCATCAGCACGGTGGAGGCCTCTTCCGCCAGGACCCTGGCCGACACGATGTCCCGCCGAAATGCGTGGAGGGCGTTGAGGAGTCCGACGGTGAAGCTGCCTGACGTGCCCAGGCCCGTGTTGGCCGGCACATCCGCGATGGAGATGATTTCAAGTCCGGGCCCCATCTCCATGAGGCGGAGCGCTTCCCTGACGATCGGATGACGGACGTCATCCACGCCATCGACGATCTCCGTTTCGGAGTAGCTTACGCGGATGCCGTCCTCAAAGCGCTTGTTGATAGTGATGTAGACGTACTTATCGATGGCCGCGCTGATGAGAGAGCCGCCAAACCTGGAGGCGTAGGAGCGAATGTCGGTGCCGCCGCCCCCGAGCGAGATCCGTGTCGGTGTTCGCGTGACGATCATGCGCCGATAGCCCCCGCCGCCGTCAGCTGGCGGAACTCTTCCAAGCCGACTGGCGAACCGATCTCGTAGAAGCGCAACGGCGTCTCGTAGGCCGCCAGCTGCCATTCGCTGATGAGCCGCTGGTAGAAGTCTTCCTGGCTAAAGGGTGTGGCTCTGGGAACGAGGCGAAGGGCCTCTTTGTGCAGGACTGAGACGCCGTGGTTGATGTACTCCATCCCAGGGTGACGCCGCTCCTTGTCGTACACCCTCACGACCGAACCCTCAACAACGACGTTGCTCTGATCGATCTGGTTGCGGTTGCGGGAGACGACCATGAGGGCCAGCTTTCTGCTTCTGTGAAAGGCATCAATAACGGCGCGATAGTCGATCGGAAGGTACGAGTCGCCGTAGGTCAGGAAGAACTCGTCTGCCAACAGATGATTGGCGTTGCGGATCGCGCCGGCGGTGCCGAGCAGTTGCTCGCCGTCGTCACTGAGCTGAATCTTGAGGCCGGCGTCGCGACGGGATGCCAGATGCTCCCTGATCTGTTCTCCCAGATGCCCAAGGCAGAGGACGACTTCCGTGAATCCGCTCCGTTGAAGAAGATCCAGTTGAAAGTCGAGAAAGGCGCGGCCGTTGACCGGGGCGAGCGACTTTGGCCTGCGGCCTATCAGCGGCGTAATCCTCTCGCCGAGCCCTCCGGCGAGGATCACGATCTGCATGGGCTCGAAGTAATGGAAGCAAACCAGCGGAGCCGGAGATCATGGCTTGAGGCGGTGATAGTGGCCGGAACCAAGCGGCCCCTGCTTTGAGCAACCCTGAATCGACCCAAGACTCACGCTCCTCTGGCAACCCGGCTACCCTAGCTTGCTACGGCGTTAGGTCCCTGGCTGTGCGCCCCGCCCTTTTGGACGGCTTGCCCTATGGTTAGGCCGCTATGGTGCTCGGCGCTGCCCGTTACGCAACTAGCGAGCCCAATGCTCAGTTATTGCTAATGGTGCCCTGCCTCGCTCAGCACCGCTCAAGAACGCCTTATACCACCACTCGGATTGGTACGTCAATACATTTCCATCTGGAAAAGAAAACAGGCAACATTCCGGTGCCTCGCGGCCGCTCAAGGAGAGAACTCATGGCGCTCGGAGGCCCCCTCAGCCCTCAGCGGTGCGGCGCGTACGTGACCACGATCTGTCGGTCTTGCTGCAGGTCAGTGACGATCGCGCCGACTTCGCGATTGAGTTCGTCGCCGTCCAGCTCCACCGAGAGGATCTTCATGCCAGGCGGCGCTTCAACGGTCACTGTGAGGGGCACAGCCCTGGTGCCAGGCTGCTTCTGGACGAGGAGGCGGTACTCGTAAGAATCGTGGCTGGCGTCGACCACGGAGGGTGCAGCGTAGGCGTACGAGACCTCTGCGGTGGAGTCCAGCGGCAGGGAGACGTAGAAGCCGAAGGAAGTCCGAGCTCCTTCCGTGGAGACTTCCTCTGCTTCGGCCGCAAGACCGCCCAGGGTCAGCGCTTGTAGCTCGCTCTCACGCGGCACGAGAAGGCGCACGTAGCTGCCGTACAGTGGCACCGGCCAGCCGCCGCCCGTCGTCAGCGGCAGCAAGCGAGGGTCCGCTGTCTGGGCCCAGGAAGTGTGATCGTTGCGATAGGTGATGGTGGCGACGTTGCTGGCGTTACCCTCTGCGTCCAGGCGGACGTCCAGGTCAATGCTGGTCTCCACCACCAGGTTGAGTTTGTTGCGCCTGAGGTTGGAGTCGACCGCCATCAAGAAGTCGCCGGCGGTTTCTTCGACGCCGCCATCCCAGCCGAAGTCTACGATTCCCCGCTGAACAGCGGAATCGCTGTGATACAGGAGCAGGTTCTTCTCGCCGCCCAGGGCATCCAGCGCAGTGAGCAGGGACGCCCACTGAGAGGAATCGGCTGAGAGCGTGCGCTCGATGACCTCCTGGGCCACGTAGCCGGTGAAGTCGTAGCGGTCAGTCTCCCACGGCCTGAGCGCTTCAGGATGCGTGATGACAAGGGTCCTGCTGGTAACGGTCTCGCTGGTCACGGTCTCGCCGTAGAGGTCTACGGTCACAGGGCCCAGTACGTCCAGCAACTTCTCCAGGGTGAGGAAGTTGATGCCGATGACACCATCGATGGTTCGTTGGTCGCCGCTGTTGACTCGATAGATCTCGATCGCATTCATCGCCGCGGTGGGGAAGTCCGGCCACCAGCTCGCTTCGGCCAGACCCATGGGCCAGTTGCGCAGCAGATGCTCCCTGAGCGCCCTTGGCGGCTCGACGTACGGGCGCCCATCGGTCGGCGGCCACGCCCCATCCGCCACGTGGCCGACGGTATCGACAGTATCGAAGGAGAGGTTCTGGAGCCTGCCCTCATCAAAGGTGAGGAAACCATAGACGAGAATGAAGCCGCCGGTAGGGAGGATCTCTGTGTTGTCGTGGGCGAGGATCAGGTACGTCTGGGGGCCCTCGTAGCCAAGCACCCTGGGAGCCATCTCCTGGGCTCGCCTCTGGTTGACTAACCGGCCCTCCAGGTCTTCCATCCGCTGATCCAGGGAGGAGACAGCTGACTCAAGAGCGGGCAGCAGGTCTCTGTCTCCGATGCGCGCTCGTTCTTCCTGCACGATGGCGAGGTGGTGCTCGATCACGGTCAGGTGAGGATCGAGGGCGTCCAGGACCGACACGACCTTTTCGGACAACTCACCACCCTCTGCGTCCCTGACGCGTTGAAATGCCCTGAACGCCTCAACAGACTCCGTACCGATGGCGGTGGAATGTGATCCTATGTCGGCCAGGTCGCGGGCTGCGTCGACCTGGCCACCGAGCCAGGGCAGACGCGCTGCGACGGAGAGAATTGGGTCAGACCGAAGGACGCCAGAAGCGCGGTCAATCCTTTCGCTTGCCCGGCCGAAGTCGGCGTTCGCCTGATCTAGCTCGCCCGCCGTGACATCCAGGCTCCGCTCTTCGAGAAGGTCAGCGGCCTCGAGGAGAATGTCCCTGCCTTCCCTCAGGTCCTGGGCTGTGCGGACGAAGCGATACCCCTCGATGCCAAGAAGGGAGATCAGCGCCACAACCAGGACAGCAGCAATCAGCCTGCGCGGAGTGAGGATTCTGGATGTCCGCCCGCTGCCGTTCGATCGACTGAATCGAGCCGCTAGGCTTCGGCGGAAGCTCTGCAACTTTGGCACACGCAAAGCAGGCACCCGCTCCGGCCGGGCCGACCTATGAGGATGACGAAGGTCTCTAGAGTGCCTCTACGACGCGAGACACAACGATAGAAGTGAACACGACGAGTAGTGGCACGATGGCGACGTTGAGGAAACGCGACAGCCTCTCCAGCTTCGGGCTGCCCCCTGCGGAGGCCAACTCCTTCGTGATCAGAAAGCTGATCAACGCGAGCACCGCGATGACGCCGAGACCGGCGGTGATGCCTGCTGTAGAAGTGATCGTCGAGATAACGGACGTCGTCGTGGTAGAAATCATGATTTCACTTCCTACACTTCCTCACTAGTAGTCTTCTCTCTCAGCGGAAACAACCGTCGACTTGTCCGCCGCATCAAGTCTGTGTGCCTGCGATGATTCTTCACTACCGGCTGCGCCTTACCACACGCCAGCCGCCCAGCGCTCCGAAGACTGCGATGGCGCCAACGGCGACGATGCCCATAACGATCAGTAGATAGCTTCCGGAAGAGTCGCCCTCTCCACCTGTGGGCGGCAGTCCGCCGGGTGACGCGGTCGGTGCCGGGGGCGGACTTGCGCCCGATTCCCCGCAGGTGACGGTGCCATTCGTGACACTTGCAGAGATCGCCTGGCCGCCAACCGAGCCGTCCACTAACTCATTGACGGTTATGGTCAGTGCGCTGTTACTGCCGGCGGCGCCGACACAGTCGACGGTTAGCGTGGCGATCGTCACGGGCTCAGTCGTTATGGCCGGCGCTCTGAAGCCGGCGGCACGCGCAGGACCGCCCGGCGCGTTCGGATTGCAGGCGCCCTGCAGATCCCCGGTGCCGCACCCGGTTACAGCCAGCACCGTGGAGTCGAAAGCGACGCTAATGTCGGCTGCCCCGAGGCCGGCGGCGGGTAATCCAGAGTATATGATCCCCGCAACGTTGCCAGTGGAGCCCGCGTCGAACTGCCAGGCCTGTCCATCGATGTTCGGACTCTGGGCGACAGTGGACTGCGACGCCACAATCCAGAGAGCGGCCAGCGTTGCGAGCATGAGGCCCAACAGGCCAATTCGATTGACGATACGGTGGCTGGTCATCTTCGCCCCCAATCGGTACTGGAATGAGTTCGCACCTGATGTTTGCTCACGCTAGTCCAACAACCCGCTGCGCAATGAGCAGTCCGTCGCTGATGGTCACAGTTGTACTACCGTTACAGTCTGCCTTGGTCAGACCGTCACCTGTCAGCACGGTGAGTCCAACAACGTGCTGGGCAACAAGCAGAGCGTCGGTGATCGTCTCCTGACCGCTCAGGTTGACGTCACAGTCGGGGTAGGCAGGTAGCGCGTTGGCTTCCGTGTGGATCACAACGAGGAGTGCGCTGGTCAAGAGCACCGCTGCGGCGACTGCGCTACTGAGGCTGTGGATCGGGAGACGAACTCCGCGAGAATGCTGTGCCATAGATGCCTCCTTAAGCTCGCGCCATCGACGCTCTTATCCGACCGCTGTTGGGCACCATTCGTCATTGGTTACTGTTCGTCGCGAATGCTACTCATTCCGCACTAGCCAGTCAAGGGGATGACGCCCCTAGTTTGGTGGGACCGCTCAAACTGATATATCTGAGGCAGAGGCCCCGTGGAGTGGTGAGAGCGGCCTGCTGGAGCCCTGACGCCGGCAGGTTCTCTGCAACAATTCCGGGCCAGTGACATCTCTATTCCTGCAACCGTATATGTCGGGACAGCCTCACTCCGTGCAAGCGAACACGCGGGGCGATCCCGAGAAAAGAGTAATGGACAACGTGCGACGGACCTCCGGCTGGAACCGGCGGTGGCCCAGTCTCAATCCGGTCTCTTCAGCAGGAGGCCGGATCATCTCGGGTTTTGCCCTTCTTGTCGTCATTCTCGCCGCTGTTGCGTTCGGCTCCGCCTGGCGGATGCACAAGCATCACTCCGTCACGGCCGCGATGGAGGAGCGCGCCGACACGGCCTTCCTGATTCAGGACGCGCTGGTGAATGTGGAGACTGCAGCCTCGGCGCTTCAGCGCTACATCACTGTTGGCGACGAGACGTTGGTTGCGGGGGACGAGGCCTTGATCGCCGAAATTCGGAGCTTCACCGCCGCCGGCATGGACGCCATTCTGCAGGCCACTGCGCAAGAGGAGAAGCGGGGGGACGAGCTGGAAGCAACAAGACTCCGACTGATCTCCTCCCAGGCCGCCAGCCTGATTGAGGGCGTGGAGCAGATCATTGAGCTGCGACGGAGTGGCAGTGCGCAGGAAGCGGCGACGGCGCTTGAGGGGACGGTGTTCCCGTTCCGCCTATTTGAGGACAGCCTCAAGGAAGCGGCAGAATACCAGGCCGCGGAACTGTCGGACCTGCGAGATCGCGCGGACAGGGCAGGAGACATCGCGCTCTGGGCCCTGGTCATCTCCGGCGCCGCGGGGGCCGTGCTGGGGCTGACCGCATCAGGTTTGATCGCCCGCTCAATAATCAAGCCTCTGTCGTCGCTTGAAGCAACCGCGGTTGCAGTCTCGAACGGTGACCTTGAGGCGCGGGCTCAGGCCGCGGGCCCTCGGGAACTGGCCCGGCTGGGCACGTCTCTGAACACAATGACGGAATCGCTGCTTGACGCATCGAAGCGACGCGAGTTGGAGGAGGAGATACGCCGACACGACCAGTATTTCCGATCTCTCATAGAGAACGCGGCCGATGTCGTCATGGTCCTGAATGATGACGCTACCGTACGATATGCAAGCCCTTCGGTGAGGCAGTCATTTGGACTTGGCCCTGAGGATCTAATTGGATCGAGCGCCTTAAGAGGGATCGTTCACCCGGACGATCTACCGAGCACTCTTGCTACCTTCGCGAGGGCAGCCCAGAATCCACACGTCACCGAATCTCTGGCGGCTCGCATTCGCCACGCGGACGGCTCGTGGCGTGCCCTCGAAGGAACACTGAGAAACCTGCGTGACGATCCGGCTGTGGCGGGATTAGTCCTCAACTGTCGCGACGTCACGGATCGCAAGCGGTCGGAGGATGCGTTAGCAAGATACAAGCTCCTGTTCTCCAAGGCGAACGACCTTGCTTACATCTGTGATGCCGAGGGGGATATTCTCTACGTCAATGAGGTGTTTGAGAGGCTCTCCGGCCATAGGCCAGAGGAGTTCATCGGGAAGTCCTTTGCCCCCCTCTTTGATGAAGAGAACCTGGCAATCGCCATCGAGAACTATGAGCGCACACTGAGGGGGGGAACCTCCCAGTATGAAGTGGCCTTCAAGGACACAGGGGTTCTCTGCGAGTACACGAACCTCCCCTACAGGGACGATACGGGCGCCATTGTTGGCGTGTTCGGGATAGCTCGTGACATCACGGAGCGCAGGCGGGCAGAGGAGGCGCTGCAGGAGAGCGAGCGCTTGCTGCTTGAGTCACAGAGTGTCGCGCAGGTCGGCAGCTATGTTCTCGACATTACGGCCGGCGCCTGGGAGAGTTCGCCCGTTCTGGACCGCATCTTCGGCATCGGTGAGGGTTACGAGCGTTCCGTGGAGGGCTGGCTTGCCCTCGTCCATCCCGACGTCCGGCAGTCGATGGCTGACTACTTCGCGCATGACGTGATAGAGGAACGTGGTCGCTTCGACACGGAGTACAGAATCGTGCGCCATGACGACGGGATTGAACGTTGGGTGCTGGGACTGGGAAAGCTTGAGTTCGACGCTCGGGGCCGGCCGTTGAGAATGGTTGGTACGATCCAGGACATCACGGAGCGCAGGCAAGTGGAGGAGGCGCTGGCGCAGGCCAGCCGTCAAAACGAGCTGATCTTGAACTCGGCAGTTGAGGGAATCTACGGCCTGGACCTGGACGGCAATACGACGTTCATAAACCCGGCAGCGGCCAAGATGACCGGCTGGGAGCCCGAGGAACTCATCGGCAAGCCCCAGCACGTCATCCTCCACCACTCCAGAGCGGATGGATCTCCGTATCCGCGGGACGAGTGCCCCATCTACGCGGCATTCAATCACGGCACCACGGCTCACCTGGAGAGCGAGGTCTTCTGGAGGAAGGACGGCACGAGCTTCCCGGTAGAGTACGCCAGCACGCCCATCCTGGACGAGCACGGCGAGCTGAGCGGGGCCGTCGTCAGCTTCAGCGACATCACAGAGCGCAAGCAGGCAGAGGAAACCATCAGGCACATGGCATACCATGACGCCCTGACTAAACTGCCCAATCGCGCCCTGTTCCAGGACCGCCTCAAGATCGCGCTGGCGCAGGCGCGGCGCAGGGAACGTCTCCTGGCCGTGCTGTACCTCGATCTGGACCGATTCAAGGCTGTTAACGATTCCGTCGGGCACGAGGCGGGCGACGAGCTGCTGCGAATCGTCGGTGAGCGGCTGTCCGCCGTTGTGCGTGACGGCGACTCCGCAGCCCGCGTAGGCGGCGATGAGTTTACGCTGCTGCTGTCGGAGGTCGACGGGGAAGAAGACGCCGTCAGGGTCGCCGAGAGGACCCTCGAGACCTTCAGGCGGCCGTTCCTCGTTGGTGGCCACACGTTCCACGTCACCACCAGTATCGGGATCGCCCTGTTCCCAAGCGATGGGGAGAATGCCGAGTCATTGCTGAGGAACGCCGATGAGGCGATGTATCGGGCCAAGGACAGCGGCGGGGACAGCTACCTTCTGTGCACGACGGCGATGAACGCCGGGATCACGGAGCGACTGGCCGTCGAAGAAGGCCTGCGACGAGGCCTGGAGCGTCAAGAGTTCATTGTGTACTACCAGCCCCAGGTCGAGATCGACACCGGCAGGGTCACCGGAACGGAAGCCCTCGTGCGTTGGCAACATCCCGAGCGGGGGCTGACGCTGCCCGCAGACTTCATATCTGTAGCCGAGGATACGGGCATTATCGTTCCTCTTGGCGAGTGGGTGCTGCGCACTGCCTGCGCTCAGGCCGGGGCGTGGCAGGAGGCGGGCCTTCCGCCGATGCGAATGGCGGTGAACCTCTCGGCCCGGCAGTTCCAGCAGCGCAATCTGGTAGAAGTCGTGAGTGGGGCGCTCAGGGACGGCCGATTGGCCCCCCGTTACCTGCAGCTAGAGATCACGGAGGGCAGTGCGATGCAGGACGCGGAATTCGCGATCGCCATGCTGACGGATCTGCGCAAGATGGGAGTGCAGGTCTCGATAGACGATTTCGGCACCGGCTACTCCTCCCTCAACTATCTCAAGCGCTTTCCCATCAACGCCCTGAAGATAGACCGCTCCTTTGTGCGCGACCTCACGACCGACGCTCACGACGCCGCCATAGCATCCACTATTATCGCCATGGCCCACGCACTGAAGCTAACCGTGGTCGCTGAGGGCGTCGAGACTGAGGAGCAACTCACATTCCTCAAGAAGCGGCGCTGCAACGAATTTCAGGGTTACCACTGCGCCAAACCGCTACCTGTTGACAAGCTGGAAGAACTGCTCAGAGAGAGAGCGCCCACCGGGGTGAGCCCTTCTTGATGCTGTGCGACACCAGCATTCACGTTGACCGCGAGCAATCCCACGCAATTCCCCCGGCCACGACCGCTGTTGTGGTCCGCTGCTGAGAGAGCGGAGCCAGCCCGGGAGATGAAGCCAATGGTGGGAACGCACGTCGCCGTCTTCCAGCTTCTCGTTCCCGCCCCAATCGGATGAGCGCCGGGGCCGTCTAGTCCGTGCCGGTCAGCTCGAAGGCTTCAAGCCGGCGGACGGCGAGGACAAGGGCGACCGCGAGAACGACAGTAGCGAGGACCAGACCTTCAACGCCGCCGAGGTTGGCTTCGAAGTCCTCTTCACTGACCGTCGCGATGAGGTCGGCGATGCCGAGGCAGTACTGCCGGACGCTGAGGTAGCGGGTACCGGAGAAGAGGTCGGTGATGAGGCCCTCCCAGATAAAGACGTAGGCGAGGCCGAAGAGGAGGGCGCGGCTGGTAGCGACGCTGAGCAGTATGAAGATTGCGGTGTAGGCGAAGACGCCAACCAGGGTGGCGATGGCGAAGCCGATGACGATGCCCTCCCCCGATACGCCCTGGAGACCGATGAGACCGGAGATGGCCGTGGCGGGGACGACGAACGCCGCGGAGATAAGGGCGGAAGCCGCGAACTTGGCCACGATGGTGTCGCGGCGGGGCACGGGCTTGGCAAGGATGTACACAGCGGTCCCGTCCTCGATCTCAGAGCCGAGGGCGGAGGTGCCCAGGATGAGGCAGGCGAGCGGGAGGATAGCTGTGACTACGATGTCGGCGAGGAAGCTCGCGGTCTCTTCGTGTTGATGGGCGTGCTCGCCGAGCCGGTAGATGATGGCGATGGCCACGGGAACAAGCGCGAGACCGAACAAGAGGAGAGACCGGCGCTGCCGGGCGAATTGCCGCAGGGTGAGCGCGAAGACGGTGGCGTTCATCGCTTCACCAGGTAGGAGAATACGCTCTCCAACGACTCGTCGGTGGGTAGCAGCTCCTGGAGTGTGATGCCTCTTGCCTGCGCTATTCTTGGCGCTACGCGGGTGAAGTCGGCGAACTGTGACGTGCGCACCGTCAGGTGCTCGTCGCCCAGCTCGACGCCGAATACGGACTCATCGGCGACCAGCGCAACGGCGAGCTGGCGGTTGTCGCTGGAGCTCACAGTGAAGGTGTATGGGCGGTCGGTCATGAGGCGGCGGATCGCGCGGAAGTCGCCGGAGGCGACGAGCCGACCGGCGACGATCACCAGGACGTTCTGGGCGAGTTGCTCTACTTCGTCCAGGATGTGGGAGGAGAAGAGAATGGTGCGACCTTCGTCCGCCATGCGGCGCAGCGTGTCCATCATCTGCAGTCGCTGCCCGGGGTCGGTGCCATTGAACGGTTCGTCGAGGAGGAGTATCTGCGGATCGTGGACGATGGCGGCAGCGACTTTGAGGCGCTGCTTCATGCCCTTCGAGTAGCCGCCGACGCGCCGGTCCTGGGCCGCCTCCATGTCGATAGCCCGGACGGCGCGGCGCGCGGCCTCTTCCGGATCGCTGAGGCCGCAGAGATTCGCGCTCAAGAGTACGAACTCGTAACCGGTGAGGAACGAGTAGACTGCCTCCTTCTCCAGTACGAGGCCGACGTTTCGGAACATCTCGTGATTCCGCCACGCCGGGCTGGAGCCGATCCGGACGGTGCCTTTGGACGGACGGAGGAAGCCGGCAGCCATGTGCAGGATAGTGCTCTTGCCGGCGCCGTTGGGGCCGAGCAGTCCAGTGATGCCGGGCCCGATCGAGAACGAAACGTCGTTGACGGCGACGACGTTGCCGTACCAGCGGGAGACGTTGACGGCTTCGACGGTGGCCGCCGGGGAAGGCGCGCCAGAGGGCCGTTCCTGAGCGGCCGCCGTCATGGCGATATCCTCCGGTATCGGCGCAACAGGAGGGCGAGCATGAGTAGCGCCGCCAGGGCCGCATCGATGGCGTAGGCGACACCGCGGAAATCGGCCTCAGCGAGCTGCGTTCCTGGATCAGCCGAGGCGTCGAAGAACCAGAGAGCAAGTCCCTCGACGACGTGGAACGGACTGAGCAGCAGGGCGAACCGTGCCACGTCCTTGTCGGCGACCTCGAAAATCGTCCCCGCGATGATCGAAGTGAGGATGAACGCGGCGAGGATTCCGACGGTGGAGTATGCTCGCCTGGGCGTCTGTGACGCAATCACGAGCCCGATGCCGGCGACAAGGCTGGACAACAGAACGGCGCTGCCGAGAATGGACGGCAGGTCTGCCCATTCGTCCCGCACGTAGTCGAAGAAATTGTTCGCGGCGAGGGCGTTGCCGATGAACATGATCACCTGCGGAATCAGAGTTATCACCAGCATGGCCGTCACGAGCGCCGCGAACTTCGCGAGGGCGTAGTCCTGTCGCCGCAGCGCCCGCGAGAAGTAGAGCGAGAGCGTCTGGGTGCGCTGGTCACGGCCGACGAGTTCGGGCGCGACGACCGCGCAGAACACCGCCAGCACGACCTCTATCATGTGGTAGTAGCCCTCCGGCCGGATGACCTCGACTTCAACCGGGGCGATCGAGGCGAGTCCAAGCTGGAAGACCGCTGGAATGAACGCGATCACCGCAAGACCCATGGGTCCCACTTTGCTCGAGAGCGAGCGGCCGATGCCGAACACGCCGCGAAGGCTGTGGACGTAGAGCGCCCAGATGGCGTGCCGTCGCCCGAGACGGACGCCTTCGTACCGCTGGTAGCCAACATCGTAGATTGTGCCGGCCGTCCGGTCAGCCACGGGGGGCTTCCTCTTCTTCGAGGGTGGGTTGAGACTGGAACAGTTCCTCGAGCCGCCGCCGGCCCTGCTCCAGCCGCACCAACCCGAGTCCGAGGTCGACGACGCTGTCCCTGATGACGTCGAGCAAGGCGTCGTCTTCCTTCTGCACGAGGAGGAAGCGGCCACTCGTGCGCACCGCGACGCCCTGCTCCCGCAGGCGATCGGCGAGCCGGTCGCCGTCACCGTCAACCTCGACGGAGAGGACACGGGTGGGCGCGGTGAGTTCCGTCATGGGAACGGATCGTACGAGGCGCCCGTCTTCTATCTCTATAAGGTGATCGCAGACGCGCTCGATCTCGCTGAGGAGGTGAGACGAGAGGATGATGGCGATCCCGAACTCGGTACCGATGCGGCGGATCAGGCGCAGCATCTCGTCCCGGCCTTCGGGGTCGAGTCCGTTGGTGGGCTCGTCGAGGAGCATCAGCCGGGGGTCGTGGACGAGCGCCTGGGCGAGCTTGACGCGCTGCTTCATGCCAGTGGAGTACCCGCGCATCTCTCGGTACCGCGCCTCGAAAAGGCCAACGTGGCGCAGGGTCTCCGCGGTGCGCTCGCGGGCGGCGCCACGCGGCAGGCCGCTGACCTGCGCCATGTGAGCGACGAACTCGGTGGCGGAGACGTCTGTGGGCAGACAATCATGTTCCGGCATGTAGCCGACGAACTGGCGCAGCTCCGGCCCCTGGCGAAAGACGTCGAGCCCCATGACTTCGCCGGAGCCGCTGGTCGGTTCCAGCAGACCGAGGAGGAGCTTGATGAGCGTGCTTTTGCCGGCGCCGTTGGCGCCCACGAGGCCGATGATGCCGGGCTCCAGTTCAACGTCCAGCGCCTCGAGCGCTGTGATTTTAGCGTAGCGCTTTGTCAGGCTGGTCGTGCGGATTAGCGTCAAGTCTGGCGGGTCCGTTCTGTGTCTCGCGATTGGGCGTTCGATCCGAACTTCCGAGTTCCAATTGTAACCGCCCAGCAGGCCGCACAAGCCACCCGTTCAGGTTATGTCGAGCCAGCCCAATCCATCTGGAGGGACAGCCCGCTGACGCTCGGGTGCGAGACCGCGGAGGGTGGCCAGGAGCGCACAGACCTCCCGGCGAAGGCGCTCTTCGTCTGGATTCGCGCGGGAGTCCATCCGGTCTAGTGGCCCTCGAATGCCGGCGGGCGCTTCTCCTTGAACGCTCTCAGCGCCTCCTGGCCGTCCTGGGACCCGAAGGCGCGGAGCGTGTTGGCCACTTCGTATCGGAAGTGGGCTTCGGGGTCGACGAGACCGGTCGCGCGGCGCACCACTCTCTTCGTGAGCCTGGCGGTGATCGGAGACAGGTTCGTCAACGACTGGCAGTACTCGTCGAAGCGAGCCGGGAAGCGCTCGTCCGGAACGACCTCTCCGACCATTCCCAGCGCCAGCGCTTCCGCCGCCTGCACGGTGCGGTTCTCGAGAAGGAATCGCATCGCCCCTTCGTAGCCGATCGCCTGCGCCAGGGTCCATGAGAGTCCGCCGTCCGGTGAACCACCGATCCGCGGATAGCCGGCGATCAGCCGGGCGCTCTCCGCCATGATCCGGACGTCAGCGGCCATCGCGAGGGACAGTCCGCCGCCTACCGCGACGCCGTTGATCCCGGCGACGATCGGCTTGTCGCATTGCTCCCGCAGGACGAGCGGGAAACGGCTGATCCAGTGCAGGTCGTCCATGACCGCTTCTTGTGGTGTCAGCGGCGAGCCGTCCTGCGCCTGGGTGGCCGTCAGGTCCAGGCCTGAGCAGAACGCGTCCGCTGTGCCGGTGATGGCGAGGACCCAGACGTTGTCGTCTTTCGTTGCCTCCTCCACCGCCGAAAGGATCGCCCAGGCGAGTTCGCTCGACAGTGCGTTCTTCTTCTCCGGCCGGTTCAGAATGAGAGTTCTGACATGTCCGGAGTTCGTGGTCTCCAGGACCTTTCCCATGGCGCTGACTCCTCTCAGAAAACTGGCCGACAAGTCGCTACGCGCCAGCGGTGGACACAGGCGCCCGTCTTTGACTGCGCCCGGCGGGCGCCATGGGCAGGATGGCGCGGATGACGTCCTCTGAGGAGTACGAACCATCTGCACTGGGTAGCATGCTTCGAATAAAGCCGTGATCTTGCCCCAGCGTGACGATGGGCGGCTCGCCTGCGCCCAATCCCGCCTGGCCATCAGTCGATGCTGCCGCGAGGCCGTTGCAGATGCATACCCTTCCCTCTGCGCTATCGACATCCCCACCCTTTTTCACGTACGCCTTGACCGGTTCGGCAGGACACCGAAACCCTATCCCGCCCCTCGTCGTCCTGCGAGCCTCAACGAGATATCCCAGGCTGCAGCTTCTCCTGCGCCCTCCGTAGACTACCGGCTCAGACAACGAGCCTTCGAGGCGCACTACCTGGAAAGGATAGCCGGACGGAGAGGCGACGGGATCCGCCATGACCTCGATTTCCCCGGAGTAGCACCTTCTCCTCAGCTCCCGCTTGATATCGTCCCTCAGCCCCGACTCGTCACAGAGTGCAAAGGCGGAGCCAACCTGAATCCCGGCCGCCCCCGTGCTCTTTGCCTCATCGAGCTTTTCCGGACTCGCGTATCCGCCGGCCAGCCAGAATGGCTTTCCCAGGCCCCGTATCTTCGCCAAGTCCGGCTTGTCGCGCTCCCCGTAGACTGGCTCCCCGCTCTCGGTGATCTCTTTTCCACGGGCCGGAGCGTTATGCCCGCCTGCAATCGGGCCCTCCACCACAAAGCCATCCACCTCTCCCGTAGACCTGAGAGCGAGGGCCTGTGCGAGCGCGTGATGCGAGACGATCGCCAGGAACTTCGGCCGCGTCAGGGGCATGCGGTGTTGCTCCGGGATTATCGTCTTTGGGTCGAATGAGAGTACGTGCCTTTCGCCGCCGGCGACGTCGATCTTGTAGGACGCTTCCTTCCAGCCCGCGAGATCGTCCAGGACTCCGGGGACCTGGTTTGGAATCCCCGCCCCCATCAGGACGTAGTCAACGCCGCCCAACATCGCCCCGAACATCTCGGGAAGACGGGGCAGCTGGATCTTCTCGAGGTAGTTGATCCCGATGAGGCCGCCGTGCCCTTGTCTGGCCAGCCAGACCTCTGCGAAGTTCGCAACGACCAGGAGCTTTGCGAGATCCGCCTTTCGCTCGTCGCTTCCGTTGACCAGTATCTCGGGCTTTGGAGGGATCCTGGACCGGGATGACCTGTCAGTGTTGAGCCAGTACCTCTCGATGATTCCCTGCGCGATTTCCGGAACGGGAAAGGCATCGAGTGCGCGACGGGTGTTTGAGTCTCCTCTCCGAAGCCTGAGGACCATGGTTATAGCCAGGCCTGTGCCTGACACCACGCCGAGGACCAGCCTATCGATCCTCTCTCCTGCTTCGGCAACGGAGCCCGCCAGCTGCCAGCCTGATATGCCGACTCCCATCCCACCTTGAATGAGTTCCGGATCGGGGGAGAATGTCTGACCTGTCATCAACCTGCCGCCTCACTTGGCCTCGGCGCCAGCGCGCCTTCTGAATGTCTGTTGGGGAACGCCCTCGGATGCATTGTATGGTGCTGTCACCTTGCGGAATAGTCGGCGGAGGCGGCGAACGGCCTGGGAGACTGGTAGGAAGACCGGCCACTGTGGCGATGAAGTCTTACAATTCATACCGGTGACACACATGCCGACCACAGCCACACCCTTCGTCGTCATGGCGAAGCCATTAGGCCCCATCTGCAACCTCAACTGCGGCTACTGCTACTATCTCGGCAAGACGAACCTCTTTCCCGCCGGCGAGCACTTTCGTATGGCCGATGACGTGCTCGAAGCTTACGTCCGGTCGTTCATCGAGGCGAGTCCCGGCCCGGTCGTGCAGTTCGTCTGGCACGGCGGAGAGCCGACATTGATCGGTCTGGAGTTCTACCGCAGAGTGCTGGAACTTCAGAAGCGCCACGCGCCGGCGGACTGGACGTGCGTCAACAACCTGCAGACCAACGGTGTGCTGCTCGACGACGAGTGGTGTGCCTTCCTGGCGGAGCACCGGTTCCACGTCGGTCTAAGCATCGACGGGCCCGCCCGGCTCCACGATGCCTGCCGGGTGGACAACTCAGGTCGCCCCACCCACCGCCAGGTCACACGGGCGCTGGAGCTGCTGCAGCGCCACGACGTCCATCCCGATGTCCTCTGCACGTTGACCGCCGTGACCGCGCCTCACCCTGTGGAGGTGTACCGCTTCTTCCTGGACCACGGCGTCCGCTGGCTGCAGTTTCTCCCTGTCGTTCAGCGATCTTCTGGTGGAGGAGTGTCAGACCTGTCGGTCACGCCCGAGGCGATGGGCGCATTCCTCTGCACCGTGTTCGACGAGTGGGTCCGACACGATATGCGCCGGATAACGGTGCAGACGTTTGCGGAGTGCCTGTTCGTCTGGATGGGCCAGCCAGCCAGCCTGTGCACCATGGCGGAGACCTGCGGGCGGGCGCTCGCCATCGAGCACGACGGGAGCGTCTACTCTTGCGACCACTTCGTGGAGCCAGAGCACCGAATCGGCGACGTCGCGAGCGACGCACTCGCAACGCTCGTCGACGGGCGCGCGCAGATTGCCTTCGGGCAGGTCAAGCGCGATGGACTGCCCGAGCGCTGTCGCGAGTGCCCTGTTCTGGCCGCCTGCAACGGCGGGTGCCCCAAAGATCGCTTCGCGTCCGCCGCGGACGGCGAGGAAGGCCTCAACTACCTCTGCGCTGGCTACCGGCAGTTCTACGAGCACGTCGCACCCTACATGACGAGGATGGCGGCCCTGGCTCGTCTCCGGGAGCCCGTGTCATCGATCATGGCCGAACTCAAGCTGAAAGAGGCCGCTGCCGACGGGCCATGGCGCGACGCCTCGCGCAACGATCCGTGCCCCTGCGGGAGCGGGCGGAAGTTCAAGCGCTGCTGTCTGCCGACGTATCGTCCTCGCCCCTGATCTTCGGGCTGTTCCGCCTTGCGTGACGATCAGCCGGATCGTCGCGGGAGGCCAAGCTCGCTTTCGATCGCCAGCTCAAGCTCCTTCGAGCGGAAGCCGATCGGGCCCGGCGCGCCCTGGAACGCGACGTTGCCGCCCTTGCCAATCAGGTAGAGACGGTCAGGAAGGGCCCCGTACGCACGGGCGATACTGTCGTCTATCGCATCGATGACCACGGGCATTCGGATGTTCAGACGAAGGGCGCAGGTGACAGCGACGTCATGGCGCTCTTCGTCGGAGGTCGGATCGTTCACGCGGATGCCCATATCCCGGTTGGCGCTGACCACCCAACCTTCCTCTGGATGGGCCTCGCGGATGTAGACGACACAGAACGCAACGCGTTCTCTGTATCGTTCCCAGATTTCGTGCAGGGATCCCAACTGGATCCGGAACGGCGGTCAGGTGTACGACCCGAAGATGAGGGCCACGGGTCGATCGCGAGCGATCGCGGAGAGGTGGAACGTTTCATCCGTGAGCCGCTCGCTGCCATCGCTGAAGTCGTAGACCGGCAGCTCGATGTCGAAGGCCGGGTCACCCTCGCTCAACTTCGCCGTCGCCAGATCCCTCGATGCGGGATCGTTCATGACGTCCATCGGGGTCTGCGGCGAGTCGTCGGGAGTGATCGACTTCCAGTCGAAGCTGTGCCGAGATTTCTGTTCTGGGGCCATGTGTACTCCTCTCAGCAGGAATGATACAGCCATTGCGCTTTGAGAGGAGACGCTTAAGACAGGTTCCGCTCGAAAATCTTGTGCCCCGGTCAGAGTTATCGCGAGCGGGAGACGGGGATGGTCCTCTTATTGAGCCAGACCAACGAGAGACAAGACTCCACCGCTACTCGCCGATCACAGCCGGTGCCTGACCTGGAACGGGGCTGACCACTTCGTCCACTGCGATACGCGGGACGATACGACTCAGCCACTTCGGGAACCACCAGTTGGCGTCCCCCATGATCTGCATGAGCGATGGCACCAGGATCAGCCTCACGAGAGTCGCATCGAGGAAGACCGCCACGGCCAACCCCATTCCGAACTCCTTCACGACCCTCTGGTCGCTCATCGCGAAGCTCATGAATACGGCAATCATGATCGCCGCCGCCGCTGAGATCAGCCGGGTCGTCACGGACAGTCCGCGGGCAACGGCCTCGCTGTTGTCGCCGGTCTGGAGGTACTCCTCACGGATGCGGGTGACGAGGAACACCTCGTAATCCATCGAGAGGCCGAAGAGTACCGCGAAGAGCATCATCGGCATGAACGACTCGATCGGCCCTTCTCGCTGTACGTTGAGGATCCCACCCATCCAGCCCCACTGGAAGACCGCTACGAGAACGCCGTAGGACGCTCCGATGGAAAGCAGATTCATGATCGCTGCCTTCAACGGCACGACGACAGACCGGAACACCATCATCAGCAATAGGAAGCTGATGCCGATCACAGCCGCAAAGAAGAGGGGCAAGCCGGCCTCGATCTTGTCGCCGACGTCGACAAAGACCGCGGTCATCCCACCGACGAACGCCTGGCTGTCCGTGCCGGCGAACGGCGCATCGACGGTCTCCCTCAAGTTGTGCACGAGTTCGACGGTCTCTGCGTCCTGCGGTGCCGAAGCAGGTATGACAGTCACTACCGCAGCCGACATGTCTTCGTTGAACGCCGGTGGGCTCACACCAGCAACGTTATCCGCCTGCGCAGCCGCGAGGGCCATCTGCCGCACGCCCTCAATCGCGGCCTCGTCCTCGATCTGCACGCCGACCAACAACGGACCGTTGAACCCAGGACCGAACCCCTCAGCCAGGAGATCGTAGGCCTTCCGCGAGGCGTACGACTCCGGGTTGTTCCCTGCGTCGGAGGTTCCCAGCTGAAGATCAAGGACGGGTGCCGCGAGAAGTAACAAGATCGCGAGAGACACCACCAGACCCAACACGGGAAAGCGCTGAACCAAACGGCTGAGTCTGTAGCCGACGCCCGTCTGGCTTTCGCCGACGGGCCCCGAGTAGCCGGGAAGCTTCCAGCGGTCGATGTATGTGCCCGTCAGCTTCAGCATCGCGGGCAGTACGAAAAGGGCGGCAATCACAGCGAAGGCGACGACAAGGGCCGCGGCGGTCCCAACATAGCCAACGAACGATATGTTCGCGGCCCACAGGCCAAGCAGGGCGACGACGACGGTTCCGCCGGCGAACAACACTGCGCGACCGGCAGTGCTTGAGGCGCGCACGATCGCGTCGTCAATGCTGAACCCCTTCTCCAGGCTCTCCCTGAATCGAGTGACCATGAGAAGCGAATAGTCGATTCCTACCCCGATGCCGATCATGGCCGAGAACTGAACAGTGAAGGACGCCATGTTGAAGAACGACGCGCCGACGCTTACCAGGAAGAAACCAGAGGCCAAAGCGATCAAGGCCGTGACCAGGGGGAGTCCCATCGCTACTACCGAGCCGAACGCGATGAGCAGGATGATCGTCGCCGCGGCGGCACCGATAAGCTCGGATCGCCCTGACGCCTCTCCCTCAACACTCTCGACGACCTGGCCGCCGACCTCGACCGTGAACCCGTCAGTTGAGTGCTGTTCAACGACATCGATGAGCTCGTAGATGCTTGCATCCTCAATCTCGCTGACACGGTGCGCGTACTGAACCGTGAGCCGCGCGATCGTTCCATCTGCTGAGATCGCGGCGGGCGTCTCGTACGGCGACGCGACGCCAACGACATCGGGCAGGCCGCGGAGATCGTCCACCAGCGCATCCATCCGGCTGATGACCTGAGTATCCGAAATGCCGGCGGTCGCTCTCACCGCGACGGTCGCCTGATCGCCAGACGCCGACGGGAACCTGTCCTCGAGCATATCGAAGAGTTCCTGCGATTCGGTGCCGGGCAGTCTGAACCCCTCGTAGCCGAACGTCCCCCTTCCGACCATGAACAGAGCACCGAACAAAAGTAGGACGGCGAACGTCGCACCCAGCACCGCCTTCGGGTGGCGGGCTGCGAAACGCGGCCAGCGCTCGAAGATTAGGGACTTACGTGTCGGTCGCTTGCGTCCGGTCTGGGTGCTCATTTCGCGTTCACTTACTGCTAAGGCCGCGCTGATGATGCTTCAGCAATGAGTCTCTGTCACGAGTGGATTGCCCCACATTCGCAGTCCTCGATCCCCAGGCGAACACCGGCTGCGCGCAACCTCGTATCCGGTGGGGGCGACCGAGACGGGCACGCGGGGATCGCCCTGCAAGCACGTCCGGGAGACCCGCGACCCTGTGCCTGGAAGGCGACGGCCTCAAGAGGGCGAGTTCGTGCGAGACGGACTGGGCAAACTAAGAACCCGTAGTGATCGTGATCTTGCCGGGCACAGCCTTACGGGATCGGCGGATCGGAGATATACTGAGACGCAACGCCTCACGATCCGCTCGAGCCGCACGACCACGCGGCCACGACCGATAGCGGCGCCCCGAATGGGGGGCCTTGCGAAAGGACCGCGTGATGGGTGACAAGAGTCCAAAGAACAAAGACAAAAAGCAGAAGACCGCGAAGAAGGTCAAGGCGGCAAAGGCGCCTCCGCCCCAGAAGTAACGCGGCCCGGCACGACGAGCGTTCGCTACCCGGCGCTGCCTCGCCTGATGCCCAGGAGTGAGGCCGAATCGAACGCCTCTGCGAGCGCTCCTTCGGCGAAGCGGCCCTGCCGGACGACCAACTGTGACGGGTCTGTTGAGCGAGTTGCTCCACCAGAGCGAGGCCTTCTTCCTCGCCGGCGTAACGTCGCACGGCCGCGGCGTTCTCTGGCAGGGGATTGTTCCACGAGGCGATCTCTGACTCTGCCAGCGAGGCCCTTCACGAGTGACTGCGTGCCATCAGCAACGCCTGAGCGCTCAGCAGCCGGCAGAGCACCTGAGCAGGTTTGAACCGGGTGCCGCGCCCCCTGTGAAACGCTGATGGCGGAAACAGACGAGACCACCAGGCCGCCCTATCCTGCGGCGTTCGGCCGCGGCCGGCACTTTGTAGGACGTTGGTGGCCGGCGATGCTGCTCGGCCTTCTTACGGTTGGCGCATACGGCTTTACCTTCTACTCCTTCGGCGTCTTCCTGGAGCCGATCTCCACGGACACCGGGTGGTCGAAGACCGGATTGTCCGGGGGGTTTGCGCTGGGCACGATTGCGGGCGGCGCGGGCGGAGTTGTCGCCGGGCGGGTGTTCGATGCGCGGGGCCCGAGGCCGGTCTTCGCGGCGGGTCTGGCGGTTGGGTCAACACTTCTGCTTCTGGCGGCGAACGCGTCCTCTTTGCTCGCCTTCGCGCTGATGTGGGGCGCGGGCCACGGCGCCGTATCGGCGAGCCTCTTCTACAACATCACGATGGCAACGACATCGCGGCTCTACCCGCACGACCGGGCGAAGGCGTTCACCGTTCTAACGTTCGTCGGGGGCTTCGCGCTGCCGATCTTCGGCCCGCTAGCGGGTTTTGTGATCGGGGAGTGGGGCTGGCGTGATGGCATGCGCATCCTCGTCGGGATTCAGGCATTGCTGGTGGCGCCAGCCATCATCCTCGTGTCCGCCAGCCGGCCGGACAGCTCGGCTGACGAGTCGACGGAGGAAGAGGAAGGGTACGGGAGCTTGCGAGAGGCTCTGCGCTCGCGTGAGGTGATCCAGATGACTGCGATGTTCGCCTTCAGCATCGCCGCCGTCTCGGCGATACAGGTGCACCACGTCGCAGCCCTTCGCGCGGCCGGACTGTCGCTGGGGGCGGCGGCGACGATCGCCGGCATACGCGGCTTGATTTCGCTCCCGGGCCGGGGTGCTCTCGCTCTCGTCCAGGGCCGGCTTGGGACGGCCGGCGCGACGCTCACTATCTACGTTGCGATGGCGGCGGGTACCCTGCTACTCGTCCCGGCGGGCCACATCGCATTCGTCTGGGCGTTCGTGATCATCACGGGCTTCGCGTTCGGCACCATAGTCCCGCTTCAGGGGTTGTACTCCGCTGAGGTTCTGGGCAATCGCAGGCTGGGGACGCTGCTCGGGGCGCAGGCCGTGGTGCTCACATTGGCGGGCGCCAGTGGCCCGCTGTTGATCGGCTTCATAGCTGATTCGTCCGATTCCTACAGGCCAGCGCTGATGCTGATCGCCGCCCTCTACGCCGTGGCGATCCTGCTCCTCCTCACACGCCCGCGCAGGACGAAGGCATCGGGCCGCCCGTCTGCCGTTCCGGCCGGGTCGAGGTGAGCCGTCAGGTTGGACATGAGGAGCGAATGGTCCCAGCGCCGAGGGGCAAATCCCCACGGCGACGTGCGTGCCCTGCCCAATTGAGACGTCTTCTCTAGCGCGCTATCCTTCGGCCAACCCAGTTGCGACGCGCAGCGCCCTACGCCGGCGCAGAGGAGTACCGTCATGACCACCTCAGATCAACCGTCAACCGCATCCACGACTCCGAAGACAGATCTTCGCCACGAAATCGTCATCATCGGCGGCGGCAATGGCGGCATCAGCGTCGCCGCGCGTCTCTGCCGCAAACTGCGCTCGCCCGATGTCGCCATCATCGAGCCATCGGATAAGCACTACTACCAGCCGCTCTGGACCCTCGTCGGAGGCGGCGTCTTCCCCAAGGAGCGCAGCGAGCACGACGAAGCATCGGTCATCCCGCCGGCGGCGGAATGGATCCGCGACACCGTCGCCGAAGTTCAGCCGGAGAAGAACGTCCTCGTTCTGGCCAGCGGCAAGACCGTCGCCTACGAATTCCTCGTGGTGGCGCCGGGCATCCAGATCGAGTGGGGCAAGATCAAGGGCCTGACAGAGAGCATCGGCAAGGAAGGGGTCTGCAGCAACTACTCGTACGACTGGGTCGACAAGACGTGGGAGTTCATCCGATCGTTCAAGGGCGGAAACGCCGTCTTCACCCAACCGAGCAACCCGATTAAGTGCGGCGGCGCGCCGCAGAAGATCGCTTACCTGGCGGACGACCACTTCCGGAAGGCCGGCGTCCGCGACGAGTCAAACGTCATCTTCGCCAGCGCCCTACCCAGCATCTTCGCAGTCAAGAAGTACGCTGATTCCTTGACGAAGGTGGTCAGCCGCAAGGGCATCGACGCCCGTTTCGGTCACGAACTGACCGAGATCCGCGCTGCATCGAAGGAGGCCGTCTTCCAGGACCTGGACACAAACGAATCCGTCGTCCTGCCGTATGACATGATCCACGTAACGCCACCCATGAGCGCCCCGGACTTCATCGAGAAGAGCGCACTCGCCGACGCCGGCGGATGGGTCGACGTAGACAAGACCACCCTCCAACACGTCCGCTTCCCGAACGTCTTCGGCCTCGGCGACGCCAGCAATCTCCCCACTTCGAAGACCGGCGCCGCCATCCGCAAGCAAGCCCCGGTGCTCGCAGAGAACCTCCTGGCGCTCAGGGAGCAGCGGGAGTTCACCGGGAGCTATGACGGCTACACAGCCTGCCCGATCGTCACAGGCTACGGCCGCCTGATCATGGCCGAGTTCGACTATGACGGCACGCTCCAGGAGAGCTTCCCCTTCGACCAGTCAAAGGAACGCCGCAGCATGTACCTGCTAAAGGCCTACGGGCTCCCTCCGCTGTACTGGCGCGGCATCATGACCGGCCGGGTCTAGCGGCGACTCGCTACTGCAGCAGTCAAACCACCTGACACCGACCCGCACCAGGGCTCGTGGAGTTCTTGAAGCGGCAATGAGGTCAGGTGGCCGGGCTGACGGCGGCCTCCACGCGTCGGTCCAGCTGGCGGAGATTCGGCACCGCCAGCACCAGGATGACCACAACGATCGTGCAGAGGCTCGTCGTTCCCACCATGAGCGTCTCCAGACCCACAACGGCGGCGACGGCGCCCAGAGTTGCTCCGTTCATCTGGGCAAAAGCAAAGTGCAGCGAGAACAGTGACATGACGCGTCCCCGCACTTCGTTGGGAACGATCACCTGCACAATGGAAGTTGCGCAGATGCCGGCTGCGGTCCAGGCGGCCCCGTTGATGAGGTAGGCGAAGCCCGCCACCGGCAGCGAGCGGGTGAGGCTGAACAGCAGGAGGGACGGGCCGAAGGCGAGGGCACCAATCATCAACACCTTTCCCTTGTGGGGGAGATCACTCATGAAGGCCAAAGAGTACGCAGCGATCAGCGTGCCCACTCCCCAGACGCAAGCCAGAATGCCGTACTCCCCGGGCGTCAGCGCCAGTTCCTCGCTGGCCCACTTGCCTATCAGGCTGGTGTAGATGGCGAAGCCCAGGCCCCCCATCGCGAACATGATCACGATGACCGAAGAGATGGCGGGGTCCTTGCGGGCGTAGGTCAGACCTTCCCGCACGTTGCGCAGCAGCGGTTCCTGTCGCGCCTCCCTGGGCCGCCCGCGGTAGCTGAGGGTCAAGAGAACACCTATGCCGATGACGTTGCCGACCGTGCTTACCGCGTAAGCGCCGCCCGGTTCGATGGCATCAATGACGAACCCGGCGATGACGGGAAAGAAGGCGAAGGACCCCATCTGGGCGGCGGTGGTGAGGGCGACGGCGTTGGGGATGTCCTCGCGTTGGACCAGATCAGGGATCAGGGCGTGCCGGACCGGTATCTCGATCGACTGCACGCCAGATGCGACGAATATGAGGAGAAAGGCCAGCCAGAGTTCGATCCATCCGCCGATCGTCAGGGCGGCCAGAACCGCACTGACTGTGAGCGTTGCCACCTCTACGGTGATCAGCAGGGACCGCCGGTCCATGCGGTCGGCCAGGGCGCCTCCGAACATCGCGAACAGTAGCATGCCGGCGCCACGGGCCAGGCCAAGCACGCCGAGGAGAAGAGCGGAGCCTGTGAGGCTGTAGATGAGCCAGATCTGAGCGTAGTACTGAACGGCGATCGTGCCGCTGGCGAAGACCATGCCGAGCCAGAGAACGCGGAAGTCGCGGTGGGCCAGCGCACGCAGGGGGAGCCGATGCCGGCCCGTCACCCCCTCACTTTTCGTCATTGCCTACGGGGAAATGCTTTCATGTGTCGCTGATCCGACCCGTTCGGTTGTTGGCACGGAATGAGTCTACGCCGTCTCAGGTTCCTGTACAGGCTGGTGTGGCCGAAGCTCGATTTCCACCATAACGGCCGCGGCCAGGAACCGGAGCGCGGCCATCAACGGGAGACGCTCCACTCGACCACCGTCTCTAGGTGATGTCTCGCGTTAGGAAGCGCCCATAGGCGAGCGAAATGAACGCCGTCACATAGGCTGCGAGCACGCCGGCAGCCTGCCACCGACCGGGCAACTGGCCCTCCTCAAGGACGGCATCGGAATCAAGAATCGAGCTTATGTTGCCGCTGTAGATCAAGGCGTCCGGCAGCCATTCCAGCGACTCGGTCGAGGTGAAGAGCGGCGTCAGCAGCACTTCGGCGTAGAAGACGACGATGGGAATGGCAATACCGGCGGCGCTCGAACGAGACCAGAGGGCGATGACGAAGGCCAGCGCCGCATAGGGGACGATCACGTAGGCGGCCCTCACCATCGATCCCAGCAGCCGCCCCGCAAAGTTATCTCCGAGGCTGCTGTCCAGATCATTGATCGCAGTCACGAGAACACTTCCCAGGAGAGCCGCCAGGAAGCCGAGGAGAACGACCACGATCACGAACAGACCGAGCGTGATCAGCTTCGCCGTCAGGAACGACGACCGGCCGGCAGCTCGCGGCAACAGTGTCCGGACCGTGCCCCAACTGAACTCGCCGGCTATCGAGCTGGCGGCGAGGGTCACCGTCAGGATGACGCCTACCTGATACACGATGAACATCCCATTATCGTGAACCGCGCCGATCCGCAGGTCCTCCAGAACGTCGCCTTCCTCTGATTCCCCGGCGAGCCCCAGCAGGAGATAAGCTCCCAACAGCGCGCCAACAGCTATCAGCAGCAGCACGCGCGTCATCATCCGGTGGGAGAGCTTGAACAGCTCACTGCGCAGAAGTGGCAGCAACTAGTCGCCCTCCGTTTCGGGGCCTGCCTCAGTTTCAGTCAGCTCCAGAAAGACGTCCTCCAGAGAGCTGTGGCGCACCGACATCGCCGTAACGTACAGATTCGCGTCGCCAAGAGCACGACTGATGTCGGCGCCCCGTTCTTCCGGCGCGGCGACAGAGAGCCTCTCGCCCTGGACGCTGACGCTCTGGACGAAGGGGAGTGCCCGGATGATCTCCGCTGCTCGCTCCGGCTCCGCGACCTGGATCTCCAGTAAGCCACCCAGTCCCACGATGTCGCTCACGGTACCCGTCTGAAGGAGCTTCCCACGGCGGAGGATGGCCACGCGGTCGCACACCTGCTCAACCTCATGCAAGAGGTGGCTGGCCAGCAAGACGCTTCTACCTTCGCGCGCGAGCTGCGGAATCAGGCTGCGTATCTCACGTTGCCCTGCCGGATCCAGGCCATTCGTCGGCTCGTCCAGGATAACGAGGGCCGGGTCGGAAAGCAGCGTCGACGCGATGCCGAGGCGCTGTTTCATGCCCATGGAGTATGTCCTGTAAGGACTTTTTGGCCGATCCGCCAGGCCGACGTACTCGAGGAGGTCATCGATCCGGCCCGGAGGAACGTCGCCTGAGGCCAGCGCCAGGGCGCGGAGGTTGTCGCGGCCGGAGAGGTACGGATAGAAGGCGGGCGCCTCGATGATCGCGCCAATCTGTTTCAGTGAGACGCTGTTGTACTCCACACGCCCGGCGGTTGGCGCGATCAGGCCCAGGATCATTCCCACGGTCGTCGATTTGCCAGCGCCGTTCGGCCCCAGAAATCCGAGGACTTCCCCCCTGCGCACTTCGAGGTTCAGCCCGTCCACGGCCGTTAGTGAGCCGAAGCGCTTCGTCAGCCCCATCGTGCGCAGAATAACCTCCACACCTGATGGGGCAACCGGCGTTGGTGATCCTCGCTTCGCGATTTCGTTCATACGGCTCCCGCTCCCGCGCACGCTACCACACGACGCGGCGCCCACGACAGAATCAGGCGGCCCGAGAAGCGGAGACGTGGTACCTCGGCTCCTTCGACCATGCAGGTGACGCGAAGAGCCGTTAGTGCTGTTCGGCGCCGGCAACTGGTTTCGTCATCGCGAGGTCCTCGAACGCCTCGACCCCCTTCTCTCTCATCGCGGACACGAGGGTCTCCGGGTCCAGGCACGCCTCCGGAGCGTATGCGCCGCCGTCACTGACGCTCAGATCTTTCCGCCCCAGCAGCTGAACGCCCGCCGACAGACACAGCGCGGTCGCATCCCGCATTCGACCGACGCCGCAGACCATCCGATGCACCTCCTGGCCGTCCTTCTCGCCCCAGACATCGACCCGCAGTCCACCGGGCGCAGCCTCCTGACCGCTGGTGAGCCGCTCGATCCGGGCGAGCTGCCGGGCCACGAAATCGATGCGCCTGTCGCTCCTGAAGACTCCTATTCGAGCGGGCCATATGAACAGGCCGGCGCCACGACCGAACCCCATGAAGAAGTTGCACTCCTCGAGGCCGGATATGAAGCGAGGTATCGTCACGGGTTCTGTATGGCCCATGTTCCAGACCTTGATCCGGCCGAACCGGGGAAACTTCACGAGCTTTGACTCACTGCACGCCGGCGCCATTACCTGCCGGCCGAGCCGCCAGGCGGGCACATCGCCGCTGACCACGTACATCATGTGCTTCAGGACCGCCTCCCCACCACCCCCGTTCAGCGGCTGGTAGATGCTCACATCTGCGCGCCGCGCGTGGTCCATCTGGCCCGCCAGATACTTGATCACGACGTTCGACAACCCGGGGCTCGTCCCCAGCCCGGTGATTATCGTCCGGCCCGCGCTGCGGGCCGGACTGTCGAGCTCGTCCAGCACCGCTTGCGCGGCGCTCCAGTCGTCGCAGATGCTCGCGTAGTCCACGCCCGCCTCGATCGCCGCCCTGGCCAGTCTTACTTCGAACCGGTAGAAGGGCCCCAGTGCCGAAGCAACGACGTCGTAGCCTCGCATCGCATCAACGAGGGCCTTAGAGTCCTCGGCGTCCACTACCGTCACGTCCACCCGGGCCCGCTTCCCCTGTTGGCCAGCCGCGACCGTCTCGGCGGCAAGGCCATCGCGATCCGCGATCGTCACTTGTTCCACGCCCTCCCCGGCCGCCAGGTCCTCCACTGCCCTGCTCCCCATGTCCCCTGCACCACCAAAGACGATTATTCGCATAGCGTTCCTCCCCTGGCTCTGACCGACAGCTGGCCCCATTCTAAGACGCAAGCAGCGCCGCCGGCCCGGCGAACAACCGGGGGGCGACACGATAGCGTAGAATTCCCGACGAAGCGCTGCCGTCTCTACAGTCCGGCGGCGGACAACGAACCGTGATGATCCATCGATGCGACGAAGACGACTTCGAAGTCATCTTCGAGATCATAAACGACGCCGCCAGCGCCTACGATGGCGTCATTCCGGCGGATCTATGGAGAGAGCCGTACATGCCCACGGCTGAGCTTCGGCGGGAACTCTCGGATGGTGTTGTGTTCTGGGGATACGAGGAGGATGGCGAGGTCATGGGCGTGATGGGAATGCAAGACCTGCGAGACGTGACACTGATCCGGCATGCTTACGTTCGCACAGCGAATCGGAATCAGGGCATCGGCGGCAGACTGCTTTCCTACTTGCGCAAGAAGACGTCCCGTCCGGTGCTCGTCGGCACCTGGGCCGATGCCAGTTGGGCGATCCGCTTCTACGAAGACCACGGCTTCCGGCTGGTCTCGCCCGAGGAGAAGGACCGCCTGCTGCGCAAATACTGGTCCGTGTCGACTCGCCAGATTCAGGAGTCCGTCGTCCTGGCAGATCAGCGCTGGTCCGGTACCGTGGCGCACTAGGTCTGCTCGGTGCCGAGCGGCTGGCCGGCAACGTGATGATTCCCCGGCGGGGCCTTTCTCAGGACCCGGCGGGCCCTCGTTGAGCCCGCTGCTTACTCCGCAACCTCTCGGCGAAATCCATGAAGGCGGCGTAGCTCTGGTAGCAGAGGCAAAGCGCCCCCTGCGCGGCCCCGCCTTCCTTCCGCTTGGTCTTGTTGTACCCCTCAGCAACTCTTTGCGATTTGTCGCGATCCACGGCTTCGTCGGGAATTCCTGATAGAACCTGGAAGTTTAAGAATCTCTGCGCTGGCTTTGCCACGTTCTGGTGAGTAACACCGATCAGCCATTTTGGCTTCAGTTGCCTCTTGCTGAGGAAGTCGGCCAGCTCGAGGGCCCCATCCTTGAAGGCTCCCAGCACCGCTCTCGGCGCCCCTGTCACAGAGTCCGGTACGTGGACCTCAAGATACAGATCTTCGGGGCTCAGTCCAAGGCCCGTGCGAAGCGATTCGTTGAGACCTTTGGCACTCTTCAACACGACAGAGTAAGCGCCGAACCTGGTTTCCTTCTCCAGGCAGTCACCGCCACTTCCAATCTCACCTTCGATTTTCGGCCGATCAACCACGTCCCGATCCTCCTTGCCTGCCTATCATAGCGCTCCCCCCGCGCCTCCAGTACCGCGTCGAGCACTTCTCCGCTCAATAGCTCATTGCAAAGCCGGGTATTGCCCAATTGACAGGCCGCCTGTCCCTCGCTTCTACTAGTATGTAGCTGGCTATCCATCGAATAGAGGTCTTGCATATGAGCCGCGACGTCGTATCTACTCAGCAGCCGAAGGGAACCTGGTCTCCCTCGCGTTCGCTCTCGGAGCGCGTGCAGCGCCTGAGGGGCGAATACTTCTCGTTCGACGACCGAGACTATTTCCGCAACGAGGTTCGCCCGTACGGCTCCGGAACGGAGTGGGACGAGGTCTGGTCTCCGTACCACTGGGGGGTTGTGCCGGAGATATACGCCTTCTTCGACAGCTTTCGAGACAGCCTGCTGGCGGCCGCCGAGACGGTTGCTCTTCCCGACGGTTTCTGGGACGAGCCCCTGGCTGTGCGCAGGGCTCTTTTCTTCCGGCAAGTAGTGCGCGACCGCCTGCCCGTGAAGATACTCGACGGTGAGCTTATCGTCGGATCGTACTTCAACACGGCCCTGTCCAAGACCCATACGCGGGGGGAGGCGAAGCAGTGGCGGCGTCAGGTGAGCGCCTGGCGCAGCGAAGCCGAGGTCCTGAACGCTACAGGCATCGGGAACTGCGGCGCAGTACCGGGGCATCTCATACCCAACTATCCAAAGGTGCTTCACCTCGGCTTCGAAGGTGTCGCCGCGGAGCTGGAGACCGAACGGCGCAAGGACAACGATCCCGGAAAGGACGCTCTTCTGCGGGCGATGCTCATCGGATGCGAGGCGGCCGGCGAGCTGGCAGACCGCTACGCTGATGAGGCCGAGCGATTGGCCGAGGCGGAAACTGACGCATCGCGCCGGGCCGAACTGGCTGAGATCGCGCGCATCTGCCGCAAGGTGCCCAGGCAGCCGGCAGAGACGTTCCACGAGGCCCTGCAGTCTCTCTGGTTGTCGCACATGCTCGTCATGGTCGCCGAGTCCTATCCCGGCCCTGGGCTCTCGCCTGGACGCGCGGATCAGTATCTCTACCCCTACTACAAGAGTGACGTTGCGGCCGGGCGCCTGGATGAGGACGCGGCCCGCGAGCTGCTCCAGTGCTACTGGATCAGGCACAACTACGCCTACGACTATCAGGGGAGGGTTGGCACGAACCAGGGCATGAGCGCCGGCTTCGGGCAGCTCATCACGCTGGGTGGTAGCGGGCCCGACGGCGAAGACGCAAGCAATGAACTCACCTGGCTCATGCTGGACGTTATCGAGGACATGAACATGCTCGAGCCGAAGCCCAACGTCCGCCTGCACGAGCGGACGCCCGAAGACCTGCTCGGGCGCGTGGCCGGCCTCGTCGCCCGGTCCCAGGGCTCACCCTTTCTCATGAACTTCGACGAGTCGTCGATGCGTGGTCTCGAGTGGCAGGGTCTGCCGGCAGACCGCGTCTGGGACTACGCGCCCGTCGGGTGCCTTGAGAACACGCTCCAGGGCGATGATCGCTCGGGCACGGTTGACGTCAATCTGAACATAGCGAAGGCGGTGGAGCTGGCGCTGAACGACGGGAAGGACATGCGGAGCGGTCAGCGCCTGGGGCCTCGCACGGGTGATCCCCGCACCTTCGCCGACTTTCCCTCCTTCTTCAGCGCCTTCGAAAAGCAACTCAAGGCGTTGCTGGACCGCATCATCGAGTGCAGCAACAAGGCGGACGCCCTGCGGGCAGGATTCGAACCCACGCCGTATCTCAGCATCCTCGTTGACGGCTGCGCTGAAAGCGGCCGCGACGTCACGGCGGGCGGTGCCAGCCACAGCTACATCACCGTCGAAGGCATCGCCCTGGCCACGGCCATCGACTCGCTGGCCGCGGTGAGGCGCATCGTCTACGAGGATGCCAGGTATGGCATGGACGAGCTTGTGACGGCTCTCAAGGCCAATTTCGAGGGTCACGAGGAGCTCCGGCAGACGCTGACCCACAAGGCGCCCAAATTCGGCACGGATGACCCGGAAGTGGACGCCCTCGCCCGCGATGTGTCGACGTCCTGGACCGTCGAGGCGTTCAAACGCCGCTCGCCGGCGACCGGGCGACGCTATCGCGCCGGATACCTGTCGTGGAACTACTGGATCGCTTACGCGCCATCAACCGCCGCCACTCCAGACGGGCGCCGGCGCGGGACGTTCCTGTCCAACGGCGTCTGCCCCGTAAACGGCTCCGACCGCGAGGGGCCGACCGCGGTGGTCAACTCGATCGGCCATCTTGGCCTGGAGTCCGCGCCCAGCGGCACGTCCCACACCTTGAACCTGAGCCCGTCTCTGCTGGGAGACGAGGAGCACGTCTCGAAGCTGGCGGCTTTCCTGAGGGCATACGGCCGCGTCGGCGGGACCGCTCTGCAGGTGAACGTCATCGACGCGGAGATGTTGCGGGCAGCTCAGGCCGATCCGGAAACCCACCGCAATCTGCTCGTGAGGGTGACTGGATACAACGCCTACTTTGCGGCCCTCGGACGCGAGATCCAGGACGAGATCATCGCCCGGGAGGCCGAGCGGCTGTGATCGTCGCACCAATCCGGCCGGCGCTGCCCCGGGGTTGAGCGGTGGTATCAGTACGGCAGACAGCGCCGTCGGGGGATGCAGCCGAGTCCGTAACCGGGGCAGTCTTCAACGTTCAGCGCTTCAGCACGGAGGACGGGCCCGGTATCCGAACGACCGTCTTCATGAAGGGATGCCCCCTGCGTTGCCGCTGGTGCCAGAACCCCGAGGGCCTCTCCCCGCATTCCCAGCTTGTCTGGTATGACGTTCGCTGCATAGGGGCTCAACGCTGCGTGCCGGCCTGTCCGAGTAACGCCCTGGCGCTGGAGCCGGAAGGCATGAGGATCGACGAAGATCGGTGCTCGCCCTGCGATATCTGCGCGGACGCTTGCCCGTCCGGCGCGCTGGAAGTGATTGGCGGGCGCTGGACACCCGCAGAGCTTCTGGAGCAGGTGGCCAAGGACAGGGCGTTCTACGAGACCTCTGGCGGTGGAGTGACCGTCTCCGGCGGCGAGCCGGCGATGCAGCCCGACTTCCTCGAGGCCTTCTTTGCGCGCTGCCGCGAGGCGGGTATTGCGGCGGCCCTTGACACCTGTGGCTACGCTGACTGGAGCGTGTACGAACGCCTGGCGCCCGCAGTCGACCTGATCCTGTTCGACCTGAAGATCGCGGACCGCACCGATCATCACGAGGCGACGGGCGTGTACTCGGACCGCATTCTCGCCAACGCGGCCGCGCTGGCGGAGAGCGGCGTGCCGATCTGGGTGCGCACGCCGATCGTGCCGGGTTACACGGCGAGCGAGGAGAACATCAGGGCGATCGCCCACTTCATCCGGGAGCGGATGCCAACAGTCGAGCGCTGGGACCTGCTGCCCTACACGAACCTCGGACGGCCCAAGTATCACCGCCTGGGCCTGGCCTACGACCTGGAGACGGCAGAGCCGCCGACAGACTCTCAGATGGCGCGGCTGGCGGATATCGCCGAAAGCAGCGGTGTGCAGGTCGTTGGCTCCGGCGACGATCGGTGACTGAGGCGATGGCTGCTGCTCCGGCATCCCGGGGAAGGCTCGACCCGGAGACGATTACGGCTCTGTCCGGATCGCGCACCCCCAAGTTCCTCGCAACACGCGACGATAGCGGCACCCCCAACGTTGTGCCCGTGCTCTCCCTGGAGGCCGTCGACGAACGGACGATTATCTTCGCAGAGCTGATGATCTGGAAGACCCGCCGGAACCTGGAGGCCGACCCACGAGTCTCCATCCTGGCGATCTCAGCGGACCTCCGTGCATGGATAATCAAGGGGCGTTTCCTGGAGTTTCAGCGAACCGGCGCCCATTACGACCACCTGATGAAGAGCGAGGATGTTCGCTACAACGCCTACAGCGGCATCCGCAGCGCCGGGGTGATCGAAGTGCTTGGTGCGGCCCGCAAGCTTGAGTTCTCGCGGGCCGGCCTACTGGTCGATGTCTTACGCAGCCGGTGGCTGGCGCGACGTGTTTCCGGCAACGACGGGGGCGGGTTCGCGATGCCCACACAGGTACGCGAAAAGTTCGGCCGCCTCAGCGCGGCCAAAGCAGTGGCGTTTCTTGACGACGAAGGGCACCCGGAGTGCCTACCGGCGATGGCGATGGCGTCGGCGGGCTCGTCCGGGCTTGTGTGGGGTGGCAGCGGATCGGAGCAGCCCGCGTGTCCGCGGTCAGAGCAACGGGTCGCGGCGGCCGTTATCACGATGGAGCCGGTCGCCTACCAGGTGAAGGGCCAGTTTCAGGGCTGGCATTCGAGCCTCGGCCGGAAGCTTGGCGCTATCCGGGTTGAGGAGACCTACAGCGCCTCACCTCCGCTGCCGGGTAAGCAGCTGCCCGCCGCCGGCACTCCCTGACGGAGATGTCGAAGCGCATTAGATAGGGCGGCAATCTGGAGGGCCCGGTGGGATTCGGACCCACGACTTCCGGATGGCTGCGCTATACTTCATCGGCGATGCCAAAGCTGATTCCGCTTCCACAGCATCCAGAAGGGGTACCCTGGCCTACTTTCCAGTGGCCCGAGGCGCCGCCGCCGGACGGCGTCGATCGGGTTGTACTGGACGAACTGCTCGACGCGACGTTCAGCGAGCCTCAGCCAACAACGACCGTTCGGACCAACGAGATGCTCGTGGTCCACCGCGGGCGTATCGTGGCCGAGCGGTATGCCGCCGGCAACGGCCCCGAAGACGCACAACCTTCGTGGTCGATGGCGAAGAGCATCCTTCACGCGGCGGTCGGCGTCCTGGTGCGCGACGGCCTCCTGGCCATATCGCAGCCTGCGGCAGTTCCTGAATGGCAGGAGCCCGCCGACGCACGCGCAGCCATCACGCTCGACGCGCTTTTGCACATGACCTCCGGCCTCCACTTTGTAGAGGACTACGTCGACGACCAGGTCTCCGACGTCTTCAAGATGCTGCTCCCTCCGGGTGTCGAAGACACAAGCGTCTTCGCCGCCTCATTCCCGCTCGATCATCCGCCAGACACCGTGTCGAACTACTCCAGCGGCACCTCAAACATCGTGTCCGCAATCGTCAAGGGCATCGTTGGGCCGGGGGACGAGTATCTGGCGTTCCTCCGGCGAGAACTCTTCGATCGGATCGGGATGGCCAGCGCCAACCCTCGTTTCGACGCCGCGGGCACCTGGATCGGCTCGTCGTTCTGCTTCTGCACGCCGAGAGACTTCGCGCGCTTTGGGCTCCTCTACCTGCGCGACGGCGTATGGAACGGTGAACGGATCTTGCCCGAGGGTTGGGTCGATTACGCGCGAACCCCGGCGCCCGTCCAGCCCGATGAGCCCGATCGCGGCTACGGTGCGCACTGGTGGCTGCTCAAGGACGACGATTTCGGATCGTTCTTCGCCAGCGGGTACGCCGGCCAGTTGATCGTGCTGGTGCCCGCTCTCGATCTGATCATCGTCCGCAATGGCGACACGCCAGTCGAACGCCGCCATCACGTGATGGCGCTCGTCAGACGGATCATCGGTCTGTTCGAGGCTGCCTGAACGAGCTCTCACCGGGCGCATGACAGCACGGGGACTCGCGTCGAGGATGCCTATCGGCTCGTCTAGCCCTCTCCCTGTCGCTGGGACCGCCGCTGGTCAATCATCATCTTGATGATCGGCGAAGGCTCCGGCGGCTGCCAGTCCCGCTTCGCCTCGTCGATCTCTTGCGGCCACACGTAGTCCAGCTCTCGCACCTCGCCCGGCCCGGTGGCTTCCTCCAGCAGCTTCAACGCCGCCCGGATCACCCCCATCTGCGTATCGCGATCACCTGGCTGCCCCAGCAGATGGCCGTACGGGAACTCCACACCCACGGTCCTGGGCACGCCCAGCCGCTCCGACCAGAACGGCATCAGCGTCACCAAGACGGTGCTCATCCCGGCTTCCTCAAACGTTCGTGCCAGCACGGGCACGCTCCGGCAACAGTCCGGTCAGCTCGGCGTCAAGAGAACCGCATCCACCGCCTCATCTTTCATGAGCACCGCGGCCTCCGGGCCGTACTGCTGACGCCACGCCGTCGTGTCCGGCTGATAGCCCATGAACGAATAGCTGGTGGGTGCAAGTGAGCCGATGACGCCCTCCGACTCCAACTCCAGGAAGCGCTGCACCGGCAGGAGGATGTTCACGTCCAGCAGGACGTCGCGGTTGTTCGTGTGCAGGTGACAGGCGCCGATCTCTTCTTGACTGACGTCCTTCGGGATACGCCGGAAGCTGGGATCGCCCCACATCGGCTCTCGTTTCTCGCGTTCGGTATCGAACGGCGGCTCCTTGCCCTTGTTATAGATGCCGGCCGTGGTCACCAGCGCGAAGCGGCACTGGTCCAGCGGCTTGCCGAGCGGGGTAAACGGCACGGGGTCCTCTCGCTGGACGGTCATGTTCTTGTAGTACGCGGCGATGGATCCCGGCAAGAACCTAAAGCTGTCCACGGTCATGTTGTCTCCTTCCGAACGCCGGCGCGGCCACGGAGACCTAGGCCGAGGCCTCGCCTGCTTCGATCTCGCGTCGCTTCGCCGCGTAGCGAACATAGCGACCCATGGCCTGGGCTGCTCTGCCAAAATCGGGATAGATCGCAACGCCTGCCGCCGCCAACCCTTCCCGTGCGTCCATAGCAGCCTTCCAGCGCCGCTCGTCGGAGAACTCGGGCTCCCCCATCACCACCATGGTCGCCTTGCCGCTCTCTTTCCCCAGCCCCTTCAGGATGTCGATGGCGTCCCCGAAGAGCTTTTCGCCGTCCTCCTGGTTAAGCATGTGCTCCACGCTTCTGGCATTGACCAACATGAGGTCGTAGGCGGGGCTTGCCGCCATCAACTGAGTGACCTCAAGCGCCTCGAAACGTCCCCACCCCAGTATCGAGCCGTCCACGGGGTTGCCAACCCAGTCCCAGGCGTTCGGCAGCTTTTCCCGGAGCGCCTCTCGCATGTCCTGGGGTAGAGGGGCCACATCAAGGCCGGCCTCGTGGCAGAGGTCCGCCGTTTCGACGGAATCTCCGCCTGCCCCACCCAGAACTCCCACCTTGTCGCCGTTCGCGGGGCCGGCGAGAGTGAACGCCACCACCATATCCATCAGGTCGTTCAGGCTTCCGACCTCCAGGGCGCCCGCCTGGCGGACGGCGGCCTGCCAGACCCTCTGCTCGCTGGCCATTGCAGCCGTGTGGGATGCGGCAGCCGTGCGGCCAGCAGTGGTGCGACCGCCCTTGAGAATTACGACTGGTTTCCTGGAGGCAGCCAGCCGCAGCGCGTCGAAAAAGCGTCGCCCGTCTCGCACACCCTCGATATAGGCGGCGATGACCTGGGTGTCCGGGTCATTAGCGAAATGGACGAGTAGATCCGCCTCATTCAGGTCCATCGCGTTGCCGTAGCTGATGACTTTGCTGAATCGCAGTCCCCGGCCCCCCCCTCGCGTGATGACCCGGAAAGCGTGGCTTCCGCTCTGACTCAGAAAACCGACGCTGCCTGATTCGCGCGGAAAGACGGCATCGAACGTGATCTTCTCCTTGGGGTAGTAGAGCCCCATGCAGTTGGGGCCGATGACACGGATGCCTGCCTCCCTGATCCGCCTCTTCAGCTCCAGCTCAAGCTCGGCGGCGTCGTCGCGGCCGGTCTCACCGAAGCGGGCGGTGAAGAAGTGGATGAGCTTGACCTCCTTCGCCCTGGCCCCGTCGACCAGCTCCAGAACAGCCGCCGCGGGAACGGCAGAGATGACAAAATCGATCGCTCCCGGCACGGCCTCAAGCCGAGGATATGCCTTGAACCCGAGGAGTTCATCCAGCTTGGGGTTGACTGGATATATGGGGCCCGGGAATCCGATCTCGACGAGCGCCTTCACGAACTGGTATCCGCGGCTCCGCTCGTTCGCTGAGGCGCCCACGACGGCGATGCTCCGAGGCCGGAACAGGGCCTCCAGGTCATCGCTGGGAATGGGTTCTGAATCTGTATGTCTGTCGCGCACCGTTCGACTCCCCGGCGGCCCGTCATCACCTCGACTCTCGGCCGCCGCCACCACATTGTAGGTGCTGCGTGTCTCACAGTGAAGCGTGCGGGAACGGAGTCCGTTGTCGCCACCGGGGTCATCTCACAGCCGTCATCGCCGGTCGTGGGTCAGTCTGCGTCGGGCATTCTCCGATTGACAGGCACCCGGGCTCGACGCACAATCGGGACGCGCTGCGAGATGACTGAGCAGTCGCCACTGAAAGGAGAAGTGATGTCTTCCAAGGTCTACGTTATTGGTGTCGGGATGACGAAGTTCGAAAAGCCGGGCTCGCGCGCCTGGGACTATCCGGACATGGCGAAGGAGGCGGGGACGAACGCGCTAGAGGACGCCGGCATCCCATATGACGAAGTTGAGCAGGCAGTCGTCGGATACGTTTACGGAGACTCGACCGCCGGGCAACGTGCGGTCTACCAGCTTGGGCTCACAGGTATCCCGGTCTACAACGTCAACAACAACTGCTCGACCGGATCGACAGCGCTCTTTCTCGGCAAGCAGTTGATCGCCGGTGGAATCTCCGACTGCGTGTTGGCGCTGGGCTTCGAGAAGATGGAGAAGGGGTCGCTCGGTGTGAAGTTTACGGACCGCGTAAACCCCATGGACAGGCACGTCGACGCGATGGTCAAGCTCCGGGGCTTTGAATCGTCACCGGTTGCCCCGCAGATCTTCGGCAACGCGGGACGCGAGCACATGGAGCGCTACGGCTCCAAGCCGGAGCAGTTTGCGAAGATCGGCCTCAAGAACCACCGCCACTCCGTGAACAACCCGTATTCGCAGTTCCAGGACGAGTACACGTTGGAGGAGATCCTGGCTGCGCCGATGGTGCACGCGCCGCTAACGAAACTCCAGTGCTGCCCGACTTCAGACGGTTCAGGGGCAGTCGTTCTCGCGAGCGAGGAGTTCGTACGCAGGCACTCACTGGAGGACAAGGCGGTGGAGATCATAGGGCAGGCGATGGCAACCGATACGGCCGACACGTTCGAACGGAAGAGTTCCATCAGCCTTATCGGCAGCGACATGACGCGGATGGCCGCGCAAAGCGTGTACGAGCAGACGGGCCTGGGCCCGAAGGACGTGGACGTCATCGAGCTGCACGACTGCTTCTCATCGAACGAGATGATCACCTACGAGGCGCTGGGCCTCTGTGGCGAAGGCGAAGGCGGAAATCTGATCGACGACGGGGCGGTGACCTACGGCGGCCCGTGGGTCGTCAACCCCTCGGGCGGGCTCATCTCCAAGGGTCATCCGCTGGGAGCCACTGGACTGGCGCAGTGCTCGGAGCTGAGCTGGCAACTGCGGGGCGCTGCTGATAAGCGCCAGGTGCCGAACGCCAAGGTTGCCCTGCAGCACAACATCGGGCTCGGTGGGGCAGCAGTTGTCACGATGTACCGAAAGGGCTTCGCTTAGCAGACGCAGCCGGCCGGAACGCGCATATTATCACTCAGCGCCATCGGAAGGCTGTGGCCCGGCTTACCAGAGGTTGGATCGGAAAGGAACGCGAAGATGAGAGACGTGGCGATCGTAGGCGCCGGCATGACCCGGTTCGGGAAATACATGGATCGCGGCCTCAAGGACCTGAGCCGAGAGGCTGTGGACGCCGCCCTTGACTCGGCGGGAGTCGACAAGGCAGACCTCGAAATCGCCGTTGTCGGCAACGCGGCAGCGGGACTAGCTACCGGTCAAGAATGCATAAGGGCTCAGGTCATACTGCGCGACTATGGCATCGACAAGATACCGATGGTGAACACCGAGAACGCCTGTGCCAGCTCTTCCACAGCGCTACAGGTTGCATGGCTGTACGTCGCTTCCGGGATGTACGACGTAGCTCTGGCGCTGGGCGTGGAGAAGATGTACTCAGACGACAAAGCGAAGGTGATGGCCACGTTCGGAGCAGGCACGGACGTAGAGCAGCTGAAGCAGATCATGCAGCAGCTCAAGCCGCCTTCGGAGAAGAAGGCCGGGGCCGAGAGTGGTGCGGGCAAGTCGCGCAGCGTTTTCATGGACATCTATGCGGCGGGGGCCCGGGCACACATGGCGAGGCACGGTACGACGAAAGAGCAGTTCGCTCAGGTGGCCGTCAAGAGCCACCAGAACGGGTCTCTCAACCCGCACGCTCAGTACCAGGAGCGATATTCTCTGGAGGAGATTCTGGCTTCACCGCCGGTGGCGGAACCGTTGACGCGCCTCATGTGTGCTCCAATCGGTGACGGCGCTGCAGCGGCGATCGTGGTTAGCGACGCCAAGGCCAGGCAGTACACCACCAAGCCCGTCTGGATCCGCGGCACCGCGCTGGTCAGCGGATCGGACCACCCGGGCGAGGACGGTGGGACGGGGGCGAGAGCCGCGCAGTCGGCGTTCGAGATGGCTGGAATGACTCCGGCCGACGTAGATGTAGCAGAAGTTCACGATGCCTCCGCTCCGGCGGAGTTGATGCTGTATGAGGAACTGGGCTTCTGTGCGGAAGGTGAAGGCGGCCGACTGGTCGATGAGGGAGTCACGACAATCGGGGGGCGGCTCCCAGTCAACACGAGCGGAGGGATGGTCTCGAAGGGTCACCCGGTGGGCGCCACTGGCATCTCGCAGGCCTACGAGATCTTCCTCCAGTTGCGCGGCGAGGCAGGAGACCGTCAGGTCAAGGATGCCAGTGTGGGCATGACGCACAACGGAGGCGGCATGGTCCGCGGCGAGGCCGCCGCGACGACTGTTCACGTGTTCTCTGTCTGAACGCCCGGCCCTCACGTAAGAGCTTGCTCGTGTTTCAGCGAGTCGATCCACGCCTCACAATCGGCGGCTGAAGCACCCCTTCCGGTAGCGTTGGCGTGAGTGTGTCCCGGCGCCGATGCCGGCGGCGGGCTGCGCAATGGGACTCTCTGGCTTTCGGAACCTTCTTCGGCCCGCATCCGTCTCTCTGTTTGAAAGGGGTGTGATTACAGTGGCGTTTCTCCGTTTCCTTCTCGCAGTCAGCGTTTTCGCAGTCGTCGCAGTCGCATGTGGAGGCGACTCGTCTCCGCCCGTGATGGGGGAGCGCGTGAACAGCTACGTCGCCCTCGCCCCACGCGTCCTGCGTGCCGGTGAGACTGAGAGCGTATCGCTGACTCTCTTCTTTGGTGCGCAGCTCGCGCGATCGGATGTTTCTGTCGCCCTCACGAAGGATGATGCGGTCGTCGCAGAAGGCAGCGCGAGGATCGAAGGCAAGGGGACAGTCGAACTCGCGGTACCGCAGGGGTCCAGTGGCGAGTACGAGCTGACGGTGCAAGGGAGCGGCTTCGAGGACAGCGCGACGGTCCGGGTGCAAGACGGAACACTGCTGTTCGTGGAGACAGACAAGCCCATCTATAAGCCAGGACAGACGGTAATGATGCGCGTCGTCACTTTGAACTCGGAACTGAAGCCGCTGTCCGCACCCGCGACCGTGGAGATCGCTGATGCGAAGGGAAACAAGATCTTCAAGCAGGAAGTGACGACCGACGCTTTCGGGATGGCCTCGCTCGACCTGCCGCTTTCAACGGAGCCGAACCTCGGCGTATGGAAGATCAGCGCGCAGTCCGGCGACACTTCGACGGAGCTCGACGTTCGCGTCGAGGAGTACGTGCTGCCCAAATACGATGTGGATGTCCAGCTGACGAAGTCGTGGTTCCTCGTGAACGAGCCCATCATCGGACAGGTCACTGCGACCTACAGTTTCGGGAAGCCCGTCAACGGGGAACTGACCCTGAAGGCAACCCGCTACGTCGGCGTCTGGGAGGAGTTCGCGAGTGTTACCGCGACGGTTGTCGACGGTGAAGCGGACTTCGAGATCGCCGCCGCGGGCTACGTGGCCGGCGTTCCGGAGGCAGGCGGCAGCGGCAACGTCCAGCTCGACGTCACGATCGAAGAGCGGAACACCGGATACGAAGAGAGCACGACGGAACTGGTCACGGTGGCGGCGGCGCCGGTGGTCGTCCAGATCATCCCGGAGACACCAGCGTTCAAGCCGGGACTTCCGTTCAACGTCCTGATTGTTACGGAGACGCCCGATGGCCAACCGGTGGATTCGACAGTGAACCTGGACACATCTTTCGTCGACGAAGAGTACGCATCACTCGCGCAGGACGCGCGGTCCGTGTCGACGTCTCGTGGAGTCGGCACAGCCACGATAGTGCCGCCGGAAGGAGCGATGAGGCTGACGATCAATGCGCACGTTGGCGATGCCTACGCCTACAAGGAAGTCAACGCCGCGTACTCGCCATCCGGAAACTTCATCCACGTGAGTCAGCTGCCCCCGACCGAGCTGGGCCCGGGCGTTGAGGCGCGCTTCCACGTGGATTCGACGTCTGAGGCACGCGCCTTCTACTACGAAGTCGTGTCACGCGATCGGGTCATCTTCACCGCCGTGAGCGAGTCGCCCGACTTCAGCTTCGAGGTGACGCCCGCGATGGCCGGCGCCAACAAGCTGCTGGTCTACCAGGTGCTGCCGAACAGCGAAGTTGCAGCCGACTTCATCCCGTTCGACGTCGAGGCAGCCTACCCTCACGAGGTCGTGGCGGCCTTCAGCGAAGAGGAGTCGCGGCCCGGCGACGAGGTGACGGTGGACGTACAGACACAGGGCGTGGCGAAAGTGGGCCTGGCGGCGGTGGACCGGTCGGTGTTCATCCTCGCCGAGAACCGGCTGAACCTGCAGCAGGTGTTCGACGAGATCGAGCGCCTCTATCAGCAGCCGCAGGCGGAACTCCACGACGCGGAGTTCTTCTTTGGGCCGATAATCGTCCCGGGCGCCGAAGACACGTTCAGCGACGCCGGGCTGATTGTGATGACGAACAAGCGCGTGCCGGAAGGAAAGGAACTGGCGTTCGGGGGATTTGCGTTCCCCGACGGAGGACGTGGAGGCATCGCCTTCGATGCCGCTGCTGTCGGCGGTCCCGCACCCGAGGCTGCCAATTATGCTGGGGCCGATCTAGCGGAGGTGCAACGTGTGCGCCAGTTCTTCCCGGAGACGTGGATCTGGGAAGAAGTGACGACGGATGACGACGGGCGCGCCTCGATCTCGGTCGAGTCGCCGGATTCGATCACGACCTGGGACCTGCGCGCGATCGCGATCTCGCCTGAGTATGGCCTGGGCGTTGTCGAAGCCGAGCACCGGGTCTTCCAGCCGTTCTTCGTTTCGGCGGACCTTCCGTACTCGGCGATCCGCGGCGAGGAGTTCCCGCTGAAGGTGGCGCTCTACAACTACACCGACTCCGAGCAGCAGTTCGTCGTCGAGATCGAACCCGAGGCATGGTTTGAGCTTCTGGACGATGCTGAGAAGACCGTGACCGTAGCGGCCAACGACACCGGGGGCGCGGACTTCATGATCCGGACCGTGGACGTCGGCACGCAGACGGTGAAAGTGACGGCGCGCAGCACTGACGCTGCGGACGCCATCATCAAGAGCATGATCGTGGAGCCGGAAGGCGTGCAGCGCGAGTACGTGGAGAACGGCGTGCTGGCGCCGGGCGGCACGAAGGCGATCGATCTCTCGCTGCCTCCGGAAATCGTACCGGACTCCGCGCGAGCCTACGTCGCGATTACCGGCAGCCTGCTGAGCCAGACGATCCAGGGCCTGGACCAGCTCCTGCAGATGCCGTTCGGGTGTGGCGAGCAGAACATGTTGCTGTTCGCGCCGGACGCGTACATCCTGGATTACCTGCGGTCCACGAATCAGCTGAACCCCGAGATCCGCGCCAAGGCGGAGACGCTGCTGATCACCGGCTACCAGCGCGAGCTGACCTATCGCCGCTCCGACGGTAGCTTCTCCGCCTTCGGTAACCAGGACTCGGAGGGGAGCATGTTCCTGACGGCGTTTGTTCTGCGCACCTTCGCTGAGGCAAAGGACCTCATCTACATCGACGAGGCCGTTCTCAGCGACGCCGCCCAGTGGATCGTGTCTCACCAGAACGGCGACGGCTCCTTCGAGGACGTCGGCTTCGTGCACCACCAGGAGCTTCTGGGAGGCATCCAGGGCCGCGACGCCCTGACGGCGTATGCGGCACTCGCCATGCTGGAAGCTGAATACCCCGCCTCCGCCGACAGGGCGATCGAGTACCTGGAGGGGCGCCTGGATAGCATCGATGAGCCCTACTCGCTGGCGCTGGTCACCTACGCGCTGGAGCTGGCGGATAGCGACCGGGCCGGCGAGGCTTATGAGAAGCTGATGGCCGCGGCGGAAGAAGACGAGGACGGTCTGCATTGGTCCGGCGGCGACCTTCCAGAGCCGGTGGGCGGGCAGGGCTTCGCGCCCTTCCCGGGACAGGCGTCCGGTAGTTCCGACATCGAGGCCACGGGCTACGCAGTGCTGGCGCTCGTTGAACACGGCGACCCGCTCAACGCGGGCCGCGCCGCGAAGTGGCTGGTCGCGCATCGCAACTCGCTCGGCGGGTTCGGGTCCACGCAGGACACGGTGGTCGCGCTGCAAGCGCTGACGCAGTACGCGGCCGGCGCCGCATCGGACACGGACATGACGGTGACTGTGCGCGCCGGCGACGTCACCGAGCAGGTGCGGATTACGCCGGACAACTTCGACGTACTGCAGATGGTCGCGGTGCCCGAGGGCGTGACGGTGACGTTGGAGGCGGAAGGGAGCGGGCAGGCCGTGTTCCAGGCGGTCTCCCGTTACAACCTGCCGCAGGCGGAAGAGGAGCTGAGCGTGTTCGACATCTCGGTCGACTACGACACGACTCAGGTGAGCGTCACCGATACCGTACGACTGGACGTCAGCGTCACTTTCGCGCCGCCGGAGCCGCTGCAGGCCGGGATGATTGTGCTCGATATAGCGGTGCCGACCGGCTTCGCACCGATCGCGGAATCCCTCGAACAGATGGTCCAGAACGACCCGAACGTCAAACGGTACGACGTCGCGGGCCGAAAGGTGATCCTATACATAGAGGATATGGACGCGGGGCAGACGCTGAACTTCTCATTCGACGTATCAGCTCAATACCCCGTGCGAGGCAAAGGCGCGACCTCGCAGGCGTACTCGTACTACCGCCCAGAATGGCGCGGCGAGACGATCAGCGAGGCCGTGTCAGTGGAGGAGTAGGGAGCCCGTAACCGTCGCCCGGTGCGTTGGCCACGCCGCGAAGCGCCTTGCGGATAGCCACGCCGGGCGACGCCGCGGCACTATTCTGGACAACTGCATATGACAGCCATATATTAGGGGACGCACAATCAGCGAGAATCTCTGAGAGACACCAGGAAGAGGGCTTAGTGGCAATGAAGAATGTCAGCTACGCCATCGACCTGAAGGACCTGTCGCTGGGCGACTCCGGACTCGCCGGCGCGAAGGCCGCCAACCTGGGTGAGCTGGCAGGGGCCGGCTTCCCGGTGCCGGATGGCTTTGTTTTAACGACGAACGCCTACGGCCGCTTTCTGACTGCCAACGGCTTCGACGCGGACAGCTCCCCGGAAGCGGTGGCGGCTACTCCGCTCCCGGCCGAAATTGCCAGCGCCTTGCTCGAAGCAGTCGCGCCCTTCGGTGATGATTCTCTGGCGGTACGGTCGTCAGACGTTGCCGAAGACCTGCCGGGCGCCTCCTTCGCCGGTCAGTATGAAACGGTGCTGGACGTGCGCGGTGCCGAAGCCCTGATCGCCGCAGTGCGGCGCTGCTGGGGCTCTGCCTTCAGCCAGAACGTGGCCGTGTATCGCGCCGCCCGGGCGGAAGACGAGGTCGGCGGTATGGCTGTGTTGATCCAGCGCCTTGTCCCGGCAGATGCAGCGGGAGTAGCGTTCACCGCCAATCCGGTGAACGGGGACCGGACCGAAGCGGTCGTCAGCGCCGTCCGCGGCCTGGGAGAGCGCCTCGTCTCCGGCGAGGCATCCCCCGACGAGTGGCTGGTACGGGGCGATGAGGCTGTCTGCCGACGGGCACCGGAACGCGCCATTGATGCCTCCGAGGCACGCCTCGTGGCCGATCTGGCACGAAGGGTAGAGGCTCACCTCGGCTGTCCTCAGGACATCGAGTGGGCGCTTGCGGGGGGAGAGCTGTTCCTCCTCCAGGCGCGTCCCATTACGACCCTGCCAGAGGAAGCACCGGAGCTGGCGCCGGTCCCTGTGGACCCGCCACACGGCTTCTGGCGGCGCGAGGCCAGCCACTCTCCACATCCCCACTCACCGATGAACCGCTCGCTGATGCACGCCGAGCGGAACGCCGCGATCAAGCGCGGCTTCGACGAAGTCGGTCTCCTCCTGGAAGCGCTCGAGTTTCGGGAGATCGGTGGTTGGGACTACATGCGCCTGGTACCCCTTGGTGGCAAGGACCGGCGCAGGCCTCCTGACTGGCTGATGCCGCTGTTGATACGTGTCGTCCCGCAGATGCGCTCTCGCATCAGGCAATGCGTGGAGGCTGTCCGTACCGACAAGTCGGGCCGCCTCATCCGGCAGTGGCATGAGGATTGGCGGCCAGATCTCACGGCAGGCATCGCGGAGCTGAGAGCCGTCGACATCGCCGCCCTCTCAGACGCCGAGTTTCACGATCACGTATCCAAAACCGCGAAGTTTCTCAGTAAGGGCATCGGGATCCATTTCCGGCTCCATGGCCCGATCGCCCACACCCTGTCGGATCTGGTGTTTGCCTGTCGGGACTTGCTCGCGTGGGACGAGCCAAAGACGTTCGAGATGATGACCGGCCTGTCGGAGAAGTCAAGCGAGCCGGCGCACCGCCTGGCCGAGCTGGCCCGCATGGCCGGAGAGCGACCCATCCTGCGCGGCCTTCTCGAGCGGATCAGCGAGGACACGCATCGCGAGCTCGCTGCGGCTGACGAGGGCTTTGCGGCCGCCTTTGCTGCCTACCAGCAGGAGTTCGGGTGCCGCGCCCTTCGTTACGAGGTTGCCGACCCAACGATCGCAGAGTCGCCGGCGCTCATCCTGGGCCTTATTCGGGATCAGCTCGGGCGCGGCTACGACTCCGAGGAGGCCACTTCAATTCTGGAGCAGAAGCGCGCAGGAACCGTCGCCGAGGCGCGCGCGGCGCTCGCCGGCCGTCCGGCCAACGAGCGGGAGTGGTTCGAACGGGCATTGGCGCGCGCCGAGCAATCGTATCCCGTACGTGAGGACAACGAGTTCTACACGATCAGCGCCCCGCTGGCCCTTGTGCGCTACGCTGTCCTGGAGTTGGGACGCCGCCTCGCGGACGGCGGGCGGATCGCGCAACGTGAGGACGTGTTCTTCCTGGAGTTCAATGAGGCGTGCGCGTCGCTGCGCGAGCACCTAGACCAGAGTGACCTGGTATCGCACCGAAAGGCCGAGCGAGCCTGGGTAGAGGCCCACCCCGGCCCGCCGACCTACGGTCACGATCCGGGGCCGCCGCCGTCGTTCAACGCGCTGCCGCCAGAGGCCAGATCGGTAATGGAAGCGGTCTACTGGTACACGAATAGCGTCACCGCCGCTGAGCAGAGCGCGCAGAGGCAGGCGACCGGGACGGCGCTGCGCGGCGTTGCCGCCTCACCGGGGCAGTACACCGGGCCCGTGCGCGTGATAATGAGCGAGGCCGAATTCGATAAGCTTCAACCGGGGGACGTGCTCGTCTGCCCCATCACCTCGCCGGTCTGGTCCGTGCTCTTCCCGAGCGTCGGAGCCCTGGTGACGGACACCGGTGGTATCCTGGCTCACTCCGCGATCATCGCGCGCGAATATCGCGTGCCCGCGGTCGTGGCCACCGGAGACGCAACACGCCTTCTGCGGGACGGCCAAATAGTGAGCGTGGATGGCAGCACTGGAGACGTAACGCTGAAGGAGTGACAGCGGCGGGCGGAGCCTACCTCGATGCAGCAGGCTCCGCCCTTCGAAGCAAGGTCTAGAACCGCCTCCGAACGGTTAGTACGAGGGCGGGAAGCACGAACGCCAGGCCCAGCCACGTCAGGGGTGGCAGCGCCGGGAAGCCCCGACTGAGAACGCTATCTCCCGTGCCCGAACCAACAGCTGCCACTATGGGCGCGGTGCCTGGAAGCGGGCAGCCGTCCGGCTGGCTCACGGGAAGTCCCGCATCGAACCGGAGGATAATCAGGGAGTCTATCGGATTGACCTCGCCGTCGCAGTTGAGGTCCGCGGTGACGAGAATGCAGTCCCCCGGCGGAGTCACGGGCAGACCAGCGTCGTAGCGCAGGACGACCAGTGAGTCCACCGGGTTGATGGAGCCGTCGCAGTTCGCGTCACCTGCGCCGACCTGGCTGATCGTGTCGCTCCCCTCAACGCCAACTCCGCCGCCGGTCTCGCCGACGATCCTGGCGGACGCCGGGCCGACGCCACCGGGAAGGGCGCTCTGGACCGCGGCGCCGTCGAACGTCAGCTCCAGCTCGATGAGACCATCAGAGTCCGTGTCACCGAGAATCACAGCGCCTGTCGGGTCGAGAGTCTCGGAGCCGATGATCATCTTCAGAGAGCCGGTGTCGAGTGTGTCCGTAGGATAGCCGAACGGCAGGACGACGATCACCGTGACGCCTGGAGTTGTGCCGCCGGGAGATATGACGTCCGGCTGGACATCGACAACAGCGGGTATGGCAACGAGGACGTCAACGGTCGCCTCGCCCGGGGCGCCTTCCGAGTCTTCGACGTGCAATGTGATCGTGTGGACACCGTTCGAGAGGGTGCTGACGGGAAGCGACGGACCAGTGCCGAGATCGCCGTCACGGTCGCTCGACCATTCGTAGACGTCATCTGCGAGACTGCCGTCCTCGAGGTCGACAGCCGCGCCGGACAGCACGACGAGCCCGCCGGGAGTGATCACGGTACCCGGAGCGGGATTGCTGATCGCCACCATCGGGGGCTTGTTCGGGATGGAGATCAGCGGCGATTCATCGGAACCGACGTTGATGCCGTCGGTCGCCACGACGCCAAACTGCGCACTGTCGCTGCCGGCGAAGAAGTCGACCTCGACGCCGTAGGACGTGCCGGTGATGCCGCTGGCGATCAGCTCCCAGACGTCACCGCCCGCGGTGTAGAGAATCGAGTACGTCAGCGGGCCTCCGTCGACATCGCTGCCGTCCCAGGTCAGCGTCTCGGTCTCGCCGGCCACCCAGGTCTCCGGCCCGGCGGGGCTGGTGAAGGTCACGACCGGCGCGTTCGCGCTGACGGGGACCTCGTCGAGAACTTCGCCGCCAAAGACGAGGGCAACAGACGTAGCGCCGTCCACCCAGGGCATGATGAAGGGGATCTGGGCGAAGGGCGCCTCTTCGGGCGAGAAGACCTCCTCCGCCGCCAGCGTTCCAGCCGCAGGCCCTGTGTGCGAGGCGTATTCGCTGGTGAAATCGACGGTGAAAGCCTTCGTACCGAGTACCGCGTCGCCGTCCCGGAGTTGCACCTGGTACTCGCCGGGCGGCGGGTTCACCTGCAGCCCCACGCCGTCGACCTTGTGCAGGTTCTGAAGGGCCGCTCCGTCATCACCGTCGATGTTGGGGTTGTCGACGAAGACGTTGCCGGCCAGCGACGTCTGCGCGGCAGTCGGCATGACCCGGCCGTAGAGCGTGTTCGGGCCAGCGACAGAGGCTCCAGCGGCGGAGGGGCTGAAGTTGCCGAACATCTTGTTCCAGGTGAAGGGCGCGATCCACGCTTGCTTCGAGCCTGGCGGGCAGTAGCTCATCAGGTCGTGCGTGGTGGCGGGGTCGTAGATCATGCCTGTGTCGGGGTTGTAGCCGAACTCCTGGATGCTGGAAGAGGCGTAGGGGAAGTCGGAGTTGCTGTCGTTCGAGCCACAGTCATCGCCGCCGGTGTTCGTGTGGTACACGTCGTAGTCGTGCGTCAATTCGTGGCCGAAGATGGTGGCGCCGCTGCTCGGGCTATCGATACTCGGGCTGCCCGAGAAGTTGTCCGTACCGATGCCAACGACGCCGAGGCCGCCGGCGTGAGGATAAACGGGCATGTCGGCGTGGCCGCCGCCGTAGCCCTGCGCGTCGACCCAGCCGTAGACGTGCTCGGCACCGGTCAGCGCGTTGGTGCCGAACAAGAACGGCAGGATGTTATGCATCACCCACTCAGAGTTCAGGCGCTGAATCAGGGCGTGCTGGCCGTTTGAATTCTGATTGCTGGTCCCGCCTGAAACGGCGGTCGTCCAGTTCAGGTAGCCGCTCTTGAGCGTGTGATCGATGCCGCTGCCGCTGCGCACCGGCCACAGCACCTCGAGCCAGTCGGCGGCGCCGCCGTTAACGGCCCAGCCCTGCGCGTACTGGGTGCCCGTGTAACCGGACGGATGGTAGCGGGTGCGCCAGCTGGTGATGTCCACCGTGTCTCGCTTCTGGAAGTTCTTCGTGATCGTCCCGGAGGCCGGGAATCGGTTATTGCTCTCGTTCGACTCGGCGACGACGTTGTTGGGATCGACCTCGGCGTAGAACGAGACGTTGATGCTATTTGTGAAGTTGACGTTGAACCAGAAGTTGGCGCTGTCGTTGTTGGCCTGATCGATAAAGGTCTTCGCGGTACCGATCGTGTTCACGATGTACTCGACGCCGTTGGCGAAGATGTGCAGCCGCACGGGCACCCCGGCCATCTGCGCAAACGGCCCGGAGTAGCGCGGGTAGACACGCGCTGTCGTGTCCTTCTTGGCCACGACAGGCAGCGAGTTGTCCGGGCAGCCAGCGAGGCCGTTACTGGTGTCAAAGCACTGGATCGCCTGCGTGATTTCGATGCCGTGTATCGAGAGGTCGGGAAGTGGGAAAGCAGGGAACGCTACCGGAAAGAGGCTGGGCAGCGGCACGAACTCGAAGAAGGGCAGCGGCGTCGCCGCAGGTGTGGGTGTCGCCGTGGGCGTTGGCGTTGGCGCTGGCGTAGGTGTCGGCGTCGCTGGGGTCGCCGTGGGCGTGGGCGTAGCGGGAGTAGCCGTCGGTGTAGCCGTGGGCGTTGCTGTGGGAGTGGGTGAAGTGCACGGCACGATCTGGATGGGCACGCCGGTACCGTTGTTCGTTTCACTCAACTCGGTTACCGCGTCCGCCTCGTCGACGAAGATGCCCAGGAACCACCCTCCGAGCCCGGTCGCGGAGGGAACGCTGGCACCGCTGAAGAGGTTGACAGGAACCGTTGCCCCGCCATTGACACCGCCGGGGACGAACTCACGACCGCCGACGAGCAGTGTGTCACCCGTGGTGATAGTCGCGTCGCGTGACAGGTACACGCCGACGGAAAAGGTCGTGGTTGTCGTCACACCGTTGTTCGTCACGGTCAAGGAGACCTGACCACCTATCACCTCGCCGGGGCAGGCGCTTCCTGGCCCCTGAATGCCACCCACGAGATCAGGGAGCTGCTGTTGCGCTGAGACGCCCGGATCGTGACCGGTGGGCGGCGCAAGAACTAACGCAACGAGGGCGATCGCGGCGATCGTGAAAGCGGAAAGAAAGAGCGCTGCGGTGCGGGCGCGAGACGTCATGGCGGGCCTCCCTCTGTTTCGGGCGAGTCGTCTTTCGGAACGAACGCTAACACTTTAGCGCCTGAGCGGGCCCAGTCAATGTGCCGCACGGCCTGTTCGAGAGTGGCCGCGGCAACAGCGGCGGTGCCTTTGGTGATCCTGAACGCCAACGACGACTATCTAGACGAGCAGCCGGAACGTAACGAATCGGTGTATCGAAATTCAGTCGCCAGACGTCATATGGTCAGTCATGGCTGTAAGGGAGACATCCGCCGCTCTTGTGTATGCGCTCCCGGTTCGCCGGAAGGTTGCGCTCAGGCCGGTTGGGTTCTGGGACGTGATCCGGGCAAGCGATGCCTGGTAGATTCGCCGGCGTTTCGGGCGCGCTGAGCGTTCTGGCGCCTCGCTCCAAACCCGTTCCGGCCACCGTCGATCCATCAGTTCGTCAGGATTCGGTCGCAGGACGGCGCCCGGCCGATGAGCGGCGCCCGGCGGAACAGCCAGAACCGAGGGCAACCCAGCGGTTCAATTTGCTCCTGGTCTTCCTCTTCTTCTCTGGCCTCGCGATCGTCCAAACATGGCCGCTGGCGCTTCACATGAGCGACCACGCCATCGCCTGGCCCGGGGATTCCTACGTCATGTGGTGGAACATGGCCTGGGTGAAGGAGTCCTTGTTCAGCCTCTCGAACCCGTTTCACACGGATTCGCTTTACTACCCCCAGGGCACCGACCTTTACCTCCATACGCTGACCCCGGTGAACGCGGTCCTTTCGATCCCCCTTCAGGTGATCACCGGCGGCAACCTCTTGCTGACATGGAACATCATGGCGCTGACATTCCTGGCGCTGTCCGGCACGGGCGGCTACGCGTTGAGCTACCACGTGACCCGGGAGCGCTGGATGTCCCTCGTGGGCGGTTTCATCTTCGCCTTCTCGCCGTTTGTGATGATGCAGTTGCACGGCCACTTTCATATCGCGACCACCTGGCCCATACCGTTCTTCGCGCTCTTCCTGCTGCGCTTCTTCGAAAGCCGGTCGAAGACTGATCTGATGTTGGTTGCGATTCTGGCGGCGATACTGACGTGGAACTGGTTCGAGTTCGCGATCGATATCGGACTCTTTGCCCTGCTGGCGTTTTCGTCCTGGGCACTTATCCGGACGCGGGATGGGCAAGGCAAGGAGGTCATCAGCCTTGCGAAGAGCTTGCTTCCGGGGGTGGCTCTCTGGACACTGCTCAGTGCTCCAATCTTGATTCCGACGGCACTGGCGGTTTACGGGGGCGGCTATACCGTCACGATCGACGCGGCTGAGGCGATTAGATACTCTCCTGACCTATTCGCTTACGTCTTGCCGAGTCCCCTGTGGGGTCCGGGCGAATACTCGAACAACTACTTCAGCGGGGGCTCCAGCCGAGCAGGAAGCATGGAGACTACCATGTTCCTCGGCCTCTTTCCGCTGCTACTTTCCATCCTTGCGTTCGTGCACTGCCGCAAGGGGGCGCTTGGTTCTCGTGTCTGGTTCTGGTCTGCCGTCTTCGTCTTCTTCGCTTTGCTGGCGTTGGGGCCGCGGCTGTTTGTACTTGGCGTGGACACCGGAATCCCTATGCCCTTCAGACTGCTGCAGGAGATCCCGCTAATTGGAGAGAGGCGTGTTCCGGGCAGGATGATCGTTGTCGGTACGCTGGCTCTCGGCGTGCTATCGACCTTCGGCGCTTCTGTGATTGCCCGAAAGCTGGGAGGATCAGCGAGATACGCGGCCCCTATCATCGGTTGCCTTGTCCTGGCGGCGGTCTTTGTCGAGTATTGGAATCCGCCGGTCAACCTGGCGAGCTACGACACCCCGGCAGTGTACACGGCGATCGGCCGTGAGTCGGGAGACTTCTCAGTCCTGGATCTGCCGCTTGGCCGCGTCACCGGCAACGTCCGTCAGGGGAACGCCATCGGAGGCGCCCTGGCTGACTACGCACAGATTGTGCATGGCAAGTCGGCCGTCGGGGGGTACATCTCGCGGGCAAAGACCGAAGATGTCGAGTGGCTCGCCGAGCAGCCGGGCCTGGGCTATCTGTCATGCCTGGATTGCACCGCCTATCCCCGCGACGTCGACCTGAACGGCCAGCTCGTGCGCGAGGTGTTTACGGAACTCCGCATCAAGTACGTCGTCGTGAATCTCGTGACTTTTGAAGGCGACCCGACGATCATCACAACCGAGGGGCTGTCGAGCGAGATCGAGGCGTATCTGACGGAGACCGTCGGCCTCACGGGTGCCGGGTCGGGCGATGGCTGGCTCGCGTACCGAAATCCAGACGTCGAGTAGCGCGCGTCAACTGTCGGCCCGTCTTACCGCGGCGGACTACCCGCGCGACCATGGATACCGGCCCGAAAGAGCACGTCCGCTCCGGGCCGGTTTTCGCTGCCGCGCCCGTATTGGTATCCTGTGCACGCACAAGCGCACAGGAGCACCAGATGCAACTCACCGAAGCCCAACGCATGATCTACAACACGGCGAAGGCGTTCGCCGAGCGCGAGATACGACCGCACGTCCGCGAGCGCGCCAACGACGAAACGTTCCCGCTGGAGATCATGGGCAAGCTGGCGGAGAACGGCCTCCTCGCCGGGCCCTTTCCCGAGGAGTACGGCGGCGCGGGAATCGACAACGTCTCGTACGTGCTGCTGTGCGAGGCGATCGGCGGCGCGAGCCCTTCGGTGTTCACGGCGGCGCTGACCGTACAGCTCTCGCTCGTGAGCACGGCCGTCTGCAACTTCGGGGACGATGAGCAGCGTCAACGCTGGCTGCCAGACCTCTTCTCGGCGAAGAAGGTCGGCGCTTTCGCGCTGACCGAGCCGAACGTCGGGTCGGACCCGGCGGCGATGGAGCTGACCGCACAGCGTGACGGCGACGACTGGGTGCTCAACGGGAGCAAGTTCTGGATCTCGAACGGCGGCCAGGCCGACGTCATCGTCGTCTTCGCGCAGACGGATCCCGGCGCGCGGCACAAGGGTGTCGCCGCGTTCGTGGTCGATGGCGACGCACCGGGCCTGGAGCGGCAGGGCATCGAAGACAAGCTCGGACTGAACGCTTCCAACACAGCAGCGCTCTTCTTCGACGGCGTCCGCGTCGGCGACGACCGCGTGCTGGGCGAGGCAGGCGACGGCTTCAAGATCGCGCAGACGTCGCTGGAGTCCGGCCGGACGTCGACGGCGGCGTGCGCGGTCGGCATCATCCAGTCGTGCCTCGACGCCTGCGTGAACTACGCAAACCAGCGCGAGCAGTGGGGCAAGCCGATCGCGGGCCACCAGCTGATCCAGGAGATGGTAGCGGATATGGCGACCGACTGCGAGGCGGCGCGCCTGCTGACGGTGCAGGCCGCGCAGACGCGCGACGCCGGCGAGCGCGCGACGAAGCACGTCGTGATGGCGAAGCACTTCGCGACGGAGGCCGCCGTCAAGGCAGCGCGCACGGCGATCTCGCTGCACGGCGGCGTCGGCTACCTGGGCGAGTACCCCGTGGAGGGGCTGTTGCGCGACGCGATCGGCCTCTCGCTGTACGAGGGGACGACGCAGATCCAGAAGCTGCTGCTGGGCCGCGAAGTGCTGGGCGTCAGCGCGTTCTGATCCAGGGTCAGGGAACTCGAAACCTGGAACAAGGATGAGCGTAACCATGTTCCATGTTCCCGCCTCCCGTGCCACTTGGGCCTTGCCAACAATTCGCGCGGCTGCTTCCGTTGACTTGTGCGCAGCCAAACGCGACCCTCAAGCCGATGCCCCTGACCCTTCGCCTCGACCCCTGGACTCCCTCGTATGAGTCCGCCGTCCAGATCGAGGAAGACGAGACCGGCCCGCAGCCGGACGTCGACCCGTTCGTCGAGACGGACGACTGGCGGGCGCGTGAGCCGCAGTTCGTCGAACGCCCGGAAACGATCGCCTTCGTCGACGGCGTGCAGCGCGTCGAGATGCGCGTCATCGGCGATCGCGACGGCCGGCCTGTCTACGGTGCGTTCGCCTCGGTGGCCGTCGGCGCCGTCTTCGCGCGCGAGGGCGGCTCGACCGTAGCCGCCGAGACGCCGCTGCGCGTGCTGGCGCTCGCGGACGGCGAGACGCACCCTGCGGTGTCGGTTCCCTGTGGCGAGGCGACGCTGGAGTTCACGTCGCGCCCGACGGCCGCGAGCGGGCTTGGCGGCGTGCAAGAGGCGGTGCAGAGCGCCCGCCGCGAGGCCGAGATAGCGCTGGGCGAGAGGCTGGACGAGGGCGGGCACGAGATGGTCGTCGTCGACGGGCGGCTCAACTGGCAGCCGAAGCGCAAGGCGATGGTGATCGGCTTGATCAAGACGATCCACAAGCGCTACCTGGACGACGAACAGGCGGGCGTGATCGCAACGCTAGTGCCAAGGACGCGCACGCCGCTCTTCCGCATCGGCCGCGACCGCGCCGTCTACTCCTGGTACCTGCGGCTGACCGAGGGGCGCGCGATCGACCACGCGTGGGCCGGCGTCGTCCGCGTGGAGACGCTGGAGACGATCGGTATCGAGGCGGCGGTGCGGCTGGCCGACCTGACAGCGTGCCACCTGCCGGCGTTCGCTTCGGATTCGATGCACGACCCGCGCGCGCCGCAGAACCTGTACCCGATCGGCGGGCTGGAGGAACAGCTGCGCCACTCGCTGGGTGACCACGAGTGGATCCGCCGCCACATCGAGGTTCATTTCGCACAGGAGGTGGCGGTGGCGTCAGGCTGAAGCCTGACCCTCGGAATCATGAAGAGGAATCGGCTGCGATGACGGACGTCGGACGCGTGCTCGGCACAGACCCGGCGCACCCGCTGGACTTCTGGGTGGGCGTCGGCGAGGAGCGCTACCTGCAGCTCGACGACATCGTTGCCGTCAGGACGACGGTGCCGGACCGCGGCGAGATCACGCTCTATGGCGTCGTGGACATGGTGCGCGCCAAGTACGAGGGCGCCAGGTTCGACTCGGACGTCTTCCGCGCGGCCGAGGGCGTGCTGCCGGTGGGCATCGCGACGGCGGCGCACGTTTCGGTGACGCGCATCGAGCCGGAGATCTTCGTGCCGCCGCAGCCTGGACAGCCGGCCGAACGCGCGGAGGGCGAACAGCGGGACGTGGCGCTCTACTTCGACGGGATGAAGAGCAGGTTCGCGGCCGGCCTCTCGCGCGAGGGCGACCCGATCTGGGGCAACCTCGAGTTCCTCGACGGGACGCGGGGCGCGCACGTCAACATCTCGGGCATCTCCGGGGTGGCGACGAAGACGAGCTACTCGATGTTCCTCCTCTACAGCCTCTTTCACTCGAACGTGCTGGGAGCGCAGGGCCACAACGCCCGCGCGGTGATCTTCAACGTCAAGGGCGAGGACCTGATGTTCGCCGACAAGCCGAACGCCGGGCTGACGCCCGAGCACGAGGAGAAGTACGAACAGCTCGGCCTGCCTTGCGCTCCGTTCCAGGACGTTGGGCTCTGGTCGCCGGCGAGCAAGAACAGCACGTTCGAGATCGTGCACAGCCTGGGCTCGCGGCAGGACGGCGTTTCGGCTTACTGCTGGTCGCTGCGCGAGTTCTGCCAGAACCGCATGCTGCGCTTCCTCTTCGCGGAGGCGGACAGCGAGACGAGCCAGCTCTCGTACGCCGTCTCGGTCGTCGAGCGCTATCTGTATCACGAGACGCAGGGCCAGCCGAAGGACCGCACCTGGGTCGAGATCGACGGCACGCGCATCACGACGTTCGAGGACCTCACGGAGCACATCAGCGATCAGCGCGAAGCGGTGTTCTCGCGCGGGAACCTGGCGACGGGCACGCAGGACGCGTTCCTGCGGCGGCTGGCGGCGTCCGCGGACACGGCGGGCCACCTCATCCGCAAGCTCGACACGAAGGAGGACGAGGAGCGGCACCGGATCGAGTGGGCTGCGAGCCAGCTCAACGTTATCGACATCCACGGCCTGCACGACCGGGCGAAGCGCTTCGTCGTCGGTGTGGTGCTCAAGCAACTGCTCGAGGAGAAGGACAAGCACGGAGCGCGGCAACCGCTGGTCTTCGTCGTCCTCGACGAGCTGAACAAGTACGCCCCGCGCGAGGGCTGGAGCCCGATCAAGGAAGTAGTGCTGGACATCGCCGAGCGCGGCCGCAGCCTGGGCGTGATCCTCATCGGCGCGCAGCAGACGGCGAGCGAGGTCGAGCGGCGGGTTGTCGCCAACGCCAGCTTCCGCATCGCCGGCCGCCTCGACGCCGCCGAGGCCGAACGCAGCGAGTACGGCTTCTTGACGCAGGCGGCGCGGGCGCGGGCGTCGCTGCTGAAGCCCGGCAGCATGTTCATGCACCAGCCGGAGATCCCGGTGCCGCTGCTGCTGCAGTTTCCGTTCCCGGCCTGGGCCACGCGGCCGGACGAGGTCGCGGAGCCGACCGCCGTGCCGAAGGGGTTCAAGTCGTGAGCGCCGGCCGCGCGTCCTGAGGCGCCCGAACGATGCGCTTCTTACACACGTCTGACTGGCACGTCGGCAAGCAGCTCCGCAACCGCAAGCGCGACGATGAGTACGCCGCCGCTCTCGCCGAGGTCCTCCATATCGCAAAGAGTGAAGGGGCCGACTGCGTGCTCGTCGCCGGCGACGTGTTCGACTCGGCCGTGCCGACGCCGGAGGCCGAGCGCATCGTCTTCCACTTCTTCGGCGAGCTGGCCAGCGCGGGCATCCCGGCCATCGTCATCGCGGGCAACCACGATCACCCGCGCCGCTGGAACGCATACGCGCCGGTGCTCCGCCACCTGGGAATCCACGTCCGGGGAGAGCCTGTCAGCGTGGACGACGGCGGCGCGATCGAGCTGCCTTCGCGAGACGGCGCCGAAACCGCGATCATCGCCGCCCTGCCGTGGGTCAACGAGCGCCGCGTGCGGGACTTCGAGACGCTGATGATCGAGGGCAAGCACGTCGAAGAGTACGCGGACGGCGTCGCACAGATGCTGGCGCACGTCTGCACGGCGTTCCGCGAAGACACCGTGAACGTGCTCACCACCCACCTGCTGATCGACGACGCGAAGGTGGGCGGACCGGAGAGCGGCGAGCGGCCGCTGCACATGGGACAGAGTTATGTCGTGAGGCAGCAGGCACTGCCATCGACGGCGCAGTACGTCGCGCTCGGCCACCTGCACATGCCGCAGGACACCGGCCTGGCGAACGGCGCGTACAGCGGCTCGCTGCTGCAGTGCGACTTCGGCGAGGCCGGTCAGACGAAGCGCGTGAACGTGGTGGACGTCGCGCCCGGACGCAAGGCGAAGGTACGGTCGGTTCCGCTGACGGCTCCGAAGCGGCTGCGCAACGTCGGCAGCCACAAGGAAGGTGCCACGCTGGACCAGTTGAAGACGCTGGCTCCGGAGATCACCGAGGACTACGTGAAGGTGTTCGTAAAGGTGGACCGGCCGCTGCCCGGGCTGGCTGAGCAGGTCCGCGAGATCGTCCCGAACGCCGTCGACATCGTCGTCGAGCGTACGGACGAGGAGGCGGAAGACGCGGGGCCGCCGTTGCAGCGGATGTCGGCGCAGGATCTGTTCACGACGTATCACCAGGGCGCGTACGGCTCCGAGCCGGGGGCGGCGCTGCTGGCGCTGTTCAACCGGCTGCACGAAGAGGCCAGCAGTCCTACGGATTCGTTGAATGCGGCCGACTAAGCTCTCGGTGCAGGGCCTGACGGCGTTCCGCAGGCCGGTCGAAGTCGACTTCACGGACCTCGATCTCTTCGCGATCACCGGACCGACGGGCGCGGGGAAGTCGTCGCTCGTCGACGCCATCACTTATGCGCTCTTCGGGCAGGCGCCACGCATCGGCCGCTCGATACGAGAGCTGATCAGCCAGGGTGAGGAGCGGCTCAAGGTGTCGCTGGAGTTCGTGGTGAAGGGCGACAGCTACCGGGTCTTCCGCGAGTCCGGCCGCAAGAGCCAGCGACCACCCCAGCTCGAGCGCCTCGATAAGGAGACCGGCGAGTGGCGGTCCGAGGACGTCGAACGCGTGCGCGACACGAACGCCTACATCGAGCGGCTACTGCACATGGACTACGAAGCGTTCATCCGCTCCGTGCTCCTGCCGCAGGGCGAGTTCCAGGAGTTCCTCTCCGGCGATCGCGATCAGCGCCGCCGTGTGCTCGATGGCCTGCTGCGGCTGGGCATCTACGCGGACATGCAGCGCGCCGCGAACGCGATCGCCGCCCGCCAGAAGGAGAACGCGGACCGCAACGCCGAGCGCCTGGCCACTGAACTCGCGGACGCCACTCCGGCGGCGCTCAAAGAGGCGAAGAATGAGCTGGCGACCCACAGGACCGAGGCGAAGAACGCGACGTCCGCCCGAGAAGCGCTCGAAGAGGCGCGCGTGACCGCCGAGGCACTGTCCGGCGCTCACGAGCAGCAGCGCACGGCCGCGGCGAAGCTCGGCGAAGCCGAAAAGCGCCTGAGCGCGGCGAAGGAGGCGGCGCGGACCGGCGAGACGAAGGCCGAGGCGATCCGCAAGGAGGTCGCGGCGCTCGAGAAGCGGCTGGAGGGGAACACGTTCGACCCGGACGAATACCTGCGCTTCCGGGAGGCGACGCGGATCGCGGACGAACTGACGAAGGAAGAGAGGGCGCTGGCGAAGCTCGACAAGGAGCGCGTCACGCTGGAATCGAAGGTAACGGCAGCGGCGGCAGACGCGGAGAAGGCATCGAGCGCCCGCGAGAGCGCCGAGAAGGCGTTGAAGGCCGCGGACGAGGCGCTTGATGCGGCGCGTCGCGGGAACGCCGCTGCGGCGCTCCAGCAGCGGCTCGAAGCCGGCGATCCCTGCCCCGTCTGCGGGCGGAGCGTCGGCGAGCTTCCGCACATCGACCATCCGGTTCTCAGGGACGCGCAGGCGGCAGCGAAGAAGACGGCGGACGCATCAGACGACGCGCGCAAGAAGCACGACTCGGCCCAGCGCACGCTCACGCAGCTGCAGGCGCAGGCCGAGGCGCAGGCGACGAGCCGCGACGCCGCCACGAGGCGCGTCGAGGGGCGCCGCGCGAGCCTCAAGGAGACGCTCGGGGACGAACCGCCACCGGCGAAACAGATCGCGGCACAGTTGGCGCTGCTGGAGAAGGCGGAGGCCGAGCGTAAGCAGCTCACAACCGGCCTCGCGGCCCAGAACAAGGCGCTCGCCGAGATCACCGCCGGAATGGCCGCGGCGACGACCGACCTGGGCCGCCTGCAAGGCGCGCTGGAGGCCGCCGGCGCCGAGGCGAAGGCCGCTGCGGAGAAGACGTCAGAAGCCGAGAAGAAGCTGCACGAGTCGGCTTCTCGCTCCGGTTGGGACGACATCCTGCGCGCGTTGGACGAGGGGAAGGACGCCGCGCCGGCGCTCCGCGACCGGGCGCAGGACGCCCGGAGCCGCGAGGCGGAGCTGAACCAGGCGATCGGCGCCGGCAAAACGCGCATCCGGACGATCGAGGCGAACATCGAGAAGGCGAAGGAGCTGGGGGCTGAGGAGAAGACAGCGCGCGAGGAGGCATCGCTGGCACGGGACCTGGCTTCGCTGCTGCAGACGAACGCCTTCCCGACGTTCATCCGGGAGAGCGCGCTGCAGACGTTGGCGCGCGACGGCTCACGGCGGCTGCTGGAGATTTCGGGCGGCCGCTACGATTTCGTGGTCGAAGGGCAGGACTTCTCAATTGAGGACCGCTGGAACGGCGGCGAGAAGCGCTCCGTGAAGACGCTGAGCGGCGGCGAGACGTTCCTCGCCTCGCTGGCGCTGGCGCTGGCGCTGGCGGAGCAGCTTCCCAGCCTGGCAGGAGAGGAGGCGGGAGGCACGCTGGAGAGCCTCTTCATCGATGAAGGCTTCTCGAACCTGGACGACGAAACGCTTGATGACGTGGCGTCGGCGCTGGAGGTGCTGGGGGAGGACCGCAGCCGGCTGATCGGCGTGATCACCCACCTACCGGCACTGGCGGAGCGGATGCCGGCGCGGATAAAGGTGCACAAGACGCAGACGGGCAGCAGCGTCACGGTGGAGTAGCCCCGGAAACAAACAAGGCGCCTGCACGGCGCCCTGTCTGACCCCTCCCTTTGGGCTAAGCGGCGGGTATGAGCCGTTCGCTCAACGGGATGGCCCCATTCTAATGACCTGCCGAAACTTGTCAAGCGCCGGCGTTCGAGGACTAACGTAACGATGATCTCGTCTACAATGGAGGAGTGAGGAGCCGAAAGTGGTAACTGAAGCCGACATCGTCGAGGGGCTGCGGGAGATCTACGACCCGGAGCTGCACTACAACATCTACGACCTCGGCCTCATTTACGACATCCGTATCGACGAGGACCGCGCGGTGAAGATCATGATGACGCTGACGACGCCGATGTGCCCGATTGGGCCAATGATCACGGAGCAGATACAGGAGCTCCTCAGCCTCATGCCGGGCGTGACTGACGTCGACGTCGAGTTCACGTTCGACCCTCCGTGGAACCCGGAGAAGATGACGGACGAGGCGCGGGCGGACCTCGGCCTGGACTAGGAGACTGCTTTGATCGAAGGACGATACGACGGCCGGATCGCGATCGAGATCACGTACTGCGTCCCGTGAGGGTACCTTCCCATGGCCGCCTGGATGGCGACCGAGATCTGGCACGAACTCGGTGCCAACGCCCCGGTGACGCTGATCCCCGGCGACAAGGGCAAGCTGACGCTGTACGCCGACGGCAAGGCGCTCTTCGACCGCAAGGCGGAGGGCGGCATCTACCCGGAGATGGAGCGCATCCGCGAGATCAAGAAGCAGATCTGGGAGCTGATCGAAGCCAAGGAAGCCGGCGCCTAGGCCGGGCCTAACGCGTCACGATAGCGGCCAAGCGTCAGCAGCGGCCAGTAGTTCCGGTATAGATCGTACTTGAGGTAGAAGTCGCCCGGGAACCCGGTGGCCGTGAACTGCGGCTCCAGCCACTGCCCGTCCTCCTCCTGACGCTCGATCAGCCACTGCGCGCCTCGTTCCAGCGAATCGGCGATCGCGCCGTCTCCATCGACGGCGAGAAGGCCGGCCATGCCCCAGGCCGTCTGTGATGGCGTGCTGTCGCCGCGGCCCGCCCACGACTCGTCGACGTAGCTGCGCGGGTCCTCACCCCAGCCGCCGTCCGCGTTCTGGCTGCCGGTGAGCCAGCCGGCGGCCCGCCGGAAGCGCCGCTTCGTCATGTCGCACCCGGCCGCCTTGAACGCCGGTAGCACGCTGCCCGTGCCAGCGACGTAGTTCACGCCCCAGCGGCCAAACCAGCTCCCGTCCGCCCGGTGCTGGCGTCGCAGGTAGCGCAGACCCCGCCGCACCACCCCGGAGCCGCCATCGCCAACGAGGGCGAGCGCTTCGATCACGTGCGCGGTAACGTCTTCCGATGGCGGGTCGATCACTTCACCGAAGTCGCAGAACGGTATCTTGCTCACCATCCGGCGGGTGTTGTCACGGTCGAATGCGCCCCAGCCGCCGTTGGCCGACTGCATGCCGATCAGCCAGCGACGGCCACGTTCGACCGCCTCGTCCTTGTGTCGCTCGTCCGGCAGGCGCACACGGGAGAGCGCGATCAGGGCCTCGGCCGTGTCGTCGGTGTCGGGGTAGAAGTCGTTCTCGAACTCGAAAGACCAGCCTCCCGGTTCAACGCCGGGCGCGCCGATCTGCCAGTCGCCGGCAGTCAGCACCTGCTTGCCCAGCAACCACTGAGCCGCGTGCACGAGAGCCGGGTGGTCTGGCGCCAGGCCGGAGTCGAGCAGCGCGTTCATCGCCAGCACTGTGTCCCAGACCGGCGATACGCAGGCCTGCGGGTTGAACGTCTCGTCGTCTTCGATCGCCCAGCCGGCCTCGAACGCCTCGAGGCCGCGCCTCATCACCGGATGGTCGAGCGGATAGCCACGGACCTTGAGCGCGATGAGCGAGTACACCCACGGCGGCTGGATACCGGCCCAGGTCCCATCGGCCTCCTGATGAGCAACGATCCAGTCCTCAGCCGCGCGATAGGCTGCCTCCCGGGTAGAACGGGCCGGCGTCAGGCTGAAGCCTGACCCTCGGAAGAGAAGTGACTCGGCGCGGCGGAGCAGGCCATCGGCGCGGTGGAAGAAGGTGCCCCAGCGCGAGTCCTGCGGTGTGGGAAGGCTGTAGTCCGTACCTTCGCGTCCGCCCGGGAACAGTTCGTCGATGCGGGCAGAGTCGGGCACCGGGCACGTCGGGCGCTCGCTGAGGATGATCAGCATCGGCACGATCGTCGCCCGCGCCCAGGCCGCGAAGTCGTAGATGTTGAGTGGGGCCCAGCGCGGAAGCAGGATCATCTCCGGCGGCAGGACAGGAACGCCCCGCCAGTCCCACTGACCGAAGAGCGCGAGCCAGATCTTCGTAAACACGCGCACCTTCGGCACGCCGCCGGCCGCGAGTACCCACTCGCGGGCGCGGGCCATCGCCGGGTCGTCGGGCGATACGCCGGCGAGCTTGAGCGCGAAGTAAGACTCGACCGTAGCGTTGAGGTCCGGCAGGCCGCCGGGGTAGATCGCCCACGTCCCGTCCGCGCGCTGCTCGCGGCGCAGGTAGTTCGCGACTTTGCGCCGGCGCCCATCCGGGAGTCCATCATCGCCGACGCCGAGGAAGTGAGTGAGCAGCAGGTACTGCGCCGCCATACAGACGTTTGAGTCGAGATCGCCGAGCCAGTAGCCCGACGGGTGCTGCGTGCGGAGGAAGTAGTCCTGCGTCCGCCGGATCGCTTCGTCCAGCGCCCCGCGAGAGGTGCTCATGAGATTTGCGTGTCGGCGAGCCGCGGCAGGAAGTCGCTCAGGAACCGCGTGAGGGTACCGAGGCCCCGCCGCGAGCGCTCCGCTTGTTCGGCGAACATCGGGATGTATTCCGGATGATCCTTGATCCAGGCCTGGAACGCGTCCGCGTCGAACGTGCCGTCCGCGGTGATCGCCGGCGTCTGAACAAGCTCATCGGCGGCCTGGTCCGTGACGACGCGCAGCGCCAGGTACGGCAGGTCGGCCTGACTGGCGACCTTGCCGATCCAGTAGCTCTCCATCTCGACGACGTCGTGCTGCATCCAGGCGTGGAGATCTGCCTTGTCGGTGGATGTCCAGACGACCTCATCGACTGTTACGGCAGAGCCGATCCTCGCTTCGATCCCGGCGCCGCGGGCGACCTCGAGCGCCAGCGTCACGAGCCGCTCGTCAGAGAACGCCGGCGTCTCGTCCAGGCCACCACGCATGTCGGCGTGGTGTACGTGTGAGCAGGCGAAGAGCTGCCCGGAGCGCAGATCGAAGTTGAGGCCGCCGGCCGTTCCGACCGATAGCACGGCCTCCGGCGTGAAGTGCTCCATCACTGCGGTCGCAGCGTCGTGGGAGCGGCGACCGAGGCCCGTCTGGCAGACGGCGAGCTCGTTAGCCTCGTAGACCGGAAAGCCTGCGATTTCGCGGGGCGGGACGATGGAGCCGCCGCCGAAGCAGGCCCGGACCTCAGGCTCCATCGCCGCGAAGACGAGGATCACTGGCGCCGCTCCCGCCCGCTGCCGGTCAGGCTGGGCACCTTACGTTCCGGAGCGTCGGTCGCCGGCGGGGCCGCCCGCTCCAGCTCACGCGCCTTCTTCGCGACGCCGGGCTTCGACGAGCGGCGGACCATCTCGATGAAGGCGCGCGGGCTGGACATCGCCTCCTGGATCGCGGAGCCCTCGTAGCCGCAGTGCATCATGCAGGTGTCGCAACGCGGGTCGTTGCCCCGGCCGTAGGCCTTCCAGTCGGTCTCCATCAGCTGGCCGAAAGTCGTCACGTGCTCGTCGGCGATGAGATAGCACGGCTTGCGCCAGCCTGCGGGCGTGTAGGTCGGCGTGCCCCACTGCGTGCACTCGTACTGTCGGGCGCCGATGAGGAAATCGAGGTATAGCGGGTTGTGATAAAAGCGCACGCTGTCTCGGCAGCCTTCGAAGACACGGCGGAAGAAAGAGCGCGCCTCTTCGCGCTGGAGGAAGATGTCGTGATGCGCAACCTCTTCGTACTGGAAGCCGGGCGAGACCATCATCCCTTCGACGCCCATGTCGTTGAGCATCGCGAACAGCCGGTGATACTCCTCGGGCTGGTTACCGCTGAAGAGCGTCGTGTTGGTGCAGACGCGGTGACCGGCTTCGCGGAAGGCCTCGATCGCCTTGATCGCGACGGCGTAAACACCCTTGCGCTCCACGGCGATGTCGTGAGTCTCGCGCAGGCCGTCCAGGTGGACGACGAAGGAGAGGTACGGCGACGGCTCGATCTGGCGAAGCGCTTGCCGGTAGAGGAGCGCGTTCGTGCAGAGGTATACGTAGCGCTTCTGCTTCACGATGCGGGCAACGATCTCGCCGATCGCCGGATGCATCAGCGGCTCGCCACCAGCGATCGAGACGACGGGCGCGTTGCACTCTTCGACTGCGGCGAGGCACTGCTTTACGGTGAGCTTGCGCTCAATGATCGGCTCGTACTCGCGGATGCGGCCGCAGCCGGTGCAGGTGAGGTTACACTCCTCCAGCGGCTCAAGGATCATGGTCAGGGGAAAGCGCTCCCGCCCCCTGATCTTCTGCTGGAGGAGATACCAGCCCAGTCTTAGCGACAACCCCAACGGCCTTCCCGGCATGCCGCCTCCTTAGAAGTCTCTTTCGAGCAAGAAGTCCGCGACTTCCCGTATCTCAGCAGCCGCGCGCTCGTCGAGGTCAGCGTCGGTCAACTCGCTCAACGCGGCGGTGCGGTGCCTGTCCGCTTCCTCCTGAGAGTACGCCTGCGCTCCGAGCGAGTCCAACAGGCCGACTACGAAAGCGACGTCGCCGGCCGATGGTTCGCCCGCGCCGTACATTCCCTGGAGGCGCTCCAGGTCGTCGCCTTCAGCGCGCTCGAGTGCGAAGACGATGGGAAGTGACTTCTTGCGGCGGTGGATGTCGGCGGCGACGGGCTTCCCGGTGCGGTCCACGTCGCCCCAGATGCCGAGCATGTCGTCGCGCACCTGGAAGGCGAGCCCTAGCTGCCGGCCGCAGCGCCCGAGCGCCGCGACCATCTCGGCCGGGGCGCCGGCTGCGACCGCGCCGAGTGCGAGCGCGGCGTCGAAGAGGGCGCCGGTCTTGCGCGAGATCATCGCCAGGTAGGCGTCGAGTGAGACGTCGGTCTGCTCCTCGAAGGCGATGTCCATCACCTGCCCTTCGACCATCTCCAGCGTCAGCTCGTTGAGCAGCCGGGAGGCGGCAGCAGTCGACTCGTGGGGGGTTTCGGCAAGCGCAATATGCGCCAGGGCGAGGAGCGCATCGCCGGCGTTGATCGCCTGCGACTTGCCCCAGACCGACCACACCGTGTCACGGCCGTGGCGGAGGCGGTCTCCGTCCTGCACGTCGTCGTGGACGAGCGAGAAGTTGTGGACGAGTTCTACAGCCGAAGCGAACGGAATGGCGCGCTCTGCCTGGCCTCCGGCGGCTTCGCAGGCGAGGAGGCAGAGCGCTGGGCGCAGACGTTTGCCGGTGCTCTCGGCGGGGCGCCCTTCGGCGTCTTCCCAGCCGAGATGGTAGCGCAGCATGCGATAGAGATCGTGCGGTTGAGGGCGGTCTACGAGGCTACGGAGGTGCTCGTCCAGCGCCCGCCGGTAGCGGGTGAGGGCAGCCGGAGGCTGCAAGGTTACTCGCCTACGAGCTGGACGACTATTTCGCGCTCGCGAGCGTGGTCAAGCTCGACAAGGAAGACGCGCTGCCACTGGCCGAAGAGCATACGGCCATCGGCGACGGGGACGGTCTCGCTGGCGCCGAGTAACAGATGCTGGCAGTGGGAGTGGCCGTTGGGCTCCTCGCCGCTGTCGATCGGGTGGCCGTAGCGATTGTGCGCGTAGTCTGCCTCGCAGGGAGCGGCCTGCTCCAGCATCTTCTTCATATCGGCGATCAGGTGCGGTTCGTTCTCGTTGATGCTGATGGCGGCGGTAGTGTGCTTTGAGAAGACGACGACGAAGCCGTTTTCCAGCCCCGACTGCTCTACAAGTTCGGTCACGTGCTCTGTAATGTCGATGAACTGAGGGCCGCCTTCGGTCTGGAAAGTGAGTGTGTGCGAGGCGATCTTGCTGCGGCTCTCTTCGCGGGTACTCTTAAGCAAGCGCACGCTCCTTCTGTTGAGTGACTGGACGCCCGGCGGCCGGAGCCAGGGAGGCCGTTGCGGGCGGTCTGAGTGCCTGTCGGCGTATTTCTGTCATTCTGGGCTTGAGGATCAGCATACCGGCGGCGAGAGGAAGCGTCCATCCGTACCGGGTTGCGTCTCCGTCCGGTAGTTTACAACCTCGTGTCGGCAGTTGCACGCACTTTCACAAGCTTATGCTGCACCAATATGCTTTTCAGAGCGCACGAGCGAGCGCATCGCCTGCAGCGCGGCAGATGCGCCGCTGCGGACGGCGCTCTCCATCGTCGCCGGCCAGCCGGTGTCGGTCCAGTCACCGGCAAGGAAGAGGTTGCGCAGGGGCGTGCGCTGTGCCGGCCGCAGCCGGGCAACGCCCGGATGCGCCGCGAACGTGGCATCGCGCTGCTTGACGACGAGCGCGCGCACGACGTCGACGCCGCGCGCCTCCGGGAACAGCGCCCGCATCTCCTTCTCGAAGTGTTCGCGGATCTCTGCCGCAGGCATATCGACCCACTCGCGCGCTCCGCTAAGCGAGATGTCGAGATACTGCGGGCCGTCCTGCCGCCAGAGCCTGGACTTGTTGAAGACCCACTGCACGGGTGTGTTCAGGAAGGCCGCGAACGCCCGGCCCCAGACAGGCCGCTCGTACCACAGGTGCACGTTAACGATGGGCGACGCACTCAGGCGGCCGATGCGCCCGAAGAAGCGATCGTCCCGGACGGCGTCCGGGAGCACGGCCGGCACCGCGCCCGGTTCCAGCGCCACGATGTAGGCGTCGGCAGTGACCTCGCCGGCGTCCGTGAGAGCGCGCGAGACGCCGTCCTCGTTCGACCGGAGGCCGTTGAGGGCCACGGTCGTGAGCACTTCGCCGCCACGCGACTCGATGTATTCGCGCGCGGCGCCCGCCAGGAGCGACGAGAGGCCTGTCCTGGCCCAGCCAACGTTGGCGCCGGCACTCGACCTCAGGAAGCCCTCCTGGAACACCATAAGCGCGAGCGCGGCGCTAACGCGCGATGCGTGGTCGTTGAGCGTGGGCTGCACGATGAGGTTCCAGAGGCTGCGAATGGCGTGGTGGTTCTGGCGGCGGTCGAGGAGCCACTGCTCAAACGTTATGTCGTCCAGCTCCGGGTGCTTTGCGAGGTCAGTTGAGCGGATCTGCGTAAAGGCGTACGCAGCAAGCGCCTTCTCGCGCAGGGAAAGCGGCTTGAAGCGCAGCAGTGACGGCAGCAGGTGCGCGGGCGGCGGCAGGGGTGCGCTCTGCAAGACCGATTCGCCCCAGACATTGTCGATGACGGGGACGCGAAAGCGCCGTTGGAGGTGTACGCCTTCGCGCACGCCCAGCCGCTCCAAAAGGGCGATGTACTCCGTGCAGCAGCCGAGGAAGACGTGCTGGCCGTTGTCGACCTCAACGCCGTCAGCTTCGTACGAATAGGAGCGGCCGCCGAGGTGCGGGCGCTTCTCGATCAGCTTCACGCGCACGCCGGCGTCTGCCAGCTCACAAGCCGCCGTGATGCCCGCGAGGCCACCGCCGGCGACGAGCACGACCGGGCGCTCCGTCATCGCACGAGGGAGCGGACAAGCTCGCGCCCGGCGAGGGCTAGCTTCTTGCCGGTGCCGGGGCCGACGCGGCGGTGGAAGATGACGCTTGGCCGCCGCTCGATCTCGTCGAGGATGCTGCTGTAGATGCCCGCCATAGCGCCGACGCAGGCGCGCGCGCGAACCGGTAGATGCGGCAACAAGCGCCGGCCGCTGGCATAGAGTTCGCGCGCGCGGTGCACCTGGTAGGCGATGAGCCGCCGGAACTCCGGCGTCACTTTGCGCTCCAGCAGCTCCGCATCGCTATAGCCGAACCACTCGACTTCCTCCTGCGGCAGGTAGACGCGGCCGCGGTCCGCGTCCTCGGCAACGTCACGGAGGATGTTCGTGAGCTGAAGCGCGAGGCCGAGGTCGGTGGCATAGCGGCGCGCACGCTCGCCGCCGCTGTAGCCGAAGATCTCGATGGAGATGAGGCCGACGGAGGAGGCCACGCGATAGCAGTAAGCGCGCAGGTCGGTGAACGTGTCGTAGCGGCTGACGGTGAGGTCCATGCGCACGCCGTCGATCAGGTCGATGAGGTGCTGCAGCGGCACGTCGTAGCGTTCGATCGTCCTGCCCAGCGCCTCGAAGACCGGTCCGTCCGGGTCGCCGGCCAGGCTGCGATCGAGGGCTTCCCGGGCGCCGTCAAGCGCCCGTTCAGCCTCGTCGCGGGGCAGGTCCCCGTCGGCCATATCGTCGCACTGGCGAGCGAAGGCGTAGGCGGAGTAGACCGCGCGGCGCTGCGCGGGCGGCAGCAGGAGGAAGCCGTAGTAGAAGCTCGACGCCTCGCGCCGGGTGATCTGGCGGCAGTACTCGTAGGCCGCGTCCAGCCGGGCGCTCATCGCCGCGCCCGTACCGGCAGCGGCAAGAACCCCCGGACGCCGAGCGTCAGCTTGCGCCGTCGGGATACCGTCGGCCGGCTCGTGAGGACGTCGTGGCCGCGGCGCGCGATCTCGTCTAGGGCGGCGAGACCGCTGAGCGTCAACACGCGCAGGTCGGCGCGCAGACGGCCAGTGACGACGCCGATCAGCTCGAGGCCGTCGTCGAAGTAGTCACGCGTGCGCTGCACCTCGAACGCCATCAGGCGCCGCAAGTCCGGGGTAACACGGCGCGAGCGCAGGTCGTCCTCGCTTACGGCGAAGCGCTCCAGATCCTCCTGCGGGATGTAGATGCGGTCCTGCTCCAGGTCGTCGGTGACGTCCTGCCAGAAGTCCGTGAGCTGGAGCGCCGTGCAGGTGGCGTCGCTCAGCCTCTGCCGCACCGGGTCGCGATAACCGAAGACGTAGAGCATCAAGTGGCCCACAGGGTTCGCCGAGTAGGTGCAGTAGTCGAGCAGGGCGTCGAACGTCTCGTAGCGACTGACGGCCTGATCGCGGCGGTTGGCCTCGATCAGGCTCTCGAACGGCTCACGCGGGATATCAAACTCGCGGATCGTGTTCGCCAGCGCGACGAAGCGCGGGTCGGAGGGAGAGCCGTCGTAGGCGGCGCCTAGCTCGCGCTCCCAGTCGTCCAGCAGCGCCAGGCGGTCGCCGTCCGCCTCGTCGCCCAGGTCATCGACGCCGCGACAGTACGCGTACACGGCGTAGACGTGAGGTCTCAGCGCCCGCGGCAGCAGCCAGGAGACGATGGGGAAGTTCTCGTAACGGCCGAGAACGACGTGACGGCAATGCTTGTACGCTTCGTCGAGGGTTGGCGGCGGGGCGGTGTCCTGTGCAAGCAATTACATACTCCAGTGTCCGGGATTCATTCTAGGAACGGCAGGCACGGTGTCAACTGGTCGTTCTTGACGACGCGTCCGGACGGGGCCTACGCTCGAAGATAAGGAACACTAGAAGGAGTTGTCATGGGCAAGATTATCGACTGCAACAAGGTGAACCCGCAGAGCGGTTGTGACCACGTCGTACGCGGCGAAACTGAAGAGGAGCTTATGGCGAACGCCAAGGAGCACGCGGTCTCCCACGGATTCAAGGAAGTGACGCCGGAACTCGTCGCGCACATCAAGGCGAACATCCGCGAAGAGACGTCCTAGACGCCACCCGAACCGGTAGGCGCGTCCTACTCGGCGCCTCCGTCTCGCTTCGCCGGGTGTTCCCAGGGCGGCAGGCGGCCGTCGCGGCGGCCCTTTTTGCGCTGGATGCCCGACAGTATCTTGAACGTGCGCTCGATGTAGGCCTCGTCCTGCGGCACCGCAACGTCCTCCGCGATCGCCAGCGCCTCGCCGCCGTCCGCGATCGAGACGCTCGTCCAGCCGCCCTTATACTGACGAACGGCCGCGCGCTGGAACTCGTACGAGCGGCCCTCTTCGGCCGCCGCCTCGCCGAGCGCGACTCGCGTTAGCCCGGACTCATCGCCGACGAGCGCCATGCGCACACCGCCGATCTCCCACAGGCGCAGAACGTGCGCGCGGAACGTCGCCTCTTCGCCGGGCGCGAGCGACTTCAGCCCCTTGACGGTCGCCACGCTAGCGGCCCTCCAGCCAACGGATGACGTCGCCGATATTCTCCCGCAGGCTCGTGCGCGCCTCGCCGATGAGCCAGCGGTAGCAGTACATCACGTCCGAGCCGGGCGGAGCGTAGTCCTCCCAGGCGAGGACGAACGCGCGGCCCTGCGCCTTGTGCGGCCAGCCCGGCTGAGGCAGCAGGTGGACGTAGATCGTGCCACCGTCGTCCGTCAGCGCGATGCGGCCGGCTTCGAGGAGGTCAGGCCGGTCGTTGGCGGTGAGGAGCGTGCGCAGCTCGCGTTCCAGGAATCGCAGCGCCATAGGGTTCCATGGTACCGCGCCCGCAGGGCGGCTAGTCGTAGAAGGTGTTGGCGATCGCCGTGCTGTAGGCGAGCAGCTTGTCGGGCGCGAGGTTGTACGCCGGCGGGACGAGCGTGAGCGAGTCGGCGACTTCGTACACCGGCTCGATGCGCTTGCGCACTTCGTCCGCGGTGCCGCAGACGACGAACGTCTGCGCCATCTCGTCCGTGACATGCTTCGTCGCGCCGATGTAGTCGCCCTGCTTCACGCCCTCTTGCAGCAGCTTCGCTTCCTTCTCGAAGCCGTGGGCCGCGAAGAACGTCTCGTACTGCTCGGCGCCGCCGTAGAAGGCGACGGTGGCGCGCGCGTCCTCGATCGCCTGCGCGCGATCTTCGTTGATCGCCACCCAGAGCCAGACGTTGAACTCGATGTCACTTCGCTGCTTGCCGCCGCGGTCGAGACCTCGCTTGAGGTAGTCCGGCATCTGCGAAACGCACCAGTCGACCGACCAGATCGGGTGGCCGAGGACACCGTCGGCGATCTCGGCGGCGAGGCTGATGAGCGGCCCGCGCAGCGCCGCGATCCAGACCGGGATGTCCGGGCGGACGGGCGCGGGCGTCGGCTGCAGCTGGCTCCAGTCGTGGCGGTGGTACTTGCCTTCGTAGGTCGTCAGCTCGCCGGTGTGCGCCTTCGCGTTGACGAGGCGGACGATCTCGACGATTTCGCGCATGTGAGCGAGCGGCTTGCCGTACTCCGCGCCGAAGAGCCCTTCGCTCCACGCCTTGACGCTCGTGCCGAGGCCGAGGGTGAAGCGACCGTTGCTGAGACGGTCCATGTCCATCGCCGCCATCGCCGTCTCGAAGGGGCTGCGCACAAAGGCGATGGCGATGCCGGAGGCGAGGCGCACGCGCTGCGTGACGGCAGCCGCCGCGGCGAGCGGGATGAAGGGCGGGCCGTAGACCTGCGGCGCAAAGAGGCCCTCCAGGCCGGCATCCTCGGCCATCTTCGCCTGCATCGTGACGACAGGCGCGGGCATCGGCGTGACGACACTCCAGAACTTCGGCTTGCTCATGGCGTCCCAAGTCTGTCACTCGCCGCGAGGCGCGTCAACGTCGCGACCGAGGCGTTGCCCTCGACACCCCGCGCGCGGCGGTGCTACCCTTTGCGCGCTATGCCCGACTTCGTCCTCGCGCTCGACCAGGGAACGTCGTCCTCACGCGCGATCGTTTTCGACCATGCCGGTGAGATGCGGGCCGTTTCTCAGCAACCGTTCGAGCAGATATACCCGCAGCCGGGATGGGTGGAACACGACCCGGAGGAGATCTGGCGCACACAGATCGAGACGGCACGCGCCGCACTCGATCAGGCTGGCGCGACCGCTGCCGACGTCTCCGCCATCGGGATCACGAACCAGCGCGAGACGACGGTGATCTGGGACCGCGACGGCACGCCGATCCACAACGCGATCGTCTGGCAGGACCGTCGCACGGCAGGTCTGTGCGACGAGCTGCGCGAGCGCGGCCTGGAGGAGAAGTTCCGCGAGCGCACGGGCCTCCTTCTCGATCCCTACTTCTCCGGCACGAAGGTGAAGTGGCTGCTCGACAACGTGGAGGGCGCTCGCAAGCGCGCGGAGGCCGGCGAGCTGATGTTCGGCACGGTCGACTCGTGGCTGATGTACCGGCTGTGCGGCGTCCACGCCACGGACTACACGAACGCCTCACGCACGCTGCTCTACAACGTCTTCGAGAAGCGCTGGGACGACGAACTCTTGTCTGCGCTCGACGTACCGGCTTCGCTACTGCCAAAGGTACAGGCGTCGTCGGGCGCCTTCGGCGAGACGACGCTCTTCGGCGGGCCGGTCCCGGTCACGGGCGTCGCCGGCGACCAGCACGCAGCGCTCTTCGGCCAGGCGTGCTTCCGGCCGGGCATGGCGAAGAACACGTACGGCACGGGCGCGTTCCTGCTGATGAACACGGGCGACGCGCCGCCGCGCTCGCAGTCGCTGATCACGACGATCGCCTGGGGGCTGCCGGAGAAGGACCGAGACGTCGTGACGTACGCACTCGAGGGGTCGATCTTCATCGCCGGCGCGGCGGTGCAGTGGCTGCGCGACGAGCTGGGCTTCTTCGCCGAAGCCGCCGAGAGCGCGGAACTGGCGGCGAGCGTACCGGACTCGAACGGCGTCTACGTGGTGCCGGCGTTCGTCGGCCTCGGCGCGCCCCACTGGGACCCGCACGCGCGCGGGGCGATCCTGGGCCTGACGCGCGGCGCGAACCGGGCGCACATCACGCGCGCCACCCTGGAGTCGATCGCCTACCAGGTGCGCGACGCCGCCGAGGCGATGGAGCGCGACTGCGGAACGAAGCTGACCGAGCTGCGCGTCGACGGCGGCGCGGCGGCGAACGACCTGCTGCTGCAGATGCAAGCGGACATCCTGGGCCGCGAGGTAGTACGGCCGGCCTGCCTGGAGACGACGGCGCTGGGCGCGGCCTATCTGGCGGGCCTGGCGACCGGCTTCTGGAAAGACGCCGACGACGTCACGAACAACTGGCGCGAGGAGCGCCGCTTCTCACCGGAGATGCCGGAGGGCCACCGCGAAGAGATGTACGGCGGCTGGCAGCGGGCCGTCGAGCGCGCCAGGGGCTGGGCGGCGGACTAGGGCGAGCCGCTGGGCGACGGCGGTGGCGTTGTCGTCGCCGGCGGCGGCTCCGGCGTGGCGGAGTCGGTCGGCGCTGAAGTCCCGGTCGGCGACGGCGTTGGTGTTGCCGTTGGCGTTTCGGTGGCAGGCGTTGGCGTCGGCACTATCGTCGAGAAGAACGGGGTGGGTGACGCCGTCGGCGAAGGTGTGATCGTGGGCGTCGCGGTCGGCGACGGCGTGTCCGTGGGCGCGGGAGTGGGCGGCGGCGGGCCGGGGTGGACAGCCGGCGGTGCGGCCTGCGGCGCGAGACCGTAGCGCGGCGCCATGAAGTTCCAGACGATGAGCGACAGCCTGGCACCGAAGGAGTAGCCATGGTACTCGCTGGGCGCGTACTGCGAGAAGTAGGAGATCGCGTAGGCCTTCTCCTGGCCATCGTCACCGGTGAAGGAGACGATGCCGACGTCGTTGTTGACCCAGCCATCGTAGTCCCAGTGATAGCCGATCTTGTGGCCGACTGTGGCGTTCCAGGGCAGGTACTTGGGCAGGATGTAGTCGACGTAGGAGAACGAGTTGCGCAGGACGCCGATCGTGTATTCGGTCCACTCGGGGTCGAAGAGCTCTCCGTCCCAGAGGCGGGTGAGGACGTCGTTCGCCTCCAGCGCGGTCAGGATGTTCGGCTGGTAGGGCTCCGTGCCGTAGTAAGGTACGTGGTCGAACTGGGCTGTCTCCAGACCCCAGCCGTCTATCAGCGTGCGCGCGTGCGCCTCGCCGGCGCGGAAGTTGCCGAAGACGACGCCGAGGAAGTTCTTGACCTCCGGCGGGAAGCTGCCGCCGATGCCCTTCTGCACGCTCCAGGAGACCCAGCCGGGGCTGGCGGCGCCGTCCTGGAAGCGGTCGGTGGCTGCCAGCAGCGCGAAGAGGTTGATCACACAGCCGGTCTTGTGCACCGAGTTGCCGTTGACGGAGATCGTCTCGCCTGTCTGCAGGTCGGTGACGGCGATGCCGACGTCGATGCCGCCGGTCTGCACCGCGTAAGTGTCGATCTCGTCCTGCAGGATGTCGTGCAGGCCCAACAGCTCGTCTCCCGCAGTGTTCTCCGGTAGGGTGCCGTGCTCGTCCGGGACGACGGTTCCGGGCTGGTCGCCTCCGGTCTGCGGCTCGTCGGCCAGCGGCGGTTCAGTGGGCGAGGCCGCGACCGAGGCCGAGGGCGACGGCTGCACCGTCGGCGGCGGTTCCGCGCTCGGAGACGCGGTCACGGTTGCGGTTGCGGTTGCCGTAGCGGTGCCGGTGCCGGGGGCAGAGGCCGGCGCCTCATCGTGCGAGGCGAGGAGGAAGATCACGGTCCCCAGCGACACCCCCACCAGGAGGGCGACGGGTGTCAACACACGGAAGAGCAGGCGTCGGACAGCGATTCTCCTTCGGGCGGTCTCAACGGTTTGGTCGAACATATATCTTCTACGGAGCCGCGGCAGACGTCCAGCCCACTTAGACGGGTTCTACCTTGCTTAAACGCACGATCAGGCGGTTTGGGTGCCCCTTTCGGGAGAGATTTCCACAGCTTCTCCACTTTTCGACAGGGCCCGTGCTAGACTGGCCCCCGTGGCTGCCTCGCTCATAAAGGACCTCCAGTCCGCTATCGGGGTGAAGCACGTTCTCCACGCCCCGGAAGACCTCCTCGTCTACGAATATGACGCGACGATCGAGCGCGGGTTACCGGAGGCCGTCGTCCTGCCTGAGACGACTGCAGAGGTGGCCGCGGCCGTGCGGGTGGCGAAGCGGCACGGCGTTCCGGTGACAGCGCGCGGTTCCGGCACCGGCCTCTCCGGCGGCGCCATCCCCTGCGAAGGCGGAATCGTCATCGTTACGGCGCGCATGGACCGCATCCTCAAGCTCGACCCGGCGAACCGCCTGGCGGTCGTCCAGCCGGGGGTGATCAACCTCGACATTTCGAAGGCCGCCGCACCGCACGGCCTTTACTACGCTCCCGACCCGTCCAGCCAGAAGGCGTGCAGCATCGGCGGCAACGTCGCGCAGAACGCCGGCGGGCCGCACACCCTGCGCTACGGTTCGACGGTCAACCACGTGCTCGGCCTCGAGATCGTGACGCCCGACGGCGACATAGTCACGCTCGGCGGCGAGGCGCTCGGGGCGCCCGGATACGACCTGACGGGCCTCGTCGTCGGCTCGGAGGGAACGCTGGCGATCGTCACTGCCGTCGTCGTGCGGCTCCTGCCGCAGGCGCAGGCGACGATCACGCTGCTGGCGGTGTTCGACGAAGTGCGGCAGGCGTCGGAAGCGGTGTCGGCGATAATCGCCGCGGGCGTCCTGCCGGCAGCACTGGAGATGATCGACGGCAAGACGATGCAGGCGGTCGAGCCGTTCGTCAACGCGGGCTACCCGCCGGACGCCGACGCGGCGCTGCTGATCGAGGTCGAGGGCCTGGAGGAAGAGACGTCAGAGCAGGCGGAGGCCGTGCGCGCGACCTGCGAGGTGAGCGGCGCGCGCGAGATACGCATCGGCATGTCGCCTGACGAGCGGGAGAAGCTGTGGGCCGGGCGCAAGGGCGCACTGGGGGCGCTGGGGCGGCTGGCACCGTCCTACTACATCCTGGACGGCGTCGTACCGCGCACACGCCTTCCGGACGTGCTCTCGGGCGTCTACGAGGCCTGTGAGCGCTACGACATGCCTGTCGCCAACGTATTCCACGCCGGGGACGGCAATCTGCACCCAAACCTCATGTTCGACGACCGCGTCCCGGGCGCAGCCGAGCGCGTGCTTGAGCTTGGCGAAGAGATCATGCGCCTCTGCGTCGACGCGGGCGGCTCCATCACCGGCGAGCACGGTGTCGGCTTCGAGAAGCGCAACTACATGTCGTGGATCTTTTCCGACGACGACCTCGCGGTGATGGCGCGCGTGAAGAGCGCCTTCGGTGCAGAAGAGCGGTTCAATCCGGGAAAGGTATTCCCGTCATCGAAGGGCTGCGGTGAGGTGTCGTCGCGCATGAAGACGGCGATCGCCAAAATCGGCCCCGACGCCTACGTCTGAGCGATGGAACGCCGGGCCAATCTGCTGACCGAACTCCAGTCGATCGCCGGTGCGGAAAACGTACGCCCCGGGGACGACGAGTTCGCGGTGGACGGCGTCGCACCGCAAGCGGTCGTCCGGCCGGCGACGGTCGAGGCCGCCGCCGCAGTGGTCCGCCACGCCAACGCGAACAGGCTGGCGGTGATACCGATCGGCGGAAAGCAGCGCGGCGGGCCGGGGAACGTGCCGGCGCGGTACGATATCGGACTCGACGTGACGGCCCTGAGCGAGATCATCGAATATGAGCCGGGGGACCTGACGATCACCTGCGGGGCCGGCATAACGCTGGGTGAGCTCCGAAAGGCGACAGCGGCCGCCGGGCAGATGGTGCCGTTCGACCCGGAGATCGCCGGCGAAGCGAGCGTCGGCGGCGTTCTGGCGGCGGACCTCTGGGGCCCGTCCCGGGTCTCGCTCGGGGGGCCGCGGGACTTCACGATCGGCCTGCGCGTGATCACCGGCGACGGCCTGACGACGCGCGCCGGCGGCCGCGTCGTCAAGAACGTGGCCGGCTACGACCTGTGCAAGCTTTACGTGGGCTCCCTGGGCACGCTGGCCGTGATCACGGAGGCGACGTTCAAGGTGCAGCCCGTGCCGAAGGCGACCCGGGAACTTGCTTTCACGGCCGCTTCGGCCGCCGACGCGTGCGGTATCGCCGGTGAGTCGTTGATGCGCGGCCTCAGCCTGCAATCCGCCGTGGTGACCCGGGCGGACGAGCGCTGGCGGCTGGACATCACCCTCGCCGGATCAGAAGCGGCTGTCGAGCGCTCGGCACGGGAGTTCGCTTCGCTCTCCGGGGACAGGGAACAGGAGACCGGAGACAAGATCGGACACGTGGAGGGCGGCCTGATCGGCGTGCGCGTTGCGGCCCCGCCGTCGGAGCTGCCGGCGCTGCTCGAAGGGCTGCCGGGGGACGCGCACTTCCTGGCGTATCCCACGCTTGGCGTCGTGCGGCTGCGACTGAAGGACGAGGGCGAGCTGCCCCCGCTCGTGGCAATGGGCGCCGTCGTCGAGGACGCCCCGCCGGACGTGAAGCGCAGGATCGACGTCTTCGGCCCGGAGCCGCTGTCGTCCGCCACGGGCGGACTGATGCGCTCGATCAAGGCGCAGCTCGACCCGAACGGCGTCCTCAGCCCGGGGCGCTTCGTGGGGCGGCTGTGACCGGTTCGCGGCCCTTCGCGCCGACCGACGATGACCTTTCGCAGTGCGTGCGCTGCGGGCTCTGCCTGGAGCACTGCCCGACGTACGCCGAAACGCGGCTGGAGACGCAGTCGCCGCGCGGCCGGCTATACCTCATCCGCGCGATCTCAGACGGCGTGATCGAGCCGACGCCGAACGCGCTCGGCCACCTTGATTCGTGCCTGCAGTGCCGAAACTGCGAGGCTGTCTGCCCGTCCGGCGTACCTTACGGCCGGATCATGGAGCAGGCGCGGGCGGACGCGCTAGGGCGCGGCGCGGCGCCGTTCTCCTGGCGGCTGCGCGCGCTCTTCCTACGGGAAGTGATCGCGCGTCCGGGCCGCCTTCGCATGTTCGCCGCGGCCTTGCGGGCGTCGCAGCGCGTGGGGCTGCTCTCCCTGGCGCAGCGTCTGCGGTTCGTCGGAACGAGCGCTACGCTGGCACCGCGGACGCGCGGGCAGCCGTTCACGGACACGGGACTGATCGCTCGGCCGGAGGGCGAAGAACGAGCGCGGGTCGCGATGCTGAGCGGCTGCATCATGCCGCTGGCCTACGGCGATGTGCACCGGGCGACCGCGCGCGTGCTGGCGCGCAACGGCTGCGCAGTGAGCGCACCGGCGGCGCAGGGCTGCTGCGGCGCGCTGCACGCCCACAACGGCGATCTTGACACGGCGCGGGCGCTGGCACGACGCAACATCGATGCCTTTCTGAACGAGGCACCGGACGCTATCGTCGTAAACTCGGCTGGCTGCGCGGCGGCGATGAAGGAGTACGGCGATCTGCTCACCGGCGACGCCGCGTATCGCGACCGGGCGCGGGAGATGTCGGCGCTCGTGAAAGACGTCCATGAGTACCTTGTGGGCCTGCCCTTCGAGGCGCCGACGGAGACGCTGGACCTCTCGGTGACGTACCAGGACCCGTGCCACCTGGCGCACGCGCAGCGCATCAGCGCCGCGCCCCGGCAGGTGCTGAACGCGATCCCGGGCCTGCGCCTGGCCGAGATGGAAGACGCGGACCGCTGCTGCGGCGCCGCCGGCGTGTACTCCTTCACGCAGGCGGAGATGTCGATACGCCTGCTGGACGAGAAGATGCTCGATGCGCTGAACACCGGCGCGGACGTCATCGCGACGGCCAATCCCGGCTGCCTCGCGCAGCTGGAGGCCGGCGTGCGACGCGGCGGCGGCCGGGCGCGCGTCCGGCACGTAATCGAGCTGTTGGACCGCGCCTACAGCGCGACCGGCATCTAATTTACGCGCTGTTCACCGGCCTTAACTGTTCCCCAACGGACTCTTTGCAATACTTGCTTTGGAACGAGGTAACGTTCGCAGATCAGCGTGACGCACCAGCCGCCGTGACGAAGATACGAGATTTCTTTATCGAACGTGTAACGGAGCGCAGAACGAGGCGTCTATTCATCGTCTCAATCATGGGACATTCGTACAGCCATACGGATGCACGCACCGAGAGTGAGGGAGCATGACTACCGCACGAATCGCGATCAAGGCGCCGGCGCGCAATGCGACGACACGACCGGCTGTTAAGCCCGCGACACGCAAAGCCAACGCCGCGACGGTTCAGGAGGGCGCCGCAGCCCCGACTGTGGGCGAGTTTGCAGAGCTGTACAACGAGTACTTCGCCAAGGTCTTTGCCTACGTCTACGGCCGCGTGCAGGACAGGGAAGTCTCCCTTGATATCGTCTCGGACGTGTTCGAGAAGGCGCTCGTGAAGGTGAAGTCCCTGCGCTCCCGCGACTCCTTCGGTTCGTGGCTCTTCACTATCGCCCGCAACGAGGTCTCATCGCACTGGCGCAAGGAGAAGCCGGCCCAGAAGGCGGCCCGGGAAGCGGCGATCGAAAAGGAGCTGCACAGCCAGCCGAAGAGCCCTGAAGACCTGCTCGTTCACAAAGAGCGATTGGCCGCCCTCGCCACGCTCGTCGGCGGCCTTCCGAAGCGGGAGCAAGAGATCATCGCACTCAAGTTTGACGCCGAGCTTACTAACCGCGAGATCGCCAGCGTCCTCAGCACGAGCGAGGTCAACGTGCGCGTCACGATCTTCCGCGCGCTTCGCAAGTTGCGCGACCGAATGAAGAACGTCGGCGACAACCTGGGATGACCCAGGACAACCTCCGCGACGTCATCGGTCTTCGCATGCAGCTCGCCCGTGAGGTCCTGGACCTGGCCGAGGAGCACCGGGACGAGGTCTGGGCGCGCCTCCGCTCTCGCATCAGCGGCCTGGAAGACGTCCCCGACGGAGACGCCGTGACAGAGGACACAGCACCGTCGGCACGACCGGACGGCCCTGAGAGACGCCGCAGCCCGATCGAGCCCAAATACTCCGGCGAGGAGCCTCAGGTAAGAAGGCTAAGCTGGCCGCGGTTGGGCCTGGTGCCCATAGTCGGGGCGGCCCTCGCCGCCTGCGCAGTCGCAGCGGCGATCACGCTAAGTTAGCTGGCGCCGGGCCGACGGGCAAAGCAGGGTTATGGGGCAGAACGCCCCCCCCGCTATCGCGAACTGAGGACGCCGCCCTAGGAGAGGTCTTCGCGGGCACGCTGCTCCCGCATCATCTCGAACAACAGGTTCTCGACGACCATTAGCAGCAGTAGCACCTGCCGCTGCTGCCGGCGCGACATGCGCGACAGCATATGGAGTAGTTCCGGGTCTATGCTCTCGGCGAGCGCCGCCCTGTCGTCGCTTCCCTCAGCCATGGGCTACAAGGATACCTTGGTCAGGTCACGAGCGCGCGCCGCGCCGGCCTCCTCTTCGCCCTTTTCGGCTACACAGTCGCTTCCGGGTTCGCCGTCTGCGAGCACCTGCTCGATGCCTTGCAGCAGCGATAGCAGCCGGCGCTGCTTCTCCCGCGGCAGACTCGCCAGATAGCCGAGCAGTTCGCCGTCGACGGTCGATTCGTAGCGCGCGTATGTTTCACGAAGAGTGCGCACGGTAGGGTAGCCGGCGGCCTCAAAGAGGTCGTCCGGATCGACGTTCATTGCCTGAGCGACGCGCAGCAACACGGCCGCCGACGGATTCTTGACCTCGCCGTTCTCAAGTTGCGAAAGGTAGCCCTGGCTAACGGATGAGCTCTGGGCCAGCCGGCCCTGCGTGAGTTCACACTCGTCTCGCAGCTTCCGGATCCTATCTCCAAGCTTCATATCATTCCTCGCTCCGGTGGGGATTGCGGCGCTCGTCAGACGCGCGTTTCCTGCGTCTCGCTGACGCCCGTCGTCGACTGGTCTTGTGCCTGATCTGTCCCGGGCTGATCGACGATGATCAGCCTGTCACCCTCCCCGACGTTGGCCCTGCCGGCGCATCCGGCGTTCAGCTCAAGCGCGGAGTAACCGCGACTGAGCGCCGCCCGAAACGGCCGGACGTCTTCTGCTACCTTGACTACTTGCTTCTCCCGGTCCAGGAAGACGACGTCGATCGGGAAGCGCATGAAGGCGGTGTGGATGGAGCCGCTGGGCTCTATCAGGAGCGCCTCGTCGGACGCCATTTCCCGGCGCAGCATGAGGCCGCGAAAGCGTCCCCAGAAGCTACGCGCGACGGCGACGTCTTCGGCGACGACCGTCCCCTTGGTGACGTTGAGAATGCGTGCCACGGCGGCTATCCGCTAGCTCTTCGCCGCTACGCGGTGGGTTGGCGGCCGGCCGGACGCGTCCTCCTGCTGATCGAGACTCCTCAGCAGGCGCAGCAGGTAGGTCTGCTGTTCGCGCGGGAAGCGGGCCAGGAAGCGCAGCAGCTCCGGGTCCACCGTCATCGAGAACTCCGCCTGGGAGCCGCCGGCGCCGCTGTCGTAGCCCGCCGCGTCCATTAGCACGCGAGGGTCCACATTGAGCGCTTGCGCCAGCCTGAAGATGACCGCCGCGCTGGGGTTCTGGACTTCGTCGTTTTCAAGCTGGGAGAGGTAGCCCTGGCTGAGGCCGGCCTGGGAGGACAGCTGCGCCTGGCTCATACGGAGCTCTTCCCGAAGTTCCCTGATCTTCTTTCCGAGGGCCATGTGTGGATTCTTCAAAATGACTCCGATATCTGAATCACGGCCGGGGCGAGGATCACGGCGAGGAACGCCGGGAAGATCAGCAGCACCAGCGGGAAGATCATCTTGACCGGCGCTTCGTTAGCGAGGCGCTCGGCCCGCTGGCGTCGTTGCATGCGCAACTGGTCGGACTGCACGCGCAGCACCTGAGAGATACTAACGCCGAGCTTCTCGGCCTGGATGATGGAGGTGATGAAGTTCGAAAGCTCCTCGACCCCGAGGCGGTCGGACATTTCCTGCATCGCCTCGCGCCGCAGCTTGCCCATGGCGACGTCGCGCAGCATTCGCTGCAGCTCGCCGGGGAGAGGGCCCTGACCCTGCTCCGCGACGCGTGACAGCGCCGCGTCCAGGCCAAGACCGGCCTCCACACAGGTCGTGATCAGGTCGAGGTTGTCCGGAAGGCTGAGGATGACGGCCTTCTGTTTCGCCTTGACGCGGCCCTTGAGCCACATCCGAGGCATCATGTAGCCGACCCCCACCAGAACAGTGCCGACGGCCAGCGCCGGCAGACCGCCCGCGGTAACGAAGACCAGGACGCCGATTAGGCCAAAGACTGCGAGTGACGACATCCAGAAGGTGATGAAGGTGTTTAGCTTCATTGGCGAACCAGCCATTAGCAGCTGGTTCTCGATATCGGACAGGACGGACTGAGGCAAGACGCCGGTCGCGCTTCGCGCGAGGCCCTGGATGCCCGGCCTCAGGACGCGCTCACTGAACGACATTTCGAGGTCAACGTCCACCTCGTCGCGCTGATCTATAGCGCGGGCGCGGAACGTCTCAATCCGAGTCTCCATGACGGAGGTCCTCTTGGGGCCGAAGACGGCGACAGCGAGGCAGGCGAAGAGTCCAGAGAGGGCGCTGACGATCAGAATGATAAGCATTGCTCTCTCCTAGATCTCGATCGCCATGATCCGCTTCATCGCGAGAAAGCCCAGCACTTCGAGGCCTCCGGCGACAACGAGGATGAGGTGTCCGATGTCTTCCTCGAAGAAGACGCTCATGTAGCCCGGGTTCATTACCGTGAAGATCGCAAACATGAAGATCGGCAAACCGCCGACGACGATACCCGTCAGCTTTTGTTGTGAAGTCAGCGTGGCGATATCGCCGCGAATGCGCTCACGCTCGCGCATCGTGTAGGCAACCTTGTCGAGGATCTCCGAGAGGTTGCCTCCGACTGCGCGCTGAATGTTGATCGCGACGAGGACCAGGTCCAGGTCCTTGCTATTGATGCGCTCACCCATCGCGCCGAGGGCCGCTTCGGACGTCATTCCCAGAGTCGCCTCGCGGAGCGTGCGGCGGATCTCCAGGCCCAGCGGGGCGGGAAGCTGGCTGCCCGCGAACTCCAGGCTCTGCATCAGGCCATAGCCGGACTTGATCGAGTTGGAGACCATGCCCAGCATATCCACGAGCTGAGCGTTGATACGGTCGATCCGCTTCTTGCGCTTGTTGTTCAGCCACTGTGACGGAGCCATGTAGCCGACGACGCCCAGGATGAATGCGATGAACAGGTTGAACAGCGAGAAGCCGAAGACCAGCGGCGCCAGGAAGAGAGCGGCCGCCGCGACCACGCGGATCATGTAGTATTCGCCGACGCGCAAAGGCACGCCGGCCCGGTCCAGTTGGAGAGCCGTAGCGTCCGAACCGCCGATGGTCGCCAGCAGTGAGCTGAGCAGCGGAATGCCGGAGTAGGACTGCTTGTGCCGAAAGGCGTCAGCGCCCTCTTCTCCATCGTCCGGGGCCGTCTCGTCATGGCGGAAGGCCTTCAGGCGGGCTTCCACGAAGCGAGAGCGTGATTCGCGCTTGCTCAAGGCGATTACGAACAACGCAACAGCGCTGAGGACGAGAAAACAGATCGCCGGAAGGAGCAGAGTATTCATGCTAGGCGCTCCTCGCCAGGAATATGCCTTCTGGCAGAGTAATGCCGGCGGCCTCGAACCTCTCGGTGAAGCTCGGGCGTATGCCAGTCGGTCGCATGCCGCCGTGGATCTTGCCTTCGGTGTCGATGTGCGACTGTTTGAACTCGAAGAGGTCCTGCAAAGTGATGATGTCGCCTTCCATGCCGGTGCACTCGGTGACCTTGGTCACACGGCGAACACCGTCAGTGAAGCGGGCGAGCTGGATGAAGAGGTCGAGGGCTGACGACATCTGCTCCCGGATCGCCCGGTCGGGCAGCTCCAGGCTGGCCATCAGCACCATGTTTTCGACACGGGCGAGGGCGTCACGCGGCGAGTTGGCGTGAATTGTGGAGAGTGAACCCTCGTGGCCCGTGTTCATCGCGTTCAGCATGTCGAAGGCCTCCGGGCCGCGGACCTCGCCGATGATGATCCTGTCCGGGCGCATGCGGAGGGTGTTGCGCAAGAGATCTCGCTGGGAGATCTCGCCCTTGCCATCGATGTTGGACGGGCGGGCTTCCAGCGAGACGACGTGCGGCTGCTGGATCTTGATTTCCATCGGGTCCTCAATGGTCAGGATTCGCTCGCTCTCAGGGATGAACGCAGACAGCGCGTTGAGGAAAGTGGTCTTACCGGTGCCGGTACCGCCGGAGACGATGATGTTGAGCTTGAGCTTGACGCAGGCCTTGAGGAACTCGGCCATATCAGGCGTTAGCGTCTCTGCCGCGACCAGGTCTTCCATGTTCAGTTTGTCGGCACGGAACTTTCGGATGGTGATGGTCGGGCTCTTGGGAGCGAGCGGCGGGATGATGATGTTCACGCGGGAGCCGTCGGGAAGGCGAGCGTCGACCATGGGCGACGACTCGTCCACACGGCGGCCGATGGGCGCGATGATGCGCTCGATTACGCGCAGGATGTGCGTGGGATCGCGAAAGCGAACGTCGCTGAGGTAGATGATACCTTCGCGCTCGAAGAACACTTCCTCCGGCGCGTTGACCATGACTTCCGAGATGGAAGGGTCGCGGAGCAGCGCGTCGATCGGGCCCAGGCCGACAACTTCGTCAACAACACGGGCGACGATCTGGTCGCGCGTGATGCCGCCGACGTTGGGCAGCTCGCGCTTGAGGAGCGTTTCAGCGGCGCCTTCGACGATGTGACGACGCTCGTCCGAGGGCAGCGCTGCGATCTGGTCGGCGTCCAGCTCTTCGATGAGCATCTGGTGGATGCGGAAGATGAGCTGCTCCATGTCCTCGTTGTAGCGGCCGGGAGTCATGCGGACAGCGCCGGAGGTGACGGGAGTACCGCCGGTGGGCTGGTTGGGTCGCTGCGGGCCGTTGGTGTTGCCGGGTTGCCAGCTTGTCATTTAGTTACTCCACACTCACTTCGGCTCTGTCCTGCGTTCCCAGGATCTTCGAAAAGATGCCGCCCTTTTGGGCGTCCTTGGCCGCCGGCGGCTTCTTCTGACGAACGCCACTCAGCGCGAACGACATCTCGACGATGCTCTCCGACGCCTTCGACTGTGGCTTCGCCAGGACAACGGGCATACCCAGCTGGGTCGCCGTGCTGATGGCGCGGTCGTACGGGATTGACCAGAAGACTTCACGGCCGAGCATCCGCTTCACTTCCTGCGGCTGCACGTTCGTGGCTTCGTTCGTTGCGTTGATGACGAGCTTGATCTTCTCCTGGGGGAAGTTCCAGGAGCGCAGCATGTCGATGGCCAGCAGGGTGTCCTTGAGGCTGGCCATGTCAACGGTGGCGACGAGCACGACCACGGAGGCCAACTCTAGCGCCCTGGCGACGATGTCGTTGAAGGTGCCGGGCGTATCCAGCACGACGAAGTCGTAGCTCTGCGTCAGCGTTGTCACGATCTTTTCGATGTGGCCGGCGTGCACGTTGCGCCAGTCCGTGGGCCGGATCGGCGCCGGCAGAATGTAGACGCCGGTGTTGTGCTGATACAGGCAGTCCTCCACCATCTCGGTGGTTATCGAATCTTCGTCCACCGCCAGGTCGGCGATGCTGCGCTCGACCGGGATGTCCATGAGGATCCCGACATCGCCGAAGCGGGTGTCGAGGTCGACGAGGACCGCCGACTGGCTCGTCTTCTGAACGAGCGCGGTCGCGACGTTGGTGGCGATCGTAGTTTTGCCGATGCCGCCCTTGGCGCCGAACACGGTGATCACCGATCCGGCGGCCACTGGCTCGTCCGTTTCGCCGGCGATGCGCTGGCGCTTGCGCTCCCCCTGTGCGAGGACGGTGTAGATAGAGTTGACTAAGTCCTCATCCTTGACCGGCGCCGCAAGGAAGTCGCTGACGCCTGCCAGCATCGCCTTGCGCATGGCGTCCGGGTCACGGATGGTGGAGTAGCCGATGATTGACGTGTTCGGCAACAGGTCTGATAGCGCCTCAACCGTCTGGAGAGCGCGGATCGTGGGCTCTTCGACGGCGATCACCATGACATCCGGGTCGGATTTCTTTGCCAGCGTGACGGCTTCGATGCCGTAGCCTGCCTCGCCGACAACGGTGAAACCGGAGACGGCGAGAGTCTTACTCACGTCGGACCGGCCGTTGATATCCTGATCGATGACTGCTACTCGTGGATTGCGTGTCATGCTCTTACTCACGAACCAGCGAACGTCTGGCAGGTCGGAAGGCCAGCGTTGATGCTTGAGTCTCCGAATGGGCGCAGCGACATCCACAGCTGCGTTTCAACGCCGCCGCCGCTCACACTCCTCTGCGCGGCGGCGAGTTGCCAGGCCTGATCCGAAGTGACCACCATCGTAGCTCGGCTGGCTTCCGGGTTGGCGCTCACGGCGGCGATGCCGGCAGCATCGGACGAACTGGTGGTCCGGCTGAGTTCGGTGTTCAGAGCCAGCACCTGGACGTTCTGGAGCACGTAGCAGGCAGAGGCGCCCGTGAGTGTCCCCGCCTCCGGTGCGTCGAGGAGTTCACCGGTGAGGATCAGGTCCACGTGGTCGCCGGGCCGGACGAGACCGCCGGCGGCGCCGACGGCGCTCGTGGAGACGGTGAACGCGCGCATGCCTTCCGGGATGATGAGGGACAGGGGTGTATCGTTACCGAAGAAGTCCAGCGCGCTAGCGGCGCTGGTGAGTTTTGACTGCAGGACCTGCTCACCGGGCACGATCGAGACCTGCGCTGTCTGGCCGATGGCGACCTCTGTGTCGCCAAGGGCGCCGGTCAAGACGAGGTCGACAGGGATCGCCTTAACGGTGAGCATTTCTTCTGTGATCTGGGTCAGCGGGTCGATTTGTGTGGCGGCGACGACCACCGTGCGGGTGGTGACCGGAGCAGCCGTCTCCTCTCCACCATCCAGGCCGCTCAGGTAGACCCCGATGAGGATCGCGCTGATGGCCCCCAGCACTAATGCGAGTACCAGGTATCCTCTGGTCGTTCCGCCGCCAATTCCGAGGTTCTTGATCATGGGCCTCTTCTCCCGCTGAATTCTCTTGCCAATCTGTGTTCTATCCAGAAATAAATGACGCTGTGCGCCCAACATCGTTACAGCAATCTTGTTAAGAGCCGGTAATCGGGCCTCCTGGGGCCGACCTCCATCCGCTATAAATGGAAAGAGGGCCTGGCCAGAGCCAGACCCACTGAGACAATCGCTTGCCGGGCGAGGCTATTCGATTCTCATCTCCGCTTCAGAATGGAAGGTGATGGGAGACCCTAACCCGCCTCCGAAGATGCCGAGAAGGCCGGAGAGCGGCGTGATTAGATCGTAGTCGTACTGGACGTCCACTGACACGGCTTCGCCGGCGGCGCCCTGGGCGTTGACTACCGTGACGTTAAGATCGGCCGCGGCCAGCGAGCTGGCGGTATCGACGACGCGCGCTTCGATCGTCGCGGAATCGGCACCGACGGCGCCGACGCGGGCGCCTTCACGCGCTGCGTTCGTGACTGTGATCCAGGCGTGGAAGCCCATGCCAAAGTCGACGATGGCGAAGACCAGAATGAGGAAGATAGGAACGACCATCGCGAACTCGACGAGGTTCTGCCCCTTCTCGCCGTTTCTGCGGTTCCTGCCAATCAGCTTTCCAGTCACATCGATGTCCATTTCCAGGGTCCTGTCCGGACCCTCGTCCCTTTCGGCTGTTGAAGGCTGATGGAGGCGGACGGGCCAGATGACCCGTCCGCCAGCCATTGCCTTGACGCTTTGCCTAGCTTCCGCCGGCGCCGGTCAGCTCTGCCTCGACGTCGCCAAACACGTTGACGATGCCGCCGGCCAACAGAACAAGAGCGCCGATCGCGGCCACCGCCACCAGGGCGATGATCAGGCCGTACTCTGCGAGAGCCTGACCTGCTTCATCCTGGACCCGAACGACCAGCTTACGAAGCGCTTCGTTAATCTTGGAGAACATGCTCTCCTCCTTTCCCAGGTTTGTTGCCGATCGATCTTCGGCGGGGTTGATCCGGCCGGCTGGTCTTTGACTGCCGCCCTCTTTTGAGCCGCATTCTCAGGCCGCCCGTCCGAACCTGTTGTCGAAAGCTAAGATGGCGACTCTCTGTCCGGCGTTACATACGCCGCTACGGGTGCGGGGCTTATTCACCCCGCAGTCACCTGCCTGTAACCGGCGGTGTCGATTCGCCGGTCTGAGGAGGCTCGCCAGGGGCTGCGCCGGCGACGAACCCATCCTCAGTGGCACTCTTCGGCGCAGGCGCCCCACGTCGCGCCATATAGGCCCCGACACCGACCCATGCGGCAGCGGCTACGCCCAGGCCTGCGAGGCCATCAACCGCGTAATGCTCACCCAGATAGACGACTGAGAACAGCATGGACACGGCGTAGCCGACGCCCAACCAGCGCAACCAGTTGTACTTCCAGAGCGCGAACGCCATCACGAACGGCACCGCAGAGTGCAGTGAAGGCATCGCGGCCACGGGGTTGTCGCCGGCGATCTCGTAGACGTTTTCGTAAGTGCCCGGCGTCACGTCGCCGGCGACATCTGGAACGACCTGGTAGACGTGCGGGATGTGTCCCAGCTGGCCCGCCATCCAGGGCGGCGCAGTCGGCAGCACGGCGCTCGTCAGGAGGCCGACGTACAGCGTGACCATGAAGGCGAAGACGTAGCGCTTGAAATGCGGCCGGTCCCACTTCCACAGCGCGAAAGCCGCGATGTGCGGGATGAAGAAGTAGCTGAGGTAGACCACCATCGTGTAGAACTCCAGCGGCCCCAGACGAGCGAAGGAGTAGAACCGGTCCTGTAGCCAGATGCTTGGGATCTCACCCAGGAAGAGCGCCTTTTCCATAGAGATGGCGTAGTCGAACTGCGTAGGTGTGCCGATCTCGTCAGCGAAGCCGCGCAATTGGGCGAAGAGAGCGAACCCGGTGAGATACAGCACCCAGACCCGGAAGGACGTGGCGCCCAGAGCAATGTACACACAGGCCAGCGCCATAATATAGAGGGCGATGCGCACTTGGATCGTGGTCTCGGTGCGCGTGACGAAGAGCAGCCAGACGGCAAACGCAGCACAGGCGAGCCGGAAGAGGAACGTCAGCACGACCCGCAGGGCGATCAGGTGCTTCGCCAGCGCGGGAGGTATCGCCAGGCGGTAGGCGGTCGTCTCGCTACTCACCGGCGGCCCTCAGCTTGTAGACGTCAGCGTAATAGACACGGCCCACGTAGTCGTAGTAGGCGCTGATCCAGCGGCCGATGTCTTCAGCGTAGTAGTTGACGGCTGACGGGCGCTCCAACGAAGCGCTGTCGACGATGTACAACGGCGGATTGCTGTTGAGGTCATCAAGTGCTTCGGCGATGTACTTGTCGCCAGCACGGAAGGGATGATCGAACAGAAACCGCGTGGGCGACTGCCTATCTGCGTAGAAGTAGATCTCGCTCTGGAATCCGAAGTTATATATGTAGTCGTCCGGCGAGGTGCGCGCCGCCAGCCAGGCACCGAGTTCGGCGCTATCCGTCTCCCAGACCGCGCGCTCGTCCTCAGGATATTTCGCCGTGTGCCTCGCATCGGAGTCGGGTTGCAGATAGATATTTGCGTTGATTACGAGCGTGGGGACGAGCGACAAGGCAACGACGACGGCGATCGCCCGCCGCCAGGACGGACTGGCGTCTCGCATCACCTTCAGGCCGACCGGCACAAGCAGCGCCAGTGGAGGCAAAAGCGCGACGTAGTAGTGGTCGTAGAAGCGCCCGGCCGCCACGACACCCAGAAGCGTCGCGATCACCCAGCCGATGAGGAGCAAAGAGTGTCCACTGTCTCGACCGCGTGCCAGGCGGAAGATGGCCAATAGCGAAAGGACAGCCCACGGACCGGCAAGCCAGAACAGGTACAGGGGCAACTTCCCGATGGCGACGATACGGTGCGTCCAGGAAACGACGGCGACGTAGTCGAGCGTGTATACGACCAGCGCATCGAACATGTCATCGAAGGTACCGGTCACTATGAACGGAAGGCTCGTGAGAAGGCCGGCGGTGCCGCAGCCCAGCACCAGGCTGCCCGCCGGCTTGAACGACGCGCGCAGGGTCACCCAGGACCAACCTGAGTCCACCCTGATCCTGTTCGCGACGACGAGCATCAGCAGCGGAAGGGTGAATGCTGATATCTCCTTCGTCAGGATTGCGAGCCCTATGAGGAAGCCGGAGAGCACGTACAAGCGAGTATCGGATTTTCGTTCCGCCAGGGTGAAGCAGTACACACCGCCGACGAGAGGAAGCAGCATGAAGTACTCGGTGTTGGCGTTGGTCTCGAAAGCTGCCAGCCCGATTGAGAGAGCGAAGGCAAGAGCCGCCACGAGCCCGGCCTGGCGCCCGAAAAGGAGGCGGCCCTGCAGGTAGACGAGCAGCGTCGTGGCCGACAGCAGGAGCGATACGAGCAGGCGGGGTGCCCATATGTGCTCGCCGAACATCACGAAGCTGAGCGCGTACCATGCGAAGACCATCGGCGGCTTGTTGTCGAAGGCGTCGCGATAAGGCACATCGCCGTCGAGGATCATCTGCGCAACGGCGGCGTAGAAGCCCTCATCGCGGAATAACGGCTCAGTGAGGAACGGGATGTAGAGGAGGACGGGGATCGCGCAGATGGCAGCGATCAGTGCGATCGTGCCGAGCGAGAGGGATCCCTCCGCCGGGCGCGTGGGCGCGCCGAACGCGAGTCTGCGGGCTTCTCCGGCAACGCTCATAGGTGTCTCTTCATGCTCAAACGGGGACAGGCGCCCTCTTCAGGCGCCGCCACTACGAGAGACGGATCGACGTAGCAGTCGTTACGATGTGGACCTTCCGAGTGTCAGCATCTTTGGACAATTGCTGAACCGTCCATCGCTGGCCTCGCCGGGCACGGCAGTCGCGACTTTGGAGCCGGCCACGGCTGCGCAGGTAACAGGAGAGCGACGCGAGGCGTCACTAGAGTGACTATCCCGAAGGAGCACCTGATGCGGCCAGAATTCGCCCAAAGAGCCCAACCTGCCATAACCGATCAACCCGATCTGGCCGCAAGCGCGATCGCCTCTACGCGATCGGCCCGGCCTGACGCTTCTGTATCGGCCCGCATCGAGGCTCTTCTGACCCGGCATGCAACGCTACTTCGCTATGCAGCCATCGGATTCTCCGGCTACGTCGTTTACCTGGGTCTGCTGTTCGTGATGTACGACCTGGCGTTGTTTCCCTTCCTGCCGGGCAAGGGCCAGGCCGTAAGCCTGCTCCTGTTCACGCATAGTGACGCGCTTCTTCTGATTACGACACTCCTCGCTGCGCAGGCGTCCATCTGCGTCGTCTTCGCTGGCCACTCGCTCTGGACGTTCAGTAAAGCCGCTCTGGAACAGAAGCCACTCTGGCTGCGTTTCGTGCAGTTTGAGGTGAGGGCTCTGGCTTCCACGTTGGGCATTCTCACTGTCACCGTAAACGTCGCAGTGCTCGCAGGCGTTCATCACTATGTAGCACTGCCGACCGGCATCATCGCGACATTCACCTGGAACTGGCTCTGGGACAGCCGGTTCATCTGGCGAAAGGAAAGGTATGCATCATGACGGTAACGCAGCCACGACAGCAGAAGCACGAGAGCCACGACCACGACCTTAAAGAGATCCATGAGGATGTACCGCCGGATTTCTACGACACGTCACTCAAGAACAACCTGATCCAACGCTACTGGCACGGACGGCGCTTCGAGGAGGTGGCGAAGCTCGCCACGAAGGTGAAGGGCCGCCTACTGGACGTCGGCTGCGACGGCGGGACCCTGACCGAAAAGGTCGCCGCCAACGCTCAGCCGGAACAGGTGGTCGGCGTCGACATCTCCGCGAAGTCACTCGGATACACGATCACCAAACGGCCGCAGTTCGACCTGGCAGTTGGAGACGCGGAGGATCTCCCGTTTCAAGATGGCACCTTTGAGGCGATCTTTTGCTCCGAGGTGATGGAGCATCTGGAGCGCCCGGACAAGATGCTCGGCGAGGTGAAGCGCTGCCTCTCACCGGATGGCTACGCGGTTGTGATGGTGCCGGCGGAGACTCCCCTGTTCAAGTTCCTCTGGTTCTTCTGGACCAAGTTCGGCAAGGGTAAGGTGTGGGATCACGCCCACGTGCAGGACTTCGGCGGCCAGGAACTCGATCGTGTCGTCGAGAAGGCTGGATTCCGGGTACTGAAGGACAAACGATTCCTCCTCGGAATGATCCGCGCCCTCAAGCTCACGCCCGCCTAGTCCTGTCTCCTTGTAGAAGAGCCTCAAGCAAGAAGGAAGCCTGCTCGAACGAGCAGGCTTCTGTTTCTTCGTTAGAGGGCGGTGCCTATGACTGCGTCTGAGCGGCCCGCGCTTCGCCTGCGCGCGGCGCAGCTTCAACGTGCCTTATGCCACCCGTGCGGCGTTCCCAGAACAGCCTCGCCACGTGCGCCAGGAAGTCGCGCCCCTGCTTGAGCGTCGCCTTGCTGCTCCCCACCACCCGCCGCTCGAACCGTAGCGGTACTTCCTCGGCGATCTGCCATTCGCTGCGGACGAGGATATCGAGCAGGATCTTGAAGCCGATCGGGCGTAGAGCCGTACCGATGACCAGCGACCTGCGGGCCAGGAAGAACCCGGAGAGCGGGTCACGGATCGTCTGCAGGCGGCCCCGGAAGAGAGTCCGGGTGAGGCCCTTGGATGTTAGTGAGATCATCTTTCGCGTCCTGCCGCTCAGGCCGGCATCAGTACCGCCCTCGACATAGCGGCTGGCGACAACGATGTCCGCCTCTTTCTCAGTAGCGGTCGCAACCATCAGGGCTATGAGTTCCGGCGGATGCTGAAGGTCGGCGTCCATGATGCACACGTACTCGCCGCAGGCGGCAGCGACGCCCACCAGGACGGCCGACGACAGGCCACCGCGACGGTCCTCACCGTCCCGGTGGATGACGGAGGCGTTCAAGCCCAGCTCGGCGGCGACGCGGTCCGCCACTTCCGGAGTATCATCGTCGCTATCGTCAACAAGGATGACTTCATGGCTGATTGCCGCCAGCACGTCGTTCAACTTCTCGAAGAGGAGCGGCACACTGTCACTTTCGTTCTTTGTGGGGATGATGAGAGACACTTGGCAGGACCGAGCGATCGGTGGCGTGGCTCGCGGCGCCGTCGCCCCCGGACTTTCGACTGCTGGCCGCAGCGTCGGGGCGTGCACCATAGATTCCTCCTACACTCTCACGAGAACTGTCATTAGTTCTTGACGACCACGATTGTGGGAGTGTTACCGGTGTGCCCGAAGCCGGGGTTCTTATTCACCAATCAGATGGTGAAGAATCGGTGTATCAAAGCGGTGCCGCAGGCCGTCAGTAATCTATGAGTTGGCAATCATGACAAGCACCGCTTTTCCACTGGCCGAACGACTTCGGCGTTTCGCTCCGCCCGCCTTCATCTTCCTCGTCGTCTATGCCTTCTATCTGCTGTCGACTGACGGGCCTCTGAACGGGAGCGGCCACCACGTTTACCTGGCGCAGGCGATGCTGAACGGCACATTCGATCTGGCTGCGACGGGTATACCCGACAGGTACAACGACGTCATCTCCGCGGGCGAGAGTACGTACATTCCGTTCCCACCCGGGCCGGCGATTCTGCTGCTTCCCCTGGTCGCGATTTTCGGGACTGATGTCCCTCAGGGGCACGTCGCAGTCTTTTTGGGCGCGGTGAACGTTTGCTTGTTCTGGTACTTGCTCGGCCTGCTACGCGTATCGGGTGTCACGAGGGGCTTGATGGTGCCCTTCTTCGCCTTCGGAACCGTCCACTACTACGCAGCCGCAACCGGCGGTGTCTGGCACTACAACCATGTCGTGGCGGTCTTCTTTCTGTTGCTGGCGATCATCCTCCTGCTCCGCCGCGCCCCCCTTATCCTGATCGCGGCCACACTCGGTTTCGCCGTGATAAGCCGCGGGCCCACTCTGATGGCAGCGCCATTCTTCCTCTGGTACGTCTATCATCAGCGCCATCAGACGCTGACCTTCCGGGGCCTGCTGAGTCGCGCGTGGCTAAAGGACGTGGCTCTATTCGCGTCCGGGCTGGTACCGTTTGGAATTCTCTTGCTGTTCTACAACTACGCCCGATTCGACAGCGTGATCGATAGCGGCTACCAAGCGGTGTACGAGAGCTACGTGAACCGCGATGTCGCCTACAGCTACTACCGCTTGCAGTTCCCCGATGCCGGCCATTTCAGCCTGTTCGATATTCGCAACGTGCCGCTTCACATCCATGCCCTCTTCCTGGCACCTCCCGACTTATACCCGGACTGGTCGATCATCCGTCCCTCGCGTTATGGGCTCAGCGTGTTGTTCACCTCTCCAGCCTTCATCTACGCGTTTCTGGTGCGAAGAGAGACGCCTTTGAAGGCCGCATCGTGGATTGCGATTGCGCTGGTGTCGATCCCTCTGTTCCTTCACTACAGTCAGGGTTGGTGGCAGTACGGCTACCGGTTCTTGCTGGACTTCGCGCCGTTCTTGCTGATACTCACCGCCCTGGGCTTCGACGACCATACTTCGGTTGGCTCACGCCGAATTCAGTTCGCCCTCGTCGCCTGGTCAGTCGTGGCGGGGGTGTGGGGACTCTACTGGGCCAACGGGTGGTAGCTGCTCCGCCGGCGAGCACTCGGGCGTCTCCTGCAACACTCACGGCTTTTTGCCGGCTCCAGGCGGACGCAGACGTTCCCGGGGGCGACATGACACGGGAGACCACGCGACGCACCGATCATTGCGGCAGTCGTTACGATGTGGACGTGCCGAGCGTCTGTAAGTCTGGACTATGACTGAACTGCTAATCGCTGCCCTGGCCGGGCTCCTCTTCGGGCACCTGCTCGACCTGGCGTTCGTGCGCTTCTACACGAGCGAGGACCCGGCGACGCCGCTGCATCACTGCCCGGCTTGCCGTTCACCGTTCCGGGCGCGCTTCGCACTGCCGCTGAGCGGCTATGTGATCTCGCTGGGCCGTTGCCCGGACTGCCGCGCCGGCCTGCCGCTGCGGTCTGTGATCCTGCCACTGGGGGGAGCGGCTCTCTTCGCGACGTCGGTCGCGGTGTTCGACGACTTTGTACCGGGGATCGCGGGCGGCGTCTTCGCCACGGTGTTCCTGACGCTGACGCTCACCGACTTCGAGCGCCGGTTGCTCCCGAACCGGATCGTCTATCCGTCGATCGTGCTGGCGATCGCGCTCTCGTGGGTGTGGCCAGACGTGTCCGCACTGGAGGTGCTGGCCGGCGGGCTCGCGGGGTTGGCGCTGGGAATCGGCCTGCTCGTCTTCTCGCTGCCGTTCGGCAAGGGGGCGTTCGGCATTGGCGACATCAAGATGATCGCGCTGATCGGCTTCGTCGTGGGGCCGGCTTCGCTGCTCGTCGGCATCCTTCTCGGAAGCATCGTCGGGGGTCTGATCGCGGCGACGTTGATCGTCGCCCGGCTCAAGAGCCGGCGCGACTACATGCCGCACGGGCCTTACCTGGCGATGGGCGCGGTGATCGCGCTGTTCTGGGGCCCGGAACTCTGGGACATCTATAGGGGCTAGAGGACGCAGCAAGCAGCGCCCCTACCGCGACCCTGACCACTGACCACTGTCCACTCTTCACTTTCCTTGACACCCCGCGCCGCACAAGGCAATCATGGCGCTTGCCATGCGCCATCCCACTGCACCTGCGCCTGTCTTCATCGCCGACTACGATCGGCGCTGGCCGGCGATGTTCGCTGCCGAGCGCGTGCGCATCCAGGACGCTATCGGCGAGTGGCTGTCCGGCATCGAGCACGTCGGCAGCACCGCGGTGCCAGGACTCGCCGCCAAGCCGGTCATCGACATCATGCCGGGGCTGCGCAGCCTGGGGGACTCCCCGTACATCGTCGAGCCGCTGCGGGAGCTGGGGTACCAGTACTTCCCCGAGCACGAGACCGTGATGCCAGAGCGGCGCTACTTCGCGCTGCCGGCCGGCGATGAGCACCGTGGACGGAGGCGTTTCCACCTGCATATCGTCGAGACGACGGCCGCGTTCTGGCGGCGCCATCTCGCCTTCCGCGACCACCTGCGCGCTCACCCGGAAACGGCGAGCGAGTACGCCGCCCTGAAACGCCGTCTCGCCGCCGAGTACGGATCAGACCGCGAAGGCTACACGGAGGCCAAGACCGGGTTCATCACCCGCATCGAATCGCTTGCGCTGACGGAGGAGGCCGGCTGATGCGCTCTTACGCTTTCAAGCAAGTGGACGTGTTCACCGGTGTCGGGCTGCGCGGCAACCCGGTCGCCGTTGTGATCGACGCCGACGACCTCTCGGACGAAGAGATGCAGCGAGTCGCCAACTGGACGAACCTCTCCGAGACGACGTTCATCTGCGAGCCGACGCCCAACAGCGGCGCGGACTACCTGCTGCGCATCTTCACGCCGCAGAGCGAGCTGCCGTTCGCCGGCCACCCGACGGTCGGCTCCGCCCACGCCTACCTCGAGCACGGGGGCGCGCGCCTCGACCCCGGCGTCCTGCGGCAGGAGTGCGGCGCCGGCGTCCTGGCGATCCGCGCCGAGGGTGAGGACGATTCGCGGCTGATCTTCGCGGAGACGCCGGAAGCGAAGCTCGTCCACGAGTTCGCCACGTCGGTGGACGTCATCTCGGAGGCGCTGGGCGTGGAGGTCGGCAGTGACCCACCGCCGGCGTCCGTCAGCAACGGCCCGACGTGGACGTTCGTCCAGGTGCCGGAGGCGGCGATGATCGGTGCGATGAAGCCGGACATGGCGGCTCTCTCCAGGCTGAGCGATGACTTCGGGCTCACGGGGTTCGCTGTCTTCGCGCTGACCGGTGATGACCCGATGGTGCGCATCCGCTGTTTCGCCCCGCTCTTCGGCGTGCCGGAGGACCCGGTGACCGGCAGCGCCAACGCCGCGCTGCCCGCGTACCTTGCGCGCTACGGCCTGCTGGAGCGCACCGGCCGCTCGTACAGGGCCAGCCAGGGCCTGGAGATGGGCCGAGACGGCCGCGTCTACGTCCACGTCCGCGAGGACGACCGGGTGGAGATCGGCGGCCAGGCAGTGACGGTGGTGGAAGGAGAGATCCGGCTGTGAGGACGCCCGGGATTCCGGAAGGTGGAACGAGATGACCCAACTGAACGTCCTTGCCGAGGGCAAGGGCGAGTACCTGAAGGTCGACCCGGACGGCTACCGGGAGTACGTCCGCGTCAACAAGCAGCGGGCGATGGTCTCGAAGCTGATGTCGGAGAAGGAGGCGGTCGGGAAGTTCGTTGCGAACGGCGACTACCTCGTCTACGAGTGCAACTACCTGCAGCGCGGCCCCTCTGCCCTCATCCGCGAGGTGATCCGGCAGAAGAAGGAGGACCTCTGGCTGGGCGCGAAGTTCACGTGGGTCGCGGCGGCGCTGCTGGTCGGCGCGGGCTGCGTGTCGAAGCTGGACGTCGGCTTCTTTCTCTTCGGCCCCGTCGTCGAAGAGGCGATCCGCGAAGGCCGGGTGAAGGCGTACGAGTACTCGAATGTAGTTATGTCGAACAGGATCATGGCCGGGGCGATGGGCCTGCCGTTCATCCCCGTCCGCTCGTTCGGCGGCACCGACGGCTTCGAGTACTCCGGCGCGAAGCTGATCGAGGACCCGTACACTGGCCAGCCGATCATCCTGGTGCCCGCGCTCAACCCGGACGTGGCGCTGATCCACGCGCACCAGGCCGACGTCTACGGCAACGCCCGCATCTTCGGCACGGGCATCTCGCACGTCGAGTCGGCCTACGCCTCGAAGAAGGTGGTGATCTCGACCGAGGAGATCGTGGACACGGAGGAGATCCAGCGCGACCCGGCGCGGACGTCGATCCCCTACTACGCGGTGGACGCGGTGGTGCACACGCCGTTCGGGGCCTACCCGGGCGAGATGCAGGGCCGCTACGCCAGCGACATGGGCCACGTGATCGAGGTCGTCGGCGCGACGATGCGCGGCTGGATCCCGCAGTACCTGGACAAGTACGTCCACGGAGTCGCCAGCCACACGGAGATGATGGACAAGCTCGTCGGCTACCAGCGCATCCGCGAGATCACGGGCCGCGCGACGATCAAGGAAGGCTATTCGGTCTAGGATGCCCAACCCCTTCGCCGGCTCACGCTTCTACGCTCGCCTCGGCAACGTCTTCACCCGGCCGACGTGGAGCCTGTTTGCGCCGCCGGAGGGGTTTGCCATCCTCACGACGACCGGGCGGAAGACAGGTCTGCCCCGGCGGCAGTCGATTCGGGCGATTCGCCGAGGCGACATCGTCGTCGCAGTAGCGATGATGGGCGAACGGGCGCAGTGGCTACGGAACGTCCGTGCGGACCAAGAAGTGACGCTAAAGGTCCACGATGGCACCCATCGGGGAGTTGCTCACGAGGCAACCGACGCGTCCGAGACTGAGCTGGCAAACGACATATACATGAGCAGCACCGTTTCGCACGACTATGTGGATTATGCTGTGTACGAGTGGGGATTCCCGACGCGCGACAACGTCAGGAAGGCCCATCAGGAGTGGTTTGACGCAGGCGTCCCCGTGATCATCCAACTGAACCGGTCGGTGGAGGCCTGAACATGAGTCATCGAAGCCGAAGCGCGCGCCAGGAGCCCGTCATGCCAACGCCAGCGACGTATTTCGACGAAAGCGAGTACTGGATCTGCCTCGTCGCGCAGATGAGGGCCAGGATGGACGGCGTGACCGGCCGATGTTGAACAAAGTCCTGCTCGTCCTGTCGGCGCCGCTCGTGGTGCCCGCGGCGATTGTGCTGGCCCTGGTGCTGGCGCCGGCCGCTGCCTTTCTCTGGCTGACGTTCCGGCGCGTCGCGAGCATCGACAGCGCGCTCGTGGCGTGGGTCTATGCGCTGCTTGCCACCGCCGTCATCGGCGCCTCTATTGCGTGGCCGGTTCTGGCGATCTATGGGGCGAATCAACTGTAGGATAGTCTGCGATAGCGGAGGACGACCATGGGAACACCAGCAACGTACTTCAACGAACGAGAGCACCAGATCTGCCTCGTCGCGCGGATGATTGAGGACGCGCGGACGTACTGGGTGGCCGGGGGCGGCTCGCCGATGGCGGCGATCCTGCTCGCCAAGAAGATGTACGCGCCGGAAGCCGTGTACGTCACCGAGGACGGCGTCGTCAACCCGGAGCCGATGCTGCCGCTGGACCCGCTGATGACGATGGTCAGCTCGCGGGCGTCTTACCGGGCGCTGCAATGGGGGACGATGAACAGCGTCGGCTTCCAGGCGCAGATCGGGCTCATGGACGTCGGCATCCTGAACACGCTGCAGGTCGACCCTTACGGCAACATCAACTCGACGGCGACGGGCGACTACAAGGGCGAGCACCGGCGCTTCGGCGGGCCGGGCGGCGCCGATTCGATCGCGTCGATGTGCTGGAAGACGGTGCTGATGACCGACCAGCAGAAGCGCAAGTTCGTCCCGCGCGTAGACTTCATCTCCTCGCCCGGCTATCTCGACGGTACGGAGGGCGCCCGCGAGCGCGCCGGCCTGCCCCGCGGCACCGACCCCTGGCGCGTGGTGACGCCGTGGGCGCTGTTCGACTACGAGGACCGCTATATGCGCCTGGCCGGCGTCTCGCCGTTCGTGACGGTGGACCAGGTGCTGGCGGAGATGTCGTTCGAGCCGAAGATGGCGAAGGAGATCGACACGCTGGAGACGCCAACGGAGGAAGAGCTGGCGGTGCTGCGCACGGAGCTGGACCAGCGCGGCCAGATCACCGACGTCGGCAAGCCGATCGTGCGCCTGGACGACGGGACGTACCAGCGCGTCGAGGAGGAGCCTGCGGAGGCTGAGGCGAAGGAGAAGGAGACGCCCAGCAGCTGGTAGGGGCGAGGTGTTAGGTGCGAGGTGGCTGCGTCCCGTTCGCCCTGAGGGAGCGCTGGCGCTAGCGGAAGAGGTCCATCTCGCGGGCGCGGATGAGGTCTCGCGATGAGCCTTCACCGCGCGGGTAGTCGTAGCCGCGGACGATTGTGACGGGGACGCCGTCGACCTTGTTCTGGACGAGTTCTGCCGCCGCGGCCAGCTCGTCGGCGACGCAGAGCGTGCTCACCCGCAGCTCGTAGCCGAAGGAGTCCTTCTCGCCGACGTAGTCCACGAAGGGGGCCATGCCGGCGATGCCGATCGCGACGTTCGTGTGCCCCTCGCGCCACGGCCGGCCGAACGTGTCGCTCATGATCACGGCGACTTCGGCGCCGGTGGCCTTGCCGATGGCGTCGCGGATGCGGCGGCAAGAAGCGTCGGGGTCTTCCGGCAGGAGGCAGACGGCGCCCTCCGGGCCGACGTTGGAGGAATCGATGCCAGCGTTGGCGCAGACGAAGCCGTGCTTCGTCTCGGTGATCAGCACGGGGCCGCGCTGGCGCACGATGCGGACACTCTCGCTCAGGATCAGATCAACGAGCCGCGGGTCCTTCTCCGTTTCGGCGGCCAGGCGCTCGGCCTCCTCGGACGGCGTGACGTCATCCAGCGAGACGACGCGGCCCTCTGCCTTGGAGACGATCTTCTGCGTGACGACCAAGACGTCGCCGGGCTCGACGCCGGGGCCCGCCTTCGCCGCCGCGATGATCTGGGCTGCCACGTCGTCACCCTCGCGCACCTCAGGCAGGCCGGTCAGGGGGATCAGACGGATTTCGGGGCCGCCCATCGTCGGACCGCTGCTAGACGCCAGTGACCCGGATGCCGGTGTGGGCCTTGTAGATCTTGTTGATGTGCACGAGGAGCACGGTCAGCTGCTCGGAGTAGCGCGAGTTCCTGAGCTGGCCGCCGTCCAGGGAGCGGACGTAGTTGATCTCCTCGACGAGGGACATCACTTTCTTCTTTCCCGGCTCGTCGTCACCGCACACGATGACGTCGCCCTGCATCGGCCGGTCGACCCGCTGCAACTGCCCGGCGTCGAGGTGATGGAAGGCGCTGATCACTTTAGCGTCAGGGAGCAGCGATGCCGCCTCCTCGGCGGCCGATCCGGCCTCGGGCATCGCCGCGACCGGGCCATCGTCACCCTCGAAGCTCATCGGCACGACGGTATCGACGACGATCTTGTCTTCGATCGCCTCTGCGAGCTCTGTCAGGAGTTCAGCGTGGGCCGATGCGGGCACGGTGACGAAGACGAAGTCGGCCTTGAGCGCACCGTCCCAGTTGGGGCCGCCGTAAAGGTCGGCGCCGGGAACGGCTTCGTGGATCTTGGCCACGGTCTCGGCAGCCCGTTCCTCGCTGCGCGAGCCGATGTAGATGGCGTGTCCGGACTTGGCGAAACGCGTCGCCAGCCCCGTTCCTTCCGGGCCCGTCCCGCCGATAAACGCGAGTCTTGCCATTCAGATTCCTCCGGTGTCAAAAAAAGAGGGCAGGCGCCCAAGCAGTCGCTGCCCCGCCCGGTTAGTTTACAGGGTTGATCCGACCGTGCGAAAGCGCGGCATCACTTCGCGGGCGAAGAGCCCCATGGAGTGCTGCACTCGTTCCGGCTCGAGACCGCCCATGTTCATCCAGCAGAGGACGTAGTTTACGCCCAGCTCATCGCGCAGCCACTCGATTCGGCGCGCGACGGTGTCCGGCGAGCCGAACAGCATCAATTCCTGGCGTGTCTCACGCATGTGCGTGCCCTTCTCGAAGCCTTCGTACGTGCCGTAGCCGGCTGGCAGTTCACCGCCCCTGGCGGAGGGCGAGCCGAGCGTATTCAGCGAAGCCCCGTAGCGCCCCGAGTGGTCGACTCCGATCTCCTTCGCGCGCTCGTCGCTATCGTCAACGTAGACGTGCACCAGCGCCGGCAAGTCAGCGTCTCCCGCGCGACCGGCCAGCTCCAGCGATTCGCGATAGAGCTGGTAGTTCGTCTTGATCTGGTCCGCCGCGAGACCGGCCGGTGAGATGATCGGATAGCCGCGCTCGGCGGCGTAGCGGATCGTCTCCGGCGTCATCCAGCTGGCGATGTAGATTGGCGGGTGGGGCTCCTGCACCGGCTTCGGGAGGACGCTGACGTCCTGCACCCGCGTGAACTGGCCGTCGTAGGAGAACGACTCTTCGGTCCAGGCGCGGAGAAGGACGTCGATGCACTCGTTGAAGCGCGCGCGGCTCTCGTCCATCGCCACGCCGAAGCCGGCGAACTCGGTCGCCTGATATCCGCGGCCGACGCCGAAGTCCAGCCGGCCGCCGCTAATGATGTCGAGCGTCGCGGCCTGCTCGGCGAGGCGCAGGGGGTTATGGAAGGGCAGCGTGACGATCGCGGTGCCGATGCGCACGCGTTCCGTTCGCGCCGCCACCCAGGCGCCGATCTGCATGAGATCGGTGCCGATGCCGTACCACTGGAAGTGGTGCTCCGCCAGCCATACACCGTCGAAGCCAAGCGCTTCCGCCGCCTCGATCTGCTCCAGCTCGGCGGCGAAGACATCGCTGTCGGACCAGCCCTGCGGCTTCTGGAAGAGGTGGAAGGTACCAAACTTCATAGTGGCGCCAGTATACAACCGCGAACCCGGGCCGCCACGCCGGTTTGCACACGGGTGCGGCGCGCGCCTACAATCGTGATCGGCTCGCCGGAGATTGTGGCGCGGGGTGCGCCTCCGGCCTGACGAGCCCTTGGCCATGCTTCTGGCATCGCACCCCCGCAGCGGATAACCGTAAGAGGTTGCTTCGGCATGGCCAACGAAACCCAGCACGTCCGGCTTCACGGGCTGTCCCACGTCTTTGCGGACGGCCGCGAGCCCCTGCGCGTCTTCGATGACGTCTCGACCGGCATGCCGCGCGGGCAGTTCACGTCGATCATCGGCCCGAGCGGCTGTGGCAAATCGACTCTGCTACGGATCGTCGGCGGGCTGCTGGAGCCTTCGGCGGGTGAGGTGAGAATTGACGGCGCGCGGCCGCGCGCGGCCCAACGGCGCCACGACATCGGCATCGTCTTTCAGGAGCCGGCGCTGCTGCCATGGCGGACGGTCGCCGCGAACGTCCGCCTGCCGCTGGAGATCGACGGTGCGCGACGGCGCGGCACGGATGTCGAGTCGCTGCTCGACCTCGTCGGCCTTGGCGAGTTCCGCGACTACTACCCTCATCAGCTCTCCGGCGGCATGCGGCAGCGCGTGGCGATCGCCCGGGCGCTGGCCGTCGACCCGGCGCTGCTCCTGATGGACGAGCCGTTCGGCGCGCTGGACGAGATCACGCGTACGGCGATGCGATACGAGCTGCTGCGCATCTGGGCCTCCCAGGCAGAGGCGGCGACACGCAAGACGGTACTCTTCGTCACGCATTCGATCACAGAGGCGATCGTGATGTCCGACCGGATCGTCGTGATCAACGGCAGGCCCGGGCGCATCGTCGCGGACGTCGCGGTTGAGCTGCCGCGACCGCGCACGCAGGAGATCGAACGCAGCGCGCCGTTCCTGGACTACGCGGACCACCTGCGCAGCCTGCTCGTCGGAGCGGTGGCGTGAACGGGCGCTTGCGCGGGATCGTGCGAGGCCTCGTGACGTACGGGCTGCCGCCGGCGATCGCTTTCGCCGTCGTGATCGGAGCCTGGGAGGCCTACGTCTCCTGGCGCGACGTCTCGATACTGGTGGTCCCGGCGCCGTCCGACGTCTGGGAGCGCTTCGTCGACGATCCCGGCTACTTCTGGGAGCAAGGCTGGTGGACGCTCTACGAGGCGACGCTCGGCCTGATCTTCGGCACCACTGTGGCGGTCGCGCTGGCGATCGTGATGGCACATTCGCGGCCCGTCGAGCGCGGGCTCTTGCCGCTGGCGATCGCGATGAAGGTGACGCCGCTGGTTGCGATCGGGCCGGTGCTAATCGTGATCTTCGGGTTCGGCACGACGCCCAAGATCTTCCTCGCCGCCCTGCTCTGCTTCTTCCCGATGCTCGTGAACGCGCTCACCGGATTCCGCGACGTGGATCCCGGAGCGCTTGAGTTCATGCGCTCGCTGCGGGCCTCGCCGTGGAGCATCTTCTGGAAATTACGCGCCCCAAGCTCACTGCCATATGTGATCAGCGCGCTGCGCATCACTTACCCGCTGGCGCTCGTCGGCGCCGTCATCGCGGAGTGGTTTACCGGCAATCGCGGACTCGGCTACGTCGTCTACTCGGCGGCGCAGAACCTGCGTACGCCGGAGCTGTTCTCCGCGATCGCCGTGCTGGCGCTGATCGGCGTCGCCATCAACATCGCCCTTTCGCTGCTGGAGCGCCGCCTGCTGTTCTGGCACGAATCCGTCCGGAGCACCCGCTAGGAGACACTGTATGAAGAACCACCGATTCGCGTTCGCCCTGCTGACGGCGCTGTTCGTCGCCCTCACCTTCGCAGCCTGCAACGATGACGACGATGGCGGCGGGACTCCGGGGCCGTCCGCCCTCAGCGCGACCGGCGCCGCGACGCTGGGCCCCCCGGACGAGGTAACGTTCATGGCCGGGTTCAAACCACAGGCGAACCTGCCGTTCGTGGGCGCTTACGTGGCTCAGGAGAAGGGCTTCTTCGCCGAGGAGAACCTGGAGGTAGATATCCAGCACGTCGCCACGTCCGGCGACAACTTCCGGCTGCTCGCCACGGGCCAGGTGCAGTTCTCGACGTCCGACGCCACGGCGCTGCTGGAGAAGTGGACAGGAGACCCGGTGATCGAGGTCGTTTCGCTGGCGCTGATCGGACAGACCGGCCAGCAGGGGTTCGCAGTGCTGGCGGACTCCGGCATCGAGTCGCCAGCCGACTGGGCCGGCAAGACCGCGGGCTACAAGGGCAGCGACGTACCGCCGGACTACCTGGCGATCCTCGAGGCGCACGACCTCGGCCGCTCCGACGTCGAGGCGGTGCGCGTCGGCTTCGCGCCGCAGGTGCTGACGGAAGGGCTCGTCGACATCTTCCCCGTGTTCATCGCCAACGAGCCGGACACGCTGAGCCGCGAGGGCTACGAGACACGTGTCTTCACCGCCGCCGACTACGGCGCGCCGACGCTCGGCCTGTCGTACGTGACGACGCGCGAGTACGCGGAGGAGAACCCGGAGATCACGGCGAGATTCACACGCGCCGTCCTGCGCGCAATCGCCTACGCGGAAGCGAACCGCGAGGAGGCGATTGACATCGTGCTGCAGTACGCGCCACAGGAGGACCGCGAACATCAGCGCTACATGCTGGACACTGAGCTTGAGATGGCGCAGCCCAGCACCTTCTACGAGCACCTGGGCATCGGCGGGCAGACGCTTTCGCAGTGGCAGGCGCTGCACGATTTCCTGATCGCGCATAACGGCCTGCCGCAGGCGATCGCAGACGTTTCGCTCGTGTTCACTGAGGACTTCACGGCGGACGACAACGGCGAGTAGCCGGCGAGCGCGGCAGACCGGGCCGCGACGTATCACAATAGGACGATGCGATACCTGATCGCGGCGTATGCCGCCTGCCTGACGCTGCTCGGCGCGTTCGCGGTCGTGGGCGCCGTCCTGGTCTTCGATGCGACCGGGCCGTCGAACGCGGCTGAGGCGGCGGCAAACCGCAACTCGTTCAACCTCGTCACCTGGGAGCTGAAGCACTTCCCGCAGAAGTGGCTGTACAAGATCGGCAACATATTCCGCGACGAGCAAGGGAGCGATGACGACGCCCTGCGGCGCTACTTCGCGCTGGGAGACGAGATCGACGAGCTGACCAGAGAGGCGCCGGGCTCGCACGACCTGGAGCGGGCGGAGGAGGAACGGGACGACCTCGAGGCACGGGTCGAGGACATCATCGAGGGGCGCGTGACGTCCGTGCTGGAGGAGCAGGCCCTGGCGCTGGAACCGCCGCTCTTCAGCGACCTCGGCCTCATCTTCCCACCGGTCGACTTCGAGCTCGACCCGCCACCGCGCGTGCTGGCTGTCTCGCCGCGCGACGGCATCGAGCTGGACGACTCGCACCTGCTGACGCCCGGTCTCTCCAGTGAGACGGCGCTCGGCATCGAGAACAGAGTCGAGACCGACGACCCGAACGTCTCGGCGCTGGTCGTGACGACGGGCGGCGTGGCGACGTACCCGAGCGTGATCAACGAGGGCCGCTCTTACGAGCGCGTCGTCGATACGGTTTTCCACGAGTGGCTGCACCAGTACCTGATCTTCTTCCCGCTGGGACGCAGCTATTTCGAGGGCGGCGAGGCCCGCACGCTGAACGAGAGCGTCGCGAACATCGCCGGGAGCGAGCTGGCGCGCCTCTACTTCGAGAGGTACGGACCGCTGGAGCCGGAATCACCGTCGCCAACGCCCGGCGCGAGCGCGACGCCTGCGCCAGCGCCTGACGCACCCGAAGAGCCGTTCGATTTCAACGCCGAGATGCGAGCGCTGCGCGTGGAGGTGGAGGAGATGCTGGCAGACGAGCGGATCGAGGAGGCGGAGGCGCTGATGGAGCGCAAGCGCGACGAGTTCGAGGTGAAGGGCCGCTACATTCGCCGGCTGAACCAGGCGTACTTCGCGTTCTTCGGCTTCTACGCCGACACGCCGGCCTCGGTCGACCCGATCGGACCGAAGCTGGCGGCGCTCCTGGAGCAGGCCGGCTCGCCCGGCGAGTTCGTGCGCCAGGCTTCAGCGATCACAACGCAAGGCGGACTGGACGAACTGCTCGGCGGCGGCTAGTCCGGCGGCGCCTGGGCCGGCTCGCGCACGTCATAGTCAAAGTCCAGGATACGGACGCGCTCGTGCTCGTCCAGGAACGGACGCAGGCGGCGGATCGCCTGGTTGTGGAGGAGGCTCTCCCACCAGTGGTGCGCCCGGAAGCCGGGGAGGATGACAGTGATCGGGGCGTCGCCTTCGGTGCGCTCCAGGCTATCGATGTAGGCGATCATCGGCCCGGCGAAGGCGCGGTAAGGCGACTCGATGATCAGCAACGGCACGTCCGGCATCAGGTCGTCCCAGTGCTGGCGGAACTCCTCCGCCTGATCCCGGTTGTCGGCGAGGTGGACGGCGGCGATCTTGATGGAGATTTCGCGGGCCATGTCGATCGCACCCATTGTGATCCTGTTGATGGCGTCAACGGGGACGACCGCGTGCTCGCCGCGGCCTCGCTCCACCAGCGGCCTTGGCGGCGGCTCCCTGCGCCGGACATCGTCTTCGTCGACTTTGACCTGCCGCTCGTACCAGTCGTAGTGCCGGCGGATCATCGCGAAGACAGCGACGAGCACCACCACCATGACGAGCGATATCCAGGCGCCCTGCGCGAACTTCGTCGCGCCGATGATCACCGCGACGGCGGCCGTCGCGCCGAGCCCGACGACGTTCAGCGCCATGCTCCCCCGCCAGCCCGGCTCGCGCCGCATCCACCAGCGCTTCACCATGCCCAGTTGGGAGAGGGTAAAGGCGATGAAGACGCCGACGGCGTATAGCGGGATCAGCTTCGTCACTGAGGCGCCGTAGATGACCAGCAGGACGCAGGCGATGAGGGCCAGCACGAGTATCCCGTTGGAGAACGCCAGGCGATCGCCGCGAAAGTTGAACTGGCGCGGCAGGTAGTGGTCGCGGGCCAGGATCGAACCGAGCAGCGGGAAGGCGTTGAAGCTGCTGTTGGCAGCGAGGAAGAGGACCATCGCCGTCGTGGCCTGGAAAGCGTAGTAGATGACGTTCTCACCCCAGACAGTGCGGCCAAGCGCCGAGACGAGCGTTTGGTCCGTCTCGGGCACGAGACCGAAGCGGCTGACGACGAACGTGATGCCAAGGAACATGTAGACGGCGATGCCGGCCATGACCGCCATCGTCATCCGCGCGTTCTTCGCCTCCGGCGGCTTGAACGTGGGCGTCCCGTTGGCGATCGTCTCAACGCCGGTCAACGCAGACGCCCCGGAGGAGAAGGCCCGAAGCACGAGCCAGATAGTGAGGCCCTGCGTGGCGACGATCTCCTCCGCCGGCGGCGCGGCCTCTGTGAACGAGCCGGGCGAGTCGCCGATAAGAACGCGTACGAAGCCGACGGCGATAGTGCCGCCCATGGCGAGGATGAAGAAGTACGTCGGCGCGGCAAAGAACGAGCCGGACTCGCGGATGCCGCGCAGGTTGCCCATGGTGAAGAAGGCGACGAAGGCGATCGCCATCGGCACGCGGTAGTCGAAGAGCTCCGGCACGGCGGACGTAATCGCCGCCACGCCGGCGGAGACGCTGACCGAGACGAGCAGCGTGTAGTCCACCATCAGCGCACCGGCGGCGACGAGGCCGGGGTATCGCCCGAGGTTGTCGTGAGAGACGGCGTAGGCGCCGCCACCGCCGGGATAGGCCTTGATCGTCTGGCGGTAGGACATCATGACGAGGATCAACAGAGCGGCGACTACGAGACCGATCGGCAGAAGGTAGTCAAGTCCGGCCACACCGGCGAAGGTGAGCAGGATCAGCGCTTCCTCCGTCGCGTAGGCGGACGACGAAAGCGGGTCAGAGCCGAGGATGGCGAGCGCCTTGAGCTTCGTCAGCCGTTCATGGATCGACTGGGCGGTCGCGATCGGGCTGCCGAGGATTGTGCCTTTGAGGACCTGCACGATGCGCTCGATGCGGCCGACGGGGCGGCTGCCGATGCGTGTCGCCGCGATGTGGCCTGCGCCGACGCGGGTGAAGCGCTGCTGCGAGGGGACGACGCGCAGGTAGGCGCCACGTGAGGTCGCGCCCCAGCGCACCTCCCTCAGCTCGACGTCGACGGGCGATTCGCTGCGGCCGCGCTCCTGACGGGGAACGACGATTCGGTCGCTCGACTCCCGCGGCGGCTGCTCGGGTTCGGCCGCGGGGCGCTGGCCCTCGTCTTTAGGCTTCGGTTCGTCCTCGGCCTTGCGCTCGCCGTCGCCCCGGCTGGGTCGCTGGCGGCGGACGAACGAGCGGCCGCGGCCCTCGTCAGCCACAGGCGGGGCTTCCTGCAGCGCGGTTCATATCGGGACTAGGCTACTGCCCGGTGAGTCGTTGCAGCAAGCGGAGGATGGTTCAGTCGCCGCCGGAGGGGACGGGCACGATCACGCCCTCGAATTCAACATCAGGGCCGGGATCGGGATCCGGGCTCGGGTTGGTCTGCGTCTGACCCGGGATGATGAGCACGTCGCCACGGAAGATGATCTCGCCCTCGACGAGGCCGTTCGCCTTGAGCAGGTCTTCGAGGTCGACGGCGAAGAGTTCGGCGACGAACTCGATCGTGTCACCCTCGCGAACGGTGTAGAAGAAGGCTGTTGGCTTGTCCGGCGTCGGCGTCGCGCTGCCGGAAGTCGTCGGGAACACCGGGCCTCCGGGGGTCGGTGTTGCGATGCCACCGCTGCCGTCCGGGCCGCGGCAACCACCGTCCTTGACCGCCGGTGTGCCCTTCTTGAAGACTTCGCTCCGGCCGCCGCAGTCGATGAGGGAGATGTCGCTTGGCCGTTCGAACGACCGCGGCGGCAGCTCCAGGTAAGCGTGAGCTTCCCCCATGAAGATGCGCCAGATGGGCCCCGAGCCGACGGACGAGTACGTACCGGGTGCCATCTGCGAGTTATCAGCGTTGCCCATCCAGACGCCGACGGCCAGGTCCGGCGTGTAGCCCATCAGCACACCGTCGCGGAATTCTTCGCTGGTGCCGGTCTTCGAGGCCGCCGGCCGGTCGATCGTCAGCCGACTCCAGTAGATCGCGTCTCGGGAGAGGATGTCCGTGACCATGTAGGCGTAAGCGGGCTCTACGACCTGGATTTCTTCCGGGTCGTTAAAGGTGTAGACGGGGCTACCGTCGGCGTCCGTGATCGAGAGCACGGAGACCTGGTCGAGCTGGCGGTAGCCGTCCGGCAGCTCCTCGGACGTCGGGCGGCCGATCATCGTGCCGTTGTTTGCGAGCACGGCGTAGGCGAACGTCTGGTCGATGAGCTGCACCTCGCAGGCGCCGAGCGTGATCGTCGGCCCGCAATCGCCCTGTCGGAGGTCGGTGATGCCCATACGGTGCGCGAGTTCGCGCATGCGGTCTTCGCCGACGTCCATCAGCGTGCGCACGGCCGTGGTGTTGACGGACTGCGAGAGGCCCTTGCGGACTGTGATTTCGCCGAGGAAGGAGTTGTTCCAGTTGTTGACCGCGCGCGGCAGACCGCCGACATCCAGCACAAGCTTCTTGTCTTCCACGAAGGTCGACGGCACCCAGCCGTCTTCGAACGCCTTGAGGTACGTGAACACCTTCATCGTCGATCCGTGCGACTGCAGAGATTGGGCGATGTCGACCTCGCCGTCGATATCTTCGCGATCGTAGTCGCGGCTACCGACGTAGGCGAGGATCTCGCCGGTGCCTGGACGGATAGCGACGAGCGAGCCGTTGTGCCCGCCGTACTGCCCTTCCGTGCGCGTGAGCTCTTCCTCGATGATCCGTTCGGCGATCGAGTTGAGGCCGAGGTCGATCGTGGAAGTGATGCGGAGGCCGCCCTGGCGCACGACCTTGTCGCAGGAGATTTCGCCGGGCGGCTCGAACAGGCCGGCGTGGCACATCTTTGTGATCTCGTCCTCGACGTACCAGACCCAGTGGGGGGCAAGGATGTCGATCGAGGTGTCGACGAAGTCCAGGGGCGCGTCCTTCGCGGCTTCGATCTCGGCGACGGAGAGCGTGAGCAGCGGGTCGCCCTTGTCGCCGGCCGTCGGGATCGAGTTCACCTCGTTCAGGTGTTCGATCATCAGGTCGAGGACCTGGAGTTGGCGGGCTTTGGCAAAGGGCAGCTTTTCGGAGTCCGTCGGGTCGTAGTCGCCGGGCGCCTGCGGAAGCCCTGCGAGGAGCGCCGCCTGGGCCAGAGTGAGGTCCTGGGCGGTCTTGCCGAAGAACTGGCCGGCGGAGGCCTCGGCGCCGTATGCGTTGGCGCCGTAGAAGATCTGGTTGAGATACCACTCCAGGATCTGATCGTCGGAGTAGTTCTGCTTGAGTTCAAGCGCGATCACGGTCTCCTTGACCTTGCGCTCGACTCCCGTCTTCCCGCGCGCCGATCGCTCGTCGAAGTCGATGTAGATATTGCGGGCCAGTTGCTGAGTGATGGAGCTACCACCACTGCCCTCGAAGAGGCCCGGCCCGAACGGCGTCAGGTTTTCCCAGGCAGCGCGGGCGAGGCCCTTGTAGTTGACGCCCGGGTTGCCGTAGAAGCTGGAGTCCTCCGTGGCGATCGTGGCGGCGATCAGGTAGGGGGAGATCTCGGCCAGAGGCACCGGATCGCGCAGGCCCTCAAACTCCGGGATGTACTCGTACAGTTTGTTGCCGTGGCGATCGTAGATGATGCTCGAACCGATGGTGTTCGAGTTGATGACCTCTTGCGGCTCGCGCAGGTCGTTGGCGTAGCCCCGGTACACGATGAAACCCCCAACGCCGGCGGCGATGACTGCGAGGACGCCGACGAAGAGCATCAATGTGAGGAGCGAGGTCAGGCGAGAGCGAAAGGTGCGGCCGCGCCGGACGTTCGCCTGTCGTGCCCTTTTGCGGCGGACGCGGTATATCTTGGGCAAATTCTATCCTGTGTGATTCTCCGTGTGCGGCTATTTCCGTACTAGTACAACGAAGTGCGAGAGGCCAAAGATTCGGAGCCCCGTATTTTCCAGCGGATAGAGGAGCCAGCGCAGCACGCGCCCGACGTACCTGCGCCGCGCCATTACGTGATCGAAGCCCGGGTATACGAACGAGTGAACCTGCGCCCGAAAGCCTGCCCTGCGGTAGATACGGCGCAACTTGCCCTTCGTGTATACGCGGGCGTGCGGCACGAGACGGTTGCGCAGGAAGTCAGGCAGGTAGTTGACGAGCGGCCAGTTCCCAAAGCGGTACTTCTTGCCGATGAAGATGCCGTGCGTCTCGAACGGGTAGAGCCGGTTCGGGCAGAAGATCACGAGGCGACCGCCCGGCGCCAGCACTCTGCGCATCTCGCGCAGCGAATCGAGGTCGTCGTCCACGTGCTCGAGCACCTCGTGCATGAGGATGACGTCGAAGGCGCCGTCCCGGTATGGTAGCTGCTCAGCCACGGCGAGGCCGAGCCCGGGCACCTCCTCGACGCCGCGCTGGACGCTCTCCCGCTCGACGTCGAAGCCGTGGACGTCCGCCGTGAACTCGCGCAGGCGCCGCACGAAGGCGCCGACACCACAGCCGGCGTCCAGGATGCGCTTGCCCTCCAGTGGCACGTGCCGGCGCAAGAGGGCGAGGCGGCGCTCCAGCCCCGGCGTCCAGACCTGGCTGGGATGGCCGCGGATCGCGCGCTTGTCCGTTGCCTCAACCGGCGTTCGCTTCCGCATACCGTTTCAGCGTAGCGGGTCGATGGGTGAGCGGCCAGCACGCCTGCGCCTTGCGACTGGCGGCGCGCCCGACCCATAATCGGAGGGCCATGTCACTGACACCGGATGAAGTACGCCATATCGCCCGCCTGGCGCGCCTCGGGATCACCGAGGAAGACGTTGAGCGCTTTAGCGGCCAGCTTTCGTCGATCCTTGACTACTTCGAGGAGCTGCAGCAGCTCGACACGGACGACGTCCCGCCGACCGCCTACACGCTTGACCTGCACAACGTGATGCGCTCCGATGAGACGGCGCCCTGCACCGACCCTGACGACGTGCTGGCCAACGCGCCGGCGCAGGAAAACGGCTACTTCCGCGTTCGCGCCGTGCTGGAAGAGTAGCGCATGTCCGACGACGTCCTCCGCATGACGATGCACGAGGCGGCCGGCCTCCTGCGCGAGGGCAAGGTGTCCTCCGTCGAGCTGACGCAGGCCGCGTTCGACCGCATACGCGCCGTCGACGAGCGCCTGAACGCCTTCATCACGGAGTCGGAAGAGGTAGCGCGGGCGCAGGCCGCGCGCGCCGACGAGATGATCGCGGCAGGTCACGAGAACCCGCTGACCGGCGTTCCGGCGGCGATCAAGGACGCCATCGTGACGAAGGGCGTCCGCACGACGGCCGGGTCGCACATCCTGGAGCCGTTCATGCCCGTTTATGACGCGAACGTAATCACGCTCCTGAACGAGGCCGGCTTCGTGATGGTCGGCAAGACGAACATGGACGAATTCGCGATGGGCTCCTCCGGCGAGAACTCCGCCTACGGGCCGACGCACAACCCATGGGCGCTCGACCGCGTGCCGGGCGGCTCCTCGGCTGGTTCGGCAGCGGCTGTCGCCTCCGGCATGGCTTACTGGGCGCTGGGCTCCGACACGGGCGGTTCCGTGCGCCAGCCCGGGGCCCTGAGCGGCGTCGTCGGCCTGAAGCCGACGTACGGACGCGTTTCCCGCTTTGGTCTCATCGCCTTCGGCTCGACACTCGACCAGATCGGGACGCTCACCCGCTCTGTCCGCGACTCGGCGACCGTTCTGCAGGCGATCGCCGGCCACGACCAGCGCGACTCGACCTCGGCGCCGGTCGAGGTGCCGGACTACGGTGCGACGATCGACAAAGGCGTGAAGGGGCTGCGAGTCGGCGTGCCGCGCGAGTACTTCATCGAGGGCATGGACGGCGACGTTCGTGAGGCCGTGGAGAAGGCCATCGCGCAACTGGAGAGTCTTGGCGCAGAGATCGACACAGACGTCTCGTTGCCCTCCACGGGGCACGCGGTCTCGGTCTACTACATCATCGCGCCGTCGGAGGCGTCGGCGAACCTGGCGCGCTACGACGGCGTGAAGTACGGATTCTCGTACGACGAGGGCGGATCGATGTGGGCCGACATGGAGGGCACGCGTCAGCGTGGTTTCGGCGAGGAGGTGAAGCGGCGCATCATGATCGGCACGTACGCACTCTCCTCCGGCTACTACGACGCGTACTACCTGAAGGCGCAGAAGGTGCGGACGCTGATCCGCCGCGAGTTCGACGCGGCGTTCGAGAAGCACGACGTGCTGGTCGCGCCCGTATCACCGACGCCGGCGTTCAAGATCGGCGAGAAGATCGGCGACCCGCTGCAGATGTACCTCAACGACGTCTGCACGATCCCGGTCAGCATCGCCGGCCTGCCTGGCATCTCCGTGCCCTGTGGCTTCGCGACGGCGGACGACGGCGCGCGCCTGCCGATCGGCCTGCAGATCATCGCCAGGCCGTTCGACGAGGCGACGATGTTCCAGGCCGCCCATGCCTACGAGCAGTCGACCGCCTGGCACGACGAGTTCCCGCCGCTGTAGACGGCGTCCACCACTACGCGCGATACTCCACGGCGTGACCGCTCCCCACACCGTTGCCGACATCCCCACGCCGGCGCTCATCCTCGATGTGGCCGCCATGCAAGCGAACATCGAGCGCATGGCGGAGTTCTTCCGCGAAGGCGCCTGTAAGCTGCGTCCCCACTTCAAGGCGCACAAGACGCCGGAGATCGCCCGCCGCCAGCTCGCCGCCGGTTCGTGCACGGGTCTGACGTGCGCGACCGTCGCGGAGGCCGAGGCCGTGGCGGACTTCTGCGACGACATCCTGATCGCAAACGAGGTCATCGGCGCGGACAAGACGGCGCGTGTGGCCACGATTGCCTCTCGCGGCGTCGATATCAAGATCGCGGTCGACTCACACGAGGGGCTGGCGATGGCCGGCGAGGCCGCCGCCACCGCGGGAGTCGAAGTCGGCGTGCTCGTCGACGTCAACGTGGGGATGCCGCGCTGCGGCGTGCAGCCAGACGCAGCCGCGGAGCTGGCCTCGCGTGTGGCGGAGACGCCCGGCGTTCGCCTGCGCGGCCTCATGGGCTACGAGGGCCACGCCGTCGGCATACCGGAGCGGGAAAAGCGTGAGCAGGTCACGCGTGACGCGGTGGACCGCCTGCTTTCCGCCGTCAGCGCCGTCCGTGACGCCGGTCTGCCCTGCGAGATCGTCTCGGCAGGTGGGACCGGCTCTTACGACATCACGGGCCGCATCCGAGGCGTCACGGAGGTCCAGGCCGGCTCCTACACACTGATGGACGGGGCGTACGAGAAGCTGGACATCTCGTTCCGGCAGGCGTTCTGGGTTCTGGGGACTGTGATTTCGCGGCCCGCCCCGGGACTCTGCGTGACGGACTCTGGACACAAGGCCTGCACGGAGGACCACGGCAACCCGGACGTCGACGGTGTTGAGGGCGCGAGCATCCTCTTCCTCAGCGATGAGCACGCCTCGATCACGCTGCCGCCGGAGTCGGCGATCGCCGTCGGTGACCGCATTCGCCTTGTGCCCTCGCACACCGACCCGACGATCAACCTGCACGACGTGATCTACGTGCTCGAAGGCGACCGAGTGACCGACGTCTGGCCAATCGCCGCGCGTGGGTACGCCGAGCAGCGCCGCTAGCAAGCGCGGGGCGCACGTGATCGCCGCTAACCCCGTCGGTGACAGCCTGACACCCCTCTGCTACCATTAGCGTTACTATCTTTGCGGAGGGGTTTGTGAAAGAAGGCACCAGGAAAAAGGCGAATCAGCGATTTTCGCACAGGATTGATGCGATTTCATCGTCCGGAATACGCCGCTTCTTTGAGCTTATCGCCAATCTTGACGGCGTGATCTCGCTGGGCGTCGGCGAGCCCGATTTCGTCACGCCGGAGCGCTACAGCCGCGCCGCCTTCGAAGCCGTCGAGTCCGGAGAGACGCACTACACGTCCAACTACGGCCTCCCCCCGCTGCGAGAGGCGATCGCGGACCACATTCAGCGCCTCTACGGTGTGCGCTACGACCCGCAGCGCGAGATCATCGTCACGATCGGCGTGTCCGAGGCGCTGCTCCTGGCCAGCCATGTGCTGCTCGACCCCGGAGACGAAGTCCTCTGCCCCGACCCGTACTACGTTGCCTATCCGCCGTGCGTGTCGCTGGTCGGCGGCAAGCTGGTACCGGTGCCGACCGAGATGGAGCGCGGCTTCCGCGTCACGGCGGAGGAGATCGAAGCGAAGATCACGCCGCGCAGCAAGGCGCTGCTGCTCGGCTATCCCTCCAACCCGACAGGCGCGCAGATGTCGCGCGAAGACCTGACGGCCATCGCCGACGTGGCCGAGCGGCACGACCTGATCGTCATTTCGGACGAGATCTACGACCGGCTGAGCTACGGCATGGACCACACGTGCTTCGCCTCGCTGCCCGGGATGAAGGAGCGCACCGTGCTCATGGGCGGCTTCTCCAAGTCCTACGCCATGACAGGCTGGCGCGTGGGCTGGGTCTGCGCCCCTTCGGACCTGCTTGAGGCGATGATGAAGGTGCACCAGTACATCGTGATGTCGGCGCCAACGCCTTCGCAGTACGCCGCGCTGGAGGCGATCCAGCACGGCGAGGAGGACGTCCGGCGCTTCGTCGCCGAGTTCGACCGGCGCCGCCGGCTAATGGTGAAGGGCCTGGGGGAGATCGGCCTGGCGATGAGCGAACCACACGGCGCCTTCTACGCCTTCCCGTCGATCCGCTCCACGGGGATGGACGACGTCGAGTTCTCGGAGCGTCTGCTGGACGAAGAGAAGGTCGCAGTCATTCCCGGCTCTGCGTTCGGCGAATGCGGCCGCGGCCACGTGCGGATGTGCTACGCGGCACCGTACAACCTGCTTGAAGAAGCGCTGGAACGCATCGGGCGCTTTACCTCGCGGCACAGCAGCTAACGACAGCTCATTCCCCGCCGGCCACGCAGTCCCATCCGTGACAACTCGCGTACTATTGATGTGAAGATGCCAACGTATCTCCGCGTCGCCGGCGCCGCTGCGGTCGTGGCGCTGGCGCTCATCGCGCTTGCGGCCGTGGCCCTCTCGCCGTGGTCGGGCGGTTCGTCCGCCGACGGCGTCTTGCAGGGCGACGCCGACTGCAGCGAATCGATCGACTCTCTCGATGCGCTTGCCGGCCTGCGCTTTGCGGCCGACGTCGAGCCTTTCGCGGGCTGCGTGGAGCAGGCCGCCGACGTGAACTGCGACAGCAACGTGAACGCGGGCGATGTGTTGCTGCTGCTGCTGTTCAGCGGCGGTGTGGAGCCCACCCAGCCAGTCTCCGGGACCTGCCAGCCCATCGGCGAGCCGCTCGACGTGCTATCGACATCCGCTCCACCGGGCACGGCGACGCCGGCCGCAACACCGACCACCACAGCGACGGCCACGCCGGCGCCCAGCGCGACGCCGGCCGCGGGCGGCTACCACCTGGAGACAGTGATCAGCGGCGGCGCCCTCGGCGCGGCGAACGGCGCCGTGATCGAGCTGGCGGTGATACCCGGCGCGCCGACGGAAGCGATCGCCGTACGGCAGAGCGGCCAGATGTATCACGTATGGCTCGATGGGAGCTTCCCGGCGCAGGCCTGGGGCGACGTCAGCGGGATCGTGGACGCCGGCGACAACGAGGAGGGCCTGCTGTCGCTCGCTTTCTCGCCGGCCTTCGCGCAGGACGGGCGCGTGTACGTCTACTACACGGCGACAGGCCCGGACCGCTCCGTCCTCGCCCGCTACTCCGCGACTGCAAGCGCGCTCGACGGGGGCAGCGCCGAGGTGTTGCTGTCGATCCCGCAGTTCGCGACGAACCACAACGGCGGACGCATCGCCTTCGACCACAACGACTACCTGCTGCTCTCGACAGGCGACGGGGGCGGCGGCGGCGATCCGAACGAGAACGGTCAGGCGCTGGACACGCTGCTGGGCAAGGTGCTGCGGATCGACGTGTCGGAGCAGCCGTACGCGATCCCGCCCGACAACCCCTTCGTCGGCGTCGCGGGCGCCCGTGAGGAGATCTTCGCCTACGGACTGCGGAACCCCTGGCGCATGACCGTCGACAGCCTCACAGGCGACGTCTGGCTCGGCGACGTGGGCCAGGAACTCTGGGAGGAGATCGACCGCGTGGTCAGCGGCGGCAACTACGGCTGGGACTGCTACGAGGGGTTCGCGGAGTACGAAATCCCGGGCGATCCCGACCAGTGCACCGGCAAGACGTTCTCGCCGCCGCGCGCCGTGTACGGCCACAACCTGGGCCTCGCTGTGACCGGCGGCTTCGTCTACCGCGGGGGTGCGATGCCGGAGCTCTACGGCTGGTACGTCTACGGCGACTTCTACACGGGGCGCATCTGGGCCGTCAACACGCTGGACGATAGTCCGGCCGTCTTGCTCACGAACGAAGATCTCTTCATCGCCTCGTTCGGGGAGCTGCCGAACGGCGAGCTGCTGATCGTCTCGTACGCGGACGGCGTATACCAGCTGGCGCGCGATTGAGGCTCCGTGACGCCCGTCATACAGAGCACCCCAACTCTCGGCTAAACTAAGGTGGCGATGGGTACGCGATTCCCGCTCCCTGAAGGCGCTCGGCTGCGCGTGCTTTCCGTCTCCGCCCGCATTGAGATCGAGGCCGAGGACGTCCAGGACATCGAGATCGAGCCTGGTGACCACCGAGTAGACGTCTCCGACGACAAGCACGTGGTCGAGACGCGCACGAGGTCAACGAACCTCAGGATCACTGTCCCGGAAGGCACGAACGTTTCCGTGGGCGCCGTTTCCGGGAACGTGAGCCTGGAGGGACGCTTCGGGACCGTCAAAGTAAGCACGGTCTCGGGCCACATCGAGGTGGACGAGACCGAGGGCGACGTCGACGTTCGCAGCATCAGCGGGCACCTTGAAGTCGAGCGGTGCGGAGGGCGCTGTCGCGCGAACACAAAGAGTGGCCGTATCGAGATCGGCTGGGTCGGCGAAGAAGTCCGCGCACACACGATGAGCGGCAACATCGAGGTGGGCACCGCCGGCCAGGGGGACGTAGAGCTGCGTTCGATCTCCGGCAAGATCGAGGTGGCGGTCGACCCCGGGCGCCACCCGGACCCACGCCTGAAGACGCTCTCCGGCAAGACGGAGATCGAAGTGCCGCGGGGCTCCGACTTCAAGATCAAGGCGCGCACGATATCGGGGTCGATCACGGTCGAAGAGGGATGACCCCGGCGACGGCGATCGAGACCCGTGAGGGCACGATCGTGTTCACTGACCTGAGCGGGTTCACCGAGTTCACGGCGCTGCGCGGCGACGCCGCCGCCCTTTCGCTGCTCGACCTGCAGGAAAGCCTCGTCCGCGAGCAGATGGGCGACAGCGGGCGCATCGTGAAGAACCTGGGCGACGGGCTGATGCTCTGGTTCGACGAACCACTGGCCGCAGTGCAAGTGAGCGTGGCGCTACAGGAGCGGTTCGAGGAGGCCTCGGGCGAGGACGACGAGCCGCTCTGGGTGCGGATCGGCATCCACTTCGGGAGTCCCGTCCTGCGCGGCAACGACTTCATCGGTCACGACGTGAACGTGGCGGCGCGCATCGTCGACCTCGCCGCACCGGGTGAAGTGCTCGTCTCCGAGGCGTGCACTTCGCGCATCGAGGCGCCTCTGGACGGCGTGACGTTCGAGGAGATCGGCCCGACGATCATGAAGGGCATCCCGGAGCCAGTGCCCCTCTACCGCGTGATGCGCGCCTGGGACGCTTAGCCGAGACCGGTCAGCGCCAGGGCCGGTCTTTCGTCGCGGCAACGAACTCGCGCACGGGGCCGGGAGCGCCCGCAACGAGGCCCTCGCTGAAGATCGTCGCGTGACCGCCCGCGCGGTCGAGCGCGAGGCCGCCGGCGGCGCGCACCTGGGCGAGGCCGGCGGCGACGTCCCACGGCCCGAGGAAGCTGTGCACGTAAAGGTCGAAGCGGCCGCTGGCGGTGTAGGCCAGCGCGATCGCCGCGCTGCCAACGTTCTGCATCATCTGCAGACCCGGCCAGATGTCGGCGAGCAGGCCGAGGATTAGCTTCGAGCGGTCGTACTGGTAACCGAGCCCGAAGCCCGTCAGGCATTCAGCCATCGTCTCCGCCCGCGAGACCGGCGTTGGCTCGCCGTTCACCGACAGGCCGTCGCCGAGCACGCCGACGAACTCGTCGCCGGTCACCGGCTGCAGGGTCAGGCCGAGCAGCGGCTCGCCGTCGAGGCAGAGGGCGATGTTGAACGCGAACGTCGGGATGCCGCGCGCGAAGTTGGCCGTGCCGTCGATCGGGTCGACCACCCAGAGGAGGCCGCTCCGCCAGTCGCCCACCGACGCCGACGTCTCCTCGGCGAGGACCGGCACGTCCGGGTATTCCGCAGCCAGGATCGCGAGCGCTGCCTTCTCACATTCGAGATCGGTCTTCGTGAGGAAGTTGCCGCGGCTCTTCGTCTTCTTCTCGACCGGGAGTTTGTAGGCCGCGAGCATGATGTCAGCCGCCGCACGGGCCGCCTGACGGGCGACGTCCAGTGCTGAGGCACCCGACTTCGCGACGGGCAGGTCAGCCACGCTACATGCGCTCTGGAGCGCTCATGCCCATGAGGCTCAGGCTGCGGGCGAGGACGGTCTTGGCGGCGGAGACGAGCTTCAGGCGGGCCCGCGACAGCGCTTCATCGTCGCTGAGGACGCGGCACTTCTCGTAGAAGTCGTGGAAGGCGGTCGCCATCTCCGTCGCGTAGTACGGGAGCTGGTGCGGCTCGTTGCTGAGCGCGATCTGCTCGATCAGCTCAGGCAGGCGTAGCATTTTGCGCACGAGGTCCAGCTCGGCGTCCTCCTTGAGCAGGCCGACGTCGCCGCCCTCGAAGTCGAGTCCGCGCTCGGCGGCCTGCGCGAGGATGCCGGCGATGCGGGCGTGGGCGTACTGGACGTAGTACACCGGGTTCTCCGCGCTCTGGCGCTTCGCCAGCTCGATGTCGAACTCCATGTGCGAGTCGGCGGCGCGCGTCACGAAGTTGTAGCGCGCGGCGTCGGCGCCGACTTCGTCGACGACGGAGCGCAGCGTGACGATGTCACCGGCGCGCTTGGAAAGGCGGACCACCTCTTCGCCGCGCTTCAATGTGACGAGCTGGTAGATGATGATCTCCAGCCGGTCAGGGTCGACGCCGAGCGCCGTGACAGCGGCCTTCATGCGCGGGACGTGGCCCTGGTGGTCGGCGCCCCAGATGTTGATCACGCGGTCGAAGGCGCGCGTCACGAACTTGTCGTAGTGGTAGGCGATGTCGGAGGCGAAATACGTCGGCGCCCCGGTTGAGCGTACGAGGACGTTGTCCTTCTCCTCGCCGAGCGATGAGGAGACGAACCACACGGCGCCTTCTCGCTCCGAGACGAAGCCGTGTTCGCGCAGCAGGTCCATCGTCTTCTTGTACGTGCCGTCGTCGTAGACTGAGCGCTCCGAGAACCAGTTGTCGTACTGCACGCCGATCGCGTCCAGGTCCTGGCGGATGTTCTCCAGCATCAGGGCGACGCCGCGATCGTGTACTTCGGGCGGCTTCGGCTCGCCTTCCGGCCGCAGGAGCGAGTCGCCAAGCTCGTCCTTGAGCGCGTTCGCCAGGTCGAGCATGTACTCGCCGGGGTAGCCGCCCTCTGGTATCTCCACCTCGCGGCCGAAGAGCTGCTGATAGCGGACGTAGAGCGTCTCGGCGAAGATGTCGGTCTGGGTGCCGGCGTCGTTTACGAAGTACTCCCGCTCGACCTCGAAGCCAGCCGCGGCAAGCGCTCGCGCGAGGGTGTCGCCCAGGGCGAGCCCGCGGCCGTTTCCGACGTGGATCGGCCCGACGGGATTGGCGGAGACGAACTCGACCTGTACCTTCTTGCCCGCGCCGAGTGAGATGTTGCCAAATTCCGGGCCGGTGGCGAGGATCGCATCCACCTGCGCGGCGAGCCAGTCCCTGGAAAGGCGGAAGTTAATGAAGCCCGGCGGCGCCACCTCAATCGCGGCGAAGACGCCGTTCTGGGAGTCGCCCTCGATGTGCCTGGCGACGATCTTCGCGATTTCGAGCGGGTTCATCTGGGCGGCGCGGGCCATACGCATGGCGAGGCCCGTGCCGTAGTCGCCGTGCTCTGGCCGCTGCGGCCTCTCGATGGGGGCGTCGGGGATGGCGGCGGCGGGCAGGTCGCCGGCCTCCTGAGCCTTGCGTACGGCGGCCTGTACCAGCTGCCCGATCTCGTTTTTGATCATGGCTTCAAAACGCGAACGTCCGCCTGAGGCGGACGCTTCACGTGAGAATTCTAGCCCAGGCGCGGCGCGAGCGCTACGACACGTCCGACGTCAGCCGGTCCCAGAGCCTGCTCACGTTCTCGCGCAGCGCGGCGTGAGAGGTGTCTTCCAGCTCCGGGTCCTCGTCGAGGATGCGTGTTGCCTCGCGCCGCGCCTCCTCGATCAGCTCAACGTCTGTGAGGCGGGCGACGCGCAGGTCTGGCATGCCGGACTGGCGCTTGCCAAAGTATTCGCCCGGCCCCCGCAGGCGCAGGTCGTGCTCCGCCAGGTCGAAGCCGCTGTCCGTCGTCTCCATGATCTGCAGGCGCTCCATCGCCTCTTCGGACTGCGTGTCTGAAAGGAGGAAGCAGTAGGCCTGCTCCTCGCTGCGGCGCACGCGGCCGCGGAACTGGTGCAGCTGGGAGAGTCCGAAGCGGTCCGCGCCCTCGATCAGGATCACCGTCGAGTTCGGGACGTCGACGCCGACTTCGACGACCGACGTCGAGACGAGGACGTCGAGGTCGTGGTCGCGGAAGGCGCGCATCGTGGCGTCTTTCTCGCCGCCGGACATGCGGCCGTGCAGCAGGCCCAGCCGCAGCTCCGGGAACTCGTCCCGCGACAGGCGCTCGTACTCTTGCACGGCCGCCTTCGCCTCGATCGCCTCCGACTCCTCGACGAGCGGGCAGATGACGTAAGCCTGGCGCCCCTCCTCGACCTTCTTCTGGAGGAAGCGCGTGGCCTCCTCGCGGCGCCGCGGTGGCACGAAGTACGTCTTCACCGGCGGGCGCCCGGGCGGCATCTCGTTGAGCACGGTTATGTCGAGATCACCGTAGACGGTGAGCGCCAGCGTCCGCGGGATCGGCGTCGCCGTCATCACGAGCACGTGAGGACTGCCCCCCTTCTCCCGCAAGGCGGCGCGCTGCTCGACACCGAAGCGATGCTGCTCATCGATTACGGCAAGACCGAGGTCTGCGAACTCAACGGACTCCTGCAGGAGCGCGTGCGTGCCGACGGCGATATCCACCTCCCCGCGGGCGATCGCCTCCTGCACGGCTGCCTTGTCTGACGCCTTGAGACTGCCCGTGAGCAGCGCGACGCGCAGCGGCCGCTCCAGGTACGGCGGCCGCAGCACGAGGAAGCCGTCGCCGGATTCCCGGAACCACGGGCCGTCCGCTTCCGGGGCGGCGCGGTCCGGGTCGAGGATGCTTATGAACGTCCGCATGTGCTGCTCAGCCAGGATCTCGGTCGGGGCCATGATCGCGCCCTGCTTGCCGGCGGCGACTGCGGCGAGCAGGGCGGCCGCGGCGACGACCGTTTTACCGCTACCGACGTCTCCCTCCAGCAGGCGAGTCATCGGTATGGCATCGGACGTATCCGCCAGCACGTCGCCGATCGCCCTGCGCTGTGCCTTCGTGAGCGCGAACGGCAGCGAGTCTATGAAGGCGTTGAGTGCGGCAGCTTCGAGCGAGAGGACAGGCGCGCCGCCCGCAATCTGCCACTCGCGGCGGCGGCGGACGACACCGATCTCGATCCAGAGCAGTTCCTCGAAGGCGAAGCGGTGCCTGGCGGCGTCCGCCTCTTCGAGCGATTCCGGTGCATGTATCTGCCGGAACGCCTGGCCGACGTCCATAAGGCCGTTCCGCTCGCGCACGTCGTCCGGGAGGGTCTCCGGGACATCGGCGGCGCACGAATCGACGGCGAGGCGCACGAGATCGCGCAGCGTCTTCATGTACAGGCCTTCGGTGCTGCGGTAGACGGGCACGAAGCGCCGCGTGAAGATCGCCTCGTCGTCAAGCGATTCGATCTCCGGGTTCTCCATCTGCATTCGGCCCTTGAACGAGCCGATCTTGCCGCTGAGCGCTACTTTCTTCCCGGTCTTGAGCTGCCTGGCAACCCACGGCTGGCCGAACCAGAGGATGCGGATTGTGCCCGAGTCGTCGCCGACGATCGCTTCGGCGCCGCGCCGTTTGCGGCCGATCATCACCGCCTTGGCCGACCAGACCTCGGCGATCACCGTCTGTTCCTCGCCAAACGCTAGGCTGGCGATGGGGCGCACCTCGGAGTAATCATGGTAGCGGTTCGGGAAGTGATAGAGGAGGTCGCGGACCGTCTCCAGGCCCTTCTTGTGCAGACGCGTCACGTCCGGACGCTTCGCCAGGACGGACACCGGCGAATCGAGGGTCAGGTCCGGGCCCGGCCTCGCTTCAGGCTTCACTGCAGCCTTCGGGCGCGCGGTGGGCTTGCGCGCGACCGGCCCGGGCACGGGCGGCGGAAGCGGCGGCCTTACGGGCGTCCCCTTTGCCGCTTCGCGTTGCGCGCCTTCATCAGCCGAGCGCAGCAGTTCGTCGACGACGCGCTGCCGCTGGATCGGGTGGAGGGCACGGTAGCCGCCGGGCGGGAGCTGCTGCAGGATGCGAGAAATCGGGTGCGAGGTGTCGATCTTCGCCTCGCTGGTGAAGCGCAGGAGGTATTCGTCGAGCCCGCCGACTACTGCGCCGTCGCCGAACTTCTTGTCTCGCTCCAGCGCCAGCACTCTGCGAAGCCCATCGTAGGACCCCGCCAACTCCGGTTACTCCCCCCGCAGAAAGCCGACCCCGAGGACGCCCGGCCCTCCGTGAACGCCGGCGACGGCCCCGATCCGCGTCATCTGCACTTTTTGGCCCCCCAGCGCGTCCGTTATGCGCCGCCTCAGCTCCTCCGCCTCCTCAGCGTTCGTCGAGTAGCCGACGCCGACCTTCTCAAGGTTGGGAGCCGAGGTCACAAGCTGGAAGAGGCGGTCGAGGGCGAGGGAGCGGGTGCGCACGCGCTCTTCGGGGCGCACCTCACCTTCGTCGAACGAGAGGATCGGCTTGACGCGAAGCATGGTGCCGAGGAAAGCGCGCGCCCGGCCGATGCGGCCGCCACGGCGCACGTATTCCAGCGTGTCGAGGGCGATGTACACGGAGATGCGCGGGATCATGGCGTCGATGATCTCGCGGATCTCTTCGACGCTGGCGCCCGCGGAAGCGGCCTTCACGGAGGCCTCGCATAGGAACATCATGCCCAGCGAGATAGTCCGCGAGTCGACGACTTCGATTCGTGCGCCCTCGTCGGCCAGGATGGCGGCGGCCTGCGTGGCGTTACTGTAGGTGGCAGAGAGCTTGGACGAGACGTGGAGGGAGACGATCTCGTCGGTCTCCTTCAGGACATCGCGGTACGTGTCCAAGAAGTCGCCGACCGATGGCGAGGACGTCGTCGGTAGGTCCTTGACGCGAGCCAACCTCTCGTAGAAGACGTCGGGGCTGATGTCGATTCCCTCTTTGAGCGACTCCTCGCCGAAGACGACGCTCAGGGGAACAACCGGAATCTTGAGTTCTTGCGCCATCTCGGGGGGCATGTCCGAGACGCTATCGGTGACGATGCGAATTGACAAGTGAGGCACCTCCTGACGGCACAGTATAGCAGTGCGCGGAAGATGTGTTGGGAGCGCCCGGCAGCTATTCGAGCGAGACTATGTAAACGTAGTGCGGCTGGCCGCCGGCGACGACCTCGACCTCGTGGCCAGCGTAGCGCTCGCGCAGATGGCCGGCCGTCGCCTGCGCCTGCTCGTCCGTCGCGCCGGCGCCGTAGTAGAGCGTGATCAGGCTCGTCGATCCGCCGGTCAGGTCGTCAAGCGCGGTGTCCAGCGCATCCTCGGGCGAATCGGTCGCCACCTTCAGTTCGTCGTCGACGACGGCGATCGTCTGGCCTTCCTTCACCGCCACGCCGCCGATCTCCGTCGAACGAACTGCGGTGGTGATTTCGATCGTGCGGACGGCCGTGAGAGCATCCTCCATGGCGCGGGCGTTTTCGTCGAGGCCCTCCTCCGGGTTCACAGCGAGAAGCGCAGACAGGCCCTGCGGGACCGACCGCGAAGGCACGACGACGGCATGCTTCTGCGTCGCCTCGGCTGCCTGCCTGGCGGCCATGACGATGTTCTTGTCGTTCGGCAGAACTACCACGTCGTCCGTGGGGCAGGACTCGATCGCGTCCAGGATGTCGCGCGTGCTTGGGTTCATCGTCGGCCCTCCGGAGACGACGCGCGAGCAGCCGACGTCGCGAAAGACATCGGCCAGGCCCTCACCCGAGGCGACGGCGACGGACGAGATCATCGACGCAGGCGGCTGCGCGGTCGCTGCGGCCTCGTCCGGCTCCTGGTGCAGCTCAACGAAGCGCTCGGCCTGGTGGCGTATGTTGTCGACCTTCACCTGCACGAGGCTGCCGGCGCCCGTTCCCATCATCAGAAGCGTACCCGGGTCGTCGGTGTGAACGTGGACACGGACGAGACTCTCGTCGCCGACGACGAGTACGGAGTCGCCCATGGCGAGCACGCGCTCCCGAAGTTCGTCGACCGGCAGAGCGTCACCCTCGATCAGCACCTCGGTGCAATATCCGTACGGCGACTCCTCGGCCTGGTGGTGCTGCTCAACGACGGCCAGGAACTCCTTCTCGGGGCTGCCGTCGGTCGCCGCCGCTTCCCCGGCCTCAACGGTCTCTCCGCGCAGGTGCCGCAGCATGCCCTCCAGGAGCACGAAGAGGCCCTGGCCGCCGGCGTCAACGACGCCGGCCTCGGCGAGGACCGGCAGCAGGTCCGGCGTGCGCGCGACGCTCTCACGTGCGGCATCGACGGCGGCGGTCATGAGCGCCCCAATGTCGCCGTTGGTGTTGTCATCGGCGGCGGAGGCCACATCGCGGATCACAGTGAGGATTGTGCCTTCTGTCGGCTGCGTGACGGCCTTGTAGGCCGTGTCCGATCCCTGCTGGAAGCCCGCCGCGAGCGCTTTCGGGTCGAGCTCGGCCGCGTCTGCAACAGCCAGCGCCAGACCGCGCACGATCTGCGAGAGGATGACGCCGGAGTTGCCCCGCGCGCCCATCAGAGCGCCGTGCGCCATCGCGCCGAGGACGGCGCCTGCCTCCGGCTGCTGGCAGCGGTCGGCCTCCTCCATCGTGCTCCGCATCGTCAGGTGCATATTCGTGCCGGTATCGCCGTCCGGTACGGGGAAGACGTTGATCGCGTTGACCTGCTCCTTGTTCAGATCAAGCCAGCGCGAGGCGGCACGGAACATCTCCGTTATGTCGGAACCAGAGAGGGAAGCCAGGTTGGTATCAGTCATGTGACGCCGAGCAGATTCGCCCGCTCGTGCACGGCGTGCGCGTGTTGATTGGGAAAACGGCGAATGCTACCATATGGCGGGCGCAATTTTAGCAGCGCCCGTTTTCCTCGTAAAGGGTTTGTATCTATGGCCACGTGTCAGGTTTGCGATAAGAAGACAGGCTTCGGCCGCAATATACGCCACCAACACTCCGGGCGCTGGGAACGTAAGGCGCCGCGGACGAACCGCAAGTTCAAGGCGAACATCCAGAGAAAGACGTTCATCATCGGCGGTGTTCCCATCCGCCTCAAGATCTGCACGCGCTGCATTCGCACGACGACTAAAGACCGCGTCTAGGCGACTCACCTTCTCCGACGATCCCGCAGCTACGCCTGTAACGCCGCCACTGATTCCTGAAGCGCGCGAATGTTGTCGCCGATCGGCGCGCGGTCGTTGAAAACGGCGCTGGCGGCGACGAGGACGTCGGCGCCGGCGGCAGCGCAGCGGGGCGCGTTGTCCACTTTCACACCGCCGTCGATCTCGATCTCCGCGCGGTAGCCGCCCTCATCGATCGTCCTGCGCAGGCGCTCGACCTTGGACAGGACGGAGGCGATGAACGGCTGGCCCGAGGCGCCGGGGTTCACCGCCATCACCATCACCTGGTCAAGGTCCGGCAACAGGGCGTCGAGGACGCCTTCGGACGTACCGGGGTTGAGGCAGACGCCGGCGCGGCGGCCCTGCTGCTGTACATCGCGGACGATGCGGTGGACGTGCGTTGCGGCCTCCCAGTGGACGTTGATGATGTCGCCGCCGGCCTCGATGAAGCGCTCCACCTGCTTCTCCGGCTCGACGACCATCAGGTGTATATCGAGCGTGATATCGGTCGTGCGACGGATCGCCTCGACGATGGGCGCGCCGATGGTGATAGCGGGGACGAACCGGCCATCCATGATGTCGATGTGGATCATCTGCGCGCCAGCGGCCTCGCATTCGCGCACCTCATCCGCCAGCCGAGTGAGATCCGCCGAGACGATGGACGGCGCGATCTTGACGTCGCTCATGCCGGGCCCTCGAGGCGCTTCTTCGCTTCGTTCAGGGCGTCCGCCACGCGGCCGGAGGCCGTGCCGCCGGGCACGTCGCGCGCGTCGATGGACGCGCGGGCGTCGAGGCTCAGCACGTCCTCCTGGAACTGCGGCGAGAAGCGGCGGTACTCGTCAAGCGTCAGCTCGGCGAGCGGCTTGCTCTGATCCTCGGCGTGGCGCACCAGATCGGCGACGGCCTGGTGCGCGTCGCGGAAGGCCACGCCCTTGCGCACGAGGTAGTCGGCGACGTCGGTGGCTAGCAGGTAGCCGCCGGCGGCAGCGTTGGCGGCGCGCCCGGCGTCCAGTGAGAGGCGCGGCAGCATCGCCGCCATCACTTCGAGCGTCGGCAGGAGCACGTCGACGGTGTCGAAGAGCGGCTGCTTGTCTTCTTGTAGATCGCGGTTATAGGCGAGCGGCAGGCCCTTGAGCATCGTGAGCAGCGCCACGAGGTTGCCGTAGACGCGGCCGGTGCGGCCGCGCGCCAGCTCGGCGATGTCCGGGTTGCGCTTCTGCGGCATGATGCTGGAGCCTGTCGCGAAGTCGTCCGGCAGGCGCAGGAAGCCGAACTCGTCGCTCGACCAGACGATGATCTCCTCGCTGAGACGCGAGAGGTGCATCATCGTCGTGGCGGAAGCGGCGTGGAAGTCGACGGCGAAGTCGCGGTCGCTGACCGCGTCGATGCTGTTGCGCGAGACGCGGCTGAAGCCGAGTTCGCGGGCGACGGCCTCGCGGTCGACCGGGTATGGCACGCCGGCGAGGGCGCCCGAGCCGAGAGGCAGTTCGTCGGCGCTGTCCCGGGCGGCGGCGAAGCGAATGGCGTCGCGGTCCAGCATCTCGAAGTAGGCGAGCAGGTGGTGGGCGAAGAGCACGGGCTGGGCGCGCTGCAGGTGCGTGTAGCCCGGCATGATGGCGCCGGCGTTGGCCTCGGCCATGCCGATGAGCGCCCGCTGCACATCGCGCACGCCGTCTACGGCGCGGTCGCACGAATCCATCACGAACAGGCGGACGTCGGTCGCGACCTGGTCGTTGCGGGAGCGGGCCGTGTGCAGACGAGCGCCGGCGTCACCGATTCTTTCGCGCAGGGCGACTTCGATGTTCAGGTGCACGTCCTCGAGGTCTTCGCGCCACTCGAACTTCCCGGCCTCGATCTCGTCACGGATCTCCTCCAGGCCGCGCACGATCTGCGTCGCGTCGTCAGCCGGGATGATGCCCTGCGCGCCGAGCATGCGGGCGTGGGCAACCGACCCGGCGATGTCGTGCGCGTACAGGCGCCGGTCGTAACCGACCGAGGCGCTGTAGTCCAGCGCGCGGCGATCGAGGCCCTTGGCGGTGGGGCTCTGCGCTCCCTTGCCCTCTTCCATCGTGCCATTCATTATACGGGCGTAACTCGCCTCTAACGTCAGGAGCGCCCCATGCAATACGTCCAGCTCGGCACAACCGGCCTTCGCGTCTCGCGCATCTGCCTCGGCACGATGACTTACGGCTCGACAAAGTGGCGTGACTGGGTGCTGGAAGAAGCGGACTCGAAGCCGTTCTACAAGAAGGCGCTGGAGGCCGGGATCAACTTCTTCGACACGGCCGATGTCTACTCGCTGGGCGTGAGCGAGGAGGTCACGGGGCGGGCTCTGAAGGAGTACGCGAAGCGCGACGACGTGGTGATCGCAACGAAGGTGTTCAGCCCGATGGGCGGCGGCCCGAACCAGCGCGGCCTCTCCCGCAAGCACATCTTCGATTCGATCGACGGTTCGCTGCGGCGGCTGCAGACGGACTACGTGGACCTCTACCAGATCCACCGCTGGGACCCGACGACGCCGATCGAGGAGACGCTGGAGGCGCTCAACGACCTGGTGCGCATGGGGAAGGTACGCTACATCGGCGCGTCGAGCATGTACGCCTGGCAGATGGCAAAGGCGCTCTTCATCTCGGACCGTCGCGGCTGGGCGCGCTTCGTGACGATGCAGAACCACTACAACCTGATCTACCGCGAGGAGGAGCGCGAGATGATCCCGCTCTGCCTTGACCAGGGCGTCGGCATCATCCCCTGGAGCCCTCTGGCGCGCGGCTTCCTGGCCGCCAACCGCACGCCGGACAAGGGCGGCGATACGGCACGCGCGAAGACCGACGACATGGCGCACTACATGTACTACTCGGAGGCCGACTTCGCGGTGCTGAGAGAGGTGCAGACTCTGGCCGAGGGCCGCGGCCTGAAGCCGGCGCAGGTGGCGCTGGCCTGGATGCTGCACAAGCCCGGCATCACGGCGCCGATCGTCGGCGCGAGCAAGATGTACCAGCTCGAAGAGGCGATCGCAGCCTCCGAGGTCAGCCTGTCAGGCGAAGAGGTGAGGCAGTTGGAGCAGCCGTACGTCCCGCACAGGGTGCTTGGACACGTCTAGGCGCGCGGCTGTAGCGGCGGCAGAGCGAGCAGTTCGGCGATCTGGTCGATCGCGTAGTCGGGCTTGATCGGGCCTTCGGTTTCGACCTCGTCCGCAGTTGCCTCAGACGGCTCGGCTGCGGGTGGCCTGCGCCAGACGGCCATCATGCCGAGCGTCTTCGGCCCTTCGACGTCCGCGCGCAGGTTGTCGCCGACCATCAAGCACTCCGCCGCCTCGACGCCGAGCCGCTCGATCGCGACCTGGTAGATGCGCGGGTGCGGCTTCATGTAGCCAACGTCGCAGGAGACGACGACTGCCTCGAAGAGTTCTTCGAGGCCGAGCTGCCGCACCTCCTCCCAGAAGTCGGGGCCGCTGTAGCCGCGGTTGGTAACGCTGGCGAGCCGGAACCCGCGATCGCGCAGCGCGGTCAGCGACGCGAGGACGTCGGGGAAGAGCCGGCGGTTGAGGAAGATGCCGCCCAGGTTCCAGGCCTCCCAGAGCTCATCGCCCTGCTCCGGCGTCAGCTCCATGTCGTGCTCCTTCGCGATCCGGCGGCAGAGCTCCGGATAGCCGGGGTCGACGCAGTCGCCGTGGAAGGCGCGATGCGTCTCCTCCTCGACGGCGAGGCGGATGTCGCGGCCAATCATCAGGCGCTCGCCGCTCATCTCGAAGCCCCAGCCGGTGATCAGCGCCTCCAGGCGGCGCATCGTCTCGCCGCGGATGGCGCGCGGCGGCGGCATGTCCGGCAGGTGCCAGAGCGTGTGTCCGAGGTCGAAGAGGACGGTCGTGATGGGGGCCACGTCCCCAATGTAAACGGTTCGCCCGGCTTACTCCAACACTCCGGGGAGGTCGGTGATCTCGTAAGCCTGAGCGCGGAGGCCGTCGATGATGGACTGGAGGGCCGGGCCGTCCTCGGACGCCAACCCGACGTGGAACACATAGATGGCGCCCGGCTCAGCGAGGTCGATGCAGCGCTGCGCGATCTGGGCTGCGGGAATCCCGGTCCACCCACGGGAGTCGACTGCCCACATGACGTTGTAGGTGTATCCCAGAGCGCCGATATCAACGTTGACCGACTCGTCGAAGTCGCCGTACGGCGGGCGAAAGTAAGGCCTTGTCGTGGCGCCGGTCAGGTCGTTGACGATCTGCTCGGTGCGGTTCAGCTCGTCCCGGCGCGCGGCCTCGGAAAGGCCGTCGGTCCCGGTGGAGTTGCCCGTGAACGACTTGTGGCCGTCGGTGTGGTTGATCAGCGTGTGGCCCTCGCTGACGATGCGCTCAAGCAGGCCGGGGTACGTCTCGGCCCACTTGCCCGTCATCCCGAAGCTGACGCGGACGCCATTGGCGCTGAGCGTGTCGAGGATCATCGCCGTATAGCCAGCGTCGGAGCCCGCGTCGAAGGTGAAGGCGACGACCTTGCGTGAAGTGTCGCCGTAGCGGATGACCTGCGCCGGGCCGCCCACTGGCGTCTCTGTGAGCACCGGCTCAGTCGGCGTTGGAGCGGTCGACGGTGTCAGCGTGGGCGGCGGAGTGAGCGTGCCCGTCGGCGAAGGCGCGGCGGCCGCTGAGGATATGTCAGAGGGCGGCATGCCGTCGCCGCCGTCATCGCTGCAGGCGGCGGCGAGCGCAGCCAGGAGGAGGAGCACGGCGGCGAGAACGCGTGGCAGTTCGGATCTCCGACGGTTGGAACGCAAGACGAAGCTACGCGGGTACCTCAGACCGGCGTGATTTCGTCGCCGACGCGAATGGTGCCGCCGGAGACGATGTCGCAGCGGAGACCACCCCGGTTCTCGAGACCGGACGTCGTGTTCGCCTGCCCGACGAGGCCCTCGAGGTGGTCGCACGGATCGCACAGCCTCACGCCGCGCAGCACGACCCCGCCCACGCGGAACTCCCTGTCCACGAAGTCGTTCAGGTCGATGCCGAGCGTCGTGATGTTACGTCGCGACTGGCCCGGCGCCAGCTTGACGCCGAACTCAGCCTCCAGCGCCTCGATCGCTTCGCTGGCGACCAGGGTGACCTCGCGGCCGGGGCCGCCCTTCTCGGAGTACGTGCCGGCGCGCGCGTAGTAACGATCGCCTTCGAGGCCGCGGCCGGGTTCGGCGCGGACCGAGTTCACACGCATGGGGGTCGCTTCGGCGGTGGGCGCGATGTGGATGTGCAGGACTTCGCCGCTCATGCTACAAGCTCCTTCGGATCGAAACGCCTCAGGCCTTCGATACGATCGAAGGCTCGATCGGCGGAGATAATGCCTTCGAGGTTGTGCTCGAAGACGACCGCCGCGTGGAAGGCATCGCGGGCCTGGAGAGAAGGATACCGCTCCAGAACGTCCCTCGCTATGATCGCCGTTGCCGCCACGATTGGAACCGGCTGCGGAAACTGACCAACCAGGTCGTCGAAGAGCTCGACCCCAAGCTGCAACTGATTCCGCCGGCGATAGACGTGAAGCAACTCCTGCAGTATCTCCGTGCTGATGTTGGCGTCGATTTCGCCCTCGCGGATCCGCTTGAGAGTTGCCAGCGACGGCTCGCGGTAGGGATGTTCTGACCCGAGCGAGTAGACGAAAATGTTGGTGTCAATCAGCTTCATACAGCCGCGCGTCGTCCTCGTCGTAGCCCTTCAAGATCTCTTCCTTGATCTCCTCCGGCGAACCAGACGGGCCGCCCTTCCCCACCAGCGAGAAAAAGTGCTCCCACGCGCGCTCCCGCTCCTCCTCCGACGGCGCCACGACGTACTTCGCTACCGCCTCGCGGATTAATGCGCCGACGGCCTTGCCCTCGCGCTGGGCGACCTCCTCCAGCCGCTTGTACTGCTGCGACTCGAATAGCACCTCTACTCGCTTGTCTTTGGCCATCGCTGGAAAACCTCCGTATATATCCGGAGGAATTATACCACGGACGCTATTCGTCGGAGCGCTGCGCCTGCGACTGCACCTTTACGGGCAGGCCCCAGATGTCAATGAAGCCGACGGCGGCTGTGCGGTCGAACTGGTCGGCCTTGTCGTACGTGGCCAGTTCGAAGTCGTACAGGCTCCGCGGCGACCTGCGCCCAACGACGGTGACGGCGCCCTTGTGTAGCTTGAGGCGTGCCGTGCCGCTGACGTGACGCTGTGTGCTCCGGATGTAGGCTTGCAGGTCCTGGTGGTGCGTCCCGTACCAGAGCCCGTTGTAGACGAGGTCCGCGTACTCCTGTGCGACCTGCGCCTTGAAGCGCCGTTGCTCCTTCGACAGAGCAAGCGACTCGATCGCCTCGTGGGCGACGAGCAGCGTGACGCCGGCGGGCGCTTCGTAGACCTCGCGTGACTTGATGCCGACGAGGCGGTCCTCGACTGTATCGATGCGCCCGACGCCGTGCTCACCGGCGATCGCGCTGAGCGCGTTGATCAGCCCGACGGGATCCGTCGCCTCGCCACCGAGAGTCGTCGGGACGCCCTGCTCGAAGCCGATCTCCACGTAAGCCGCTTCGTCCGGGGCGTCCGCGGGCGACTTCGTCCAGAGCCAGACGTCGTCCGGCGGCTCCGTCCAGGGGTCTTCGAGGGAGCCGGCCTCTATGCTGCGGCCGTAGAGGTTTTCGTCGATGCTGTAAGGGCTCTTCTTGGTGACGTTGATCGGGATGTTGTGCTCGTGGGCGTAGTCGATCTGAGTCTCGCGGACCATGTCCCACTCGCGGAGCGGCGCGACGATCGTCAGGTCGGGTGCCAGCGCCTGCACGGAGACGTCGAGGCGCACCTGGTCGTTGCCCTTGGCCGTGCAGCCGTGCGCGACGGCGGTTGCGCCCTCGCGGCGGGCGACTTCGACCATCTCACGCGCGATCAGCGGCCGCGAGAGAGCGGTGGCCAGCGGGTAGACGCCCTGGTACTTTGCGCCGGCCATCACCGCCGGGAAGACGAAGTGCCGCACGAAGTCGTCCTGCACGTCGCTCCATTCGAAGCTCGCAGCGCCGGCGGCCATCGCCCGAGATTGCAACTCCTCGCGCTGGCGGTCCATGCCCACGTCGACGGTCAGCGCGACGACGTCGTATCCCTTTTCTTCCTTGAGCCAGCGTATGGCAACGGCCGTGTCGAGCCCGCCGGAGTACGCCAGTACGATCTTCTCAGCCATTACTTCTCCTCGGATATCTCGCCCAGCACACGCTCGACGATGTTGACGGCGCGGTCCAGTTCTTCTTCGCTCACGGTGAACGGCGGCACGAAGCGCAGCGCCGTCGGCTTGACGCCGTTGATGAGGAGCCCTTCCTCCAGGCAACGCCCGACGGCGGCCTCCGCGGCCGGGCGGTCCAGTTCGATCGCCCAGATCAGGCCCTTCCCGCGCACCTCCGTGACCATCGGCTGGCGGTCGGCGAGCGAGCTGAGGCGGCGCTCCAGGTGCTGGCCGCGCTTCGTCACCTGCGCCGGCAAGTCGTTGTCGATCATGTGCTTGAGCACGGAGTAGCCGACCTCGCAGGCCAGGGCGTTGCCGCCGAACGTCGTGCCGTGTTCGCCGGGGCCCAGGAGCGCAGCGCTGTCCTTCGTCATGAAGGCGCCGATCGGCACGCCGCCGGCGAGCGCCTTGGCCACCGCCAGCGCGTCGGGCTCGATACCGTAGTGCTGGAAGCAGAACAGCTTGCCCGTGCGGCCGGCGCCGGTCTGCACCTCGTCGAGGAGGAGCAGGATGCCGGCCTCGTCGCACCAGCTACGAACGGCGGTCAGGTAGCCGTCGTCCGGGACGTTGACGCCGCCCTCACCCTGCAACGGCTCCAGGAGCACGGCGACGGTCTTGCCGGTCGTCGCGGCCTTGATCGCCTCGGCGTCGTTATAGGGGACGCGGACGAAGCCCTCCGGCAGCGGCGTGAACGGCGCGCGGTAGCGCTCGTTGGCGGAGGCGGCGACCGTCGCCAGGGTGCGGCCGTGAAAGGCGTTTTCGGCGACGATGATCTCGTAGGCGCCGTCGCGCTTCTCCTTGCCCCACTTGCGGGCGAGCTTTATCAGCCCCTCGACGGCCTCGGCGCCGCTGTTGCAGAAGAACGCCTTGTCCATGCCGCTGCTCTCGCACAGCAGCTGCGCCAGCTTGAGCTGAGGCACGGTGTAGTAGAGGTTCGACACTGTGATGAGCTTCTGCGCCTGCCGCGTCAGAGCCTCGACGATCACGGGGTTGGCGTGGCCGAGGCTGGTGACGGCGATGCCGCCGACGAAGTCGAGGTACTGCTTGCCGTCGCTGTCCCAGACGATGGTGCCTTCGCCGCGCTCGAGCACCACCGGCAGCCGTTTCGCCGTCTGCAGGTAGTAGTCGTGCTCGATCTCGATCCAGTTTTCCGTCTGCATGTTCACTCCTGGCCTACGCTTGTCCCGGCCTGCGCGCCTTCAGCGACGCTGATGAGCGCGTGCTCTTCGCGGCCATCGACGATGACCGCGCGGCTGCCGGCGGCCGCGACCTGCAGGCAGGCTTCGACCTTTGGAATCATACCGCCTTCGATGACGCCCGCGCCCGTCAGCTCGTGCGCCTCCGCCGCCGAGAGCGCCTCCAGGACACGCCCGCCGGACTTGACGCCGGGGACGTCGGTGAGGAACGCCAGCGCGCCGGCGCCGATGGCCGCGGCGATCGCACCGGCCGCTGTGTCGGCGTTGATGTTGAGGAGCTGGCCGGTCGCTCGGCCGTCCCTGTATTCGATGCCGACGGGCGCGATCACCGGCACGGCGCCGCCCTCGATGATCCGCAGGACGGCCGTCGGATCGACCGCTGTTATCTCGCCGACGAAGCCCAGCGCCGGATCGCGGACGGCCGCCTGCAGGAGGCCGCCGTCCGCGCCGGATAGTCCGTGCGCGGAGGCACCGCGGCCCTGGAGCGCCGCGACGAGCCCCTTGTTCACGAGTCCGCAGAGCACGCCGACGACCACATCCAGCGAGGCGGCGTCGGTGACGCGCAGCCCCTTCTCGAACGTCGTCGGCACGCCGAGGCGCTTCAGCCAGTCGCTGATCAGCGCTCCGCCGCCGTGGACGATCACAGGCCGCGCGCCACGGCGTGCCAGCTCCGCCACGTCGTCGAGCGTCGTGTCGTGGCCCCCCAGCGTCGAGCCGCCGATCTTGGCGACGATGATGTCGGTCATCCTTCTCCTAGTCTCCTAACCTCTAGTCCTTTGTTCGTTCTTCGTGCCACCCCGCCCCGGCAAGCCTGAAGGCATGCAGCTACGCCCCCCCGGCTACCAGCTACGTCGTGTACTCGCTGTTGAGTCGCACGAACTCCTCGGTGAGGTCGGAGCCCCAGGCAGTGGCCTCGCCCGCGCCCTGACCCAACTCGATCCGCACCAGCACCTCGGCCGGCGCGAGGCAGGCCTTGGCCACAGTCACGTCGTAGTCCTGGGGCGCGCCTTCGCGGTAGAGGCAGACCTCGCCGCCGTCCGGGTGGGCCAGGTAGAGCGCCGTCGCCGGTTCGGACCAGGCGGCGCCGCTGTTACCGATCGCCGCCAGGATGCGGCCCCAGTTGGCGTCCTCGCCGTAGATCGCGGTCTTGACGCCGATCGACGTCACGACTTCGCGGGCCGCCTTGCGGGCGTCGGCGGGGCTGGCGGCGCCTTCCACCTTCGTCTCGATCAGCTTCGTGCCACCCTCGGCGTCGCTCACCATCATCCGCGCCATGCTCGTGCAGACGAGCGTCAGGGCCTTCTGGAACGCCTCCGCGTCGGGGTGCCCACCGGTGATCGGATCGCCTCCCGCGAGGCCGTTGGCGAGGACGATCGCCATGTCGTTCGTGCTCGTGTCGTTGTCGATATCGACCATGTTGAACGAGACGTCCACCGCCTCCTTCAGAGCCGACGAAAGGAACGCCCCCTCGACGGGCGCGTCGGTCGACATGAAGCAGAGCATCGTCGCCATGTTCGGGTGGATCATACCGACGCCCTTGCAGGCCGCACCGAGTGTCCAGCCGCCGAACTTGACGGCGATCTGCTTCTTGACGGTATCGGTCGTCATGATCGACACCGCGAAGTCGCCGCCGCCATCGCCGGTCAGCTTCGTCTCCGCGACGCCCTTTGCGATGCGGTCCATCGGCAGTTGCGTGCCGATGACGCCTGTAGAGGCGACGACAACGTCGGCCGGCTCGACCCCGAGCTTGTCGGCGGCGAGCTTCGCCATCGTGACGGCGTTTTCGGCGCCCTTCGCACCGGTAGCGGCGTTGGCGCAGCCGGAGTTGGCTACTATCGCCTGCGCGCCGCCGTTGTTCAGGTGTTCCCGCGTGATGAGCAGCGGCGCCGCCTTCAGCGTGTTGCTCGTGTAGACGGCGGCCGTGGTGCACGGCGCCTCCGAATAGACGAGGCCGACGTCCACCTTCGTCCAGTCGCTGCGGACGCCGACGTGCACGCCGCCGGCCGTGAAGCCCTGCGGCGACGTGACGCCGCCGTCTCCGATGATCTCGATCTTCGTTGCTTGTGCGTTGGCTGTAACCATTTCTTCCTCCATCTCGGGGCCCATTACGGGTATACCGCGGGCATGTCGAGCGCTGTCGTCTCCGGCATGCCCAGCATCAGGTTCATGTTCTGTACGGCCTGTCCCGCCGCACCCTTGACCAGGTTGTCGAGGACGCTCACGACGACGAGACGGCCGGTTCGGACGTCGACCGTCGGGAAGACGAGGCACATGTTGCTGCCGCGCGTCTGCTTCGTCGCCGGCGGCGAACCGGCAACGCGTACGAACGGCTCGTCGTTGTAGAACTGGTCGTAGATGTCGCGCGCGGCGGACTTGCCGGCGTCCCCCTCCGGCAGAGCGCCGGGAACGATCGGCGCGTAGGCCGTGGTCAGAATGCCGCGCGTCATCGGGATCAGGTGAGGCGTGAACGTGATCTTCGGCGCCGTCCCCTCCGGCCAGATCGCCGTTATCTCCTGGTGGATCTCCGGCCAGTGGCGGTGACCATCGAGGCCGTACGCCGAGACGCTCTCTCCGGCCTCGCCTAACTGTAGATTTTGCTTCAGGCCGCGGCCGGCGCCGGAGACACCCGACTTGGAGTCGATGATGATCTCCGGGCCGATGATGCCGGCTTTGACGGCTGGCGCCAGCGCCAGGATCGCGCTCTCGGGGTAGCAGCCCGGGTTGGCGACGAGCTTCGCGCCGCTGATCGCCTCGCGGTGGAGCTCCGGCAGGCCGTAGGCGGCGTCCGGGAGCAGGTCCTGCGCCGGGTGCTCGCCGCCGTACCACTCGCTGTAGACGGCGGCGTCGTGGAGCCGGAAGTCGGCGCTGATATCGACGACCGGCACGCCGGCGCGGACGAGCGGCGCGCAGGCCTCGGCGCTGGCGGCGTGCGGCAGCGCCGAGAAAGCGAAGTCGACGCCCGACGCGAGTTCCGGCTCGATCGTGAGATCGTAAGACGCGAGGTGCGGGAAGACTTCGGCGAGCTTCTTGCCGGCCTCGCTGCGGCCGGTGACGGAGGCGACCTCCGCCTCGGGATGGTTGTACAGCAGGCGCGCCAGTTCGGCGCCGGCGTACCCCGTCACGTTTATGATTCCGATTTTGACCATCTTTGCTTCTCCAGAAATAAAAAACCCCCACCACTGATCAGCGGTGGGGCTCAACGAACTGCTTTGCAGCTAGCGTCTGTTCTCGCTATCGAAAGACGTGCGAGACCGCCCCACCAACGGGTCGCGGTCGTCGGGCGCGGCTCTCAGGCACGAGGAACATGATGGAGCGATGTTACGGGCGAGCGAGCGGTGGTGTCAAGCGAGCAGGTGATCGCAGCCCTGGGCTAGAATGGGCGACGACCCACGGAGAACGACAATCGCCGGGGCGGACGAAAGGCAGGGGCAATGGCACTCGTGTACGACGTCGGGATGGTCTGGTTTGGTGGCAATCCTCTTAGCGAGGGTGACTGGAACGAGTACATCGAACGGCAGCGCGTATTGCTACAGGCTTACGCTGAAGAGGGTTGGCAGCTGGAGTCGACCGTCCCCGTTCCGATCGGAGAGGACGGCAACAGCTGGCTCGGTGGCGTCCTCTTCTACTTCTCGACGCGCAAGCCGGACTAGGAGTCGTCCCTACCGATTCGAGGGTGGCCAGCGATCAATCTCCAGCGCCTCCCACGAGCCCCTGACCGGCCGGGCAGCCGTCCAGCAGCGGGCACCCGGCGCAGAGGGGGCTCCGGGCGCGGCAGAGGCGGCGGCCGTGTTTGATCAGCGAGATGTGCAGCGGGTGGACCAGCTCCGGATCTAGCGCGTCCTGAAGGATGTCGTGCGCCTTCTCGGGCGTGGCCTTCGGCGGAACGAGGCCGAGGCGCTGCGAAACGCGGTGGACGTGCGTGTCCACGGGCAGCGCGGGCAGGCCGAGCGCGAACATGAGCACGCAGGCGGCCGTCTTGGGGCCGACGCCGCTCAGCTCGCGCAGCCAGGCCTTCGCCTCGTCCAGCGGCAGGTCGCGCAGGAAACCGAGGTCCCACGAGCCGCGCTTCTCACGAATAGCGCGAAGTGCGGCCTTGATGCGCGGCGCCTTCTGCTTCGCCAGGCCGCCGACCGCGATCTCGCGCTCGATCTCCTCGACGGGCGCGGCGGCCAGCGCGTCCCAGCTATCGAAGCGCCGGCGCAGGCGCATGAAGGCGCGGCCGGAGTTGGTGTCGGTCGTGTTCTGAGAGAGGACCGTGAGGACGAGTTCGGTCATCGGGTCGCCGTGAGGGCGCCAGGCCGCTTCGCCGTAGAGCGGGGCGAGGCGGCGCACGATCTCGGCGGGTGCGAGGAGGGTATCGGGACGTGGGTGGCCCGCTCGCCCTTCGAGAACCTCAGGACGAGCGGGACGAGGCGCTGGTTGCTCCGCTCGTTCCCCTTCGACTGTCCGCCGGACGCTCAGGGCAGGCTTCGACCCCTCAGGACGAGCGGGGCGGGGCGTCGTTCGCTTGTGCGGCATGCGCTAGTCTTCGGGCTCGCCGGCGAAGTGCCGCCAGACGGCATCGGAGACGCCGGCGATCGGCTCCCACTGGTACGAGCCGTCGCTGAGGACGACGATGATGTACGGCCCCTCCGGGCCTTCGACGACGGCGACGTCGTGCGTGGCGTCTGTGAAGCTGCCGGTCTTGTGGGCGAAGGGCGTACCGGCCGGAATGCCGGCGACGACGCCGCTGTAGAACCACTCCTGCGCCATCAGGCTCAGCATCTCCTGCCGCGAACCCTCCGAGACGCCGTCGCCCGTCGCAATCGCGGAGAGGACAGCGTACATGTCGGCGGCGGTCGTCGGCAGGTCGCGGGTGCTGACGGACATCGTCGTGGCGCCGATCTCGCCGAGCGTCGCGTCGACGTTGCCGGAGCCGACCTCACCGAGCACGAGGTTCGCGAGCGCCGTATCGCTGACGACGACCATCGCTTCGACAGCCTCGCCGAGGAGCACGATATCGCCTTCCGCGAGCCCCAGATACTCAAACGTTCCGAGATCGTACTGCGCGACCTCCTCGTCGATCGTGAGTTCGGTCGAGAAGTCGATGATGCCGAGGTCGTGCTGCCGGTACGTCTCGATCAAGACGGGGGCCTTAAACAGGCTCGCAGCATAGTACGCGGTGTTCGGGTTGATCGCCGCGTAGCGCCCGTCGGCGAGGTTGTGGACGATCACGCTGAACCCGCCGTCGAGCCCGTCCAGCGCTCCTTCGACAGCGGCGAGCAGGTCGGGGTCGGCAACCGGCGCGGCGAACGGCGACGGCACAGCCGGGAACGCGGCGCTCCCGGCCAGCCAGTCGAGCGAGACCAGCTCGCCGGTCGGCTGGGGCGTCATGGTCGGATCGTCGGTCGCCGTGCCCGCGCCAGGCGATGGTGAGCTTCCGTCCGGCGAGCCGAGGATAACGAACGGCGTGGCGGTCGGCCCGGTGGGCGCCGGCTCGCCGCCACTACTGCAGGCGGCGAGGGCCAGCGGTAGAACGAGGAGCAGGGAGAGAGCGGCGGGTGGTCTCATGTGCAGTAAGAATAGCGCGGGCGGAACGCGTCTATACTGGACAACGTACGAATCGAGCGAAAGGAGCGGCATGGCGAGCGGTACGGAGCGGCTGACGAAGCTGGCGTCCTGCGCGGGTTGCGCAGGCAAGGCTGGCATGCAAGAGCTGTCAGAGGTCCTGCGACATCTCTCGGACGTTTCCGCCGATCAGCCTGACCTGCTTGTCGGCCTGACCGCGCCGGACGACGCCGCCGTCTACCGCCTGAACGACGAGCAGGCCGTCGTGCTGACGGTCGACTTTTTCGCGCCGCTGGTGGACGACCCCTACGACTACGGCGCGATCTCCGCGACCAACGCCATGAGCGACGTCTACGCGATGGGCGGCGAGGTCGTGCTGGCGCTGAACGTTGCGGCGTTCCCGGAGGACATGGCATCGGAGACGATCGCGAAGGTGATCCAGGGCGGCGCCGACAAAGTGCGTGAGGCCGGCGGCGTCATCGCCGGCGGGCACACGATCCTCGATGACGAGCCGAAGTACGGCCTCTGCGCAATGGGGCTGGTGCACCCGGACGCCATCTTCCGCAAAGGGGGCGCGGAGCCGGGCGACGTGCTCTTCCTCACGAAGGCGCTGGGGACGGGCATCATCACGACGGCGGCGGGCCGCGACGAGGCGTCGCCGGAGCAACTGGCGGCCGCGGTCGAGAGCATGACGACGCTCAACCGCCACGCCTCGCACATCGCGCGCGAGATCAGCGCCCACGCGATGACGGACGTTACCGGCTACAGCCTCCTGGGCCACGCCCGCGAAGTTGCCGCGGCGAGCGACGTTCGCCTGCGCATCATCGCGCCGGCTGTGCCCGTGCTACCGGGCGCGCTGGAGCACGCGAAAGGCGGCATCTCCACGGCCGGCGCGAGGCGGAACCGCGAGTTCTACGGCGAGCACGTCCGCCTGGACCAGGCAGTCAGCGAGGCGATGCAGGGCGTGCTGTTCGACCCACAGACGTCGGGCGGGCTGCTGATGGCGGTGGGGCAGGACCGCGCGAGTGACGCGCAGGCGCGGTTCAAGGCGGCGGGCCTTTCGGCCTGGGCGATCGGCGAGGTTGTCACGGGCGCCGGCGTCGAAGTGGTTGCGTAGCGGGGCGCAGGTGCTCCGCTCGCCCTTCGAGAGCCTCAGGACGAGCGGGCCTGGAGGTCGGCCCGCATCGGGATCACCTGCCCGGCGAGACCCTCGCTCCCTGAGACGCCCCGCCACTGCCAGGACTCCCTCGCGTCGGGCTCGAAGTCGTCCAGCCGACAGCGTTCGAACCCGAACCGCGCGAAGAACTCCGGCGCGGCCATCGTGAACAGATAACAGCGCCGGGCGCCGTCGTCCCGCGCGAAGGCCAGCGCACGCTCCGTCATTCGCGCACCTTCGCCACTCCCGCGCAGCGACGCGGCCACTACGACCGAGCGCAGGACGGCCGCCTCGCCGTAGCGCTCGATTCCCGCGCAAGCGACGAGCGTCCCGGCCTCTTCCAGCACCCAGAAGCCCCCCAGCCACTCCGCGACCTCGACCGCCGGCAACGTCTCGGAGGCGATGAGCCGAGTGATGGCGTCGATGTCCTCCGCGCGGGCGGGTCGCAGTAGCGGCGGCACGGTCGTCACATCGCGCGGAGGAGCTTGATGCGCTCGTCCACGGGCGGGTGAGTGGCGAAGAGGCTATTGAGGAAGCTCTTGTGCTCTTTGAGCGGGTTTTCGATGTAGAGATGCGCAGTGGCCTTGTTGGCGGCCTCCAGCGGCTCCGGATCGGCCGATATCTTTTCGAGCGCATCGGCCAGCGCGTCCGGGTTGCGGCAGAGGAGCGCCCCAGAGGCGTCGGCCAGGTACTCGCGTTGGCGGGACACGGCGAAACGCAGCGCGGAGGCGATAAACGGCGAGAGGACGATGAAGACGATCGCGACGGCGAGGATGAGCAGAGCGATCCCGCCGCCTCCCTTGCCGCGGTTGCCCCGCCTCGCACCGGCGCCGTACCAGGTGAAGCGCAGCATCATGTCCGTGAAGAGCGCCATCAGGCCGACGACGACCGCCACCGTCGTCATGATCCGGATGTCGTAGTTGCCGATGTGCGACATCTCGTGCGCCATAACGGCCTCCAGCTCGCGCTTCTCGAGCTTGTCGATGAGACCACGCGTGGCGGCGACGTGTGCTCGCTCCGGGTCACGGCCGGTGGCGAAGGCGTTCGGCGCGCTGTCCTCGACCACCCAGACCTTGGGCATCGGCAGGCCGGAGCCGATGCTCAGGTTCTCGACGACGCGGTACAGCTCCGGCTCTTCGGCGACAGTGACCTCGTGCGCGCCAGAGATTGCGAGCACGGTCGCTGTGGCGGCGTAGTACATCATCACGCCGATGGCCGTGGCGACGAGCGCCGTCGCCACAGCGATCTGAATGGTGAGCGTGGGATCGACGCTCGGGCTAACGCCCGCGTACACGGAGATCACCGTGCCGACGGCGGCGAAGAAGAGCGCGGTGAAGATAACGAAGCCCAGGATGAGGAGGACCGTGCGCCACTTGTTGGCGTCTATGCGGTCCCAGATAAGCACCCGCTCTTGCGGGGCCCGGGACGATTCGTCCATCTGGCAGACGCGCTAGCCGGGTGTCCCGCTCTGATCCGGGGCTGACCCACCGCCAGAAGCGTCGCCGGCCGGTGGCGCCGCGGGTGGCGCCGGCGGTGGCGTCGGCTCGCGGCTGAAGTCGACGCTGACCTCGGCGCGCCCGTCCTCGTCCGTCTCGAAGAACTGCTCTGCGGTGAAGCCGAACATGCCGGCGATGAAGACTGCGGGCACAACCTGGATGCGGTTGTTGTAGCTGAGGACGTTCGAGTTGTAGAACTGGCGCGCGAAGGCGATCTTCTCCTCGATGTCGGAGAGTTCCGTCTGGAGCTGGCGGAAGTTGTCGGCCGCCTTCAGCTCCGGGTAGTTCTCGGCGACGGCGAACAGGTGGCGCAGGGCGCCCGTGAGCATATTGTTCGCAACCGCCTGGTCTGCCGGGCCGCCGCTCTGCTGCGCCTGCTCCAGCATCGAGCGGGCGCGGGTCACTTCTTCGAACGTCTCGCGCTCGTGCGCAGCATAGCCGCGGACGGTCTCGACGAGGTTGGGCACGAGGCTCGACCGGCGCTTGAGTTGGACGTCGATGCCGGACCAGGCCTCCTTCACGCGGTTTCGTGACCGCACAAGGCCGTTGTACATCCCGATGAACACCATCACGACGACGACGACGATGGCGATGATGATTGCGACGACGATCAGCGCTGCCATCCAGACCTCCCGACCCAGAGTTGCGGGCCTCTAGCGTTGGTGGACGAATCGACCCGATTGTATCAGCGGGCGCGCGCTGGAGACAGCTTGACGAGCGCCGCCCGTGCCGCCAATCTGGTCGCATGCCACCCCGCATGCGCGTGAGCGAGTTCATGGCCCAGATCGAAGACGAGACGCTGGCGGCGCTACCGAAGGCGCTGCGCGAGGCCTGCACGCACCGCGTCCGCTTCGTCTGGTTCCAGTTGCACTTCCATTCGCCGAAGGTGCACTACGAAGTCTGCCTGACGCGCAAGACGGAGCGCATCGAGATCGGCCTGCATTTCGAGGGGCCGCATGACTTTTCCTACCGCTGGGCGGAGCTGATGGCGCCTTACATGCCGGAGATCCAGGCGCAGCTCGGGCCGCAGATGGAGCTTGAGGAGTGGACGGCGTCCTGGGCGCGGCTGCACCAGACGGTCCCGTATGACCCACCGTCGCCGGCGCTGGCCTCGGAGATCGCCGAGCGCCTGTCGCGCATCATCGCCGTGTGCCAACCGATCATCGAGCGCGAACGGGCGAACATCGCGCCGGCGCTGGAGGCGGAAGAGCCGAAGAAGGGCCGTCCGGGCCGCTTTTCGCGCCGCCGCCGCGCTCGGGCCTGAGCCGCGTTAGCCGGACTGGCCGAGGCGGGCGATCATCCCCATGACGCCGGCGCGGTCGCCCAGTTCGGCCTCCGCGAGGCGCATGTGCTTCAGCGGCTCGTCCAACGCAAGAGCGCGCATCGTTTCCTCCGCGCGCGGGAGGAAGAGGTCCTTTGCCTGCATGACGCCGCCACCGAGGACGATCGCCTCGGGGCTGAGGAGGTTAACGGCGTTGGCCAGCGCGATCCCCAGGAATCGGCCCGCCTTTTCGTAGATCGCAACGCTCGCGGCGTCTCCTTTGCGCGCGGCGTCGGCGACCAGACGCGCGCTGAGGCGGCCTTCGCGCTCCTTGATAGCGGCGAGGGCGGCCGAGTCTCCCCGGTCGGCAGCCTCTGTCGCCCGGCGGGCGATCGCCGTTCCGGAGGAGAGCGACTCGAGGCAGCCGCTGTTACCGCAGCCGCAGCGCGGGCCGGACGGGTCGACGATCGTGTGACCGATCTCGCCGGCGGAGCCTTTCGCGCCACCGTACAGCCGCCCGTCGGCGACGATGCCGGCGCCGACGCCGGTGCTTACGGTTATGTAGAGCATGTGCCGCGTACCGCGGCCGGCCCCGAAGGCGTTCTCGCCGAGCGCGGCGGCGTTGGCGTCGTTCTCCAGTCGGACGGTGACGCCGAGGCGCTCTTGCAGCATTTCCACGAGCGGCACGTCCCACCAGCCGATGAGCTGTGGCGCCGCCGGCACGACGCCGCGTTCCGTGTCCACCCAGCCGGGCGTGGCGACGCCGAGGCCGCTGAGGCCGCCGGCTCCGATTCCGGCCTCCGAACAAGCCTGCTCCAGCGACGCGAGCAGCGTCTCGATCGTCTCGTCGAGGCCATCGCTGGCACGTGAGGGGCGCCGGTCGTCGCCGCTGATCTTACCGTCGAGGCCGGCGACGATCGCCCGCACGTTGGTGCCGCCGAGGTCGATCGCGCCGTAGAGATTCGGCATGAGTCAGGCGACGGCCGTGGCTTCGATCTCGATCATCAGCGGCGGGAAGGCGAGGCGGGCAACGCCAATCAGAGTCTGCGCGGCCTTGATCGGGGCGAGACGCGGTGCCACGGCGCCGAAGTTGGCGATCGTGGCGTCGACGTCGGTGGTGTAGATCGTCAGGCGCACGACGTTGCTCAGGTCCATGCCGGCGTCCTTGAGCACGACCTCCAGGTTGTCGAGCGCCTTGCCTGCCTGGCCGGCCATGTCGCCTTCATGCAGGGGCGTGCCGTTCTCGTCGACTGACGTCTGGCCGGAGCAGTAGAGGACTTTCTGCGCGCCGGTGATCTCGTTCGCCTGCACGAAGCCGAAGCTGTCCTGCCAGCTCCAGGGGTTGATCGCTCGTCGTTCCATGGGGCTCCTTTCGCGGTTGAGGTCTGGCGCGATACTACCGCGCCGCGTGGGCGACGGGAAGATGCGGAAAGGCCGCCCGAAGTGGGCGGCCTTCGTCTGCGTTGTGCGAGAGGCTAGTTTTCGGCGCGCTCCCAGAGCGTCTCGTGGTTGCGGCCGGTGATTGCGTCGCGTTCCGCCCGGCGCTCAAGGACGGCGAGCCGGTGGATGCTCTCCGCCATCTGGCGCCCGCAGTCGGGGTCGATGGGGTAGACGCGCTGGCGGATCAGGTCGCCGAGGCCGGAGTCTTCGAAGAAGCGCATGGAGTGCGGCCAGACGAAGAATGTAAAGCGCTCCGGCATGGTGAACTGGGGGCGCTCCTTGCCGAGCCAGAAGAACCGCTCTTCGACGGAGCTGACCGGTTCGACGACGCGGATCATCGGCGGCGTCTCGCTCTCGCTCCGCGTGTCGATGATCAGTCGCTCCGGGAACATGCGGAACCCGATCGTGAATACGTCGGCGTTGTCAACGACTTTACGCAGCTCATCAATGTCGATCATCTCACCACTCTCCGCAAACAATTCTACGCTTCCTCTCGATGCATTATACGACCGCCGCCTCTATTCCAGACGCGCGGGCGGCACGCTGGATGTGGAAGGCGCAACGGAGCCTGGGGCAAAGAACCTGGAACATGAGCCAAGCCCCTGTTCCGTGTTCCAGGCCCCTTGCTCCGTTTTCCCTGTTCCCTTTAGTACATGTCCGACATGCCGGGCGCTGCCGGGGCAGCGGGCTGCTTCTCCGGGATGTCGGCGACGAGGCAGTTCGTGGTCAGGACCATGGAAGCGATGCTGACGGCGTTTTCGAGCGCCGAACGCGTGACCTTGACGGGGTCGACGATGCCGCGCTTCGTCATGTCGCCGTAGTTGTCCTTAGCGGCGTCGTATCCTTCGCCCTTCTTCAGCGTCTTCACCTTCTGCGCGATCACCGAGCCGTCCCTGCCGGCGTTGGTGACGATGCGGCGCAGGGGCTCCTCCAGCGCGCGCCTCAGGATGGCGGCGCCAGTGGCCTCGTCATCCTCCAGCTTGAGCCTGTCCAGCGCGGGCAGCGCGTTGATGAACGCGACGCCACCACCGGAGACGATTCCCTCTTCGACGGCTGCGCGGGTGGCCTGAACGGCGTCCTCGACGCGGTGCTTGCGCTCCTTGAGCTCGGTCTCCGTGGCGGCGCCGACCTTGATGACGGCGACGCTGCCGGTGAGCTTGCCGAGGCGCTCCTGGAGCTTCTCGCGGTCCCAGTCTGACGTGGCGGAATCGATGGCGGCCTTGACGGTGCCAACGCGGCCCTGGACGGCCCTGGCGCTACCCGCGCCCTGGACGATAGTGGTCTCTTCCTTTGAGATTACAACCTTGCGCGCGTGGCCCAGGTCGGTGAGCTCGGCAGACTCCAGGCTGCGGCCCAGATCATCACTGAGCAGCTCGCCGCCGGTGACGGTCGCCAGGTCGCCCAGGTTCTCCTTGCGGCGGTCTCCGAAGCCGGGTGCCTTGACGGCGCAGACGTTGATCGTGCCGCGCAGGCGGTTGACCGCCAGCGTGGCCAGCGCCTCGCCGTCGCAGTCGTCGCAGACGATGAGCAGGTTCTTGCTCCCGCTTTGCAGGACCTTTTCCAGCAGGGGCAGGATGTCGCTGACGGCGGAGAGCTTCTTGTCGGTGATCAGGATGTGCGGGTCGTCGATCACGGCCTCCATGCGCTCAGGGTTGGTGACGAAGTAGGGGCTGATGTAGCCGCGGTCGAAGTTCATGCCTTCGACAAACTCGGTCTCGGTATCGATGCCCTTCGACTCCTCGACCGTGATGACGCCGTCCTTGCCGACCTTCTCCATGACCTCGGCGATCAGTTCGCCGATCTCCTGGTCGTTGTTCGCGGAGATCGCGGCGACCTGCGCCATCTGCGCGGCGCTGGTGACCTTTACGGAGTTCGACTTAATGCTCTTAACGACTGCTTCGGCCGCCTTCTGGATGCCCCGCTTGAGCGCCATCGGGTTGGCACCGGCGGCGACGTTCTTGAGTCCTTCGCGAACGATCGCCTGGCCGAGGACGGTGGCGGTGGTCGTGCCGTCGCCAGCGATGTCGTTGGTCTTGGAGGCGATCTCTTTCGCGAGCTGGGCGCCGATGTTCTCGAACGGGTCGTCGAGCTCGATGTCCTTGGCGATGGTGACGCCGTCGTTGGTGATCGTCGGCGAGCCGAACTTCTTTTCCAGGACGACGTAGCGGCCCTTGGGGCCGAGGGTGATCTTGACGGCGTCGGCGAGGGCGTCGACGCCGTTCATGAGGGCGTGTCGCGCGGCCTCATCAAAGAGCAGTTGCTTGGCCATAAGTTCTCCTTCTTGTGCCCGTGCGGGTCTTTACCCGTCTGGGCATTTCATGCGAGTGGGCGTTAGCACTCACCGGGGCGGAGTGCTAAGACATTTTTAGCGAACTCGTGCGCTTATTGCAAGTCCTGAAGACACCCCTGACGACGCTTGACCAGCCCCCCCTCCAATCTCCTATTATCAAGGCGCTCAAAGCAGGGGGTGGTCATGATCCAGAGGCGCGGCTCATTCAAGAAGCTACTTCGGCTCGCGATCCCACTACTCACTGTAGCAGGCGCCCTACTTGTGCTTCACCCACAGCCATCTAGGACGAACCATCTATGGCAGTACTCACTCGCAATGCTAAGTGTGCCGATGGATCGAAGGGGTGACGCAAGATGACGGTGAAGACGACGGCGCTGGCATTCGGCCTTGCGACCCTCTTGCTGCTCCCGCTTCTCGCTTCGTCTTGTGGCGGGGACGATGGGAGTGCAGACGGCTTCGGCGGCGGCGGAGGGGAAGAGCCGGACGCCGCGCTGGCTAACGCCCTCACATCCGTGCCGGTGTTCCCTAAGGCCAAGACCGCTTCACTGGCCGACGGCAGCTACCGTATCGAAAACCATAACGACGGTATCGTGTTTGGTGGTTTCGAAGTCTCACCAGAGACAACGGCAGAAGACGTGATCGCTTTCTTTGGGAAGGTGCTGCCGTCTGACCGGTGGCAGTTGGAGAAGCCAGTCTGGACAGCCACGGTCGAAGGTCCTGTGGCGGACCTTCGGACAGGCGAACGATCGGCAACCACTTCCACATACTTTGCTTTCTTGAAGGACGACATGCGGCTGCTCGTGGAGATACCCATCGGTAGAACTACGAAGGAAGAGACGCCGTCAACGGGCGGGGTGTCACAAGTCAATCTGATTGTTGCCCGCAAGGACGTGGAGCTGTTTCCCTCGCCGCTGGGAACGCCGGGAAACGCAGCGCCACCACCAACCGAGGCGCAAGAGGCGCAAGAGACGCCTGCCAGCACGGCGCCACTGGCCCCCTCCTTCGAGCCAACGCCGATTACCCCGTCGCCGTGAGCGCGCTGGCCATCGGTTCCGACAGTGGCCAGGCTTTGCCTCTCCCGTGCCTCCTATGCTAATGTAGAGGCCCAATCGAAGACGTCTATGGCATACGCCGCCGCGATCGCAGTTCGTGGCGGCGTAGACAACTCCAGGGACCGCCGGTATACTTCACACATTCTTTTTCCGGCGGCGGGGACGAGGTACGGATGATCAAGCCCGAGACATCTATAGCGACTGCAGGCGTTCCGGACGCACCGGCCGTTGCCCCCTGCCGATCATTCCGACGGACCCGCAAGGTACTCTCCCGCGCGAAACGCGCGGCGCCCACGCGCATCTAGGGCAAACGAGGAGAGGGCTCATGAACTCACGCGACCACACTTCACCTATACCTTCCGCACCTTCCGGCGCCGCCGGGCCGAACGCGGCCGGGCTCTACGACCCAGCCCACGAGCATGACAGCTGCGGCGTCGGCTTTCTGGTGCACCTCAAGGGCCGGCGGTCGCACAAGGTCATCGACGACGGCATCACGGCGCTGGAACACCTCGAGCACCGCGGCGCCTGCGGCTGCGAGGTGAACACGGGCGACGGCGCCGGCATCCTCATCCAGGTGCCGCACGATTTCTTCTCCCACGCCTGCGCGCACGAGGGCATTCGCCTGCCGGCGCCGGACCACTACGGCGTGGGCCTGCTCTTCATGCCGAAGAACAAGAAGGCACAGAAGGAAGCGATGCGGCTCCTCCAGAATATCGTGGAGGGAGACGGACAGCACCTGCTGGGCTGGCGGCAGGTGCCGACGGACAACTCGTCGCTTGGCGCGACTGCCCTCGCCGCCGAGCCGGACATGTTCCACGTCTTTATCGGCCGCGGCGAGCACATCGCGGACCTCGACGCCTTTGAGCGACGCCTTTTCATGATCCGCCGGGTCTTCCGCAATGCGCTCGACCGGGGCGATATCAAGGAAGCGCAGTCGTTCTACGTGCCGAGCATGTCGGCCAAGACGCTGATCTACAAGGGGATGCTGATTGCGACCCAGATCCGCGAGTACTTCCCGGACCTTTCGGACCCGCGGATGGCAAGCGCGCTCTGCATGTTCCACTCGCGCTTCAGCACGAACACGTTCCCCAGCTGGAAGCTCGCGCACCCGTACCGGATGATCTCCCACAACGGCGAGATCAACACCCTTCGAGGCAACATCAACTGGATGCGCGCCCGCGAGGCCCTCTTTGAGTCCGATTCGATCCCGGACATCCAACGCATCATCCCTGTGCTCGACGAGACCGGCAGCGACACCGCTTGCTTCGACAACGCGCTTGAGCTTCTGACGATGACGGGCCGCCCGATCGAACACGCGGTCATGATGATGATCCCGGAACCGTGGGACGGCCACGAATCGATGAGCCAGGAGAAGAAGGACTTCTACCGTTACCACTCGTGCCTGATGGAGCCCTGGGACGGCCCCGCCTCCATCGTCTTCACGGACGGCAACAAGATCGGCGCTGTGCTGGACCGCAACGGCCTGCGCCCGTCGCGCTTTTACGTCACGAAGGACGACTACGTGATCATGGCCTCCGAGGTCGGCGTGCTGCCGATCGAACCAGAGAACGTGCTCCAAAAGGGGCGGCTGCAGCCGGGCCGCATGTTCCTGGTGGACATGGCCGAGGGGCGAATCATCGACGACGCGGAGCTGAAGCACCGCATGGCGTCTGGCCGCCCGTACGGGGAGTGGCTCGCGAAGAACCTGAAGACGATTGACAACCTGCCGAAGGGCAGGCCGGCGAAGACGCTCCAGGGCGATCGGCTCCTGCAACGTCAGATCGCCTTCGGCTACACGGTGGAGGACCTGAAGTACATCCTGGGGCCGATGGCGCGCGACGGGCAAGAAGCGCTCGGCTCGATGGGGACGGACACGCCCCTGGCTGTGCTTTCCGACAAGCCGCAGCCGCTCTACAACTACTTCAAGCAGCTCTTCGCGCAGGTCACGAACCCGCCCCTGGACGCGATCCGCGAGGAGATCGTGACGTCCGTGAATTCGCTGGTCGGTCCGGAAGGCGACCTCCTGGAGCCCCAGCCGGAGAACGCCAGGCGGATAGAGCTCAAGTCACCGTTCATCGACAACGGTGACCTGGCGCGCTTCAAGGCCGCCAGGAACGGCAAGCTGAGTACCAGCGTACTGCCGCTAACCTTCCCCGCCAGCGAAGGCCCCAAGGGCCTCGAGCGGGCGATGAAGCGGCTCTGCAAGCAGGCGGACGAGGCGATCGAGAACGGCGCGAGCTTCCTTATCCTCTCCGACCGCGGCGTCGACAGGAAGAACGCTCCGATTCCGGCGCTCCTGGCGACGGCCGGCCTGCAGAACCACCTCGTCCGCGAACGCAAGCGCACGCGCGTGGGGCTGGTGCTGGAGACAGGCGAGGCGCGCGAGGGCCACCACCACGCGCTGCTGATCGGCTACGGCGCCGACGCGATTAACCCGTACCTGGCGCTGGACACTCTCGCCGGCATGAGCGACGAGGGCCTGATGGAGTCCGGGATCTCGTACGAGGAGGCAGCCCAGCACTACCTCAAGGCGTGCAAGAAGGCCGTGGTCAAGATCATGTCAAAGATGGGCATCTCGACGGTGCAGAGCTATCGCGGCGCGCAGATCTTCGAGGCGATCGGCCTGGGTCAGGACTTCATCGACGACTACTTCACGTACACGGCGTCGCGCATCGGCGGCGTCGGCGCCGAAGAGATCGCCATCGACACGCTCTATCACCACGAGCGTGCCTTCCCGGCGCGTGACGGCGGTCTGGACGAGCTACTCTGGGGCGGCCAGTACCAGTGGCGCCGCGACGGCGAGTTCCACCTCTTCAACCCGGAGACGGTGTTCCGCCTGCAGCACAGCACGCGCTCCGACCGGCCGGACGTCTTCAAGGAGTACAGCCGCATGGTGGACGATCAGTCCGAGCGGCTGTGTACGCTGCGCGGTCTCTTCGAGATCAACTCTGACCGCGAGCCGATACCGATCGATGAAGTGGAGCCGGCGGAGGCGATCTTCCATCGCTTTGCGACGGGCGCGATGTCGTTCGGCTCGATCAGCGCGGAGGCCCACGAGACGCTGGCGATCGCGATGAACCGCCTCGGCGGCAAGAGCAACACGGGCGAAGGAGGCGAAGACCGCCGCCGGTTTACGCCGGACAAGAACGGCGACCGGCGCCGCAGCGCGATCAAGCAGGTGGCGTCCGGGCGCTTCGGCGTGACGAGCGAGTACCTCGTGAACGCCGACGAGTTGCAGATCAAGATGGCACAGGGCGCGAAGCCCGGTGAGGGCGGACAGCTGCCGGGCCACAAAGTCTGGCCCTGGATCGCCGGCGTGCGCTACTCAACACCCGGCGTCGGTCTCATCAGCCCGCCGCCGCACCACGACATCTACTCCATCGAGGACCTGGCGCAGCTGATCCACGACCTCAAGAACTCGAACCCACTGGCCCGTATCAGCGTCAAGCTCGTCGCCGAAGTCGGCGTGGGCACCGTCGCCGCGGGGGTCGCCAAGGCGAAGTCCGACGTCGTGCTCATCAGCGGCCACGACGGCGGCACCGGCGCCAGCCCGCTAACGTCCATCAAGCACGCCGGCATCCCCTGGGAGCTGGGCCTTGCGGAGACACAGCAGACGCTCGTCCTCAACAACCTGCGCGACCGCATCGTCGTCCAGACGGACGGCCAGATGAAGACGGGACGCGACGCGATCATCGCGGCGCTGCTTGGGGCGGAGGAGTACGGGTTCGCGACGGCGCCGCTCGTCGTGATGGGCTGCATCATGATGCGCGTCTGCCACATGGACACCTGCCCCGTCGGCATCGCCACGCAGAACCCGCAGCTGCGCGAGAAGTTCACGGGCCAGGCGGAGCACGTCGTCAACTTCTTCCGCTTCGTCGCCGGGGAGATTCGCGAGTACCTGGCGGCGATGGGGTACCGCAGCGTCGACGAGGTCATCGGCCGCAGCGACCTGCTGGACATGCGCCGCGCGATTGAGCACTACAAGGCGCGCGGCCTCGACTTCTCGGCGATCTTCTACCGGCCCGATGTCGGCCCTGACGTCGCCACCCGCCGCATCACGGACCAGGACCATGGTCTGGACAAGGCGCTGGACCAGGATCTGCTGCCGCTCGCGAAGCCGGCGCTCAACAAGAAGAAGAAGGTCGAGATCGAGATGCCCATCCGCAACGTGAACCGGACGGTCGGCACGATCCTGGGCAGCGAGCTGTCCCGCAAGTACGGAATCGACGGTCTGCCGGACGACACGATCACGATCCGCTTCAACGGCTCGGCCGGCCAGAGCTTCGGCGCCTTCGTCCCGCGCGGCATCACGATGTTCCTGGAGGGCGACTCCAACGACTACACGGGCAAGGGGCTCTCCGGCGGCAAGCTGATCATCTACCCGCCGAAGGCCTCGACGTTCGTGCCCGAAGAGAACATCCTCATCGGCAACGTGGCGCTGTACGGCGCGACCAGCGGCATGCTCTTCGCGCGCGGCGTCGCCGGCGAGCGCTTCTGCGTCCGCAACTCGGGCGCGATGGCGGTGATCGAGGGCGTGGGCGACCACGGCTGCGAGTACATGACCGGCGGCCGCGTTGTCATCATCGGACACACGGGCCGCAACTTCGCCGCCGGCATGAGCGGCGGCATCGCTTACGTTTACGACCCCGACGGCGACTTCCACGTCCGCTGCAACCAGGAGATGGTGGATCTCGAAAAGCTGGACGACGACGAGGACCTGGACCTGGTGCGCGGTCTGCTGGAGCGCCACCGCAAGGACACGGGCAGCACCGTCGCCGAGTGGGTGCTGGAGGACTGGCCGAAGATAGCGAAGAAGTTCGTGAAGGTGATGCCGAAAGACTACAAGCGCGTTCTCCAGGAGCAGCTGAAGGAGACACGCAAGGTGAAGGCCGCGGCGAAGCGCAACAACGGCGGGAACGGCAAAAACGGCCGCCCGCGGAAGGCCGCTACGGCGAAGGCCAGGGCGAAGAAGAGCGCTCGTGGGTAAGCCTACCGGCTTCATGGAGTTCGCGCGGGAGGTGCCGAAGAGGCGCCCCGTGAAGAAGCGCCTGCACGACTGGCTGGAGGTCTACAAGGACTTCCCGCCTTCGCACCTGCAGAAGCAGGCCGCGCGCTGCATGGACTGCGGCATCCCGTTCTGCCACCAGGGCTGCCCGCTGGGCAACATCATTCCGGACTGGAACGACCTCGCTTACCGCGACCTCTGGCACGAGGCGATCGACCGTCTGCACGCGACAAACAACTTCCCGGAGTTCACCGGTCGCCTCTGCCCGGCGCCCTGCGAATCGGCCAGCGTGCTGGCGATCAACGACGACGCCGTGACGATCAAGCAGATCGAGCTGGAGATCATCGAGCACGCCCGCGAGGAAGGTTGGATCAAGCCGGAACCCCCGGAGCGCCTCACGGGCAAGCGCGTCGCCGTCATCGGTTCCGGGCCCGCGGGCCTGGCGGCGGCTCAGCAGCTCGCCCGCGCCGGCCACGCTGTGTCCGTGTTCGAGCGCGACTCACGGATCGGCGGGCTTCTGCGATACGGGATCCCGGACTTCAAGATGGAGAAGTGGGTCATCGACCGGCGCGTGGAGCAGATGGAAGCCGAAGGCGTCGAGTTCCGCCCTAACTCGAACGTCGGGGTGGACATTGACGCGGCAGAGCTGCGCAAGGAGTACGCCGCGCTCTGCCTGACCGGCGGCGCGACGCACCCGCGCGATCTGCAGGTGCCGGGACGCGAGCTGACGGGCACGTACTTCGCGATGGACTTCCTGCCGCTGCAGAACAAGCGCAACGCCGGCGACGAAATACCGGAGGCGCAGTTCGTCTCGGCGAAGGGCAAGCGCGTGATCATCCTCGGCGGCGGCGACACAGGCGCGGACTGTCTGGGGACGGCGCACCGCCAGGGCGCGAAGTCCGTGATCCAGATGGAGATCCTGCCGCGCCCGCCGGAGCACCGCCCGACCGACGCCCCGTGGCCGACATACCCGAACACTTATCGCGTGACCTCGGCGCACGAAGAAGGCGGCGAGCGCGAGTACTCCGTGCAGACGACGCGCCTCTCGGGCGAGAACGGCGTCCTGCAGAGACTCCACGGCAACCACGTCGAGTTCGCGCGCGAGGACGGCCGTATGGTGATGAAGGAGCTCCCGGACACGGAGTTCGAGGAGCGCGTCGACCTGCTACTGCTGGCGATGGGCTTCCTGGGCCCGGAGCGCTACATGCTCGACCAGCTTGGAGTCGATCTGAACGACCGTGGCAACGTTGTCTGTGACCGCGAGAAGATGACCAGCGTGCCCGGCGTCTTCACGGCCGGCGACATGACGCGCGGCCAGTCGCTCATCGTCTGGGCGATCCAGGAAGGGCGCACGGCGGCGCGCGGCATCGACCGCTACCTGATGGGCGAGACAGCCCTGCCCGGCAACTAGCGTACGGGGTGAATGTGCCGTACAATAGCGTACGGCATGAAGTACGAGCGAATTGAGCTTCGGGTCGACGAAGAGCACAAGCGCAAGATCGCCGAACTGCGGGAGCGGTACGGCACGACCGCATCCGACGCGCTGCGCCGGGCGATCGATGAGGCTCACGAGAAGATGATGATCCAGAAACGTCTGGACATCGTGAAGCGTATGTCTGAAGCGAACATCGAAGATGTGCCCGATCCGGATGAACTAAAGCGCCAGATCCTTGCCGGCCATGACAAGTCCGATCTTCCTTGACACCAACGTCTTTTTGTATGTCCTGGGCCGTGAGCACACGCTCAAGATGCCCTCGAAGCAAGTCCTAGATCTAGCGGCGACATGCGATGACTTCTTCACCAACGCCGAAGTTACACAGGAAGTCCTCCACAGGTACACATCCCAGGGGCGCTGGCGCGAGATGAAGCCATACGTTGATTTGGTCTTCAATCTGATGGAGCTGCGCGTCGCCGATATGACGGTCGTGGACACACAATACGCAGGATCGCTTGCTCTGTCATACCCGAAGCTCGAAGCCCGCGATCTCATCCATATCGCCATCATGCACCGCGTCGGCGCCAAACACATAGTGACGGCGGACCGCGACTTCGACCGCATCGAAGGCATCACTCGCCTCGACCCGCTTCGAGTCGACGAGTGGCAATCGCTCGTCAGCGGCAACTAGACCGGCCAGCCGCGCCCGCTTACAATTTCGCTCGTGCCCGCCCCGTGGGCAGACGACGCCCGCCCTCACCCGCCAGACGGAGGCAACACGTGCCCGAGAAAGTTAGCATCGACGTCATCCCCGGCATCCGCGACGCCGTATTCGACCTCGTCTCGTCGTACCCGAAGAGCAAGCGCTTCTGCCGCTACGCCGACGTGCGCATCGAGGTCAGCGAGGGCAAGGTAGCGGTCGCCGAGAACGGGATGGACAAGTTCAGCACCGAGGACTACGGCTTTTCGTTCGGCGTCCGCGTGCTGGCCGGACAGCACGTCGCCGCGCCCGGATACGTCGGCGAGATCGTCGGCACGGCCGACCTGCCCCGCCTGCAGGAGCGGCTGCGCGACGCGCTGGACAGCGCCTACGGCCGGGCCGTCGCCAACGCCCGCGGCAAGGACGCGGCGCGTTCGCGCTACGGCGCTCTCGGCTCCTCGCTGTACGACCTCGATCTAGCGCCCGTCGACGTGCGGCAGGACGAGACGCCCTTCCAGGCCGAGATCGACCCACGGGACGTGCCTCTTGAGGACGCTGTAGAGTACGTGCGCGACGTCTCGACGCGCGTGCGGGACCTGGACTCCGCTGTCGCCTACAACTACGTCTCGGCGTTCACGCAGCTAGAGCGCCATCTCTTCGCGAGCAGCGAGGGCGCGAACATCCAGCAGTCCTTCGCGGTCTCGCAGGGGACGACGTTCGTCATCGCGCAGGGCGACGAAGGGCACCAGGAGCTTTACGACTACACCGGCCACCAGCGCGGCTGGGAGGTGATCACGCACGGCGTCGACGAGGAGTTCATCCAGTTCCAGCACCTGATGGACTTCTCGCTGGAGCTTGCGCGCGACGCCGTCACCCTCTGCGCCTGCAAGCCGCTCAAGGCGACGGACAAAGACGTCGTCGTCGTCACCGACCCGCACTACAACGCGCTGCTCTGCCACGAGGTCGTCGGCCACCCGACGGAGCTGGACCGCGCGCTCAAGTTCGAGACCGGCTACGCCGGGCGCTCCTGGCTCCTGCGCGACATGAAGGAGAACCAGCTCGGCAAGCGTGTCGGGTCGGACCTCGTGACAGCGTTCAGCGACCCGACTATCGACGGCTTCGGCCACTACATGTACGACGACGAAGGTACGCCGGCACGCCGCGTATATCACCTCGACAAGGGCATCTTCAACGGCTTCTCGAACAGCCGCCAGACGGCGGGGATCGTCGGCGCCGAGCCGAACGGCCACTACAAGGCGACGGACGCCTCACTCGTGCCGCTGATCCGCATGTCGAACACCGCCTTCTCGCCCGGCGACAGCGACCACCACGACATCATCCGCGACGTGGCCGACGGTTACTACGTCGTCGGCCACCGCATCCCCTCGATCGCCGAGTCGCGGGAGAACTTCCGCATCACGGCGATGAAGGTGTACAAGATCGAGAACGGCGAGATCGGCGAGATGTTCCGCGACGGCGGCCTGATGAGCGACACGCGCGACTTCTTCCTCAACGTCGACGCTGTGGGCGACGACTTTCAGCTGTTCTCGATCCCCAACTGCGGGAAGGGCCAGCCGATGCAGACGAAGCGCATGTCCAACGGCGGCCCAACGATGCGCTCCCGCGCGCGCCTCACGGGGCGATGATCCCTGTCATTCTGAGGAGCGGAGTCCGCCAGCAGCGGACGGAGCGACCGAAGAATCTGCGGAACGGACTGCAGGATCGGGGCGCTAGATCCTTCGCTCGCGTCCGCCTGGCGGCGGACTTGCCGCTCAGGATGACATTGGCGAAGGGCGACGCGCACACCGTCTGGTGGGTCGCATGAAGGACCTCTGGCGCGACGATGACGCCGGCCCGGACGATATCTCGCAGGTCGTCTACCTCTCGAACCTGATCGGCGCCGACGTCGACCTGGTACAGCCGGGCGGCGGCAACACGTCCGTCAAGCTGGCGGAGGACGACGTCTTCGGCGAGCGGGTGGAGGCGCTGGCGGTCAAAGGCAGCGGCACGGACCTGCGCACGATCACGGCGGCCGGGTTCACGCACCTTTCCAGCGACCGCCTAGCAACGGCCCTCCGCACCGCCACCGCCGTTTCGGGCGACCGCCGGTCGCCCCTACGCGAGACGGTCTCGGACGAAGAGATGATGGCGGTCATGCGCGCCTGCATGCTCTTCGCGGACCGCGACCCGGTGCCCAGCGTCGAGACGCCGCTGCACTCGATCATCCCGCAGCGCTTCGTCGCCCACACGCACGACGTCGCCACGCTCTCTCTCAGCGATACGCCGTCGGCGCGCGAGAACGTCGAGCGCGTTTACGGCGCGGACGTCGCGTTCCTCGAGTACCTGCGCCCGGGCTTCCCGCTGGCGACGGGCATGGCCGAACGCTACGCCGGCGGCCCCCCGAAGGGCGCGACGGGCCTGGTGATGGAGAAGCACGGCCTGACAACGTGGGGCGACACAGCGAAGGGCTGCTACGCGAACCTGCTATCGATCATCCGCCGCGCTGAGGAGTACCTGGCGGGGCGCGACAAGCGCTCGTTCGGCGGCGCTGGGCCCGCGCTCGACGACGCGGGACGCCGTGACGCCGCCGCGCGCCTCGCCCCAATCATCCGCGGCGAGCTGCAGCGCACCGGCTCCTGGCGCACGGTGCTGGCCTTCGACGATTCGCCGGAAGTGCTGGAGGCGGTCTCGTCGGAGCGGTTCGCGGAGCTGGCGGCGCGCGGCGTGATGACGCCGGAGCACATCATGCGCGCCGGGCGGCGGCCGCTGGTGCTTCCGGCGGAGGCCGGTCGGGCTGAAGCCCGACCCTCTGAAATCACCAGTGCCTTCCACGACTTCCGGGCGGAGTACGAACGCTACCTGGCCGCGAATGGGCAGGACGAGGCGATCCCGGACTGGCTGAAGGTGATCGCGGCGCCGGGCGTCGGAGCGTTCTTCGCGGGGAAGGACCGGCGCAGTGCGCTCGTCGCGGCGACGTGCTACAGGGCGACGCTGCGGGCGATGGCCGGTGCAGAGGCGGTCGAGGCGTTCCAGTCGCTATCGGACGCCGACGCCTGCGAGATGGAGTACTGGCCGCTGGAGAGGCGCAAGATCGCGACCGGCCTCAAGGCAACGAAGCCGCTGGACGCGAAGGTCGCGCTGGTGGTCGGCGCGGCGAGCGGCATCGGCCGGGCGACGGCGATCCGCTTCGCGGCCGAGGGCGCGCACGTGACGCTCGCCGACCTCGACCTCGAAGGCGCGGAGAGCGCCGCGGACGAGATCAACGAGACGTCTGAGGAGCGAGCGCACGCGGTCGTCGCCGACGCCGCGGATCCGGCGGCGATGGAGAACGCCGTCCGCGAGGCTGTCCTGCGCTTCGGCGGGCTCGACGTGCTGTTCTACTCGCCGGGAGTAGCGCCGGGGCTACATCCGGTCGCGGAGATGGCGGACGAGGAGGTGCGGGCGCAGCTGAGCGTGCACTATGAGGGCGCGGTCGCCGCCACACGCGCCGCCTCGCAGGTGATGCTCGCGCAAGCCACTCCGACTCCGGCTGGCGCCGGGTTCAGGACAGGCCTGGGCGGGCGGCTGATCTACAACGCCTCGAAGGCGGCGTTCGCGCCGGGCGAGGGCGCTGCGGCCTACGGTGCAGCGAAGGCGGCGCTCGTGCACTACGCGCGCAACGCCGCGAACGAGCTGGGCCGCCACGGAATCACGGCGAACTACATCAACGCCGACGCGATCGACACTCCGCTCTTCCGCTCGCTCGTCAAGGAGCGCGCCGAGAGCCGCGGCGAGACGGAGGAAGCGACGCTGGCCCGCTACGCCGAGCGCAGCATCTTCCGCACGGCGACGGTGCCGCCGGAGGCCGTCGCAGACGCGGCGGTCTGGCTGGCGTCGGACGCCTCGGCCTACACGAGCGGCTGCGTGATCACAGTCGGCGGCGGCGCGGAGGCGATGCCGCGATGAGCGCCCGTGCCGTTCGCTCTGAGCTTGTCGAAGAGCTTCGTCAGACTCGGCGGGCCAAGACATGAGCTTCTACGTCTACATTCTCCGCTGCGTAGACTACTCGTACTACGTTGGGCATACGGACGACCTGGAGAGTAGACTGGCCCAGCACCGCGCGGGCGAGGTCAGCGGATACACTCAAGGCCGCAGGCCAGTCCGGCTGGTCTTCTCAGAGGAGTTTCCGACACGACAGGAGGCGCTTGCCGCCGAGCGGCAGCTCAAAGGCTGGTCAAGGGCGAAGAAGGAAGCAATGATAATGGGGAACTGGGATCGCGTCCGTCTTCTGGCCAGGAGCCGCGAAAAAACCGATTAGGGGCGATGCGGACGAAACCCTTCGACTACGCTCAGGGCGAACGGATGTAACGAACCGGACAGGAGAACCCGCATGATCCCACTGAATGAGCTGAAGAAGGCGGCCGAGGAAGGGCTGGCGCTGCTGAGCGGCGAGGACGACATCGAGGAGGCGGAGGTGTTTGCGTCGGCGAACAACCTGCTGCTGGCGCGGCTCAACTACACCTCGCACATCCCGTCGAACGGCGTCGAGGAGCCGAAGTCCGTTGTCAGCTTCGGGATCGGCGTGCAGGCGGTGTTCCGCGAGGGCGGCCGGCGCAAGATCGGCTTCGGGTCCGAGGCGAGCGACATCACCCCGGACGGCGTGCGCGCGGCGCTGGAGAAGGCCCGCCGCGGCGCCTCCGACGACCCTGAGTTCAAGTCGCTGCCGCGGCCGACCGGCGAGAAGCGCACACTCACGGACTACCACGACCCGGCGATCATGGACGTGAAGGACGACGCGCTGCCGGACGCCGGCTGGACGGTCGTCAACGGGGCGCTGCGCGTGTTCGAGAAGTCCGAGACGCTCTCGACGCTGGTCGACATGCCGGAGAAGCTGCCTGAGCTGGGCCTGATCGTCGGCGGCGACGTGACGCTGATCGGCGAGCGCATCGCCACCGTTTCGACGGCGATGCCCGAGGCGCAGACGGACGAGACGACGATGGTGATGTCGTTCATCACCTCCATGGTGGAGCGCGAGAAGGCGAAGGGCAGCGGCTACGCGGCGGCGACGCGGCTGGCCGACTTCACCGACGAGGCCGGCAAGGAAGCGGCGCAGAACGCGATCGCCGGAATCGGCGGCGTGCGGCTGCCGACGGGCGACTACAACGTCGTCTTCGGACGCGAGGCGGTGATGGAGATCCTCCACCACATCGTGATGCCGGGGCTGGACACGGGCGTCTTCTACGCCGCGGCATCGCCGTTCATGGGCAAGCTGGGGGGACAGGTCGCCTCGCCGAAGCTCTCGATCATCGACGACGGCGCCGCGGCCGGGCTCGTGGGCTCGAAGGGGATCACGTGCGAGGGGCTGCCGACGGGCCGCACGGAGCTGGTCAAGGACGGCAAGCTCGTGGGGCTGCTCTCGAACTGGTACGAGTCGCAGCGCATCCAGAACGACCCGGACGCGAAGGCGAAGCTGGGCGCCGACCCGAAAGACTGGCCCGCAGCCTTCGCGCCGCGGAACGGCTTCCGCTACAGCACGGGCGGCGGCCGCCACTTCGACACGCAGCCCGGCGCCCACGCGACGAACATCCTGATCCCGGGCGACGTCCCGGATACGGAGTCGATCTGCCGGCTCGCCGGCAACGGGATCTACATTGGGCGGCTCTGGTACACGTATCCGGTGAACGGCCTGCGAGCAGGCGACTTCACCGGCACGGTGATCGCTGATTCGTACGTGATCAAGGACGGACGCCTGGCCGAGCCGATCATGCCGAACACGCTGCGCATCAGTGACAACATCATGAAAGTGCTGGGCGACGTCACCGGCGTCACGCGGGAGGGCAAGCCAACGCTCGTCTGGGCGGCGGACGAGATCGTCTACGCGCCGGAGATCGCGGTCAAGGGAGTGCACCTGGACGCGATCGCCGAATACATGGACACCATCTAGATCCCGGCCTCGTCGAGCAGCTTGAGCAGCCGCTTCGGCGCCGTCATGCGGTAGCTGTCGCTCACGAGGTCCTCGATCATTCCCCACTGCAGGCCGCCGGCGTCGAGGCGGACGCCGATCCAGCCGTTCTTGCCCACGTAGGGCGGGACGAAGAAGCGCTCCGGGTCGCCGCCGACGAGCACGTCCTGCGCGCCGGGTCCCGCCTTCATCCAGACGGAGACGTGGCCGTCGCCCGTCGACACCATCGCGAACATCTTGTCGCGGACGCGGAAGGCAGGCGGATCGTGGCCGCCGAACGCCTTCTCGTGGGCCTCCGGGAACTGCATGCAGATCTCGCGGAGCTTGTCGATCGGGTCCACGCCCGGAAGGTAACAGCGGCGCGGGAATCCGGCAAGGCAGACTCAAGCGCGTCATATCGGTACGATAGGGCCGGACCGATCCGATGAGAGAAGGGGACAGGGATGGCTGACGACGACAACGTCTACGACATTACGATCATTGGAGCCGGCCCAACCGGCCTCTTCGCGGCCTTCTACGCGGGGATGCGCGGCATGAAGACGAAGATCGTCGAGGCGCTGCCCGAGGCCGGCGGCCAACTGGCGGTCCTCTACCCCGAGAAGCTCATCTACGACGTGCCCGGCCACCCCGGGGTGCTGGCGAAAGACCTCGTCAAGCTCCTGGTCGAACAGAGCCGGTTCTTCGAGCCGACTTACGTCTTTGACGAATGCGTGGAGACGCTGACCCGCCAGGACGTGCGCGGCGAGGAGGTCTGGCGCCTCGGAGGAGCCTCGAACGCACACCTCTCGCGCACGGTGCTTCTTTCCACCGGCATCGGCGCGTTCGAGCCCAACCGTCTGGACCGGCCAGGCGTCGAGAAGTACTTGAACGACGGCGTCTACTACTTTGTCGAGGATAAGCAGGCGTTGCGTGACAAGCGGATCCTGATCATCGGCGGCGGCGACACAGCGGTCGACTGGGCGCTGAACCTGAAGGACTCGGCCGCCAGCATCACGATCGTCCACCGCCGCGACGGGTTCCGCGCACTCGAGGCCAACCTGGCGGAGCTGCGTGCGACCGATATCCCAATCAACACGTTCTGGGAACTGAAGCGCATCGACGGCGACGACGCCATTGAGACGGCGACGATCTACGAGAACCGCACGAACGAGGAAAGGACGCTGGACGTCGATATCGTGCTCATCAACATCGGCTTCAAGGCGTCGCTGGGCCCAATCGCCAACTGGGGCCTCGAGATGGTGGACAAGCGGCACATCCGCACGGACGTCTTCATGGAGACGAACCTGCCGGGCGTCTACGCGGCCGGCGACATCGCCGCCGTCGAAGGCAGCGTGCCGCTGAACCTGATCGTAACGGGGTTGGGGCAGGCAGCCATCGCCTCCAACGCCGCCAAGCAGAAGATCGACCCGGAGGCGCGCATGTTCCCCGGCCACTCCAGCGAGATGAAGCCACAATAGCGACCCGACCGAGAACGACTGCGCGAGGCCGGCCTCAGGCCGACGCCATCCATCCCGAGAGGAGTTCCGACATGAAGCTGGACACCGCCAGGCGTATCTCGGCCTTGTCCGCGAAATGATCGTGGATCTCGGACGGGGAGAGACCTGACCGGGCGGCGATGTCATCAACGGACGTTCGGTCGTATCCGCGCTCTGTGAAGCATGCCATAGCCGCATCAACGATCTGTTCGCGAATCTGGGCCACTGTAGTCTGTTCAGGCATGGACTTGCTCTGTGGTGTACTGACAAGTCCGTCTTATGCCGCCCAGCACACGCTGTCAAGACGGCGCTGCCCTACGGGCTGAGAAGCCGGGCTGAGCGCTGTGAGAGACTGCGGCGGGTAGCGGGCTCTTAGCCGAGCTTGACGGCGGTGCCGGAGGCCGAGACCATCATCATGTTGTTGCCGACGGTTTCGTAGTCGATATCAACGCCGACGACCGCGTCTGCGCCTTTCTCCTGGGCCAGCTCCTCCATCTCGCGAACAGCGATCTCGCGGGCCTCGATCATCTTCTTCTCGTAGGCTCCTGAGCGACCACCGACGACGTCCCGCAGCGTCGCGCCGATGTCGCGAATGATGTTGGTGGCGATGATACTCTCGCCGACGACGATGCCGAGGTACTCGCTGACGGGCCTGCCCTCTACTCCGTGAGTGGTGGTTACGATCATCTCTGACTCCTCACCTGGCGTCGTGTAAGTTCTGCTGGCGTTCACGCTGGAGGCCGACCTGTTCGGCCGAGCGGCCGTAGATTTGCGGCACCTCCCAGCCGCGCAGACCGGCGTACGTGTCGAGCTGCGAGCGGTGATGTACCTCGTGCTCGAGGCACATCATGAGGAGTCTCCAACCGGACAGCGTCCCGTCGGTGTCGATCATCTGGATCTTGCGATCGAGCCACTCGGCGGGCGTCCCTTCGAGACGGCCCGTGAACAGCTCGAAGCTTTCCTCCAGCGCCGGTAGCCAATCGTCCTGCGACTCGCACTCGCGGATCGAGTCGCCGAAGTACCAGCCTTCGTCACGATAGGCACGGGAGAAGTAGAGGCGGGAGCCGGACATGTGGCGGACGACCTCGCCGATGCTCCAGGCGTTCTCTCCCTCGCCCGTCTCCGGCCTGTAGGACTCGGCCTCCGGTGGCAGCGCGCCGACGTCCCGCAGGGTCCGCTTGTGCAGGCCGCGATAGTAGCGCAGGTAACCTTCGATGTCCTTGAACACGCGCCCAGTCTACTACGACCCGCCGGCGCCGCCGCGCCAGACAGCGCCCCGCCCCGGCGCGAAGAGGAACGCGGCGATGAACGCGCCCGTGGCGGTGAGGACGATCGCCGCGCTGGCGGAAACGTCAGCGTGCCAGGCGACGTAGAGCCCAACGACGGACGAGGCGACGCCGATGGCGCCACCGACAAGCATCATCGTCGAAAGGCGGCGCGTCAGCAGCTGGGCGGTCGCAGCGGGCGTCACGAGAAGCGCGACGACGAGCACGATACCCACCGTCTGCAGAGCGATCACGGTAACGAGCGCCAGCAGCGCCAGCAGGCCGTACTCGATCCAGGCGACGGGAAGGCCAGACGCCTCTGCCATCGTGGGGTCGAAAGCGTTGAACAGCAGCTCCTTGTAGAAGAGCAAGACGACGAGGAGGACGACTGCCGCGACGGCCGCCGTCAGCCAGACGTCGTTCCAGCTGACGGCTAGCACGTTGCCGAAGACGAACGAGAAGAGGTCACCGGTGTAGTTGTCCTGCCGCGAGACGATGAGGATGCCGAGCGCGAAGGCGCCGACGAAGATGATGCCGATCGCCGTGTCGTTGCGGATAACGCCGCGACGGCTGATGTAGCCGATCGCCAGCGCCGTCACCAGCGCCGCGATGCCCCCGCCGATGTAGAGGTTCTCACCCATCGCGAAGGCGACCGCGACACCGCCGAAGCTGGCGTGCGGAAGCGCGTCGCCGATGAACGCCATCCCCTTCAGGATGACCAGCGAACCGACGACCGCCGCCACGGCGCTGACGATCGCGGCGGCGAGGAGGCCGCGCCGCATGAACTCGAACGTCCAGGGCTCGCGGAAGAAGTCGACGATCTCGTCCATGCCCTAGATCCCGATATAGGTCGACTGGTCCGAGCGCACGACCATCAGGTGCCGCTCGTAGGCCTCGTTCAGATACTCGGGCGTGAAGACGTCGGCGGGACGGCCGAAGGCGATCACGTGCTTGTTGAGCAGCACCGCGTGGTCGAAGTCCTCGTCCACACAGGAGAGATCGTGAGTTGCGATGAAGAGCGTCTTACCCTCCTCCACCAGGCTCTGGAAGAGGCTGATCAGGTCGTGTTGCGCCACGGCATCAAGGCCGGCGAACGGTTCGTCCAGGAGCATCAGATCGCCCTGCTGCGTCAGCGCCCGCGCGATCAGCGCCCGTCGCCGCTCGCCGCCGGAGAGTTCGCCGATCTGGCGGCTTGCCATCTCCGTGAGACGCACCCGTTCGAGGGCGGACGCCGCGATCTCGCGGTCGCGGGCGCCGGGGCGCCGGACGAGGCCGAGCTTACCGTACCGCCCCATCAGGACGACGTCGCGGACCGTCACCGGAAACTCCCAGTCGACGAGGTCGACCTGCGGGGTGTAGCTAACGAGGCCTGCTCGCGGCCTGCCGGCCCGTCCGAAGACGGATACCTCGCCCGACCACGGCTTGAGCATGCCGAGGATGATCTTGATCAGCGTCGACTTGCCGGCGCCGTTGGGACCGACGAGCCCGGCGAGACATCCCGGCTCGATGCGGAACGTGACGCCGTCCAACGCTTTGTCAGCATCGTAGCCGGCCGAGACGCCGCGGACGTCCAGCGCCCAGGCCGTGGGGCTGTCTGCCTGCTCAGCCACCGCTGCCTCCGAGGCAACGCGCCAGCTCTTCGGCGTCGAAGCGGAGCAGCTCGACGTACGTCCGGACGGTGTCATCCAGCGCATCGCTGTACAGCTGGCAGACCTCGGCGCCCGCGTCGGAGGCGATCTGCTCCAACGTCCGCGTCTCCAGGGACGTCTGCGGCTCCGTGAAGACGGCCGGGATACCGAGGTCTTCGATCGTCGTGATGAGGTCGGCGATTTCCGCCGGGCTGGCGTCCTGGCCGGGGCCCGGCACGACGAAACCGGCGACTTCGAAGTCAACCGCGCGCGCCAGGTAGCCGAAGGCGTCGTGCGTGGCGATGATCAGGCGGTCAGCCGGCGGGACACCGGCGGTAGCGTCGCGCATGTTCTGTGCCGTGTCGTCCAGCGTCGCGGCGTACGTTTCGTAGCTGGCGCTGTAGGCCTCGGCGCCACCGGGATCGGCGAGGGTCAGCGTGTCGCGGACGATAGCGGCGTACTCGCGTCCGATCCGGGGGTCCATCCAGAGGTGCGGGTCCGGGCCCCCCGGTCCAGTCGTCGGAATGGTGGACACACCGGCGCTGATCGCCGCTTCGGCGAGCTCGACGAGAACGGCGTCGGAGGAGATGTTGGCGCCGATCACGCGCAGGACTGACGGTTCGAGGCCGAGGCCGTTGGCAAAGATGACGTCGGCCTCGGCGATCTTTCGCACGTCGCTGGGAGACGGCTCGAAGGTGTGCGGGTCTGCGCCCGGCGGCAGCAGCGAGTCAGCGGCGGCGCGCTCACCACCGACGTTCGAGACGATGTCGGCGAACAGCGGCAGCGTCGTCACGACGTTGATCTCGGTGGAGGCGTCATCAGCGTCGTCGCCGCAGCCGGCCGCGAGGGCGGCGCCGGCGACGATGAGGAAGAGCGCGAGCGCCCGCCAGGGAAGGGCGCGGGTCACGCCGGGACCGCCGTCCTCGCCCGGCAGGCGGCGCAACGGCCGTACAGCTCGAGCCAGTGCCCTTCGATCTCGTAGCCGGAGGCGTCGGCGACTTCGCGGAGAGCGCCGGAGACAGCGCACTGGTCGAGGTCCCGTACGGCGCCGCAGTCGGTGCAGACAAGGTGATGGTGGTGGCCGCTTCGCGAGACGAGGTAGCGCGGACTGCCGTCGTCCAGCAGGACGCGGCAGACGACGCCGAGATCGCTCAGGAGGCGGATCGTGCGGAAGACCGTGGCGCGGCCGGCGCCGCGACAGCGCTTCGCCAGCTCCTCGGCGGCGAAGTGGTTCTTGCGGGCCAGGATGGCGGCGATGACGGCGCGTCGCGAGGGCGTGACGCGATAGCCGCGCGCTTCGAGTTCGAGTGAGATCTGTTGCAGGTCGGACATGATACTTCGTCTCAGGTGAGATTAAGTATCAGTGCCCGCGGAGCGCCAAGTCAAGCGTCGGAGCGAAGTGCGCTAGTTCCCGGCCGGGAAGTGCGCGTAGTCGAGCCAGCGGGTCGGGCCGTCGGACGTAACGCCCGACTTTTCGAGGCTGAGGCCGACGCCGGTCGGCGCCAGCGGCAGCGTCGTCAGGTCGACGGGCAGCCAACAGTCGCCGCCCTCGGGAGTAAACGCGACTGCCGGAACGTTCACGGTGTCTTCCCTGAACCACACCTGGTAGACCATGCCATCGGGGGCATCTGCGACGTTCCCGCAGATCACCCAGCCGTCGCGCCCGTCCAAGCTCCAGCCGTACCAGACCGAAGCCTGGGCCTGACCGTTGGGCTTCATCTCCACGCTCTGCCCGTCGCCAGTCGTAAGCGTCGTGAGCATGCCGCCCTGTACTTCGACGACGTCGGTCATGTCGCGGACCTGCCGCGCAAGCTCCTGGTTTGCGCCGCTCATCTGGGATTCGATCCGGTCGTTTTCGGAGCGCAGGTCGTTGACCTGAGCCTGCAGGACGCCCGCAAACGCGATCGCGGCGATGCTGGCGACGCCCAGTCCGGCGGCGGCCGATGCCCACGAGAGGCGCAGGCGCTTCAAGACCGGTTGCCGGCGCCCGGAACGCTCATCCTCCGCCGCTTCCTGGCGGGCGATGTTCATAATGCGTTCTTCCAATCCTTCCGGGACGTCCTTCATCGGAGAAGAGAGCGCGAGCAGGGCGGCCGTGCGTTGAGCCTTGCCCAGCTCATCCCAGCAGCGGACGCACTCCGCGACGTGAGCTTCGATCCGGGCGGCCTCATCAGGAGCGCCAGCGCGGAGGGCGTAGGCATCGATGATGTCGCGGACTTCGGAGCAGTCCATTAGCTCTGCTCCAGCCTCAGCTCGGGTGTCAGTGCTACGCGCAGCTTCTGCATGCCAAGCCTGATCCGCGTCTTCACGGTGCCCAGCGGCTGTTCCAGCATCTGGGCGATCTCCTGCTGTGTGTAGCCGCCGAAGTAGGCGAGTTCGATGGTCCTCCGCTGCTCGTCTGGGAGCTTCGAGAGCGCGGCGACGATGATCCGCCGCTGGTCAGACAGCTCGGCGGTCAGCCCCGGGTCATCGATTTCAGGCGCCGCCAGCTCTCGCTCGGCCTCCTCGGGCGAGGCGGTCTCGTGGCGATAGCGGCGGTTCCGCGACCGCACTTCGTCCACGGCACGATTGCGCGAGACGGACGTCAGCCACGTAGTCAGCCGGCCGCGGGCCGAAGAGTAGCTGTCCGGCTTTCGCCACAGTCTCAGAAATACTTCTTGCACCATATCCTCAGCGAGGTGCGAGTCTCGCAATACCCGGTAGGTCGCCGAGTACACGAGCTTGCCATAGCGCGCGTACAAAGTCCTGAAGGCAGCCAGGTCTCGAACGGTGAGACGCTGCATCAGCTCTTCGTCGCTCAGGTCGCCATAGAGCCCCTCGTCTGGGGATACGTCTTGCGTCACTTGGGCAGATTCCCCTTCCTTGATTCCATTCTAAGACAACGTACCGGGGCGCACAGGGACACGGCGACGGGCGCGCCTTAATGCCTCCTTAATATTCGGCTGCCTACGATGAGTGCGACCGTTGGAGGGGCGGTCCCATAGGAGGTACCGTGAAACGCAAAGGATTCCTGGCCGCGGCCGCTCTCATCCTGGTGGTGGGCGTTCTGGCGGCCGCCTGCACCAGCGACGACGGCGGCGGCGACGCCTCCGGTACACCGTCCGATAGCTCGTCCTCGCCTGCCGCCACGAGCACCAGTCAGGCAACGGCCGATCCAGTGATCGAGAACACCGTTGAGCTCGTCGAGCAGTTGCGGCCTTCCGTCGTTCACGTCAGAACGCAGCAGGGGGTCGGCACTGGCTTCATCATCGACGAGGCGGGCGTCATCGTGACGAACAACCACGTCATCACAGGCGACAACGGCCAGGCGGCGAACGAGATCGAGATCACGCTCAGCGACGGCCGCGTGCTCGACGCCGAGATCATCGGCCGGGACGCGCGCACTGACGTCGCGGTCCTGAAGATCGACGCCCCGGATTTGACGCCGGTCCCGCTGGGCACGTCGTCTTCGCTTCGCGTCGGCCAGGAAGTGATAACGATGGGCAACGCGTTGAACCTTGTGGGCGGGCCGACCGTCACCAAGGGCGTGGTGAGCGCCGTTAACCGACTCGTCAACGAGACGCCAGTGTTCATCGCCGACGCGATCCAGACGGACGCGGCGATCAACCCCGGTAACTCTGGCGGCCCGCTGGTGACGGCTGACGGCCGCGTCGTCGGCATCACTACAGCCGTGCTGCGCGGCCAGGGCGGCATCGCCGAGAGTATCGGCCTCGCCGTCTCGATTGACCTGGCCAAGCCCGTCGTCGACAAGCTGATCGCGGAGGGTGTCGTGAACCGCGGCTACATCGGCATCGGCACCGCGGCCGTGAACCGCGCACACGACAACAATTGCAGCGTCGACGCCGACGCCGGAGTCCTGGTGACAGAAGTTCAGGCCGGCACGCCGGCGGCCGATGGCGGTTTCAGGGACTGCGACGTCATCGTCGAGATCGAGAATCTGAGCGTCGACAACATCACGGATCTGTACCAGGCGCTGCTGGAACACGGCCCCGGCGAGACAGTCGATGTAAGCTACATACGTGATGGAGACACCGAGGCCACTGTCGTCACTCTCGCCGAGAGTCCTGCCTTCTAACGGGCGCGGCGTATGAACTGGACCGACGCACTGGGGCGGTCGGTTGAAATCGAACGGCCGCCCCGGCGGATCGTCTCGCTCGTCCCGAGCATTACGGAAGCGTTCTTCGCCTTCGGTCTTGGCAGGCGCATCGCCGGTGTCACGAAGTTCTGCACCGAGCCAGCGGCCGGCGTCGCGGACGCGCCGAAGGTCGGTGGCACGAAGAACGTCGACGTGGAGGCAGTCGCAAAGCTGAAGCCCGACCTGGTGATCGCCAACGCCGAGGAGAACGAGAAGGCGGATATCGAGGCTCTAGCGGCGGAGGGGTTGACGGTGTTCGTGACCTTTCCGCGCACGATCATCCACGCCACGGCGATGATGCGCACGCTGGCCGAAATCACGGAGGCGAAGGACGCCGCGGCGCCGGTGGTAGCCGCGATTGAGGCGGAGGCCGCACTGTCCCGCGCCGCGGACCGCGACCGCACGCCCCTACGCGTCTTCTGCCCCATCTGGCGCGACAAGTGGATGACGATCGGCCCGGACACTTACGTACACGACTTCCTCTCGTCCTGCGGCCTGCAGAACGTCTACGAAGAGAGCAAAGAACGCTACCCGGAGATCGAACTGGCGGACGTCGCGGCGAAGCGGCCAGACGTAGTCCTCCTGCCGGACGAGCCGTATCACTTCACCCGAAAGCACGTGAAGGAAGTGGCGAAGGCGATCCCCGGGATCGACGAATCTCGTATCTATCTGGTAGATGGCAAGGATGTTTGCTGGTATGGCCCACGAGTCGCGGATGCGCTCCGCCGCATACGAAAGATTGTTTGGGGATCAGCCCTCTCCTTGTGAGGCCAAATCGGTTGCATTAAGCTGGAAGTACGGGGGAACGTTAGTTCCGTTCCGCCAAAGGTGACCTGAGTGATCAATAACTTAAAGGCAGTATTTCTCCTGATCCTGCTCTCCGGTGTGTTCCTGGCGCTTGGCTTCTTCACCTTCGGCCAGGTTGGGCTCATCGTCGCGCTGGTTCTGGCGCTGGCGATGAACGTGGGCTCGTACTGGTCCTCCGACAAGCTGGCGCTGCGCATGACGGGTGCCAAAGAAGTGACGCCCGAGCAGGAGCCGAGGCTGCATAAGATCGTCGACGAGGCGGCCGCGATGGCCGGGATGCCGAAGCCCAAGGTAGCCATCATGCAGAACGACTCGCCCAACGCCTTCGCGACCGGCCGTAACGAGAAGCACGCGACCGTAGCCGCGACGACCGGCATCATGCGCATCCTGGACGACCGCGAGTTGCTGGCGGTCTTCGGGCACGAGATGGGCCACATCAAGAACAAGGACATCCTCGTCAACGCTATCGTCGCCTCGGTGGCCACGGCGATCATGTTCCTGGCGTTCGCAGGGCGCTTCGCGATCTTCTTCGGCGGGCGGCGAGGGATGGGCGGCCTCATCATGATGCTGGCGATGCTCATCCTGGCGCCGATGGCCGCGGCGGTGATCCGCGGCGCTATCTCCCGTCAGCGCGAGTTCGGCGCGGACGCGACCGGTGCGGCGATCACGCACGCACCGATGTCGCTGGCGAGCGCGCTACAGAAGCTGCAGGACTACAGCAAGGTGCGGCCGATGGAGGTCAACCCGGCGGTCTCGCACCTGTTCATCGTCAACCCGCTGGGCAAGATCGACTTCGCTTCGTTCTTCGCCTCGCACCCGCCGACGGAGAAGCGGATCGCGCGCCTCAACGAAATCGCGCGGCGCACGGGCAACCTGAGCTAACCGGCTGCTATAATCGGCCCGGCACGCATCGTTCAGCCCGAAAGGAGCCCCGTGAGGATTCTCGTTCTTCCCGCTGCCCTTCTTCTCGTGGTTCTGCTCGCGGCCTGCGGCAGCACCGGCGAGGGAGGCGACCTCAAGATCACTCTGGATGAATACACCGTCGTGACGGACGTGGATTCGCTCCCGGAGGGCCCGATTACGTTCGATATCAAGAACGACGGCGAGCTAGCACACGAGCTGCTGATCGTTAAGACGAAAACCGCCGGTGCTGAACTGCCCACGAAGGACAATGGCTCCTTCGACGACGACGCGGGCGGTGTCGACGTCAAGCATGACGTCGACGACATCGATGAGGGCGACGAGACGAGCCGCAGCTACACGCTCGACCCGGGCGAGTACGTGCTCCTCTGCAACATCGTCAAGGACGTCGACGGTGTGGAGACGTCGCACTTCGCCCAGGGCATGTGGACCGAGTTCACGATCACGGCAGACGAGTAGTCAGCCGGCGCGCGCGGCGCTGACGGCGCCCTGCATCACGGCCCCGGCGCGCGCTTTCAGCTTCGGAGACAGCTCTCCGTCCGCGAAGTCGCTGTCCAGCGCGTAGGTGACGGACAGGGGCACGCCGCCCAGGCTGGCAAAGAGCGGCGATTTCAGGTTCTACCTCAATTCGGAACGCCGGAGGCGAACATCAACCCGCGCCCCACGACCTCGCCCGCCAGCACCAGCGCCATGGCGATGTAGAGGAGCCCCGTCGCCGACATCATCGCCCGCGCGCCGCTGGCATCGAACGCCATCCAGGCGAGCAGGGCCGGGAAGGCGATGCCGCCGCCCACGCGCAGGTAGAAGAAGGGGTTCGAGAGGATCTCGGTATCGACGCTCGTCACCACTGTGTCGTGTGGCAGCGCCAGGGCTGGTGCGAGCAGCACCAACTGGATCGCGATCACGACGACGAGGAGCCCCGTCATCTCCCTCAGCGGTTGCTCCGGCAGCCGCGGCGTGACCAGGTACCAGTGGCCGAGGACCATCCCCTGCGAGACAGCGCCGACGACCAGTGCCCCGATCACCAGGCTGCCGAAGACGAGTGAGAACCCCCAGGTTGGCCCGGCGATCACCTGCGCCAGGAACGCGATCGCTGCGCCGCCGGCAACCGAGGCGGCGCCGCCGAGCGCCAGCGCCGGGATGCGATGCTCGCGCATCGTTGCCGCCGCGTGCAGGACGGTGAGCCCGAAGACGGCCGCCAGCGCCCATCGCAGCTCGCCCGCGTACGAACCGTCGAGCGGGTAGCCGTCGACGTCATCTCCAACGTCGATTTCGGCGGCGACCAGCAGCGTGATGACGGCGACGACTGCCACCGTCGCCGCGCCAAACTTGACGAACGACAACGCGGACTCCCCGCGGAACTGCGAGAAGTAGAGCACCCAGAGGCCACCGACAGTAAGCTCAACGAGCAAGATGAGCAGGGCGTAGGGCAGTGATTCGGGACTCATGGGGTCAGGCTAGATGTTAGGGCGGCTTGCAGGCAGCGGCAACAGCGTACAATGGCCGCGTGCAACTGGAGGAAAGGGACTCATCCGGCTGGGCGATGAAGGCGCTGCGCGAGGCCGGCGGCACGCTCTTCTCGGAGTTCGCAGGCCTCGACGAGACGATGCTGCGCCACCGTCCGGTCGAGGACGAACTCTCGCTGAAGGAGATCGCAGCGCACCTGCGCGACGCTGAGGAGCTAGCGCTGCGCCAGCTGACGTCGGCGAGCGAGGAGCCCGACAAACGGCTGCCGGTCTGGGACGTCGACGTGCTGCCGTACGAGCGCGACTATCGCAACGCAGACCTGCAGGGCCTGCTCAGTGAGGTCCGCAACCTGCGCCGACAGACGACCGCCCTCCTCTGGATGCTGCGCGACTGGGACTGGCGGCGCGAAGTCAGGCACCCTTACCGCGGAGAGATCACGATCGAAATGATCGCGCGAGAGCTTGCGCAGCACGACCTCGAGCACCTGTGGCAGGTGCGGCGCCTGAAGCACGCGCTGGCCGAGGCGGCGAACGACCGCGACGACGGCCCTCGCTAGCCGCTGTAGGTCCAGCCGGTGTAGGTGGAGGTCAGGGGCTCCGCTTCCCGCACCATCGCGCCTCCGAGGACGCGGCCGACGGCGAGGATGTGGTCGCCGATCGGCACGAACTCTTGCGCCTGGCACTCGAACCAGGCCATAGCGGCCTCCAGCACCGGGCCACCGTTGTCCGTGAGGCCGTACGGCAGGCCATCGAGCTTGTAGTGGACTGCCGTCGCCTCGGCGCCCTGGCGGCCCTTGACCTTCTCACCGCTGTGAGGCTGGGCGAAGCGGCGCGCCAGATCCATGCTCTCCTCGTCTTGCGAGAGGAGGTTCACTGTGAAGAACGTGCGCGCCCGGATGTTCGCCAGAGTGTGCGAGTCGCCCTCGAAGGCGACTGCGACCAGGCGCGGTTCGAAGGAGACCTGCATCACCCAGTCGGCCATCATGCCGTTGACCTTGCCTTCGTCTTCCTCGCGCGAGCCGATTATGTAAAGGCCATACGGGAGTTCGTGCATCACGCGCTCGATTTCGTCCGTGAACACTAGGCTGCCTGCCGTGTGCTCTCGGCCAGGATGACGATCCAGATGTCGTGATCGACGAGGATGTCCGCGGTGCGCCCGTCCAGAATCCGGTGGATGTCGTCGAGGTCTGCTCGGTCGCTGCGGACGATGAGGCGATAGTCCTTTGGGCCACGCTCAATTGCCTTGAATTCGCAGTCGGGATACTCCCGGAGGATCGCCTGCTCTACCTCCTGAATAAGCTCTCTAGCCTTGGCCCTGACTGCCCTTGTGGTCTTCATCTGTTCACTCCCGCATGCGGATCTCGCCTCGCGAATGGCTCCTAGTCCAAAAGCCGCGGACACCTCCGCGACAAGTCGTGCCGCCCGCTCGGATGCGCCTCTGGAGTGTCGCACCGATACGTTCTCGGAGCCGTAGTCCGCTTTGACGCGGTGGTTGAATAAGTCCGGAAGAATCGACCTGACCACTCCCGGCAGCAGCTTGCGCCGCCTTATCAGTTTACCGGAGAACTGGCTCATCACGAAGCGGTGACCCCAATCGTCGTTCTCCGGGCGGATGCCGGCCTGGATGAGCGCGGCGACGGCCGCCTGGAACGCCGCGTAGTAGGCGCGGTTGGCCGCCGAATTGTATCGCCGCGCCCGGACGTCCGCTCGTGAGGACGCCAGGCTCTCCTTCGCCTTCGCCAGGTAGCGCTCGGCTTCAGTCACCCGGCAGCTCGATAACGCGCGGCCCGGACTGCATGGCAGCAACGGTCTCGGCCAGCCGGCCGGCATCGGCGATCGGCGGCGAGCACATCGTGCCGGCGCAGGCGTAGGCCGCTGGCGACGGTTGGGCGGGAAGGCCGAGGGCGGCCAGCCGTCCGGCGTCGCGCTCCAGATCGAGCACCTGCACAACGCGCGCGGGCACATCGAGCCGCAGCGCCGCGCGGAGCAGATCATCGTCCGCGCCAACGATGTTCACCTCGGCCGCTGGGTTGAGGAGGAGGTCGGCCTGCCGGCCGTACGCTGCCGCGAAGTGGCCCATCTGGCCGTACGTTCCGGCGAACGCCTCCAGCGTCGCCCGGGCGAGCGTCTGCCAGCGTTCATCTCGGGTCAGGCAGTGAAGGCGGATCAGCACGTCGGCGAAGCAAGCGTTGTCCTGGAGCGATTTATGCCGGTCCTTGAGGCGGCCAGTATCGTCGCCGCCGTCCCAAACATCGAAGAAGCCGCCGCCGTCAGCGTCGGCGAAGCGCTGGGCCACGAAGTCCGCCAGCGCGACGGCGTCGTCGAAGTAGGCCGGGTCGCCGGTCACCTCGTGGGCGTCCAGCAGCGCACGGGCGGTGAACCCCTGATCCGTGAGGAGGCCGGGCATCTGCGCCTCGCCGCCCTGGCCGCGGAAGCGGTGCATGACGCCGTCCCGCCGCAACTCGTCGAGCAGGAAGCGCAGTGCGGTGATCGCCTCATCGCGCAGCTCGCGCCTGTCCAACGTCCACGACGCTTCGAAGAAGGCTGAGATCATCATCGCGTTCCAGCTCGTGTAACAGGTCGCGTCGATGTAAGGCTCGTCGTGGCCTTCACGCTCCGCCTTCGGGAGCTTGTAAAACTCCTCGTCGGCGTCCTGCGAGCCGTAGAAGTAGCCGTGCTCCTTGTCGCGCAGCTTCCAGCGGACGTATTCGATAACGCCGTTCGCCGTCGTCGCGTGTTCGGGCTTGTTGGTGCTCCGATAGAGCGTCAGCAGGTTGCGCAGGAGACCGGCGTTGTCTTCGAGCATCTTCTCGTAGTGGGGCACGGACCAGTCGCGGTTCGTCGCGTAACGGAAGAAGCCGCCCCACTCGTGATCGTAGACCTCGGCGGCGGCCATCGACTCCAGCGTCCTGCGCGCCATGTGCAGGACGTCCGGGTCGCGCGTCTTGCGGTGCGCGTAGAGGAGGAGGTCGAGCGCGTCGGTGTGCGGAAATTTGGGCGCGTCCCCGAAGCCGCCGTGGACCGGGTCGTACTGGCCGGAGATGCTGGCCAGTGTGTGGTCGTAGGCCTCCTGGGAGACTTCGCCCCGGCCGCTTGACTGTGCCTTGTTCCGCTGAACGCGCAACTCATCGGTCTTATCCTTCACCTCGTCGCGGTTGTTGACGAAGTAGACGTAGACCTTCGGCAACACTTCGAGCAGCTGGTCCGGCGGGATATAGGTGCCACCGGCAAGGATCTCGCCCTCTGGCGTGAGGAAGGCTGTCGTCGGCCAGCCGCCGAGGTTGTAGCGGGCGTTGATGTCCGGCCGCTGGTCGTTGTCGACGCGCACCGGGATGTAGTGCTCGTTGACGTAGCTGATCACGCCCTCGTTGGAGTACGAAGTCTCGTCCATGACGTGGCACCAGTGGCACCAGACGGCGGAAAGCGAGAGCAGCAGAGGCTTGCCGGCGTCGAGCGCCTCACGGAAGGCCTCGTCGCCCCATTCGCGCCAGTTGATCTCGCCGGCGCGGTTCGGCCGGGGCGAGAAGTGGAACTTCGTGCTGCTCATGCGGCCTCCTGACGCGACGGGCGGGACGCTTCCAGCTTAGGGAAGAGCGGCGAAGCTGGCAACGCGGCGCGCTAGCGAACTTCGGCGACGAGTTCGGCGACGATATCATAGCGGCCGAACGACGGCACGAGATAGGCGCCTGCGGCGCGTTCTTTGACGAGCGCCAGCAGGTCGCGCGCCATCGCCTGCCCCTCTTTGGGGCCGTTGACGTCGCCGGCGCGGCGCATGCGCTCACGGACGTCGTCCGGGAGGTTCATGCCGGGGACTTCGGTGTGCAGGAACTCCGCGTGGCGGCTGTTGTGCAACGGCAGGACGCCGATCATGATCGGGCGCTTGAACTTCGCCGTCTTCTCCAGGAAGCGCTCGAGAACCTTCGGATCGAAGACGTTCTGCGTAACGAAGAAGTGACAGCCGGCCTCGACCTTGCGGCGCATCAAACGGATCTCCGTCTCCATCGGGTCAGCGTTCAGGTTGGCCGAGGCGCCGATGAAGAAGTCCGCCTTGCCGGCGATCGACTTCTCGGCGAAGTCGACGCCGTCGTTAGCGAGTTTGAGGAAGCGAATGAGGCCGACAGCGCTCACGTCCCAGACGCCGACAATGTCTGTGTAACCGCCGAGCGACGGCGGGTCGCCGCGCAGGCAGAGGATGCTGCGGATACCGAGCGCGTGCGCTCCGATCATGTCGGAGTGGATAGCAAGCGCGTTGCGGTCGCGGGTGGTGTAATGCATGACGATGTCGACGCCCAACTCCTGCTTGAGGAGGACGGACATCGCTAGCGGCGACATGCGCACCTTGGCCGTCGGGCTGTCGCCGACGTTGATGGCGTCGATGCCGGCGTCCCGCAGCAGGCGCGCGCCTTCCAGCGCCTTCTGCGGCTTGATGCCGTGCGGCGGGTCGACTTCGACCGACATCACGAAGCGCCCGGCTTCGATCTTCTCCCGGAATGGAGACGCGTCGAGTGCAGCAGCGCCGGAGCCGTCCTGCGGGGTGTCTGACATATCGGGGTTAGCTTAGCGGAACGGGATTCGCGGGCGCTAGGCCTTGACCTTCACGGCCTCGGCCATGAGGCCCTCGATCAGCCTGTAGTCGGTCTCCGGGATCTGGTGCAGGTTGCCCTGGAAGGCGAGGCGCCAGTGCTCCGGCGGCCACTTCTTCACGTACTCCATCGTCGGGCCGATCTCGCGCACGTCGAGGTACTGCTCCGGCGTGAGGACGGTGACCTTCTTGATCTTGACGCGCCACGGGTAGTCTTCCTTCGGCTTCTTCTCGCTGCGGAAGACCTTTTCGTGGTCCTCGTAGTAGTCAGACGTAACCTCGGCGATGCCACCGAACTTCATGATCTTCGTGAGGTAGAAGATGATGCGGTCACCGGGCTTCATGCCGGACACCTCGGTACGGCGCGTGCTCTTGAAGCCGAACATGTCCCAGCCGCGCTCTTCCGCTATGCGCATGTTCTCTTCGGAACCGACGACGATCCAGTAGGTCATGGGGCACCTCCGCGGGATACTACAGCTGTGTAAGCGAAACCCGGAGCCGGTGGTGGCTCCGGGTTCTTGTGTCGGTTTCGGGTGGGACTAGTGGGCGCAGGGGCGCGCATCGCCGCCGCCTTCGGCGGTCTGGAATGAGCTGCCGCAGGCGCAGGAGGTGGTCGCGTTCGGGTTGAAGATCGTGAAGCCGGCCTTCATCAGGTCGTCGACGTAGTCGATCTCGGCGCCCTCGAGGAGCGGCGCGCTGTCCGGGTCGACGATGAGCTTGATGCCCGCGTTCTCGATGACCAGGTCGTCGGTCTCGACGTCTCGCGCCAGGGCCATGCCGTACTGGTAGCCGGAGCAGCCGCCACCGGCGACGAACACGCGCAGACCGGTGTCCTCGGGAAGGCCCTTTTCCTTGAACATATCTTTCGCCTTGGCGGCGGCCTTTTCGGAGAC
>JAJCYV010000003.1 GCA_029262695.1 Chloroflexota bacterium | reverse complement strand
CGCACGTCATCACGAGCCTCAACTAAGAGGACCTTTGCCTTTCGTCCGGTCACCTTGCTACCACGCAAATCTCACACCCCGTCACTGCGACGATAACGGCCATCCCGGTCGCTGTGATCGGGGCAATGCTCACTAACTGGGGGGGCCGTCTGGCACAGTCCCCTGCTATAATTCGTCCGCTGTGACCAGCACGCAAGGCACACTTGAAGAGCTCCGCGCGCTAACCGAGGCAGGCGTATCTCTGACGTCGGAGATCTCCCTGGAGAAGGTCCTCCAAAAGGTCGTCGACATCGGGCGCGATCTGGTCGGCGCGCGATACGCCGCGCTCAGCGTCCTCGGGCCCAGTGGCGAGATCACGCGCTTCATCACATCCGGCATCTCAGCAGAGGAGCGCCTAGCCATCGGCGACATTCCCTCTGGACGGGGGCTCCTGGGCGTACTCTTGCACAAGGGCGACAGTCTCAGTCTGGAGACGATCAGCGACGATCCCCGCAGCGCAGGCTTCCCGCCTAACCACCCACCGATGACCTCACTCCTGGGCGTCCCGCTCATCTTCCGCACCCACATCATCGGCAACCTCTACCTCACCGAGAAGACCGGCGAACGCGCCTTCAGCGACCACGACCAGGAACTCGTCCGCCTTCTCGCCACACAGGCCGCCGTCGCCATCCGCAACGCCGAACTCCACGACAAAGCGGAAAGCGTCGCGCGGCTCGAGGAGCGAGAGCGCATCGGAATGGACCTGCACGACGGCGTCATGCAGTCGATCTACGCCGTCGGCCTCACGCTGGAAGACTGCGTGGAGCGCGTCGACGACGACCCGGCTGGGGTGAGGGGATCGCTGGAGGGCGCGATGAACTCCCTTAACGACGTGATCGGCGACATTCGTTCCTACATCTTCGACCTGCGGCCCCGGGTCTCGGTCGTCGCCGACCTGCCTGAGGCAGTCCGGCACCTGGTCGACGATCTGCGCATCAACACGCTGATCCAGACCAGCCTGGAGATAGACGGAGAACTGCCCGACGCCATCACGCAGGACCAGGCCCTCGCCCTCTTTCACATCACACAGGAAGCGATCAACAACGTTGCCAAGCACTCACAGGCCAGGTCCGCCAGCGTGCGCCTCGAGGCCAGCGATCGACTCGTCTCCATCGAGGTGCATGACGATGGCATCGGCTTCGACACAGAGGGCGAGCAGGCTCACGAACGGCACGGCCTGCGCAACATGAGAGATCGTGCCCGCAGCGTCGGCGCTGAGTTACACTTGACCGGCAGGACGAACGAAGGCACGACCGTGCGTGCCGAACTGTCGATAGGGGACTCCCCTGAGGTGCCATGAGCAAGCAGATCAAGATCCTCCTCGTCGATGACCACGAGGTCGTCCGCATGGGCCTGCGCACGCTACTTGAGCGGCGGGAGAACATCGCCGTCGTGGGCGAGGCCGGTACGGTCGAAGAGGCGATCGCCGCAGCCGAGCACACGGAGCCCGACGTCATCGTGATGGACATTCGCCTTCCGGACGGCAGCGGCGTCGACGCCTGCCGCGAGATCCGCGGTCAGCGTCCGGAGACCAAGGTCATCATGCTCACGTCCTACGCCGACGACGAGGCGATCTACGGATCGATCATGGCCGGCGCTTCCGGCTACTTGCTCAAGCAGACACGGGGACAGGACCTGGCGTCTGCCATCGGACGCGTCACGGCGGGCGAGTCTCTACTGGACCCCGGAATCACGGAAAAGGTGCTCAAGCGCATGCGCGAACTCGCCGAAGGTGAATCAGACGACCTTGCCGCGCTTACGCCGCAGGAGCGCAAGATCATCGGCCTCATCGCGCAAGGCAAGACGAACAAAGAGATCGCTCAAGACGTGTTCCTCAGCGACAAGACCGTGAAGAACTACGTCTCCAGCATCCTCAGCAAGCTCAACCTTCGCCGCCGCTCAGAGGCCGCCGCCTTCATCGCCGAGCGCCGCGCCCGCGCCAACGACACCGAATAGCCACCACCGCCCCGCCAGCGTCAGGCGAACGTCATGAAGTTCGGCTCTATCAGCCAGCGCAACACGTCCGGCCGCGACACAACACCCACCAGCAGCCCGTCCTCCGTCACCGGCACGCGCAGGAACCGATCCTTCTCCAACACATCGACGACCTCCTCGAGCGGCGTCGCCACGTCCACCGTCACGACGTCGCGCGTCATGATCGCCTCAGCGGTCGTCGTCGCTGCCGGCTTGCCGGCCTGCACGGCGCGGATGATATCGAACTCCGTGACCAGGCCGATGATCGAGCCGTCACGCTCCGTCACCGGCATGCCGCTGAACCCGCCGAGGAACATCTGGATCGCGATGTCGCGCGCCGTCGTCGTTCGCGAGGCTGCGACTGCCGGCTGCGTCATGATGTCGCCGGCCACCTTCGCCTCCGTGTACCCCGCCGGTTCCTGTGCACTCATGCCGATACTCCCTTCATCTCCTCCAGAACGCGCTCAAGCTTGGAGCGGGCGATTCGTCCCATCTCCACCATCCCCTCACGACCGGATATCTTCGCCATCAGTCGCGGGTCCAGTATCGACACCACGCAGCTTTCGCCTTCGGCGCGGACCGTCACGTTGCACGGCAGCAAGAGTCCGTGGGCCGCATCGTCTTGTAGCACAGCATAAGCCAGAGCGGGGTTGCATGCGCCCAGGATCATATAATACCCAATATCGGCGCCCACCTTCTCGCTCATCGTCTTCTGGACGTCGATCGTCGTCAGGATGCCGAAACCCTCGCGCTTGAGAGCCTCTCTTACGGCCTCGACGGCACGCTCGCACGGAACGTCTAGCCTGACCGTCATGCCGTATTCCGTCGCACCCATCTCAACCTCCTGCCGCAAGTCTAAGAGCACGCGCACAGTGCGCGGACGTGTCTAACGGCCCGCTGTCAGGGGTCAAACGTCACCACCGACGGGCCCACCCGGCGCGTTGACACTGCGCACCGAATGTGAATTTAATAGGCTGCCCAACAGGCGCCTGTCCGCACGCCCCCCAAAACCGCGGCCGGCCGCCCCTATAGCTGACTGGAGGTTCCCCATGAGCGATGTACGTTTCGACGACCGGGTTGCGGTCGTTACCGGCGCCGGCGGCGGCCTTGGCCGCGCCCACGCGCTTCTCCTGGCTTCTCGCGGCGCGAAGGTAGTCGTCAACGACCTTGGCGGCTCGCGTGAAGGCTCCGGCTCCGGCTCGAAGATGGCCGATCAGGTCGTCGACGAGATCAAGGCCGCCGGTGGCGAGGCCGTCGCCAACTACGACGGCGTCGACACTTATGCCGGCGGCGAGAACATCATCAAGACCGCTGTCGACGCCTTCGGCAAGGTGGACATCGTCATCGCCAACGCCGGCATCCTGCGTGACCGCGCATTCCACAACCTCGAGGAAGCGGACTGGGACAAGATCTTCGCCGTGCACGTCAAAGGCTCGTTCGACGTCATCCAGCCCGCCTTCCGCCTCATGCGCCAGCAGAGCTACGGCCGCATCATCGTCACCACATCGAACGCCGGCCTTTTCGGCAACTTCGGCCAGGCCAACTACTCCTCCGCCAAGACGGCGCTCCTCGGACTCGCCAGCACGCTGGAGCTGGAGGGTGCCAAGTACAACATCAAAGCCAACGTCATCGCCCCCGTCGCCGCCTCACGGCTGACCGAGGACGTGATGCCGCCGGCCGTGCTCGAAAAGCTCCTGCCGGAGCTCGTGTCGCCGGTCGTCGCCTACCTCTGCTCGGAAGAGTGCCAGGTGTCCGGCAACATCTTCACCGCCGGCGGCGGCTACGTCGGCCGCGCCGCGATCGTCGAGAGCAAGGGCGCAATCCTGCCCGGCATTTCGATCGAGGCCGTGCGCGACAACTTCGACAAGATCAGCGACATGACCGGCGCTGAAGAGTTCAGCAACGCCTTCGAAGAGGTCTCCAAGCGCCTCTCGGCGGCCACGGCGGCAAGCTAAGCCATGGCCACCGAACGCAAGACCCTCAGCCCGGACGTCGTCGGCCTGGAGCTGCCGCCGACCACCTTCGACTACGAAGAGCGCGACGTCATGCTCTACGCCCTCGGCATCGGCGCCAGGGAGCTGCCGTTTATCTTCGAGCGAAACCTCAAGGTAATCCCGACCTTCGCCGTCATCCCCGCCTTTCCGGCGCTGATGGGCCTGGCCCAGAACGTCGAGATCAACCCCGTCATGCTCCTGCACGGCGAGCAGGGCTTCCGCATCGCGAAGACGATCCCGTCAAGCGGCTCGCTGACGACCAGCGGCACCGTCACCGGCGTCTACGACAAGGGCAAGGGCGCGCTCGTCACAATCGACTCGACGACCACGGACGCATCCGGCGAGACCGTCTTCACCAACACGTCCGGCGTCTTCGTGCGCGGCGCCGGCGGCTTCGGCGGCGACCGCGGACCGGAGGCCGGCAACAAGGCGCCGGAGCGCGCGCCGGACAAGTCGGTGTCCGAGACGACGCTGGACATCCAGGCCGCGATCTACCGCCTTTCCGGAGACCGCAACCCGCTGCACATCGACCCCGACTTCGCGAAGATGGCTGGCTACGACCGCCCGATCCTGCACGGCCTCTGCAGCTTCGGTTTCGCCGGCCGCGCCGTCCTCGCCGAGTACTGCGACAACGACCCGGACCGCCTCGCCGGTCTGTCCGTCCGCTTCTCCGGCGTCGTCTTCCCGGGCGACACGATCACGACCGAGATGTGGGACGAGGGCAACGGCAAGATCATCGTCCAGGCCAAGACGCAGGAAGGCCGCGTCGTCATCAGCAACGCAGCCGCCGAGGTCAAGTAGGGGCGCTGCTAGCCGCGCCCTGTCGGCGCACGCAAACGCGATCAAAGACCCGCGACGATCGTCGCGGGTCTTTCGCTACCCACAATTCGACCCCGAACGTAACGGGGGTTACCTTGCGACCCTCCCCACGCGGCGATAGCATGGATCACAGGGTGCCCCCGACCGCTCGGGGCGCACACTGCCGCCCCGCCAAGCGCTGAGAGGAGTGCCATGCGCATCGTCGTCGGAGCCGATCACCGCGGCTTTCAGATGAAGAACGCCATCGCCGATCACCTGCGCGCGAACGGCCATGACGTCACCGACGTCGGCACCGATTCAGAGGAGCCAGTCGACTACCCGGACATCGCCGTCGCGCTGGCTGCCAGGATCCAGTCCGGCAACGCCGAGCGCGGCGTCCTCGTCTGCGGCAGCGGCGTCGGCGCCTGCGTCGCCGCCAACAAGCTCAGCGGCATTCGCGCCGCAATCACCCACGACAGCTACTCCGCCCACCAGGGCGTGGAACACGACGATATGAACGTCATCTGCCTCGGCTCGCACGTCATCGGCATCGACGTCGCGCTCGAAGTGACGAAGGCGTTCGTAGCAGCCACCTTCGACGCCCAGGAGCGCTACGTGCGCCGCCTGGACAAGGTGCGAGCCATCGAAGCCGGCGACAAGCAACAGATTTCGGGATAGGAGCGACCCCATGGCCAACCCGCTAGTGGAACTGAAGACCCAGCGACAGAGCGTCTGGTACGACAACCTCAACCGCGAGCTGCTCAAGACCGGTGCGCTCCAGCGCATGGTGGAGGACGACGGTGTTGGCGGCGGCACCTCAAACCCGTCGATCTTCGAGAAGGCCGTCGGCGCCAGCGACGCCTACGACGAACACCTCACCGAGATCGTCCGCCCCGACGTCTCGCTCGACGAGACCTATGACGCGCTGACGGTGACCGACGTCGGCCTCTCCGCCGATGTCTTCCGCGGCGTCTACGACGAGACCGAAGGCGCGGACGGCTACGCCTCGCTGGAGGTCTCGCCGCTGATCGCCCACGACACGGCGACCACGACGAGCGAGGCGAAGCGCCTGTTCGCCGCCCTCGGCCGCCCCAACGCGATGATCAAGATCCCGGGCACGCCGGAAGGCCTGCCGGCGATCGAGCGCTCCCTCGCCGAAGGGATCAACGTGAACATCACGCTCCTCTTCGGGGTCGACAGCTACGAGCAAGTCGCCCTGACGTACATCGCGGCGCTGGAGAAGCGCGCGAAGGCGGGCCTGCCGCTCGACCGCATCGGATCGGTCGCCAGCTTCTTCATCAGCCGCGTCGACTCGATGGTGGACGGCCGGCTCGAAGAGAAGATAAAGGCCGTCGAGAGCGACCTTGAACGCCGGCGCCTGAGTGCGCTGCTGGGCAAGGCCGGCGTCGCCAACGCCAGGATCGCCTACGCGAAATTCCAGGAGATCTTCTCAGGCGACCGCTGGGAAGCGCTCGCGGCAAAAGGTGCGCGCGTTCAGCGCTGCCTGTGGGCCAGCACAAGCACGAAAAACCCCGACTACCGTGACGTACTTTACGTTGAGGAACTGATCGGCCCGGATACGATCAACACGATGCCACAGAACACTCTCGACGCCTTCCGCGACCACGGCGTCGTCGCCCCGACGCTAACGAAGGGCGCCGACCAGGCGCTCGCACACGTCCGCGAACTCGAAGCCGCCGGTATCGACTTCCGGGCCGTGACGGACGAGCTGCAGGTGCAGGGCGTCAAGCTCTTCGCCGACTCTTTCGCGAAGGCCCGCGCCACAGTCGAGGAGAAGCGCGACCGCATCCTCGCCGGCCCGAAGGGGATCGGCGCTGCGCCGAGGGGAGACTGACGGGTGACCTCACCCGCCTCCTTCTTCGAACGCCTCCAAGCGCGCGACGCCTCTCTCTGGACCTCTGAGCCCGCCGTCCAGGAGAAGATCCGCCAGCGCCTCGGCTGGGTGAACCTCCATGAGTCGATGCGCGACAGCCTCGACGAGATGCGCGGCTTCGCCGACTGGGTCCGCGGACTCAGCTTTCGCAACGCCGTTGTCCTCGGAATGGGCGGCAGCTCGCTGGCACCAGAGGTCTTCCAGCGCACGTTCGGCGCCGCGCCCGGTTTCCCGGAGCTGCACGTCCTGGACACTACCGACCCGCTGGCGATCATACGCGTCGAAAACAGGATCGACGTGCACTCGACGGTCTTCATCGTCTCCAGTAAATCGGGTACGACCGTGGAGACGACGTCCCTGGAGCGCTACTTCGCCGAACGCACCCTCGACGCGACGGGCGACACGGGCGCACTCGACAACTTCGTCGCCGTCACCGATCCTGACACGCCACTTCACCACCGGGCGCGCGAGTCGGGGTTCCACCGCGTGTTCGTCAACCCGCCGGACATCGGCGGGCGCTTCTCCGCACTCTCCTTCTTCGGCCTCGTGCCCGCGGCTGCCATCGGCGTCGACGTCGAGAAGCTGCTGGCCTCAGCAGCCACAGTCGACGGTACGGACGCCGCCGCCCTCGGCGAGCGGCTGGCCGCGCTGGCTCAGGAAGGACGCGATAAGCTGACGTTCCTCTCCGCACCCGGCCTCCAGAGCTTCGGCGCCTGGGCAGAGCAGCTAATCGCCGAGAGCACCGGCAAGGGCGGCCAGGGCATCGTCCCCATCGACGGCGAGCCGCCCGGAGACGCGCAGTCGTACGGCGACGACCGCGTCTTTGTCTCGCTGCAGCTGGAAGAGCGCGACGAAGAGACCGCGGCCGCCGCCGGCCGGATCGAAGCGGCCGGCCATCCCGTCATCCGCATCGAGGTCCCCGGACCGTACGGGCTCGGCGCCGAGTTCCTGCGCTGGGAGATCGCCACCGCGGCCGCCGGCGCCGCGCTCGGCCTCAACCCGTTCGACGAACCAAACGTCGCCGAGAGCAAAGACAACACCAGCCGCGTCATCGAGCAGTACGAGACGGCCGGCGCGCTGCCCAACCCGGCGCCGATCGTCGAGGAAGACGGCCTCACCCTCGCCGCAGACGACTTGACGCTGGCACGCCTGGAGGATGCACCGGAGCGCACGATCGGCGCGCTCGTGGCGGAGCACTTCCTACGGGCGCCGGAGGGCTCGTACCTGGCGGTCATGGCCTACATCCCGCAGACGGAAGAGCACGAGCGCCTGCTCACGCGCCTGCGCACAGCTCTCCGCGACGCGACACGCCGCGCGACGACAGTCGGTTACGGCCCGCGCTTTCTGCACTCCACCGGCCAGCTGCACAAGGGCGGACCGGCGACGGGCGTCTTCCTGCAACTCGTGATGAACGACGAGATCGACCTTGACGTGCCCGGCGAGCAGTCGTTCACGTTCAGCGTCCTCAAGCGGGCGCAGGCGCTGGGTGACCTGGCGGCTCTTCTGGGGAGGCGGCGGCCGGCCCTGCGCGTCTCCCTCGGCGACGATCCGGCGGCCAACCTGAAACTCCTCGTGGACAGCGTCGAGGCGGCGCTGCGCGAGACCGCAGAGCGGGGACGATAGCGTGCAGCTCGGCATGATCGGCCTCGGTCGCATGGGCGCGAACATGAGCCTGCGCCTCCTCCGCGGCGGACACGAAGTCATCGCCTACGACCGCGATCCAGAAGCGGCCGCCGCCCTCAAGCCCGAAGGAGCGATCCCGGCCGCAAGCATCGAGGACCTCGTCGGCAAGCTATCGGCGCCGCGGCACGTCTGGATCATGGTGCCGTCCGGTCAGCCTGTTACAGACACGATCGAGGCGCTTGCACCGCTGCTCGACAAGGACGACGCGATCATTGAAGGCGGCAACTCCAACTACCACGACACAGTAGCGCGCGCCGAATCGCTGAAGGCGTCCGGCGTCCACTTGCTGGACAGCGGCACGAGCGGCGGCGTCTGGGGCCTGGACAACGGCTACTGCCTCATGATCGGCGGCGAGAAGGACATCTTCGACCGCGCGCGCCCAATCTTCGAGACGTTGGCGCCGCCCGAGGGATACGCACACATGGGCCCCGCCGGCGCCGGCCACTACGTCAAGATGGTGCACAACGGCATCGAGTACGCGCTCCTGCAGTCCTACGCCGAAGGCTTCGAGCTGCTCGACGCCTCCACCTATGACCTCGACCTTCACGCCATCTCGGAGCTCTGGGGACACGGCAGCGTCGTCCGCTCCTGGCTCCTGGAGCTGGCCGAGCGCGCGCTGGCCAGCGATCCCAACCTCTCTGCCATCCAGGGCTACGTCGAGGACTCCGGCGAGGGCCGCTGGACGATCCAGGAGGCGATCGACCGCGATGTCCCGGCGACGATCATGGCACACTCGCTCTTCGCGCGCTTCCGCTCGCGACAGGACGACTCGTTCGGCGCCAAGCTGATCGCCGCGCTGCGGCAGGAGTTCGGCGGGCACAGGGTCAAGAACGAGTGACGGCGCAGGCCTCCACGTTCGCCGCCGCGCCCGTCTCCGACAGCGCACCTCACCCCTGCACGATCGTCATCTTCGGTGCCTCGGGAGACCTCACCGCGCGCATGCTCCTGCCGGCGCTGTACAACCTCGCGCTTGACCGGCGCCTGCCGCCGCGCCTCTCCATCCTCTGCTACGCGCGTACAAAGTGGACCGACGAGGCGTTCCGCGAAGAGGCGCGCAAGAACGTCGAGAAGCACTCGCGGCGCCCCATCGACCCGGACGTCTGGGACTCGTTCGCCGCCGGCATCTTCTACTCATACGGCGGCTACGACGACCCGGAAGGCCACGACCGCCTGAACGAGAGGCTGCGAGAAGTCGAAGCGGAGCGCGACACCGGCGGCAATCGCCTTTACTACCTGGCGGTGCCACCGACAACGTTCATCGGCATCATCGAGCAACTCGGCCGGGCCCAGGCGCAGGGCAAAGGCGGAGAAGGCTGGTCCCGCGTGATCGTCGAGAAGCCGTTCGGCGTCGATCTCGCCTCGGCGCGCGAGCTGAACCGCGCCGTCCACTCCGTCTTCGACGAAGACGACGTCTACCGCATCGATCACTACCTGGGCAAGGAGACCGTCCAGAACATCCTCGTCTTCCGCTTCGCCAACGGCATCATGGAGCCGATCTGGAACCGCCGTTACGTTGACCACGTGCAGATCACGGTTTCGGAAAGCCTGGGCGTTGGGAGCCGCGGCAGCTACTACAACGGCTCCGGCGCCCTGCGCGACATGCTCCAGAACCACATCATGCAACTGCTCTCGCTCGTCGCCATGGAGCCGCCGCTGGCGATCGACGGCCGCTCCGTCCGCAACGAGAAGGTGAAAGTGCTGAACGCCGTCCGCCTCTTCGAAGACGACGAAGTGGCGATGGCGACCGCCCGTGGCCAGTACGGCCCCGGCTGGGTCGCCGGCGAAGAGGTGCCCGCCTACCACGAGGAGGAAGGCGTGCCCGGCGGCTCGCAGACGGAGACGTTCGCGGCGCTACGCCTGTTCCTCGATAGCTGGCGCTGGGCCGGCGTACCGTTCTACCTGCGCACCGGCAAGCGCCTGCCGAAGCGCAGCACGGAGATCGCCGTCTCCTTCAAGCCCGCGCCACAGCTCCTGTTCCACGACTTCGTCGAAAAACCGCACCTGGAGCCGAACGTCCTCTCCATCCGCATCCAGCCCAACGAGGGGATCAGCCTCAAGTTCCTGACCAAGGTCCCGGGCTCGCCACCGCGCATGCGGCCGGCCGCCATGGACTTCCTCTACGGCGCATCGTTCGTCGCACAGGCGCCGTCTGCCTACGAGACGCTCATCATGGATGCGCTCCAGGGCGACGCCACCCTCTTCACCCGCTCCGACGAAGTCGAGGCCGCCTGGACGATCATGGAGCGCGTCCTCAGCGGCTGGAGTTCGATGCCCCCCCTGGAACTCCCGAACTACGAGGCGGGCACCTGGGGCCCGGCCGCCGCGGACGAACTCATCGAAAGGGACGGCCGCCAGTGGCGCAGGCTCTAGACCACGAAGACCGCGAACTCTCCTGGACGGGCCGCGCCGTCGACATCGACCGCATCGAGGCCGAGCTGACGAAGCTCCGCTACTTCACCGCCGGCGACCCCGAAGGCGCCGAAGGCTTCGCGATCCGCACGAGCCTCGTCAACGTCGTCGTCTACGCCGAAGACGACGACATCGCCGCGCAGGCCAGCCGCGTCATCGAAGACCTCGCGGCCCACCACCCGTCGCGCGCGCTCGTCGTCATCGCCCGGCCGTCTGAAGACGAGTCACGGATCGACGCCTCGCTCGCTGCGCACTGCCACCTGGCGCCGGGCGTAGACCAGCAAGTCTGCTGCGAGGAGATAACCCTGCACGTCTCCGGCCGCGCCGCCTTCCACCTCCACAGCATCATCGTCCCGTTGCTCATCCCCGACTTGCCTGTCGTCGTCTGGTGGGCCGGCCCCCTTCCGGACAAGTCGCACCTCATCGAGGAGCTGTGCGAAGTGGCCAACCACCTGATCGTCGACTCCTCCCGCTTCGCCGACCAGCTCGGAGACCTCGCGCGCATCCGCGAGTTCGCCTCGCTCCACGACTGCGCGATCGGGGATCTCAACTACGAGCGCCTACGCCCCTGGCGCGATCTCGTCGAGCAACACACGGGCACCGCCGGCCTCGGCGATTGGCTCTCGTCGGTCAAGAGTGCCGAAATAAGGTACACAGAGCAGACGAAACAGCCGCCCGCGCAGGCGATCCTCTTCCTCGCCTGGCTGGCGGAGCACTGCGCGTGGGATCTGGGCAGCGTCTCCGCGCGGGGCTCGGACCGGCTGACCCTGAAGCAGAACGAACGCGAGATTCCGGTGTACCTGGAGCCGGTGAAGTACGAAGGTGTCGGCCGCGGCTGGCTCGTCTCCATCAAGCTTGCCTTCGAGCGCGACGGCGAAGCGGCGCTCCTCTCGGTCTCCCGGACGGGCGACCCGCTGCACGTGACAGTACGCACGGAGCTTCCGGACGGCGTGCGCGAGGACCACGTCCGGATTCCGGCCTGCGATAGCCAGACGGTGCTCATGCACCAGCTGGACACGGCGCCCCACGACCCGGAGTTCGTGCGCTTACTGATCGCCGCCGCACCGCTGATCCAGGCCACGCGCAACTAGCGCCTGTTTCGAGGCCCTGCTAGAAGCGGGCGCGTGTGTGGACATTTCGCAGCGCAACGCCCTGATCGACGTCCGCCGGCCCGCCTGAGCGCTCCGCGGCGTTGATCACCTCCGGCAGCTCTCGCAGCGTACCGATCACCGTCTCCGCCCCACGACTGGCCAGGTAACATCCCGAACGCACCCCGTACGAAAGGCAGATCGCCCGCCGGCCTGTCTCTGAGGCCAGCTCGATATCGGCCTCGGTATCGCCGACGGCGTACCCTCCGGGCGTCAGCTCCGCAACGCCCTGCAGCAGGTGCTTGCCACTAACCAGTTCCGGCCCGTGGCAGATGACGTCCCTGAAATACGACCTCATCCGCAGCGCGTCCAGCTGACCCATCAGGGCGGCGCGGTCTCGGCGGAGCGTGATCAGCACCAACTCGTACTCCGGTTGAAGCGCCTTGATGATCTCAATCGCTCCGTCGTAAGGCTCGTCCAGCGCCAGCCAGTCCGGCCGCTCGATGCCCTCCATCCATGCCTCCGTGAAGCGCTCGACATCGACGCCCGGCGTCGCCGCCAGCAGGTCGATCGTCGACTCGCCGGCACGGCGGTGCCGCCAGTACTCGTCCGGCGTCAGCGCCTCAACGCCCTGTTCGGAGATCACGCTCCTGTACAGAGAATAGTGGCGCGCGCTCACGTCGATCAGAGTGCCGTCGAGGTCAAAGATTATCGGCGTCAATCCGTCACCGCCGTCAACTCTTCGCCGCAGCGTGACCGGCGTTCCGCCAGCTCATCGGCGGCGCTCTCCAGCGTGTCGGGGCGCACCAGCCGCGGCTCGCGGTCCATGCCGCGCACCCAGAGCAGCCCGGGCGGCAGCGGGTTGATCTTGCGCGCAATGGGCGGCGGCTCTTCGCCCAGCGCCAGACGGGTGAAGATATACGGCATGTTCAGCCCGGCCTGCGCGAAAAAGAGCGACGTCGTGAAGAAGCGTCCGATGTTGATCTCGGTCGGGTTCGGCTCGCCCTCTGCATCGTTCGTCATGTCCACGGAGAAGATGCCGTGAGGACGCGTATCTACCGCGCGTACGGCAGCAAGGGCAACAGAGTCGATCTGCGGGTCGCTGACCGTCATGCCGACTCCGGTAACGCCGGTAATGCCCGTTGGCGAGCGGTCGGCCAGCTCCCACTTCAGCCGCTTCCGCCCCTGTGCCACTACCAGTTCACCATCGACCCAGATCGATTGCCAGGTCACGGAATCCGGGCCCAGGTAGGCGGCCGCAGTGTAGCTCCCCCAGCCCTCGTGCGAGTCAAGCCACATCTTCGCGTGCCGCAGATCGCTCGTGTGGTACGACCCGTTGCCCGCAGCGCCGGTCGTCGGGCGCAGCCACATCTCGCCGAACTCGCCAAGAGCGGCTGCCAGGTCCGCTGGCCCGCTGATACTGCGCGTCGGCGGCACCTTGATCCCCGCGTCACACCACGCGCTGTAGCTCGAGAACTTGTCGAGGCAGCGCTCGATCGTCTCCTTCGCCGGGAGAAACATCGGCGCGGCCAGCTCATCGCGGCGCGCCGAAAGCACACGGATCTCGACGTCCGGCTGCGCGAAGATCAGCTCGGCGCCGGTCTCGCGGGCGATCTCGTTCAGCACCGGAATGTAGTCCGGGTCGTCGGCTCGCGGCACGAGGTGCGTTTCATCCGTCTCCGCCAGCGGCAGATTGTACGCAGTGCAGTCGACGCCCACGAGGTGGAACGGCTCGGGTGCCAGCCGCAGTGAGCGCACGTAGTTCGTTGCGGGGGCGCCGCCGGCGCCCGTAACCAGGATGCGGTGTGAATCAACCATCGTTAGCTCCTCGAACCCGCGCGGGTGATAGGCGTTGCGCCGGTGAACGCCGGCGCTACTTCCGTCGCGAACAGCTTCATCGAGCGCCGCACCATCATCTCGGGCATCCCGCCGAAGCCGAACGAGAGGATGATGTTGCGCACTCCGGCGGCCTCGAACTCGTCGATCCGCTTCGCCACGTCGTCGGGCGTGCCGAACAGACCGAACGAGGTCAGGTCGTCTTCGGTTACGTCAGACCAGTGCTTCCTGGCGGGATCTGAGATCAGCGCCCTGGCGGCCGGCAACCGGTCCGTCACCCTGGACGCCAGCGTCGGCGCCAACCCGGCGGGCTGCAGTTCGCGGACCTTCCGGTGCCGCCAGAGCGCGTACGGCCCGGCCATCTTTCGTGCTTCTTTTTGCGACTCAGCCATGTGTATCTTCAACATGACCCAGGAATCGCCGACGAGGACGCCGGCGGCCTCAGACGAAAGGCCCGCCTCACACGCGCCGGCCCGGTAGGCTTCGATTCGATGCTCCACGTCCTGGGGCGTGAGGAAATCGTCGCCGAACAGCAACGGCAGACCGCGCGCCGCGACACGCGCCAACGTCTCCGGCGATCCGGAGCTGGCCACGAGGACCTGCGGGTGCGGCGTCTGGAAGGGCCGCGGCGTTAGCGCCACGTCCTTCAGGGTCCAGAACTTGCCTTCGTGATCGAAGCGCTCGTGCGTCCAGGCCTTGAGCACAATATCCAGCGCCTCTTCGAAGCGCTCACGCCTGCCCGCCAGGTCGAGCCCAAAGGCGCCGAACTCCGTCGCGGAGTATCCCCGGCCGACGCCCAGCAGCAGGCGGCCGCTGCTGAGCACGTCCGCGAGCGTCGCGCGCTCGGCGACCTCCACCGGGTGATGCAGCGGAAGCACGCTGACAGCGGTGCCGATCCGCACAGTCGATGTGACCGCGGCGACGTGAGACGCGAAGCTAAGGGCGTCGTTGACGACGCAATAGGACGTGAAATGGTGCTCCGCCAGCCATACGGAGTCGAAGCCGAGTTGCTCGGCGAGTGCCACCTGCCGCAGCTCAGCAGCAAGCGCCTCTCCCGGGGAGAGGTCTTCGGGCGCTTCTGCGAGGTGAAACGTACCGAATCTCATACAGTGACCCAATAGACTAACCGAGGTTTCGTTAAGTTTTAGTTTAGGCGTCCCTACGTTGGAGGCAGGTTGGATTAGCGTCGGAATTGAGTCAGGATGCCCTCTAGCCCCTTGCCAGCCTCTTAACCGCCCCCTCACTCTTATGTCACATGACTAATCTTGCGTTCCGGTCATTCACGACGCTTGGCTACGTCGGTGCCGCTCTTCTCATCGCCTTTGTGGCGGTGCTGGCACTGACGTCCCTCGGCGACGACAGCAGCGGCTTGCAGGCCGCCGAAACCGCCACACCCGCGCCATCTAGGATCAGCGTCGGCCCCGGCGGCGACGTCGGCTCGATCAGCGAAGGAATCGAGGCTGCCGGCATTGGAGGCACCGTCGAAGTGCACGCCGGCGTCTACGATGAGTTCGTCCGCATCACTCAGGCTGTCACCATCCGCCCGGCCGGCGATGGCGACGTCTGGGTCGACCGCGATTGTGCGGATGGCGCGGCGATCCACGTGTACAGCGGCTCCGGCGTTACGATCCGGGGCATCGGCGTCCGCAACACAGGCGGATCCGGCCTCCTCGTCGGCGATAGCGGCGACGCCTCCCCGCCGGACCACGTGACCCTCGACGGCCTCACGATCGAGAACTTCAACTGCAGCGACGCCCGCTTCCAGGCCAACGCCGGCATCGCCGTCTGGCAGGCCGCCTGCTGCCAGACGATCACCAACAACACGATCACCTACCGCACCTCGGGCGAGCAACGCGGCCACGGCAACGGGATCTGGTTCAAGAGCACCGACGAAGAACCCAGCGGCGGCGGCCACTACATCGCCGGCAATACAATCACCGGCGGCTGGGACGGCATCGGCGGCGAGTCAGAGTGGGCCGTGCATGGCTCGTTTGATCGCTCCACGGTCATCGAGAACAACACCGTCGTGGACTGCTGGGACGACGGCATCCAGGTCGAAGGCGGCAACGTCGACATCCGGATAACCGGCAACGTGATCAGCGGCTGCGGCACAGGCGTCGCCTTCGCACCGACTCTCACCGGTCCGCTCTACATCATTCGCAACGTCGTCCGTGACCTGCAAACCGGCCTCTACGACAACCTCTTCTGCTTCAAGACCGGCCACGACGAACCCGGCGCGGTCTTCCTCGCCGAGAACGTCTGCGATAGCGAGGGCGACGGCCTGATGCAGACGAACAGCGGCCTGCCGACAATCGTCTCCCGCGCCAACTGCTTCCGCGTCAGCCGCTACGTTATCCGGCTTGGTGGCGCGATTCCCGGCGGAACGGCGTTCGAAGGCGACACGATGTGGACGAGCGACCCGGAGCGCTTCATCGCCTGGGGCGGCAAGGAGTTCGAAGACCTTGCCAGCCTCCAGACGGCGACCGGCCAGGAGATGACCGGCAGCGAGACGCCGGACTGCCCGGTGACGCTCGACTGAGCGCCGTGTTCACCGAATCTTAACCCCCCCTGGAGCCCGTTCACCGCTCCTGTAACGCGCGCGTGCGACGTTGGAAGCAACACAGGAAAGCAGGACGGGGGCGACATGTCGCAAGCACCAGCACAGGCACCGGCAGAGTACGAAGAGAAGTTCGAATACAAGCACCTCTCCATCGACTGGCCGGAGATGCTCGTCTCAATCGATGGCAGGCCGGTCCACCTGACACCCCTGGAGTTCCGCCTGCTGGCGCTGCTCGTCCGCAGACGTGGCTGGGTCGTCACGTACCAACAGGCGCTGACGGAGGTCTGGGGTCCGTCCTACATCGCCGACCGCGCCAACCTGAAGCTCTACATCTGGTACCTGCGCCGCAAGATCGAGCGCGATCCCAGCCACCCCGAGCTGATCATCACTCGCCGCGGCATGGGCTACATCCTCGGCTCTCGTGCAGCCGCCGCTGCCTGAACCGCATCTTCACGCCAGGCCCCGAGTAACCGGTAACGCAGACCCGCTAGCGACCCTCCCTTCTTTCGAAGGGATGACAAACTCACGGGGATCACTTTCTGCACTCGTACTGGCCGCTGCCCTGGCCATCGCCGCCGTCTTCCTGCTCGCCGGTGAGCCAGCACGCGCGGCCGGCGCCACGTACTACGTCTCCACTTCAGGCGACGACTCTGCACCCGGCACGCAATCGCAACCCCTGCGCACCGTGCAGGCCGCCGCCAGCCTCGCCGGCCCGGGCGACACCGTTAGCATCGCGCCCGGCGTCTACGCGCCGTTCTCCGCCGACACCGCCGGAACGGCCGGCGCGCCGGTCACCTTCCGGGGCGCCGCCGGGACCTGGATCGACGGCGGTTGCGGCGGTCACGCCATCGAGATCACCGCTGATCACGTCACGATCGAAGACCTGGGCGCGCGGCGCGCCAACACCGAGGTCATCCACCTCTTCGCCGCGAACAACGTCACGCTCCAGCGCCTCACCGTCACCGACTGGAACTGCGGCGAAGGCCCCGACCAGTACCGCGGCGGCATCTCGTCCTGGGGCGGCGGCCGCGCCCTGACGGTCCGCGACTCATACCTCGAACGCCGGGTTAGCGAGAGCGGCAGCGACGTCGGGCCCGGCAACGGCATCTGGGTCAAGAACACCGGCCCGAGCGCCGGCGGCGGCCACACGTTCACCGGCAACACGATCATCGGCGGCCACGACGGCATCGGCGGCGAGCCGGAGGACTTCCCCTGGGGCGTCTTCAACGGCGACACCCTCATCGAAGGCAACACCGTCCGTGAGTGCGACGATGACGGCATCCAGGTTGAGGGCGGCACGCACAACGTCACCGTCTCCGGGAACACGATCAGCGGCTGCCTCATCGGCGTCGCCTTCGCCCCCGCCCTCGGCGGCCCGCTGACGATCGTCCGCAACGTCATCACCGATCCGCAACCCCGCCGCGGCGAGGGCCCGGCGATGTTCAAAGCCGGCGACGATTCTACCGGCGAGGTGCGAATCTACCACAACAGCTTCTTCGCCGGCGCCACTCCGGCCGACGGCTTTAAGCAGACGAACTCGAACCTGCGCAACGTCCACCTGCTCAACAACGCGATCTACGCCGGCCGCTACGGCTGGGAGACTTACACCCACACGGGCACCATCACCGCTGACTACGACGCCATCTATACGACCGATAGCGGCCGCTTCGTAAAGTGGGAGAACAACTGGCATGCCTCTCTCTCCAGCCTGCGCTCCGGTACGGGTCAGGAAACGCACGGCATCACCGCTCCCAACTTCGGCTGGGACGCCGGCCTGCGCCCGCTCGCCGGCAGCCCGCTGATCGACGCCGGCGTCATAATCCCCGGCGTCAACGAAAGCTTCAGCGGATCGGCCCCGGACATCGGCGCCTTCGAGTTCGGCGGCTCCGTGCCGCCGCCCAGCACGCCCTCGCCAACCCCAGCACCAACACCTTTACCCACGTCCGCGCCAACGCCGGCGCCAACCAACACGGCAGCACCTACCGTCGCACCGACCCAGCCGCCATCGGACACGCCGGCGCCAACGAGCACACCAGAACCTACGGCCGCGCCGTCAAACACCCCTGAGCCACCGCCGGCACCGACAGCTTCCCCAACCCCGACCGCGACCCCGCCAGCCCCCTCAGGGCCGCCTCAGCTCCCTCCACAGGCGCCCACCGCTACGCCTACGCCTACGCCTACGCCTACGCCTACGCCTACGCCTACGCCAACCGCAACGCCCGCGCCAACGCTTGCCGTCGCGCCTTCTACGCCCGCCGCAACGCCTGCGCCTACGCTTACTGTCACGCCGACGCCCACGACCGCTCCCAGGCCAACACTGGCTGTCACACCGACACCAACGGCCACGCCCACGACCGCGCCCACGACCGCCCTCACGCCAACGCCAACGGCCACTCCAGGACCAACTAACCCGCCCGGACCACCACCCCTGGCCGCGCCGGCCGAGCTACGGACAGGCGATGTGAACTGCGACGGTACGATCACGCCAACCGACGCATTGCTCCTGCTGCGGGCAACGGCGGGACTGCCACCGACCGGCTGCGCCTACCTCGCCGATCTCAACTGCGACGGCACGGTCACGGCCGGCGACGCACTCACGATCCTGAGGCACCTGGTAGAGAGCGTCTCGCTGCCGGCCACCTGCCCGCAATCGGGCGCCGGCTAGCCGAAGTTGTGGTAGATCGCGGAACCCATTCCGCGCAGCGCCTGCCCCGGCGCCAGCTTCACGAAGAGCGATAGCAGCGACTGACCAAGCGCGCTCGACACCAGGCTCCCGTTCGTCGCGCCTGGCAGCGTGTGGGTGTAGTAGCGAAGCGTCTGCTCATCGCTGCCCCAGAGCAGCTTGAAGCGCCGTAAGCCCTCGTTGTCCATGTCGCAGCGCCCCAGGTCCAGAGAGCGGCAGCCCAGCGACGCCGAAAGCTGGATCGCCTGCCAGAGCAGGATGTTGTTCGGCCGCAGGTGCAGGAACTGCGGATCAGAGGCGTTGAACTTGTACACCATCTGGTCGCGGAACCGCAGCAACAGATCGCCCGCGATCGGCCGTCCTTCGAAGTCGGCGAGCAGCAGGTGGCCGGCTCCGGTCTCGATCATGTGCTTGTGGATGTTCGCGAAGAACCGCCACGGCTGCGGCAACAGGCCGTGCTTCTTGCGCGTAAGTACCGTCAGCCGATAGAACTCGCGCATGTCGTCGAGGCCGTTCGCCTCGCGCACGGAGAGACCTTCTCGCTCGGCCTTGCGGATCGCCCGCCGCGCCGACGAGTGGAACCCCTTCGCCGTCTCCTCCGCGCTGGCCGCTATCGGAATGATGTGCTGGTAGAACGCCTGGCCGCCGCTGAACCCGCTTGAGTCGAGCGGAAAGACCGCCGGGCCACGCAGTTCAACGTGCGATGCGTTCGCCTCCGCCGCCGCACTCTTCAGCGCCGAGACCAGTCCGGCGCTCTCCGCGGTCGCCTCAAGGAGCGGCGGACAGACGTCGCTGAAGGGCAGGCCCACGAGCCGCCGCTTCGTCAGGCGGCCGTCCACCTGCATCAGCGCCACTGCGTCCCGGATCGCGCCTGCTCCGTCGCGGCGCACGTGATAGAGCGGGCGGTACTTGTATGTGTCCAACACAACACGCGCCCAGCCGCTCGTGTGAAAGACCGTGGCGTCCGCATGCGATTCGACGAACGCGTCCCAGTCCGGGCACGTCCGCGGGTCGACGACGTTCATCTCGCTGCTCATTTAGGCCTCCACCGCCTGCGTCTCGCTGCGTCCCTTGTGCTTCGTGAGCACTTCGTCGTGGATACCAACGTAGACTTCTTTCATCACGTCCCAGGTGTACTTCTGGAACGTCTCCTGGGCTCGCTCCGCCATCGCTCGCGCCGCATCCGGATCGCGGTAAACGGCGAGCACGCGATCGGCCAGCTCGTCAGCGTCACCCGCGTGATAGTATTCCACCGCCTCGGGCCCGAACGCCGCGCGGATCGACGGCACGTCGCCGACGACGACCGGCAGGCCCATCGCCACGTACTCGAAGAGCTTGTTCGGGAGCTGGTTGTAGAGCATCGGCACGATGCCGATGCGGCAGCTTCCAATGTAGTCGGAAACCTCTTCGTGCTTCACCCAGCCCGTGAACTCGACGGCGCCAGATACACCGAGGCGCATCGTCAGATCTTCGAGCGCCTGCCGGTACTCGCCGTCGCCGACGACCCAGAGCTTCAGTCCGGGAATCTCGTCGCGCAGCCGCGGCATCGCCTTGATCAGCGTCTGCACGCCGTATCGCTTGAGCATGCTTCCGTGCGTGATCATCTGGCAGCCAACGGGTCCGCTGGAGGTGCCGTTGACCTCAGCCTCAGCGCGGGGCTGGAAGAGGTGTCCCTCCGGCACGTTCATCACAACGCCGATGCGTTCGACGTTCACGCCGCGTTCGCCACGCATCTCGCGCTCGTACGGCCCCTCAACGATCGATTTGTGCGCGAACCGTACGCTGATGCGCTCCATGAAGCGCAGCAACTTCTCGACGAGGCCACCGGGCTTCAGGTCAAAGCGGTCGGCGTACATCTCAGGCGTCGCCTCGAACATGTAGTGCACGAGCTTCGCACCGAGCAGCCTGGGCACCAGCGCCACGAAGACGATGACGTCAGGTACGTTGTACGTCTCGATGATCTTGTACGGTCGGCGGACGTCCAGGAACGTCACCAGCCAGAACGCCATCGCGAAGAACGCAGCGTACTCGAACAGGTAGCGCAGCGCGCCCGACCGCTTGTGCATCAGCGGCAGCCGGTAGATGCGCCCGCCGCCGCAGTCCTCGCGCGCCTTCTCGCCCTTCTGGCGCATGCAGATGATGTCGACCTCGTATCCGGCCTCGGTCAGCGCCTCCGCGTTCTTGCGGACGTGGGCCTCCTCCGGAAAGTAGTTCATACGGATGAAGCAGATGCGCTTGCGGCGGGTCCGCTGGCTCATGCGTCGCCTCCCGCTCCCACGGAACCGTCGGCAGGCGCCGTCAGCTCGCGCCCGCGCTCGCGGACCGCGTCCTCGTAGACCTCGACGATGCGGCGGCTGATCTCATCCAGCTCCATCCGCTTCACGGCCTCGCGGCCGTTCGTCCGCCGGCCGAAAGCCAGCGCTGCCTTGAGCTTCTCGACGACGTCGGCCGGGTCCTGGCTCGTGATGTGGCAACCTTCCGTACCGCCGATCACGTCCGCCACGTCGCCCACGGCCGTCGAGACGACCGGCACGTTGCAGGCCATCGCCTCCTTCACCACCATCGGCGAGCCCTCGGCGTCGGACGTTAGCAGGAGGACGTCGGCGGCGTTCATGAACGTCGGTACGACCGTGTGTGGCTGCCCCGAGAGCGTCACCAGCTCCACGTCCGGGTCCTCCGCCGTCAGCGTCGCCATCGCCGCTTCGACGATCTCGTACCTCTTTTCCGGCCGGAAGAACTCGCCCGCCCAGAGCACAAGCTTCTTGTCAGCCGGCAGGCCGGCCAGGCGACGCGCCTCGAGCTTGTCGACGGGGCTAAAGCGCTCCAGGTCGACGCCGCAGGGGATGACGACCGCGTCTTCGTAACCCAGGCGCTCCTTCATCTCTTCCGAGACGACGATCACCTTGTGGAACCTGCCCGTCGCCGCGTTGCAGACGTGCCGCTCCCAGGTCATGAAGACTTCCGGCCCGTGATGCGTCAGCACGACGGGCGCCTGCCACTGCGCGCGCGCCACGAGCCCGGAAAAGATGTAGTGCGCGTGCACGACGTCGTACCGGTTCCTGCGCAGGTGGTTCCAGAGCCGCGGGAAAGCAGCCAGATAGTTGAGCTTGTTGCGCCGTCCGTTCATGAAGAAGACGTCGACCTCGACGCCGATCCGCCGCAGCGACTTCACCTGGTCCTCCACGAAGACTCCGAACGCCGGCGTCTCCGGCTGCGGGTACATGTTCGTTACAACCAACACCTTCATCCCGTCGCCTCCCTCTTTGCGCGAATCAGCTGGTCCGGGTTTGAGAGCAGCAGCCCATTCACGACCGTCCTGTGGGTGTCCTGGAACTCCGTTAGCACCTCACCCACGATGACGTCGGACGCCTCAGCCAGTTCCCCAGACGCGTCGACGATGCGCAGTCCGCGTTCCTCCGCGACTTCGCGGTACAGCTCGCGCTGCGCCGCCAGTTGGCCGGCGTCCTCCGGGTCGAGCGAGCGTTCCGCCGCGACATCGGCCGGTGCGTCCAGCAGGTAGCCGAAGCGCGGCCGCGGCGAAAGCGCGTACAGCAGCTTCACCGGCAGCCCGCCCAGAGCGGACGGGCCGAGACGCTCGGCGATCTCGACCGCCGCGTCGTAGGTGTAGCGGTCGCAGACCACCACGCGGCCCGTCATCAGTGGCAACCGCACCCGCCACTGGTACGTCAGCGCCAGGTCCAGCGCGTTGGCCGTCGCCCAGGCAAAGCGCAAGGCTCGCCGCAGGACGCCGGGCGTCTTTTCGGCCGCCGGAAGGCTCTTCTTCGAGGCGCCCGTCGTCTGCTGCGCCGTTCGGCTCGCGCGCCGGTACAGCGGCGTCGTGCCGATGCGGCTCCAGACCACGTTGTTGTAAGCCTCTGACGTCGTCAGCGCTTCGCTGAGCGCCTGTGCCTGTGCCGTCTTGCCCGCGCCGTCGGTGCCGCTGATCGAGATCAGCATGCCCCGCTGCGGCCGCAGCCCAGACTTCTGTTTGATACCCCAGGCCAGCGTGTGAACCAGATTGGTGAGGCGCCGGCCGACGTCGTCGTGTGAGTCGCGCAGGATCTTCTTGTAGTAGAGCACCTTGCTCATGGCGAAGGAGACGGGGAAGGGCAGATCGAACTCCTGCTTGCGCACCTTGCGCCAGTAGCGCCACTGCAGCGGATATCGCTTCAACCCCTCGTGCCAGCGCCGCCGCACGTTCGACGGTACCGTGTTGTAGCCGTAGATCGCCCGCTCCAGTTTTGCGCAGACCAGCAGGCCGAAATAGAGGCCGTCCAGCCAGCCGCGCCGCCGCGCCACGCCCTCGACGTACTCCCAGTGCAGGCCGCCGCCCCACTGGCTGCGCACCTTCTCCAGGTCGTACAAACGGATCTCCTTGTTCTCGTAGAGCGCGTGAGAGACGTTGACCAGCACCGCGTCCTCGGCCGAAGGCACCATCACGTCGGCGTCGTCGCCAGACTGGCGCACGCCGTCCCAGATCGCGTCCTCGTGGAACTCCACGTCCCAGCCTACCCACGTATGCACGTGGATCGCCGAGACTGACCGGCCGGCGTGAAACTTACGGAAGAGAAACTTCTGCGTCTCGTCGATGTTGTGCAGCCAGACGTAGCCAAGCTCGACGAGGATGCGCCGCGCGTCGTCCAGCCGGTTGCGTGGGACAAGGATGTCCAGGTTGTCGCTCGTGTACGGGAACGCCGGATACTCCCCAGCGGACTTGAACATCACGCACGGGATTCCCGCCTCGGACCAGGCGCGTTTGACGGCGACGTACTCGCGCCGCTGCGCCTGAAGCTCCGCACGGTCTGCTGCCAGCTCCGCGCGCCAGGTCTCGGACCCCGAAAGCAGCGGATGGTCCTTGGCCGCAGCGTCCAGCGCCAGCAGCGGATACTTGTTCCGCCGCAGACGCGCTACCAGCCCCGCGACCGCACGTTCGCCGTGAGCGAACGGCGCGACCAGCTCGTCCAGCATCCGGGGCGCCTCGTCAGACGGCGCGGACGTAAGCCTCTGCATCACCTGCTCCTTGCATAGTCTCGAGTAAGCGGCCGGCCACGTGCTCCCAGGCGTACGGCTCGGCCTTCTTGCGTGTGGCGACAGGGATCCGCTTCACGGTCTCGATCGCGTTCAGCATCGCTTCGTCGCTTTCGACGAAGACCAGCCCCTCGCCGGGCTCAAGCGCCATCGGCAGACCGCCGTATGGGTGCGCCACAACCGGCAGGTTGCAGGCCATCGCTTCGAGCACGCTGAGTGGAAAGTCCATCGCCGAGTCTTCCTCTCGTACGGGAAATAGGTACGCGTCGCACGCCTGGTAGGCGATCTCTACGTCGCGCAGGTATCTGTCTATTAAGATGACGCCCGACTCGGTCAACCGTTGCCGAAGCGCCTTGTCCTGCCCCATGCTCTTTCCGGCCACGACGACGGGCGTTCCGACATCGCCGAGGCGCGTCAGCAGCTCAACGTTGCGCCCCGGCTGCAGGTGTCCCACGTGCAGTACGAGGTAGGCGTCCTGCGGCAGACCGAGCCCCTCTCGCAGCGCCGCTTTCCGCTCCGCTGTGACCGGGCAGAAGCGCTGCAGGTCGACGCCGCCTGGCAGGAACTGCGCCGTCATCCCCAGCCACTCCAGGTAGCGGATCGTCTCACGTGACTGCGCGAAGACCTTGTCCGGCGCCATCTCGCTCGCCGCCAGCCGGCCCAGCGCCGTGTGATACCGCGGCTGCGTGGCCACCAGCGCCACCTGCCCACCCGGCGCATAACGCTTGAGCATCCGTGCGCGCCAGAAGCTGAACGCCGTCGCCGAAGCCGAGGGCACGTAGACCACCAGCTCCGGCCGCAGCGATTCGATCTCTCTGCGCAGCGGGCGGCCCGTGTACAGCTTGTTGCCCGAAACGCTCTTCACCAGCGGGTGCGACGATTCGCCCCCGCTGGTCGCCACTCCGGACGCCTCAACGTGGACGCGGAGGCCATCGAGCAACCCCGTCGCGAACTTTCGTATGCCCTCGTCCAGGACGCCGCCCATGTTTTCCGAGACGACGGTGACGCGCCGGATCGGCCTCATCGCCACTCCTCTGCCGCCACCGGCTCATCGCCCGTCCTGGCGCGGTCCGTCCTCGCCGCCCACAGTTCCGTGTACAGATCCTCGTAGGCCTTGATCATCGTCGGCAGCGTGAAGCGCCGCTCGAAAACGCTGCGGCCGCGGCTCCCGAACTCGTCCGCCACCTGCGGCGCGGTCAGTATGCGCAGCGTCGCCGAAGCCATCGCCGTAGCGTCTCCGGCTTCCACGAACAGTCCCGCCTCGCCAGAGGCAAACAGCTCGCGGTTGCCGCCGATATCGGTCGCCACGATCGGCCGGGAAAGCCCCATCGCTTCGAGCAAGAAGTTCGAGCAGCCCTCGTGGTCGCAGGACGAGAGGACGGCGGCGTCCATCGTCCCGATGAAAGGTGCGATCTGCGCCCGGTGCCCGGCGAAGACGGCCGCATCACGCAGGCCGAGCTCTTGCGCTCGCGCCTCCAGCTGCGGTCGCAGCGGGCCGTCGCCGACGATCAGGAAGCGCGTGCTCGGCACGTGCGTCCGGATGATCGAGGCAGCCTCCAGGAACGTCTCGTGGTCCTTCGCCGGCGTCAGGCTGGCAACGATGCCGACGACCGGCTCGTCCGCCCGGATGCCAAACGATGCGCGCACGGCAGCCCGGTCGTCCGGCATGCACGTCGTGCGTTCCGGCGCGACCCCGTTGTAGATCACGCGCACCTTCTCCTCATCGATGCCGCGCGAGAGCACGTAGTCGCGGCCGGCCTCGCTGTTCGGCACCACGGCGTCGGCGAAGCGCGTCAGGCGGTCCTCCACGAAGCGGTAGAGCTTGTTGCCAACGCTCGTGTTCAGGCGCACGCCACAGCGCTCGGTCGCGATCTTGACCGGCGTTCGCGCCATGATCGCCGCGCTCAGGCCGAACGCCGCCGCCGGCGTCAGGAAAGGCTGGATGATGTGCACGTCCTTGTCCCGCAGCAACCGCGACAGCCGCCGCAGCGCACCGAAGTCCCACTTCCCCTTGCGCTCCAGCGAGATCAGCTCGACGCCCGAATCGTGCCGCAGATCGCGCTCCAGCGGCTCGCCCGGGTAGAGCGTCACTACAAGCGGGTTGAAACGGTCCTTGTCCAGGCCGCGCGCCAGCTCGACGAGTTGACGCTCGGCGCCGCCGTAGCGCAGGTCGTTGACGAGCAGGCAGACGTTGAGCTTCCTCCGCATCATCCGGGCGCCTTCTGAGACTCTTTCCACTCAACGTCCCGGCCGCTCCGCATCAGCCTGCCGAACGGCCCGCCCGTCACGACCGGAGGCCTGTCCACCTTCGGCAGCACGAGCGAGAACCCGGCGATGATCCAGAAGACCAGCGAGTTTTCGATGAAGTTGTGAAACATGGAGTTCGCCTCATAGGCGACGAGCGCCGCCAGGCCACCCAGCGCCAGGCCGCGGATCACCTGGTCCGCGGCGTTGCGGTAGACGTAGATGAAGTTGAGGCCAACCACCACCCCAAGCGCGACGTAGATCATCAGCGCGAAGAAGCCCCAGGACACCCAGACGTCCAGCACGTCGTTATGAGGGTTCTCCCGGCCGATCACGTCGCCGGCGTGCTGCCGTTCAAGAGCGGCCTCAGAGACGGTGTCTGTGTACCCCGGTGAGACCTCGCGGAACTGGTCGTAGCCGATACCGAACCAGGGGTTGTCGGTCGCTACGTTCAGGCTCAACTCCCAGAGGACGGGACGCGCGGCCGCGCTGTCGTCGTCGGCGGCCGTCTGCGTGTATCGCGTCTCCTGCGCGCCGCTCACGTACCAGAAAGCAGCCGCGCCGATTACGACGACGATGAGCAACTCCCGCCAGTACTTCCCGCGATAGAAGCTGGCCAGCACGACCAGCGCGATGCCCGCGGAGAGCACCCACGACCGCGTGAACGTCAGGTACGACGCCGCGGCCATGAGGAGGATGACCAGCATGACGAGCCGCTTCGTCTGCGGCGAGACCGGCGCCAGCAACACGACGCCGAGGGCGAAGAGGCCGGCGATCATCTGCACGTTGCTGGCCAGGACCGGGTTCTCAGAGAGGGCCAGCGCCCGGTTCTCCCAGGACGCCAGATCGCCGCTGGCACCGGCGTGCGGGATGACCTCGTACAGCGGCGTGCCCAGCGAGCCGGACGCGCTCTGGAAGACGGCTACCAGCGCCGCTACTCCGGCGACGACGAGCAAGACCTTGCCCAGGTCCAGGACGTCGTCCTTGTCCCGGATCGCGATCGGGATCAGCACCATCAGGAAGATGCCGGTCGCGATGAAGCGCAGGAACCCCAGCGTCGCGCCATAGTCCACCAGCACCATGTTCACGAACGTCGTCAGCAGAAGGAATGCACAGGCGACGCCGATCGTCAGGGCTCCGCGCGTGCCAACTTCAATCCGGCGCGTGAGGTACGGCATGACAACGAGGAATGAGAGGAAGCTCAGGAGCAGCCGGTTGCTCATCTCCAGGCCGCCGATCTCGTGCATGTAGTTCGAAGACGTCATCTCGGAGACGATCAACGCCGCCGGGACCCACACGGCGCGGCGCGTTCCCGCCACCAGCAAGAGCAACTCGACGGCGAAGAGGATGTTGTTCAGGGCGCCCGGCGACCCGCCGAGAAGCGGGATCAGCAGCAGCGGCGCCAGCGCGTACCATGGCACTTCCCAGTCGGGAAGCCGCAGCCGCGGGAACGGCAGGGGGATTGCGGGTGAACTCACCGGCGCACCCGCTCGCCAACAACTTCGTCAGAAGCGGTGTCCAGCGGCGCTGAGAGCAGGGCCTCGCGCAGGCGGTCCGGATCGTCCGCCACCTCCGGCGGGAAGTAGCGACAGCGCGGCGCCGTGCGTTCCACGTATTCGTCGTAGGTGCAGATTACGCGCGCCGGTGCGCCCGCCACGACGGTGTTGTCCGGCACTTCGCGCGTCACGACGGACCCGGCGCCGACGACGCAGTTGTCGCCGATGCGCACGCCCGGCAGGATGACCGAGCGCGTGCCGATAAAGCAGTTGCTTCCGATCTCAATCGGCCCGAAGCGCTGCAGACCCCGGTACTGCGGCCGGTCGCGGAAGACCCACGTCGCGCCGTCATGCGTGACGAACTCTACGTGCGTGGAGACCGTGACATGATCGCCGATCGTGATCAGGTACGGCTCGCTGCCGAAGTCCGGCTTGCCCATGATGCGCACGTCGCGGCCCAGCTTCAGACCGCGCCGCACGAACGAGCGCAGCAGCCAACGGTTGCGGAAGTCGCCGGCGAACGACAGGACTCCCATCGCTACTCCGGCGCCCTCTGCGAAGTCGTGCCGAACGTCGCCGGCCTCTGCGTGCGCTTCTCGCGACGCCGGCGAACGAAGTTCACAAGCGGCGCCGGCGCCAGAGTCCGCGCGAAGAGACGCGCAGCGGCCGCCGCGGCAGAGGGGTGCGAGAAGGCGGCTCTTACGGCTGACCGCCTCGCGTACCACATCTCGCCGGTCTCGCACGCGCGCTTACCGACGACCAGATGGTGCAGCGCCAGCGCCCTGCGCTTGACGCCCGCGTAGATGTCGCGCACCGAAGGATCGTTGAGCACATCGTCCAGGTGCATCCGTCGGTAGAGGTCGATGTCGTGCGCAGAGGCCGTGTGGAAGATGCTCCCGGACGGCCCGCCGTGCACGCGATAGTTGACCAGGGGCTCGTGGCTGTAGGCGATGTCGTGCTTCTTGGCGATTCGCGTCCACAGGTTCCAGTCCTCGTACAGGCCGAAACGGGCATCGTAGATGCCCATCTCCAACATCACCTGGCGACGCGCCATCACCGTTGGCGCGACGATGTGGTTGGAGAAGAGCAGGTCGCGGATCTCCTCGCGCCCCGAGCGGATGTAATCGCCCGTCGCGAAGCCCGGCCGCGAGATGGACAGGCGCTCACTCGCCTCGTCGATGAGCCAGGCGGCGCCGTGCACCATCGCCACGTCCGGGTGCGCGTCCAGGAGCGCCACCGAGCGGGCCAGCGTGTCTTCCACCAGCACGTCATCCGATCCCAGATGCTGGATGTACTCACCGCGCGCCTCGCGCAGGCAGACGTTCAGCACCTCGGGGATGCCCGTGTTTTCCTGGTAGATGTAACGCGCCTGAGGCGCGATTCTCGTCACGACCGAACGTGTGTCATCGGTCGACCCGTCGTCGACGACCACGATCTCGTAGTCACCGAAAGTCTGGGCCAGCACGCTCTCAAGCGTCTCGCCGATCAGGTGCGCCCGGTTGTACGTGGGAATGACCACGCTCACCTTCGGCGTGCTCATAGCGAGACCATCCTCGTCGCGATGCCGCCCCGCAGTCGCTTCCCGGCCCTGATCACCGGCGCCGGCACAATCGTCTTCAACCCTTCGAGGACGGTCGCCACGGTCGCCCCTTCGAGCGCGATTGAGGGCTGCCGCACGAGGGCGTTTCGCAGCTCGCCGACGAATCGGCGCCGCTCCCGCGCCCTCGCGGCGACACGCGCGATCGTGCGGTCGAGGCACGCATAGGCGTAGTCGCGCAGGTGTGCATACCGGAACGTCGGATTCCCGAAGATCGTGTCCAGCGTGTAGAGGTGCGAGCGCATCACACGCTCCACCGTGTAAGTGGACGTGGCGCTCGCGTCGTGAACGCGGTAGTAGCAGGCCGAGATCGGCAGATGCACCACGTCGTACTCAGCCGCCACACGAAGCCACATGTCCCAGTCTTCCCCGGGAGCTGCCTTCTGCCGGAAAGGCGTAACCTTGCCGAAGACAGACTTGCGAGTCATCACCGCGCTCTTCGTGATGTGGCAGCCCCGCAGCAGCTCCTTGAACGCCTCCGCAGATGGGATCAGCCTGCGCCCGGTGAACGCCCCCGGCGCGACGCGGGTCCCGTAAACCTTGCTGCCGCCGTCCATCACCAGCGCGTCGCCGTAGGCAAGGCCGGCACTCGGCGATTCGTCCAGCAGGCCGGCCAGCCGGTCAACGGTGATCGGCGTGAGGATGTCGTCGGCGTCGAGGAAGTGCACGTATTCACCCTTCGCCAGCTCCAGCGCGCGGTTGCACGCGTTCGCAACTCCGGCGTTCTCCTGGTATTCGTAGCGCACCTTGCGCCCGTAGCGGCTCACGACCTCGCGCGTGTCGTCGGTCGAACCATCGTCGACGACCACGATCTCGACATCGTCGTGGTCCTGCGCCAGCGCAGAGTCGATCGCTGCCGGCAGATAGTTCGCCATGTTGTAGGAAGCGATGGCCACGGTAACTTTCGTCATTAGAGGTCCTCCTCCGTTCTGCTATCGTCCTTGCGCAGGCGGTCCAACAGCTTCGTCTGCAGGTTGTGGCGCGCCGCCCTGAAATCCGACCCGTTGAAGAGCAGGATCTCCCGCAGCGAGAGCTTCGATGCGCTCACAAACAGCGCCAGGACCACCGCTGCGTTCACGGCGTATGCGATGTCGGATGCGATCGCCGCGCCCGTGATCCCCCAGCGCGGGATCATCAGCACGTTCAGACCCACCGTCAGCGGCAACGAGACCAGCCCGGCGAACAGCGTCGCCTGTGGCATCCCGTGCGCGGAGAGTGACGAGCCCAGCACCTTGTGGACGGTGTAGAAGAGCCCGGAAGGCAGGAGGATCAGGAACACCGTCACGCTCGGCACGAATTCCCCCCCGTAGACGAGCGGGATCGCTGTCGGTGCGACGATGAGCAGGCCGAGGCCCGCCAGCATCGTTACGACGAGCGTCCGGCGGCAAGCCACCGCCGACATCTGGAAGTTGCTCTCGGAGTCCATCGCCGAGGCCTTCGGGAAGAGCGCGGTCCCCAGCGCCAGCGGCACCCACCACGTCAGCTCCGCCAGGTTCACGCCGACCAGGTAGTGGCCGACGCCGCCCGTGCCGACCATGGCGGCGATCATGAAGACATCGAGGCGATGATTCAGCGCTTGCAGAATCCAGCCGAAGTGGGTCCGGCTGCCGAACGACACCTGTGCCTTCAGCGCCTTCCAGTTCAGGCTCGGCCGGAAGTGTACATGGCGGCTCATGACCGTCATCGTGAACAGCAGTAGCGCCGCGAACGAGATCAGCCAGATAGCGGCGGCCCGGTCAACCGTCAGGCCCACCGCCAGCACGACGATGAGTACTCCGGTAAAGCGGACGATCGGCGGAACGAGCGTCAGTCCCGTGTAGGCCAGCGGCCGGTTCAGCGGCAGCAGGTACTGACGTGAGCCATCGCCAACTGTCATCATCGCTGCGCCCATGAGCGCGATCGAAGTCTCTGCGATCGACATTCCGAAGAACGTCTGACCGGAGAGCACGACCACGGGGATCAGCAGCAGGCAGATCACCGAGATCGCAAGGCTCCAACTAAACGAGTTCGAGAAGACAGTCTGCAGGCTATGGCGACGCTGTCCGATCATGTAGATACCGGCAAGCTCCAGCGCCACGCCAGGGAACGCCGCCAGCATTAGCGCCGTTTCGTTGATCAGCCCGTAAACGCCGCGCCCACCGGGCCCCAGCCCGCGCGCCAGGACGACGCCGGTGACGCCGATGATCACGTATTGCAGCGCGTTCGCCCCGAAGAGTAGCGCCGCCGTCGAAGTCAGCTCCAGCTTGGCAGCCGGCGCCTCTTCGACCCGCTCAGCAACTGCCGATACGGTCACGGTTCTTCTCCTTGTACCACTGCGTGTACAAGCGCACGCCGTCGGCGGCCGAGACGCTCGGCTCGTAGCCGAGTATCGCCCGCGCGCGGCTGATGTCGGCGCACGTGCTCTGCGGGTCGCCCGTCTGCTCGGGCACGTGCCGCAGACGCGCCTCCCGCCCGATCTCGGTTTCGAGATTCCTGAGCAGGTCGCGCAAGACGACAGGCTCGCCGCGGCCCAGGTTCAGCACCCGGTAGCCGCGCAGAACCGTGTCGATCGCGGCCACAACGCCGTCGATAATGTCCGATACGTAGGTGTAGTCGCGCTGACTGGTCCCATCGCCGTAAACCGGCACTTCTTCGCCATCGGCGATCATCCGCGTAAAGCGGTTGATCGCCATGTCCGGCCGCTGACGCGGCCCGTAGACAGTGAAGAAGCGCAGGGCCACAATATCCAACCCGGCGCTCGCCGCAAACGACGAGCACAGCGCCTCGCCCGCTACCTTGCTCGCCCCATAGGGGGAGAGCGGACGGCTGGGCGTCGTCTCCTCGTCGGCCGGCTGGCTCGTGCCGCCGTAGACCGACGACGACGAGGCGAAGACGACCTTGCCCACGCCGTGATCGCGGCAGGCCGTGAGAACGTTGAGCGTCCCGCCAACGTTGATGTCCAGATAGGGCTCGGGCGCCTCCAGTGACGGCCGCACGCCCGGCCGCGCGGCCAGGTGGACGACGCGGCTCACGCCGTTGTCCGTGATGGCCGCGCGCAGAGCTTCGGGATCGCGCACGTCACCCGTCACCAGCGTCACGAGGCCACTGGCCAGCGAGCGCTCGATGTTGGAGCGCTTTACGGCCTCCGGATAGTACGGATCGAAGTTGTCGAACAGCACCACGCGCCGGCCGCGCTCCACCAGCCGCTCCACAAGGTGCGAGCCGATGAAGCCCGCGCCACCGGTGACCAGGACGGGCTCAGTCATCGCTGAACAGACTCCCGGCGCTCGTCAGGGTCGTGTCCCACTCTTCCTCACGGTGCTTCTTCATGCGCAGGTTCAGTTGCGTCGACTCAAGCATGTTCGCCGCGATCCAGCCGAGGACCAGCCCGGCGAACAGGCCCATGACGGCGCTGTCGCGCGCCTTGAGCGCCGAGCCCGAAACGAATGGCACGGTCTCGGACGGCGTCACGATCGACACCGGGTCGCCCTGCAGCAGCTCGGTCGAGAAGTCGCGGCTCGCGGCCGAGATCTCCGCCAGCTGCGATTCGAGCGCCTCGGCCTCTGTGTTGAGAATGGCGAGCTGAGGATCGGACGAAATGCGCGCAACGTCCTCGACCAACCTTTCGTAATCAGCAGTAACCGACGCACCAACGCCGCGGCTCACGAAGTCGGCAAGCGCCTGCCGAACGGCCGGTTCGCCAATCGCGAGCAGCCGGTCGAGCCGGTCCTGGTAAACGACGGAGAGCCGTGCCAGAAGCTCCGTCTCCTGCTGGTCGGTGGTGGACGTAAGCGACAGCGCGATGCGGCCTTCTTCTGCCTTCGTGTCGGCGATCAGCTGCTCGGCGGCAGTGTCGGCGATCACCTGCGCGTCGTTCGGCACGGCGGCCGTCGCCTCGATCGTAATGCGGAACAGGCCCTCGTTTGCCGTGAAGCTCAGACCTTCCGTCAGCGTTACGCCCTTCGCCTTCAGCGCGTTCTTCAGAATCGAAGTGAACTGCGGCGAGGAGCCTCGCTCGGCGATGCTCGTCGTATAGCTGGCCATCGCCTCGTCGTCGCCCTCGCCGGCAGCGGTCGTGCCGCTGAACGAGACCAGACGCGTGACGCCCAGCGTTACCGAGGAGCTGTACCCGCTGCTGTCGCCGCTGAGCAGCGCCGGCAGCGCCGCCGTAGCGATCAGCGCACAGGCAAGGGCGATGCCGCCGATGAGCCAGTACCAGCTCTTGAGGATGCGCCAGTAGTGTTCTGGAATCACTCCCTCGTCCCTCCTTCGGACACCGTCGCGGCGGCCGGCCGCTCCGTCCGCCTGTCGCTAAAAAAGTCGCCAATCGTCTGGCAGACGTAGTCCACGTCCGTGGTCGTCAGCTCCGGGTAGATCGGCAGTGAGATGATCTCGTCTGCCACTTTCTCCGCCACCGGGAAGTCACCGTCTTCGTATCCCAGTTCGCGGCAAGCTTCCTGCAGATGGATCGGCACCGGGTAGTGAATGCCAGCCTGTACGCCGTGTCCCTTGAGCCACTCCAGCAGTTCGTCGCGCGCCTGCGCGCGGATCACGTACAGGTGGTAGACGTGCCTGGCGTCCGGCGCTTCAATCGGTGTTACCACGCCCGGCAGCCCGGCCAGGCGCCTGTTGTACTCGCCGGCCAGCGCCCGCCGCGCCTCGTTCCACTGCTCCAGGTGGCGCAGTTTGATCCGCAGCACCGCCGCCTGCAGCTCGTCCAGCCGCGAGTTCATCCCGAGGACGGAATGGTAGTAGCGGGTCGAGGATCCGTGGTTGCGCAGCAGCTGTAGCTGCGTCGCGATGTCGCGGCTGTCGGTGACGGCGATACCACCCTCACCGTACGCGCCGAGGTTCTTCGAGTAGTAGAAGCTGTAGGCCGCAGCGTCGCCCAGCGTGCCGGTACGGGCGCCTCGGTACTCCGCGCCGTGGGCCTGGCAGGCGTCCTCAAGGACAGCGAGGCCGTGCTCCTCCGCCTGCATGCGCACCCTGTCCATCGCCACCGGCTGTCCGTAGAGGTGGACGGGAAGCAGCACCCTTGAGCGCTCCGTGATCGCCGCCGCGATCTTCGACGTGTCCATAAGATACGTGTCGGGATCGATGTCGACGAAGACCGGCTTCGCGCCCGCCATGTTGATCGCTGACACCGTCGCGATGAACGTGTTCGGGACCGTGATCACTTCGTCCCCTGGCCCGACGCCCAGCGCCCGAAGACCAAGGTAGAGAGCGTCCGTCCCGGAGCCCACACCAACGGCGTGCTTCGCGTTGCAGAACGCGGCGAAGTCGCGCTCCAGCTGGAACACGTTCTCGCCCAGGAAGAGGTTCATCCCGTCCAGCACGCCAGCTATCGCTTCCTTGACTTCCTCTTGAAGCGGCGCGTACTGGCCGCGGAGGTCTACCAGCGGGATATTCTTCATTCTCCGACCTGACCCTTCACTGCTGTCTGATTGCCGTTGCTGCGGCCGGCCCGGGCGCGGCTGTTCGCGCGCCTGCCATTGCCATTGAGGCGGGCACCTGCCCTCGTGTGACCGTTGGATTCGTCCGCTGTGGCGCCGTTGTTCGTCTGGAAGTAGTAGCGCGGCGTGAGGTCCTCCAGCGAGCCGCTGTTGTAAAGCGACCGGGAAGCAGACTCCAGAATGTTCACTACCTTGAGTCCCTGCCAGCCGTCACTGCGCGGCCTGGCGCCTGTCCGGATGCAGTCCATGAAGTGCGCGTCTTCCAGCTTCAGCGGCTCGCCCGGCTTCACGAACGGCACCGTGATGTCGCCGTCGTTGTAGGTGGGCGGCGCGAACCCGGTCTCGCCGTTGCGCTCGCCAAGCGTTATCGACTTGTTGTAGATACGGATCATTTCGCCCTGAGCCACGTCGTCGTAGACGACCGTCTTCTCCGAACCGATGAGCGTCATCCGCCGCACCTTCACCGGCTCAAGCCAGCTGACGTGAATGTGTGCGAAGAGGCCGTCCATGAACTCGAGGTCCAGGTGGGCCACTTCCGCGAGGTGCGGGTTGATCCGCGCCGCGCCGCGTGCACCGGCAACCATCGGCTCATCCTCCAGGAGGTAGAAGAGGATCGAAAGGTCGTGCGGCGCCAGGTCCCAGAGCACGTCCACGTCCGGCTGCAGCAAACCGAAGTTCAGCCGCGCCGTGTGGATGTAGTGCAGCTCTCCCAGCTCGCCACTGTTCACCAGCTCCTTGAGGTACTGCACGGCCGGGTGGAAGACGTAAGTGTGGCCGACCATCACCGTCAGGCCGCGCGAAGTAGCCAGCTCGGCCAGCTCAAGCGCGTGCTCGCCCGTCGTCGCGAACGGCTTCTCGGTCAGGACGTGCTTGCCCTTGAGGAGCGCCGCCTTCGCCAGCGGATAGTGCAGCCGCGCCGGCGCCGCGATCACAACCGCGTCGATGTCGGTCTCCAGCATCTCGTCGAAGTCATCCGTGATGAACTCCGGCAGGAAGGCCTTCGAGACCTTGTCCAGATTCTCCGTTGATGGTTCGCACATGGCGGTCAGCTCGCAGTCCGGCAGCTCGTTCAGCACGCGCAGGTGCTTGCTGCCCCAGTAACCACAACCGGCAAGGCCAACCTTGATCCTGTTTTCCTGTCCCATCAGAACGTCCCTTTCTCCCTGATGATTGACGGTATCGTTAGCGCGATTAGTTTGAGGTCCAGCCAGACGCTCATCCGCTCCGTGTATTCCACGTCCATGCGGATCATCTCGTCGAAGTCCTCGGCGCTGGCGCGCTTCACCTGCCAGAGCCCTGTGAGGCCCGGACGGGCGGCGAAACGCTGGAAGTACCAGTCCTTGTAGTAGGGCAGCTCGTAGTCCACCGCCGGACGCGGGCCGACGATGCTCATCTCGCCGCGCAGAATGTTCAGCAGGTTCGGCAGCTCGTCCAGGTTCCAGGCCCGGATGAAGCGCCCTGCTCTCGTCACCCGCGGGTCATCCAGCGACTTGAAGACGCCGATCTCACGCCGCTTGCTCTCAGCCGTGCGCTTCACGGCCTCGCGGTGCAGCGCATCTCCGGAGTCCACGCGCATGCTGCGAAACTTGTACATCGTGAACGGCCGTCGGCCTCGGCCCAGGCGCTCCTGCTTGAACAACACCGGCCCGGACGAGTCGCTCTTGATCGCGACCGCGATCGCCGCCAGCAGCGGCAGGAGCGCCACCAGCGCCGCCAGTGACAGCGCGATGTCCATCGTCCGCTTGAGCACGGAGCCTGTCTCCGCCGAGAGATCGGCTCCTTGCGTCTCCGTGCGGGTGTATTCCACCTATGCGCTCCTCGTCCTCGCACGGCGGCGAGCCGGCTGCAGGTGCGGAAGGACGTCGCGGGTACCAGGCTCGAAGTCCGGTCCGGCGACGGCGCGACCGATGCCGACGTAGATAAATCCGGCGGCCGTCGCCGCTTCGCCGTCGAGGAAGTTGCGCCCGTCCAGGATCAGCGGCCGTCCCACGAGCGTGCGCAAGCGGTCGAAGTCCAGCGAACCGAACTGGCTCCAGGCGGTCGCCAGCACGATCGCGTCGGCGCCTGTGGCGGCCTCGTACGGGCCCGCGCAGTACTCAACTTCGGGGAAGAGCTTTGCGGACTCCTCCATCGCCACCGGGTCATAGGCGCGTACCTTGCACCCGTATTCCCGCAGTTGGCGGACCAGCGCCAGCGCCGGTGATTCGCGGATGTCGTCACAGTTCGCCTTGAATGCCAGCCCCCAGACGGCGATCGTCTTACCGTTCAGGTCGCCGATCAGCGATTCCAGTCTCGCCGCCGCCAGTCGTACCTGGCGCTTGTTGATCTTCACGGCCGCCGAGAGGATCGGCGTGTGCACACCCATCCGTGATGCGGACCAGATCAGCCCGCCGATGTCCTTCGGCAGGCAGCTTCCGCCCCAGCCGAGCCCGGCGCCGAGGTACGAGCTACCGACGCGCGGGTCCATACCCAGCGCCTCGCTAACGTCGACGACATCGACGCCGATCTCTTCACAGAGAGCGGCCAGCTCATTGATGAAGCTGACTTTCGTGCAGAGGAATGCGTTGGAAGCGTACTTGATCATCTCCGCCGCCCGGCTGCTGGTGTAGATCACGGGCCGGCGCAGCTTTTCGTACAGCGCGCCCACCAGCTCCGCCGTCTCGCGCTCATCAGCGCCGACGACGATGCGGGCCGGCCTCATGAAGTCGAACACAGCCTGGCCTTCCCGCAAGAACTCGGGATTGGAGACGACGCGCGGCTCATCGTTCGGGTGATACTCGCGCCAGACATCGGCGACGAGCTCCGCCGTTCCCGGGGGCACCGTGCTCTTGAGCACGATCACCGGCGATTCGCCATCGTCGGCGTTCGTCGCGGCGCTTCGTACGGCCGAAATGACCTGTCGCAGGTCGACGGCGCCGCTCGCCTTCGACGGCGTGCCAACCGCCAGGAAGACGAAGCCGCTCTGTTTCATCGCCTCGCGGTAGCTCCGCGTCACCTTGAGCAGACCGGACGCGCGGCCGCGTTCCCAGATCTCGGCCAGGCCCGGCTCCTTAATCGGCAGGCGGTCGTCCAGCAGCGCTTCGGCGCGGGAGTGATCGATCTCCAGGCAAAACACCTGGTGGCCGAGACGGGCGAAGCAGGCCGATGTAATCAGCCCGACGTAACCCCCGCCGACCACGGTTATCGCGTCTTTCACGCCTTCGAACTTAGCTCCGTAAAGTTTGGGTAAAGTTGGCCCGCGGTCTGAGAACCGTTAGAAAAGCGTCAGAAGACCGCTGCCGGCGTTCAGATGTCGTTAAGACGCGCCGTAACGTGGGCATTTGGGGCCGGTTTACATTGATGCAACCCCGATTCTTGTACAACGGGTTGCGCGGCGAGCGCATCTCATTAAGTGCGGGGCCTCATCCGCCCCAGGAAAGGACCTTCGCATGCTCGGGAGGACAGCCGTCTTAATCATCGACAGCGATCCGGACGCTCGCGCCCGGACGTCCAGCCTGTTGTCGGCCAACGCCTACGACACGGCCGAGGCCGAGGACGGCCTCACCGGCCTGCGCCAGTTCTTCAACCTGCACCCGGACATCGTCATCGTCGATCTCGATGTCAGCGAAATGTCCGGCTGGACCGTCATCAAGCGCATCCGCGAACTGTCGGACACACCGGTCGTGGTCACAGCCGCCGAGGCGACGAATGAGGACGTCTCGCGCTCCCTCGAACTCAACGTCGACGCCTTCCTTAGCAAGCCGCTCGAGCAGCACGAACTGACCGAACGCCTGAGCGCCATCCAGAACAAGGCCTCGGAATCAGACGAGGGACGCTGGGTCTACCAGCGGAACGGCCTCACGGTAGACCTCCGCAGCTGCGACGTCTTTGTCCAGGGCAATCCGGTGCAACTCACTGGCACCGAGTACAGGCTCCTGACCTACCTGATCGACCGCCGCGGCTGGGTCCTTTCGCACGACCAGATCCTCAGCCACGTCTGGGGCTCCGACTACGCTGGCGACCGCAACCAGGTCAAGCTCTACGTCTCGTACCTGCGCAAGAAGATCGAGAACGACCCGCACAAGCCGGAGATGATCGTGACGAAGCGCGGTCTCGGCTACTCCTTCGCCGGCTAGAACGCATCGATAATCCAGTCGACCAGCGCCTTGCCCACCGTCACCAGAAGGATCACGCGGATCGTCTTGCCGATGCCGACCGCGACGAGGAACCGCCAGAAGTTCATCCGCACCGCGCCGGCCGTGATCCCGGCGAACTCGAAGAACGGGTTGGGGATCGCCGAAAGCACGAGCAGCGTCATAACCCCGTAGCGCTCCATCATCCAGTCGATCCAGCCCGCGGCCCGGTGCATCCACTCGCCCAGCCGCCCTTTGACAGGCATCTGGCGCTCTTCCGCCAGGCCGCGCCCGACGGCGCCCGTCAGGTACGCCGTCGACTCCGCCAGCGTCATCCCCACCGAGCCCGCCACGACAACGCCCGGCACCCACAGCGAATCGGACCCGGCGATGATCAACGCCTGCCCGGCCGCCGTCAGTCCAGGCACCGGGATGAAGCCAGTCGCCGTGCCCAGGAAGTTCGCCGCGAAGATGCCGGCGTAACCAAAGTCGTTGAACTCGTCCTCCCCCAGCCAGCCGAGCGCCACGGGGATCGACGTTCCGAAGAACGCCGCGAGCAAGACGACGATCACCCCGCCAATGAGCACACCGCGCGGTATCCTGTCGGTCGGCACCCACGACGGCGCGTCGAGGACGATGCGCTGCGGCGGATGCTCCGGAATCGACGGATCGTCGTCCGGCGCCGCGCCGGGAATGGCGTCTTCGGTCATCCTCCCCAGTATACGTTCAAGGAGATAATCAGATGCCGGCCCACTACGCACCTCGACCCGCTCTCAGATAGAGCCAGGCGGCCTTCGTCGTCGCGCGGTTACGGGGCGGTCTTGCGCCACCAGACGACGCCCGGCGGTGGCGCGGCCTGCCGCAACGTCACGCCCTCCGGCGTCACGTCCGCCAGACGGTCCGCAGCCTCAACGAGGCGCCCGTCCTTCTCGCTGCCTTCGTCGACGTGAAGCATGTGCCGGGCGAACGCCAGCGCGACCTCCATGGTCGGCACGCGGCGCGGCGGCGTCGGCGGCATCATCGACACGTTCGGATAGATGCCCATCCCCCACAGCACCGGCAGAAGCTCCGGCAGCGCCGGCAGGTTGATCCGCTCCTCCTGATGCACCGCCTTCCACAGTGGCGACAGCGTTGAGAGCGGCGCCTCCATGTAAACGACGATCGCGACCAGCTCGCGCGCCACGCCGTCCAGCTTGCGCAGGAAAGGCTCGATGTCCGTCACGCCGTAGACGACGTTGGCACAGAAAGCAACGTCGTGCAGCTCGACCTCCGCATCCTCCCATGAGACGTCGACGCGCGAAACGTTCTCGATCGACGCCTCGCGAGCCGAGTCTTCGAGCGCCTTCAACATCGACGGCGACGGATCGACGACCGTGACGTGCTTGCCGGCGAGCGCGAACGGCAGGGCGTAACGGCCGGCGCCGCCGCCGACGTCGATCACGGTGGTCTGAGGCGTCAGCCATTGCGTGGTCAGGTTGACGATCGGGTCTTTCGTACGCCGTGGGTCGTCGCGGAAGTTGTCCGCGAGCGCGCTCCACATGTCGCCGTCCGGCCGGTTTCCGCGCGCGCGAATGCTCTGCGCATGGTGAGACTCGACCTGTTGCTTCCAGGCGTCTGCGGCTGGTCCCATCATTCACTCCTTCAGCTTCTCGATCTCTGCGGCGGCCTTACTCAGGACCCGCCTGACCTTTTCCACCTTCTCTTCGTCGCCGCTTGCCGCCGCGCGAAAGGCGGAGCGCACCAGCTTCATGCCGGGAGCCCAGACCTCCATCGCGCCGGGACTCATCGCGTCGCTCCAGTCGCCCCAGTCGTCGGCGCGGTTCCAGATGCGGCCGATCTGCTCGCGGTTCTTCTCCAGTTCGGCCCGTCCTTCGTCGGTGATCGTGAAGACGCGCTTGCCGTCCTCGGGCACATCGGCCCGGACGAAGCCCTGGTCTTCGAGCAGTTGCAGGTTAGGGTACACGGTGCCGGCGCTGGCCCTGTAGACACCGCCGGACCGCGCCTCCAACTCCTTCATCAGCTCGTAGCCATGCTTCGGTCCCTCCTCGATCAGCGAGAGCAGTGCGATTCGCACCTCGCCCGGCTCAAAGAAGCGGCGGCGAAAGCCCCATGGGCCGCGCTGTTCGTGCTTGTCGCCGAGTCCGAACATGTGGCGGAGCCGGCCGCGGCCGTGCTTACCAGGCATCCCAGTCGCGCCCCTTCAGGTGTGCGCGGTGGTGGCGCCCGGCGAGCAGAGCGACGCCGAGAGCGATCACCAGCAGCGGTAGAATCTTGTGATTCTTCATTCTTTCCAGACCTCCTTTCAGTCCTGCGCAGAGTATATCGTACGATATATCTGAAGTGTCAAGTGACGCCCGTCACTCTTCCCTTCCTTCGCACCTGTGCCTACAATCGCCGCATGCCCGCACCGGTCTTCCCAAACGCCGCTGTCGCCTCGCCCCACTACCTCGCGTCCTCCGCCGGCCTCTCGGTCCTCGCCTCCGGCGGCAACGCGGCCGACGCCGCAATCGCCATGAACCTCGTGCTGGCCGTCGTCTATCCGCACATGTGCGGCCTCGGCGGCGACCTCATCGCCATGGTCTGGGCCGAAGGCAAGCTCCACGGCCTCAACTCCACCGGTCGCCTGCCCGCCGCGCCCGTCTGGGCCGGGGCCAGTCTGCAGGAGAAGGTGCCGCAACGTGGCATCGGGTCGGTCACCGTGCCCGGCGGCGTCGCCGGACTGCGCGCCCTGCACGAACGCTTCGCCTCCCGCGACCTCGGCGACCTCGCGAAACCGGCGATCGACTACGCCCGCCGCGGCGTACACCGTGCGCCGGGCCTGAGCAAGATCACCGAGCTGGCGCGCCCGCTCCTCGAACGCGACGCGGAGACCGAGCGCATCTTCCTGGCGCCCGACCCGCTCGTCCAGACCGACCTCGCCGAAACGCTCGGGCACATCGACGGCTTCTACGACCGCGTGGGCAAGTGCGCCCCCGCTCCTTTCACGCCCGAAGATTTCGCCGGGCACAAAGCGGAGTGGGTCGAGCCCGCCCGCACGCAATGGCGCGACCTCGACGTCTGCGAGATGCCGCCGAACAGCCGCGGCCACCTCGCCCTCAAGGCGCTGGACTGCCTCCAACCGCTCGATGGCCTCTCGCCCGGCGACGCGGAGTGGCACCGCCGGTTGATCCGGGCGCTCGACCCCGCGCGTGGGGATGGCGACACGATCTACCTCTGCGCCATGGACCGCGACGGCATGGCGGTCAGCCTCAACCAGAGCCTCTACCAGGCGTTCGGCTCCGGCGTTACGGTGCCGGGGACGGGCGTCCTCCTCCAGAACCGAGGCGCCTACTTCAAGCCGCACCAGTACCGGCCCGGCGCAAAGCCCGTCCACACGCTGGCACCGGCGATGGCCCTCCAGGGCGGCCGCCCGCGCTTCGTCTTCGGCACGATGGGCGGCGAGGCACAGGTCCAGGTGCACCTCCAGCTCCTGGCGCGCGTCTTCGTCGCCGGCCAGGAGCTGGGCGAAGCGATCGCCGCCCCGCGCTGGCGCTTCGGCGACGGCGGCGGCCTCCTTGCGGAAGCCGGCCTCCCGGACCTCGGCGCGGGACCCATGGCCCTCCCCGAGCAGGCCGGGCACGCCCACGCCATCCTCGTCGAGCCGGACCACCTCGTCGCCGCCGCCGACCCGCGCTCAGACGGCGCCGCCCTGGGCAACTGACCATCACCTAGCACCTAACACCTGTCACCTGTCCACCCCAACGCCTGCTGTCAACGGAAAGAGAGCGGATAAACGAATTCGTACTGCCTCCCCTTGCATCCGTTTATCCGCTCAACGAATCAGCTGCCGCCGAGGACCCATCACCTGGCACCTAACACCTGGCACCTGTTCCCTGTCCCCTGTCTCCTGTCCCCTGTCTCCCGTCCCCCCTGTCCTCTGTCTCCTGTTCCCTGTTCCCTGTTCCCTGTTCCCTGTCCTCTGGCACCTGTCCCCCGTTCCCGCAGCCGCCGCATGCTATCATCTCTCCACCTTTAACCCCTCCGTACCCAAAGGACCGACATGACCGAGATCACGCACCGCACCATCCAGACCAACGGCATCAACATGCACATCGCCGAAGCCGGCGAGGGCCCGCTCGTCCTCCTCGTCCACGGCTTCCCGGAACTCTGGTACTCCTGGCGCCACCAGCTACCCGCGCTGGCTGAAGCCGGCTACCACGCCGTCGCGCCCGACGTCCGCGGCTACGGCGACACCGATAAGCCACCCGAGATCGAGGACTACGCCATGCGCGAGATGGTCGCCGACTACCTCGGCGTGCTCGACGCGCTGGGTGAGGAGCAGGCAGTGATCGTCGGGCATGACTGGGGCTCGATGATGGCCTGGACGGCCGCCGCGCTTCACCCGGAGCGCTTTCGCGCCGTTGTCGGCATGAGCGTGCCGTACCTGCCTCGCGGCCCGGTGCCGCCGCTGCAGATGATGAAGGCGATGTTCCAGGACAAGTTCTTCTACATCCTCTACTTCCAGGAGCCCGGCGTCGCCGAGGCTGAGTTTGAGGCCGACGTGCGCCGCTCCCTGAGGCTCTTTACCTGGGGTGCCTCCGGCGAGGCCCGCGACGTCGGCGGCTTCGCCACGGCGATGGCCAGCAAGCCGCGTGACGCGAAGCTCTTCGACGACGCCCCGGAAGTCGAGGGCGTCCCGCCGTGGACGACCGAAGAAGACCTCGACTATTACGTGGAGAAGTTCGAGAAGGGCGGCTTCCGCGGCCCTCTAAACCGCTATCGCTGCATGGACCTCGACCACGAACAGCTCCCCGAGATGCAGAACCGCAAGATCGAGATCCCCGCGCTCTTCGTCTACGGCGAGGCGGACGGCGCCCTGTCGTTCTCGCCGATGGACCCGATGAAGCAGCTGGTGCCCGACCTCAAGATCGTCTCCTTCCCTGACGCCGGCCACTGGACCCAGCAAGAGCGCGCGAAGGAAACGAACGAGGCGCTAATCGGCTTCCTGAACGGGCTGTAGCCCCTCGCCGCTGCAGGGCCCCCCGAAGGCCAGGCTTAAGCCTGGCCATCGGGTAACGACGCGTTTCGCGGGTCAGGCTCTCAGCCTGACCTGAACCGCCCTCCTGCTACAATCTCTCCGTGATGCGTTACCACATCTGGACTGAAGGCTGCCAGATGAACGAGGCCGACTCCGAAAAGCTCGCGGCTGGACTCGCAAAGCTGGGCTGGGAGCCGGCGCCGAAGGCCGACGCGGCCGACCTCGCCGTCGTAAACACGTGCGTCGTCCGGCAGAAGGCGGAGGACCGCGCCGTCGGCTACATGTGGCACCTGCGCAAGCTCAAGGAGTCGCGCGAAGGCATGCAGATCGCCGTCATGGGCTGCCTCGTCGGCCCCCGCACCGAGGAGCTGCGCAAGCGCTTCCCCTTCGTCGACGTCTGGGCGCGCCCGCAGAGCTTCGACGTCGTGATCCGGCACCTGATGCCCGCGAACGACCTCGGCGGCGAGTTCTGGCCCGACACGTTCCCCGAACCCGGCGGCCCGACCGCCTTCGTGCCGATCGTCCACGGCTGCAATAAGTTCTGCACTTACTGCATCGTCCCCTACCGCCGCGGCCGCGAGAAGTCGCGCACAATCGCCGACGTCAGGCGTGAGGTCACGTCCCTGGCGTCGCGGGGCGTGCGCGAGGTGACGCTGCTCGGCCAGACGGTCGAGGCTTACGGCAAGGACCTGCCGGAGATCGCTGGCTCGTCCCGCCGTCCAGACCTCGCCGACCTCTTCGAGTCGCTCTCGGCTCTGCCCGAACTCCAGCGCATCCGCTTTCTCACCTCATACCCGCGCGACATGACCGACCGCATCATCCGTTCCGTGGCCGGCGAACCAAAGGTCTGCGAACACTTCAACATCCCCGTGCAGGCCGGCGACAACGAAGTGCTCGCACGCATGCGCCGCGGCTACGAGATCGAGGAGTTCCTCGACTGCGTGGGCCGGATCCGCGAACACGCCCCGCAGGCCTCGCTCAGCACCGACGTCATCGTCGGCTTCTGCGGGGAGACGGAGGCGCAGTTCGGGCGCACTATGGACGTGCTGGCGCGAGTGCGCTTCGACAAGGTCCACGTCGCCGCCTACTCGCCGCGGCCGGGCACGATCGCCTGGCGCAACCTCGACGACGACCTGCCGCAGGAGGAGAAGATGCGCCGCCTCCACGCCGTAGAGACGCTACAGGAGCGCATCGCGACTGAGATCAACGCCGCGCTCCTCCACACGACGCAGGAGGTGCTGGTCGAAGGGGAGAAGGACGGGACGTTCACCGGCCGCAGCCGCGCGAACAAGCTCGTTCACTTCAGGGCCGAGCCGCCGGTGGCCATCGGCGACCTCGTGGACGTCCGCATCGCGAAGACGACGCCGTGGTCGCTCCAGGGCGAACGAGTGCGCGCCGGTGCGACTGCCGTCGTGTAACACGATGGCCGCGCAGAAGCCCAGCACAGACGCCCAGCGCCGCGCCGCGAGCACGCCTGACCGGCCGGTCGCGCTCCTCGTCGTCATCTTCACCGTCGAAGCCGGGCGGCTGCAGGTGCTGCTTATCCGCCGCAGCGCTCCTCCGCACCAGGACACCTGGTCGCTTCCCGGCGGCCTGCTCGCCGAAGACCAATCGCTCGCCGAGGCCGCCACCCGCCGCCTCGAGATCGAGACCGGCGTCCACGACGTCTTCCTCGAGCAGCTGTACACGTTCTCCGCACTGGACGAGCGCGACTCCGTCGCCGTTGCTTACTGGGCGCTGGTCGACAAGGGCAGCGCACAACTGGCGCACCGCGACGAGTGGCAGCCGGCCTGGCATCACGTCGACGAACTGCCGGACCTGGCGTTCAAGAACACAACCGTCGTCGACTACGCCTTGACCCGCCTGCGCAACAAGCTCGCTTACTCCAACGTCGCCTACTCGCTCCTGCCGCCGGAGTTCACACTGTCGCAGCTCCAGCAGTCCTACGAGGCGATCCTCGGGCGTGAGCTGGACAAGCGGAACTTCCGCAAGCGCATCACCTCGCTCGGCATCCTCGAGGCAACCGGCCGCTACGAGAGCGAGGGCCGCCACCGCCCCGCGCAGCTCTACCGCTTCCTGGAGCGCCGCCCGGTAGTGGTCTAGCGGCGATCCGGTGATATAATCGCCGCGACTCACCCCCGTATGAAGACGACTACCCTCGCGCGCCCCCTGCCACTCCTCGCCGCCCTCTTCCTCGCGCTGTCCTTCGCATTCGCCTGCGGCGACGATGACGGCGACTCAGCCACACCGATCAGCCTCGATCAGTACTTCACGAGCGTCGAAGAGATCTTCGACGATGCTGAAGAGGCGACCAACGTTGCCGAGGAATCGCTCAACGAAGCGCCTCGCGACGCGCCTCTGGAGGAACAGATCGCTGCGATCGACACCTTCCTGTCCGACATCGGGGGCGTGTTCACCGACGCGGCCGAGCGGCTGGAGGCCCTTGGCGCTCCTGACATAGTCGCGGACGAGAACCAGGACTTCATCGACGGCGTCCGCGCCTCGCTGAACTTAGGCAACGCGCTGCGCGACGACCTTCCAGACATCGAAACGCAGGACGAGTTGGACGACAGGCTGTCCGACTATAGCGATGACGTCGAAGCCGGCGTGACTAAGTCTGACAACGCTTGCTTCGATCTCCAGGAGATCGCCGACGCGGAGGGCATCACGATTGACCTCTGTGAAAACTAGCGCCGCCTCGGCCCTGTTGCCTGCGCTGCTGATCCTCGCCGCGTTCGCCATAACCGGCTGCGGAGATGACGACGACGCCAGCGAGGGTTCGCCGACGATCGCCGCTACGGACGCTGCGTACCTCGAAGCGCTGGCGCCGGCGCTGCAGGCCGTCAACGCCCAGCTCGACGGCCTTGACGAACTCCGTACCGACGCCTTCGACGATGGCCCCGACGCCGCAGCCGCGGACGCCTACGGCCTGGCCTACGAGACGTTCGCATCGGACCGCCTCGCCGCCATCGAAGCGCTCACGCCGGAAGAGGACCTCACGGACGAGCACGCAGCGCTCGTTTCCGCCGCCGGCGACGGCGTCCTCCTGGCCCAGGAGCTGCGCACGGAGCTGGGCAAATCTCCGCCCGCGAGCGACGCCGAGTTCCTGGATCTGTTCGGGCGTCTCGACGGCGCGACGATCGGCGGCCGGTACCACGACGCGTGCACGGCGCTGCAATCCAGCGCGACGTCCGGCGGCCTCAGTATCGACCTGCAGTGCCTGCTGTAAGCAAGAGAAGGAAGGGGAACGCAATGGCAACGTCCGAAGCCGAGGCCCGTGAGATCCTGTCGGGATTACTCTCGCAACTGGCTGCCGGTATTCAGTCCGACGTGCCGGTGGTCGATGTCGGCAACGGCACGCAGTACGTTCTTAGCCGGGCCCATTCGGAAGAGCTGAACGTCGTCGTGCTGGCCGTGCTCTCCGGCGGCACCCCCGCGGAGACTGAGGGTTTGGCTAACGAGATAGCGTCCCTCTTGCAGAAGTCGGAATAGGCACCCGGGCGCCACCGTCCGTCCTATCCTGTCGCTGGAGCCTTACTGTCCACTAACGACTGGCCACTCTCCACTACCGCACTTAGTGTCTCCTTGACACCTTCCCGCATCCCGTGCTAATCTGACGGTGGAAGACTTAGTGTACATACTACACTAAGTCGCCGGAGATGACGATGGTACTGAAGACGCCGCGCAAGCAACCGATCATCAACGAGATCGACGTGCTCAACGAGGCCAACGAGTGCACCGTCGACCGCCCCCTCGAGACCACTCCCCTCTCCGCCGAGCACGCCTTCGCCTACTGGCAGAAGGACATCCCGGAGGCTTACTGGGACCTCAGCGCCGAGGAACTCTCGGAGCGCATCGCCGCCGCGCGCGCGAAGCTGGGCGAGCGTTGCGTCGTCCTCGGCCACCACTACCAGCGAGAGGACATCATCCAGTTCGCGGACCTGCGCGGCGACTCCTTCAAGCTCGCGCAGTGGGCCGCCCAACGCCCCGACTCCGAATTCATCGTCTTCTGCGGCGTCCACTTCATGGCGGAGGCCGCCGACATCCTCTCCGCGCCACACCAGAAGGTCGTCCTCCCCAACATGTCCGCCGGCTGCTCGATGGCCGATATGGCCGAGCCCGACGACGTCCTCGCCTGCTGGGACGAGCTGCGCGAGGCCGGCATCGGCGGCGTCGTGCCTGTCACCTACATGAACTCAGCCGCCGCCCTCAAGGCGTTCTGTGGCGAGAACGGCGGCATCGTCTGCACCTCCTCCAACGCGCCGAAGGTCTACGATTGGTCGTTTGAACGAGGCGACAAGGTCTTGTTCTTCCCGGACCAGCACCTGGGCCGCAACACCGGCCTCAAGATGGGCGTCCCGCTGGACGAGATGGTCGTCTGGGACTACACCCTCCCGTACGGCTCGCTCGGCGGCAACACGCGCGAGGAGCTGGAGCGGGCGAAGGTGATCCTCTGGAAGGGCTGGTGCTCCGTGCACCGCCGCTTCACCGTCGCGCAGGTCGAGAAGGCCCGCGCCGACTACCCCGACGTCAAGGTCATCGTCCACCCGGAGTGCACGATGGAGGTCGTCCAGGCCGCCGATCTCGACGGCTCGACCGAGGTCATCTCGCGCACGATCACCGACGCGCCCGCCGGCAGCACCTGGGCCGTCGGCACCGAGATCAACCTCGTCTCCCGCCTCGCCCGCGAAAACCCCGACAAGACCGTCTTCTGCCTCGACCCCGTCGTCTGCCCCTGCGCCACGATGTACCGCATCCACCCGGCCTACCTCGCCTGGACTCTCGACGAGCTGGCCGACGGCCGCGTCGTCAACCGCGTCGACGTGCCGGAGGACATCTCGAAGCACGCGAAGGTCGCCCTCGAGCGCATGCTCAGCGTGAAGTAGGGGCCGTCCCACGGATCCGTCGGGATTCGCGAACGGCCCGCGCGCCATGACCACCACCTACGACTACCTGATCATCGGCTCCGGCATCGCCGGCCTCTACGCCGCCATCCTCGCCCGTGAGCACGGCAGCGTGCTCGTCCTCACGAAGGGCAGCATCGACGACTGCAACACGCGCTGGGCGCAGGGCGGCATCGCCGCCTCCGTCGGCCCCGGCGACCCGCCCGAGAAGCACCTGCGCGACACGATCGAGGCCGGCGCCGGCCTCGTCGACGAGGAGGCCGCGCGCGTCCTCACAGACGAGGCCTCCGACCGCATCGGCGACCTCGTCTCCCTGGGCGTCCCCTTCGACACGGTGCACGGCGAAGTCGCGCTCGCTACCGAGGGCGCACACTCGACTCCGCGCATCCTCCACGCCGGCGGCGACTCCACCGGCGCTCACATCGAACTCACGCTCGCCTCCGTCGCCCGCCTCGAGGGCATCACGGTCCTCGAACACACAATCGCGACGGAGATCGTGACTCAGACAAACGGCAACGGACCGCGTAGGGGCGGTTCGCGAACCGCCCCTACCACGGATGATGACGCAGGAAAGCTTCGTTCCACCGCCATCCGCGCGCTAAACACCACCTCCGGCGAACGCACCACCTACGACTGCCGGGCGCTCATCCTCGCGACGGGCGGCGCCGGCCAGATGTACCAGACGACCACGAACGCCGAAGTCGCCACCGGCGACGGCATCGCCATCGCCTACCGCGCGGGCGCCGAGATCATGGACATGGAGTTCGTCCAGTTCCACCCGACGGCACTCCACCTGCCCGGCGTCCAGCCGTTCCTCATCTCGGAGGCGGTGCGCGGCGAGGGCGGCCTCCTCCGCGACGCGAACGGCGAGCGCTTCATGGCCGCCTACGACGACCGCGCCGAGCTGGCCCCCCGCGATATCGTCGCCCGCGCCATCCGCGACCGCATGCTGGCGACGAACTCGGACCACGTCTTGCTCGACGTCACGCACCTCGACCCCGGGCTCGTCACCGCGCGCTTCCCGCAGATCTACCGCTTCTGCGCCGACAACGGCCTCGACATCACGCGCCAGCCGGTCCCCATCGCCCCCGCCGCGCACTACACGATGGGCGGCGTGCGCACGAACACCTGGGGCGAGACGAACGTCGCGGGCCTCTACGCCGCCGGCGAATGCGCCTGCACCGGCGTCCACGGCGCCAACCGCCTCGCCTCCAACTCGCTTCTGGAGACCGTCGTCTTCGCCAACCGCGTCGTCCAGCGCACAATCGACGCCCCGAGCGGCCGCGCGGAACCGGCACCGGACGCCAGGAGCCTCCGCCCGGTGCCGGGCGACGCCCCCGGCGCCGGCGACGTTCCGCCGCTCACCCGCGAGGCGTTGCAGTCGCTGATGTGGCGGGAGGCCGGCATCGTCCGCGACGGCGAATCTCTCGCCCGCGCCGCATCCGTCCTGGCGGCCTGGCAGTCGACCCTGGCCGCGCCGGCGGACAGGCCGTCGCAGGAGCTGGCCGACCTCCTGACGTGCTGCCGCCTGGTGACCGAGGCCGCGCTGGCCCGCGAGGAGTCCCGCGGCGCGCATTACCGCAACGACTTCCCCGAACCCCGCGAAGACTGGCGCCGCCACCTCGTCTTCCAAAGAGACGGAGGAGCGGCGTAGGAGCCCGCCTGCCGCTATCAGCCGCTTACGCACCCTAGCATTTCACAAGCGCGGGCAGGCGCCGGATCCCCCGATTTTCGGCCCGATTCTGTTTATTTGTGGACGGTGTGGACAAAGGGATTGTCGCCTTCAGACAGGCAGGTAATAATGCCATTAGCTTCTCGAAACGAGTCGCAGCGCTCCGGGGAAGCGACCCAGGGTGGACGGGCAACCGAAAGCTCAGGGGACCAGACCCGGCAGCGTGCAGGACCAGCGAGAACGGACTCGGCGGAACGGCTGATGGGCAACCAGAGGTCCGCCCGACCCGAGACCTGGATCAAGGCCCTCGCGCGGCCCCTCTTTCGGGAAGCTACTTTTTTCGCCCACGACACGCCGCCCCCGCGCTGCGGTCACTCTTGCGCGATCCGCATCCCCTGCTCCCTGCTCCCTGTTCCCTGCTCCATCCCCAAAATGTTCATTTGTTGACTGTGTGGAAAAACGTCTTGCAGCCTTCCCGGCGGCTGCGACATACTCCCGGCAGCTTCTCGACTTGAGTCGTAGCGACTCAGGAGCAAGGGACTCGCCGGGGTCACGGGGCAACCCGCGGTTCCGGGTCGCAGACCTGGATGCCTGGGAAGTGCGGTTTCCGGGTCGGGAAGCTACTTCTTTCCGGTCCCGCGAGCCCTCCCCGCACGACGGACCGGCGACGAGAGCCCGGGGACAGGGCCGATGCGCGCTCCTGTCCCCCCTCTCTCCGCCCTCACCGCCCTCCACCTGCCAACGTCCACTCCCGTACAATGCCCGTATGCGAACCGCAGACGTCGCCGCTCACCTGGACGACTTCTTCCACCTCGACGGCTACCCGCCCGAGGACTTCGCCGAGATCGTAGTCTTCTGCGACGACGCCGGCATCCCCCTGGCCGACTACGCGACGCCCGCATTCATGCGCCGCCACAACGGCCTCATGCTGGCCAACGCCGCCGAAGTCCAGCCCGTCTACACGCTCGTCTTCCCGTCCGATGAAGTCATCGCGGAGGTCGAGCGACGCGCTTACGGGCGGCCGGCCCTCGTCTTCACCCACCACCCGATGGACTTCGAGACTTCGGACCGCGGCCTGTTGCCGATCGGCACTGAAACACTGGAGCGGATGCTCGCCGGCGGCATCTCCCTCTACTCCGCGCACGCACCCCTCGACTGCCACGACTCGGTATCGACCTCCCGCGCCCTCGCCCGCGCGATCGGCGTGCCCACAACGGAGACGTTCGCCGGCTACGTGGGCGGCCACGCGGGCGTTGTCGGCGAAATCGACACGGTCGCCTTCGACGAACTCCTCGGCCGCGTGCGGCGGGGCTGCGACGTCGAGCGCCTGGACACAAAGCAGGTGCACGATAACGTGCGCCGCGTTGCCATCGTGGCCGGCGGCGCCGCCTTCCCGCCGTTTATGCAAGAGGCCGTGGACGCCGGCTGCGACACCTACGTCACCGGCGACTTTCGAGTGCGCCACGGCGGGCCCTGGGCGGAAGAGCACCGGCCCGGCTTCGACGCGTTCGTGGACGATGTGCCGCTCAACCTCATCGGCGCGTCGCACTTCGCGACGGAAGCGCTCGTCCTCCGCCACGATATGATCCGTGTTTTCGCCGACCTCGGCCTTGAAGCCGAGTTCGTACCGCAGGACGACCCGTGGCGATAGCGCTCGACGCCAACCTCGTCGACCGGCTCGTCCGGGAGGCGCTTGCGGAGGACCGCGCCCACGACGACGCCACGACTTCGGCACTCGTCCCACCCGGCCAGCGCGGCCGTGGCGCCATCATCGCCAGGGCGCCGGGCGTCATCGCCGGCCTCGCCTTCGCCCGGAGCGCCTTCTTGCAGATAGACGCCGACGCCGCCTGGCAGCCGTCCACCGCGGACGGAGACTCCGTCTCGCGCGGCGACACCGTCGCCACCGTAGAAGGCTCTCTCGGCGCGCTACTGCGGGCGGAGCGGACCGCCCTCAACTTCCTGACGCATCTCTCCGGTATCGCCACGGCCACAGCGGCCGTCATCCGCCTTCTCGACGGCACCGGCTGCCGCCTCCGCGACACTCGCAAGACGATCCCCGGACTGCGCCTCGCCGAGAAGTACGCCGCCCAGGCGGGCGGGGCGGAGACGTTCCGCACCGACCTCGCCGACGCCGTGATGATCAAGGACAACCATCTCGCCGCCGTCCGCACCCGCGGGCTCGGCATCGTGGACGCCGTCCGCCTCGCCCGCGAAACAAACCCGGGTCTGCGCATCGAAGTCGAGGTCACGTCCCTCGACGAGGCCCGCGAGGCGATCGAGTCCGGCGCCGGAGAGCTGCTGCTCGACAACATGACGCCGGCAGAAGTCCGGCCGATAGTCGAATTCGCCGCCAACCGCGATCCGCGGCCTCTTCTAGAGGCTTCCGGTGGGATCACCGCCGTACACGCACGCGAGTACGCGGAGGCCGGCGTTGACTTCATCTCGATCGGCGCCATCACTCACTCCGCTCCGGCCCTCGACCTCAGCCTCAATACAGCGGCCACCTAGGCCGCGATAACCCCCTCAATGTCGGGCGATAATGGCCGGAATATTGGAGTATTAGCTCCGATACACTTAGCATCACCGTCTTGCGCGCCTGTAACGCAGCTAAGCCTGCAGAGTTACCCGTGTGGGCGCACTATGTCCATTGGCGCTTTACTGAATCTTAACTCTGGGAGACGGCCATGAACCTGCGAAGACGCGGCCCAAAAGAAGACCGGGAGTTCCTGCCGGTGGCGGACCGCGCCCGCACCCGCGCACTCGCGCGCAAGACCCTGCCGCTCGGCCGCATCGCCCTCCTGGCCGCCGCCCTGCTGATAGCCTATCTCGCGCTCAGCGGCACGGCTCCGGCGGACGCGAGAGCCGATTCAGTCGATGTCGCGGCGGCCTGCGAAGATCCGGGCTACGACGCCACGCTCCTCAGCCCCTCCGTGCCCGGCTCTAGCGACACATACACATACGTCATCGATGGCTGCCAGCCTGACGAAGACGTGAGTGCCTCCAGGATCGGCATCCAGTGGGAAGACATCGACTTCGTAAAGCTGAGCGGCTGTTGGCAAGTCGAGGACGTCAAGGACATGCACACCAGCGGCGGCACCATCGAACTGGTCGCCCCGGACGAAGTCCTCGTGAGCAGCATCAGTGACGATGACATGCCACTTACGGTCGAAATCACATTCCACCTACCGCTCGAAAGCGGCCCGGAGCGCACGTGGATCTGGGTACACACCGGCCCCCACGATCACGACGGCTGGACATATCGAACAGGCGGGCCCTTCTGCGTGCAGTTGACGCCAACACCCACTCCAAGCCCGACTCCGTCGCCCACACCGAGCCCAACTCCGTCACCAACACCGAGCGCAACTCCGCCGCCAACACCGAGCCCAACTCCCCCGCCAACACCGAGCCCAACTCCGTCACCGACGCCAAGCTCGACTCCGTCGCCGGCTCCGACCCTGCCGCCAACTCCGAGCCCAACGCCTTCGCCGACACCGAGCCAAGAGCCGGCCACCGAATTGACGATCGTCAAGGCCGACTCGCCGGACCCGGTGGCGATTGACGGCACGCTGGCTTACACGGTGACCGTCAACAACATCGGCGCCATCACCGCCGAGAACGTCTTCGTCACCGACACGCTGCCCAACCACATCTCGCTGATCTCGTCCACGCCGAGCCAGGGCTCCTGCGATGAAACGATGTGCTTACTTGGCAGCATCGCCGGGGGTGAGGCTGCTGTGATCTCCTACATCGTCCTCGTCAACCAGGGGGCGGAGAGCCCGCTCGCTAACGTCGTCTGCCTCTGGACCAGCACCCCGGAGACTGACCTGACGAACAACTGCGATGAGGAAGAGACGAAGCTCAAGACCTCGGCGGGCGCGTCCAGCACGCCAGACGGCATACCGCCGTTGGGCGGCGCCCCGCCCAACGGCGACGGCGCTCCAGGGCTCTCGCTCCTCCTGGTCATGGGCGCGGCACTGGCCGTCATCGGCGGCGCGGCGACCATTGCCGCGAAACGGCGCGCCACCAGCAGCTAGCAGAGGTTACGATCCGAAACCGCCGGCGGGGCGACCCGCCCCCTTTTCGTTATCCGGCCGCACGCTCGCTCAGCAGCTCGTCAACGTAGCGGGCGATGATGTCGCTCTCCAGGTTCACGCTGTCGCCCGGCTCGCGTCCCACCAGGTTCGTGTGATCCTGCGTGTACTGCACCAGCGACACCGAGAACGACTCGGAGTCCTTGGCGGTCACCGTCAGCGATGCCCCGTCGACAGTGATCGGGCCCTTCACGACACAGTGGCGCAGGATCTCCCCCGGCGCGCTATATCGCGCGACAAGTGCGTCGCCCTCCGGCGTCAGCGACACCAGCGTCCCCGTCGCCTCGACGACGCCGCGCACGAGGTGCCCGGAGAGGCGCGTCGCCAGCGTCAACGAGCGCTCCAGATTGACCGGAGCGCCTTCCGCCAGCTCACCCAGGTTGGAGCGCCGATAGGTCTCCGGCATGCAGTTGAACGTCAGCAGCGCGCCGTCGACCGCCGCGACCGTCAGGTCGACGCCGTTGATCGCGATCGAATCGCCGAGCGCCGTCCCCTCGAGGATCGTCCGGCACTCAATCACCAACGTTCCCTGGTCCGCACGGCGCACCGTGCCGACTTCCTCAATGATCCCGGTAAACATAGCGCCCTGAAGTTACCACAACGTCCCGCGTAGGGGCCGTTCGCGAACGGCCCAACCCACGCGTCGAATCGCCGACGATACCGCTCACGCTGAGGCCCGCGAACCGCCCTCGGCACCCTGCCTAGACCGGCAAGTGCGCGCGCACCAGGTTCAGCGCCGCACCCGGACGCCGCACCGTCACCGCGCCCAGCGTCGCCAGCGCCGGCAGTGACCGCGCCAAACGCAGCAGCACCCGCGAAGGGTAGTCGATGTCCGCGTGCTCGTCCGCCAGCTCCTGTAGACCCGGCGACCGCAGCGCCCGCACCACGCGTTCGATCTGCGCACCGCTCATCGCCAGACCAAAGTGCCGCAGGTGCCACGACTTGCGCAGCTCGCGGCCGATCTCCCGCTTCCAGCCCCGCTCGTACGCCGCCAGCGACTTCGCGCCGAAGGCGTCGCGCTCGAACGCCTGCCGCACCGTGATCGCCGCGTGTCGCGCCGCCACCAGGCTCGTGTAGATGCCACCGCCAGAGAACGGCTTCACCTGCCCGGCGGCGTCGCCTACCAGCAGCGCGTGGTCCCCGTACGACCGCGGCGCGAACGCCAGCGGGATCGTCCCGCCGTACATGCGGACCGGCTCCAGGCCAGCGAACAGCTCCGGGAAGGCCGCCGCCATGCGCCGGTAGGCGACGATCGGCTTCACAGGGCCGGTCGTGCCGATGCCGGCGCGCACGGTGCCTTCGCCGGTCGGGATGATCCAGCCGAACCAGCCGGGCGCCAGGTCGCGCCCGACAAACACGTGCACGTAGTCGTCACGCCACGTCGCACGCGCATCGGGCGAGATCCGGCCCTCGATCCCGAGGTTGTACGCGTACTCCTTCGGCCGCGGCAGGCCCAGCGTGCGCGCCACCCGCGAGTGCGTTCCGTCGGCGCCGACCACCATGCGCGCGGTCAGCGTCCAGTCTCGGCCGTCCGTCTGCGCCGTCAGCCGCACGTGATGGTTCTCGCGCTCGGCGTGCGTCATCCGCGCCCGGACGAGGTTGGCTCCCGCCGCCTGCGCCTGCTCGCACAGCGTCTCGTCCCAGGCCACGCGGTCGATCGCCACGGCGCGCGTCGCCGAGCCGCCCAGCGCCACCTCGCCGCCCTCCTGCGTGTGCACGAAAGCGCCGGTAATGCGGTGGATCACCGCCTCCTCGCCGATCTCGGCCTCGCGCAAGGTGCGCGGCGAGATCAGCCCCGAGCAGTGCGAAGGCACCCCCACGCGGCGGTGCTCCTCCAGCAGCCGCACCCGCAGACCGGCGCGCGCCAGGTCCCGCGCCGTGCGCGACCCGGCCGGCCCCGCGCCGACAACCGCAACGTCACAATCGAGCTGCATACGAGGCGATTATCGCCCAGCGTGCAGCCACGCGGTAGGGGCGCCGCTTGCTTGCTGCGCCCCCGCTCGCTGCGCCCTTGCCCAACGCCGCCCTACGGCAGAATCAGCACCTGGCCCGGCTTGATCGCGTTCGGGTTGCCGCCGATCATCGCGCGGTTGGCGTCGTAGAGCGCCTGCCAGCCGCCGAGGCCCAGCTTCTGCGCGATGCCGCTCAGCGTGTCGCCGGCCCGCACCGTGTACGTCGCCGGGCCGGGCGGCGGCGGGTCCGCAGGAGGCGCAGGCGCCTCCCCGCGCAACGCCCGTACGTCCGTCTCCAGCCGGCCAAGTCGCGTTCCGACGGCCGCCAGTTCCCGCGTTAGCTCTTCGTACTCCGCGCTCGACATCTCTTCCTCCTCTGCTGTGCCATCGCTCATCGCGGCGGACGCCACCGCGTCCCACATCGCCTCCGACATGTGCTCGTAGCTCCAGAAACTCACCCCACGTGAGCCTGCCTCAGCAGCGCGCCGGACGAAGTCTCGCACCTCATGCGGCGCCGGGTACGGCGTCAGCCCCTCGCGGTACAGGCCGGCGACCGGGAAGACCCGCTCCGGCGGCACGCCCAGCGCCGCATAGTCCTCGTACGTCCAGGCCAGCGCCCGGTCGTGGGGCCAGCGGAAAGCGTTCCAGTACACCTGCGGCGCCGTTCCTCCTACGGACCCGCCGGACGTGCAGTAGCGCCCGAACGCCGCGTACGGGAACGAGCGGTGATAGCGGGCGATGGCGAACGTGCTGTAGTACAGCGGGTACGACGGCCCCAGCGCCTCCCGCACGCGCTGGCAGACCTCCTCCGCCACCTCGGGACGGCCCTTGAACTCGCTCTCGACGTCCAGCACCAGCAGGTCGGCCTCGCCGTAGTGCGCGGTTTCGATCGCCCGCTTCGCCTCCCCGGCCGGGTCCCGCCCGTAAAGGTAGCCCCAGCCGCCGGCCGCCAGACCACGCGACTTGAGCGCCCGGCAGACGTCGCGAAACGACGGCCCCTGCGCGAACCAGCGTCCGGCGTCGAACGCCTTGACGATCGCGCCGCGGCAGCCCGCTGACCGCAGCCGCTCGGCCACCCGTCCCGTGTCGCCGCCGTCACAGCGGCGCCAGTTCCAGATCCAGACCCACTTGCCGGCGAACGTCTCCACCTCCGCCACCTCCTCCTCGTGGGACGCAGGATCGCAGCCGCCGCGCCCGAAGTCCAAGAGGGAAACGGCGGCGGCGCTTGACGGCGTAGCCTCCCCTGCGATACTAAGTGCCTGCTTAGTTATAAAAGGAGGCGCCCCATGGCCGAGACCGGCAAAGCAGCCATCTACACCGACGTCGGTAACCCGTTCGAGATCCGAGAGTACGCAGTCCCCGACCCGGCGCCCGACGGCCTCGTCGTGCGCATCACGTCCGCGGGCGTCTGCGGCTCCGACCTGCACGTCTGGCGCGGCGACATCCGCATCACGATGATGGGCCCCGGCCCGCGCATCCTCGGCCACGAGATGACCGGCAAGGTCGCCAAGCTCGGCGCCAACGTCCGCACGGACTCGCTCGGCGCGCCGCTCAAGGAAGGCGACCGCATCGTCTACCCCTACTTCACGCCCTGCCGCCGCTGCTACCAGTGTCTGCGCGGCGAGTTCGCGGCCTGCCCCCTGAAGATGACGCCGATCCCCGTCTCCGACAACGCGCCACACTTCTTCGGCGCCTACGCCGAGTACTACTACATGGGTGACGCCGCCTTCGTCTTCAAAGTCCCCGACGAACTCACGGACGAGATGGTGACGCCCGTCAACTGCGCGCTCTCGCAGGTCATCCACTCCCTCGGCAAGTCCGGCCTGCGCATGGGCGACTCCGTAGTCATCCAGGGCGCCGGCGGGCTCGGCGTCAACGCCACGGCAGTCGCCCGGGCGATGGGCGCCGGCACGGTCATCGTCATCGACGGCGTGCCCGAGCGCCTCAAGCTCGCCAAAGAGTGCGGCGCCGACGAAGTGATCGACATCAACGAGGCGAAGGCGGGACCCGACCGCGTCGCCAGGGTGATGAGCCTGACGTCCGGGCGCGGCGCCGACGTCGTCGCCGAGTTCGTCGGCGTGCCGGACGCGATCGCCGAGGGGCTAAACATGGTGCGCGCCGGCGGCACTTACGTCGAAGTCGGCAACATCAGCCTCGGCAAGACGGTGACGATCGACCCCTCGATGCTCGTCTGGCAAAACAAGAAGATCGTCTCCGTCGTCATGTACGACCCGGCGACGCTGGCCGTCGCACTCGACTTCCTCGTCCGCAACAAGGACCGCTTCCCCCTCGCCAACGTCATCTCCGATACGTTCACGCTGGAGCAGACGAACGAGGCGTTCCAGAAGGCGGAATGGGAGGGCAAGCAGACCTCCGCCTCCCGCGTCGTCATCACGCCGTAAGTAGGGGCGAGCGGCGCTCGCCCTGGTCCCGGACACCCGGCGGCGCGGCGTGGGCGACCGCCGGTCGCCCCTACGCGGGGCCGGGTGCTCGCGCTAACGACGCGTGGCCGCGAACTCGTCGCGGGCCTGGTCGGCCACGGACTCGCCGAGGGCAATGTCGACGCCGGTCATCGCCAGCGCCTGGCCGACCTGCACCATGTTCTCGTGCGCGGCGTCCGTGGCGGAGACTTCGGTGAAGCCGGCCGTGTGGTTCAGCGCAAACGCCCCGATCTGGAACGTCGGGTGGATGGACGGCACCTTCCAGCTCACGTTGCCCATGTCCGTGCTGCCTGTGGACGCCGCCACCCCCTCCAGGAAGCGCCGGCCCAGCGCCTCCGCGTTCGCCTTGTAGAGCGAGACGAGCGTCGGGTTGTTGTTCATCGGCTCATAGGCAACGGACGTCCACTCGATGTCGACCTTCGTGCCGCTGGCCTCGGCGCCGGCGCGGAAGCAGCCTTCGATGCGCCCTTTGAGGTCCTCGAGGTACTGCGGCTGCAGGGCCCGCACCTCGAACCTTCCCTTCGCCCTCGCCGGGATCACGTTGCTCGCCTCGCCGCCCTCCAGGATGACGCCCGCCATGCGCGCGTCCCGGCGGATATGCTGCCGCAGCTGCGCCACCGCCTGATACGCGGTCACCAGACCGTCGAGTGCGTTGAGTGCGGTCTCCGGCGCCACCGACGCGTGAGCCTCACGGCCCTGGTACGTAACGTCGCACATGTAGACGCCGAACATGAACGGGTCCGCGATCTCGACCGGAGCAGGGTGCACCATCAGCGCCGCGTCGACACCGTCGAACGCGCCCTTGTCCAGCAGCAGCTGCTTGCCGCCGATGTCCTCCTCCGCGGGCGTCCCGAGTACGACCAGGCGCACGTCCGTGGGCGAAACGGCGCCCTTGAGGCCGATCGCGCCGCCCAGCCCGGCCGTTGCGATCAGGTTGTGCCCGCAGGCGTGCCCGATGCCCGGCAGCGCGTCGTACTCCAGCAGGTAGGCGACAGTCACCGGCCCTTCGCCCCAGACCCCGCGGAAAGCCGTCTCGATGCCGTAGACGCCGCGCTCCACCGCGAACCCCTGCCCCTCCAGCGTGTCGCTCAGCAGCTTCGCCGCGCGCGTCTCCTTGAGCGCCAGCTCCGGGTGCGCGTGTATGTCGCGGCTAACCTCCACCAGCATCTCGCCAGCTTCGGCCACCGCAACCTTCGCTCGCTCTTTCGCCTTGTCTACAGCTGTTACCGCAGTGTCCATCTCCAACTCCCGCCTATCAGAACCAAGAACCGTAGGGACAATCCTTCCAGGCTCCAGGTTCTCAGGTTCTAGGTTCTAGGTTCTCAGGTTCTCGTTTTCCGCCCGTCACTTTATCGCCATCCCATTCGGAGGGGAACAGGGCGAGCACAGGAGGCGTATAATATAGGGGCCTCGGGTCGTGTAGACACGGGACGGACGTGTCGCTGGCATCAGCGCCGCAACTGACTCGATCCAGGGCAGGGTGAGCACCGTTGAGATTCCTTGAGGCACTCCGGAACCAGCGCTTGAGGGTGCGCGGTCAGTATCTGGCCGGGTCAATCGCCGGTGTCGTAGCCGTAGCTCTGTTGGCGATCCTGTCGCTTGGGCCCGCTAACGCCCCTGCCGAATCCCGCGACCTGTGTAGCGGCGATGCCATCGTGCCACAACCTCCCCCCATCCCGTTGAGCACTCCTGGCTGGGATCCCTCCAAGGGTGAAGTGCCAACGCTACCGGCGGGCGCCGTTCAATTGCCCGCCTTTGATCCCAGCGAACCGGGAAGCCGTCCGGCATTGCCAAGCGGCTGGACGTGGAACGGCACCGAACCTCTGCCCGTGGACTTGAAGGGCGGTGGGTTCACCAAACAGAGCGTCGACGGAAAGCTCTACTTCACACTCTTCCCCGCGGACACCGTCGTCAGTTGGGACGATCCTGATCGGCCGGAAGGCCTCCCCTGGTATGAACCCACGGAAGATCCGTGTCGCTGAGCCAGCGGCGGTCATCTAGCCACGCCGCCGTCTGAATCTACTTGATCGCCATCGCGTTCGGAGGTGAGCCAACGCCGCCCGGCACGTTCAGCGGCGCCGACGTGAACAGGAACTCGTACACGCCGTCCTCCGCGCAGTCCGCCGCCAGCGCGTCCAGGTCCCAGAGCTCTCCGATCGGCATCCCCAGCAGCGAGATCAGCCGCCAGTGCATGAAATCGCCCGTCTCCGGCTTCGGCGGCCAGACCTCCAGCGCCGGGTTATCCGCCGCCACCGCCGCCACCTGCTGGTCCCAGAGCCAGGCCGCCATCTCTTCCGCCGGCCCCAGCCCCGGAGCCTTCAACCGCCCTCGGTCCGATATCGCCTCTCGCACTTCGGGCGTCGCCTCGTTCAGGTACCACGCCAGCCAGCCCGTGCGCACTACCAGCACGTCGCCCGTCCGCATTTCGACGCCCTGCTCCCGCGAGCACGCCTCCAGATCATCCGGCGTGATCAGCTCCGGCGCGAGGTAGTCGAGCCGCCGTCCTTGCGACGCGAAGTACCGCGCCACGTCCAGCAGCACGCCCCGGCCGGCGATGCCCCTCCGCGCCATCGTGTCGATGCCAAGCTTGCCCGCGTCTCCCGCGACGATCTCATCGTCGCGCACGCCGTTGTACCAGCCGTACTGCGGATGGCGGACATGCCGCAGGCTGTCCCACTGGCTCGACGCCTGCGGCCAGAAGTTGTCGAGGTGATCGTCGCGGCCGTCGCCGCCCGCGCCTGTAATCGTGTGCCGCACGGCGCCACGCCCGTACAGCGGCGGATCGGGACGGTCGATCCGCAGGTTCAGCGGAAAGACAACGCCCCTGCCCACGAGTCCCGCCGCGGCAGCCACCCGCTCCGGCGTCAGCAGGTTGAGGCACCCCAGTTCGTCGTCGTCGCCCCAGAGGCCCCAGGCCGAGTGCGGCGGCGCGCCCTTCTTCACGGGCAACTGGTCATACGAAGGCAGTTCAGGCATCGTACCGGATTATGCCACGACAAAGGCCTTGTCCCCCTCTCCCTGGGGGAGAGGGGCTAGGGGTGAGGGAACTTCAGCGTGACGATCTCATTCGACCGCAACGCGAGGTCCGAAGCGTCCACGTCCGCCGCGTTCTCCTCGTTCAAGTCGACCGCGCTGACGCCCCCGTGCGCCCCGCTCAGCGCAACGCCCCCCTCGATCGGCTCATCGGCGATGTTGTACGCTCGCGCGACGACGCCGTCATCGTCCTCGGCCAGCTTCACCGTGGAGACGACCAGCTCCGGAGCATCAACCGCCAGCAGGCTCTGCTGGAACGCCAACCGGCCGCTGCCGCGGCTCGTGCGCAGCGCGCGCAACGGCCTCGCGAACGCATGCGCCTCCGAGAACACGTCGCGCCAGCCGCCGGTGTGCGGGATCAGCGAATACTCGAACGTCCAGCGGCCGATCATCTGCGCGCCCGGCGTCTCGAAGCCGGGCCCGGCGTGGCCGCGCCGCATCGACAGGTCGTCGCGCGAGAGCCAGGACACGCAACGGAGCAGAGTGACCGCCAGCGTGGCCGTCCCGTCGTCTGCTTTCATCACTTCGTACTCGGCCAGGCCACGGTTCGCGATCATCAGGCCGCGTTCGCCGTCGCTCAGGTCCGTGAACGTCTTCTGCGGGTAGTAGGCGACGGGCGACTCCGGCGCGTTCGGCGCCTCGGGCGGGCAGGCGACCGGCCGACGCACTACGCCGAAGTGCTGCTCAGCGTCCGAGTGGTCGGTGGCGACCCCGGCGGGGAAGAGCACGCGCAGCCTGTGGTCCTCCGCGCGGTTGTCGACTTCCGTCTCAACGTCCACACGGCCGACGCCCGGATAGAGGCGAACGCGGCTCGTGATCTCGCACTCCACCTCGTCTCCGGCCCGCGCTCGGCGGTCAGGCGTCAGGCGCGCCGGCAGCCGATACGTCTGGCGCACCTCGAGCGTCCAGCGCGCCGGCCCCGTCTCCGTCACAGCAACCGTCGCCGGGCCGCTCGGACGATCGACGGCGCGATCGTCGGGCGGCGGGTCGTAAGTGTACTCGTCGCCGCGGTCGCCGGCGTCGAGGAAGCGGTTCAGGCCGCGCATGACGCGGCCGTCGCTCTTGTCCTCCACCGTCAGCGTGCCGTCCGCCTCGCCCTTGACGCGGAAGAACTCGTTCTCGATCGTCGGGCCGCTCGGCGCAGGCGGTCCGACTCCTTCTCGCCGTTCGAGCCGGAGGACCTTATACCCGAGCGCGGGCACTTCGTTCGCCACGAAACCGAAGACGACGCGCTCGCGCCGGTCGAGCGGCGACTTGAGGCCGCGCTCAACCGGCTGCAGCGCCGCCGCAACGCCGGACTCGTCGACCGCGTGCGTCGGCTCCTCGCCCTCCCGCACCGGCACGCGGACGGTACAGAAGTCAGTGCGCGAAACGTTGAGTGGGTTCCAGGCGACCGCACACGTCTCGCCGGACGGCGCCGCCGCCTCGGCGATCTCCGAAAGCGCCGCGAAGTACACTGCCTCGCCGATCTGCTCGCACTTCTGGAAGCGCAGGCCAACGTCGTCGTACACCGCGTCCACGGAGCAGCCGGTTACGGAGTCGTGAGGGCCGTTCTGCAGCAGCAGCTTCCAGGCATGTCCCAGCAGCCGCCGGTCTTCCGCCGTGCGCTCCGGCGAACCGCCGTTCGGCGACCGCAGCAGGTGCGCCCAGGCCGCCAGAGGCTCCGCGTAGCGCGCCAGCAGGTCCTCGCACCAGGCGTAGCGCTGCTTCAGCCACGTCCGCGCCGAGAGCACGCCCGGCAGGACGTTCGAGCGGTCGCTCGATCGGAACTCGCCCGTGAGGAGCGGCAGCTCGTCGTAGCGCTCGCCCAGATCCTCGCGCACGGCGGCAACGAACTGCGGGTACGTCCCATGCTCCATCGTCGCGTCCTCAAGGATCTCGTTGGCGGACGCGATGACGCCGGAGAGTCCGTTGTGCGCCGGCAGATGGTCCGTCCCGTTCGGGACGAGCACGTTGCGCGTCGTAGCCAGCGGTTCGAGCATATTGCGCAGCGTCCCGAGCGTGCTCCTCAGCGCGTCGCGATCTTCCGGCACCTGCGCCATGAAGCCGTAACCGTATGGGAAGTGCAACGCCAGCACCTCCGATCCGTCCGGCGCCGCCCAGCGGAACTCCGACACCTTGACGTCGTTGCCGACGCCCCGCCAGATCGCCACCGAGTCAAGGCCGAAGCCGCGCAGGATCGCCGGCAGATGCGCGATGTGCCCGAAGGCGTCCGGCGAGTAGCCGACGTCCATCCCGCCGCCGTACTGCCGCGCCGAGCGAATGCCCACCATCAGGTTCCGCACCCAGGCCTCGCCGCCGATCAGGAACTCGTCCGGCAGCATGTAGTTCGGGCCGATCAGCAGGCGGCCATCGCGCACCAACCGCTCGATCGTCTCCCGGCGTTCCGGCCTGATCTCGAGGTAATCGTCCAGCGGCACCGTCTGGCCGTCGAGGACGAAGTGCTTGAAGCCGGGATCGCGATCGAAGAGGTCGATCAGCGCGTCCATCATCCGCACGAGACGCGCGCGGAACGCCTCGAACGGCAGGTACCACTCGCGGTCCCAGTGCGTGTGCGAGACGACGATGAAGCGACGCTGACCAGCCGGCGCCTGCGCCATTACGCCACCCAGATCGGGTTCGTCATCGCCCAGACTACCTCGCCGCGCTCCGGACGGCCGCGGCGTCCGCGCAACTCCGCGCGCACGTAGCGCCGGCCGCTCACGTCCAGCGAGAAGTCCAGCGTCGCCTCGTCCGTCTCCAGCGGGACGATGTCGAACGGCTCGCCGTCGGCGATCAGCCAGAGGCGGCGCTCGAAGCCCCCGCTCACCTGCACACGGAAGCGCACGACGCCGCCCTTTCCTTCGGATCCGCCGGACACCTCGTCGCCCATCATCTTCTCGTAGCGGCCGTCGCCGTCCTCGTCTGCGGACAGCACCAGCCGCGAGCCGCGCTCCGGCGAGTCCGTAACGAACGCGTGCCCCGCGCGAATCGCGCTCAGCACCCCGGCCTCCGACGCCTCGTCCGCGTAGACCCACGTGGTCGGCTCGGCCAGTCCGTGCGGGTGGCGCGGTTCCGCCGGCGGGATCGAGTGCGTATCGGAGCCGCCGACGGCAACGACGCGCTCGCCGCGCTGCAGCAGGTTGTCCCAGCGCTCCAGCGACTCCCAGTTGTAGAACCTCCACATCGCCTGCCAGACCTCCATCGACTGGAAGCCCTCCCAGCCGGTGAACAGCCACGGCGGGCCAACACACTTCGGGTGGTTGATCGAAAACAGTCCGCCCTTCTCGGCGATGAAGCGCTGCACCGCCGCCATCGAACCCTGGTCCGCGCAACGGTACTCGATCCACTCGCGCAGGCCCCAGGTGTTGGCGTGGCCCCAGTACGTCGTCACCTCTTCGCCCGGGATCAGGATGATCGGCAGGTCGGAGAGGGCGTCGAGGTCTTCGTGGTGAGTGTTCGTGTTGTGGTCCGTCACTGCCAGGAAGTCGAGGCCCAGCTCGATCGCCCGGTTGACGATCTCGCGCACCGTGTTCAGCCCGTCGGAGTGAACCGTGTGGCAGTGCAGGTCCCCCTTCAGCCAGCGGCCTCCGCGTCCGTCCGCCCGCCCCACCGGCTTCACGGCCGTCGAGACCGCGCCGCCGGCGAGTGCCGGCAGGCCGTTCCCGTCGGACACCTCTTCCCCGTCGCCGGCGACATCGAGCCGAACGTCCACCGCGTAGCGAACACCGACCGGCTCGGCGCGCGCCACTCCCAGCACGATGTTCCACTCGCCCGGAAAGAGCGGCCCGCGGACGTATCCGGGAGTCGATTCCCCCGGAGCGAGGAAGAAACCGCTCCGGGCGGCGCCGCTCCAGCCGCGGAAGCCCGTGCCGTCCAGGAACTCTCGCCCGCGCGAGTCGAAGACGCCGATGTCCAGCGTGCTGCCCGGCCCCATCCCGAACGGCGCTGTCACCGGCTCGAAGTACTCGTATGAGACGTCGATCCGGCGCGTGCGCGGAGGAACGCTGAACGGCAGGTAGACGTAAGGGTCCTGCCGCGCCCGGTCCGCCGGGATGTGGCCTTCGAGCCGCACGTGCTTCTCCATCGCCCCTACCTTAGCCCCGCGTTCGGGAGTCGGCAACGCGCGGCGACGTATGATGGTTCGCATGAGCGACCAAACGCTGCTCACCGGCGCACGCGTCGTCACTTCGGACTCGCAGACGACGCGCGCCGACGTCCTGATCGAGGACGGACGCATCGCCGCCGTCGGTCCGGGCCTTGCAGCAGACGGTGCACAGACGGTCGACCTGAGCGGTCACGTCATCGCGCCCGGGTTCATCGACGTGCACGTCCACGGCGGCGGCGGCCATCCGCTGATCACGACCAACGCCGACGAGATCGAGGCCTACGCCCGCTGGGCCGTCTCCCACGGCGTCACGTCGTTCCTTGCTACCGCCTGCACGCCGACGATCGACACCGCCCTCGACTGCCTCGCCGCCTGCGCCAACGCCGGCGAGGCAGCGAACGGCGCGGCGCTCCTCGGCGTCAACCTCGAGGGCCCGTTCGTCAACCCGCGGCGGCGCGGCGCGCTCCCGCCCTCGTGGCCCGCGACACCCGACGTCGATACGTTCCGGCGGCTCCTCGACGCCAGCGGCGGCAGGCTACGCCTGATGACCGTCGCACCCGAACTCCCGGGCGCGGCCGAAGTCATCCGGGAGGCGCTCGCGGCCGGCGTCCGCGTCAGCGTCGGGCACACGGACGCAACGTACGAGGTTTCGCGAGACGCCTTCGCCGCCGGCGCGTCACACGTCACGCACGCATTCAACGCCATGCGCCCGTTCCACCACCGCGAGCCGGGGCCGCTCGGCGCGGCACTCGAAGCGGACGGCGTCACCGTCGAGGTCATCGCCGACGGCGTCCACCTGCACCCGGCGACCGTACGCACGCTCGTCCGCGCTTTCGGGGCGGGGCGCATCGCCCTGATCACGGACGGCGTGACACCAGCCGGCCTGAGCGACGGCGCGTTCCGCATCGGCGACGTCGAGGCACGCCTTAAGGACGGCGAAATGCGCCTGCCGGACGGCACGATCGCCGGCAGCGTCGCCACCATGGCCGACGTCGTGCGCAACGTCGTCCGCTGGAACATCGCCGACCTGGCCACAGCGGTGACGATGGCCTCGGCGACCCCCGCCCGCGCTCTCGGACTCGGCGAGCGCAAGGGCCGCCTCGCACCGGGCTACGACGCCGACCTTGTCGCGCTGACCGAAGACCTGTCGGTCGCTGCGACGTGGGTCGCCGGGTCGCTCGCGTACCGCGCGTAAGGGCGCGGCAAGCGGGGCGCGGCGAGCAGCGCCCCTACGGATCCTGTCCCCTGTCTCCTGTCCCCTGTCCCCTGTCCCCTGTCCCCTACCCGGCCGCCAACACGCCGAACGCCTCCGGGCGGCGTCGCACGTCGCGAAAGCCGGCCTCTGCGAGCCGCCTCAGAACGCCACGCGTGACGTTTGCGCCCGACCGGCTCTCCGGGTCGCCCACGTAGTGGAAGAGGCGCCCGCCGGGCGCGGTCACACGCTGCAGTTCGCGATAGAAGGCAAGCGAATACAGCTCGCCCGCCAGGCTGAACATCGGTGGGTCGTGGATGACGCGGTCGAACGAGGCGTCCGGCAGCCCGCACACGACCTCGAAGCTGTCGCCGATCCTTCGCTCGATACGCTCGTTCTCGAACAGCTCCCGCGACCACGGATTCGCCTTCGCGATCGACTGTGCCGCCGGGTCAAGCTCCACCGTGAGCACGCTGGATGCCGTAAGCGCCGCCTCGATCGCCGTATAGCCCAGCCCCGTCGCCGTGTCCAGCACACGCCCCGTCACCGGCTCGATCGTGCGCAGCTTCCGCCGCGTGTCCTCCAGCGGTTCGATCCCCTTGATGCGGTGCATCGGAATGCCCGAGACCAGCATCGTGGGCGCGCCCGCCGTCGGGTAGAGCGTGTACACGCGGCCCGTCTCCTCAGAGAACGTCTGTATCTTGCGCGCCTCGCCGCCCGCGATCGCGACGCAGGCCGTATCACTCCCGGCGATCTCCTCGATCACGGACCACGGCACTGCGTCCGTGTCCGTCCGCACGCCGTCCGTCTCCAGACGCACCTGCACCTCCGTGCGCCCGAGGTCGAGCGACGTCCGGGCAGAGTCCGCGCCACGCTCGCGTGCCTCGGTCAGCGGCCGGGCCTGGAAGTGCGACAGGACTATGGTCTCGCTCACAGGCCCATGGTATCGCGCGTGCTACAATCCGCCCCGCCATGACGAACCCGGAGGCGCGGCGATGGACGTGATCGCCGGCCGCGACGTCACGTTCCCCTGCGGCGACATCACGCTCCAGGGTCTCCTCCACCTGCCCGACGGCGATCCCAGGAGCCAGCTGGCCGGGCCGTTCCCCGGCGTCGTCGTCTGCCATCCGCACCCGCAGTACGGCGGCGACATGTACAACAACGTCGTCGGTGCTCTCGTTCGCGCCGCTCTCGAGGACGGTTTCGCCGCGCTGCGCTTCAACTTCCGCGGCGTCGGCGAAAGCGAAGGCGCCCACGCCGCCGGCCATGCCGAGCCTCACGATGTGAAGGCCGCCTGCGCCCTCCTCGCTGCGCAGCCGGAGATCGACTCCAGCCGCATCGCGCTCGCCGGCTACTCCTTCGGCGCCGCGATGGCGCTCCTCGCCTCGGCCGACGTCGCACCGAGCGGCCTCGCCCTCGTCTCGCTGCCGACGATCGCCGGCGAGGTTTCGCCGCCGGACGGCGACTTCCCGCTGCTCCTCGTCTCCGGCGACCGCGACGAATACTCCGACACAGCGGCCCTCGCACGCCTCGCCGAAGCGACGGGAGGACGCGCCCGGCTCGAGGTCATCCCGGGCGTCGACCACTTCTGGGCAGGCTCCGACGACCGCCTGACCGCGACGGCCGCCACTTTCCTGCGCACACTCCCGTAGCGGAGGGCTTTAGCCCTCCACGGCGTCACCCTGGATCGCACGGCTGCCCGATGTCGCCCCGACGTCGCTCTCCTCGGCTACTCGCCCCCGATTATCCTTGCGCCCGACCACCACATGAGCCCACTCAGCATTATGAGGGCAATGACGATGCCGATCGTCTCGATCAGGGCACCTAACAAAGAGGCCGAGGAGCGCACACGAAGCAGGAAGATTCCCAGCGGCGCCGCGATCGCCCCAGCGTAGAGGAAGACTACCCCGATGACGCTGAACGCCGCCAGAAAGCCAGCGGCAACCAAGGTCAGGCCGAGCGCAGCCAGCACCCAGCCTGCCAGTCTCGTGTCAGCTTGAATCGTCATGTGAGATACCAGCCTGAGTGCGTACGCGGATCCGGGCAACTGCCCGTTCCGCCCCAATCATACCAACTGCTGCAAGCCGTCTCCGCCTTCCTGCGCTCGCTCCAGGTGCGGGTGCTATCATTATCCCCGCTATGTCAGACACACCCGAATCCCACATCCTCGTCCGCGACAACGGCCCCCTTCGCGTCTACGGCGGCGTCAAGCTGGTCGACGTTGAAGGCAACGAGTACACCGTGCCAGAGGGCGAATCCTTCGCGCTCTGCCGCTGCGGCCAGTCCAGCCGGAAGCCCTTCTGCGACGGCGCCCACAGGACCGCCGGCTTCGACGCGCCCAGCGACGCTTCAAAGCCGGTCGACTAGGTTATCGTCAGCGGCAGGCCCTGCTCGCAAAGCGGGCAGCCGTCCGCCTCGTACGACGGCAGATCCAGCGCCAGGCAGGAGAAGGACGGCACGCCGAAGTCGGTTCCTACGGATCCCAGACGAGCCGTCGGGCCGTCGGATTTGCCACCGCTGCGGTCGATCAAGACCGCTACCGCGATCGTCTCGCCACCCATCGCGCGCACGGCTTCCAGCACGTCCCGCACGCTGCCGCCCGTCGTCAGCACATCGTCGACGACGAGCACGCGCTCGCCCGGCGCAATCGTGAACCCGCGCTGGAAGCTGCGTCCACCCCCCTCCGCGTTCTCGGCGAAGATGCTGCGCAGCCCCAGGTGCCGCGCCACCTCATAGCTGATGATGATCCCGCCCGTAGTCGGCCCGGCCACCACTTGCGGCGATAGCTCGCGCGCCCAGTCGGCGATCATGCCGCAGAGCGCGTCGGTCTGCGGCGGGCGCTCCAGCAGGCGGAACTTCTCGACGTAGACGCCGGAGTGCCGGCCGGAGGCGAGCTGGAAGTGGCCCTCCAGGAGAGCGCCGGCCTCGCGCAGCAGCCGCTCGGCGGCTTCTTCAGTCTGCCGGCGGCCGGACAACAAGCTAGTCCTTGGCCCCCTCAGCCTCGCCGACGGAGCGGTTCGGCGCCAGCCCCAGCTCCGGGCCGCCCTCGTGCCAGTACGTAATCAGCGTCTTGCCGATGATGTTCTCCTTGGGCACCAGCCAGCCCTGGCGCGAATCGCTGCTGTTCATGCGGTTATCACCCATCACGAAAAAGCACTCGCTTGACCCACACGTCTCGAACGCTTCCTGCGAACCCGCCGCGGGGATGTCGTACACGCAGGTGCTGCCGCAATTCGTTCTTCCCTGTATATACGTCTCGTCCAGTAAGACGCCGTTGACTCTCACAACGCCGGCACTTCCGTCGATCTCTACCGTATCGCCGGGCAGGCCGATGATCCGCTTGATGAAATCGCGATTCGTGGACGTCGGCGAGGCGAAGACGATTATGTCGCCACGCGCGGGCTTGCTCCAGAGGTACTCGGGGCCGTCACTGTCGCCGCCGATGAACGGCAGCCAGTCGAGGAAGCCAGTGTCCATCTGAGCGTAGCTGAGCTTGTTCACGATCAGGTACTGGCCGTTTTCCAGGCTGGGCTGCATGCTGGCGCCTTCCACCTTGAAGTTCTGGAACGACGCCCGCACGGCGAGGAAGATCAGCAGCGCCAGCAGCAGCGTCTCCGCCAGCTCGCGCGCGGTGACGGTCCAGCGGCTCTCCTCCCGCGGCAGGACTATCGTATCGGAGCGCAGGCGGCGCTGCAGCTCCGTCAGGCGCTCCTCGTACGTCGGGTGATGGCGGTCCGGGTAGCCATCGCCGCCGGGACGGTGGGGCCGCCCCCAATCGATCTCCTCTTCCGTCGCCTCTACGGGCGCGAAGTCGAAGAGATCGTCGCGGGTACCAGAAGACGGCTCGTCCTCTCGCTCGTCCCAGGGGCCGAACAGGGGATCGAAATGGCCGGGCGTCCCTTCCTCCCAGCCACCACCGGCGCCCTCGTTATCGTCGAACTCTGCCATGCGGGATCAATTATAGCTCCCTCACAACCTTTACACGCTCACGAAGGCCCTTCGGTTTCGCCTGCCCGCCCCAACGGGCCCTAGCCCGCCAGTGGTGCCCCACCTAGAATTACCGCAGGTGGACACCGATACGCCCGACCTGGACCTCATCGCCCGGGCGCGCCAGGGCGACCTCGATGCGTTCAACATCCTCGTCGAGCGCTATCAGACCAGCCTCTACAGCCTCTGCCTGCGCATGCTGGGCGCGCCCGCCCCGGCCGAGGACGCCGCACAGGAGGCGTTCATCTCCGCCTACCGCTCGCTCGACCGCTTCCGTGGCGGGTCGTTCCGCGCCTGGCTCTTCCGCATCGCCGCCAACGCCTGCTACGACGAGCTGCGCCGCCGAAAAGCCCGCCCGGCGACCTCGCTCGACCGGGCCGGAGACGACGACGAGCGTCCGATCGAACCGCCGGACACGGCGCCCTCGATGGAAGAGCACGCCGCCAACACCGAGCTGCACCGCGCGCTTGAAGACGCCCTCGCCCAGCTCCCGGACGAGCAGCGCCTGGCCATCGTGCTCTGCGACGTGCAGGGCTTCGGCTACGCCGACATCGCCGAGACGATGCGGGTCTCGCTGGGCACCGTGAAGTCGCGCATCAGCCGCGCCCGGTTGCGCCTGCGAGTCATCCTCCTCGAACGAAGGGAACTTTTGCCGGGCAGCATCCGTCAATCAGGTGAGGACCAATGAGCATTTTCAACATCTTCAACCGCCACCCGCGCGGCGACATCTCCGCACAGGCGGACGGCGAACTCGCCCCGGAGCGTCGCCAAACGCTGGAAGCACACCTCGCCGGTTGCGAGCGCTGCCGCACGGAACTGGACGATCTCCTCTCCCTCCGCAGCGCCCTGAGCAGCCTGCCGCAGGTCGCGGCGCCGCGCTCCTTCACGCTGACACCGGCGATGGCGGAGCGTGAGCCGCGGCCGGTTACGTCGCGCGCTGCACCGTCGTTCGTGGCCATGCGCGTCGCCGGAGCCGGCTTCGCAGCCGTACTGGCCGTCGTCGTCATGCTCGACGCCGGCGGCATCGTCGACGACACCGGCGGCGGCAGCGACGAGTCTTCCGCGGCGATCCTCGAAGACGATCTCGCGAACCGCGGCCTGGAGGCCGACGGCTACACCGAGTTCGATAACCTCGTCCCACCCCAGGGCGCCGGCGGCGACAACAGCCTTCCGGCAACAGGAGACAACACCGACGCTTTCGGCGGTGTAGGAGGCGCCCCCAACAGCGACGATGACATCGGCTTGCCGGCAACCAGTGTCGGCGGTTCCTACGGAGAAGGCGATGGGCAGGACGCTATCGAATCCGTGCCGGAACCCGACGCGCCCGGAACCGCCCGGGACAACCCGGCGCAAGAGCCAATCGATATCACGACCACTACCGACGACGCCGAGAAGGCGCTCACACCCGAGTCCGGGGACGGCGCGCCAACCGCCCTCGCAGCAGAAGACGACGGCACCAGCTCGCTGCTCCTTGTCGAGATCGGCCTCGCGGCCCTGGCCGTGCTCGCCATAGGCGGCAGCTTCGTGATACGCCGGCGCGCGGAGAGCGAATGAACGGATATGGAACTTTCCAGCCAGCACGTCCGTCAACGGACTGAACACAGAGGAGGTCAACAATGAAGATACGCACGTTCATACTGATGGCGGCCGTTCTCGCGGCTACGGCGCTCTTCGTCGCCTGCAACGGCGGCGATGACGGCGACGACGGTGACACCACCGGCACGCTGGACGCCTCCGGCATCCGCACGGAGAAAGGCCTCTCCGTCGCCGTGGCCGGCCAGGCGCTGGGCGCCAACTTCGGACTGGAGTCCGCCGACGGCGACGCGAGCTTCGCCGCCACCGGCGGCGACAGCGGCGACGCCATCGCCATCGGCGCGCCTGTGGCTCCCGGTGAGCCTCGCGCCGTCACAGACGCGGGCCGACGCCTCGACGTAGACATCGCGCCGTATCCGTTCGCACCGGCGCTCCAGGAAGGCGCCGCCGGTCTCACCGTGCAGGGCTACGGCTCCGCAACAGCCGCCGCGGACGAGGCCGTGATCGAAATGTGGTTCAACCGCGACGCCTACTCCTTCTACGAGGAGCAGCCGTTCCCAACCATGCTACCCGACGGCAGCATCAGCTTCGGGTCTGACGGCGACAGCATCGACATCGACTTCTTCCAGGAGCCGCAGCCGGTCGACCCGATCACCGAGGCCGACCTGGCGCCCGTGATCGCCGCGCTCGAGTCGTTCGGCGCCGTCGTCGAGTTCGTCGACGAGAACTACGGCTACAAGGAGCCCTTCTACTCGAACGCAACGTTGCGCGCCACGATGGGCAACATGGACGCGGTCGACGACGCGACCGACGCCGCCATCACGGCCGCTGACGGCCTCACGGACATCAACAACAACGGCTCCAGCACCTATTTCAGCCTGAGCGACTGCAGCGCCCTCGAGCGCGCGGCCCTGGCCGCCGCCGTTGAAGACGCCGGAGAGCGTGCCGACGTCCTGGCCGGCGTGCTTGGCGTCTCGCGCGGAGCCGTCACCGGGGCCAGCAGCTACTCGTACTCGCCGTACGGCGACGGCTCATGCAGCTCGTCCTACGGCTACGGCTACGACTACGCCGAGAGCGGCAGCACCGCCGGACCGACCGACGTCCAGGTCTTCGCCAACGTCGGCGTCACCTACGCCATTCAGTAATATCGCGTAGCCAGAGCACCCTCAGCAGGGAGCGGCCTTCGGGCCGCTCCCTGGGCGTTTGCGCGGCGGCCCTTGACCGGCCATCCCTTCACCGCCACGCTAGTCTCGTGACCGTGCTCAGCGACCGCACCATCCGCGAGGAGATCGAGAAGGGCCGCATCGTCATCGACCCGCTCGACGACAGCGCCGTGCAGCCGGCGTCCGTCGACCTGCGCCTGGGCGGCTCGTTTCGCGTCTTCCGCAACACCAGCAAGCCGTTCGTCGACGTGCGCGAGCCGGTGGACGATCTCACCGAGCTGGTCCAGATCGAGGCGGCGGAGCCGTTCGTCATCCAGCCGGGCACCTTCTTCCTCGGCTCAACGCTGGAGACGATCACGCTGCCGGACGACATCGTCGGGCGCGTCGACGGCAAGTCGTCGCTCGGCCGGCTGGGCCTCCTCGTCCACGCCACCGCCGGCTTCATCGACCCCGGCTGGACGGGACGGCTAACGCTCGAGCTGTCCAACCAGTCGCAAATGCCGATCGCCCTCTACCGGGAGATGCGCATCGCCCAGATCAGCTTCCTGCGCCTCTCCACTCCCGTCGACCGGCCCTACGGCAGCCCCGAACTCGGCTCCAAGTACCAGGGCCAGACCGGCCCCACACCCTCTCGCATCTCCGAAGAGTTCCGCGACCGCCCCGACGCCCCGCCCCGATCGTCCTGAGGTATCGAAGGACGAGCGGAGCACCCACGCCACGTCCCGCGCTTACTTGCGCGCCACGAACGTCACGTAGTCCAGGTACGCCTCGACACCCCGCCGCTCGATCTCGACGTCGCCTTCGACCTCGTCCGCGAAGAAGACGTCCGCCCCACCCGAGGACGTGGCCGACTTCGCCTCCGCCGCCACTTCCAGCATCGGCCGCCAGTACTCTTCCCAGTCCTCCCGCGGGTGCGTCACCACTTCCTCCACCGTTAGACCGCCTGCCTCAATCGCCGCGCGGTACTCGCCGGCCGTCGTCGGCGTGGCCTCGGCCATCCATCCCCACTCCGGGCCCAGCGACTCCTCAGGCTTCGCCCGCCAGGCGATGTCAGAGACGATCACCCGGCCACCGGGCTTCGTGACGCGGGCCAGCTCGCGCAGCGCTGGATCGAGCCCCACGATCGAAGGCGCGCCGATGCAATACGCCGCGTCCATCGACTCGCCCCGGACCGGCAGCCGCCTGCCATTCGCGCGCACGAGTGTCACGAGATCGCGCAGGTTGAAGTGCCAGAACTTGGCCGCCGCAATGTGCACGAACGGATCGTAAGGTTCGACCGCCACCACGCGGCAGGCGAACTCGCCCGCCAGGTGCGCCGCCGCCTCGCCCTTGCCCGCGGCCATCTCCAGCAGACACGTCCCGTCGTCCGGGCGCACTCGCTCGCTGATGATGCCGACGGTGCGCGCCGCCCCCGGAGTCAGGTACTCCTGCCGGGCGTAGATGCGTGCATAGTCAGGCAATGATCGACACCGTTCGCAGCACCTGCTCGGCCAGCCGGCCGTCGCCCTCGATCGTCGCCAGCCCCTTCGCCTCCTGCGGCGTCAAGCCCTTCGTGAACAGCCGCCACGCCGCGTCCTCGCCGATCTCGACCGCGGCGTCCGCGTCGTGGTCCAGAGGCTGCCCGAGCGTCCAGCGTCCGTCCGAGCGCAGCAGCGACCACTCGCCTCCGGCCTCGCCCGCAATCCGCAGCCGCACGTGCGTGCCTTCGTCCGCTTCCGTCTCCCGGAACGCGTGCGGCACGCCGAGCACGAACGCCGCCAGCACCGGCGCGAACAGCCGCGCCTCCGTCAGTAACGGCACACCCGCACCCTCGCGGATCTGCGCCTGGTGGTGCCAGCGCTCCGTGTACTCGCGCGCCACGTCCAGCCACTTCGGGGCCGGCTCCGGGCCCGCCCATGTCACCGGGTCACCGATCGCCTGCAGGTCCAGCGACTCGAAGTAGGCCTGCGTCTCACGCCCGGACCACTCCAGCAGGTCGATGACGATCGCCGGACTGAGCCGCCGCGTCGCCGCCACCCAGGCCTCGTTGCCGGCGTTGATGAACGCCAGCAGTTCACTCTCGAACGCCTCCGGGCCGCTCGCCGTGAAGCCGTACACGGTGTAGGCGTCCCGCTCGCGAGAGAGCCGCCCGAGGTCGTCCCCAAGGAGGTGCCGCGCGACGTCGCCCACCGACCAGCCGTCGCAGACGGTCGGCCGCTCCCACTGCTCGGCATCGAACGAGCGGAGCACATCTAGCAGCGCGACCCGCTCGTCCGGGAACAGGTGCGTGACGAGCACCGGGTCAAGCGGCTTCATTCGGTCTCGGCGGGCGCCGGGTACGCCGTCACCAGCAGGTCGCCGCCCAGGCGCTCCACCGTCACCTCGCGCAGGCGGAGCGCGTCGGCCATACGGTAGGCGCCCTCGCCGGCGACCGCCGCCGGAGCGTCCGCCGCGCCGACGATCAGCGGAGCGATGACCGCGTGCACCTTGTCGACAAGGCCGGCATCGAAAAACGCGCCGAGCACAACGCCGCCGCCCTCAACGAGCAGGCTCACGATGTCCCGCCTGCCCAGCTCTTCGAGGAGCGCTCGCAGGTCCAGGTGGTCGCCCGCCAGCGGCAACGCTAGCAGCTCGGCGCCGCGCGCTTCCAGCGCCGCCCGCCACTCAGGCGGCGAGTCCGGTCCGGTCGCTACCAGCGTCCTTGACTCGCCGGTAAGTACTTGCGACATCGGCGGCGTGCGCCCGCGCGTGTCAACGATAACCCGCAACGGCTGTCGCTCGGCTGCCTCACCGCTGGGCCGCGCCGTCAGCAGCGGGTCGTCCACGAGCACGGTCGAAGAGCCGACGAGGATGGCATCGACCCGTGTGCGCAGGACGTGCGCCCACTCCCGCGTCTCAGCGCCCGAGACCCAGCGCGAATCGCCCGAGGCCGCCCCAATCTTCCCGTCCAGCGACGCCGCGAACTTCGCGACTACGAACGGCAAGCCCGTCGTGCGGTGCTTGAAGAACGCCTCGTTGATGCGGCGCGCTTCTTCTTCGCCCCCGCCGGCGACCGTCCGTATCCCGGCCTTCTCCAACGCCTCGTGGCCACGGCCGTCCACCTGCGTATCGGCATCTCGCACGGCGTAACGCACTTCGGACACGCCCGCGCCGATGATGGCGTCGGTGCACGGCGGCGTCTTGCCTGCGTGCGCGCACGGCTCCAACGTCACGTACATCGTCGCGCCCCGCGCGCGCTCTCCGGCCGCCTCCAGCGCCACCACTTCGGCGTGCGTCCACCCGGGCGGTGGCTGGGAGACGCCCTCGCCAACCACGCTGCCGTCGGCCGCCACCACCACGGCGCCGACCATCGGGTTCGGGGACACGCAGTGCGCGGCGTTGCCGGCAAGGTCGAGCGCGCGCTGCATCGGTTCAGGGATCATCGCGGCCATTATCGTATACTGCCGATACTTCCGCCGAACCCGAGGCAAAAGGAGCCGACCATGGCGACCGAACGAATACAGAAGATCATCAGCACGATCAAGCACGAACGCCAGCGCTTCGAGGCGTTCTGCCGGTCCCTGAGCGAAGAGGAGCTGGCGCGCCCCGTCCCGGACAGCACCTGGACCGTGCGCGACTTCATCCCGCACCTCGGCACCCTCGACACCGAGACTATCCGCTGGCTGGAGGGCGTCGCCAGCGGCGTTCCGGACACCGCCGTGCGCGACGCCGACGGCCGCCCCTTCGACCTCGACGGATGGAACGACCGTACCGTCGCCGAGCGCCGCGGGTGGACGCTCGACCAGATCTTCGGCGAGGCGGCCGCCAACCGCGAGAAGCTGATCGAAACGCTGGAAAAGCTCACCGACGAGCACACGGACTCGGTGACCCGGTTCGCCGGCGACAACAAGCGCCCGCCCGCCGACGTGCCGCTCAAGCTCTTCCTCGCCGGCTGGGCCTACCACGACGCCATCCACGTCGCCGACATGCTCAAGGCGCTCCCCGAGCGCGCCGGCGAACCGGGGATGCAGGCCTGGCTGGACCACCCGGCCGTCGCCTGGTACCAGCAGACGATGGCCGCCCCCGCCCGCCGCTAACCCCTGCTATTGAACCGGACCCATCGCTCGCGCGTTTGAATGCCTGTGACACCACGTAAGCAACCCGACAGCTTTCGCCGGCGCGAAGAACGCCACGGCCGCGCCCGCCAAACATCTGGCGGGCCGGTCGTTTACCCGGTGGTTGAGCGACCAGCCGGCCCAACCCCGCCTAGCAGGGAGATTCCCATGACTGTTACGCAGTTCGTCGTCCTCGGCATCCTCTTCATCCTCATCGCCTGGGCGGGCGCCAGCAGCGTCGCCTACGGTGTCGTCGAGCTCGCCGGCGGCGGCGAACAGGGCCCGCCCGGTCTGCAGGGCGAGCCGGGCCCCGAAGGAGCGATCGGGCCGCAGGGCCCCGCCGGCGAGGACGCCGCGATGGAGATGATCAAGCGCCTGGGAACACTCTTTGCCGTCCAGCAGAAGTCAAGCCTGCAAGGGGGCGCGTTCGTCGAGTTCAACGACCCCGAGATCGGCGCCTGTGTGCAATACATCATCATCGGCGAGCCCCACGTAGACGCCTGCCCGGGGTTCTCCAGCGGCCGCTGAGGGCCCCTGACGGCCGTATTTCGTACGTGGCGCCGCTGCTATAATCCGTGAAATGACGACGATGTCGCACATAGAACAAGCTCAGGACTTCGCACCACCTCTGCCCTACGCCGGCTTCTCGCTGCGCATCGTCTCCGCCTTCCTCGACGCCGTCCTCATGATCTCCCTCGCCGCCCTCACCGCGGCCGCAGCCGGCTTCTACATCCTGGCGCGCACCAGCTGGGGCGACACCGACCCCTCGGACGAGGTCTACGTCACCAGCGCCACTATCCTCTGCACGTTCCTGATCCTGGCGCCGCTCTACTTCGTCCTGCTCTGGTACTGGCGCGGCCAAACGCTCGGCCAGCAGGCCGTCCGCATCGCCATCACCGACCGCGACGGCTACCACATCTCGTTCTGGCAGTCGCTCGTCCGCGTCGTCGTGTGGCCCATCAGCGTTCTGCCGCTCGGCCTTGGCATCACCACGATGTTCTTCGACGGGGAGCAGCGCATGCTGCACGACATGCTGGCCGGGACAGTCGTAGTCGAGCTCCCGTAATGAACATCCTGCGCACCGCCACCGTCTGGGTGGCCGCATTCATCCTCGCCCTCTTTCTCGCCGCCTTCTTCCTCACCCTCACTGCCTTTCAGCTGACCTCGGACGACACCGGACAGCGCATCCTTCGCCGCTCCGTCGCCATCTCAACCGATATCGACACCGTCCTGCCGGCCATCGAAACGGACCTCGCCGCGGCCATCGCGGAAGGCGATTCAGCCACCGTCACGGTCCCCGGCTTCCCGATTCCCGTCGAGCTGACACGTGAGGAGGCCGCCACGCTCCGCGGCCCCGGCCTGCGCGAACGCATCCTCGACGTTGCCGCGCAGCGCCTCTACGACGATGGCGGCTCGGCCTGGGCCGCCGGCGACCTCGACGCAAAACGCGACGTCGAGCGCGTCTCGACGGCGGGCGCCATCGACTACGGACTCGGCTTCATCCGCAACTCCACGAATACCGTGCTGCTCATCGTCGCCGTCCTCCTCGCGATCATCGTCGTCGTCCTGGCCGGCGTTCTGCTCTTGATTCTGCCGTGGGATATGCGGATCCTCATCGCCGGCGGGGTCACCGTCTTCGCGGCGCTGCCCTCACTGGCGGGCGCCGTTGCCCTGCGCTTCGTCTTCCGCACGGCGGACGGAGAAGGCGACACGTTCGTGGAGGGCATGCTGGACCTCGGCGTCGACGCCATGTGGGTACCGATACGCGGCTTCCTCGTGCTCAGCCTGTTCGGAGTCGCGCTCATACTCGTAGCCACGTTGCTCCTTTGGTGGACCTCTCGCCTGACCCCCCCGGGCCAATCGGCACTGGATACACCCGCATAGCCGATATGTATAATCAATGCAACATATGAAAAAGGACATTCTCAGGCGCAGCGGCCTCGCCAGCGCCGTGGCCGTGTTTATCCTGCTCGGCGCGGTGCTTCCCAACATGGTCTACCTGGGCCACATGCAACCTGCCCCATCTCACAGCCACGACACCCAACAGCCGAACACGCCGCAAGACTCCCCCGGCGAGGAGCACGAGCTGCACTGCCACGCCGGTCCCGCGAGCTGCGCCGGCGCACAGGCCATGGTCGCCGCCATCTGGGTGGGTGAAGACTCCGGACTGATCACCCCCCCTGCAGAGACGCGCACGGCGCCTGACTCCGCGCAGCCAACGCCACCCGAAGCTCCTGTATTCCTGATCCTGGAACCGCCGCGCGCCGTCTGAGCGAACATACGAATCCAGGACACGCCCCGGCTTCCACCTGAGCCGCCGGGTGCACAACTACAGGAGATTGAATGATTACCAAGTTCAGACTACTCGTCGTAGGCCTCGCAGTCGTCGCCCTGGCGATCGCAGCAGCCGCCTGCGGCGACGACGACAACGGCAATGGCGACGACGTGAGCGCGCAACTCGACACAATCCAGGCGAGTCTCGACCAACTCGTCGAAAGCTCGCAGCGCGGCCACGTGCTGGCGACGATGACGACGATACGCACCGAGGGCCTGCACGAGATCGATGGCGCGGCCCAGAAGGCGTCCGAGATGCAGGCCGGCTGGGACGGCGCGCTCACGCGCATGGGCCAGGCCGTCGGCGGCACCGACTGGCCGGACGAACTGAGTGCGGACGCGGCGGACTGGCACATGAAGCTGGTGGCCGCTGAAGAGGCCATCAGCTCCGGCGACCTCTCTGCGACCAAGACCGCGATCGCTGAGGCGCACGGCGCCTGGCACCTGTTCGAGCCCGCCGCCTACCAGTTCGCCGCCGGCGATGAGGTGACGGGTGAAAGCGACCACGACCCCGCCGAACACGCCGACGGCGAAGAGACCGATGACGACATGGACATGGGCGACGGCGAAGAGACCAATGGCGACATGGACATGGACGGCGGGGGAGATGACAGCGCAGAGTAGCCCGCGCCTCCCGACCGTCAACGCCGCAGCGATCGTGACGGCCCTGCTGCTCGCCGCCCTTCTTACGGGTGGCGAGCAGCGGGCCTTCGCCCACGCCGGTTACCACGAGTCGACGCCGGCCGACAGCGAGACGGTCACCGAATCGCCGGAGCGCGTCGATGTCTTCTTCACGCAGGAGATCGCGCGCCTGGGCGGGCTGCCGACGATGACCGTCGTCAACGTCTTTGGCGACATCATCGCCGACGAACCCGTCCTCGACGACACGAACCGCAAGCACGTCTACGTCGACCTGCCGGCGGCACTCGGCACGGGCCGCTACACCGTGATCTGGCACACTCTCTCCGACGAGGACGGTGAAGAGGCGCAGGGCGCGTTCCACTTCTTCGTCGGCGAAGCACCGGACGACACAGCGTCCGCCACCACGACGCCCGCGGCCGCGACGGTCTCGCCACCACCCACCGTCATCAACGCCGGCGGTGGCGATGACGGTGGCGGCGTGCCGCTGTGGGCTCTCATCGGTGGCATCGCGGCCAGCCTCGCTGCCGGCCTCGGCGTGGGCGTCGCATTGGCGGCTCGGCGACCGTCCTGATGGCAACGCCTCGGCCACTGCTGCTGGCCGCCGTCTCGGCCTGCCTGCTCGTCGCCTTCGCCGCCTGCTCGGGCGACGACGACACCGCGCCCAGCGGCGATCCGACGCCGGAGCCGCCCGACGCCTTCATCCTCTACCGAAACTCCTCCGCCGCCATCATCGCGCGAAACCTGGCGACCGGGGACCTGTTCGAGTACCCGGCGGACCTCGAGACGGGGGCCGTCGTCGCCACCGCTTGCTCGCCCGACGGCTCGCGCATGGCGCTCCTCAAGCAGCCGTTCGACATCGTCAACCGCCAGCTCCTCGTCACCGGGCGCGAGGCGCCCTCTGAGCCGCTTGCACTGCCTCCAGCGGTGCAGGGCATCGAATGGTCGCCCGACGGCTCACGCGTCGCCTACACGGAGTTCGACGGCATCGCCAACCAGTACGGCGTCAGCGTCCTCGACGTTGCGACCGGTCAGTCGGTGGCGCTGGCATCGGGCGAGGGCGTGGCTGGATCGCCGTCGTGGTCGCCTGACGGCTCGCACCTCGCCTACAGCGTGCAGGACGTGCGCGGGACAGAGTCCCACGTCTACCTGCTGGAGCCGCTCGAAGGTGGCACTCCCGCCCGTCAGGACCTGGGCGAAGACCTCCTCTATTACGATCCGGAGTGGGCGCCCAACGGCAGGACGGTCCTCGTCGCCGGCCAGAGCGAGACCGACACCCAGCTCTACCAGTTCGACGCCAGGGGAGGCAACGCCGAGCAGTTCACAAGCTCAAGCGTCTACAAGCGCCGGCCGCGGTACGCGCCGGACGGCACCCTCATCGCCTTCACGGGCTCTGTTATACCGGAGACCGTCTCGCGCGCCGTCATGGTGCTCCACCAGTTCGGCATCTTCCTCCTCGACTCCGACGGCGGAAACGAGCGCGCCCTGACGGCCGACCCGCGCCTGAACCCCGGCGCTGGCATCGACCCGGACCTCGACGCCTTCCTCATGGGTTGGTGCCTCCCGGGGCCGTGGCTCGACGATAGCTGGACCGAAATCGTGGAGACGCCGGCACCGTGATTCTCCACATCGGCGGCGCCAGCACGGCCGCGGTCCTCGTCACCGTTATCGCGATCTTCTTCTTGATCTTCGCAATGAGCTTCGCGATTGGCACTGTGCCGGAAGGACAGCGCCGGTTCAGCGGCGACTGGTTCGGCGCCTGGTTTCGCGCCTCGCTGCCGCGCCTCGTCGTCGCCGGTGCCTTCTCTGCGCTCCTCTTCGTCGGCTCGTCTCTTTCCGGCAGCAGTAGCACCACGGACGCCCAGACCTGCGACTCACCCCTCGCGCCGCTCACCGGCGGGGCCATCTCAGACCTGCGGCTGGGCGCTGCGATATCTGGCATGCGTGAGATAGCGACCGCCGCCCGCGAGGGAGACGCGACGGCCGCCCAGTCGCTGTTCTTCACCACGGACGCCCACAACGTCAGCCACGACATCGCCGGCCCCCTCTTCTCCGCTGATCCGGACCTCGCGCGCGCCCTCTGCCAGAGCGTCGTCGGTCTCGAAAACGAGATCGCCGGCGAGCTGCGACCGGAAGTACTCGCCACGCACGCCGAATCCACCGCCGGCACCCTGCAGGTCGCCCGCGCAACACTCGATCTAACCGGCGCCGCCACATCCATCCCCGGCGCCTCCGGCCCCTGCGCCTTCCCGCTCGGCGCGATCGGCGTGCAGCCGCTCACGGAAGAGCGCCTCGTAGCCGCCGTCGCCGCCCTCCGCGAGACCGCCCGAATCGCCGGCACTGGCGACGTCGCCGGCGCCAGCGTGTCCTTCTCCGGCGACGCCCACAACATCACGCACGACATCGACGGCCCGCTTCGCAGCGCCGACCCCAACCTCGCGCTCGACCTCTGCGAGAGCATCGCGGAGATCGAGCGGCAGTTCGCCTCCGCAGCAGACATGGCCGTCATCGCCGCCGAGGCCGAGACCAGCGCCGGTCTCCTCGAAGAGGCCGGTCGCGCCCTCGGGATCACCGAATGACCATCCACCGCGCCCTGACGCCGCTCCTGCTCGCGACGGTCGCCCTCGCCGTCCTCGCCGGCTGGCTCGCCATCCCCCGCGACGCCTCAGCCCACGCCATCCTCCTGCGCGCCGATCCTGCCGTGAACGGCGAACTCCAGTCGTCTCCCGACATCGTCACCGGGTTCTTCAGCGAGTCTCTGGACCAGCGCCTCTCCAGCATGGAGGTCGTCGACGGCATTGGCGAGCGCGTCGACAACGGACAGACCACCTTCGGCCCGGAACCGGAGCGCATGGCCGTCGGCATCGACGAGACGCTCGATCCCGGCTTCTACACCGTCATCTGGGAAACGCTCTCCTCGGTTGACGGCCACCTGCTGAAAGGTTCATTCCCGTTCACCGTCCTCAACGACGACGGAACGCAACCCAGCGGCCCGCGCTTCACCGCACCATCGGCCGGCGGCCAGCCAGAGCCGCTCAACGTCAGCGTCAAGTGGGCGCTCCTGGTATTCGCCACCCTTCTCACCGGCAGCCTCGCCTTCGTAGCGCTGGTCTCCAACCCCGCCTCGTCAGGGACGCCCGAACCGGCCCGCAGCGAAGCGGGATCAGCCGCGCGGCGCCGCGCGCTGCGCACGGCCTGGATCGCGGCGGGCGCGCTCGTGCTCGTCGCCGCCGGTGAACTCGTCGTGCAGGCGGATCAGCTCGGCGGCTTCCAGTACGTTGACGAGGCGCTCGACACGCGCTGGGGCGAGCGCTGGATTCAGCGCCAGCTCGTCCTCACGGGCATCGGCGGGCTCCTGCTCATGATCCCGTCCTTCCACACCGTGGGCCGCCGGGCGATGGCGGGCGCCGCACTCTGGGGCGGCATAGCGGCGGGCGCCGGCTACCTGCTTCTCATCGCCTTCGTCAGCCACGAGGCAGCCGTTCCGGGCTCTTTCTGGGCCGTCGGCGGCGACTTCCTGCACCTGCTCGCCACCGCCGTCTGGGTCGGCATGCTCGTGCAGCTCGCACTCTTCTTGCTCTGGGTCCGCCGGCAACCGGCCGAGACGCGCGAAGACCTGATGCCGCCACACCTGGAGATCTTCTCCGCCGTCGCCGCCACGAGCGTCATCGTGCTACTGGCGACCGGCGCGATCAACGCCCTCGTGCAGGTCCCCAGCGTCGAAGCGCTCTTCGACACAGCCTACGGACGCGCGCTTCTCGTCAAGCTGGGAGTCGTCGCCGCCGTCCTCGTCGTCGCCGGCGCCAACGCCCTCTACCTGCGCGAACGCGCCATCGACGAGCCGGACTCAAGCGACTACGGCGCGCGCATCCATCACTGGCTCAGGCGCGCCGTCTGGGCCGAGGCCGCGCTCGGCATCGTCGTCATGCTCGCGGCGGCGGTCCTCTTCCAGTACCCGACCTCCAGACAGGCGGAAGAAGCCTCGCAGGCTGCAGAGGAGGCCGCGAAGACGCAGGCGGTCGTCGGTTACGAGGAGACGCAGCCCGCCGGCGACCTCCTCATCAACCTGACGATCTCTCCCAACGCGCCCGGCAACAACTCCTTCCGCGTCTTCCTCTTCCCGGAGGGCGGCGGCGAGATCGGCGACGTGCTGCGCGTACGGTTGCGCTTTCAGCCACCGTCCGACGACCTGGCGCCGTCCGAAATCGTGATGGAGCCGGCCGAGCTCACCGCCTACGGTGCGATCGGGCCGTTCATCACCACGGAAGGCAACTGGACGATCGGCGTCGACGTCCGCCGCGCCGGCCTCGAGGACGCCAGGGCCGATTTCCCCGTACCGATCAGCCTCTCCGGCGCGGGCGGACAGTTCGACCTGCCCCTCGCCGTCGGCGGCTGGCTCACCGTTGGGGCGATCGGCCTCATCATCGCCACACTCCTGATCGGCGTCTGGTCCCCCCGGCTGCCGGAACTACCCGCGCCTGCGCCCCGCCTCCTGAGCGTCGGCACGGCCGCCTTCACCGTCATCGGCTTCGGCTTCCTGGCGATCAGCGTCCTGCCGGACACCACTGCGGAACGGACCGCCAGCCCCGAGTCGATCGCCGCCGGCCGCGTGCTCTACGATGCGGACTGCCAGCAATGCCACGGCCCGGACGGGCGCGGCGACGGCCCGCTGGCGGATGGCCTCCCCTTACCGCCCGCCGATTTCCGCGTCCACATCCCTTTTCACCAGGACTCGTTCTTCTTCAACGTCATCCAGAACGGCCTCGGCACGATCATGCCCGGCTTCGGCAACCAGCTCACGGAGGACGAAACATGGAACCTGATCCACTTCCTGCAATCGGAGTTTGGAATTGATGCACAGCAGCCCGGCGGCTAGCACCCTCTACTCGCGCCGACGGGCGCGTGCGGCACGTCGGAACCGCGTCCCGGACTGGGTCTGGGGCGCGGGCCTCGGCGTCCTCGCCCTCTTCTTCGTCGGCGCCTTCTTCGCCGTCCGCGAGATCTCGGGGGGCGGCGACGGCTCCTGCGACGGGCCGCTCGCTCCGCTGGCCGGCGGCGAGATCACCGCCGAGGCGTTCGTCAACGAGGAAGAGGCCCTGACCCGCGTCATCAGCATGCTCACGCTCGGCGACCGCCCGGGCGCGGAGGCGGCCTTCTTCGGCCCCGTGCACGCCTTCACTCACAACGTCGACCCGCCCCTGCGGGAGCGTGACGGAGACGCCGCGAAGGAGTTATGCGAAGCCGTGATCCTGATGGAGAACGCGTTCGCCGTCAACATCTCGTCGTCAAGGGTTGCCCTTCACGTCGATCTCGTGCGCACGTTGCTTCGCGACGCGGCGGAGACGCTCGGCTACCCCCGGCCAGAATAGGAGCTAGAAATGGGCCAGCTAAACGGCAAAGTGGCGATCATCACCGGCGCCAGCCGCGGCATCGGCAGGGAGATCGCCCTCCTCTTCGGACGCGAAGGCGCAAAGGTGGTGGCCGCCGCCCGCACGGAGCGCGAAGGCGATCACCAGCTCCCCGGCGCCATCACCGTGACCGTCGAGGAGATCCGCGCCGCCGGCGGCGAGGCGACAGCCGTCCGCGCCGACGTCTCGAATCCCGAGAGCATTGAGCGGCTCGTGGCGGCGGCGCGCGAGACGTACGGGCCGGCTACGGTGCTAGTGAACAACGCCGCGCTCACCTACTACGAGCCGATCAAGGAGTTCCCGCTGCGGCGCTGGCAGCGGATGCTCGCCGTCGACCTCACGGGGCCGTTCCTGCTCGCCCAGGCCGTCATCCCGGACATGATCGCGACCGGCGGCGGCCACATCGTCAACGTCTCGTCGCGCGCCGCCGTCCACCCGGACGGCCCCCCGTACGAGCTGCCGGCCCGCGGCGGCACCGTTTACGGCACCGTAAAGGCCGGGATCGAGCGCTTCTCGACCGGCCTCGCCCACGAGCTGTACGACTCCGGAATCGCCGTCAACTCGCTGGCGCCGACGGGCATCGTCGCCTCGCCCGGCGTTCTCTTCCACAAGCTCATCAAAGACGACACCGACCCGCGCGCCGAGCCGATCGAATACATGGCGAAGGCCGCGCTAATCCTCGCCACGTGCGACCCGCAAACGCTGACCGGCCGCGTCACGTACAGCCAGCCGCTCCTCAAGGAACACGGCCAGCTTTAGCGAACAGCGCAATGTGGCCAAGCTTTCCAGACAGACCCGTAGGGTAGCCTGACCGCCCCCCTCTCCCCCCTGGGAGAGGGGGGCGGGGGTGAGGGCCGCGTTGCGCTAGTCGAGCCGCTCGATGATCGTCGCCGTGCCCAGACCGCCGCCGCAGCACATCACCTGCAGGCCGTAGCGGCCGCCTGTGCGCTCCAGTTCGTGGACCATCGTCGTCATCAGCCGCGCGCCCGTCGCGCCCAGCGGGTGACCGAGGGCGATCGCGCCGCCGTTGACGTTGACCTTCGACATGTCCGGCTCGACCTCCCGCTTCCACGCGAGCACCACCGAGGCAAACGCCTCGTTGATCTCGATCAGATCGACGTCCTTGAGTTCGAGGCCGGCGTGCTTCAACACCTTCGGCGTCGCCGTGATCGGGCCCGTCAGCATCAGCACCGGGTCGGAGCCGACGACCGCCTGGCCGACGATCCGCGCGCGCGGCTTCTTGCCCAGCTCTTCAGCCTTCTCGCGCGACATCAGCAGCACAGCCGAAGAGCCGTCGGTGATCTGCGAGGAGTTGCCGGCGTGGTGGATGCCGTCCGGGCGGAACGACGGCTGCAGCGTCGCCAGCTTCTCCAGCGAACTCTCGCGGATGCCCTCGTCCGCCGTCACCGTGTGGTCGAGGCCCTCAAGCTTCACATCGATCTGCAGCATCTCGCGGTCGAAGCGGCCTTCGTCGCGCGCCTTCTTCGCCTTCTCCTGGCTGTGCAGCGCGAACTCGTCGGCCTCCTGGCGCTCGACGCCCCACTTGACCGCGATCTCCTCGGCGGAGATGCCCTGCGGCGTCAGCTCATACTTCTCCATCAGCGACGGCTGGAACGGCGCACCCGGCCCCTGCATGATGTTCACGCCCAGCGGCACGCGCGACATCGACTCGACGCCGCCGCCGATCGTGATGTCGCAGACGCCCGCCTGTATCAGGTTCGCGGCGAAGTGGATCGCCTGCTGGCCGCTCCCGCACTGGCGGTCGACGCTCGTCGCCGGCACCGTGTACGGAAAGTCCGCCGTCAGCAGCACGTTTCGCGCAACGTTCGCGCCCTGCTCGCCAACCTGGTCAACGCAGCCGAAGACGACGTCCTCGACCTGCCCGGCCTCGATGCCGGCGCGCTCCACCAGCTCGTTCAGCACCTTGGCGCCCAGGACGTTCGGGTGGATGCCCGAAAGGACGCCGGCGCGACGGCCCATGGGCGTTCGCACCGCCTCGACAATAACTACTTCTCGCATCGCTTCCTCCTTCTGGATTTCGCACTCATTCTAGCAGACGCTAAGCACGAATCATCTGTGATTCACGTTACCGAGACGGCGGCCCGGGGCTGCCTGTGAAGTCGATGAACGCCACCGGCACGCCACACGCGCCCGACTGGTTCAGCGACACGATCCGGCCGCCCTGCAGCGCCGGGTGCGGCTCGCCGGCCGGGTATCCCTTCACCTTCAGGTCCGCCGTCAGACCGTCGATCTCCGTGCACTCGAAGCACAGTCCGGCGACGAAGCCCGGCCGCGGCTCGGCGGGCCGCTCTGACGGTCCGATCACCTCGATCACGACGTCACCGGGGCGCATGAAAGCGAACGACGTCTCGCCGCGCTCGAACGTCCGCTTCGTCTCGACCCCGAACCACTCGCTCATGCGCTCGCTGACGGTACCGGGGTGCGGCACGCGCAGCACGACGTGGTCAATGCGCGTGATGCGGCTTCCCGTCGTTCGCGCGTCGCCCGTCAGCCCCTCCTCGGGCTCCACGACCTCCAGTTGGGCCCCGTCGAACGCCTCCGCCGCCAGGTAACTCAGGCGGCCCGTGAACCCCTCACGCGGCTCCGGATCGTCGAGCGCCACGCCGCAGTCGCGCAGCTTCGCGACGTCTCCGTCCGCGTCGTCGCTCCACAGCGCAACGTGGTGCAGCCCTTCGCCGTGCTCCTCGATGAACCTCGCGAACGGCGACGAAGCGTCCAGCGGCTGGATCAGCTCCAGGTAGCTCCCGCCGGCCGCCAGCATCGCCGCCCGTACGCCGCGCGAGGGCATCTCGCCCTCCTTGACGAGCCGCAGGCCCAGCGCATCGCGGTACAGCGCGTAGGCGGCCTCCAGATCGCGCACGGCGATGCCCACGTGGTGGACGTCCCGGATCATGGCCCCGATTCTAGCAGGCGCCGCTCCACTGGCGACGCTTAGGGACGCCCGCCTCGGTTTCTGCGGCTGATGCAAACAGCAACGGCGCTGCTAGAAGAGAGATGACGAGGGCGGACAGCGAAAGCGGCCGCTTCATCGGTCGCCCAACCAAACGCTACCTAGAACAGCCTTAGCAGCCGAAAGCCCCGAATCGTCGCCCGCGCTGTAGGCGAGGAGGACGAATTGCTTCGAGTCTTCCAGGTTGACTCCTGCGCCGAACAGATATGTCGGCGGCACGACATCGGAGCCTTCGACGACCGAGATCCCTGCGAATGTCGTGCGACCAGCGATCTGAATCTCCAGCCGCCGGGGGTTCCCATCAGATGTCCCGGTGCACCCCTCAGACGCAAGGGCCGGCGCATAGTTCATCTCGATCTTGGCCGCGGAAACCGGCGGCACGCTTCGTGGGTCGCCTTTTTCGAGCATCGCCGCCCACAGCGGGCTGTAGAGCCTGATCATCTCGGTTACTGGGCCTTGCACGCGGCCATCAGGCCAGCCGTAGATGTCGTTATAGGTCACGTCCAGCGTCCAGGCAGGCGGGTATCTAAACGCGAACTCGTAGTTCGGGCTTCTGTACTCCGGCCAGTCATTCTTGGGCGCCGCGGCAAGCGACTCGAAGTCAGGCACAAGGGTGTCACCAGTCGATCGCTGCGGGCAAGGCGATCCCGGGGCCGGTTCCGGCAAGCCTACGAAGCACTCCGGGCACGGGCGAGGCGTCACCTCTACCCCGCGCGTTATCTCCGGCGGCGGATCCACGCCCGGGTCGTTCAGCGGCTCGTTGGGGTCTTCGCCCTCCTTCGTCGACTGCACGACCGGCTCATCCGGAGAGTCGTCCTGCAGGGCAGCGGCGCCGAGGTACGCTCCGACCAAACCAACGAAGCCGGTCACCGCGATGACGGCGATGAGGGCGCGCGTCGTGAGGTTCATTGTGCCTCCTCTGCGCCCGTCGCGTCGGCCGGATAAGAGTAGCAGAGGATGAGAGGCGAGGGCGCTTTCGCTAGGACAATTATGCACACAGGCGTCAACCTCCTGCTCGACTCAACGGCTCCCTTTCCTTCTCTCAGCAGGCGCCGCTCCACTGGCGACGCTCGCGGACGTTCGCATACACTTGGCGGCGACGAGCCCAGTGGAGGAGCCCCGAAATGAAGATCGAAACTACCGTCATGGCCCCGAGCATCGCCGCCTACGCCGAACAGGCCCGCAGCCTCGAAGCGATCGGTTACGACGCCATCGTCGCGCCCGAGGCCGCCCACGACCCCTTCCTGCCCCTGATGACCGTCGCCGAGCACACGCAGACGATCAAGTTCGGCACGGCTGTCGCCATCGCCTTCCCGCGCAGCCCGATGGTCACCGCCCAGATCGCCTGGGACCTCCAGCGCTTCTCCGGCGGGCGCTTCATGCTCGGCCTCGGCACACAGGTGAAGGGCCACAACGAGCGCCGCTACTCCACACCCTGGCCCTCGCCGCCCGGCCCGCGCCTGCGCGACTACCTCCTCACGCTGAAAGCGATCTTCAAGACGTTCCAGACGGACGAGCGCCCGGCGCACGAGGGTCCGCACTACCGCTTTACCCTGATCTCGCCATTCTTCAACCCCGGACCGAACAAGGACGGACACGTCCCGATCTACATCTCCGCCGTCAATCGCTACAACTGCCGGACCGTCGGCGAACTCTGCGACGGCATTCGCATGCACCCCTTCAACACCGCGAAGTACACGAAGGAAGTGATCATCCCGGCGATCGAAGAAGGAGCAAAGAAGGCCGGCCGCGATATCTCTGAAATCGACCTCGTCGGCGGCAACTTCATCATCACCGGCGCCAACGAGGAAGAGGTCGAGCGGGCCAGGGCGCCGATCCGCCAGCAACTTTCGTTCTACGCCTCAACTCGCGCCTACCACCCCGTGCTCGAAACCCACGGCTGGGAGGACGCCGGCAAGCAGCTCTTCCGCCTCTCGATGGAGGGCAAGTGGCCGGAGATGGCGGCCGTGATCACGGACGAGATGCTGGAGGAGTTCGCGATCATCGGCACGTACGACGAGCTTGTCCCGAAGATCAAGGCGCGCTTCGGCGGCGTCCTCAGCACGCTCGCCTTCGGCTTTGGCTTCGGCGCCCGCACCGCGCAGGACGACGAGCGCCTGACCGCCATCATCGAAGAACTAAAGCAGATCTGATGGCCGCAGCCGCGCCCCGCGACGACTACGCCGCCCTGCCCGGGCGCGACATCCGCCTGCACTACCGGGACTGGGGCGGCGACGGCCCGCCGTTGGTGCTTCTGCACGGCCTCTCGTCCAGCAGCCGCATCTGGGACCTGACTGCGCCGCACCTGGTCGAACGCTTTCGCGTGATCGCGCTGGACCAGCGCAGCCACGGCCGCAGCGACCAGCCGGACGACGGCTACGGCTTCGACGACGTCACGGCCGACCTGGCCGCGTTCATCGAAACGCTGGGCATCGACTCGCCAGCTATCGTCGGCCACTCCTGGGGCGCCAGCGTCGCCCTGACCTACGCCGCCGCCAACCCAGATGCCGTCCGCTCGATCGTCCTCGTCGACGGCGGCGTCGTCGACCTCTCGCAGCACGGCCAATGGGAGGACGCCGAGCCGCGCATGCGCCCGCCCGAGATCGACGGCACGCCGGTCGAGACGTTCGTCGGGTTCATGAGCCGCTGGCCCGGGCTAAAGGACATCTGGAGCGACCAGCTGCGCGACATGGTGCTGGCCAACTTCGACATCCGCGAGGACGGCACGATCGCCCGCCGCCTGACGATCGAGAACCACATGAAGATCGCCCGCGCCATCTTCGACCTGCGCCCGGCCGATCTCCTGAATGCCCTGGCCTGTCCGCTCATGGTGATCTCCTGCCAGCAGGAGCCCACGAACGACGAGGCGAGGCAGTGGCAGAAGCTCCGCGAAGACGGCCTTGAGGCGCTCGGGCGCGTCGTACCGGACGCCCGCGTCGTCGTCATGAAGGACACGATCCACGACGTGCCGATTCAACGGCCGGAAGCGCTGGCGGAGCAGATCTCCAGCTTCGCCGGATAAGCCAGGGGCGGACCGTTCCCGGCCCGCCCCTGGCACTCACCTACGTTGCGCTAATGGCGCTTAGTCTTCGAAGTCTTCCGTCTCCCTCTCACTCGTAACAAAGAGCGTGAACGTCTTGTCGAACGACTCCCGGCTCAGCACCGGGCTCACCCCGTCAAACGCGGCGTTTTCCAGCAGAATATCCACGATGTTGCCCGCATAGCTCGCCCGCGGCTTCAGGGTTTCTTCGTTGAACAACTTCTCGACGGCGTATTCGATCGCATCATCCTCCACGGGGACCGTCTTCGCGCGGCACTCGCGGCGCAGGATCTCGCCGAAGTTCGCCCGGTCTGGGTTGGGAATGCGCACTTTGTACAGAATGCGGCGCAGCAGCGCGTCGTCCGCCACCTCGCGCACGCGCGCGTTCGTGCCGAACAGCAGCTGCAGTCTGAAGGGCACCGTCAGCTTCTCACCGGTCACCATGCCCAGTGAGTCCCAGCCGCGCTCCAGCGGGATCAGCCAGCGCGTCAGCAGGTCCGTCGTCGTCACGCGCTGACGGCCGAAGTCGTCCACCACCAGCACGCCGTTCTGCGCCTTGAGGTGTGCCGGCGCCTGGTAGAAGCGCGCCTGCGGGTCGTATCCCAGGTCCAGCGCGCCGCGGTCCATCTCCGCGCCGAGGATGATCGCTGGCCGCCGCACCTTGATCCAGCGCCGGTCGAAGTCTGATTTCCCATTCTCCTCGCTGTCTGAATCGTCATCGATCGGAACGTGGATCGACGGGTCGAATACACGGATCACCTGCCCATAGGCGTAGATCGCATACGGCAAATATGAGTGACCATCCAGCGCCTGCGCGAAGTTCTCCAGGATCATCGACTTCCCGTTGCCCGAAGGCCCGAAGAGGAGTGTCGTCTTGCCGGAGAACAGAGCGCGCGCCACGGCGTCCGAGACATCGCTCGTCAGCACCAGGTCCTTCACCGCCTCTGTGATCTCGTGGCGGCTCACCTCCTGCTTCTCCTCGAAGAGCTTCTGCATCACTCTCGTGTACTGTTCCGCAGTCACCGGCGCCGGGCCCGCGTAGCGAGTGCGCTCCAGCGCCTCTGAGACGCGTGCCTGGCCCTTCTCGGACAGGCGGTAGCGGTAGTTTCCAGTGTAGAGGTCGGACTGGCTCAGAATGACGACCAGCCGCTCCTCGGTAAGCGTCTCCAGGATCTGGGAAACGATCTCTCCGGCCAGCCCCAGCCGCTTGGCCAGGTGCGACATCGAAGGTGCGCCGGAGTAGTGCATGATCTTCAGCGTGAGGTCCGTCAGGAACGCCTTCGAGAGACCGACCTCGCCGAACGAACTCGGCGCCCGCAGAATCGGTCCACCATCGTCAGACTGCGGCACCTCGGCAACAGTCTCCATCGTGCGCGAAATGAACTGCGACATCGAATCGCCATGTTCATCTTCGGGCGCGTCCGCAGGCGCTTCGGTCGCGGAGTCGCGAGACAGGAACGAGGGCACTACCCTCGTTCTCAGGGCCTCGCCGGCAGGTCGGTCTTCGTGCCGCGTAGCGGCATCGTCGTCCGGATTTGCGCTCTCGTCTCTTAACGTCGATTCGGTCTCCATCGTTACCTCGTGTCCTTCTGGATACGTATGCTCCGCCCGCTCATAGGGGCCACCAACTTAGACGCCACAGGGGGAGTGCCCGTTACGACAACTCACAGGTGAGGGCGCCCAAGGTTTGTATTTTTCTGCACAAGCTATTGACCTTAAAACTCGGCGGATGCTATAAGAAGGCCAGAACATTGTTTACTCATTAAACAGACAAATAATGGCCATAGGATGCTTCAATGAACATCCCCCCAGTCGTAATCGACCGCCTCCCGCTCTACGCCCGCGCCCTCGCGGCCCTTGAATCGACCGGACGAGAAGTCGTGAGTTCACAAGAGCTTGGCTATCAGCTCAACGTCACGCCGGCCCAGATCCGCAAAGACCTCAGCTACTTCGGCCGCTTCGGCAAACAGGGCCGCGGCTACAACGTCCGCAAGCTCCTCGAAGAGCTGCGCAGCATCCTCGGCCTCAACCGCCAGTGGCGGATGACGCTCGTCGGAACGGGCCGCCTGGGCCGCGCCATCCTCGGCTACGAAGGCTTCGCCCCGCAGGGCTTCCGCATCGTTGAGACGTTCGACTCAGACCCCGAGTGGGTCGGCAAAGAGATCAACGGCCTCACGATCAAGAACACCGCCGATCTGGAGAGCGTACTGGCCCAGAGCCCCATCGACGTTGGCATCGTCGCCGTCCCCGCGGAGACCGCGCAGAGCGTGATCGACCGGCTCGTTGACTGCGGCGTCCAGGCGATCCTCAACTACGCGCCGATCGCCGCCCACGTGCCGCCGTCCGTCCACATCAAGCGCATCGACCCCGTGCTCGCACTGCAGGGGATGACCTACTACCTCAAGGCCGCCGCGGCCCCGCAGAAGTAGGGGCGCTGCTCGCCGCGCCCACCGGGAGGCAATTGTGCCAAAGCATCACATCGAAATCAGCCTGCCGACAAAGCCGCTGAAGAACGTCGACACGACGATCGCTGTCTGGAGCGATGACGAGAAGCTGGGCGAGATGCGGATCTCGCGAGGGAGCCTCGACTGGATCCCTTCGGGCGCGCAAAACCCCAGGCGGATAACGTGGGAGAACCTGGCGTACCTGCTTAACGACCCGGACCGGGCATTGCGAGCTTTGCGCAGCGCGGACGGCAAGTAGTCCTTCCGGTCAGAACACCGGCGTCCCGCCAACGGCGTTGGGGCGAAGCACCCATCGATTCTCTCACGAACCGCTTCCCTTGGGGCTAACGCAGAACGGGGCAGCCCTAGAGGCTGACCAGCCACTCGCCCTCGGCCGGCTGCGCGCGCTTGATCAGATCAAGGTGCTCCAGCGCTATCCCCGCGCCCATCGCCACGCACTCCATCGGGTTGTCCGCTACGTAGCAGGGGATCCCGATCTCCTGCGTGATCAGCCGGTCCAGGTTCCGCAGCATCCCCGTCCCACCGGACAGCACGATACCGCGGTCCACGACATCGGAGGCCAGCTCCGGCGGCGTCCGTTCGAGGACCGATCGCGCCGCGCCGACGATCGACTGCAGCGGGTCCGCGATCGCCTGCGTCACATCCGAAGACGTCACGGTGATCGTGCGCGGCAGCCCGGTGATCTGGTCCCGGCCGCGCACCTGGTACGTGACCTCTTCTTCCAGCGGCAGCGCGCTCCCGATCGCGATCTTCAGCTCCTCCGCCGTCCGGTCGCCGATGACGAGGTTGTGGCGCCGCTTCACGTATCCGGCGATCGCGTCGTCCAGGCGGTCACCGGCGACGCGGACACTCTCGCTGACGACGATGCCATACATCGAAATCACGGCCGCCTCGGTGCGTCCACCCCCAATGTCCACCACCATGTGGCCCTGCGGAATGTGCACGGGGATGCGCGCACCGATCGCCGCCGCCAGCGGCTCCGGAATCAGGTGCGCCGGCCTCCGTGCGCCGGCCGCCTCGGCAGCGTCCTGCACGGCCCGCTGCTCGACGCCCGTAACACCGGCGGGTACGCAGATCATCACCTCCGGCTTGATCATTGAGATGCGGCCCATCACGCGGCCGATGAAGTAGCGAAGCATCGCCTCCGTCGTCACGTAGTCGGCGATAACGCCTTCCCGCATCGGCCGCACGACCTGGATCGCGCCGGGCGTGCGGCCCAGCATCTCCCGCGCGTCGGTGCCGACGGCAACGATGCTGTTGTCACGCGTCGCAACCGCCACGACCGACGGCTCCGCGATCACGATGCCGCGGCCCTTCACGTACACCAGCACGTTCGCCGTCCCCAGATCCACCCCGATTCGCTTCCCTAGCATTAGGCCCTCTCGATGTCCGCTCCGAGTGAACGCAACTTCTCGTCGATCCTCTCGTATCCGCGGTCCACGTGATAAATATCCGATACAGTTGTGCGGCCGTTCGCCGCGAGCCCCGCCAGTATAAAGGCAGCCCCGGCCCGCACATCCAGCGCCTTCAGCGCCGAACCGCTCAGGGGAGTGGGCCCGGTAATGATAGCAGCGGTCGTACCTGTCGTCACTATCTCCGCTCCCATCTTGCGCAGGTCGCTGATGTAGCCGAGCCGGTTGTCGAAGACGCGTTCATGCACCGTGCTCACACCCTGCGCCTGCGTCAGCAGCACCGCCATCGGCGCCTGCAAGTCAGTCGGAAAGCCCGGGTACGGAAGCGCCTGCAACGTGAGGGCCTGCAGCTCACCGCCCGCACTCACGCGCATCACGTCGCCGGACGTCTGAACGTCGACGCCCGCCTGCCGCAGCTTCGCCAGGAAGCCCTGCATGTGGTCCGGTTCAACGCCGCGCAACTCGGCCTCGCCGCCGGTGATCACCGCAGCGATCGCGAACGTCCCCGCCTCCAGCCGGTCCGGAATGATGCGGAAGCGCGCGCCGTGCAGCCTCTCCACGCCGTTGATCGTGATCGTGTTCGTGCCCGCACTCGTTATGTCCGCTCCCATCTCGTTGAGGATAGCCGCCAGGCTCTGCACTTCAGGCTCGGCCGCTGCGTTCACGATCGTGCTCGTGCCCTTGGCGCAAACGGCCGCCATCATCGTGTTCTGAGTGCCCAGCACGCTCGGGTAGTCGGCGAAGAAAGTCGCGCCGCGCAGCTCCGGCGCCTTCGCGCGGAACATCTCCTGGCTGACCTCCGTCACCGCGCCGAGCGCCCGAAAGCCGGCCAGGTGGACGTCGATCGGGCGGCCACCGATGATATCGCCGCCGGGTGGCGGACAGGCGGCCTCGCCCAGCCGTCCGAGCAGCGCGCCCATGACGAGGAAGCTGCCACGCAGCGTACCCACGATCTCCCGGTCGGGGCAGGACGATGTGATCTCCGTCGCGTTCAGCCGCAGCGTGTGATCGCCGGCCCACTCCACATCGCAGCCGAGGCTGCGCAACACGAGCGCCATCTGCTCAACGTCGTCGATGACGGGAACGTTCTCGAGGAAGCAGTCGCCGGGGACGAGCAGCGCCGCCGCCATCGCGCCCAGAGTAGCGTTCTTGGAGCCGCCGACCTGGACTGAGCCAGACAGGCGCTTACCGCCTTCCAGGACGAACGTCTGCTCGCGCAGATTGAGGGCCATCAGCCCCTGATGTTACACCCCGGGCGGACCGGAAGGCCCACGCGGGCGCCGCCGGCGGCGCATCTCGGCCACGCGCAGGCGCAGGAGCGACCGCTGCAGCGCTGCCGCCGCGGTCACCAGCTCTGCGGTATCCTCGCGCTCTTCCAGCGTCCGCTCGGCGCGGCGGCGCGCTTCCTCGGCGCGCACTTCGTCGATCTCCTCGGCGCGCTCGGCAGCATCCGCCAGGATCGTCACGCGGTCGTCTTTCACCTCAAGGAACCCGCCGGTGATCGCCACATCGGTCTCATCGTTGCCCTTCACCAGGCGCATGATGCCCGGCTTGATCATCGTCAGCAGCGGCGCGTGACTGGGCAGCACCGTTAGCTCGCCCTGGATCCCCGGCGCGACGACCTCGTCCACACCGTCCTCGGTGTAGACTTCGCGCTCGGCCGTTACGACGTGTACTTCAAGCGGCATCGCTAGCCCTGTCTCCTGTCACCTGTCTCACCTACGCCGCCTTCTCCGCGGCGGCCATCTTCTCGGCCTCTTCTACCGCCTCGTCGATCGTGCCGACCATGTAGAACGCCTGCTCCGGAAGCGAATCGTGCTTGCCGTCGAGGATCTCGAGGAAGCCGCGCACCGTCTCCTTGACCGGCACGTAGCGCCCCGGCCGGCCCGTGAACACCTCGGCCACGTTGAACGGCTGCGTGAGGAAGCGCTGGATGCGACGCGCCCGCCCCACGGCGACCTTGTCCTCGTCCGACAGCTCCTCGACGCCGAGGATGGCGATGATGTCCTTCAGGTCCTTGTAGCGCTGCAGTACCGCCTGCACGCCGCGCGCGGCCCGATAGTGGTCTTCGCCAACGATCCGCGGATCGAGCACGCGCGAGAACGAGGACAGCGGGTCGACCGCCGGGTACAACCCCTCCTCGACAAGCGCGCGGTCAAGCGAGATCACCGCGTCAAGGTGCCCAAACGTCGTCACGATCCCCGGGTCCGTGTAGTCGTCCGCCGGCACGTAAATCGCCTGGAACGACGTGATCGACCCGCGCTTCGTGGAAGTGATGCGCTCCTCCAGCACACCCATGTCGGTCGCCAGCGTCGGCTGGTAACCGACGGCCGAGGGCATGCGGCCCAGCAGCGCCGACACTTCCATGTTCGCCAGGATGTAGCGGTAGATGTTGTCGATGAAGATGAGCACGTCCTGGCCCATCGTGTCGCGGAAGTACTCGGCCATCGTCACGCCCGTAAGCGCGATGCGCGCGCGCACGCCGGGCGGCTCGTTCATCTGACCGAAGACGAGCGCCGTCTTTTCGATGACGCCGGACTCCTTCATTTCGTTCCACATGTCGTTGCCTTCGCGGGAACGTTCGCCGACGCCGGCAAACACGGAGAAGCCGCCGTGCTCCTGGGCGATGTTTCGGATCAGCTCCTGGATGATGACGGTCTTGCCCGTGCCCGCGCCGCCGTAGGCGCCGACCTTGCCACCCTTCGTGAACGGCGAGACCAGGTCGAGAACCTTGATGCCGGTCTCCAGCACCTCCGGCGTCGTCTCGCGCTCCTCCAGCGTGGGCGACGGCCGGTGGATCGGCCAGTTCTCGTCCGCCTTCACCTCGCCCAGGTTGTCGATCGGCTCGCCGAGAACGTTGAACAGGCGCCCCAGGGTGACCTCGCCGACTGGCACCTGGATCGGCTCGCCCGTGTCCACGGCTTCGGCGCCGCGCGGCAGACCGTCCGTAGCGTCCATCGCCAGCGCGCGCACCCAGTTGTTCCCCAGGTGCTGCTGCACTTCGACGACCAGATTTGAGCCATCCGGCATCGCGACGTCGAGCGCGTTGTAGACGGTGGGCAGCTCGTCAGGCGGGAACTCGATGTCTACCACCGTCCCAATCACCTGCACGACCTGTCCTTTTGCTCCCTTGGCCATATCGACCTCCGTTCCCTTCTCCTACGTCAGCGCTTCTACGCCGCCGACGATGTCCAGCAGCTCGCCCGTAATGCTTTCCTGGCGGGCCTTGTTGTATTCCAGAGTCAAGTCATCTACCAGCTCGTTCGCGTTGTCAGTTGCGTTGCGCATCGCCACCATGCGCGCCGACTGCTCGCTCGCTCCTGCCTCCAGAATGGCGGCGTACACCTCCCGCTCGAGGTAGCGGGGCAGCAGCTCATCAAGCACCTCCGCGCGTCCGGGCTCGTAGATGTAATCGATCGCTTCTGTCTCCGCCTCTGTGGGCGGCTCGATGGGCAGCAGCCGCCTGGCTTGCGGCTGCTGCGTCACGATGTTCACGAACTCAGCGAAGATGATCCACACTTCGTCCGCGGCGCCCCGGATGAAGTCCTCAATCGCCACCTGTGCGATCGGGCGCACCTCCGCATACGCAGGGTAGTCGCCCAGCTCGAGGAATTCGGCGACGATCTCCTGGCCGGTACGCCGCATGAAGTCCCGCCCCTTGCGGCCGACGGCGCATATGCGGACCGGCGTACCTTCGCGCTCCATGACGAACTGCGCCGCGCGCCGCACCAGGTTCCCGGGCAGCGCGCCGGAGAGACCGCGGTTGGGCGTCACCAGGATCAGGTCCACAGAGCGTATCTCTTCCCGCACCTGGATCAGCGGATGGCGGTCCGCCGGGTCAATCTGCGACAGAGTCTCCGCCAGGTCCGCCAGCACCCAGCGCATGCGCTCCGCGTACGGCCTCGAGGCCAGCGCGTTGAGCTGCGAGCGCCGCATCTTGGAGGCCGCCACCAGCTCCATCGCACGCGTGATCTTCGCCGTGCTCTGGACGGAGCGAATCCGCCGCCGCGTCTGCCTTAGCTGTCCGGCTCCCACGTGTTAGTACGCTCCCGTTTCCTTGAACGCCTGGATCGCCGCCTTCAGCTTCTCCTCCGTCGCCTCCTCCAGCAGCCCGGCCTCCTCAATCTCCTTGAGCACGTCCGGGTTGTTGGACTCGACGAAGCGATGGAAAGCCTCTTCAAAGTCGCGAATCTTGTTCGGCTCCACGTCGTCCGTGTGACCGTTCACCACCGCGTAGATAATCGCTACTTCCTGGCCCAGCGAAAGCGGGCTGTATTGCGGCTGCTTGAGAATCTCCGTCAGCCGCTGCCCAAGCTCCAACTGCCGCCGCGTCGCCGGGTCAAGTTCGGCCGTGCCGAACTGCGCGAACGCCTGCAGCGCGCGGTACTGCGCCAGGCCCAGGCGCATCCCGCCTGCCACCTTGCGCATCGACTTCGTTTGCGCCGCTCCACCGACGCGAGACACCGAGAGACCGGCGTTGATCGCCGGCCGGATGCCGGCGGCGAAGAGTTCGCCCTCCAGGTAGATCTGGCCGTCGGTAATCGAAATCACGTTCGTCGGCACATAGGCGGAGACGTCACCCGCCTGCGTCTCGATGATCGGCAGCGCCGTCAGCGAGCCGCCGCCGTATTCCGGCGAAAGCTTGGCGGCGCGCTCCAGCAGACGGCTGTGCAAGTAGAAGACGTCGCCGGGGTAGGCCTCGCGTCCGGGCGGCCGCCTCAGCAACAGCGACATCTGGCGGTACGCCCAGGCGTGCTTCGAGAGGTCGTCGTAGATGACCAGGGCGTCCTTGCCCTGCTCCATGAACTCCTCGCCGATGGCGCAGCCGGCGAAAGGCGCGATGTACTGCAGCGCCGCCGGGTCCGCCGCGTTGGCGGCCACGATCACCGTGTGCTCCATCGCCCCGTTCTCTTCCAGGATGCCGATCACCTGCGCCACCTTCGACGCCTGCTGGCCGATCGCAACGTAGATGCAGACCACGCCGCGGCCCTTCTGCGAGATGATCGTGTCGAGGCAGATCACCGTCTTGCCGGTGAAGCGGTCGCCGATCACAAGTTCGCGCTGGCCGCGGCCGATCGGCACCATCGCGTCGATCGCCTTGATGCCGGTGTGCAGCGACTCGCTCACGCCCTCGCGCATGACGACGCCGGGAGCGATCCGCTCGACCGGGCGCGCCTTATCGCTGGACACGGGGCCCTTGCCGTCCAGCGGCTGGCCCAGCGGGTCGACGACTCGGCCAACCATCCCATCGCCAACGGGGACCTCGATAATGCGCCCCGTGGAGCGCACTTCGTCGCCTTCCTTGATATCAGTGTGCTCGCCGAGGACGATCGCGCCGACAGTGTCCTCTTCGAGGTTCAGGGCCAACCCCATCACCGTCTTCGAGGCGCCGGACTCGTCCTTCGTGTGGAACTCCAGCAGCTCGTTATAGACAGCATTGCGCAGGCCGTACACCTGCGCGATGCCATCGCCGGCGGAAACGACCGTGCCGACGTCGACAGCCGTCAGTTCGCCGCCGAACTGCTCGATCTGCTGTTTGATTATCGATGCGATCTCTTCTGGTCTTACCGCCATAGCTTCCTCCGGCTAATCACCTCGGCAGGCCGGGCCTAACCCCGGCCTTCGGTCGCTCGTCAATCTTCACTCGTCTCCAGATTGCGCAGCCACGCCCTTATGTGCTCTGCGTGTTCCCGGTAGTGCCCGTACGTGTCGCCGACGAAGTAGGCAGCCACTTCTTTGCCGCGCAGCTTCGTGTTGATCTTGTCCTCGGGCGCCGCGTCCAGACACGCGTTCGCTTCTTTGTAGTTACGCAGGAATTCTGTTCGCGCTTCCATGAACGACCGGTCCTTGCGGATGTTGTACTCGCGCTCGTTCCATTCGTCCCACCAGTTGTCGCCTTCGCCGACGGCGATGTCCTCCACCCGGTCGGCGCAGACGCAGCGCAGAGTCTCGGCCGCCCGCCCGGACCAGAAGGCAATGTGGCCCAGCAGGTCCTTCAGCGTCCAGCTCTCGACGACGCCGGGCTTCTCGCGGTCCTCTTCGGATACCGATTCCACAGCCGCGGTCAGGTCGGCCCAGGCCAGCTCCAGCTCCCGGTGCATCTCCGCCTTGTCCGCCACGCTACGACCTCGCCCCGGCAAGCTGCTGCTTGAGCGCCAGCAGCCGGTTCTTCGTGCTGCCGTCGATCAACCGGTCGCCGATGCGGACGACGACGCCGCCCAGGATCTCCTCGGCGACTTCCGCCTTGACGACGACTTCGCCGCCGGCGATCTCCGCCAGCTTCTTCTTCACGACTTCCAGCTCCTCACCGGAAAGCGGCACCGCGGTCGTCACCGTGGCGTGGGAAACGCCCCGGGCCTCGTCCAGCAACTCCTGGTAAGCCTCCGCGATACCCGGCCCAAGCGACGTTCGTCTGCGGCGCAGCAGGATGAGCGCGAGGCTCAGGACCTCCTTCTGCACGCCTTCGAGCGCCTTCTGCACCAGCGCCTGCTTCTCCTTCGGCGGTACCCGTGAATTAAGGAGAAATGCCGCGGCCTCCGGGTCGGAGTAGAGTTCGGACATCGCCCGCAGGCCGTCCGTCCACTCATCCTCCGTCCCGCCGCCACGGGCGATCAGGTGTGCCGCTTCGGCGTAGCGCTTGGCGGCAACGTCACGAATCAATTCTGTGATGACCCCTGTCCATCGCCTCTCGGCGCCTCGGCCAACACTTCCTCAATGATCTCGCCGTGCGCCTTGCGGTCCAGGCTGCGCCTGATGACACGTTCGGCCGCGGTGATCGTAAGGTCCGCGAACTCCTTTCGCAGCTCGCTGATCGCCGCGTCGCGTTCAAGCTGGATCTCCTGGCGCGCCCGCTCAATCATCTGCTCGGAGTCGGCCCGCGCGCTCTCACGCCCCTCTTCCTGGATGCGCGCGGACGCCTGTTGCGCCTGGGTGATGACCCCCTGCGCTTCCTGGCGGGCGCGAGACATCTCCGCCGCCACCTCTGTCTCCGTCTGAGCGAGTCGCTCCTTCGCCTCTTCGGAGGCCTGCAGGCCCTCTTCGATGCGCTTCTTGCGCTCGTCCAGCATCGGGAAGAGGAAGCGCTTGAAGACCCAGCTGAACAGGATCAAGAGGATGCCGAAGTTGATCAGCTGCGCGACCAACGCCGGCAAGTTAATGCCGAGCGCGCCGATCCCTTCCGCCTCCAGGAATACCGGTACCATAGCTACCTTCCGATCTCTCTGATCGTTCGCCCCAACCCTTCGCTAGAACACGAACCCGATCATGATCGCCACGACCAGCGCGTAAATGCCGATAGCCTCGGCGAACGCCAGTCCCAGAATCATGTTCGTCTGGATCACGGGCTGGGCCTCCGGGTTGCGGCCCAGCGCGTCCATGGCACGGCCCACGAGGTTGCCGATCGCCAGAGACGGGCCGATCGCGCCGATGCCCATAACGAGCGCCGCGGCGACGAACTTCATACCGTCGTCCGTGATGTCGCCGCCCGCTGCTGCCTCCTGAGAAATGACGCGGGCGGCCTCAACCACCGGCGGCACAACTGCGAGAATGATGTCCATTTAGACCCTCCTTGTTGTGTGGCCTGTTATCGAAATTACATCCATGGTTAGTGCGCACCCTCCGGCACGGCATCCGCCTCGGGAACCCCGTGGGGCGCGTGCCCCTCGTCGTGTTCGTCGCCGTGGTGGCTCACGGCCATCACGCCGAAGACGAGCGTCAGCATCGCGAAGATGAACGCCTGAATGATACCGACGAATATCTCAAGGCCGTAGAACGGCAACGTGATAATCAGCGGAGTCAGGAACGTAAACATCAGGATCACGACCTCGCCCGCGAACATGTTTCCGAAGAGACGGAACGTGAAGCTAACGAGCCGCACGATCTCAGACACCAGCTCCAGGATCCCGACGAAGAAGTCGATCGGGCCGCTGAAGTTGATGAACTTCTTGCCATACGTGAAGAAGCCCAGTGTGCTAATGCCCCAGAACTCCACCGCGATGAACGCCACGATCGCGATCGCCAGCGGCGTGTTGAGGTCCGTGTTGACACCGCGGAAGAGCGGTATCAGCTCGCCAACGAACTTGCCCTCCTCCTCCGCTTCGTGGAACTTGTCTTTGCCTTTCGGATCGTCATCCTTAATCACCGTCGAGTCGTTGGTGACGCGCAGGTTGCCGGGGCTCGATGGCTTGATGTAGTGCAGGTCGATCGGCCCGATAGCGAGGTCCTCGAAAACGATCCCCTCGACGAAGCCGTGGGCGGCGATCTGCTCCTCTTCCGGCGTCTCATGCCCAACCCAGCCGACGACGTTGAAGCCGGGCAGAAGCGAGAGCCAGTTGGCGAAGACGATGAAGAAGAAGATAGTGGCGACGACGGGGAAGAAGCGGCGGCCGTTCTCCTCGCCGGCGATGCCGGTCACGAGGTTGTAGAACGCCTCCAGCGCCGCCTCGAAGAAGTTCTGGATGCCGCTGGGCACCAGCTCCCACTTGCGCGTCGCGACGAATACTAGGACGACCATCAGCGCGACCACAAACCAGCCCGTGATCATCGTGTTCGTGATCCCGATGGGGCCAAGGTCAGTGAGCTTCTCGGCCTTGATCGCGATGTGCGGCGTCGGCCCACGGAGGAAGAGGAAACCCAATACGAACACGACGAGGGTTCCCAGTATCGCTAGCCGTCTATTCATTGGCGTCTTCCGCTACCTCTGCCTTTACCGATGGCTTCCATAAGCAAGAAATACCCGCCCCAGAACGCCAACAAGAGTCCCCCGAACAGCCCAACGAGCGTAAAGATCGGCTCCGTCCCGAGCCAGCTGTCAACAAGGATTCCGCCGGCGATCCCACCGACGATGCTAAGGGCAAAGTACCACCCCAGCCCCATTAGTCTCATCGTCCGAGGAAGCTTCTCCATCATGAGGGCGAACAGCCTCCATCAGGTGCGGGATTTCTCGTATTGCGCAGAATATCACAAAGTCTGTTTACGGTCGACAAGTCTGCGCTCTAACGAAATTTCGGCGCCGGGCGAAGAGAAACCGGCCTCGTGACAATCGTGTTCGGGAACACCCCGCCGGGCGTCAGCCCTTGTTTCCGAAGTCCTCCAGATCAAGGCCCTCGATGAGGTCGCGGAACGGGCTCAGCTTCTCAAGCTCTTCGGGTGAGGCCTCTTTGGTCTCCTCGGTGTCAGTCACGCCTTCGATCGTGCCGCTCTCCTCGTCCAGCCGCACGCCGGCCTTCTCCAGCACGGACTCGTCGGCATAGATCGGCACCTGCGCCCTTACGGCGAGGGCGATCGCGTCGCTCGGCCGCGCGTCGATGTCGATCGAGCGCCCGTCCACCTGCAGGACGATCTTGGCGAAGAACGTGTCGTTAGAGAGGTCGTTGACGAAGATGTGGTCGATGCTGCCACCCAGCTGTTCGATCACGCTGCGCAGCAAATCGTGCGTCAGCGGGCGCGCCACCTGAACGTCCTGAAGCCGGACGGCGATCGCGTCCGCCTCCGCCGGGCCTATCCAGATCGGCAGATAGCGGTCTGACTCCTTCTCCTTCAAGATCACCACGCGCTGATAGTTCATCAGACTCACGCGTATGCTCTCGATGGTCATTTCGACCACTACTCCACCTCCAAAATCTAGGCAATTTCGATACTATCTCCCGCTTCTCGCGAGGTCAATCAAGTATGCACCCGCTCCTCTTCCCGCCTGCCCGGAGCGTCTTCCCTTTCCGGAGGCGGCCCGACCCTCTCGCTCAGGAAGGCGAATCCGCCTATCAGCGCCGCCAGCAGGATCAGCACAACCGTGATGTTCAAGAGGTCCGTGATCGCGCCCACCATCAGCAGCGGAATTAGCGAAATGAAGTTTGCCGACACGACCTGCGTCGCGAATATGCGGCCGCGCATTTCGGGCGGCGCCCGTTCGTGGAGCACCGTCTGCGCCGGGACGTTGAGCAGCGCGTAGAAGAAGCCCATCGGTCCGGCAAAACTCATCACCAGCGCCTGAAGCGCTGAAATGCGCAGGATGTTCGTCGGGTCGAGCGAGTCCGGGCCCTTCTCCCACACGCCTTCGATCGGCTCCACAAGCGCCAGCAGCACCATGCAAACGGCGATGCCCGCCAGACCGATCACCACGGTCCGGTTCTTGCCGAAGCGCGTGAACCACGACAGGAACCGCAACCCGACCAGCGCTCCGATGCCCGTCGGCGCGAAGATGAGCGCCGCGTTGTCCGCCGGGACGTCAAGCACGTCCCGCATGTAGCGCGGGATCAGGATAGCGAACAGCAGGACGAGCGAGCTGCTGAGGATCAGCTGCCCGAGCGCCAGGAACGAGTAGCGGTCCGAGACCAGCGCCCGCCAGCTCTCTCGGAACTCAGTCGGCATACTACCGAAGTTCGTGCCCTGCCCGGGCTCAGCCTTCGCCCTGTCATGCCAGACGTTGACGCGCGCCGCGAAGAACGCCGCGATGAGGAACAGCCCCGTCGACGTCAGGAACATGCCGTCCGGCCCCACGCTCTTCAGCAGAACGGGCGCCACAAAGACAATTCCGAGCAGTTGCGCACCCGTCAGCGTCAGGTTGTAGAGGCTGTTCGCCGGGACCAGCTTCTCCCGCGACACGATGGAGGGGATCAGCGAGACAACGGCAGGGTTGAAGAAGAGGCCCGCCGTCGCGACAGACACAGCGATGCCGTAGATGACCCACTCATCGCTGTGGAAGAAGAAGAACAGGATGCAACCGACCGCGCGCAGCAGGTTCGTGATGACGAGGACTGGTTCCTTGTCGACGCGGTCCAGGATCACGCCGACGGCGAATCCCAGCGGGATCGACGGCAGGATGAAGCAGAAGACGAGGATACTCGTGTGGACCGAGGAGTTCGTGATGTTGAGCACGACGACGAGAAGGCTGAACAGCAGCGCGTTCTGCGCCGTCTGCGCGATGCCCTGGCTCAGCCAGAGGCTGAGGAAGCGCCGGTCAGCCAGCAGCGCGCGCGAACGCACGACCCCGCGCACGTCCGGCTCCGTGAGGAGGCTATCTCTCAGCGGAATCCTCCGCCGGGCCCCGCGAGAGGAACGTCTTCACCCGCTTCTCGAACGTGCTGCGCTCAAGGAGTACTCGCCGCCGGCAGCCCAGGCAGCGGATGCCGATATCCGCGCCCAGGCGCACGACTTCCCAGTCGTAGCCGCCGCAGGGGTGCTGCTTCCGCAGGCGCACGTGGTCGCCCAGGCGCACTTCAAGCACCACGACGCTAACCCCCGGCCAGCAGTGCGTCGCGGGTCAGGTTGATGCGGCCGCGCAACGCCTCGGCCGCCCGCCGTGCGTTGCCGGCGTAATCGCCGCTGCGCGAGGCGTAAAGCACGCCGCGTGAGGCGCTGATAATGGCCCCTTCAGCGCGCGAATCGAAGGCCGCGCCGGCAGCCGCTTCCAGCTCGCCCTCCTGCGCGCCGACGCCGGGCACCAGCAGCACCTGGTCGGGGCAGAGTTCACGCACGCGGGCGATCTGCTCCGGCCAGGTCGCCCCCGCCACCAGGCCCACGTTCCCGTGCTCGTTCCAGTCGCGGGCGCGACGGGCGATCTGCTCGTACAGCACACCGCCGCCGTCCATCGCCAGGTCCTGCACGTCGGCAGCGCCCGGGTTGGAGCCGCGGCACCAGATGAACACGCCGCGCTCACGGTAGTCCGCGAACGGCTGCACGGCATCGCGGCCGCCGTACGGGTTCACCGTCGCAGCGTCGAAATCATACGTCTCAAAGAGCGCGCGGGCGTAGAAGCGCGCCGTGTTGCCGATGTCGCCGCGCTTGGCGTCGGCGATGACCGGGATATGCGCGGGCACGCCCTGTATCGACTCCAGGAGCGTCTGCATACCGCCCACGCCCAGCGCCTCGAAGAACGCCAGGTTCGGCTTGAATGCGCAGACCAGGTCCTTCGTCGCCTCGACGATCTCGTTGAGGAACGACGCGACGTCCGGGTGGGGCATCAGCTCGGGGTCGGGATCGAGGCCAACACACAGGAAGCTCTCGTTCTTCTGCTGGGCCGCCCGAAGCTTCTCAACGAACATGCGCGAACCCGCTCCTTGTAGAAATATACGGAAGTTGTCCGGCCCGCAAAGGCGCTTCGCCGGTGCCGCTGATTGTACTGCCCAATCGCTTAGCGGCATATTATTAAGTCGCATCTCATGGGTCAAGAAACGTCCAGCGCATCCGTAGGGCCGTTAGACGTCGCCCTCCTTCCGGGCCAGAAGTTCGACGCCGCCCGCAGCGTCTGCGTCATCGTCGACGTCCTGCGCGCCTCTTCCAGCATCGTCACACTACTGGAGCGCGGCTGCTCCTCCGTCGTCGCCGCACCAACGGTCGAGCGCGCCCGCCACCTTAGGACCGGCCTGCCGGACCACCTCCTCTGCGGCGAAGAACGCGGCCTGCCCCCGCAGGACTTCGACTACGGCAACTCCCCCTCGGAGTTCTCCAGCCTGGACCTCGCCGACCGCTCCGCGGTCCTCGCCACCTCCAACGGCACGCGCGTCCTCGCCGCCATCGCCGCCGAATCTCCAGCTGTGCTCGTCGGCGCGCTCCTCAACCGGACAGCGGTCGCCCGCGCCGCGATCGACATCGCGCGCCGGCGCGGGCTCGGCGTAACCATCGTCTGCTCGGCAGCGCACGGTGGCGGCACCTTCGTGCTCGAAGACGCGCTGGGCGCCGGAGCGATCGCCGACGCCGCCATCTCGCACGACCCAACGCTCGAAGCGTCCGACGCAGCGCGTTTCGCCCGCGATGCCTTCACCGTCGCTACGGGTAACATCGAGGCCGCCGTCCGCTCTGCCTACCACTCGCAGGAGCTGATCGACGAGGGCCTCGACGATGACGTGGCGTACTGCGCCCGGCTCGACGTTTCCAGCGTCGCGCCGCTGCTCGAACGAGACGAGAACGGCCTGCTCCGCCTGCGGCCGTATCGAAGGACGTGAGCCCGGCGGCGGCGGGCTCGACACATCCGTTTGACCCTTGCCCCAGCCCGACTGGTGCTATACTGTTGCGCCGGGTGATAAATTTCACATACTTCCGAACACTGTCGATCGCCCCACAACACAGTTAGACAGCCAGGAGGAGGCCCATGCCCAATATCATCTGTTTCGCCAAGCAGGTGCCGGACCCCGAGACGCCCGCCTCGCAGTTCAAGGTTGACGAGGCCGCGAACAAGATCGTACCGGCGCCCGGCGTGCAACCAGTCCCCAGCCAGTTCGACACCATCGCCGTTGAGGGCGCGCTGCGCATCAAGGACAACCATCCCGATTCGATCATCACCATCGTCAGCCTTGGCCCGGACCCCTTCCGCGACACGATCAAGCACTGCCTGGCGATGGGCGCTGACGAGGGCATCCACATCAACGACCCCGCCGTCAACGACGCCGACCACTGGGCCACCGCCGAAGTCCTCGCCGCCGCCGTGCAGAAGCTCGGCGACTACGATCTGATCCTCGCCGGCCGTCAGTCAGTCGACTGGGACATTGGCGTCGTCGGCTCGACCGTCGCCGAGATCCTCGGCCTTCCGGTCGTCACGATCGCCAAGCAGATCGACTACGCCGGGGACAAGGTCACCGTCGAACGGGTGCTGATGGACGGCTTCGAAACCGTCGAGGCGCCGACGCCCTGCGTCGTTACCGTCAGCAACGAGCTGGGCGAGCCGCGCTACCCGCAGCTGCGCCAGATCATGCAGGCCGCCAAGAAGGAAGTTAAGGCCTGGACCCTCGCCGACCTGGGCATCGAAGCCCCACAAAACCGCGTCAACCTTGAGGCTCTCTACATCCCGGACACCTCGGTCGAGACGGAAGTCATCGAAGGCGAGACCGCCCAGGAGAAGGCCGCCATACTGGCCCAGCGCCTGAGCGACGCCAAGCTCATCTAGGAGTGCGCACATGCCAAACGGAGTACTGATATTCGGAGAAACAACTGAAGACGGCAAGCTCGCCGGCATCACTGCTGAGCTGAGCGGCGCGGCCGCTGCTCTTGGCGGGCCCGTCACCTGCGCCCTCCTCGGCGCCGGCATCGAAGGGATCGCGGCGGACGCCGGCCAGTACGGCGCCGCAAAAGTGATCGTCGTCGACGACCCGCTCCTTAAAGACTACCAGGGCGACGCCTACCTGCCCGTCGCCGAGCGCATCGTCAGCGACGTCGACCCCGCAGTGATCCTCCTCGGACAGACGATGATCGGCCGCGACCTGGCGCCACGCCTCGCCCAGCGCCTCGGCACCGCCGTCGCCATGGACTGCGTGGCCGTCTCGATGGAGAACGACAAGCTCCTGGCCGAGCGCCCCTGCTACGGCGGGGCGGCCCGCGCGCGCTACACCATCAACGGCACGCCACAGATCGCCACGGTGCGCGTCAAGGCGCTTGAGGCCCCCGCAGCCTCCGGCTCGGCCGAAGTGGTAAAGCAGGACGCCGGCCTCACCGCCGACCAGATCCGCACCACCATCACCGGCCGCAAGAAGGAAGAGGCAGAGGGCATCCGCCTGGAAGACGCGACCGTTGTCGTTGGCGGCGGCCGCGGCATCGGCGGCCCCGAGGGCTTCCAGCAGCTGGAAGAGCTGGCGGGCATCCTCGTTGGCGCCGTCGGCACCAGCCGCGCCGTCTGCGACCTGGGCTGGTACCCGGTCGCCACGCAGATCGGCCTCACCGGCAAGATCGTGACGCCGGACCTCTACATCGCCATCGGCATCTCCGGCGCCAGCCAGCACATGGCCGGCATCTCCAGCGTCAAGAACATCGCCTCCATCAACAAAGACGCCGACGCCAGCATCTTCAAGTCATCCCGCTGGGCCGTCGTCAACGACTGGAAAGAGTTCGTGCCGCTGTTCCTCGAAGAGGTGAAGAAGGTCAAGGCCGGATAGCATCCACGACCGCGACGCAACAACGAAGGGGCGGTGCAAGCCGCCCCTTCTTCGCGCCCACGCCTCCCCCTGGCCCGTGTGCCATACTGTCCCTGCCATGCCGCGCCGCTTCAGCCGCGAAGAGGCAGACGCCCTGCTTCCGCAGATCGCACCACTCCTCACGCAGATCCGCGATCTCAATCGCAAGAACGACAACACGCGCTCTGCCGTCAAGGAACTGCAGAGTACACTGAAGACCAACGGGCACAGCCTGGACGTCGATATGGCTCGTCTCTCGCAGGCCCTGCAGAACACCGGCGCCGCGATAAACGAACTCATCGAGCGCGTCGCGAGCGTCGGCGTCGAGGTCAAGGACCTGGAGATGGGCCTCGTCGACTTCCCCGGCGAGCGCGACGGCCGCGAAGTCTACCTCTGCTGGAAGCTCGGCGAAGAGCGTGTATCCTTCTGGCACGACCTGAACACCGGCTACGCCTCCCGGCAACCACTGGACTAGCGATGACTGAAGAGCAAGCACAGAAGACCGAGACCGACGACCTCCTGCGGCGACTCGACGGCGCGCGCCTCGCCCTCGTAGAAGCGATCGAGGCCACCGACCACGATTCGTTCGCCACGACCACCGGCGACGGCGAGTCGATCAAACGCGTCAGCGAGCGAACGGTGGACGACGTGAACTTCTACTTTGGCCGCCTCGCGGCCCGCGCGCTCAACTTGCCGCAGCCACCCGACCTCGTTCGCGCTGATCTCGGCTCGCTTCGGGAAGGCGTCATGGCGTTCCAGGTGGCGCATCGCGGATTCGGCACGCTCCTCCATGACCTCCTCCCGGCCGACCTCGAAAAGAAGGCGGAAGACCCGGAACTCGGCAGCTACACGCTGCGCCAGGTCCTCGAACTCGCAGCGGCGCAGTACAATCAGCGCGCACAGGAAGTGCGCCGCCTCGCCGACGCCTAGACGATGGCGTCCCCCGAACCAGTCCGCATCGCACACGCATACGGCAACAGCCGCGCCGCCCTCCGCCGTGCGCTCGACGCCGACGTCGACATGATCGAGGTCGACGTCTGGTACCGCGGCGGCGACGTATACGCCCACCACGCCCGGCGTCTCAGCCCGCTGCCCCTGCTCGCGGACCAGAAGATGCCGGGGCATCCCTTTCCTCCGCTGGCGTTCCCCGTCTGGCCCGGCTACCGGGTTTGGCCGCAGATCAACCCCCTCAAGCTGGGCGAACTGCTGGCGATCGTCGGCGGGAGCAAGCGCCTCCTCCTCGACGTCAAGGGGCGCTACAAGGACGGCCGCAGCGCCGCCTTCGCCGAGGTGATCGCCCGCCGTGCGCACGAGCACCGGGCGTCGTCCTGGGCCGTCGTCTGCGGCCAGACGTACCCGGTCCTCAACGCCCTCCATCACGTCGACGACGAGATCGAGGTGCGCTACTCGCTGGAGAAGCCGTACCAGTGGGAAAGCTTCGTCCGCAAGATGAACAAGCACCAGCGCGTGCGCCAGGTCTGCATCTCTCGCCACTTCATCGACGACGAAAAGGCACGCATCCTGGAGGAGAACGGCGTCAACGTCTACGTCTGGACCATCGACGACCCGGAAGCCGCACGCCACTGGGTCGAACAGGGCGCCGACGGCATCATCAGCAACGACCTCGCGCTGCTGGAGAACCTCCCGAGGCGATGAGGCAGGTGACACGAGACCGTAGGGGCGCAGCGCCCCGGACATCGAGACGAAATCACCTGGTCCAACGTCGATCTCGATAGCCCACGACGTACCGCAGGCGGGGGCGCTGCGCCCCTACCCCGCGCTCGCACCTGTCACCTCGCACCTGTCACCCGTCACCTGTCTCCTATCTCCGGATCAGATGCACCGCCGTCGCCTTCAACCTCGCGACGACCGCCGATCCCGGCGCCAGCGATAGCTCATCCAGCGACTGCTTCGTGATCAGCGCCACGAGGGGGAACCCGGCGTCCAGCTCAACGCGCACCCAGGGGCCTGCCGGCGTGATGCGAGCTACCGTCGCCGGCAGCCGATTGCGCGCACTGGTCGGCCCGCCATCTCCCGCCGGGCCGATCGTCACGTCCTCCGGCCGGACGCAGACGAGCACGCCGTCGCCCGCGGCAACGTCGCCGCCGGCCTCGATCATCCGCTCGCCGACCTTGACCGACGCCAGACCGTCCGCAACCTCTTCCACGCGTCCCGGGGCGATCGTCTCCGTCCCGACGAACGCCGCCACCTCTTCGTCAGCCGGTGCAGCGAAGATCCCCTGCGGCGTACCCTCCTGGCGAATACGGCCGTCCATCAGCACCGCCAGCCGGTCACCCAGTCGCAGCGCCTCGTTGCGGTCGTGCGTCACGAGAACCGTCGCCGCGCCGCTCTCGCCCAGCACCCGCGCCAGATCGTCCATCAGCCCCTGTCGCGTCGGCTCGTCCAACGCCGCGAACGGCTCGTCCAGCAGCAACACCTCCGGCTCAAGCACCAGTGCTCGCGCCAGACTCGTCCGCTGCGCCTCGCCGCCTGAGAGCGTGCGAGCGGAGCGGCCCGCCAGCCTGCCGATCCCAAACCGCTCCATCCACCTTCGCGCCCGTTCTCGTCTTTCCTCTCGCGGCACGCCACGCAGCACCAGGCCCGTCGTTACGTTCGCCTCCACCGTCGCCTCCAGCAGCAGCGGCTCCTGGAACACGACCGCCATGCGCCGCCTGTACGCCAGGTAAGGCCCGCTCACCGGCTCGCCCTCGAACGACACCTCGCCGCGCGTGGGCTTCTCAAGCAGGCCAAGCACGCCGATCAGCGTGCTCTTACCGGCGCCGTTCGGCCCCACGACGGCCAGCACCTCGCCCGCGCGCACGTCCAGCCGCTCGATGTCCAGCACCGTGTTGCGGCCCTTCGCCACCAGCACGCCGCGCAGGCCGATGCGTGATTCGCTCACGACACCGACCGCCTTTGTTGCAGCACCGTCAGCGTGCCGACGACAGCGAATATGATCGCGAGCAGGATCAGCGAAAAGGCGATCGCCGTCTCGAAGTCCCCATGCTGCACCTCCAGCACGGTCGCCGACGTCAGCGTGCGCGTCGAGCCGCGGATGTTCCCACCGACCATGATCGTCGCGCCCACCTCCGAGATCGCCGCCCCGAAGCCCGCCATCACCGCCGCCAGCAGCGACAGCCGCGCTTCCCGGAAGAGAAGCAGACCGGCCTGCCAGCGGGAGGCGCCCAGCGCCAGGATCTGCGTCCGCAGCCGCGGGTTGACGCTCTGCAGCGCGACCACCGAGAGCGCTGTGACCACGGGCGTCGCGATCACCGCCTGCGCGATGATGATCGCCGTCGGCGAGAAGAGGAGGCCGAGCGCGCCCAGCGGTCCGGTCCGCCAGAGCATGATCGCGACTAGAAGCCCGACGGCCACCGGTGGCAGCGCCATACCCGCGTTGAACGCACTCAGCGCCAGCGTGCGCCCGGGCGGCGCCCGGAAGACGAGCAGCGAGGCGATCCCGAAGCCGATCACCACCGCGATCAGCGTCGCCGTACCGGAGACGTAGAGCGAAGTCAGCGCCACTTCGTACACGTAAGCATCGCCGGTGAAGATAAGCCGCACCGCTTCCTTGATTCCGTCCCAGATCAGGTCCATGGCGACACCTAGTCTAGAAGAAGCGGCTCAAACAAGCTCTCACCGAACTCGTCCCGCCCGAACTCCAGGATCAACTGCTCCGCCCGCTCCGAAGTCATGAACTCACCCCAGGCGTCCGCGGCTTCCTCGTTCACCTCGTCCAGCCGCTCAGCGTTCAGACGGATGACCGAGTAGACGTTCGGCTCAACGCTGTCCCGGAACAGCTCGACGATCTGCAGCCGCTCCTCCAGCGTCGCGAACGTCGCGCTGTCCATCAGCGTATAGGCGTCACCGTCGTTCGCCACAAACGCGCTCTGGCCCTGCCCGGCCGCCGACTCGCGGTACCAGCCCTCGCCCGCAGGGTCGACTCTCCGGTCCGCCCAAGCAGCCAGCTCCCGCTTGTGTGTCCCCGATCCGTCGCCGCGGCTCACGAACGGCGATCCCGTTATGGAGATCGCCTGCAGCGCCTCCCCAAGGCTGACCGCCGCGGCCACGTGCGCCGGATCGTCCGCCGGGCCCGCGACGAGGAAGAAGTTCTGCATCACAGGCGTCCGTTCGAGAGCGTAACCGTCCGCGAGAAGGCTCTCCTCGTCGGCAGGCGAATGCGTCAAGATCACGTCCAGCTCGCCCCGTCGCGCCAGCTCCAGGACCTGCCCCGAGCCCTGGACGATCGGCTTCACCCGGTATCCGCTATCTTCTTCAAACGCCGCCACCAGTTCGTCCAGCAGCCCGGCGTCCTGCACGCTCGTCGTCGCCCCCAGCAGCAGCTCGTCTTCCGAACCGCAGGCGACCAGCAGGCCCAGCGCCACCAGAGACGCGAACCCGAGCCTGAACACGACCGTCAGCATGCGCCGGATGATAGACCCGCCTCCTGCGCCCACGCAACGGCTCGCGCTAAGGAACTTCGGCGTCGGCGCCCTTCGCGCCTCCGGCCAGCGGCGGCATCGCGGGGTCGCCCTCGCCCGCGGGCGGTGCCCTCTCCTCAATCGGCAAGTGCGTCTTGCGCATCGGCTCCTCCTTGAGGAAGACGCCCGCAACCACCGCCAGACAGAGCACCCAGATCGCGATGAAGAACGACTCCGAAACACCCGCGGCCAGCGATACGCGCACGCCCGCAACCGTCTCCTCGAACAGCGCCTCTCCGGCCTCTCCGAAGCCCGCGAACGCACCCTGCACCTGCTCCCTCGCCTGTGGGTTCAGCAGGAATTGCGGGTCGTCCAGCGCCCGCGAGAGCTGCTCCTGTTCGAGGACCACCGCCGGGACGTTCTCCTGCAGGCCGTCGTGGTACTGCGCCTGGATGACGGAGAACATGATCGCCACGCCCATCGTCCCGCCGATGGAGCGCAGGAACTGCATCGTCGAAGTCGAGATGCCCATCACGGGATAGGGCACGGAGTTCTGCACCGCGAGCGTGAAGAGGGGAATCGAGGTTCCCAGGCCGATTCCAAAGACGATCATCGCGTATGTCACTTCACGTCGCGTCGATTCCGCGTCCATCGTCGAGAGGTACGCCATACCGACGACCATCACAATCAGGCCGACGACGCCGAGGATGCGATACTTGCCCAACCGCGACATCACCTGCCCGGAGATGGCGGCAGAGATCGCCATCGCTATCATCATTGGCATCGTCACCAACCCGCTGTTGGTCGCTGAGGCGCCAAGCACGCCCTGGACGAACAGCGGAATGTAGAAGAGGCTCCCCATCATCGCGAAGCCCGTGATCAGCGTCACCAGACCCGACACCGTGAACACGCGGTTCTTGAACAGGTGCATCGGCAGCAGCGGCTCGTCTGTGCGCAGCTCCGTGTAGACGAACAGGACCAGCGCCACGGCCGACCACGCCAGGAAGCCGATGACCTCAGGTGAGACCCAGGCGTAGCGGTTGCCGGCCCAGGAGAACGCGAGCAGAAGCGGCACGGTCGTCGCGCAGAGCAGCACGAGGCCGCGGTAATCGATCTTCGGCGTGATCGGCGGACGCAGCCGCGGCATCCCGAAGGCCAGGAGCGCCAGCGACACGCCGCCCATCGGGATGTTGATGTAGAAGACCCAGCGCCAGTCGACGTGGTCCGTGAGCGTTCCGCCGATCAGCGGCCCCAGCACGCTCGCCGCCGCGAAGACGCCCGCCATCAGGCCCATCCAGCGGCCGCGCTCCGCCGGCGGGAACACGTCACCGACGATCGTGAAGGCGAGCGACATGATCATCCCGGCGCCGAACCCCTGGATCACCCGGAACGCGATCAGCTGCTCGATGTTTTGCGATGAGCCGGAGAGCGCCGAACCCAGCAGCAGGACGAAGATGCCCAGCATGAAGAACGGCTTGCGCCCGAACATGTCCGACAGCCGCCCGACGATCGGCACCGTCGTCGTCGACGCCAGCAGGAAGCCGGTGCCGACCCACGAGAACAGCCCGAAGCCGCCGAGGTCCGCCACGATCTTCGGGATCGAGGTGGCGACGACCGTCTGGTCCATCGCTGCCGTGAACATACCCAGCAGCGTGCCCGCGATGACCAGCACCTTCGTCCGCCGGTCCAACTCAGCCATCGGCTGCATGCCGCGCGGGACCGGGGGCGATGCGTCCACTAGCCCTGCCCCTCGCTCGCCACGGCCTCAATCGCCTCGTTGAGGTCGCTCAGCGCCTCGATTACGCGCCTGACCTGGTCGTCGCTGAGCCGCGCGAAGACCTTGCTCACTCCCTCCCGGCCCATGCTCTGCATCTCGCGGAAGACGTCATCGCCCTTCTTCGTGAGCCTGTGCCGCACGAGACGCCGGTCGCTCTCGTCAACCTCGCGCGCCACGAGCTTGTTCCGCACCAGCCGGTCGACGATGCGCGTAACGGTCGACGGCTGGACGCCAAGCCGCTCAGCCAGTTCGCCTGCTGCCAGTCCGTCCTCCATCTGCAGCGTGTACAGCACACGCACCTGCGTCATCGTCAGGCCCAGGCCAGCCCACTGCTCCATGCGCGCCGGGTCTGCCTGCAACAGCAACTGCCTCAGCAACTGGAAAGCCTGCGTCCTCAGCTCCGAGTCAACTACTTGCATGTATGTAAACTTTTCGCACGACAGCAAGAGTCTAGCACGACGGGGACAGCTGACATGTGACCAGGGACACGAATTGAGGCGCGGCCGGCGCTTGCTGGCAACGGATAGTAAACAGATAAGCGAGTTCGCTCCGCCGCCCCACCATCCGTTCATCCGTTCAAGGAATCCGTTGACAGCCGGGCCGCCCCCCGGCTGTTTCCCATCGCCATCCCCTGCTACCATCGGCGCGTGCCCGCAGAGTTCGAACCCGCCACCGAAAACGCCGCCCTCAAGGCGGCCATCGCCAGCGCCATAGACGACGCCGGCGGCGCCCTGCCCTTTCGCGACTTCATGGAGATGGCGCTCTACCACCCGACGCTCGGCTACTACACGTCGCCCCGCGAAGTGATCGGCCGCGCCGCCGACTACCTGACGAGCCCGGAGCTGACGCCGCTCTTCGGTGCCATGCTCGGGCGCCAGCTGCGCGAAATGTGGGGACGCCTCGACCGCCCGCGCAGCTTCGACGCGGTCGAAGCCGGCCCCGGCACCGGCGTCCTCGCGCGCGACGTGCTCGCCTGGGCCGCCCGCACCGCCCCCGACTTCGCCGCCGCGCTGCGCTACACGCTCGTCGAGACGAGCCCCGCCCTCATTGAGCGCCAGCGGACGACGCTGGCAGCAGAGGGCCTCGAAGCCACGTGGCGCGACGACCTCCCGCCCTCCGCCAGCGGCTGCATCTTCTCCAACGAACTGCTCGACGCCATGCCCGTCCACCTCGTCGCGCTCGTGGACGGAGCCCTGCGCGAGGTCTACGTCACGCTGGACGGCGACGGCTTCGATGAGGAACTACGCGACCCTCACCCGGACGTCGCCGCCTACCTCGAGGCGCTCGGTCTCTTGCCGGGCGAAGGCTGCCGCGCCGAGGTCAACATCGAGGCGCCTCGCTGGATCGCGGCTGCGGCAGGCGCCCTCAAGCGCGGCTACGTCCTCACGTTCGACTACGGCTACGCGGCCGACGATCTCTACGCCGCCTGGCGCACCGACGGCACGCTCCTCTGCTTCTACCGCCACAACCCGTCGGCCAACCCCTACGCACGCATCGGCCGCCAGGACATCACAACCCACGTCGATTTCACGACGATACGCCGCAGCGGCGAGGACGCCGGCCTGCAGACGCTCGGCCTGACGTCGCAGGCGGAGTTCCTGAGCGCACTCGGCATCGGCGAGGCGCTGCAGCCGCCAACAGGTGACCGGCCGGACATGGAAGAGTACTTCGCCCGTCGGCGCGCCGTCACCGATCGGATCGACCCGGCTGGCCTCGGCCGCGTCAAAGTGCTTGTGCAGGCGAAGGCGGCGGCGGGCCCGCTGACCGGCCTCTCGGCAAGCGACAACACGTAGGGGCGCTGCTTGCCGCGCCCCT
>JAJCYV010000002.1 GCA_029262695.1 Chloroflexota bacterium | reverse complement strand
AGTTACGTCAATTTCCATCGAAGTGAAACTTGTCACTAAGATATCAAGGGTGTTAAAAGCTCTAAGCTCTACGGAAGTTTTACTTCCATCTCGCTGGGCTATACTGAACACATAGAATGGATTTCCCGATGAGAGAGAGCCACCTTCCATTCTCTGAATGATGGTGTAATTTGCCGTTAGATTTGACCCAATACGATTGGGTTTAAAAAACATTGAGTTCAAACTGATTCCATTGTCAACCTGTTTTGCTTCGGGACCTCCATTTGATCTAATGGGATTACCGACTGAAGTGAGTGAAAGGGGAACGAGTTCAATTTCTATGCTTGTTGGGATGAGCGTTGGCCCATTTATGGCGTCTTCATCAACCTTCTTCATTGGAGTAATTACAGTTACCGGGTTCGAAAATTTACCATCATAGTTTGACCAATCAAACCCTGCATTAGGTATAGCGGCTGAAAATATCGAAGTAGAAACGCCAAAGGTAAATAAAAAGATAATACTGTATAATATAGATTTCATAACCTCTCCTTTTTACAACTTTAATTAACTCTATTATTACACAGGGTGTTTGCTTGTATACTTACCTGCATTAATTAGAGTATATTTTAAAAACATTAAAATGTCAATTTACACAAATAACACTATAACTCAAACAACAAAACAATGAACTCTCAAATCCAAATAACATTGTTAATCATAAAAACATAATATTAGTTAATTTCAATCATTATACTTAACAAAATCTTCATATCAAATTCCACCCAGCATCTCCGCACCTTCATTTTTACAGCTACGCCCACGCACTTGTTTAAGAGAATAGACAGGATAGACAGGATATCACTATCCTGATAACCCCTTATATATCCTGTTCATCCTGTTCATCCTGTAGAAACCTCTAAATAGAATGGCATTTATTAATCACGTTTATTCGTGATAAACTGGGGCGTGAAATGACACGATTTTCAGAGTGTGAAAAGCTTGTGATTTGACTAGTTTTTACCATCCCATGGCCAAGCTGTACTGCCATAATTTTTTCAGGACGTACCTTTCATATTCGTGTTCGCTTTGATTGAACCTTTTTTTCATATTGAGAGATAAAAACAACGAGATGGGAACAATAATATCAGGTACCGGGGCATGCCAAATGCCAATTTTTGAATTTACTTCGGTATGTCTTGGGAGTTTTTTGTGTTGTGTACAAAGATATCTCTTCTTGGATACGAAATTGAAATGCCATGATTTTGTAACGCGGTCTCAATTTCCCATAAAAGTGTTGCTTTTGCCATTCCTCTAGGCATTGGAATGGATAGGTCGACCCACACCACCAGTTCAAAGTCTATCCCGTAATCACCGAACCCCATCAACCAAAGTTGAGGATTATCATACTTTGGGCTATGTTTTTTCACAGCTGTAATATTTTCGGTGACTTCCATCACAATTTCTTTGATTTTATCTTTGTCTATTCCAATTTCAACATGAAAAGGGATTCTAAACCTTCTGACAGTATCTTCTAAAGTCCAATTGTTCAGCATTTGGTTTGTTAGCTGAAAATTTGGCACAATCAAATCAATGCCCTCAAATGAATGAATTCTTGTATTTTGAAGGTTGATTTCTCGTACTCTACCAATCAATTGAGATTCTAATTCAACGATATCTCCAATTTTAATGTTTCGTTGGAATAATAAAAGTAAGCCTGAAAAAATATTATTGACAACAGACTGTAAACCAAATCCGATACCAACACCCAAAGCTCCAGCAATAATTATGAAATTCGTAAAATCAAAGCCTATATATCCAAGAGCAATGAACACCCCAATAATAAAGCAAAAATAATTGAAACAGCGCGTGAAAATATATTTTGTGGACTTGTTTAAATTACGGAAAATCGATTTATTCGTGTATATATACCTTCTTATAACTCTCGAAAAAACCATGGCGCCTAAAATTATTAATATACCACCAAAAATACTCCTGAGAGTAATCGGATTACTTTCGTGTCTAAATACGTTATAATCTAATGCTTTATCAATAGTTTCATAGGTATTATTCAACTCTTTCTGAAAAAGAATATACCAAGTTTCGGAGATGCTTTTATGTTTTATTAAAGAGCTGTTTACTTGTTTTATCAAAAACCGTATTTGAGTGATAAAAAGTTTAAGTTCTTCAATGTTTGCTTGAACCTGGCTAATTTCTATACTGATATCGGAAACCTGGTCTTTTATGAATTCACTCCCCGGTAGGTCTTTTTCATTCATAGATATATCAACTTGCTTACTTATATGCATTTGCTCTTGCTTAATGGTAGCTTCCCATTGTGCTATATTTGCTTCTGCTTCTGCTATTTCTTCATGATATGGCTTTAGTTGTTCCTGCACCTCAGACAGGGAACTATCGGGATTATCTATCATGAGGTCGAACAAGAGTAACTGCAACTCGCTAACCATATATTTCACTTTGTAAATTTCCGATTCTACCATTTTCTTGAGCACTTTGTAGTCCCAGAGGCAGCATACTAACTCATCATCTAAATTGTTTTCTTCTTCGTAAAAGGCTTGTTTCCTCGTTAGCTCAAGTTTCTGAACAGAATTCTCGTATACTGAATGAGACTGTTCTACCTTTGCAACCAATTCTTCTCTTAAAACTGGATCTATCACTAACTTAGACTGTGCAAAT
>JAJCYV010000001.1 GCA_029262695.1 Chloroflexota bacterium | reverse complement strand
AAGTGCGAGGGTCACAACCGCTGCTTCGTAGTCGCCGCTGAGCTGTTCGAGCTCGACGACTCAGGCTACGCGCACGAGGTCGGCGACGGCAAAGTTCCGGCCGGCCTTGAGGAGAAAGCCCAGCTCGCGGTGACCAACTGCCCCGAGCTTGCGATCTCCCTCGACGAAGAAGACTAGCCGCGTCCCGCCTTCGCTGAGGGCGGCGAGCCGGTAGAATCGGGGCGTGCCCGAAGAACTGAAGCACGTGGGCGGCAAGAAACCGACCCTCCGGCGCAGCCTGGGTCTCCTGGAGACTACCGTCGGCGGCGTCGGCATAATTCTCGGTGCCGGCATCTACGCGCTCGTCGGCGAAGTGGCGGCGAAGTCCGGCAACGCCATGTGGATCTCGTTCACCATGGCAGGCCTGATGGCCGCCGTCGTCGGACTGAGCTACGCGGAGCTGGCGTCCACCTTCCCCAAAGCAGGCGCCGACTACGAGTACACGCGTCGCGCCTTTGGACGGCGGGCCGCCTTCGTCGTCGGCTGGCTGATCGTAATCGGCAACGTCGTCGCAGCGTCCGCGGTGGCCCTGGCGTTCGGTGGCTACTTCGGTAGCCTCTTCGGCGCCGACGTCAGGCTCGTCGCCGTTGCCACTCTCGTCATCGCAACGCTGATCGCCTTCTACGGCATCCGGGCGACCCTCTGGACGTCGATTGTGCTGACGGTTGTTGAAGCGGGTGGGTTGATCTTCATCATCGCCATCGGCGTACCGCATTTCGGCGACGTCGATCTCCTTGAGGCTAACCGCGGAACTACCGGCATCTTCGCCGGTGGCGCGCTCGTGATGTTCGCCTTCATCGGCTTCGAGCAGGTGGCGACTCTCGCCGAGGAGACGCGCGACGCCAGCCGCGTCGTGCCGCGCGCGATGCTCCTGGCGATAGCCATCTCGTGCGCGCTGTACCTGCTCGTGGCGGTCGCCTCTATCAGCGTGCTCGGCTGGGAGGCGCTGAGCGCCACGGACGCTCCGCTGGCGGAAGTGGCGAAAGAGGCGCTGGGAGGCTCGGCGTTCGATGTCATCGCCGTCGTCGCGCTCTTTTCCACCGCCAACACGATACTGCTGATGCTTGTGGCGGCGTCACGCATGATCTACGGGATGGCCTCGACCGACGCGCTGCCACGGTTCCTGGCCTGGATCCACCCGGAGTTGCAGACTCCGGCGAGGGCGATCGTGATCTGCCTCATCGTCTCGATCGGCTTCGCGCTTTCTGGAGACCTGGGGCTGGTTGCGGGCGCCACGAACTTCGCCGTGTTCGTTGGGTTTGGCGCGGTCAACGCCTCGCTGATCGTCCTGCGCTACACGCACGCCGACACTCCGCGCCCGTTCCGCGTGCCACTGAACATCGGCCGCTTCCCGGTGCTGCCGGTGATCGCGCTCGCCTCCATCGTCTTCATGATGGCGAACCTGGAGCCGAACGCGATCCTGATCGGACTCGGCCTGTTCGCGCTGGGCATCGTCGCCATGGAGGTGCTGTCCCTGTGGCGACCGGAGAAGGAGGCCCGCTAAGGCGGTGACCCGGTAAGATTGGATGCGTGGCTGAAGAACTGAAGCACGTGGGCGGCGAGAAGCTGCGCTACTGCTCCCGCTGTGGCGCCCCACTCGTCGTCCGCCTGATCGAGACCGAGGACCGGCCGCGCCTGATGTGCGACCGCGGCCACATCCATTACGTCAACCCGGTCGTCATCGTCGGCGTCATCCCGGAGCGTCGTGGGCGTATCCTGCTTATGCGCCGCGCGATTGAGCCGCGCCTCGGAACGTGGACGTTTCCGGGAGGGTTCATGGAGATCGATGAGACCGTGGAGGAAGCCGCCGCGCGTGAGGCGCACGAAGAGGTCGGCCTGCACGTTCGCGTGCTCGACCTGATCGGCCTCTACTCAAGGCCTGGCCCGACGCCCGGCCCCGGCATCGTCTCGATCGTCTTCCGCGGCACGGTGGCGACGGGGCGCGCGGAGGCAGGGCGCGAGGCGCTGGAAGTGCGCTGGTTCAAGCCGGAAGACATCCCCTGGGACGACCTGACCTACGAGACGACGGGCTGGGCGCTCAGCAGATGGCTCGAGCACAAGCGCCGCACCGCCAGGCGCTAGGCGATCAGCTCGAGGCGCGTGCCAACGGCCGGCGTGACGAACGCCTCCGGCATCGCGGCTGACAGCGCCACCTGGGCACGCCAACCGGCGCAGTGCGCGGGCACGATGTGCGACGGCGCGATCTCCTGCAGCGCGGCGACGGTCGGCGGGATGATCGCCTCGAACAGGACGCCGCTCAGGTGGAAGCCGCCGATGATCGCGCAGACCTCGTCGACGCCGGTCAGCTTCTGCGCGTAGCGGACGATGTTCACGATCCCGGCGTGCCCGCAGCCCGTCAGCACAACCAGGCCCTTGCCGCGCACGTTGGCGATCAGGGCCTGGTCATCGAGGATCAGCGGGTCCGGCGCCCACTCCTCGCCCCGCAGCGCCTGGTGGATCGGGAGGCCTTGCTCGTACTCCGTCGTACGGTCGACTTCGCCCGTGACGAGTAGCGAGCCGTCGAGGACGAAGGAAGGCCGCTTGTCCTCGGTGATCTCGAACCCGGCTCCGAGCAGCGCGGAGCGGCTCGTGGACGGGAACTCGAACGGCTCCCGGCCGGGGATCACGAAGCGGCGGCGCGCCCAGAAGTCCGGGTGGATGACGACCGGCAGGTTCGCCTGGCCACCGATCGCTCCGATAAAGCCCTCCAGGCCCGTCGTGTGATCGAAGTGGCCGTGGCTGAGGACGACCGTCTCGACGTCCTTCGGCGAGAGGTCCATGCGGCGCATGTTCTCGACCATGCCGCCCGGCGTGACACCGGCATCGTAGAGGACGGTGCGCTTTCGCCCGCCCTTCTCCACAGTTACGAGCGCTGAGAAGCCGTGCTCGGCGAGCAGCGTATCGAGCGCGAGTCCGCCTTCCAGGACGCCGGACGGCTGAACGCTCTCGGAAGTCAGACCGGGAATCAGCCGCTTGACCGGCCCCTTCTCGGTAGCGAGAAGATCGGTCACGTTGTCGATGAGGACGGTGACCGTCAGGGAGTCGAGGGGTTCGAGATCGAAGGTCGTCACGCCTGCGGAGTCTATGCCAGCAGCCGGCGATGCGTCAAAGGCGGCGCGGCTCAGCGGCCGCGCGGACGGCCGCGCGTCGGACGCTCCGGCGCCTGCTTGCCCCAGAAGTCGAAGCGGCCCATCAGGAGGATCGTGCTCACCTGCGGGTCCGTGAGGCGCGAGGCGAGACGCCCGTCCAGGTCGCGGACGGTGAGGTTCGTGGTGATGACGGTGGGCAGGCAGGCGTTGTAGCGGTGGTTGAGGAGCTGGAAGAGCTTCTCGTCGGCCCAGGCCGTGCCACTCTGAGCACCGAGGTCATCGAGAATCAGGAGCGGGACGTTGCGCACCTGGTCGAACAGCTCGTCGAAGGCGCGCGGGTTCGCGGGGTTGTAAGCGGCCCGTAGCCGGTCCAGCAGGTCGGGAACGATGACAAACATCGGCTGGCTGCCGGCCTCCCGGCAGTAGTTACCGATGGCGGCGGCGAGCCTGGTCTTGCCCCACCCCGTGGCGCCCGCGATCACCAGCCAGTCCCCGGGCTCCTCCGCGAACTTCATCGCCTGCCGGTAGGCGTTCTGCACCTCTTTCAGCTCGTCCGAACCCCCCGCCAGCAGTCGCGAGTCGAAGGTCTTGAACGTCATGCCGCGCAGGAGTGGCAGATGCAGCGAATCGAGTCCGCCCAGGCCTGACTCCGAGCCTGACTCCAGATAGTGCACCTGCGAAAGGGCGACGTCCGTGAGGCGGGTCTGGATGCGGGCGTCGAAGGCCGCCGGGTCGAGGTTCGTCGTGATGATGGTGGGCATCTGCGCGCTGTAGCGGTGGTTGATCAGCTGGAAGAGCTTCTCTTCCGCCCACGGTGTGGCGCTCTGCACGCCAAGATCGTCCAGTACCAGCACCGGCGCATTGCGCACCATCTCGAACAGCTCGTCGTAGCTAACTTCGCCACCCGGCTGGTAGGCCGCCCGCAGGTGGTCGAGCAGGTCGGGCACGACCATGAAGAGCGCCGCCTGTCCGTTTTCGATGCAGCGCCCGGCGATTGCCGCCGAGAGGTGTGTCTTGCCGCAGCCGCTCGGTCCCGTGAGCACGAGCCAGCCGGAAGGCGCCTCAACGAAAGCGTGCGCCGAAGCGACGGCCTTGGCGAACGCCTCCTGGTGCGCCGGACTGGGGCTGCGGCCGCGGGGGCTCAACTCTTCGAACGTGAGCCGGGAGAGCGGGCCGAGACCGCTATAGCGCAGCAGCCGCGCCGTCTTTTCATCAGCCTGTTCGTCTTCGGTGCAGACGCAGGGCAGCGCCTTGCCGAAGTCGGGATGGCCGAGGTGAACGCGAAGGCGGACGTAGCCGGCGCCGCCGCAGTGCTGGCAGGCGCTCTCTTCTTCCGGCGCGTCAGGAACGGCTGCGGGAGGGGCGTCGCTTGCCCTCTCTGAAACGCCGCTCAAGCCACTCGATTTGAGGATCTCGCTCAGACTTTTCATAGCTCGGCCCTTCCGTCTCCCAGCGCCGCAGAATGCTCGCCACGTAGCGCCAACTCCGCTTGTTCAACTCCACCGCCTCGCGCACCGCCTCGCGCAGCCACTCCGCCGGGTATCGCTCCTCGGCGTCCTTCAGCTCGTCGGCGATCAACGGCGTGATGCTGCCGATGTTCTCCTCGTAGAGCGTGAAGATGTCCGGAGCGGACTCGCCCGGCGCCGGCGGCAGCGGCTCCTGCAGGCGGACCTCGGACAGCGTCTCCAGCGCCCGGTAGTTCGACGGGGTGTTGACCGCGTAGACCTCTCCCGCGGATCCGTCGGAGGTCTCGCCGCTGAGCGCCCGGATCAGCGTGCCGCGCTTCACCGCCAGGTCGAGTCCGCGGCTCAGAGCCTCGTGATCCGATCCGCCCGAGACGTTCGCCAGAGCCCGGACGAGCGCGCGGTCGGCGGCCAGTTCCTCGCGGCTGACGTAGTGCGGCCGGCGCTTGTGGAGCTGAGCGGCGAAGAAGAAGTACGCCGAAACGACCAGCTCCGCAGGGTCGCTGATCTCCGGCATAACGCGCGAGAAGAAGAGGTTGGGCACGGCCGTCGCCAGCCCGGAGTCCGGAAAGCCGCTGAAGCCTGCCGAGCCATCGGCGGCTTGCCCGGTCACTCCTGGCCCTCCCACTCTGGCTCTTCTTGCGGTTCGGGCTCCCGCATCAAGAGGTCCTCGAAGCGGGCGATCTTGTCGCGGAAGCGAAGGTGGATCGTGCCGGTGGCGCCATTTCGGTGCTTGGCGACGATCAGCTGCGTGATCCCGGCGGGGTACTCTCGTCGGCGCTCGTCGCCGGAATGGTCGCGGTCCCACTGCTCCTTGCTCACGTACTTGTCCTCGCGGTAGATGAACATGACGACGTCGGCGTCCTGCTCGATGCTGCCGGACTCGCGGAGGTCGCTGAGCATCGGGATGTTGTTGGCGCGGTGCTCGGCCGCGCGGGAAAGCTGGGAGCAGGCGATCACCGGGATGTCGAGATCGCGCGCGAGCTGCTTGAGAGAGCGCGAGATGTAGCTCACCTCCTGAACGCGGTTCTCGTTGCGCGCGCCGGAGCTCATCAGCTGCAGGTAGTCGACGACGATCAGGTCCAGGCCGCGCTCAAGCTGCAGGCGCCGCGCCTTGGCCCGCATCTCGGCCACTGTCAGCGTCGCGGCGTCGTCGAAGTAGATCGGCAGGTCGCCGAGCACGCCCAGCGCTTGCATGATCTTGCCCTCTTCCCTCTCCGAGTAGGTGCCCAGGACGAGCTTGGTCGAGTCGATGCCCGCCTCCATCGCCACTGTGCGTTGCACGAGCTGATCGGCCGCCATCTCGACGGAGAAGAAGCCAACTGTGGCGTTGTGCCGGAGGGCGGCGTTGCGGGCGAAGTTGAGGACGAGCGATGTCTTGCCGAGGCTGGGGCGCGCCGCCACGATAACCAGGTCGCCACGCTTGAGGCCCGGCGCCAGCATCGTGTCGAGGTCCGCGTATCCGGAGGTGACGGCTCGCGCCTGGGCGGCGACGGCCGAAGTGCCGCTCTCAAGTTGCTCCATGTAGCCGGAGAGCAGATCGCGAATGTGCTGGAAGTCGCGCAGGGACTCGCCCGCGCGCACGGCGGCGATCAGCGTCTCGGCCTGGCCGAGGGCGCCGCCGATGTCGGCACCGCCCTGGTAGGCGATCTGGGCGATCTGCCCGGCGGCGGTGATCATCTTGCGGTAAGTGGCGTCACGCTGGACGATGCCCGCGTAGTTCTCGACGCCGATGGACGTCGCCAGGTCGGTGACGAGGCGGCTCAGGTAGGCGAGGCCGCCGACGGCCTCCAGGCGGCCGTTTCGCTCGAGCTCGTGGGCAACGGTGATCTGGTTGATCGCCTCGTTGCGGTCCCAGAGGGCGCGGCAGGCGTCGTAGATCCAGCCGTTCTTCTCACGGAAGAAGGCGTCACCGGTGAGCCGGGGCGCGACTTTGAAGATCGCTTCGGGGTCGACGAGAAGCGAAGCGACGACCGCTTCTTCGGCTTCGTTATCGTGGGGCGGCAGCTTTTCGCCGCCCCTGGCGGGTCCGGATTCTACAACCATAAGCTTGCGCTAAAGGTGCCCCTCGGGGCGGCCGGACCCGGACTAGAGAATCATCCGCCGAATGGCGGACCGGAGCCGGCGTCAGGAGCCGTCTTGGTCGGCGCTCTCCTTCTCTTCGTCTTCCGTCGCAGCGGCAGACGTCTCGGTAGTCGTTTCTTCTTCTGGAGCAGCGGCTGCTTCCTCGGCTGCTGGCTCGTCCGCGGCGGCTTCGGCAGCGGCCGGTTCATCCGCAGCAGTCTCGGTGGGGGCCTCGGCAGTCTCGCCCTCGCTCGCAGCTTCGGGTGCTTCGGGCTCGAGTTCTGGCTCAGGTTCCGGCTCGGGCATGCCACCCTCCGGATGAACGTTGACGGTGATGTTGGCGATGACGTTGCGGGTGAGCTTGACCGGCACCTCGTGCGTGCCGATCTCGCGGATCGGCTGGTTGAGGGAGACCTGCCTGTGCTCCAGTTCGACGCCGGTGTCCTTATGTAGCCGCTCGGCGATGTCGCGCGTTGTGACGGAGCCGAAGAGCTTGCCCTGTTCGCCGACGAGGACTTCGATCGTCATCTCCTGGCCGTCGATGAGGGGGAGCAGGCGCTCTCGGGCCTCGCCGTCCACGCGGTCCTGGCGCTTTGCTTCCTTCGTCGCCTTCTGTCCGGCGACGGCGATGTAATGCTCCGTCGCCGGGGCGGCGAGCTTGCGGGGCAAGAGGTAGTTGCGCGCGAAGCCGTCGGCGACGTTCTTCACGTCGCCGGTGCGCGCGGTGCCTTCGACCTCTTCGAGGAATACGACTTTCATGGGTTTCTCCTTCTGAATCCTACGGACAGCCCGCCATGAGCGGGCAATGGGCTTATCACCAAGATAATCGACAATCTCTTCACAGGCCACATTCCTCGGGTTACATCGTAGAACGTACGTGCTAATCAGTCAACGCGAGCGCAACGCGAGCGCGAGGCGCTTCCCTGCCGCCGCGCGGACGTTTACGGTTGTCTCCAGCAAATGAGCCGCATCAAGAGTATCGAGATCTCGCACCACCAGCTACCGCTGGAGCCACCGTTCCCCGCATCGTGGGACCCCGTGCCGCGCGAACTCTTCCCCTGCACGATCGTCCGCGTGCACGACGACGAGGGCCGCGTCGGCATCGGCTCCGGCGACGCGATGCACGGGTTCGCCGGCTTCGCGCGCTACTTCGTCGGTCAGGACCCGCTCGACATCGACCGTCATTACACGGTCCTGTCGAACATCGGCTTTCACGCCTGCCGCCCGTGGCCGCTGGACGCCGCGCTCTGGGACCTCGCCGGCAAGACACGCGGTGAGCCCGTCTGGCGAATGCTGGGCGGCACCACCGACCGCATCCGCGCCTACGCCTCGACCGGCGTCCGCCGCACACCCAGGCAGATGACCCGCGTGGCGCGGGCAGCCGTCGAGCGCGGCTTCACAGCGCTCAAGCTGCGGATCGGCGACGACACACTGGAAGAGAACCTGGCGGCCGTGAGCGCCGTCCGCGACGCCGTGGGCGATTCGCTGGAGCTGATGGTCGACTGCAACCAGGGCTGGCGCATGCCCTGGGACACGAGCCCGCCCTGGGAGCTGGCCACCGCGGTCAAGGTGGCGCGCCGCCTCGAGGACGAGCGCGTCCACTGGATGGAGGAGCCACTGGACCGGGGCGATTACGAGGGCCACGCCGCACTGAGGCAGGAAACGTCGGTCCCGATCGCCGGCGGCGAGGTAACGCGCGAGCCGTACGAGTTCCGCGAGCTGTTGCGGCGCGAGTGCCTGGACGTCTTCCAGCCCGACTGCGTGTTTACGATGGGAATCAGCGGCCTCCGGCACCTGGCGCGTGAAGTGGCGGCTGCCGGCAAGACGTTCACGCCGCACACGTGGGGCAACGGCATCGGCCTGATGGCGAACCTGCAGCTCACGGCGGGCACGTCCGGCGCGCCGTTCATCGAGTTCCCGTTCGACCCGCCCGAGTGGACGACCGAACGCCGAGACTTCATGCTGACGCGAACGATCGAGCCCGATGACGAGGGCTGGATCAAGCTCCCGGACACGCCTGGGCTTGGCATCGAGCTGGACGAGGACGCACTCCGGCGAACGCGGAGCGAAAGCGCCGCCTACACCGGCTGAGCGCTAGGGGGCTTCGAAGAAGTCGCCGAAGCCGAAGGGGTCGTCGCCGTCTTCGCCGCCAAACAGGTCAGCGAACGAGGTCGCGTCATCCGGCGCGTCCGGGATCGTGACGTCGCCGTTGTAGGCGTCGATGTGCATCGTCATGTCGAGCGACAGATCGCCGTCCTCTGACGTTGACAGGCTGACGTCCATCGTCATCAGGTACGGCAGATAATCGTCGGCACCAATCCAGATGTCCATCGTAATCGGCCCGCTCACCTCACCGACCGGAAGCTGGTCAACGCCACCTGCGGCCGAGTCGAACGTTCCGGAGAGCGCCGCGAGGGTGTCCGCCAGTTCCGCTGAGACGCTGTAGTGGAGCATGTCGCGCCCGTCCACTTCTTCCTCGCCGGCGAATTCTACGCCGCCGAAAGCGTCGACGAGCGCCTGGTAGTCGAACGCCACGTCAGTGGAAAGCATATCCTCGAACTCCTGGAGGTCGGCGCCGGTCAGGCCCATGCTGTCCAGCGACATCGACACCCAGCCGCCGAACAAGGGCATCGAGAAGTAGTAGACGCCGTCGCGGACCAGTAGCTCCGTCGTACCAAAGTCGCTCAGGCTGAAGCCGCTGCCATCGTCGCCGGACATCGTCATCGCCATGTACATCTTGTCGGGCGCTTCAAAGGCGAAGTCAGCGTCGACGCCGAAGTCCATGCCGTCGGCCGCAACGGTCATCTCCAAGCCGCCCTCGAGGGACGCGATCTCCTGCTCGAACCGCTCAGCCGAGGCGGAGAGCACCTGCGCCCCGTTCGAGACGAAGAGGTCGTCACCAGCGGATGGATCACCGCTGGCGCTGTCTGAGCCGCTGGCGCCGCTACAGGCAACAAGGGCCAGCGCGGTCAGGACAAGCAGTGTCAGTGGCAGGAGCCTCATCAATCTAATCATACTTCCCTCCGGCGGCCCCTGAAAGATGAGCCGCCACTCTGTTAGAGGACGGTAAACACGCTCCGTTACGGCCACGGGGCGCTCTTCGCCAAAGCTGAACAGTTAAGTACTGCCGAACGGCCCCGGAGAGCGGGTCTCTCAGTCCTTGATCGTTGGTGGCCGTTCGGTGAAAGTAGGGAGCAACAATGACTGCCGAAGCGAATTTCTGCCCGAATTGCGGCGCGGCGCTGACAACCGGATCGAATTACTGCGCCGCCTGCGGACACCAGATGGGTGGCGGCGTGGCCGCGGCGTTCGGTGTGCGCTTCGTGGCCTGGCTGATCGACCTCGTGGTCCTGATCGTCATCGGAGCGGTGGTCGCGGCCGTCATCGATCCACCGTGGTTCCTGGGTATTCTGATCGGCGCGACGTACACGATCGGCTTCTGGACGGCGGCGGGTGCGACGCCGGGCAAGGTGCTGATGAAGCTCAAGGTTGTCGACGAGGCGGGCGAGCAGGTGCAGATCGACAAGGCGACCCTGCGCTACGTCGGCTACTGGGTCTCGGCGATCGTGCTCTTCGTCGGCTTCCTGATGATCGCCCTCCGCCAGGACAACCGCGGTCTGCACGACCTGATCGCCCGCACGAACGTCATCCGCACTGAGTAGCGACGAAGCCGCGGGGCCAGGTTCGCGTTTCGCGCGCCGCTAGAACTGCAGCAGCTGGATGAGGTTGCCCTCCGGGTCCTTGAACGTCGCGATCTGCGGGCCGTCGCCACCCTGCCGGTTCGGCTCTTCGATGAACTCGACGCCGGCGGCCTTCAGGCGCTGGTAGTCGCCCTGGATGTCGTCGGAGTCGAAGCCGACGATGTGTCGCGACTGGTCCGTAGCGTTGCCGCGGACTTCGCTGTGGGTGCCCAGCCCCAGCACGGGGCCGTTGACGTCACCCAGCACGTAGAAGCCGTCGCCGCCCTGACCGACCGCCAGGCCAACGGTGTCGCGGTAGAACGGCAGCAGCTTCTCGACGTCCTCGCTGAAGATGCTTGAGATGCGCAGTCCTTTGATCATGGCTCCTCCTTTGAATCAGGCCTAAGAGTCTACTCGAACTCCATCACCGGCCGCACCTCTATCGAGCCACCTGGCGGGGACGGAGGGGCCGCGTGGCGCGCAGTGTAGGGCGGTACCTGACCTCCACTGGACGCGATCTCCAGTTTACGTTAATCTCCGGACACCAACTCTCGCGCTCCTGTGGGGGTGTACCCGACCGACGAAGGTTGTCGCCGTCTCCCCCCGAGCGAGTCAGCCCTAACCCAGGGAGGCCCCGCATGAGAATCTCCGCAGTCCGCTTCTTCGCCGCAACGGTCGTTGCGCTCCTTGTCATCGTTCTCACGCAAGGCACTGCACCCAGCGTGAATGCAGGCGCCCTCGCCACGTTCGAACCTGACCCGCTCAACATCCTCGACGGCCGCACCGAGATTCTGACGGTCACCGTGGACAAGGCGGTGACCCAGGAGGAAATCGATGCCGGTGTGATCGATGTCGAGCTCCTCGAACCCGGCGATCTGTCCGACACGGAGATCCAGGCCGAAGACGCAGATATCCCTGCCGGAACGACGGCGGGTACCACGATCACAGTGACAGTAACGTTCGCGATCAAGTGCGTGGACAACAAGATCGAGGGAACGGGTGAGAACTCGGTCGCATTCGAGATTGAGTTCGGGAGCACGAACAGCAACGCCATCGGGTCGGGAACGGTGACGTGCTCGGGCAAGGCGATCGTGATCTTCGACCCGGATCCGCTCGAAGTGCCCGAAGGAAGCACGAAGAAGGTGAACGTGACGATCACCAAGAATCTCACGGCAGAAGAGACGTTCAGCAAGAGAATCCACGTCCGCCTCGTCCAGCCCGGCGTCCTGGACGACACGTTGCTGGACACGAAGGACGAAAAAGTCCCCGGCGCCAAGCGGGTGGGGCAGAAGCGCACGGTGACCGCGACGTTCGAGATCAGCTGCACGAACAACGAGATACGCGGAAAGCTGACCGGCACCGGTACCGATGACGCGGAACTGTCTATCGAGTTCACCGACAACGGAGTGAACCACGGGACGGGCCGGGCGCTATGCGTCGATGCGGAGGTTTCGCAGGTACCGTCCGGCGGCTCGCACCCCAGCGACATCGTGATCGATCCGGAGAGCGGATACGCTTACGCGCTCAACGCCTTCGACGGCGCCATCGGCGTCTTTGACGGCGCCACCCTGATCGACACGATCAACCTGCCGTGCGTGGCGGCACCGGCGGGCTCCTCGAGAGTTGAGCCGGACGGGTTCAACTGCAAATACCAGGGCATGTATCTCCGCTTTCTTCCCGTGGGTTTCGCGATATACGCCGCGGACTTCCAGGCCGCCTGGCTGATCGCGATGTTCTTCGGCGGGTTTGACACGTCGTCTCCAGCCGGTGCGCCGGAGATCACGACGATCCCGGTCGGTGCCGGCCCGCAGGGCATCGACGGCGATGAATCCAGCGGCCAGATCTACGTCGCCAACAACGGTGACGGCACCGTCTCCGTGATCGACGCGGACACCGACACCGTCACCAAGACGATCAACGTCGGCGGAAAGCCGTGGACAGTAAAAGTAGACAGCGTTAACGGGATCGCCTACGTCTCCAACTTCACGCTGGACGTCGTCCACGTCATCGACGCCGCTACGAACACCGAGGTCGACACGATCGACGTGGGCAACGGACCGACCGGCATGGAGATCGACCACAACGCAGGCACGCTCTGGGTCACGAACTTCATTGACAGCACCGTCAGCGTCGTCGATCTGTACACGAGTCCGCTGGCGGTGACCTCGCTCACGCCGACGACGATCGACCTGGGCGCCGGCACGAGTCCGATCGACATCTCCCTCAACGAGTACACGGGGCGGCTCTATACAGCCAACGCGAACGGCGACACGGCCAGCGTCATCAACCGCACGACGCGCCAGGTCGTGGCCAGCATCGACGTGGGCATCTCGCCGGACGCAGTGGCGGCTCACGGCAAGAAAGACCTCATCTACGTGGCCAACCATGACGTGAACTCGCTCTCGCTAATCAGCGACTCAAACCCGTTCGAGCAGCAGCTGGCGGGCGACCTGAACTGCGATGGCGTGGTGGACGCGGCCGACGTGCTGGGCTCCCTCCGCGCAAGCGGCGCGCTACCCCTTGCGAACGGCAACGAGTGCCCGGCGTTCGGCCAGGGGGTCGACATACTGCACGGGGCCGTCGCGACGCAGGTCTGGGGCGACGTCAACTGTGATGACGAGCTGGACGGCTACGACCCGCTCGCGCTCATCCGCCACCTGGCCAACCTCCCCAACGGCAAGGTCGGGTGCCCGAATATCGGCGCACTGACCTACGTCTGGTGACGCCCGGGTAGCTCGCCATGCCGCTGAGGCCGGCGAGGGCCCGGCGGCGTAGGCACCAGGACGCCCGGAGTTGACCCGGCGGCTTGCGCGCATAGACTGTGAGTGCCACAAGCGACCGCTCCGCCAGGGCGCCCCACAGGCGCGGCCGCCTAATGTCACACAGTCGGAGGCCCGCATGAGCATGTCCGCAGTCCGCTTCTTCGTCGCGACGGTCGTTGCGCTGGTGTTGATCGTCCTTACGCAGGGCCTCGCGCCCAGCGTCCAGGCCGCCCCCACGGCCACGTTCGACCCCGACCCGCTCCGGATCCTCGACGGCACGAGCGCAGACCTCACGGTAACGGTCACGGGGCCAGTGACCGCGGCCGATGTGGAATGGGGAAGCGTCCGGGTCAACCTGATCCCCGGAGTAGGCGCTGAACCCCTCCAGGGCGAGGATGCCGCGATCCCCGCCGGAACCGAGCCCGGGGCCTTCGTTACGGTGACTGTCAATTTCAGGCTCAAGTGCGTGGACAACAAGATAGAGGGCACTGGCGAAGGGTCTGTCGAGTTCGGGGTCGGGTTCGGAATCGCGGCCATCAACGCGATCGGATTGGGCATCGTGAGCTGCGCCGGGGACGCCATCGTGACGCTTGATCCGGATCCTCTGGAGGTACCCAACGGCAGCCAGCGCAAGGTGACCGTGACGGTGACCAAGCTGGCCACCGCCCTCGAAGTCGCCAACAAGAATGTGCACCTGCGCCTGATCCATCCCAACAACGGCGGCGACGTGTTGCTGGACACTGCGGACGTACCAATACCGGGCGCAACGCAAACCGGGCAGAGGATCACCGTCACGACGGCGTTCCCGATCGATTGCACCAACAACGAGATTCGCGGGCGGCTCAACGGAACGGGAACTGACTTCGCGGAGCTGCAGATGGCGCTGAACATCGTGCCGGAGATCTCGAACAACCTGGTCCTGACGATGTGCATCGAACCAACGATGGTGTCCGGTCCCTCCGGCGGCTCGCACCCCAGCAGCGTCGTTTTCGATCCGTGGAGCGGCCTCGTCTACGTGCTCAACGCCTTCGACGGCGCCATCGGCGTATTTGACGGCACCACGCAGGTCGACACGATCCACCTCCCCTGCCCATCCACCCCGGCCGGAGCTTCGAGCGTTGAGCCGGGCGGGTTCAACTGCATTTACCAGGGCATGCATCTCCGCCACATCGCCTCAGGTCTCGTGATATTGGCCACGGACTTCCTGGCCGCCCTCGTCATGTCGGCCTCCCTCGGATCCTCGGGGCCGCTCCCCGCGGGTACGCCGGAGATCACAACGATCCCGGTCGGGGCCGGGCCGACGGGCATCGACGGCGATGAGTCCACCGGTAATGTCTACGTCGCCAACAACAGCGCCGGCACCGTCTCAGTGATCGACACCGCAACCGATACGGTCTTCGCAACGCTCGCGGTCGGCGGGGAACCCAGCGGCGTCATTGTGGACAGCGTCAACGGCTTCGCCTACGTCTCGAACTTCGCCCTGGACATCGTCCACGTCATCAACACCTCTACGAACATCGAAGTCGGCACGATCGCGGTCGGGAACGGGCCGGACGGCATGGAGATCGACGCCGACACCGGCAGTCTCTGGGTCACGAACTTCTACGACGGGACGGTAACGGTCGTCGATCTGTACACCTCACCGCTGGCCGTTGCCTCTCTCGCCCCGAGGACGATCGATCTGGGCATTGGCACGGGGCCCAACGGCATCTCCCTCAACAGGTACACGAACCGGGTCTACACGGCCAACGCCCTCAACGATACGGCCAGCGTCATCAACCGCACGACGGGCCAGGTCGTCGCCACCATCGACGTGGGCCTCCAGCCGGACGATGTGGTGGCTCACCCCAACAAGGGCCTCATCTACGTCGCCAACCACGAAGCCAGCACACTCTCGATGATCAGCGACCCGAACCCGTACGTGCATCGAGCGTGGGGCGATCTCAACTGCGACGGCGAAGTCACCCCGGTCGACGTGCTGGGCTCTCTCCGCAGGACCGGCGCGCTGCCCCTGACGAGCGGCAACGGGTGCCCGGCGTTCGGCCAGGGGGTCGATATCCTGCCCATGACATTCGGCCAGCAGTTCTGGGGCGACGTGAACTGCGACGACGACTTTGATGGCTACGACGCACTCTTCCTGATCCTCTTTCTCACCGCATATGCGCAGCTCGCCAGCGGGAACTGTCCGCTCATGGGCGGGCCGACCTACGTCTGGTGACGCACGCATCGGCGCGGTCAGGCCTGGTGAACGCGCCACACGCGCACGACGTCTGACACGCCCTTGAGCGTGCGCTCGCCCGCGTCTTCGAACGAGACGCCCGCCGACGTTCGTGCCAGATCACGCACGGTCTGCGAGACGAGCACTTCGCCGGGCGCCGACTCGGCGGCGACGCGGGCAGCGATGTTCACCGCGCCGCCGAAGACGTTGCCGTCTTCCTCGATCACGTCGCCGGCGTGGATGCCGAGGTGCAGCGGGAGTTCGCCGGACTCACCAGCCGCGCCACACTTGAGCGCCGCCTCGATCGCCTGACGGGCCCTGGTGAACACGGCGAGCACGCCGTCGCCGAGCAGCTTCCCCTCGACCGGCGTGCCGTCCGCGTCGCTGATGATCGTCCGCAGCGCCTCGTCTAGGTCGCGCGCCTTGTCGCGGAAGGCGGTGTCGCCGATCTTCTCCGTCAGAGCCGTGGAATCGACGATGTCTGCGAAGAGGATGACGGCGATGCCCCCAGCGTGATCGACCGTCGGATATGCCTCCCTTTCCTCACCGAAGAAGTCAGCGAAGGTGGCCAGGACAGCGTCTGTATCTCCCAGCATCGGTGCGCCCTCGCTTCCCTCCAGAAGGGCAAGCCGGGCACCCGGTATGCGCGAGGCCAGCCGTCTGGCGACGTCGAGGCCGGGAGCGGAGGCACCACGACGCTGAAGCACCAAGGTCGGTGCCCGTACCCTGGGCAAAAGCTGCGAGGCATCGAGGCTCATTAGCGACGACATGATCTGTCGGACGCTCTCCGGCGTTTCAATCTGCCGCATTAGCTCGGCCCATCCGCGCGACGCCTCTCCCTCAGACCAGCCGAACACGGAATGGGCGAACGTCTCCGTGTACATCTTCCAATTCGACTCCATGAGCAACGATAAGCCTCGGAACTCCGGCGATCTTGCGTCCGATGGTCGCGACCACGCGTGCCAGAGGACGAGATGCGACACTTCCTCCGGGTAGTGAGCTGCGTACGCAATCGCAACCGGCCCCGCCCATCCCTGCCCGAATAGAATGAGTTTCTTCAGGTCGAGATGCTCAACGACGGCACGCACGTCCAAGACGTAGTCATCGAGGCCAGGGCTGGCAACTTCCCGATCTGAAAGGCCGCTTCCGCGGGCGTCGGCTCGCACAACCATCCGCCTCTGAGCGAGCCGTTCAAACCACGGACGGAACCCAGGTATCCGCCAAACAAGGTCGGCATGGACAAATGGCCCCACCGCGATGTGCACAAAGGGCACACCCTCGCCCAGCGTCCAGAAGGCGATGCTCACGCCGTCGCTGGTCTTCGCGTACTGTATGCGTGGCTCCATCAGGCCTCCGTGGTCAGCTGGTCATGCCGCCGAGGCCGACGAGGGCGCGGCCATGCTCGATCTCGCCCATGTGGCGCAGGCCGTGCTGGTAGACGAAGCACTCCAGCACCTCCAGCTTGCGGATCGGGTTGCCCGGCCCGACGACGATGCCGCAGAAGATGTTCTGCATGTTCGGCGGCAGCTGCGGGATGATGACCTGCGCCAGCATCTCCGGCGTGACCGTCTCCAGCACCTCGTCCGTGCGGGCGATGACGGCGGACTGGTAAGAAACCCAGGCGTCGAGGTCACCGATGCGCTGCGCTTGCATCTCCTCGACGGTCTCCTCGCGGCCCAGAGCGTCGACGGTGACGCCGGTCTTCTCGGCCCAGCCGCCGGTTACCCAGAGCGGCTGCTCCTGCAGGAACGGAGCGCTGATCGACTGGTCCTGCGCGCGCATGAAGTGGGTAAAGCTGAAGGCGATCGGCAGGACGTTGTCACGCTCGTGGTGGTTCACCTGATCGAGTGTCATGTCGCTGATCGCGCGCTCCCAGATCGTGTTCATGGCGCGGATGCGGTTGCGCAGGGACTGGAGGAACATCTCGGAGTCTGACATCGCCGCCCATTCTACTCGCGTATAATCCGTCGTGCTCAGTCAGTACGAGGAGGCCGATCATGCAGAAGGGCACATTTCGGGGATTCGACGTGGCGGTCCAGGACCCCGGGATCGTCACCGTCACGTTCAACCAGCCGGACAGGCTCAACGGCATGACGCAGGGACTCAAGCGCGACCTGATCGAGATCCTGTCGCAGGCGCAGATGGACGACGCAGTCCGGGTCGTCGTCATCACCGGCTCCGGACGCGCCTTCTCGGCCGGCGACGACATCACGGGCCGGCCGCTGAGCGGGACCGGCGCGCAGCCGCTGATGCCGGACATCAACGCCGGCCACGATACGCCGATCGGCACCTACGAGGGGCTAAGAGTGCTCTCGCAGACGCTGAACCTGGCGGTGCGCAACCTGGACAAGCTCTCGATCGCCGCGGTCAACGGCGTCGCGATCCAGACCGGCCTCTCACTGGCGCTGTCGTGCGACTTCCGCATCGCCTCGACGGAGGCGCGGCTGGGCAGCGGCACGTTGCGCTTCGGCCTGATGCCGGACGAGGGCGGGCAGTTCCTGCTGCTGCAGATGATGGGCCTGCCGAAGACGATGGACTTCCTGATGCGCAACCGCATCGTCTCCGGCCATGAGGCGCTGGAGCTGGGACTCGTGCACGAGACGGTGCCGCCGGAGGGGTTGATGGAGCGCTCGCTGGAGCTGGCGCGCGAGCTGGCGGACGGCCCTCAGGTGGCGATGCGGCTGCTAAAGCGCAGCGTCTACAACGCCGCGGAGCAGACGTTCGCGCACGCGCTGGACGACATCGCCGCCAAGACGGCGATCTCCGACCACCACAAGGACGCCCGCGAAGGCATCGCCGCCTTCCGTGAGAAGCGCAAGCCCGAGTTCAACCAGCGCTAGCCCCTGGCCCCATTCGTTGACGCGCCTTCTCAGTTGACTATAATGACCGTATACATTGGGGGTGTGGCATGTCCTCTACTGGACGCGCTGTTCTACGGTCTCGTTCTCTAATAGCCCCGCTCACCGCCGCCGTGGTGACGCTTGCCCTCTTGGGGGCGCTGTTGGCGGGGGTGGTCGTGGCTGCTGGCAACAGCATTACCTCGCCCGACACGGCGGGCGAGGTCGGCAAGTTCACGTCACTGGCGCTGGACAGTAGCGGCAACCCGGTGGTCAGCTACTTCGACAGCTCCAATGGTGACCTGAAGGTCCTCCGCTGTGGTGACCCCGACTGCGGCTCGGGCAACGTCATCACTTCCCCAGACACCGTCGGTGTTGTCGGCTCTCACACTTCGCTGGCGCTGGATGGCAGCGGGAACCCCGTCGTCAGCTACTATGACTCTTCCAACTTCGACCTGAAGCTGATCCACTGCGGCGACCCCACGTGCAACTCGGGCAACGTTGTCACCTCTCCTGATACTGCCGGCCAAATCGGCACGTACACGTCGCTGGCGTTGGACAGTAGCGGCAACCCCGTGGTGAGCTATTATGACGCCACCAACTCCGACCTGAAGGTGTTGCACTGCGGCGACGCCAACTGTAGCTCTGGCAACGTCGTTACTTCGCCTGATACGGCTGGCTTGGTGGGCACTTGGACGTCGGTGGTGCTGGACGGAAGCGGTAGCCCCGTCGTCAGCTACCATGACGCCACCAACTCCGACTTGAAGATGCTGCACTGCGGTGACGCCAACTGCACCTCGGGCAACGTCATCACTTCACCTGATACGGCTGGCCTAGTCGGCAGGTACACGTCGCTGGCACTGGACGGGACCGGCAATCCGGTGGTCAGTTACTGGGACCGCACCAACTTCGACCTGAAAGTGTTGCTCTGCGGCGACGCCAACTGAAGCTCTGGCAACGACATAACTTCGCCGGACGCCTTCGGCAAGGTCGGCGACTTCAC